>NZ_LGEA01000026.1 GCF_001280065.1 Streptomyces sp. NRRL B-1140
AGCCCCACCGGCGGCCCCAACATGATCCTGGACGACGGCGGCGACGCCACCCTCCTGGTCCACAAGGGTGTGGAGTACGAGAAGGACGGCAAGGTCCCCTCGCCGGAGACGGCCGAGTCCGACGAGCACCGCGTCATCCTGGAGCTGCTGACCCGCACCCTGGGCGAGAACCCCCAGAAGTGGACGCAGCTGTCCTCGGAGATCCGCGGTGTCACCGAGGAGACCACGACCGGTGTGCACCGCCTGTACGAGATGCAGCGCGACGGTGTCCTGCTGTTCCCGGCGATCAACGTCAACGACGCCGTCACCAAGTCGAAGTTCGACAAC
>NZ_LGEA01000027.1 GCF_001280065.1 Streptomyces sp. NRRL B-1140
GCGTCTGCCTGCCCGCCCTTTGCCTCGCCGCCCCTCCCGAAAACGGCCCCGTGGAATCGGACACAGTGGGCGTCCACATGGACGACCTGTTGGTGGAGTCCCAGACCGGCGTCCCGCTCGACCAGTTTCGCGAAGTTGGGCTACGACTCCGACCCCGTCCGGCCCGTCGCGCCCGGAAAGGCCGGCGCGGGGGAGGTGCGGCTGTTCTCGGTGGCGGCCGCGTTGTCCTACTCCGAACGGTGGCAGGCGTTCAACCGGCCCCGGCACGACGAAATCCGCCTCCCGCCCATCTGAGCTCCGGCCCGCCTCCCAAGACTCTGGACC
>NZ_LGEA01000028.1 GCF_001280065.1 Streptomyces sp. NRRL B-1140
GTCTCGGCGAGGATCTGCCGGGCGGCGCGAATGAGCGCGCGACGGGTCTCGGCGCGGCGCCGCTCGAACCGGTTGCTGGGCGGGGCTGACGTAGGCATGCGCAGAGTCTAACCGCGGGGACGATGACCACAGCATCTCTGATGAGTTCATCATTTTCCTCGGCCGGGAGCCTTGACGGCGAGGTTGTCAACCTTGATGATTTCCTCATTACGGCGATGTTGCTCGGAGGGCACCATGTCTGAAACGCGCGTCAACGGGGGCGATGTCAGGACGGCTCACCAGGACCTGCACAGTGAGCAGGGCGCCCTGCGCGGCGAGCATCC
>NZ_LGEA01000029.1 GCF_001280065.1 Streptomyces sp. NRRL B-1140
GCTGCGGCCGCCCTTGGGGGCCTGGACCGCCTCGGCCTTGGTGATCTTGCCGCCGGTCACGGTCACCCGCACCTGCACCGGCCCGTACTGCGTCTGCGCCACGCTGCCGGTGAGCGTCTTCGTCCCGGCCTGGCCGCCTCCCGAACCCGCGGCCTGGCCGCCTCCCGAACCCGCGGCCTGCGAGGAACCGCCCTGGGCCGGCGCCTTGTCGAGCGCCGACTGGAGGGACTTCTTGTAGCCGGCGCTGGTGTACGTGGCGCCCGACACCGCGTCGATGTCCGCGGTACCGGCCGCCACGGCCGCCTGGTTGAGGCGGGGGACG
>NZ_LGEA01000030.1 GCF_001280065.1 Streptomyces sp. NRRL B-1140
GTCTCGGCGAGGATCTGCCGGGCGGCGCGAATGAGCGCGCGACGGGTCTCGGCGCGGCGCCGCTCGAACCGGTTGCTGGGCGGGGCTGACGTAGGCATGTACAGAGCTTAACCGCGGGGACGATGACCACAGCATCTCTGATGAAATCATCATTTCATGCTGGGAAGGCCTTGACGCCGAGACTGTCAGACTTGATGATCTCGTCATTATGGCGATGTTGCTTGGAGGGCACCATGTCTGAAACGCGCGTCAACGGGGGCGATGTCAGGACGGCTCACCAGGACCTGCACAGTGAGCAGGGCGCCCTGCGCGGCGAGCATCC
>NZ_LGEA01000031.1 GCF_001280065.1 Streptomyces sp. NRRL B-1140
GGGTGGTGTCGTCTTCCGTGGCGGCGGCGCTCACCGGGTCGGCCTCCTCAGCACGGGAGGACGGCCATCATGCCGCGGGCGGTGGGGGCGAGGGGCCCGTTGGCGCCCTCGCGTTGCAGGGCGACGGCGGCGAGGAGGCTCTGCGTCAGCTCCTGTTCCGTCGTGATCCGCTGGGCCGTTTCCTGCGGGCCGGCGGCGGCCGTGGGGGCGCCGCCGAGGAGTAGGCCGGCGGCCAGCGTGGCCGCCGCCGCACCTGCTGCTGTACGGGAGTGCTTCATGCGCGAATCTCCGTCCGTGTAGGGGGTGAGGCTGCGCCGCAGA
>NZ_LGEA01000032.1 GCF_001280065.1 Streptomyces sp. NRRL B-1140
TCTGCGGCGCAGCCTCACCCCCTACACGGACGGAGATTCGCGCATGAAGCACTCCCGTACAGCAGCAGGTGCGGCGGCGGCCACGCTGGCCGCCGGCCTCCTCCTCGGCGGCGCCTCCACGGCCGCCGCAGGCCCGCAGGAAACGGCACAGCGCATCACGACGGAACAGGAGCTGACGCAGAGCGTCCTCGCCGCCGTCGCCCTGGAACGCGAGGGCGGCACCGGGCCCCTCGCCCCCACCGCCCGCGGCATGATGGCCGTCCTCCCGTGCTGAGGAGGCCGACCCGGTGAGCGCCGCCGCCACGGAAGACGACACCACCC
>NZ_LGEA01000033.1 GCF_001280065.1 Streptomyces sp. NRRL B-1140
GCAGGAGTCGGTGTGGGAGACGGTGCCGCAGCCGACCTGCGACGCCTTCAAGTACGGCGGCAAGAACGGCTATCTGGACCTGTTCACCGGTGACGCCTCCTACGCCAAGCAGTGGAAGTTCACCAACGCCCCGGACGCCGACGCGCGGGCCGTGCAGGCCGCGTACTGGGCGGACCTGTGGGCCAAGGAGCAGGGCAAGGGCTCGGCCGTCTCGGCGACGGTCGGCAAGGCCGCCAAGATGGGCGACTACCTGCGCTACTCCATGTACGACAAGTACTTCAAGAAGGTCGGCAACTGCGTCGGTCCCGCGGCCTGCCCGGC
>NZ_LGEA01000034.1 GCF_001280065.1 Streptomyces sp. NRRL B-1140
TGATCACCTTGCCGTCGGGGAAGGTCCAGGTGTGGACCTGCGGCTTGACCTCGTCCTTGACGATGCCGGGGATCCTGGCGAGGCCGGCCAAAAACCGCTAAAACCCCCGACACCGCCCCCCCCCCCCCCCCGGTAGCGGCCCCCCCCCCCCACTCACGCACACCCCCCCCCGTGCCGGGGTCCTGACGGGCTGGGCCGGTCGCCGGCCGGGCGAACGGGGAAGGCCCCCGGCACGGGGGTGCGGGGGCCTGCCTCGGGGATCTGACCGGTTACCGGCCGGCCGGCAGCGGTGCTGCCCGGCTCAGTAGCGGTAGTGGTCG
>NZ_LGEA01000035.1 GCF_001280065.1 Streptomyces sp. NRRL B-1140
CCGATGTAGCGGCGGGCGTTGCGGATGCCCCGCACCTGGGCGTCCTTGGCGTAGGGGGTGGGGATCTGCAGGTCGCGGGGCCCGATCTTGCGGGGGGGGGCGGCCGCGGCCAGCAGCGGCTTTTCGGGGAGCGGGTTCATCTTTCCGTCGAGCTGCGCCGCTCGTACCACGCGGGCGAGGCCTCGTACGAGGAGTTCGCCGAGCGGTACGAGGCGGAGGTCTCCTCCGACGAGGCGTCCGCGGCGCTCGACGGTGTGCGTGAGCTGGCCCGTGAGGGCGACGTGACTCTGCTGACCGCGTCGAAGACGCCCGAGCGGA
>NZ_LGEA01000036.1 GCF_001280065.1 Streptomyces sp. NRRL B-1140
TCCGACTCTATCAGATCTTTCCGATCCGATTTCCTCGGTGCTTTCCAGGTTCCCGCTTTCGCGTTTCCCTTTCCGGCGGTTCCGACTTTATCAGAAGTTCTGAGTCGGAATTTCCATCCCGGCCGGGCATGGTCACCGTGCCTGAGTTGGCGCGGGTGCCCCGTCGTGAGGAGTTGTAAACCTACTGGAGCGGGGCGCCTCGATGCAAATCGAGGCGCCCCGCTCCCAGTTGGCCCGGGCTCAGGCCCGATGGGTCGTCAGACCTCCACCACCACAGGCAGGATCATCGGCCGGCGCCGGTAGGTGTCCGAGACCCACTTGCCCAGTGTGCGACGCACGAGCTGCTGGAGCTGGTGGGGTTCCACCACGCCGTCCTGGGCGGAGCGTTCGAGCACTTCCGTGATCCTGGGGGCCACGTCGGCGAAGGCGGAGTCCTCGATGCCGGAGCCGCGGGCCTGGATGTGGGGGCCGCCGGTGATCTTCCCGGTGGAGGAGTCGATGACCACGAAGACCGAGATGATGCCCTCGTCGCCGAGGATCTTCCGGTCCTTGAGGGCCGGCTCACCCACGTCACCGACCGAGAGGCCGTCGACGTAGACGTACCCGGCCTGGACCTTGCCAGAGATCTTCGCCTTGCCCTCGACGAGGTCGACGGCCACGCCGTCCTCGGCGATGACGATGCGGTCGTGCGGGACGCCGGTCAGGGCGCCCAGCTCGGCGTTGGCCCGGAGGTGGCGCCACTCGCCGTGCACGGGCATCAGGTTCTTCGGGCGGCAGATGTTGTAGAAGTACAGCAGCTCGCCCGCCGAGGCGTGGCCGGAGACGTGGACCTTGGCGTTCCCCTTGTGCACCACGTTGGCGCCCCAGCGGGTGAGGCCGTTGATCACACGGTAGACCGCGTTCTCGTTGCCGGGGATCAGGGACGACGCCAGGATCACCGTGTCGCCCTGGACGATGCGGATCTGGTGGTCGCGGTTGGCCATGCGGGACAGGGCGGCCATCGGCTCACCCTGGGAGCCCGTGCAGACCAGGACCACCTCGTTGTCCGGGAGGTCGTCGAGCGTCTTGACGTCCACGACCAGGCCGGGCGGGACCCGCAGATAGCCCAGGTCACGGGCGATGCCCATGTTGCGGACCATGGAGCGGCCGACGAAGGCGACGCGGCGGCCGTACTCGTGCGCGGCGTCCAGGATCTGCTGGATGCGGTGCACGTGGCTGGCGAAGCTCGCGACGATGATGCGCTTGCGGGCGCCGGCGAAGACCTGCCGCAGGACGTTGGAGATCTCCCGCTCGGGCGGGACGAATCCCGGCACCTCGGCGTTGGTCGAGTCCGAGAGGAGGAGATCGATGCCTTCCTCGCTCAGACGTGCGAACGCGTGGAGGTCCGTGAGGCGGCTGTCCAGCGGGAGCTGGTCCATCTTGAAGTCGCCGGTATGGACCGCCATGCCCGCGGGGGTGCGGATGGCCACGGCCAGCGCGTCCGGGATGGAGTGGTTGACCGCGATGAACTCGCAGTCGAAGGGGCCGATGCGCTCGCGGTGCCCCTCCGCCACCTCGAGGGTGTAGGGGCGGATGCGGTGCTCCTGGAGCTTGGCCTCGATGAGGGCGAGGGTCAGCTTGGAGCCGATCAGCGGGATGTCCGGCTTCTCGCGCAGGAGGAAGGGGACGCCGCCGATGTGGTCCTCGTGCCCGTGCGTGAGCACGATGCCCTCGATGTCGTCGAGGCGGTCCCTGATGGACGAGAAGTCCGGAAGGATCAAGTCGATTCCGGGCTGCTCCTCCTCGGGGAAGAGCACTCCGCAGTCGACGATCAGCAGACGGCCGCCGAATTCGAAGACCGTCATGTTGCGGCCGATCTCACCGAGGCCGCCGAGCGGGGTGACACGCAGGCCGCCTTCGGGGAGCGGCGGGGGCGTGCGGAGTTCGGGATGCGGATGACTCAAAAGACTCTCCTCACCACGCGCGCCACGTACCGGTGGGGCACGTGGCGCGCGTGACGTTCGTGCAGAAGCAGTTGTGTGGGGTGTGCGGGCACCGGTGGCCCGCTTATTCAGTTGTGAAGCATGTGCGCGGGGGTCCGCGCGAAGTCTGATGTCAGAGCTGTACCCCGCCGGCAGCAAGATCGATCTTGAGTTGCTCGATCTCTTCGGGCGCGCATTCGACCATGGGGGCGCGCAGCGGCCCGGCGGGCAGTCCCTGCAGGGCGAGCGCCGCCTTGGTCGTCATCACGCCCTGGGTGCGGAACATGCCCGTGTAGACGGCGAGCAGCTTCTGGTGGATCTCGGTGGCCTTCTGGACGTCGCCCGAGGTGTACGCCTCGACCAGGGCGCGCAGCTCGGGGGTGACGACGTGCCCGACGACCGAGACGAAACCGACCGCGCCGACGGAGAGCAGGGGCAGGTTCAGCATGTCGTCGCCGGAGTACCAGGCGAGGCCGGAGCGGGCGATGGCCCAGCTGGCGCGGCCGAGGTCGCCCTTGGCGTCCTTGTTGGCGACGATGCGCGGGTGCTCGGCGAGGCGGACGAGCGTCTCGGTGCTGATCGGGACGCCGCTGCGGCCGGGGATGTCGTAGAGCATCACCGGAAGGCCGGTGGTGTCGGCGACGGCGGTGAAGTGCCGGTACAGGCCCTCCTGCGGCGGCTTGTTGTAGTACGGGGTCACGACGAGCAGGCCGTGTGCGCCGGTGCGTTCCGCTGTCCGGGCGAGTTCCATGCTGTGGTGGGTGTCGTTGGTGCCGACTCCGGCCACCACGTGGGCGCGGTCGCCGACCGCCTCCAGGACCGCCCGTACGAGATCCGCTTTCTCCGCGTCGCTGGTGGTCGGGGACTCGCCGGTGGTGCCGTTGATGACCAGGCCGTCGTTGCCTGCGTCCACCAGATGGGCGGCGAGCCGCTGCGCGCCGTCGAGGTCGAGTGCGCCGTCCGCCGTGAAGGGCGTGACCATGGCGGTGAGGACCCGCCCGAAGGGGGTCTGCGGAGTCGAGGTCGGAGCCATGGGTTACACGCTACTCGTTGCTCAGGACCGGGTCTGCCCATGGGGCAGGCGACAAGTCGTGACAAAGTTGGAGCCCGGCACTGCCTGCTCGGGGGTTCAAGCAGTGCCGGACCCGTTTGATCAGGCTAGATGAACTTCTCCAAATGCCGCAATACGGACACTTCGCGCGGCTGAACCGCACATCTGTACCTGATCGGGAAACCCGGGACGCCTTACGGCGCCACGCGTCCGTTCGCGTTGAAGGCGGCGTAGGTGAGCGGCATGAGGCGGGACCACTCGGCCTCCATCTTCTCGCCGACCATCTCGATCTCGCGCTGCGGGAAGGACGGGACCTTCGCCAGCTCGTGCTGGGTGCGCAGGCCGAGGAAGTGCATCAGCGAGCGGGCGTTGCAGGTGGCGTACATCGACGAGTACAGGCCGACGGGCAGGACGGCGCGGGCGACCTCGCGCGCGACGCCGGCGGCGAGCATCTCCTGGTAGGCCTCGTACGCCTGCCGGTACGAGTCCTCCATGACGCGGCCGGTCAGCTCCTGCTGGGCCCGGGTGCCCTCGACGAAGACGTACTTGCCCGGGCGGCCTTCCTGGACCAGCTTGCGGGACTCGTCGGGGACGTAGAAGACGGGCTGCAGCTCGCGGTAGCGGCCGCTCTCCTCGTTGTACGACCAGCCGACGCGGTGCCGCATGAACTCCCGGAAGACGAAGATCGGGGCGCTGATGAGGAAGGTCATCGAGTTGTGCTCGAAGGGGCTGCCGTGCCGGTCCCGCATCAGGTAGTTGATCAGGCCCTTGGAACGCTCGGGGTCCTTCTGCAGCTCGTCCAGGGACTGCTCGCCCAGGGTCGAGACCCGGGCCGCGAAAAGGACGTCCGCGTCGGACGCGGTGTGCTTGACCAGCTCGACGGTGACGTCGCTGCGGTAGCTGGGCTTGAGGTCGTCGGCGGGGGTGTCGGTCACGGTTGGCAGGGCCTTCCCATCTCGTCGTGTGGCGACGCCACTCTACGGCCCGGCCGATTCAGCACGATCGGTGCCGTGCCGCAATGAAGTCGGTGAAACAGGGCACCTCTGAGGGAGTTCGTTCGTCTCTACAGACGAAAGTGATCCGTTCCACCCTTGAAGGAGACGTACCCCTGATGTTCGGTCGGCGTGAACCCGTACCGTTTGCCTTCGTCGCCGAGGCCGACAGGTTCCGCAGCAATGTCACTCCCCCACCGCGTGAGCGGTCGACCGTCGGCCAGATGGCCGGGCGTTGGCTGCTGGGGCTCACCCTCGTGGCGGGGCTCGTGGGGTCCCTGGTCATCGGAACGCCCGCGCTGACGCCCGACAGGACGGCTGATCAGCCTCAGCAGTCGCAGGCGTCCGAAAGGCGCTGACCCGCACCGGGCCGGCGGTGACTCCATCCGGCCCCCGCCGGTGGTGACCGGGGACACAGATCGGTAGCCTCACCGGGCACAGCCCACGCATGGATCGAGTGAGGACCAGCCGTGCCCCTGCCCTTCCTGACGGCCGACCGCGTTTTCGAGGCGACGGACGACGTTCCGTTGCCCCACGAAGACCGTGACCGCTGGCGGCGTCCGTACCGGCCCGGGCCGTGGCGGGTCGTGGTGGCCGCGCTCGCGCTGCTGCTCGCCTCGTTCGTGCTGTTCGCCGCTGTCATCATCGCCGCGACGGCCCAACTCGCCTCTGCTGCCCTGGTGTTCGGCGTGGCGCTGCTCGTCATCGCCGCGGCGCTGCGGCTGCTGCGCGTGGGCGTGTGGGTCAGTGCGCGCGGGCTGCGGCACGTGGGCTTCCTCACGACGCGTACGGCGTCCTGGGAGCAGGTCGTCTCCGTGCGGACGGTGCAGCAGCCGGTGCGCTGGCTGGGACTGCCCAGGACCGTGCAGGGGCAGGCGCTGCTGCTCGGGCGCCAGGGCCGGGAGGCGGGTGAGCTGCCTCCCCTGATGACCACGCACAACGCGGACTTCCTGGGCCGCCCGGAGGCCTTCGACAGGGCGGCCGACTCCGTCGAGGCGTGGGCCGAGGACTACGGTCCGCGCTGACGTCCCAAGCCTCATGGCGGAGGGGCCGGACCGTGAGAGAACGGTCCGGCCCCTCCGTCATGCGTGGGCCGCGGTTCAGGCCGCTTCGGGCTGCTTGCCGTCGTGCAGGGCGATCGCGCGCTGCATGGCCTTGCGGGCACGCGGGGTGTCACGGGCGTCGTGGTAGGCGACGGCGAGGCGGAACCAGGTGCGCCAGTCTTCTGGGGCGTCCTCCGTCTCGGCCTTGCGCCGGGCGAAGACCTCGTCGGCCGAGTCGCGGTCGATGCGCCCGCTGGGGGTGCGCCGCAGTTCGTCGACGGGCAGGCCGCCCTCGGCGTCGAGTTCGGCGGCGAGTTGACCGGCCTTGCGGGCGAACTGGGTGTTCTTCCACAGGAACCACAGACCGATGACCGGCAGGATCAGCACGGCGACACCGAAGGTGACGGTGAGGGGCGTACCGATCTCGATGAGCAGGACGCCGCGGCTGCCGACCAGGACGAAGTAGACGACCAGGACGGCTGCGGTGAGGGCGTAGGTGAGCTTCGCACGCATGACGGTCAGGGGCTCAGCTCAGATCCAGGAAGTGTTCCAGGCCGAACGTCAGGCCCGGGGTGCTCACCACGCGGCGGGCGCCGAGCAGGATGCCCGGCATGAAGCTGCTGTGGTGGAGCGAGTCGTGGCGGATGGTGAGCGTTTCGCCCTCTCCGCCGAGCAGGACCTCCTGGTGGGCCAGCAGACCGCGCAGGCGGACTGAGTGCACGGGGACGCCGTCGACGTCCGCGCCCCGCGCTCCGTCCAGGGCCGTCTCCGTGGCGTCCGGTGCCTGGGCCGAACCCGCCTCGGCACGAGCCGACGCGATGAGCTGGGCCGTGCGCGTGGCGGTGCCCGACGGGGCGTCGACCTTCTTCGGGTGGTGGAGCTCGATGACCTCCACCGACTCGAAGTACGGTGCCGCGATCTGCGCGAACTTCATGTTCAGTACGGCCCCGATGGAGAAGTTCGGCGCGATGAGCACGCCCGTCTCCGGGGAGTCGGACAGCCAGCCGTTCAGCTGCGCGAGGCGCTCGTCGGTCCAGCCGGTCGTGCCGACGACCGCGTGGATGCCGTGGCCCACGCAGAACTCGAGGTTGGCCATGACCGAGTCGGGCGTGGTCAGTTCGACCGCGACCTGGGCGCCCGCCTCGGTCAGCGTCTCAAGCTTGTCGCCCCGGCCGAGGGCCGCGACCAGTTCCATGTCCTCGGCGGCTTCGATTGCTCGTACGGCTTCCGAGCCGATCCGGCCCTTGGCACCGAGGACCGCCACGCGCAGCTTGCTCATCTCTTGTGCTTCCTTCACCAGGGGATCGTCAGGCGACGGCGTCGTTGAGGCGGGCCGCCTGTTTGTCCTTCAGCGGGCCGATGACCGACAGGGAGGGCCGCCGTCCCAGGATCTCGCGGGCGACCTCACGGACGTCGTCCGGGGTGACCGAGGCCATCCGCGACAGCATGTCGTCGACGGACATCTGCTCGCCCCAGCACAGCTCGCTCTTGCCGATGCGGTTCATCAGCGCGCCGGTGTCCTCCAGGCCGAGGACCGTGGACCCCTGGAGCTGACCGATCGCACGCCCTATCTCGTCGTCCGAGAGGCCGTGCTCGGCGACCTGGTCGAGCTCGTCGCGGCAGATTTTCAGCACGTCGTGCACCTGCGAGGGCCTGCAGCCGGCGTAGACGCCGAACAGGCCGCAGTCGGCGAAGCCGGAGGTGTACGAGTACACGCTGTAGGCCAGGCCGCGCTTCTCGCGGACCTCCTGGAAGAGGCGGGAGGACATGCCGCCGCCGAGGGCGGTGTTCAGCACGCCCAGGGCCCAGCGGCGCTCGTCCGTGCGGGCCAGGCCCGGCATGCCGAGCACCACGTGCGCCTGCTCGGTCTTGCGGTCGATCAGCTCGACGCGGCCCGCGGTGCGCAGGGAGCGCGTGCCGCTGCGCGGGGCGACGGGGTCCGCGACCGGGTCCTTGAAGGCACCGGCCTTCTCGAAGGCGGTGCGGACCTGCCGCACGACCTTGGCGTGGTCGATGTTGCCGGCGCAGGCGACGACCAGGTGGGTCGGGTCGTAGTGCTTCTTGTAGAAGCGGCGGATGCGGTCGGCGGTGAGGGCGTTGACCGTGTCGACCGTGCCGAGGACCGGGCGGCCGAGGGGGTTGTCGCCGAACATCGTGTGCGCGAACAGGTCGTGCACGCAGTCGCCCGGGTCGTCCTCGGTCATGGCGATCTCTTCGAGGATCGCGCCCCGCTCGACGTCCACGTCGTCCTCGCGGATCAGCGAGCCGGTCAGCATGTCGCAGACGACGTCGATGGCCAGCGGCAGGTCGTTGTCGAGCACGCGTGCGTAGTAGCACGTGTACTCCTTGGCCGTGAACGCGTTCATCTCCCCGCCGACCGCGTCCAGCGCGGCGGAGATGTCCAGGGCCGACCTGCGGCTGGTGCCCTTGAAGAGCAGGTGCTCCAGGTAGTGGGTGGCGCCGTTCAGGGCCGGGGTCTCGTCGCGGGAGCCGACGTGCGCCCAGATGCCGAAGGTCGCGGAGCGGACCGAGGGCTGGGTCTCGGTGACGATGCGCAGGCCACCGGGGAGGGTGGTCTTGCGGACCGTGCCGATGCCGTTCTCGCCCTTGATGAGGGTTTGGGTACGGGCGACGGCCCGCGCCTCCGAGGAGGTGCGGGCCGTCGCCTGGAAGCCACGGGACGTCACTTGTCGCCGTCGTCCTTCGTCTCGTCGCCGTCTTCGCCCTCGATGACCGGGATCAGGGAGAGCTTGCCGCGGGAGTCGATCTCGGCGATCTCGACCTGGACCTTCTGGCCCACACCGAGGACGTCCTCGACGTTCTCCACACGCTTGCCGCCGGCCAGCTTGCGGATCTGCGAGATGTGCAGCAGACCGTCCTTGCCGGGCAGCAGGGAGACGAACGCGCCGAAGGTGGTCGTCTTGACGACCGTGCCCAGGTAGCGCTCGCCGACCTCGGGCATCGTCGGGTTGGCGATGCCGTTGATCGTGGTGCGGGCGGCCTCGGCGGAGGGGCCGTCGGCGGCACCGATGTAGATGGTGCCGTCGTCCTCGATCGTGATCTCGGCGCCGGTGTCCTCCTGGATCTGGTTGATCATCTTGCCCTTGGGGCCGATGACCTCGCCGATCTTGTCCACGGGGATCTTGACGGTGATGATCCGCGGGGCGTTCGGGGACATCTCGTCCGGCGTGTCGATCGCTTCCATCATCACGTCGAGGATGTGGAGGCGGGCGTCACGGGCCTGCTTGAGGGCCGCGGCCAGGACGGAGGCCGGGATGCCGTCCAGCTTGGTGTCGAGCTGGAGGGCGGTCACGAAGTCCTTGGTGCCGGCGACCTTGAAGTCCATGTCGCCGAAGGCGTCCTCCGCACCGAGGATGTCGGTGAGGGTGACGTAGTGCGTCTCGCCCTCGATCTCCTGTGAGATCAGGCCCATGGCGATACCGGCGACGGGGGCCTTCAGCGGCACACCGGCGTTCAGCAGCGACATGGTGGAGGCGCAGACCGAGCCCATGGACGTCGAGCCGTTGGAGCTCAGCGCCTCGGAGACCTGGCGGATCGCGTAGGGGAACTCCTCGCGCGTCGGCAGGACCGGCACCAGGGCGCGCTCGGCGAGGGCGCCGTGGCCGATCTCGCGGCGCTTCGGGGAGCCGACGCGGCCGGTCTCGCCGGTGGAGTACGGCGGGAAGTTGTAGTTGTGCATGTAGCGCTTGCGGGTCACCGGGGAGAGGGTGTCCAGCTGCTGCTCCATGCGGAGCATGTTCAGGGTGGTGACGCCCAGGATCTGGGTCTCGCCACGCTCGAACACCGCGGAGCCGTGGACCCGCGGGATGGCCTCGACCTCGGCGGCCAGGGTGCGGATGTCGGTGACACCGCGGCCGTCGATGCGCTTCTTCTCCTTGATGACACGCTCACGGACCAGGGTCTTGGTCAGCGAGCGGTACGCGGCGGAGATCTCCTTCTCGCGGCCCTCGAACTCCGGCAGGAGCTTCTCGGCGGCCAGACCCTTGACGCGGTCCAGCTCGGCCTCGCGCTCCTGCTTGCCGGCGATGGTCAGCGCGGAGGCCAGCTCCGGGCGGACGGCGGCGGTGAGCGCCTCCAGGACGTCGTCCTGGTAGTCGAGGAAGATCGGGAACTCGCCGGTGGGCTTGGCGGCCTTGGCGGCGAGGTCCGACTGGGCCTTGCAGAGGACCTTGATGAAGGGCTTCGCGGCTTCGAGACCGGCGGCGACGACCTCCTCGGTCGGCGCCTCGGCGCCGCCCTCGACCAGCTTGATGGTCTTCTCGGTGGCCTCGGCCTCGACCATCATGATCGCGACGTCGCCGTCCTCAAGGACGCGGCCCGCGACGACCATGTCGAACGCGGCGTCCTCGAGCTCGGTGTGCGTCGGGAAGGCCACCCACTGGCCGCGGATCAGCGCGACGCGGACGCCGCCGATCGGGCCGGAGAAGGGCAGGCCGGCCAGCTGCGTGGACGCGGACGCGGCGTTGATCGCGACGACGTCGTACAGGTGGTCGGGGTTGAGCGCCATGATCGTGGCGACGACCTGGATCTCGTTGCGCAGGCCCTTCTTGAAGGACGGGCGCAGCGGGCGGTCGATCAGGCGGCAGGTCAGGATGGCGTCCTCGGAGGGACGGCCCTCACGGCGGAAGAAGCTGCCGGGGATCTTGCCGGCGGCGTACATCCGCTCCTCGACGTCCACCGTCAGGGGGAAGAAGTCGAGCTGGTCCTTGGGGTTCTTGGAGGCGGTGGTGGCCGACAGCACCATGGTGTCGTCGTCCAGGTACGCCACGGCGGAGCCGGCGGCCTGCTTGGCCAGGCGGCCCGTCTCGAAGCGGATGGTGCGAGTGCCGAAGGCGCCGTTGTCGATGACGGCCTCGGCGTAGTGGGTCTCGTTCTCCACTAGCGTTATCTCCTCGTCCTCGTCCCGTCGCTGCCCGTGTGGCAGGGGGACGGTCGCGGAGAAGCGCTCCGGGCTGTGCGGGCCGGTCTTCGATCGAAGCACCCGGGGCTCGCTTCCCCCGGGGGCCACTACCGAGGACCGGCGGCGGCTGGGTGCGCCTCTCCTCTTCTTGTTGTGCCGTGTCGTCCGTATTGCGTTGTGCTACCACACTACAAAGCCGCGGTGACACTCCGCACGTACAGCAAAGGGAGCGGTCCCCTTTCTTCGGGAACCGCTCCCCTCACGGCGTCTTACTTGGCGCCCGCCGCACCGCGACGGATGCCGAGGCGGTCGACCAGCGTACGGAAGCGCTGGATGTCCTTCTTCGCCAGGTACTGGAGAAGGCGGCGACGCTGACCCACCAGGATCAGCAGACCACGACGGGAGTGGTGGTCGTGCTTGTGGGTCTTGAGGTGCTCGGTCAGGTCCGAGATGCGGCGCGTGAGCATGGCGACCTGGACCTCGGGGGAGCCGGTGTCGCCCTCCTTCTGGCCGAACTCGGTGATGATCTGCTTCTTCGTAGCGGCGTCGAGCGGCACGCGTACTCCTCGTAGTCTGTGGTGGCCACCGAGTGCCCCCGGTCTGTGTCTCGGGGGAGCTTCCATGACTCGGAAGGCGGGGATCCGCTGAGCGCGGCCTCCAGAGCGGTGGGCTCCGGGGGTGCGTACACAAACGGCCGTCGACCAGGGTACCAGGCGACCGGGGTCCCGTTTGCCCTGGTCCCTCGAACCTCCCGGCCGGGGCGGAGGGGGCCACTAGGGTGAGCAGGTTCGGATGGTTCGTACGTCGGGAAGGGGTCGCTGCGGCATGGCGGAGACGGCTGAGGAGATCAAGGCACGCAAGGAGCGGGAGCGGGACGAGCTCTACGCCCTCGACATCTCCGGTGTCGAGTGGCACAGCGCGCCGGGCACCGAGGCGCACGAGGAGCGGGTGGAGATCGCCTACCTGCCCGAGGGGGCCGTGGCGATGCGGTCGTCGCTCGACCCGGGCACGGTGCTGCGCTACACGGAGGCGGAGTGGCGGGCGTTCGTGCTGGGGGCGCGGGACGGGGAGTTCGATCTTGAGCCCGGCTCCGCGGAGTAGTGGGGACGCGCGCGTGGCCCCTGTCCGGGTCACGCGCGCATGACGATCAGGACACGACCGGCGGCCGCGCCGCTGGAGGCACGGTCCGCGGCATCTTCGCCCGTCGGCGCAGCGCGGACGGCGACTCAGTTACCGGCCATGGACCGCGCGGACGCGTACACGTCGAACACGGCGAGCGCCAGCGGGACCAGCGTCAGCAAGACGAAGGTCTCGGCGATCTCCGTGAAGCGCCCCCAGAAGGGAGTGACTCCGCTGCGCGGTGCGATCAGACCGATCGCCGTCAGCAGGCCGGCGGTCGCGGCGATCGCGGCCGCGAGCCACACCGAGCGGATGTCGAGACCGGTGGTGTCGCCCTGGATGGCGTCCCGCACGAATTCCACCGGCGGGTTCAGGGCGAGCCCCAGGCCGAGGAAGACGAGGGCGGAGAGACCAGCGGCAAGCGTGGCGCCGACCTGCGCCGTGTAACGGAACAGGTGGGCGCGCATCAGCATGGCGATGCCCGTGGCGAGGGCGAGGAGCTGCGCCCATACGTCGTCGGAGAAGCCGAGGACGATGGAGGCGCCGACCGCGACGAGCGCGCAGCCACCGACCAGGCCGACCAGGAGTTCGTGACCGCGGCGGACCTGGGCGGCGATGCGCCGGGCATCGACGGGCCCGTGCTGACCGGTGGACTCCTCGGTGCTGTAGCCACGGCCCGGGTTGGGCGGTTCGAAGCCGATGGGCAGCCTGGCGAAGCGCATGGACAAACCGGGAAGGAACGCGAGGGCACAGACCGCGAGCGGCGCGCAGACGGCGGCCGTCTCGATGGGCCTCAGCTGGGTGAGCATCGCGACGAAGGTGGTCAGCAGGCCGATCCCGGAGGCGAACACGAATGCCACGAACGGGCCGTCCCCGCTGGGCGACACCAGCGTGAGGACCAGTGCGGCGACGAGGACGGCCGCGCACGCGAGCAGGAACTGCAGGCGTCCGATGCCCTGTCCCTCCGACAGCGGGAGCAGTCCGGAGCCGGCCACGGCGATGTTCGGCAGGGCCCCCAGGCCCAGGGCGACGGCCGAGCCGCGGTCGTCGTAGACCCGCGCGCGGACGCACGAGACGGTGACGAGGAGGAGACCGGTGACGGCGGCCAGGACGCCCTGGAGGCTGTTCATGTCGTGGCGGAACTCCGAACTCCAGACCACGAACGCGAGCAGCGCAGGCAGGACACCGCCGGCGATGAGTCCAGCGGCCCTGGTGAGGGTGCCATTCCACAGCGTGCGGTCCTCGGTCACGGCGGAGGCGACCGCCTCGGAGACATCGTCGTGGACCGCGGGCGGCAGCGACTCGGCGAACGGACGCAGTGTCAGCAGCTCGCCGTCGAGGATGCGCTGAGCGGCGAAGGAGCGGGACCCGTCGAGGACCGTGCCGTCCCTGCGCACGAGGTGGTAACCGACCGGGGCGCCCTCGGCGGGGCTCTGCCGGGAGAACCGCAGGATCTCCGGGTAGAGATCGGCGACTGCCACATCGTCGGGCAGCGCGACGTCGATCCGGCTGTCGGGCGCCACGATGGTGACTCGGCAGAATCCGAACCCGGTGCCCGCCCCGGAAGGAGCTCCGGTGCCCGCTCCGCCGGTCGTGCCGGTCGGCGCGGAAGCCATCATGCTCACCTGCTGTTCCCCCTCGTCAATGGTGCGGCGCTCACGGCGTCGAGCGCGCGAGCGCCGACAACGATGCTGTCGGGTTGTGCCTTGCCATCACCTGGTCCGCCGGTCATATGAGCCCCGTCTCCCGGGAACAGGCGGCGAGCACTCTCCCACGAACAGTGCGGGCTGTCTGTTTTTCGGGCGCCCGATTCGCAACTGCTCACTTGTCTCACGGGCACCCTACCGCCCACCGATGTCACTGGTTGTCAGTAGGATCGCGCTTCGCGATCGACGCTCGCCGGACACGGGGCGGCGGACGGAACGGTCGGTCCGGCAAGGGAATTGGTGCGAAGTGAGCCACATCGTCGTCAAGCGCCCACCGAGGGCTCTGCCGCGGGAAGTGCCCACGAACGAGGTCCTCCTGCAACCGCCGCCGGAGCTGCCGCGCGGGGAGCGGGAAGGCGCCCTGATGCAACTCCTGCCCATGCTCGGCATGGGCGGGTCGGTGGTGTTCTTCTTCAACCCCCAGGCTCAGCCCTTCATGAAGATCATGGGCATGGTCATGGTGGCCTCCACGATCGCCATGGGCATCGCGATGCTGATCCGCTACCGGCGGGGCAGCCAAGGACAGATCGCCGACATCCGCCGTGACTACTTGCGGTACCTGTCGCAGACCCGGCGTGCGGCGCAGAAGACCGCCGAGGCGCAGCGCGACGCCCAGTACTACCTGCACCCCTCGCCGGAGCAACTGTGGGCGCTGGTCGCCGAGGGCAGCCGGGTGTGGGAACGCCGCGCCGGTGACGAGGACTTCGGGCAGGTGCGTGTGGGACTCGGAGCGCAGTCCCTGGCCACCCCGCTGCTCCCGCCGGAGACCGCGCCGGTGGACCAGCTGGAGCCGTTGACGGCGGGAGCCATGCAGCGGTTCCTGGCCACACACAGCACGCTCGAGGATCTGCCGATGGCGGTATCACTGCGGGCCTTTTACCACGTGTCGATCAGCGGTGAGCCGGACACCGTGCGTGGCGCGGCCCGCGCGGTGACGGGTGCCCTGGCCTCGCTGCACTCACCCGAGGACCTCGTCATCGCCGTCGCCACCGGGCGGGATTCCGCACCCGAGTGGGAGTGGACGAAGTGGCTGCCGCACGTACAGGCCAGGGGCGAGGCGGACGGCGCCGGCAGCCTGCGTCTGATCACCACGAACCCGCTCGAGCTGGAGGACCTGCTGGGTTCCGGACTCCAGAGCCGCGCGCGCTTCCACCCGAGCGCGCTGCCGGTGCCCGAACAGCCGCACGTGGTCGTCATCCTGGACGGTGTCTCGCTGCCGCCGACGTCCCTGCTCGCCAGCCCCGAGGGGCTGCAGGGCGTGACGGTCCTGGAGGTCGTACCCGGCGAGCTCACCGCCGGACGTGGCGACCTGTCCGTCGTCGTGCACCCGCGCGAGCTGCGTCTGGAGTCGGCGCACGGCATGGTCTACGAGGGCACACCCGACGTCCTGTCCCACGCGGCGGCGGAGGCTCTGGCCCGGCAGCTGGCGCCGCTGCGGATGGCCTCCGGTGGTGAAGACGACGAACCCCTGCTGGCCAACCTGGAGTTCACCGACCTGCTGAACCTCGGGGACGCCGCCGCCGTCGACCCGCGGCGCACCTGGCGGCCGCGTTCGCAGTCCGAGCGGCTGCGCGTGCCGATCGGGGTAGGCGAGGACGGCCGCCCCGTAATGCTCGACCTCAAGGAGGCCGCCCAGGAGGGCATGGGACCGCACGGTCTGTGTGTCGGCGCCACCGGTTCCGGCAAGTCGGAGTTGCTGCGCACCCTGGTCCTCGGTCTCGCGGTCACCCACTCCTCCGAGACACTCAACTTCGTCCTCGCCGACTTCAAGGGCGGTGCGACGTTCGCGGGCATGTCCCGGATGCCGCATGTGGCCGCGGTCATCACCAACCTCGCCGACGACCTGACCCTCGTCGACCGTATGGGCGACTCGATCCGCGGTGAGCTCAACCGCCGCCAGGAGATGCTGCGCGACGCGGGTAACTACGCCAACATCCACGTCTACGAGAAGGCCCGCGCGGCCGGTGCCGCGCTCCAGCCGATCCCCTCGCTCGTCCTCGTCATCGACGAGTTCAGCGAACTGCTCACTGCCAAGCCGGACTTCATCGAGATGTTCGTGCAGATCGGCCGTATCGGCCGTTCGCTCGGCGTGCACCTGCTGCTGGCCTCGCAGCGCCTGGAGGAGGGACGCCTGCGCGGTCTGGAAACCTACCTCTCCTACCGAATCGGTCTGCGTACCTTCTCGGCGGCCGAGTCGCGCGCCGCGATCGGCGTCCCGGACGCCTACGAGTTGCCGAACGTTCCGGGTTCCGGCTTTCTGAAGTACGGCACCGACGAGATGGTCCGCTTCAAGGCGGCGTACGTCTCCGGCGTGTACCGCTCCAGCGCCCAGCAGGCAGCGTCGTACGGCGGTCCGCTCCCGGTGGACCGCCGGCCCGTGCTGTTCACCGCGGCGCAGGTGCCGGTCCATTACGTGCCGGTGCCGCAGCAGCGACAGGAGGAGGAGCCCGAGCGGACGGACGACGCGCTTGCCGACACCGTGCTCGACGTGATCGTGCGGCGGCTGGAGGCACAGGGCCCGGCGGCCCACCAGGTGTGGCTGCCGCCACTGGACAGCCCGCCGTCGCTGGACTCCCTGCTGCCCGGCCTCGCCGCCGTGCCCGGCCGCGGGCTGACGCAGCCCGGGTACGAGGGCGCGGGCCGGCTGGTGATTCCCGTCGGCATCGTCGACAAGCCGTACGAGCAGCGCCGTGACTCGCTGTGGACGGACTTCGGCGGCGCGGCCGGCCACATGCAGATCCTCGGCGGTCCGCAGTCCGGCAAGTCGACCCTGCTGCGCTCCATCGTCGCCTCGTTCGCGCTGACGCACACCCCGCAGGAGGTTCAGTTCTACGGCTTGGACTTCGGTGGTGGCGGTCTGGCTTCGGTGGCGGGTCTGCCGCACGTCGGCGGCGTCGCCTCACGCCTCGACCCGGAGAAGGTCCGGCGCACGGTCGCCGAGGTGTACGGCATCATGACCCGCCGCGAGGAGTACTTCCGTACCTCGGGTATCTCCTCGATCGCCGAGTTCCGCACCCGGCGCGCACGTGGCGAGATCTCCACGACCGACCAGCCGTGGGGTGATGTCTTCCTGGTCGTCGACGGCTGGGGCAACTTCCGTCAGGACTACGAGGGTCTGGAGCCTGCCGTCGTCGACATCGCGGCGCGCGGCCTCGGTTACGGCATGCACCTGATCCTCACCGCCTCGCGGTCGATGGAGGTCCGCTCCAATCTCAAGGACCACCTGATGAACCGCCTTGAGCTGCGACTCGGCGACGCGATGGACTCCGAGTTCGACCGCAAGGTGGCGGCCAACGTGCCGACCGGTGTCCCGGGGCGCGGCCAGACGCCGCAGCTGCAGCACTTCATGGCGGCGGTCCCCCGCATAGACGGCCTGTCCTCCGACACCGACCTGGCCGAGGCAACACAGGCGCTCGCCGCCGAGGTCTCCCGGCACTGGCAGCAGCCCGCTGCCCCTGAGGTGCGGCTGCTGCCCCGGGAGTTCTCGGCGCAGCAGCTCCCGCCCGGTAACCGGTTCCCGAACCGCGGCGTCGCCTTCGCGCTCGACGAGGACAACCTCGAGCCGGTGTTCGTCGATTTCGAGCAGGACCCGTTCTTCCTCGTCTTCGGCGAGAGCGAGTCCGGCAAGTCGAACCTGCTCAAGCTGCTCATCCAGCGGATCACCGAGCGTCACAACGGCAACGAGGCGAAGCTCTTCGTGGTCGACAACCGGCGCTCGCTGCTCGGCGTGACACCGGACTCCCATCTGGCGGAGTACATCCCCATGTCCAACCAGATGCAGCACCACATGGACGCGTTGGCCAACCTGATGCAGCGCCGTACGCCGACCGCCGATGTCACTCCGGAGCAGTTGCGCGACCGCAGCTGGTGGCAGGGCCCGACGGTGTACATCGTCATCGACGACTACGACCTGGTGTCCACATCCAGTGGCAACCCCCTGGCCGGCCTCACGGAAATGCTCCCGTTCGCCCGGGACGTCGGTGTCCGCTTCGTCATCGCGCGCTCCTCTGCGGGCGCGGGTCGTGCGGGCTACGAGCCGTTCATGCAGCGTATGAAGGAGCTCGGCGCCCAGGGCGTCGTCCTCGCCGGCGACTCCGGGGAGGGCGACCTGCTGGGGGGCGTACGGCCGCGTCCGATGCCCGCGGGGCGGGGCGTGTTCGTGTCGCGGAAGCGGGGCAAGCCACTGGTTCAGGTGGGGTTGGTGGCGGACGGGCTTCAGTGACGGGCACCGTCGGCTCGGCTTCGGGGTCGCTTCGTTTTCGACGAGGCGGCCCGTCGCCATTGAGCATGGTGAGGATCGGGAGACGGATAAGGCGCAGGGGTATACATCGGCGTGAGGAGTGCACCTTCGGCCACAGTACATGGACCCATGCTGAACTCTCGCAGCACCCTCACGCGATCTTCACGGCACGGACGCCGCAAGACGAATCGCGTTCGCGGGGATCAGGCGGCTCGCTCACGGCGAAGCCCCAGTTCACGAAAGCACACGCGGTCCACAATAATCTCGGACCATGGAGCAACTGATACCGATCTTGGCTAAGGTCCTCTTCTTCGCCGTCATTGCCGGACTGTTCACCTTTGTCGGCAGGACATTCGTTCGCACACACAAGGCGGACAAACGGATGAGAGAGGCGTGGGCGGAGCTCCCGCGGGTCGCCTCGGAACGTGGTTGGACGTACGAACAGCACGCGCGAGGTCAAGCCACCCAGTATTGCGGAATCGGCCCCATGCCTGGGAGCGGCTCGAACCTGAGTGCTTGGCACTACATCACGGGAGAGTTCCGCGGCCGTTCCTTCAAGTGTTTCGAGCACCGCTATAACAGCCCCACTTCCGGCAACCAGGCCGGCGACCGTGAACGCCCCACCATCGAGGCCGTTTTCATGATCACGACACCTGGATCGGGGCAGCCTGTCGAGGTTCTCCGGCCGAGCAAGACGGACGTGCTGCTGGACCGGAGGTCTCGGATGCGGCTCGACCTACCAGAATTCGATGACGATTTCCGGGTCGTCACCAAGGATGAGAATTTTGCTCGCAATTTCCTGAGCGGCTCCTTGCCGTCTTTCCTGCTCACAGACCCACGAGCCAAAAAATCCCCGCTTCAGCTGCGTGACGGGGAACTTTTCACGTGGTACACGGGCACGCTGTCGCACGAAGCCCTCGAAGAGAAGCTGAACTACCTGTGCGACGTGCTAGATCAGATTCCTGCACTTGCATGGACAGCCGCCTGAGCAGAGTTCCGGTTTGCGCTCGTAGCGGCGGCAGCCGGACAGCCAGGACACGGCCCGCTCCACCACCCAGCGGTGCCGGCCCAGCCGCCTGGACGACTCGATGCCCTTGCGGGCAAGGCGATGCCGGATGCCGCGGGAAGCGAGCCATCGCCGCAGGTGGCGGTAGTCGTATCCCTTGTCACCGTGTAGCTTGGCGGGCCGTCGGCGTCGCGGGCCGCGACGTGAGCGGATGGGTGGGATGCCGCGGACCAGCGGGATGAGTGCCTGGCTGTCGTGGAGGTTGGCGGCGGAGATGCCGATCGACAGAGGCAGGCCCTGGCGGTCGACGATGAGGTGGATCTTCGATCCCTTCTTGCCACGGTCGGTCGGAGCCGGTTCCGTCAGCTGCCCCCTTTGAGGGCCCGGACGCTTACCGAGTCGATCGCGCACCGCGACCAGTCCAGCTCACCATAGGCACCGAGCTTCATCCAGGGCCAGGCGGTGAAGCTTGGCCCGCAGCGGCTCCCCCGAGCCCTCGTCACACCAATCGTCCCGTTCCCACACACAGCAGGGTGGGCGCCTCCCGTGCGCGCCCACCCTGTGCTCGTCCCGCGAACAGCCGTCCTCTTACAGGAAGTAGCTGGCGGCCTTCTTGTCGCCCTCCATGTACGTACCACCCGACTGGCCGACGACGTGGCCGACGCCCGTCAGCGCCTGGTGGATGTCATTTGCTTCCTTGTCCCAGCGGGCCAGCTTGTCGCCGAAGGTGCCCTGGGCTTGACCCGCCCAGTACTGCTTGCTGCTCTCGACCAGCTTGCGGAGCTCCGCCAGGTCCTGCTCCAGCTGCTTCGCCTCGTTGCCGATGTTCGTGGCCGCGAAGTCCAGCGCGTCGTAAGTTACGGAAAGACCGTCACCATTACGGCTCATGCCTACCTACCTCGTATCGCTCGTGTGCGGTGGGTGATGTGGGGGTGAACTGCTTAGCTCGATGCCCTGGAACCGGACCGGAGGCCTCGGTTCGAGCTGCTCACATCGAGTTGAACGCAGACGGCTGAACCGTAGGAGCACCGTCCTGGAGGTTGATGCGGTTGACTGCCGCACGGACCTCGTCTTCCTTGCTGTCCTTGATGTTGCGCGTGGTGGTCATGGCATCCATGACCTCACCGAGGATGTTGCCGATCTTGGCGAGGGACTCGTTGATCTCGTACTGCTTCCGGTCGAACTCGGCGCGACCGATACCCTGCCACTGCCCTTCGAGGCCGTCGATGACGCCCTGAAGGTTGTGCACCCGCTTGCGGATGCTCTCGTACTTCTCGAACATCTGCTTCTGCAGCTTGACTACTGCTGCATCTTCGAGCTTCTGGTCCATCGCCATGGCCAGCCGTCCCTTCCGCTGTGTGTTTGTCTGGTCGATTGGTCCCGCGTCACCTCGAGGTTTGAAGGAGGCGAACGCGGTGTTGATACCGAGCCGAAGGCCCCGTGGCTCACGCCCAGGTACTCAGTCGGCTCGGGCGGCTGGTCCAGTCACCTCGCGCGGCGCGCCCGCAGTACGGCTGCGCCGCCACCGCCGATCACGATCACTGCGCCTGCGGCGCCCAGGGCGATCCACAGGGTGCTGTCGTTGGTGTCGGCGGCCACTTCCGCGTGCGATCCTGCCGCCGAAGTTCCGTCGACTGAACCCTTTTCGGGGGCCTGTGACGCGGCTGATGCAGAAGCGGACGGGACGGAGGAGGAGTGGTCGGCGGCGTCGCTGTCGCTTGCGTCCCGTGCCCCTGCCTTGGCCAGCACGTCGCCGCCATTGATCTTCGCCAGCGGGTCGACGTCCGGCGCGCCGGCGTCGTAGTCGGAGTCCGCCAGGACGACTCGCGGACGGACCATTCCATAGCCCGCATACTTGCTGGGTTCGTCCTTGGGCCAGCCTCGTCCGGCGGTGTCGAGCAGCGCTCGAGTGACCTGGTTGACGGTCCAGTCGGGGTGGGCGGACCAAATGAGGGCGGCAGAGGCGGAGACGAGAGCGGCAGCCTGGCTCGTTCCCGCGGACTTGCAGTACGAACGGAACTTCTCGTCGCACCAGGTGGGCACGTCCTTGCCGGGCGCTACGAGGTCGGCGAATCCGTGCGACGACTTCTTAGCGAACTCCGTCACCTCGTAGGAGGAGTCGACCGCCCCGACACCGACCACGTAGGGGAGAATCGCGGGCGCGTTCGGTACGCCGTCGTTGCCTACAGACGCGATGAGCAGCTTGCCCTTTGAAGCGGCGTACTTGACCGCGGCCTTGTCCTCGTCGGAGTTCATACCGCCGATAGACATGTTGATGATCTTGGCGTTGCTGTCGGCCGCAGCCCTGAGTGCTTGGTATGTCTGCGGCGTCTTCTCTCGGTCCGCGTTCGACTGGTCAAAGGTCTCAACTCGGTAAGGGACGATTTTGGCCCCTGGAGCCAGCCCTCGAATGCCGCCTCCCTCACCGGTGCCGGCGATCAGTTCCGCCATGCTCGTCCCGTGACCGCTGTAGTCGACCGTCGCACGGTACGCAACCGACTTGGGAACCTCGTCGCCCAGTACCTGCCCCTTCAGCGAGGGCGTGTTCGCGTTCACCCCGCTGTCGATGACGGCGACTTTGACACCCTTGCCCGTGCTCGTCTTCCACATCTGCTCGATGTGCATCGGCTCCAGGTACCACTGCTGTGGCTCGCCGTCGGCGGCAGTGGCGTTCGGAGCCAGTCCCATTCCAGCGGCAGCCAGGGTGCCGACGATCGCGCCTGTAGTACGCACTCGCCTACCGAATGTCGTCCCTGACTTCATGGCGTTGTCAATCCTCGCTAACACTCAGTTGACGACCGGCGGCACGTCGCGCCGGGGCGTATTGGGCAGATGCGTCTCTACGTCCTCGACCACATAGTCGGGACGCTCTGCCCCCTGCGCGTCCCTCTCGTCGTCCGGCCTGCCCTTACCAGGCCGCCGAACCAGTCCAGCGCCACCCCGCGTCATGCCATTGCGCTCAGCCTGGACAGCGGAGTTACGACCTGCCGGGTTGCCTGTCACAGGCCTGTTCTCTGCTCCGGCACCTCCACGAGAAGCGCCACCGGAGCCGGCGCCAGGCCTCACGCCGGTCTGAGATGCACCGAAGACACCGCGCTGTCCGGGAGCACCGGTCGACGGCCGGGTGCCGGCATGGGGACCGGCACCGACCACCGTGCCACGAGGAATCTGCTGCCTGCCCTTCGCCGCCGCACCACCGGTGGCCGCGGGTCGTCCACCGACCACTCCGTTCGCCCGCCCGGCACCAGTGGTGGGACCGGTGTTCGTCCGCGATGCGGCCGTACCGCCGGAGCGAGGAGTGCCTCCGTGCACGCCCGACTGTCCCATAGGCAACGGTCTGGAACCGGAACCGGTTCCCTTGGCGATGGGTTGGCCCGTAGCCAAGGGACGACCCGTCTGGTTCGTGGCACCGGGACCTGTGCGCCCGGTGGCCGGGTTGATCGAACCGGTCTGAGTACGCCCTCGGGCCGTGACAGGGGTGCGGGGCCCGCTCGCCCCACCCGTCGTTCTGCCGTTGACCCTGCCCGGAACAGCGGGCGCGTAGCTGTCGGAGGTGCCGGGCTGCCCACCCGTGGCAGGGGGCGTTCCGGTGACCGGAGGCACGTTCCCGGTGGCGGGTGTCGTCGTGGTCGGCGGCAGAGTGTCGACACTGTCGATGGTGGTGCCGACGGCGTCGTCGGGATACGAGACCCTGCCCCTGGGGATGCTCTCGGGCGCCCGCGCGTCCGTTACGCCGTCCACACTGGAGCGGCCTTCCGCCTCCTTCGGTGCGTGGTACGTGGTGGCAGCCGCCTTCGCTGCTGTCCCCGCCCCTTCCCCGGCCGTCCCCGAACCACCGTCCACGGTCTGGGGCGGCATGCCCATGGTCGGCAACGACCGGAACGTCGGAGGCTGCTCCTGCAGCACGGAAAGCTGCTGGCTGGAGACCGCGTAGTACGAGGCCAACCGATTCATCTGGTTAATCGCCTCTTGCCGGTCCTTCTCCACCTTGACGGCAGCTTCGTACTCGTCCTTCTTCTCAGTCTTCTCGGCCTCGCTGTAGCTCTCGGGCCGCTTGAGGTTTCGCGGATCACGCTTAGGCATGGCCACACGCACTGAGGCCAGGCCCACCGCGGCAGCGGAGATCTGATCACCGGCTTTTCCGGCGAACTCGCTCAACCCGTCCGTGCTCTCGACGAGGGAGCGACCGTATTTCTGGAAGTCAGTACCTGCTTGACCCTTCCATTTGACGCGTTCAATGCGCCCCCTGAGTTCATCCGCTGCCGACTGGATGGCGTCACGTGCGTCCCACAGCGCCTTGCCGGACGACTCCAGGTCCTCGGGCGCTGTCTGCTCGACCAGGTCGATCATCGCGTTGAGGTCGAGGTCCTTCGTTCCGAAGTCCGTACTGCTGAAGACGGCCTTGCCCGGAGCGGTGGACCCGACCACCGCCCGCAACGGGTCGCTCATGAACCCGGGGAGAAACCCGTAGCCCTCGGAGTGCTCGACATTCCGGGCCACGTCGGCGAAGTCGTTCTGGTTGGTAACACGCTCCAAGTCCTGCTTGTGCTGCCTGTCACTCATGGTCAGGCCCCAATCCCGGACTCGTCTTCGCGGCTGTATTGGCCGCTCTTGTCGTCCTGCATCGATTCGAGTTCCCAGCGAATCGCCCAGAACCGCCGACGCTGGTCGTCTTCGAGCTGGTCGTAGCCGTTGGCCGCGCCCTTGACCCCGATGGCGATCGCCTCGATGTGAAGATGCAGCGTCTTCGACAGCGCTGTGAGCTTCTCGTGGACGCTGTTGTACTGGGCATGCAGGCTCTGCGCTTCAGGAAAGACACCAGCCGACCCATTACTCAAGGACGATGCCTTGATCGTCTGCGCACCCACCTTCGTCGGGTTGCCGGCGGACCCCTCAAGATCGCGAAGCACCGCGTCCACTCGGTCGACGAAGTCCTTCAACAGTTCGCCACTGACCTCCAGGTCCGCCGCCCTAGCCGCCGACACGCCCCCCATGTCCGCTGGAAGCACGACGTTCCTCCCCGTTTCCCCGTGAACATCCGTCGGCCCGACCAGATCCGGACCGACCACTCGCGCGCCGATCGCAGGGCGAGCCGCGTCGGACAGCGCGTTCACCACTCTAGTCAACCAGCACAATGGGACCAACCGTCCCACGTCTTAGCTCAGTTACGAGTCTCGTGCTACAAGCCACCCACCGACGCGTTCACCGTTTCACGAGTTGCCCTCCAACCCACAGCGAGTCCCCGGGCGGTCTCCGCTCCACTGCGGCCGCTGGCGGCAGCAACTCCGAGCAGCCAACACCGGCCTGCAGGCCTGTACACGGGACCGCGAGACCCGTGCCCCCGGACCACCGCCCGGCGGGCACCTCCCCCAAATCTTCACTGCGGACAATCCGTACACAAAAGATCCTGCTCCCTCCATGCCAAGCCCGGTTGCTAGGTTGGTCCTCAACCACAGCCCCCGGAATCAAGTCATCCCATCGGCACGAGCTCCGGGAGCCGATCAGTACGGGGGAAGAGGTCGACCCATGGCATGGGACGAGTGGGAGCAGCTCAAGACTCAGGCTGCCGAGCAGCAGTCCACGCACATGCAGTTGAACCAGCTCGACCCCGGTGACGGATCGCCGGGTTCGGCGGGAGGACCGTCGTCATACGGCGACCTGAAGGTCGCCAACGCTTCCCTGACGAAGATCAGCAAATCCGCGCACAGCTTGTACAACGCGCTGTGGGACAAGGCCCGCGTCTCTGTCCCCAGCAGTGACTCCGCGGCCAGCGACCTGTCGAAGCAGGGCTTCGCGCTCGGAGCGGGGCTGCAGCACGTGTCGAACCGGTGGGAGCAACAGCTCAAGTCCCTCATGGACGCGTGTGCGCAGATCACGAACCATCTGCAGGTCACCAAGAAGATCCACGCCGGCGACGACAACTTCATCGTGCGCCAGATGAGCAGCATCGACACTTTGGACGCCGGTTTCGACGAGCGCGTGGGGCAGCCCGGCGAAAAGAATCCCGTGTACGGGGAGAAGAAGGACGAGAAGAAGAAGGACGAGTAGCGGCGGCCTAGGGGACGCCCGTGTGGTTCCCGCCGTTCCGGCCGGACACCGGCACACGGCTCAGCGACTCACTCAGCCGCAGCTCGACACTTCTGCAACTCCTGGACTTCTGGGGATAGAGACCGATGGACCTCGAAACTCTGCGCGACGCCAACTTCAAGCTGCTCGACGACGCCGTCACGGACTGGTCGACCTTGGTCAAGCACCTGGAGACGCTGAAGAAAGACGCCGAGGACGAACTGCACCAGGCAGCGAACAAGGCGGACTGGGCTGGTGTGAACGCTCAGGTGTCGAAGGAGTTCATCGGTAAGACGGCCGGTGAGTTTGGCGACGCGCACACACAGGCGACGACCATCCACAAGATCCTCGCGGACACACGGACAGAGCTGAAGGGTTATCACCAGCAGCTCGTCAATGCAATAGACGGCGGCCGGAAGAGCAACCTGAGGGTCATCGGTTACGAGGGCGGGTTCACCGTCACCACGGACGTGCCGCCGGAGGGCCGGGCGCGGCAGGACAAGGACAACCAGTCCGAGATCAACGGGCTGCGCGATCAGCTCCAGAAGATCCTCGACAAGGCGACCGAGAGCGACAACTCGGCCAAGACCGTCCTGCAGGCCATCGCCGACCAGAGCAAGCTCGGCTTCTCGGACGCCTCGTACAAGGACCGGGACAGCGCGGCTGAGGCCGTCAAGCAGGCCGACGAGCTGGCGAAGCTGGCGCGGAAGGATCCCAAGGACCTCAGCCCCGAGGAGTTCGACCGGCTCCTCAATGGGCTCAACAAGTACGGCAACGACGATCTGTTCGCCGAACGGTTCGCCACGACGCTCGGTCCGCAGAAGACGCTGGAGTTCTGGACCGGCGTCAACGACCCGCACCGGGGCAACTTCGAGCTCGGGCGGGAACGGCAGGAGAAGTTCGACGATCTGCAGCGCAGCCTGGGCACTACGCTCGCCAACGCCACGCAGAGCGACTCGGTCGCGATGAGCGAGTGGAAGCGCACGATGATCGACATCGGCGACAAACCGGTCTACGGCAACAACGCCGGCGGCCCCATGGGCTTCCAGGTCATGAGCAACCTGATGCGGACCGGCGACTACGACGACCAGTTCCTGAAGGACTACGGCAACAAGCTCATGGCCACCGAGCGCAAGCTCACCGGCAACGGCGAGCACCAGAACATGGCGTGGCAGCACATGGGTGCGGACCCCTGGCTGAACCGCATCGGCGAGGACAGCGGCTCCGACCCGCTCACCGGTTACCTGAAAGGCCTCTCCAACAGCCCGGACGCGGCGACGGACTTCTTCAACCAGGAGTTCATCAACAAGGACGACGAGGGCAACCCCTTCGAGCGGGACACCGACGGCAACGGCAAGAACGGCAAGGTCACGCTCTCCAACTTCCAGTACCTCTTCGAGGAGCGTGAGTGGCCGAAGGAGAGCGACCTCAAGGGGGACGATCTCCACACAGGGAAGAACAATCTGGCGCTCGCTCTGGAGGCAGCAACCACTGGCCACCCAGCCGGCGAGCTTCCCACCAAGGACACTCCCGCACACAACGAGGGCCAAACCAAACTCTTCGAGGCCATCGTCGCGTCGATTGCGGATAACGACACACGACTCACCGAGAGCGCTTACATGTCGGACAGCATGGGACAGATCGCTTCCGAGTACCTGCCCGACATCAATCGCGCGACGACAGAGGTCGACCCGCATCCGGAGCGGGACGACGAGGACAAGAAGGACGCCTGGGAACGAATTGAGAAGCTTTACCCCGTGTTCGGTTCGTCTGCCGAGTTGGAACACAACGAGGTGTCACGCTTCCTCTTCGCCGTGGGCCAGAATCCGGAGGGATACGCCGCAGTCGAAGTGGGTCAGACGAAGTACATGGGCGACTTGATGGAGTACCACCTCAACCCGGACCTACCGGAGAGTCAGCGCCCGCATCACGACTTGGAACTCACTGTTCGATCCATCGCCCGGCACTCGGGCGACGTTTCGGGTGTTCTGGCCATGGGCCGCAACGAGGCTGTCGCCTCCGAAGCCGTCAAGTCGGATGAGGAGTACGACCACTCGATGGCCCAGTGGAAGAACGTGATCTCGGGCACAGTTGGTACCGGAGTCGGCGTCGGCACCTCGTTCATCGCCACGCCTGCCGTAGGAGCGGGGGTCGGTGGCGCTGCGGGCACTGTCACGAGCGTAATCCTGGAGGAGTTGTTCAAGGACGCGGAGGGCAGCGCAAAGGACGATGCAGGGCCCAAGATCGGTGATGACTGGCAGAACGGCCGCACGACCAACATGGAGTACACACGTCGAGCAGCGTCGGAAGCCGCCAGAATGTACAACTTGCAGCACCCGGGGGATGTCGCGTCATGGGCGGAGGATGAGTCCTCGAAGGCATTCCTCGATGCTGGGGAGTACATGCGAACAGTCGCGCCGGACCTTGTCACGGATATCTGAGACAGCCAGCGTGTTCAAGGCACTCTCTAGCTTCTGAACCGCCAAGGGCACGTACTTGGACCAACGAGAGGTAGTCATTGTGATCGAACGACGAGTGGCGGAAGTATGTGTACTACTCACCGCGTTCAGCATGCTCGTCGGCTGCTCTCGCGAAAAACAGGGATACGAGGTGCCTAGCGCTCTGTGCGGCGCCACAGTGAACCGCGGAGTCGTCTCCGATCTCCTGCCGACTGGGAATCGGATCGAAACCGAGGAGAAGCACCCGGTGTATCGGAGGAGCGAGTGCCAGGTGAACGTCGACGGCAAGGCCGCTCTAACCCTCAGCCAGGAGTGGTGGGAAGATGGTGACACCGTCGTCGACGTTGCCGCCTCCGTTCCGCAGCTTGAATCAGCCAGGCTCACAGATGATGCCGGCACGTACGTCGGCTCCGGCACAGGGGCGGTGATGAAGGTAGCGGACTGCACCAGCCCAGATCATCCAAATCACACTCTTTTCACCGGGCTGCAGGTCCACGCTGACGATGTCAGCGACGATGCCGCGGTGAAAAAGCTGATCACCTCCTACAGCCAGTCCGTCGCCGACTCGGACACATGCCGCTGACGCGAGGCGGGACCGTAGCCTGGTCCGACAGGCGGTCACACCGTGCGTGCTCGTGCTCCTGTTCAGCTGCGCTGGCGGCAAGGCGGACAGGGGCGAATCACTCGACGCCCAGCGGACATAGGCAACCCTGCCCGCAGAGCAGGCTCAGGCCGTGAAGGCGCGCCTTGCGCCCCCCTGTGCGGCTTCACCTGACCAGTCAGCACGCCCCTTCCTGTGTGGTCACCGTGAGCCGGTAGCCCAGCTCGGTGTACGTCCCCTCGCCTCCCGCGATGCCCGGCGGCGTGTAGTCGTCCTCCTTCGAGCGCACGCGCTCGATGTGGACGCAGAATTCGGCGTCGGCGCCGTTCGCGGAGACGGTGAAGTACGCGTCGGCGTTCGTGTTGCCGTCGGCGGCTGAGGCGGCGACGCCGTCCTGTGGGGCGTCGCCGCCGTTCTCGACGACCTCGCTCTCGAGGAGCGTCTCGTACTCGTACATGGGGACGACGGGTTTGCCCGACTCGTCGACCCGATACAGGAACCCGTCGAGCTCGTGCGTGGCCTGTTCCACCGCGCTCTGCAGCTCGTCGTCGCTCCACTTCCAACGGTCCTGCACGTCGACGCCTCGAAAACCCATCACTGCGCAGACTGCCGCCATGCCTATGAGGGTGATGCGGGCGACGACGAACGCCACGTCCGGGACCTCGGGCGCGGACGGGTTCAGGGACTCGCGCCAGGAACGGACCCGCTGCGCCTTCACACAGGCCATGAGGATCAGCAGAGCCGCCAGCACGAAGAGGATGATCGACAGTTGCGTCAGCATGCCGGGCCTCCCAGGCCTCTCCGCCGACGCCGCGCGTCCCGCACCGCCACCGCCGTGCCGCTCAGTCCCGCTGCCAGGACGAGACCTCCGACCACGACATAGGTGCCGAGGCGGGTGTTGCGTTCCTCTGGTGTCTCTCCGAAGTGGACGGGGGCCACCGAGGGCGCTTCGGCGCCAACAGGGTTGCGTTCCGGGCGGGGAGACTCGACGGGGTGCGCAGGGTCGACGTCGGTGAGGGCCTTGACCGGGTCGACCACGCCCCAGCCGACGAGGATGTCATGTCCGGGGATGGTGCGTTCCGCGGTCTGTTCGATCTGAGCGACGATCTGCCGTGCCGTCCACTTGGGATACTTGGCCTTCAGCAGGGCGGCTACGCCGGCGACGTACGGGGCCGAGAAGCTGGTGCCGTTGTCGGAACAGTGGCCGTCGCCGGGGACGGTGGAGATCATGTCGACGCCGGGTGCGGCGACCCCGACGAAACTGCCGGACTGGGAGAAGGGGGCGCGCTCGTTGTTGCGGTCCGAGGAGGCCACGGCGAGGACGCCCTGGTACGACGCGGGGTAAGTGACCTTGACGTTGCCGCCCAGCCCGTCGTTGCCGGCCGAGGCGACGATGACGACCTGTCGGCTGAGGGCATGGTTCACCGCCTGTTCCAGTTCCGCGGCCGGTTTCACGGCGTTGGCCGTGTCCTGGGAGATGTTGATGACGTCCGCGCCCACGTCCACCGCATGGCGGATGGACTGTGCCAGGGTGAGCGCCGTGCCGTTGCCGTCCGCGTCGTTCTGCTTGATCGGGATGATCGTGGCCTCGGGGGCCAGGCCCACGAAGCCGGTCCCCGCCACGGGGCGGGCGGCGATGATGCCGGCCACGCGGGTGCCGTGGCCGACGGTGTCCGTCGTGCCGCTCGCGTTGCCGCGCTCGATCTTCTCGCCCTTCTGGTTCTTCTCGGGGAGGAAGTTCTTACCCTTCGACGCGTCGACGGCCTCGGTGAGCTGGGGATTCTTGACGTCGACACCCGTGTCGACGACAGCGACCCGGATCCCTTCGCCCTTCGTCTGCGCCCACAGCTCGTCGAGATTGATGCGTTGCAACGACCAGGGGCGGCCTTCGTACTTCTCCGACGGGAAGGTGCACTGGCCGCTGTCGTCCGCCCGGGCCTCGTGGATCGGGAGGACGAGTTGGGTCGTCGCGCTGACGACCGTCGTGGCGAGCAGCGTCACCACCAGCGAGCGGCTTCTGGTCCTCACGTCGCCTGCTTTCAGCATCAGTCGCTCTCCTACCGAATGCCCGCGGCTACGAGCCCTGCGGCTGTCGGGCCGCCGACTCGGACAGGCGGGGGCCCGTGGGCAGGAACCTCGACCAGGCCAGAGGGACGGGGGTCGGGTCAACCTTCTCGTAGCCGAGCCTGGTCTGGGCGATCTTGGCCTCGGTCAGTGCCTGCTCGCGCTGCTCCTTGGAGGTACCGATGCCCTTGTCCTCGGTGGCGCTGTCGCTATTGGACTGCAGCGCATAGCGCAGGCCGGTGTCGGTGACCAGGAAGACGCTGCCTGCCTTGGTCTCGGTGCCCTGGAACTGGCGGTAGAGCTGTCCGGAGCCGGCGGTGACATACGCGCTGGAGGAGCCGGTGGGCAGCGAGGCGGGGAAGTCGGTGCCGACCCACGTGGATAGGGTGGTCGTGCCGTTCTTCGTGTCGACCGAGCGCAGGACGTTGCAGACGGTGTTGCGGCCGGTGGTGGCGCTGGTGCCGTTGTTGACGGTCTTCGGCTTGTACGTCGGCCACTTCTTCTCGCCACGGAAGGCGGTGCTGTCGACCACCGCGCCGGGGGCGACCTGTTGTGCCTCGCCTGTCTGCCCGACGGCGATGAGCTTGCCGCTGTTCAGCAGGAGGGTTGCGGTGAACTCGCTGATCCGGGCGACCTCGCCGGGGAGGACGACGTAGTACTGCATGCGCGTGCCGTCATAGGCCTTGATGACCATGCCGACTTTGTCGTACTCACCGAGGCTTTCGGACGCGCCGGCCTCGGCGCCGGGGGTGCCGTCGATCGAGGGGATGGTCAGGGGGTCGCCCTTGTGCAGGGTGTCCAGCCAGTCCTGGGAGACGCGCTGCGGGGCGCGGCCCTGGGTGTCGAGGGCCTTGAGGAGTTCTTTGTCGGTGGGGTCGCCGAGCGGGTAGGCCCAGCCGCGGTCGTCGACGACGTACTGCGTTTTGCCGTCCGGACCGACGACGTACATCAGGTCGCTCCCGGAGAGCTTGTGGCGGCCCTCCGTCCTTGTCCACTCCTTCTCGGCCAGGACGAACGCCGCTTTCTGGATGGCCCGTCCGCCGTCGCTCGGGCGCTCGCAGACCGCCCAGCGCTTAGCGGCCTCCGCCTCATCGGTGGAGGGCAGCCGGTCGGGGGCGTACGGGATGCCGAGGGTGGCACCGTGTGGGGGCTTGCCGCTGTCGAGGACCTTCTCGTCGACTGTGATGATGCTGTTCTTGTCGGGCTTCAGCAGCAGTTTCGCCGAGGCCATGTTGAGCACCGGGTGAAGCTGCTTCTGGCCCTTCGTCTTCAGGACGACGTATCGCGTCGTCGAGTCGCTGGCGACGATGACGTGTTCGTTCGGGGTGTCCCAGCCTCTCGGGGCGGTGGGGCTGAAGAGCCCGATGGCGCCGAACACCGCGAGGATCACCACGGCAACCACCACCCCTGGCCATACCGCGCTCAGCGGCTTCGGCGCGCCCTCCTCGGAACCCGACGGCGACGGCCGCAGAAACGAAGCGAGTGTGCGACGCTTCGCGAAGGTGTAGGCGTTGAGTTCATCGCGGCGTGATGCCATCCGTGTCCGCTCTTTCCCCGTTGCGGAGCCCTGGGGACGGTGATGGTGACCGTCGCCCGGCCGTGGTTGCCTCTGGTGCCTCGTTGTCAGGCCCGGCCCCTACTATGCCTGTTGCGTGACCGTGCGTGTGTCACGGGCAGTGGGCTCAGGACTCGCATGAGCGAGTGGGTAGAGGTATTCGTGAGACATTCGGGGGGTTTGGGGTGATGGCTTCCGCACGGCGGTCACAGTCACGATCGCAATCGAGGTCGCGTTCGGGCAGCGCCGGTCGGCCGGTGCCCAGCGACGGCGGGGCGGCGTCAGGCAATGTCACGCCGCACCTGAGGGCACGTTCGGGGCGCGGAGGTTCCTTCGCCGTGCAGCGGCTGGTGTTGCTGGAACTGGCCGCGGCACTCGTCATGTGCGGCTGGGTGATCGGGACATACGCGCTCGTCCCGGCCGCCGTCGTGGCCGGGATCCTCGTGATGCTCGCGCTGGTGCGGCGCCGAGGGCGCTCCCTGCCCGAGTGGCTGGCCCGCGTGCAGGCCCTGCGCTCCCGCCGCCGCAGAGCCTCCAACAGCACAGTGCCGCCGGGCACGGACCCGGGGCTGGCCCCTGCCGTCGAGTGCGACCCGAGCCTGCGGACCTACAGCTACAGCCGCGGCAACGACCGAGACCAGCGGCCCGTCGGCATGGTCGGTGACGGTGGCTTCCTCACCGCGGTCCTACAAGTGGAGGCAGACTTCGGGGCGCTGCGCGCGGAGCGCGGCCGCCGCCCCCTCCCCCTCGCCCCGGTGCGGGACGCTCTGGATGTCGACGGAATCCACCTGGAGTCCGCCCAAATCGTGGTGCACACCCAGCCCGCGCCCGCGCCGCACCTGCCCCAGCAGTCGGTCGTGGTGACCAACTACACACAGCTGCAGGGGCAGACGGCCTCTCCGGCCGTCCGCATCACGTGGATCGCACTGAAGTTGGACCCTGAGTTGTGCTCGGAGGCGGTGGCCGCCCGCGGCGGCGGCCTCGTCGGGGCCCAGAAGAGCCTGGTGCGGTCCGCGGAGCATCTGGCGAGCCGGCTGACGGGTGCCGGGTTCCGGGTGAGCGTGCTCACCGAGGAGGAGGTGACCTCGGCCATCGCCACCTCCGCCTGCGCAAACCCGACGGTGACCACCCAAGCCGGGCACAACGAGGCGCCCCGGCGACGCACCGAGGAGACCAGTCGCAGTTGGCGGTGTGACAACCGCAGACACACCACGTACTGGGTGCGCCGCTGGCCCTCCCTCGGCGGCTCCGGCACCGGTCTGCCGCAACTGGTCGCGCAATTGACCGCGGTGCCTGCCCTTGCGACGACGCTCAGCCTGACACTTGCCCGGAGCGGACAGCAGGAGGTAGCCCTTACTGGGCATGTGCGGGTCACCGGGCGCAGCAGCACAGAGCTCGCGTCGTCACGGCGCGAGTTGGAACGCGTGGCGCGGCAGGCGCAAACCGGACTCGCCCGACTCGACCGGGAGCAATTGCCCGGAGTCCTGGCCACGTTGCCGCTCGGAGGTGCACGCTGATGGCCCCCCTGACGACCCCGATCTCGTCCGCCAACTACCCCACGGCGCCCGGTCCGGATGCGGTCCCGCCGTCCCGGACCCGCTCCGATGGCGGCGGCCTTGCCGTGCGGCTGCGCACCGGCTTCGGACTGCTCGGCCCACGCCATCCGCGACACACGCTGCCGGTTGACCAGCTCGACGCGTTGTCGCTGCCCATCGGTGACGATGGCGTGGTCGTCGGCGTCACCCCCCAAGGCCAGCCCGCCGTGCTCGGGGTGAACCGTCCGACGCCTTACGACGTGCTGCTGATCGGCGGCCTGTGGACGGCCCAGGTGCTCGCCCTGCGCGCCGCGGCGACGGGCGCGCGGGTCGCCGTCGAGACCGGCCGCGCCCAGCACTGGTCGCAGATCGTCCAGGCAGTGGGCGGCGGCCAGTCAGGGATGACGGTGCACGACGTGGGCCGAGTCCCTCCCCTCGGCGCCTCGGCCGGCAACCCGGTCCTGGTGGTCCGGGACTGCGGTATGCGTCCGCCACGCGGACGCGTGGTGTCGGCTCCCTGGCAGTCGGTGCTCACCCTGCTGCCGTATCTCAGCCCGGTGGCACCCAGGCTGATGCGTCAGGCGCGGCTCACCGGAGTGCAGCGGGTGTCGCCCGACGAGGCGGCCGAGGTAGGCCGGGTGATCGGCCTGCCGCGCACCGAGTACGAACCGCTACCGACCCTCGCTGACGGGATGACCCTGTGGTGCACCGACGGTGACCGCCAGTACGTCATGACGCAGCCCACGGACGCCGAGATCGGTCTGCTGGGTATGGCCCGGCGGATGGACTGACCGCGAACTCGCGTTGGTCCAACCGACTTTGTGTCGGACGCACCCCACGCGGACGGACACGCCTGCCGTGTCCGCCTCTTTCTTGATTAGGCTGGGGCGGGGGACGAGGCGATGACCCAACAGGGTGACGCGATATCGGGGGTGGCCCAGGGGGTAGCCCACTGACTCGTGCGACAGCAAGGGTCGCCCCAGCACGGCATGAGGGTGCTCGAGCACACCAGGAGGAACACTGTGAGCAGCGATCGGGACGGGATCCGCGGGGGCTGGGCGACACCCGGCGATGACCAGCCCGACGCGGAGTCCGCAGCGGAGATGACGGGCGAGTTCACCATCGACTACGCCCCGCCCGCCTGGTACACGCAGAATGCCTCGGGGAGTTCGTCCTCGGGGCAGGGGGCGGGCGGGTCCGAGGACTCAAGCGCTCCCGGGGCGCCCGGCCCCGGGGCGATCGGCGCTTCCGGCGTGCCCGGTGGCGCCGGAGCCGCCTGGGCGCCTGGGGGTCCGACCGTGCCGAAGGGACCCGTGCCGCCGCTGCCCGGGCTGACCCGACCGGCGCACGCCAATCCTGACGGTGGGCCTTCGGCCTCTCCGACGTCCATGCCGGGGCAGGCCTCCCCACCGGCTCCGGCGCCCGGGGCGCCCTTCACGCCTCCCGCGCCGGCCCCCGCTCCGGGCGCCCCGTTCACGCCTCCCGCGTCCGCGCCGGGTGCGCCCTTCGCACCGCCTGCGCCGCCTGCGCCCTCTTCGGAGGGCCCTGCGGCCGTGCCCAGGCTTCCGATGGGCAGCGGATTCGAGCCGCAGGGGTCGCCGCACGGCGAACAGTCTGAGGGGCAGGTGGAGGCGCCCGCGGGGGATGCGGCTTCTCCTGCGGCCGTGCCGCACATCCCCGTCGGCGGGCATCAGCCGCAGTGGGCCCCGCCGGCTCCGCCGGAGGCCCCGGCCGTCCCGGCGAATCCCGCGGTCCCGGCAGCTCCGCCTGTCGCTTCGGTGGCCCCAGTCGCTCCCGAGGCTTCGGCCGTGGCGGCTTCCGATGATGCCGCGGAGCCAGAGAACGGCGATCTGGAGAGCGGCGCCACCATGCGCTTCTCCGCCGTCGCCCTGAAGCGGGAGATCGAGGAGCGTGCCGCTGCGGAGGCGGCCTCCGCGCCCGCCGCCCCTGAAGGGTCCGAAGGCTCCGCAGACACCGACGCCCCCGAGGCCACCGAGGCGAAGAACGCCGACGAGGCCGTAGGCGGGCTTCGACCCGACGACGCGGAGGACGTCGCTCCCGCTGCGGAGGGGGACGACTCCCCAGCGGCTTCGGATGACGCGCTGGACGTGGACTCCTTCACGGACGTGCCACCACCGCTCGCTGAGGCCGAGTCGGGGAACACGCGCCCCAAAGCGGAGGACGTGGAGTCCTCGGCCGCCGAGGCCGACGACGCCGACTCCGAGCCGGCACCGGTCGATGACGCGCAGCTTGAGGACACGAAGCCCGAGGCCGGCCTGTCTGAGGACGCGCAGCCCGGGTACGCGCTGCCCGGCTCCGACGAGTCCGAGCACGCGGTACCCGCCGACGCCGAGCACGAGGGTGAGGACTCGGTGGCGCCAGCTGCCGAGCCGGCCGACGCGCCCCTCGCCGACCACGCGTCCGCGCCGGGCCAGCCCGAGGACGCCGCACCGCCGGCACCGGCCTCCCCCGATGCGCCGCACGGCACGCCGCCCGGCTTCACTCCCCCGCCCCCGCCGGGCGTGCCGCCGCTGCCGCCGTCGTACCAGCCGGCCGCTCCGGCCCCGGCGAGCGAGTGGCCCGCCCAGCCGCAGCAGCAGCCGCAGGCGCAGCCCTGGGACCCGAACACGCCCGCTCAGCCGCAGCCGACGGCCGCACAGGGACAGCACCCGGTGCCGCCGCAGCCCTCCGTGCCGGTACAGCAGCCGCCGGCGCAGCAGCCAACGTTCCAGCCGCAGGCGCCGCAGCCCGCGCCCGCCGCATGGAACCAGCCTGCCGCACCGGCGCCGCCCGCGCAGCCCACCCCGCAGCCCGGCGGTTACGGCTTCCCGCACCAGGGCACTCCGCCCACCGCCCCGCCCGCCCCGCAAGGCGGATACGGCTTTCCTCAGCCGGGCGCTCCGGCTCCGGATGCCCAGCAGCCCTCGGCTCGGCAGCCCCAGAGTGCGCCGGCCCCCGCACCCGACGCCCAGGGCGGCTACGGCTTCCCGCACCAGAGCACTCCGGCCACCGCTCAGGGCGGATACGGCTTCCCGCACCCCGGTGCTCAGCCCCCGCACCAGCAGGTCCAGCCGCAGCCTCACATCCCGCCGCAGGCCCAGCCCCACACCGAGGGCCACACCCCGCAGGCCGGCCCGTCGGGACAGCCGCAGCCAGGGCAGCAGCCCCAGCAGCCCGTCGACCCCCGCACCGGCGCCGCCTGGCCTCAGCCCATGCAGCACGACCAGCGGCAGCCGACCAACCCCGGGGTCGCGCCGCTCGGTTACACCGCTGCCGTGGAGCTGTCGTCCGACCGGCTGCTCAACAGCAAGAAGCAGAAGGCGAAGAGCAGCCGTCCGGCGGCCGGTGGCGGTCGGTTCAAGATCGGCGGCAAGAGGGAGGAGGCCGAGCGGCAGCGCAAGCTCGACCTGATCCGTACGCCCGTGCTGTCCTGCTACCGGATCGCGGTGATCAGCCTCAAGGGCGGTGTCGGCAAGACGACCACGACCACCGCGCTCGGCTCCACGCTCGCCACCGAGCGGCAGGACAAGATCCTCGCGATCGACGCCAACCCGGACGCCGGCACCCTCGGACGCCGGGTGCGGCGGGAGACCGGGGCCACCATCCGTGACCTCGTCCAGGCGATCCCGTACCTCAACTCGTACATGGACATCCGGCGGTTCACGTCGCAGGCGCCCTCCGGCCTGGAGATCATCGCCAACGACGTCGACCCGGCCGTGTCCACGACCTTCAACGACGAGGACTACCGGCGCGCGATCGACGTGCTGGGCAAGCAGTACCCGGTGATCCTCACCGACTCCGGTACCGGTCTGCTGTACAGCGCGATGCGCGGTGTACTGGACCTCGCCGACCAGCTCATCATCATCTCGACGCCGTCCGTGGACGGTGCGAGCAGTGCGAGTACGACGCTGGACTGGCTGTCGGCGCACGGTTACGCCGACCTCGTCTCGCGGTCCCTCACCGTCATCTCCGGGGTCCGCGAGACCGGGAAGATGATCAAGGTCGAGGACATCGTGACTCACTTCGAGACGCGCTGCCGGGGCGTCGTCGTCGTGCCCTTCGACGAGCATCTCGCCGCCGGTGCCGAGGTCGACCTCGACATGATGCGACCGAAGGTGCGGGAGGCGTACTTCAACCTGGCGACGATGGTCGCCGAGGACTTCGTCCGGCACCAGCAGTCGCACGGGCTGTGGACCTCCGACGGCAATCCGCCGCCGGTCGCGGCCCCGCCGATGCCGGGCCAAGCCGGGCCGGGGCAGCTCTACGGCCAGCCCGGGCAGCCTCCGCATCCCGGTCTGCAGCAGCCTCCGCATCCCGGTCTGCAGCAGCCCGCTCCTGGACAGCAGCAGGCTCCCGGCCAGCCGGACCAGTACCCGCAGCCGCCGACGCCGCAGCCCGGGCAGCCCTACGCCCAGCCCGGGCAGCCGTACCCTCAGCCGGGACAGCCCTATGCCCAGCCGGGACAGCCCCCGGCCCAGCCCGGGCAGCCGTATCCGCAGGCCGCGGGCCAGCCGCCCTTCCCGCAGCCCGGCCAGCCCGGGCAGCCGGGACAGCCCGGCCAGCCGGTGCAGCAGTCCGGGCCGCCGGCGGCCCATCCCGGCCAGCCGTACCCCCAGCCCGGGCAGCCCCCGGCCGCTCCCCCGCAGCCGGGCTATGGCTACCCCCAGCCCGGGCAGCCGGGCTACGGCTACCCCCAGGCCGACCAGCCGGGCTACGGCTACCCCCAGGCCGACCAGCCCGGGCAGCCCGGGCACCCGGCCCAGCCGGACGGGCAGACGCCGCCGCCCCCGCCTCCGACGCAGTAATCGCCTCACCCGATCGGCCCCTTCTCAGGGGCCGGTCCCCGCTCCGGCCCGCGCCGCTTCGACTCGGCGCGGGCCTTGGCGCGTTCAGGGGCGAATTCCGTTGCCAGGCCCTGGCCAGGGGCGCGTCAGTGGTCTCGACCAATGGGTGCGGAACGCTCGCCGATTCGTTATTTCCGCAGGCCACAAGGGGTGAATGCGGCGTTGACGGGTGGCGGGGCCGCTGGTACACACACATCACGGATCTGACAGCTGATCAACCCGTCCTTCCCGTCCGAGCGATGACGCGAGGTCCGCCCATGGGCACGAACGATCAGAAACGCAGCCTCCCGCACGGCCTCCGGCTCGTCGCCCTGGCCGGGGCGGCCGCGCTCACCCTCACCGCCGGTCTCACGACCCCGCTCGCCCCGGCGCCCCAGCAGGCCCGGGCGGCCGACGACGGCAAGAAGGTGCTGACCGTCGCCGTGGCGCAGAGCGTGGACTCGCTCAGCCCGTTTCTGGCGGTCCGGCTGCTCAGTACGAGCATCCACCGGCTCGTGTACGAGTACCTGACGAACTACGACCCCAAGGACAACCGCGCCATCGCGGGCCTGGCCACCAAGTGGGAGCCGTCGGCGGACAAGCTGACCTGGACGTACACGATCCGTTCGAACTCCACGTGGTCGGACGGCGAGCAGGCCACCGCCGAGGACGCGGCGTGGACGTTCAACAAGATGATGACCGACTCCGGCGCGGCCACGGCCAACGGCAGCTACGTCGGGAACTTCAGGAAGGTGACGGCTCCGAGCCCCACCCAGCTGGTCATCGAGCTGAAGAAGCCGCAGGCCACGATGGCCGCGCTGGACGTGCCGATCGTGCCGAAGCACGTGTGGGAGAAGGTCTCGGACTTCTCCGCGTTCAACAACGACAAGAGCTTCCCCGTGGTGGGGAACGGGCCGTTCGTGCTGAGCGGGTACAAGGCCGACAGCTACGTCCGGCTCAAGGCCAACAAGAGCTTCTGGCGCGGGTCGCCGAAGTTCGACGAGCTGGTGTTCCGCTACTACAAGGACCAGGACGCGGCCGTGTCGGCGCTGCGCAAGGGCGAGGTGTCCTTCGTGGCCGGGTCCCCGTCCCTGACGCCCGCTCAGGCGGAGTCCCTGAAGGGCGCTGACGACATCCAGGTGAACGACGCCCCCGGCCGCCGTTTCTACGCCCTCGCCACCAACCCGGGCGCGAAGGCGAAGAACGGCGAGAAGTTCGGCGACGGCCACCCCTCCCTGCTGGACCAGCGGGTGCGCAACGCGCTGTTCCGGGCCGTGGACCGCGAGGCCATCATCGACAAGGTGTTCCGGGGCCACGCCGTCGAGGGCGAGGGCTACCTCCCGCCGCGCTTCCAGGACTACTTCTGGAAGCCCTCCGCGGACCGGAAGCTGGCGTACGACCCGGCCGAGGCGGCCCGGCTGCTCGACCAGGCGGGGTACAAGAAGAACGGCGACGGCAAGCGCGTCGGCAAGGACGGCAAGCCGATCACCTACCGCGTGCTGTGCCACGCCACCGACCCGAACGACAAGGCGGTCGGCAAGTACCTGCAGGAGTGGTGGGGCAAGCTCGGCATCGGAGTGCGGCTCAACTGCCTGGACAACGTGACCGACCCGTGGCTGGCCGGCACGTACGACCTGGCGTTCGACGGCTGGTCGGTCAATCCCGACCCGGACTTCGTCCTGTCGATCCATACGTGCGGCGCGCTCCCGGCGACCCCGAAGGACACCGGCGCGACGGACAATTTCATCTGCGACAAGAAGTACGACGAGCTCTATGCCCGGCAGCTGAGCGAGTACGACCCCGCCAAACGGGCGGACATCGTCAAGCGGATGGAGTCGCGGCTGTACGACCTCGGGTACATGAACGTCATGGCGTATCCGAACGCGGTCGAGGCCTTCCGGACGGACCAGATCAAGTCGATCACGACCATGCCGGCGAAGGCGGGCAACATCTACGGTCAGGACGGTTACTGGAGCTGGTGGTCAGCGGTCCCCGCGGACTCCGGCGGCTCCTCCGACACCGCCTCGTCGACGGGGGTTGTGGTGGGGATCGTCGCGGGTGTCCTGATCCTCGGCGGGCTCGGCGCCTTCGCGGCGATGCGGCGACGGGCCACCGCCGAGGAACGCGAGTGAAGCGGCGAGCGGGTACTCATGACCGCTGACGCGACCCCCGCGCTGGTCGAGGACAAGCAGCAGGCGGCGGCCGGGCCGCGGGTGCGCGGGAGGTCCGCGTACCCGCGGTACCTGGCGGGCAAGCTGGCCGGTGCCGCCGTTTCGCTGCTCGCGGTCCTCGTGACCAGTTTCTTCCTGTTCCGGCTGATCCCCGGTGACCCGGTGAAGACCATGACGGGCGGCCGTCAGGTGTCGGCCGAGCAACTGGCGGCATATCGCGCGGAGTTCGGGCTGGACCTGCCGTTGTGGCGGCAGTTCACGGACTACTGCGGCAAGGCGCTCACGGGTGACTTCGGGACGTCGTACCAGTTCCGCGCCCCGGTCGTCGACAAGATCACCGAGGCGCTGCCGAACACGCTGCTGCTCACGGGCACGGCGTTCGTCCTCTACACGGCGTTGGGCATCTTCCTCGGCACGCGCTCGGCGTGGCGGCACGGCGGGCTGGGCGACCGCCTCAACACGGGCCTTGCGCTGACGCTGTACTCCATCCCGTCCTTCTGGCTGGGGCTGCTGCTGATCATCGTGCTGTCGGTGGGCATCGGCCCGCTGCCCGGGATGTTCCCGACCGGCGGCATGGAGTCGGGCGGCGAGGAGGGCTTCGCGTACGTGCTCGATGTGGCGCACCATCTCGTGCTGCCGGTGGTGACGCTGGTGGCCGTGGAGTACGGGCAGACGCTGCTGGTCACACGGTCGGCGCTGCTGGACGAGATGGGCAGCGACTATCTGACGACGGCGCGGGCCAAGGGGCTGCGCGACGACCTCGTACGCCGTCGCCACGCCGTGCCGAACGCGCTGCTGCCGACCGTGACGCTGATCTTCATCAACCTCGGCCGGACGGTGGCGGGCGTGATCCTCGTGGAGACGGTCTTCTCCTGGCCGGGGCTCGGCGGGCTGTTCTACCAGGCGCTGAGCGTGCCCGATCTGCCGCTGGTGCAGGGCTTGTTCTTCGTGTTCGCCGCCGCGGTGATCCTGATGAACACCCTCGCCGACCTGGTCTATCCGCTGCTGGACCCCCGGGTGGCCCGATGACGACGACCGAGCCGGCCCCGAGCCCGCGCGCCCTGGCCCGGCAGCGGCGCCGGGCTTCCGTCGCCCGCTTCTGGCGGCAGTACCGCTCCGAACGGGCGGGGCTCCACGGGCTGGCCGTGCTGGCGCTGTGCGCGCTGCTGGCGCTGTTCGCGCCGCTGTTCGTCGGCTCCGACGTGAGCAGCGTGACCGACGCGCCGGGGCGTCCGATGCAGAGCCCGAGCGCCGAGTTCCCGCTCGGCACCGACCAGTTCGGCCGGGACCTGCTGGGCCTGGTGATCTGGGGTTCGCGGGTGTCGCTGATGGTCGGGCTGCTCGCCGCCGTGCTGTCGGTGTCGATCGGCACCCTGATCGGGGTGACGGCGGGGCACTTCAGGGGCTGGTACGCGACGGTGATGATGCGGATCACCGACTGGTTCCTGGTGATGCCGACGCTGGTGCTCGCGATCGCCCTGGCGACGGTGATGTCCCGCTCGCTGACCACGACCGTCGTGGCGATCGGCGTGACCACCTGGCCGACCACGGCCCGGCTGGTGCGCGCCCAGACCCTGGCCGTGGAGACCCGGCCGTACATCGAGCGGGCGAGGGCGCTGGGCGGCGGCCACTGGCACATCATGTCCCGGCACGTCCTGCCCAATGTGATGCCGCTGGTGCTGGCCCAGACGACCCTGATCATCTCCTCGGCCATCCTCGCCGAGGCGACCCTCGCCTTCCTCGGCCTCGGCGATCCGACGGTCGTGTCCTGGGGCGGGCTGCTTCAGGACGCGCGGGAGGCGGGCGCGGTCAGTGCCGGGGACTGGTGGTATCTGGTGCCGCCGGGCATCGCCATCGCCGTGGTGGCGCTGGCGTTCACGCTCTGCGGGCGGGCCGTGGAGTCCGTCCTCAACCCCAGGCTGGGGGTGTCGCGTTGAGTCTGCTCGACGTCAGGAACCTGACCGTGACGTACGCGGGCGGGGCGGCCGCCGTGCGCGGGGTGGATCTGCGCCTGGAGGCGGGCCGGAAGCTGGGCCTGGCCGGCGAGTCCGGCTGCGGCAAGTCCACGCTGGCGCTGGCCCTGCTGCGGCTGCTGCCGGCGGGCGCCCGGATCACCGGGGAGGTGCTCCTCGACGGCGAGGACGTGCTGACCATGAAGTGGGGCCGGGTGCGGGCGGTCCGCTGGGCCGGGGCCTCCGTCGTCTTCCAGGGCGCGATGCACTCCCTCAACGCCGTGCACCGCGTCGGCGACCAGATCGCCGAGCCGATCCTGCTGCACCGGAAGGCGACCGCCGCCGGTGCGAAAAGGAAGACCGGTGAGCTGTTGGAGCAGGTCGGCCTCCCGCCCGCCCGCGCGGACGCCTATCCGCACGAACTGTCCGGCGGCCAGCGCCAGCGCGTCATGATCGCCATGGCGCTGGCCTGCGCCCCCCGGCTGATCATCGCCGACGAGCCGACGACCGCGCTCGACGTGATGATCCAGGCCCAGATCCTGCGGCTCATCGAGCAGCTGGTCGCGGACCAGGACCTCGGTCTGATCATGATCAGCCACGACCTGGCGGTCCTCGCCGACACCTGTGACCGGCTGGCGGTGATGTACGCGGGCCGGGTGGTCGAGGAGGGCCCCGCCCGGCAGGTGTACGAGGACGCCCGGCACCCGTACGCCCGGGCCCTGTCGGCCGCGTTCCCGCGCATCGGCGACCCGGCGTCCCGGTTCGCGCCGCAGGGGCTCGCGGGCGACCCGCCCGACCCTGCCGCGCTGCCGTCCGGCTGCACGTTCCATCCGCGGTGCCAGGTGGCGCTGGAGTCGTGTTCCGAGGAGGACCCGGTGCTGCGGGCGGCGGGGCCGGAGCGGCGGGCGGCGTGTGTGCTGGCCGGGCCGCCGGGAGCGGAGGACCGTGAGGCGGTCCAGGGTGCGCGGGACCGTGGTGAGCGGCCGTCCGGGACACCGGAGGCCCTGGAGGAAGCGAGGCCCGGCACGCCATGACCACGTCTCCCACGGCCCCCGAGGTCACCTCCGCCCCGCTGCTGAGCGCCCGGGGCCTCCACGTCACCTTCCCCGGACGGCACGGCGGCCCCCGGGCCCGGGCGGTGGACGGCGTCGACCTCGACATCCGCCCCGGCGAGATCGTCGCGCTGGTCGGTGAGTCCGGCTGCGGCAAGACGACCCTGGCGCGCAGTCTGCTCGGCCTGGTCGCCCCGACGGCGGGCGGGGTCACCTTCGACGGCCGCCCGCTGGAGTACTCCGGCCGGTCCCTGAAGGCCTACCGCAAACGCGTCCAGCTGGTCCTGCAGGACCCGAGCGGCTCCCTCAACCCCCGCCACACGGTGTACGACGCGGTCGCCGAGGGACTGCGCATCCACGGCCACGGCGGCGACGAACGCACCGCGGTCGCCGAGGCACTGTCCCGGGCCGGGCTGCGTCCCCCGGAGCGCTTCTTCCTGCGCTATCCGCACGAACTGTCCGGCGGGCAGCGCCAGCGGGTGGTCATCGCGGGCGCGCTGGTCCTGGAACCCGAACTCCTCGTCGCCGACGAGCCGGTGGCGTCCCTCGACGCCTCGGTACGCGGGGAGATCCTCGCCCTGCTGCTGCGACTGCGCACCGAACTGGGCCTGTCCGCCCTGGTCGTCACGCACGATCTGGGCCTGGCGTGGAACATCGCCGACCGGGTGGCCGTGATGTACCTGGGCCGGATCGTGGAGACGGGGGCGGTGGAGCAGGTCCTGACGGCACCCCGGCACCCCTACACGCAGGCGCTTCTGTCCGTCCTCCCGGAGGCTCCGGGCACCCCGGTGGTCCTCACGGGCGAGCCCCCGGACCCGTCGCGCATCCCGTCAGGGTGCCGCTTCCACGTGCGCTGCCGGATCCTGGCGGGCGGCGAGGCGGAAGCGGCGGGCGTGGCGGACGCGTGCAGACACCAGGACTTGGAGGTGCTGAACGGTGGCGGCGACTCGCAGGTGGCCTGCCACTGGGCAGTCGCAGACGCACCTGAGGGGGGCGCGGGGAACTGCGCGACCAGCCACACCGCACCCGCAGACGGCCGGCAAGAGGCCTAGGCAGCCCCTCAGCCGCCGGACACCAGCTCCCTGCACTTCTCGACGTCCTGCCCCATCTGAACCAACAGCGCGTCCAGCGTCTCGAACTTCGCCTGCCCCCGCACGAACGCCAGGAAGTCGACCGCGACATGCAAGCCGTACAGATCGAGCCCCACCCGGTCGATGGCGTACGCCTCCACCGTCCGCTCGGTCCCCTCGAACTGCGGATTCGTCCCCACGGAGATCGCCGCCGGCATCGCCTCGCCCTGGGCGTGCAGCCAGCCGGCGTACACCCCGTCGGCCGGAATGGCGGTGTGCGGCAGCGTCTCGACGTTGGCCGTGGGGAAGCCCAGTTCGCGCCCGCGCTGCGCGCCCCGGACGACGACGCCCTCCACCCGGTGCGGGCGCCCCAGGATCTCCGCCGCGCCCCGGACGTCGCCCTCGGCGACCAGCCGTCGCGTCAGCGTCGAGGAGAACGGCTCCCCGCCGCCCGCCTCACCCGTCACGTACAGGTCGACGACCTCGACCTCGAAGTCGTAGGTCTTGCCCTGCGTGGACAGGAACTCCACGTTCCCGGCGGCCTTGTGGCCGAAGCGGAAGTTGGGGCCCTCGACGACGGCCTTGGCGTGCAGCTTGTCGACCAGGACCTTGACGACGAAGTCGGCCGGGGACAGCTTCGAGAACTCGGTCGTGAAGGGGAGGATGAGCACCGCGTCCACGCCCAGGTCCGCCATGAGTTCCGCGCGGCGGTGGTGAGGGGCGAGCAGCGGCGGGTGGCTGCCGGGGCGGACGACCTCGCTGGGGTGCGGGTCGAAGGTCACGACGACGGCGGGCACGCCCAGTTCCCGGGCGCGGTTCACGGCATGCCGGATGATCAGCTGGTGACCGCGGTGCACTCCGTCGTAGGAGCCGATGGTGACGACGCTGCGCCCCCAGTCCTGGGGGATGTCCTCCAAGCCACGCCAGCGCTGCACTGTGCCTGCTCCTTGTCGAAAACTCGTCGAACCCGTGTCCGGTCGGTTTTTCCGTCGTTGCCTCGTGCGCAGGTCTAAGGGTGCCATGCCGGGTGCCCCGTGCCCGCATCGGCATGGGGGCTGTGACAGGGCGCACGGCACCGTCCTGCGGCCCCGGCCCCGCAAGGCCGGTCACACGGGGACGGCGGTGCCGGCCAGGTTCTCGATCGTGCGGCGGGAACTCGGCCCGACCAGCGCGGCCCATTCCCCGGGCGCGTCGGCCAGCCAGCCGGCCGTGCGGGCGGCGAAACCGGGCACGTGCCGGCCCAGGTCGACCAGGGCGCGGTCGAAGCGGGTGGCGCCCTGTGGGGTGCGCACGAGGAGCAGTCCGACGCGGTGTACGAGGTCGCGCAGGTCGTCGCCGCCGTTGCGGGCGGCGGCGTGCAGCAGCGCGTCCAGGACGTCGGTGTCGTGCTCACGGGCGAGGAGCGCGTCGCGCAGTTCGCGGCGCAGCGGACGTGAGGCGGGGATGCCGGGCGGCGTGAGGACGGTGGCGAGGGCGCAGCGCAGCCGCACGTCGCCGTCCTCCAGCAGGCCGGTGACCAGCGGCAGGAGCACGGGCCGGGCGTCGGGGCCCCGGTCGAGCCGCTGGTCCGCGTACGCGGCCACCTGCCCGGCGAGTTCCGGCCGCCCGCGCGCCGCCCGGCACAGCAGCGCGGCGATCCGCCGGGCCAGGCCCGGTGGGGCCGCGTCGGCCAGTGCCCGCAGCGCTTCCTGGGCGTCCGGGCGTTCCAGCCGGGCCGTGAAGGCCCCGAGGACCGGCTCGGGGTCGGTCAGAAGGGCTCCGGCCAGGGCGTCCGGGGAGAACCGCGGGTCGCCCGCCGCGAAGTGCTCCAGCGCCCGAGGGAGGTAGCGGGCCCGGGTGTGCGGGTCCTGGACGAGGAGGGCGAGTGCGCCGCCGTGCAGGGCGCGGTCGGCGGGGCGGGCGAGCAGGGTGAGGGCCGCGTAGCGCAGGAGGGCGCGGTCGCCTCCCGTGCTCACGTGCGGCGCGACGCGCAGTCCGTGCGCCACCGCGGCGCTCCGCCGCGCGGGCCGCTCGTCGCGGGCCCACCGGTCGGCGGCCCGGCACACCGCGGACGGCTCCTCCTCCGCGAGCACCGCGAGCAGTTCGTCGGCCCGTGGGTGCGCGCGGTCGACGAGCACGTCCGTCAGATCGTCCAGGGCGGTGTGGCGGTGGGTGTGCAGCAGCGCCTGCGCGGCCGTGGCCACGGTCGCGTGCGGGGTGGCGGGCAGCGGCTGCTCGTCGTCGAACCAGCGGGCGAGCTGGGGTTGCACTGCGGTGGGGTCGGCGGTGAGAAGTCCGGCGACGGCGTCCAGGAACCGGGGCCCGGCCTCGCACGGCGGCCCGTCGGCGTGGACCAGCCGCCGCAGCAGTGCGCAGCGCGTCTCCGGCGGGAGCCGTACTTCGGTCCAGAAGGGGGGCCCGAGCTCCTTCGGCACGGGCCTTGCCTGCTGCCGCCAGGCCACGATCCGGTCGGCGAGCAGACGCAGCACCTCCGTGTACGGTGCCGCGTCGGGCAGGGCCGACAGGGTCCCTGCGAGCAGTCGTACGGCCCACCAGGACCGCGGGTCGGCGTCCAGCGCGTGCACCAGGTCCGTCAGGCGGGAGGCCAGGTGAGCTGCGCCGTGCTGGCGGGCGAGGCACAGCAGGGCCTGGATCACCGGCCCGATGCGGTGCCGCGGAACGGGGTCGGTCTGCGCGTCCCCGCCGCGGTGGACCAGGGCGTGCAGCGCCTCGTCGAGGTCGAGGTGCATGCCCTGGAGCCAGTCGGCGAGCCCCTCGTGCGCGAAACGGTAGCCGGGACCGGCGGGCACGAGCAGTCCCTCGGCGAGCACGGCCGCCGCCCAGCCCGAGCAGCCGCCGAGCCGCTCCGGGGCAGCCCCCCACGGGAACACCGCCTCGAACGCCTCCCGGTCCAGGTCGCCCTGTCCCGGGCCGAGGCCGCGCCGGGCGGCTTCGTGCACCTGCCCGGCGACCTTGGCCGCCAGCCGGCGTACGGCTGTGCCGTTCAGGCCGTTGCCGGTGGCCAGCCGGGTGGCGACGCGCAGCGCCATCAGGTCCAGGTAGGCGGAGAAGACCTCGTCCCGGCCGACGGGGCCCGCGAGCAGGACCGGCGTGTCGGACGCGTCGGTGAACTCGTCCCGGATCTCGGCGAGCAGACGCAGGGTGAGGGGGTGCCGGGCGCCGGTGCCGCCGACGGCGCCCTCGGCGATGCCGTACCGCAGCCGGGCCTCCCGGGCCTCGTCCTCGCCGAGGTCGCCGAGCCGCACGCACGCCGGTCGGTGCAGCGGGCCGGACACCTCCTCCCAGTACTCCGGCCGGCAGGCCACCACCAGCCGCGCTCCGGTCTCCCCGAGCCACCGCAGGGTCCCGCCCGCCCAGTCGGCCAAGCGGCGGGCCGCCGCCGGAGGCATCTCCTCGGGGCCGTCCAGAAGCAGCAGCAGGGGCCGGCCGGACGAACCGGCGAGGCGGGCGAGGCGCTCGGGCGTCATGTCCTGGGGGCCCGCCGGTCGGGGCAGGGAGGGCGGAGGCGGGGCCTGCGCACCGGCCACGACGGGGACGGCCCGGGTCAGCGCCCTGCGGACCGCGTCCGCCACCGACGTGTCGTCCTCCCGCAGGTCGCAGCCGCGCAGCCAGAGCGTGGGCTGCCCGCCGCGGGCGCGGCGGGCGGCGAGCGCGGCGAGTTCCGTCGTGCGACCGCTGCCGGGTGCTCCGACGAGACCGAGGACGGCCGCCGTGCCTGTCGCGAAGGCGTCGAACTCGGCGGCCATCCCCGCCCGTTCGACCGGTTCCGGCACTCCGGTCCCGCCGGGCGGACCGTCCAGACCCACCGATGCGCCGGTCACTTCCAGCACGCCCGCCAGGTTCAGATCGGCCCCATAGGCGGGTACCGTCGCGGCGTTCTCGGCGAGCAGTCCGGCGAGCGGGCCCGCCGCTGCGGCGACCCCCGCATGCAGCGGTACGGCGAACCCGACGTCGCGATGGCCGGAGCTGAGCGCGGTGCCGAGGACTCCGACGACGGCGCCGGTGGCGGCGTCGAGCACGGGGCCTCCGGCCGCTCCGCCGCCCAGCCGCAGCGCGTCCCGCCCCGCCGTGCCGACCGCCAGCTCCAGCGCGCCGTCGAGACGGTGGGAGCGGTCCGTGGCCGCGTATGTCACGCAGGCCGGGCCCAGCACCCGCGCCTCGCGCCAGCCGCCGGCGGGGATCCGTACATAGGCGCCGGTCGCCGCCCCGTCCCGCACGGTGACGGGCAGCGGCGGCACACCGAGCCCCTCGGTCCGGACCAGGGCCAGGTCCAGCGCGGGCAGCGGGGTGACCGCGTCGGCGGACACGACCCGGCGGCGGTCGCCGGGCCCCTGCAGCACGAGCCGGGACAGGCCGTCGACGGCCTCGTGGCTGGTGATCAGGGTGCCGTGGTGGTCGGCCAGGAAGCCGGTGCCGCGGGGGCGGCCGGCGAGATCCCGGACACGGACGAGGCGGTCGTCGGGGACCGCTCCCTCCTCGTGCCCCGCCGTCCCGGAATCGAGGACCGCTCCGCCCTCTCGCGGCACTCTTCGGGGGCAGGGCACCGCCCCGGCCTCGTGCCCTGCTGTGCCGGGACTGCCCGGGAAGTCCTGTGAGCTGTCGTCCCTCTCCCGCGACCGGTTCCGCGACGCCATCGTCGAGCCTTCCCGCCGTACACCCCTGCCCTCGGGTCCGACGGTAGGGGCGAGATGATCAGCGGGACAGACCAGTCTGCGAAAGCGCCCCCTTCCGCTCCCCCGGTTCACTCCGAGCGCCCGCACAAACGGGTGAAGGAACGGCGACGGCTGGATACGCCTAGAGGTGGGGGAACCGAGGGGGACCGTGGAGCGGCGGCAGTGGAGGTATCCGTGGCCGCCGCTCCACGGGCGGACCCCCGCTCCCCGGACCGTCAGGCGAAGACGGCCAGACTCCTGGCCTTGCCCCGCTGCTCCTCGACGAGCGCGAGGAAGCGGCCCTCGGGGTCGAAGACGGCGACGGGTCCGGCGCCCGCGTAGGTCTCGGGCATCTCCAGCCGGACGCCGTTGGTGAGCAGCCTGGCCCGCCGGGCGTCGACGTCCCACCGGGGGAACGCGGCAGCGGCGGCCTCGGCGATCGGCATCACGGTCAGCTCCTGCTGGAGCTGGTCGAGGGTACGGGCCGCGTCCAGCTTGTAGGGGCCGACGCGGGTACGGCGCAGCGCGGTGAGGTGACCGCCGACCCCCAGACCGGCGCCCAGGTCGCGGGCCAGGGCCCGGATGTAGGTACCGGAGGAGCAGACGACCGAGACGACCAGGTCGAGGACGGCCGTGCCGTCGTCGGCGACGGCGTCCCGGACGTCGTACACGCCGAAGGACGAGACCGTGACCGGCCGGGCCGGGATCTCGAACTCCTCGCCCTCGCGGGCCCGCTTGTAGGACCGCACACCGTTGATCTTGATGGCGCTGACCTTGGACGGCACCTGCATGATGTCGCCGGTCAGCGCGGCGATGCCGGCGTCGATGGCGTCGCGGGTGACCTTGGAGGCGTCAATGGAGGAGGTGATCTCCCCCTCGGCGTCGTCCGTGAGGGTGTTCTGCCCGAGCCGGATGGTGCCCAGGTATTCCTTCTCGGTCAGCGCGAGGTGGCCGAGGAGCTTGGTGGCCTTCTCGACGCCGAGGACGAGGACGCCCGTCGCCATCGGGTCGAGGGTGCCGGCGTGCCCGACGCGTCGTGTCCTGGCGATGCCGCGCATCTTGGCGACGACGTCGTGCGAAGTGAAGCCCGACGGCTTGTCGACGATGACAAGGCCGTCGGGCGTGGTGGGCTTCTGGGTCATTCCGCGCTGTCGTCCGTCTCGTCGTCCTCGTCGGGCTTGCGGTACGGGTCGGCGTCGCCGGCGTACTTCGCGCCCGCGGACGCCTCGCGCACCTTCTCGTCGGACTGGCGCGCCTTGTCGAGGAGGTCCTCGATGGTGCGGGCGTTGTCCGGGAGGGCGTCCATGACGAAGGTCAGGGTCGGCGTGAACTTCACGCCGGCGGCCCGGCCCACCTCGGAGCGCAGGATGCCCTTGGCGCTCTCCAGGCCGGCTGCGGCCTCGTTGCGCTCCTCGTCGTCCCCGTACACCGTGTAGAAGACGGTCGCCTCCCTCAGGTCACCGGTGACGCGGGTGTCCGTGATGGTGACGTGCGAGCCGAGCCGCGGGTCCTTGATCCCGCGCTGCAGCTTCTGGGCCACCACCTCTCGGATGAGGTCCGCCAGCCTTTTGGCGCGCGCGTTGTCGGCCACTGGTCCGTCTCCTTAAGTGCTTACTTGTTGCTTCAGTCTTCGTCGCTGTGGAGCCTGCGTCGAACCGAGAGCAGCTCGACTTCGGGCCGCCCGGCGACGAGCCGCTCACAGCGGTCCAGGACGTCGGTGAGGTGACCCGTCTCCCCTGAGACCACCGCGAGCCCGATCTCGGCCCTGCGGTGGAGGTCCTGGTTACCCGTCTCGGCCGCGCTCACCCCGTACTTGCGCTGGAGTTCGGCCACGATCGGACGGACGAGAGAGCGCTTCTCCTTGAGCGAGTGGACGTCGCCGAGGAGGAGGTCGAAGGACAGAGTCCCCACATACATGTGTGTATCCGGATGTCCCGCCGGTTCGGGGTACGGGCGCCACGCTTCGACGCCGATACGGGAACCGTACACGCAACGGCCGGGGCCGATCGACGGAATAACTCCCGCCGACCGGCCCCGATCGTGGCTCAGGTCAGACGCGCGGCTTCTCGCGCATCTCGTACGTCGCGATGACGTCGTCGACCTTGATGTCGTTGAAGTTGCCGAGGTTGATACCGCCCTCGAACCCTTCGCGGATCTCGGTGACGTCGTCCTTGAAGCGACGCAGACCCTCGATGTTGAGGTTCTCCGCGACCACCTTGCCGTCGCGGATGAGGCGCGCCTTGGTGTTGCGCTTGACCTCGCCGGAGCGGATGAGAACACCCGCGATGTTGCCCAGCTTGGACGACTTGAAGACCTCGCGGATCTCCGCCGTACCGAGCTCGACCTCTTCGTACTCCGGCTTGAGCATGCCCTTGAGGGCCGCCTCGATCTCCTCGATCGCCTGGTAGATGACCGAGTAGTACCGGACGTCGACACCCTCGCGCTCGGCCATCTGCTGCGCACGCCCGGCGGCGCGCACGTTGAAGCCGATGACGATGGCGTCGGAGCCCATGGCCAGGTCGATGTCGGACTCCGTGACCGCACCGACACCGCGGTGCAGGACGCGGATGTCGACCTCTTCGCCGACGTCCAGCTGGAGCAGCGAGGACTCGAGCGCCTCGACGGATCCGGAAGCGTCACCCTTGATGATCAGGTTCAGCTGCTGGACCTCGCCGGCCTTGAGCACCTTGTCCAGGTCCTCGAGCGAGACGCGGCGCGTGCGCTTGGCGAACGCGGCGTTGCGCTCACGGGCGGCGCGCTTCTCGGCGATCTGACGGGCCGTACGGTCCTCGTCGACCACCAGGAAGTTGTCGCCCGCACCCGGGACGTTGGTCAGGCCCAGGACCTGAACCGGCGTCGACGGGCCGGCCTCGGCCACGCTGTTGCCGTTGTCGTCGTGCATCGCCCGGACTCGGCCGTACGCGTCGCCGACCACCATGGTGTCGCCGACCCGCAGCGTGCCTCGCTGGACGAGGACCGTCGACACGGCACCACGGCCGCGGTCGAGGCGGGACTCGATCGAGATGCCCTGCGCGTCCTGGTTCGGGTTGGCCCGCAGGTCGAGCGAGGCGTCCGCGGTGAGGACCACGGCCTCCAGCAGGGAGTCGATGTGCAGACCCTGCTTGGCGGAGATGTCGACGAACATGGTGTCGCCGCCGTACTCCTCGGCCACCAGGCCGTACTCGGTCAGCTGACCGCGCACCTTGGTCGGGTCGGCGCCCTCGACGTCGATCTTGTTGACCGCGACGACGATCGGGACGTCGGCCGCCTTGGCGTGGTTGAGCGCCTCGACCGTCTGCGGCATGACGCCGTCGTTGGCCGCGACGACCAGGATCGCGATGTCGGTCGACCGCGCACCACGGGCACGCATGGCGGTGAACGCCTCGTGACCCGGGGTGTCGATGAAGGTGATCTTGCGCTCTTCGTCGTTGACCTCGGTCGCGACCTGGTAGGCACCGATGTGCTGGGTGATGCCGCCGGCCTCGCCCGCGATGACGTTCGTCTTGCGGATGGCGTCGAGGAGCCGGGTCTTACCGTGGTCGACGTGACCCATGACGGTGACGACGGGCGGGCGGACCATCAGGTCCTCCTCGTCGCCCTCGTCCTCGCCGAACTCGATGTCGAAGGACTCGAGGAGCTCGCGGTCCTCCTCCTCCGGGCTGACGATCTGAACCGTGTAGTTCATCTCGTCGGCGAGGAGCTGCAGCGTCTCGTCGGAGACGGACTGCGTGGCCGTGACCATCTCGCCGAGGTTCATCATGACCGCGACGAGCGACGCCGGGTTGGCGTTGATCTTCTCCGCGAAGTCGGTGAGCGAGGCACCGCGCGACAGGCGAACGGTCTCGCCGTTGCCGCGAGGCAGCATCACACCGCCGACCGACGGGGCCTGCATGGCCTCGTACTCCTGGCGCCTCTGCCGCTTCGACTTGCGGCCACGACGCGCGGGACCGCCGGGACGGCCGAAGGCACCCTGCGTGCCACCACGGCCACCGGGACCGCCGGGACGGCCACCGAAGCCGGGACGGCCGCCGCCACCGGGACCACCGGGACGACCGGCGAAACCGCCGCCACCGCCACCGGGACCACCGGGACGACCGGCGAAACCGCCACCGCCGCCACCGGGACGGCCGGCGAAGCCGCCGCCACCCGGACGACCGCCGCCACCGGGACGACCGCCGCCACCGGGACCGCGGCCACCGGGGCCACCGCCGGGACGGGGGCCGGCAGCCGGACGCTGCGGCATCATGCCGGGGTTCGGACGCGGACCGCCGGGACCGCCGCCGGGACGCGGGCCGCCGCCCTGCGGACGGGGCATGCCGCCCGGGGTCGGACGCGCGCCGCCCGGGGCCTGCGGACGAGGACCGCCACCGGCACCCTGCGGACGGGGACCGCCCTGGCCGCCCTGGCCCTGCGGACGCGGGGCGCCACCGGGCGCACCGGGGCCACCCGGACGCGGGGCACCGCCCGGACGGGGCGCCTGCGGGCGCGCCATGCCGGTGGAGCCGCCGGAGGTGAAGGGGTTGTTGCCCGGACGGGGACCCGCCGGACGGGCGCCGGGACGCGGGGCACCGCCACCCGGACGCGGAGCGCCGGGACGGTCGCCGCGGTCACCGCGGCCCTGGCCTCCCTGGCCCTGACCGCCCGGACGCGGGGCACCCGGACGCGGGGCCTGGCCGGCCGGACGCGGGGCGCCCGGACGCGGGCCGGAGCCCTGACCCTGGCCCTGGCCCTGAGAAGCGGCCGGGGCGGCGGGAGCCGACGGGGGCGCCGTGAACTCGGGCGTGGTCGGAGCCGGGGACGCCGGGGCGGGCCGCGGCGCGGGCTTCGGGCCCGGGGTGGGACGGGGGCCGGGAGTGGCCGGCGCGGCGGGAGCCGCGGGCTTCTCGGCGGCCGGCTTGGGGGCCGGCGGGCGCGGGGCGGCCGGACGGGCGGCCTGCGCGGGAGAGGGGGCACCCGGCTTCGCCGGGGCAGCCTTGCGGGCGGGGGCGGGCTTGCCGCCACCGCTGCCCTGCTGGAGGGCGTCCGTCAGCTTGCGTACAACGGGCGCTTCGATCGTCGAAGACGCCGAACGGACGAATTCACCGAGTTCCTGGAGCTTGGCCATGACGACCTTGCTCTCGACGCCGAACTCCTTGGCGAGTTCGTAGACCCGGACCTTAGCCACTTCGCTCCTTTGAGGTCCGGGTTGCGTCCGGACCGTCGCTAGTTCATGGGCGTACTCATCGCGTACTCATCGAGTGCTCATCGCAATCTCGACCTGCTTTCGACTCGCGAGGTACCTAGCCGTACGGGGTTCCGTACGGCACGTCTTACCGTGTTGCCTGCTCGGCAACTGTCGTCTGCTCGACGTACTGGCGCAACGCCTTTGTGTCGAGCGGCCCCGGGACGCGCAGTGCCCTCGGGAACGCCCGGCGGCGTACCGCCTGGTCGAGACAGACCGGTGCGGGGTGTACGTACGCACCCCGGCCGGGCAGCGTACCGCGTGGATCAGGGACGCACGCGTCCTTGATCGCCACGATCCGCAGCAGTTCGGCCTTGGCCGCTCGCTCCCGACACCCCACACAGGTGCGTTCAGGGCATGCGCGGGCGCGCGTCCGGCCAGACACTGCTAAGTCTACCTCCCCGTACGCTCCTCACCCCTTTGGGGCAGGATTCGAACAGTTGCCGCGCATGAACCTGTCGTGATCTGAACGGCGCGCGGCTTGGATCTATTCCTGAGTGCCGGCCGCGGCCGGTTCGGTGTCCGGGCGGATGTCGATCCGCCAGCCGGTCAGCCGGGCCGCGAGGCGGGCGTTCTGCCCCTCCTTGCCGATGGCCAGGGACAGCTGGTAATCGGGCACGGTCACCCGGGCCGACCTGGCCGCCATGTCCACGATCTCCACCTTGGAGACGCGGGCCGGGGACAGCGCGTTCGCCACCATCTCCCCCGGGTCCTCCGACCAGTCGACGATGTCGATCTTCTCGCCGTTCAGCTCGCCCATGACATTGCGCACACGGCCGCCCATGGGGCCGATGCAGGCACCCTTGGCGTTCAGGCCGGAGCGCGTGGACCGGACGGCGATCTTCGTGCGGTGACCGGCCTCGCGGGCGATCGCGGCGATCTCCACCGACCCGTCGGCGATCTCCGGCACCTCCAGGGCGAAGAGCTTCTTCACCAGGTTGGGATGCGTGCGCGAGAGGGTGACGGACGGCCCGCGGACGCCCTTGGCCACCCGCACGACGTAGGTGCGCAGGCGCATGCCGTGGGGGTAGGTCTCCCCCGGCACCTGCTCCTGCACGGGCAGGATGGCCTCGAGCTTGCCGATGTCGACGAGCACGTTCTTCGGGTCACGGCCCTGCTGGACCACTCCGGTGACGATGTCGCCCTCGCGGCCGGCGTACTCGCCGAGCGTCGCGTCGTCCTCGGCGTCGCGCAGGCGCTGCAGGATGACCTGCTTGGCCGTGGTGGCGGCGATACGGCCGAAACCGGACGGGGTGTCGTCGAACTCGCGGGCCTCCTGGCCCTCCTCGAGGTCGTCGGGGTCCTCCTTCGCCCACACGGTCACATGGCCGGTCTCCCGGTTGAGCTCCACGCGCGCGTGACGGCGGCTTCCCTCGGTGCGGTGGTAGGCGATGAGGAGGGCCGACTCGATCGCCTCGACCAGCAGGGGGAAGGAGATCTCCTTCTCCCGTACCAAGCCCCGCAGGGCGCTCATGTCGATGTCCACGGCTACGCCTCCTCTTCCTTCTTGTCCTTGCGGCTGAACTCGACCTGGACACGCGCCCGGACGATGTCGTCGAAGGCGATCCTGCGCGCGGTGGCCTTGCGGCCCTTCACGCCGGGCACCTCGGTGTCGACACCCTCGTCGTCGACCTTCAGGATCCTGGCGACCAGCTCGCCGCCCTCGGCCAGCTGGAACTTCACCAGCCGGTCCGCGGCGCGGACGTAGTGGCGGTGTTCCGTGAGGAGGCGCTCCGCGCCCGGGGTGCCGACCTCGAGGGTGTATTCGCCCTCGCCCATCGCGTCCGTCTCGTCGAGCTTCGCCGAGAGCGCGCGGCTCACATCGGCGATCTGGTCCAGGTCGGCGCCCGTGTCCGAGTCGACGACGACGCGCAGCACCCGCTTGCGTCCGACGGAGTCCACCTCGATCTCCTCGAGATCCAGGCCCTGGGAGCTGACGAGCGGTTCCAGTAGCTCTCGCAGCCTCTCGCTCTGGGTGGTGCTCATCCGGGTGACTCCTCGGCCGCGTGTGCTGTTGTGGGATGGGTCGCGTGTCTGGTCAAAGGGTATCCGGTCGCGGGGAGTGTTGCCGTCCACCCGGTCACGAACGGTGCCGCTGAGTGATGCCGGACCGCGGCCCGGGTACCGTGATCACGGGCGCGCAGCCCGTGCGGTCCCCTGTTTTCCCGCATCCTTCTCGAAGTTTCTCGACACGAGCCCCGAGGACGTCTGACGTGCCGTTCCCCCCCTCGCCGCGAACCCGCTCGGGGCCGCGCAGAAGGAGTCTGCTCGCCGCCGCCCCGGCGGCCCTCGTCCTGACGGGCTGCACCGGCGGGGACTCCGGCGGCCCGGCCCCGGACGGCCCGGCGGCCGCCGACCGGGCACGTGCGCGCGCCGCACGCGACAGCGAGGGGCTGGCGGAGCGCTACGACGCGGTGATCGCGGCCCGGCCGGGGCTCGCGGACCGGCTGCGGCCGCTGCGCGAGGAGGTCGTGCGGCACACGCAGGCGTTCGGCGGTGGCCGAAAAGCATCGCCCTCGGCGTCCCCGTCGGTTTCGGTGTCCGCGTCGGCCTCTCCCTCGCCGTCGCTGTCCGTGCCGGGGAACGACAAGGACGCCCTCGCCGGGCTCGCCGCGGCGGAGCGGGAGCTGGCCGACCGGCGGGTCAAGGCGCTGGGCGGTGCTCCGGGCGAGCTGGCGCGCCTGCTGGCGTCGGTGGCGGCGGCCGGGGCGGCGCATGTGTATCTGCTGACGGAGGGTGGCGCGTGAGCGCGGAGAAGGACCGGGAGCTGCGGGCTCTGCAGGCGGCGCTGGCGGCCGAGCACGCGGCGGTCTACGGATACGGCGTCGTCGGCGGGAGGATCGGCGAGGGGAAGCGCGCCGAGGCGGTCACGGCCTACGACGCGCACCGGGCCCGCAGGGACGCCCTGGTACGCGAGGTGAAGGACCTGGGGGGCCGGCCGGTGGCCGCGTCCGCCGGTTACGCGCTGCCCTTCCAGGTGCCGGACGCGGCGGCGGCCGTGCGGCTCGCCGCCGAGCTGGAGGACCGGGTGGCCGGGGTGTACGCCGACCTGGTGCGCGCGGCGGGGGGCGGGCGCCGGGCCCTGGCCGCCGAGGCGCTGCGGGAGGCTGCGGTGCGGGCGGTGCGCTGGCGCGGCGAGAGCGTAGCCTTCCCTGGGCTCGCCGAGCGGGCCGGCACGGCCCCGCCCTCGGCGGCGCCGACGGCGTGACCCTCGCGGGGCACGCACCGCGGACAGCACGAAGGGAACGACTCGCGCATGGTTTTCGAACCGCCGCAGCGTCTGGTGAGGGCGCTCGGTGAGACGGCGCCGGACGGTGACGACTGGCTGGAAAAGCTGCCCGAGGCGGCGCAGCGGGCCGTCGCGCTACGCGAGTTGACCGTGGAGCGGGTGCAGGTGCCCGGTGGGCGCAGCAGCCTGGTCCTGCTGGTGCGGACGGCCGGCGGTACGCCCGCCGTACTCAAGCTGGCGCCGGGCCGGGCCCGTCCGGAGGCGGAGCGGGCCGCGCTCGCGCACTGGGCCGGGCGGGGCGCCGTACAACTGCTCGACCCTGTTTCGTCTGAGGGCGCACTGCTGCTGGAGCGGCTGCATCCGGATGTGTCGGTGCGGTCGCTGCCGGAGGCGAAGGCGCTGCTGGAGGCGGCGGGAACGCTGCGGCGGCTGTGGGTGGAGCCGCCCGCCGACTTCGTCTTCGAGACGGTCGCCGAGCGGACCGGGCGGCAGGCCGAGGCGATGCGGGCACGGGCACGGGCCGAGCCCGAGGTGGCCGCGCTGGTCGATCCGGCGCTCGCGGCGCGCGAGGAGTTGCTGGCCGCGCCGCCCGAGCACCGGCTGCTGCACGGCACGTTCCGGCAGAGCAAGGTGCTCGCCGGGGAGCGGATGCCGTGGCTGGCCGTGGGACCTGACCCGGTGGTCGGCGAGTGCGCCTTCGACCTGGCCCGGCTGGTCCGGGACCGGGTGGAGGACCTGATCGCCCAGCCGTCCGGCGCGGCCACGACCCGGCGCCGGGTGAAGCGGCTCGCCGAGTCCCTGGACGTGGACCAGGACCGGCTGCGGGGCTGGACGCTGTTCCGGGCCGTGGAGTCGGGCGTGCGGGCGGGGCGGGTCGGACGGCCGCGGGACGCGGAACTGTTGCTGGAGTTCGCGGCCTGGCTGTGAGCGCTCCGCCACCGGAGCGCTCACAGCCGGGTGGGTGCGGGCCACGGGCTGCCGCAACCGCCCTTGCCGGGGCTACGCCGTGAGGCGGGCGACGGCCTCCTCGACGGTCAGCTCCTCGCGCTCGCCGGTGCGGCGGTCCTTCAGTTCCACCACACCGTCGGCCGCCCGCCGCCCGGCCACGAGGATCTGCGGTACGCCGATCAGCTCGGAGTCGGTGAACTTGACGCCCGGGGAGACGCCGGGGCGGTCGTCGACCAGGACGCGGACACCGGCGGCGGCCAGCTTCTGGGAGATGTCCAGGGCCAGTTCGGTCTGGAGGGCCTTGCCGGCGGCGACCACGTGGACGTCGGCCGGGGCGACCTCGGCGGGCCAGCACAGGCCCTTGTCGTCGGCGCTCTGCTCGGCGAGGGCGGCCACCGCACGGGAGACGCCGATGCCGTAGGAGCCCATGGTGACGCGGACCGGCTTGCCGTTCTGGCCGAGGACGTCGAGCTTTAGGGCGTCGGCGTACTTGCGGCCCAGCTGGAAGATGTGGCCGATCTCGATGGCGCGGTCCAGAACGAGGCCCGTGCCGCACTTCGGGCAGGGGTCGCCCTCCTGCACGACCACGACGTCCACGTACGTGTCGACCTCGAAGTCACGGCCCGCGACGACGTTCTTCGTGTGCGTGCCGGCCTTGTTGGCGCCGGTGATCCAGGCCGTGCCGGGGGCGACGCGCGGGTCGGCGATGTAGGTGACCTTGTCCAGGCCCTGCGGTCCGACGTAGCCGCGGACCAGGTCGGGGCGGGCGGCGAAGTCCGTCTCGGTGACCAGCTCGACGGCGGCCGGGGCGAAGTGCGCCTCGACCTTGTCCATGTCGACCTCGCGGTCCCCGGGGACGCCGACGGCGACGATCTCGCCGTCGACCTTCACGAGGAGGTTCTTCAGCGTGGCCGAGGCCGGGACGCCGAGGTGGGCGGCGAGGGTCTCGATGGTCGGGGTGTCGGGGGTCGGGATGTCCTCGGCGGCCGGCACGTCCGAGCCGTCGACGGGCTTCAACTCGTACGCGATCGCCTCGGTGTTGGCGGCGAAGTCGCAGTTCGGGCAGTCGGCGAAGGTGTCCTCGCCCGCCTCGGCCGGGGCGAGGAACTCCTCGGACTTGGAGCCGCCCATCGCACCGGCGGTCGCGGCGCAGATGCGGTAGTCGAGGCCCAGACGCGCGAAGATCTTCTGGTAGGCCTCGCGGTGCAGGGCGTAGGACTTGGCGAGGCCCTCGTCCTCGGTGTCGAAGGAGTAGGAGTCCTTCATCAGGAACTCGCGGCCGCGCAGGATGCCGGCGCGGGGGCGGGCCTCGTCGCGGTACTTGTTCTGGATCTGGTAGAGGATGACCGGCAGGTCCTTGTAGGAGGACGCCTGGTCCTTGACCAGGAGGGTGAAGATCTCCTCGTGGGTGGGGCCGAGGAGGTAGTCGCCGCCCCTGCGGTCCTGGAGGCGGAACAGCTCGGGGCCGTACTCGTCCCAGCGGCCGGTGGCCTCGTAGGGCTCGCGCGGGAGGATGGCGGGGAGCAGGACCTCCTGGGCGCCGACGGCGTCCATCTCCTCGCGGACGATCCGCTCGACGTTGGCCAGCACCTTCTTGCCGAGGGGCAGCCAGCTCCAGACACCGGCGGCGGTGCGGCGCACGTAGCCGGCGCGGACGAGGAGCTTGTGGCTGAGGACCTCGGCGTCGGCCGGGTCGTCGCGCAACGTCTTCGCCAACAACTGGGACATGCGCTGGACCGGTACGTTCGCCATGGTTCCTCTGCTCCTGCTGCTGGGGGTCCCCCCGCTCGAGCGGAGCCCTGAGTGGGGGAAGGTGATGGCAGGAGGTTATCCGGGGGGTGCGCGGGGGTGGAAATCGGTTATGAGCGGCGCAGGGGCAGAGGGGCGCCCATCACGGCGTACGGCTTGGGCGCGCTGGGGAAGAGCACCTGGCGGGCCAGGTCCTGGTAGCCGAGCGAGCGGTAGAGGGCGCGGGCGGGGCTGTCCGTGTCGATCGCGGAGAGGATCGAGCGGGGTTCGTCGGCGCCGTCGGTGATCGTGGTGATCAGGGAACGCCCGAGGCCGCGGTTCTGGTACGCCGGGTGGACGTGCAGTTCGGTGATCACGAAGGAGTCGTCGAGCCAGTGGTCGTTGTGCTGGGCGCGGAGGTAGGGCTCGACGACGGTGGACCACCAGTGGGTGCGGTCGTTGGGCATGCCGTAGACGAAACCGACGAGGTTGCCGTCGGCTGTGGCGCCGAGGGCTCTCGCACCCGGGTAGGTCATGTGGCGCAGGACGATCTGGCGGCGGACGGCTACCTCGTCCGGGCCCAGGCCGAAGGCCACGGCCTGGACGGCCAGCGCTTCGTCCACGTGGGCGGAGAGGTCGAGTGGGCCGATCACCAGGTCCATGGCGGGGAGCCTACAGGGGGGTTCCCGTTCCGTGCCGGGTGCAGGCCGGATGTGGCTGATCGCGCAGTTCCCCGCGCCTCTGAGGGCGCTTCAGAACAGGACGCTCATGAAAGCTCCCACTTCCTGGAAGCCCACGCGCTGGTAGGCCCGCCTGGCCGGCGTGTTGAAGTCGTTGACGTACAGGCTGACCACGGGCGCGACGTCGGCCAGGGCGTAGCGCAGGACCGCCGCCATGCCGGGAGCCGCCATGCCGGTGCCCCGGTATTCGGGGGCCACCCAGACGCCCTGGATCTGGCAGGCCCGGTCCGTCGCGGCGCCGATCTCGGCCTTGAAGACGACCTTGCCGTCCGCGTCGAAACGGGCGAAGGCGCGGCCGGAGCCGACGAGTTCGGCGACGCGGGCCTGGTAGAGCAGGCCGCCGTCGCCGGCCAGCGGAGAGACGCCGACCTCTTCGGTGAACATGGCCACGCAGGCCGGCATGATCGTCTCCATCTCGTCCTTGCGGACGCGACGGACGTAGGGGTCCGGGGTGATGCCGTCCGGGAGGCGGTCGGTGACCATGAGCGGCTGGTGGCGGCGGACGTCGCGGGCCGGGCCCCACTGGGGTTCCAGGAGCCGCCACAGGTCGGAGGTGGGGCCGGAGGGGCCGACGATGGAGGAGCAGCGGCGACCGGCCCGGCGGGCGCGGTCGGCGAAGGCGCGGACGGCGCGCGGACCGGCGCAGATCGGGACGAGGTTGGCGCCGGCGTAGCAGAGGGAGGTGAGTATGCCGTCCTCGTACCAGCCCCACATCTCACCGCCGAGCCGCCACGGGTCGAGTCCGGCGATCTGGACGCGGGACGTCACGAAGGCGTTCGCGACCGGCTCGCGGTCGAGGACGGCGAGCGCGGCGTCCAGGTCGCTCGGTTCGAGGACCCGTGAGGTGGTCTGCGTCAACACGTGCGGGCCTCACGAACTGGGGTTGCTGGTCTCCGCACTATAGCTGCGCTGCCTGGGCGGGACGCCCCGGAGCTCGGGAGCGGCGGTATGACGGCGGCTGCGACGGCATCGTGGCCGTTCGCGCAGTTCCCCGCGCCCCCGGAAGAGCGGGGCGCGGGCACCCTCGTCGTCAAGTGATCAGCCCGCGACCGCCACCGACGGTTCGCCCGAGGTCACGCCGTCCTTCTCCATCTGCTCGGCGATCTTCATCGCCTCTTCGATCAGCGTCTCGACGATCTTCGACTCGGGGACGGTCTTGATGACCTCGCCCTTGACGAAGATCTGGCCCTTGCCGTTGCCGGAGGCGACGCCGAGGTCGGCCTCGCGGGCCTCGCCGGGGCCGTTGACGACACAGCCCATGACGGCGACGCGGAGAGGGACCTCCATGCCGGTGAGGCCGGCCGTGACCTCTTCGGCGAGCTTGTAGACGTCGACCTGGGCGCGGCCGCAGGAGGGGCAGGAGACGATCTCGAGACCACGCTGCTTGAGGTTCAGGGACTCCAGGATCTGGTTGCCGACCTTGACCTCCTCGACCGGCGGGGCCGAGAGCGAGACGCGGATGGTGTCGCCGATGCCCTGGGAGAGGAGCGCGCCGAAGGCGACGGCCGACTTGATCGTGCCCTGGAAGGCGGGGCCCGCCTCGGTGACGCCGAGGTGCAGGGGGTAGTCGCACTGGGCGGCGAGCTGCTTGTAGGCCTCGATCATGACGACCGGGTCGTTGTGCTTGACGGAGATCTTGATGTCGCGGAAGTCGTGCTCCTCGAAGAGGGACGCCTCCCACAGGGCCGACTCGACGAGGGCCTCGGGGGTGGCCTTGCCGTACTTCTGGAGCAGGCGGCGGTCGAGGGAGCCGGCGTTGACGCCGATGCGGATCGGGGTGCCGTGGTCGCGGGCCGCCTTGGCGATCTCCTTGACCTTGTCGTCGAACTGCTTGATGTTGCCCGGGTTGACGCGGACCGCCGCACAGCCGGCCTCGATGGCGGCGAAGACGTACTTCGGCTGGAAGTGGATGTCGGCGATGACCGGGATCTGCGACTTGCGGGCGATGGTCGCCAGCGCGTCGGCGTCGTCCTGGGTCGGGCAGGCCACGCGGACGATCTGGCAGCCGGAGGCGGTGAGTTCGGCGATCTGCTGGAGGGTCGCGCCGATGTCGGAGGTGCGCGTCGTGGTCATCGACTGCACCGACACGGGGGCGTCTCCGCCGACGGCCACGGTTCCGACCTGGATCTGGCGGCTCTTCCGGCGCTCGGCGAGCTTGGTCGGAACGGACGGCATGCCGAGAGAAATCGCAGTCATCTGCTGTGCAACCCCAAGTCGTGGATCAAGGTCCGGTCCCGTGAGCAGCGGGCTCCGAGCTTCGAGATTACGGCACGTGCCTCGGGGCGAGCACATCCCACCCGCTGTGCCACTCGATGGGAGGCGGCCCGGCGAAAAGCCTGCCGGGCCGCCGTGAACGCCGTATGACTAGGAGATTTTCACCGGGTTCACCACGTCCGCGATCAGAACCAGGATCGTGAAGCAGATGAAGATCCCCGCGACGACGTAGGCGACCGGCATGAGCTTCGCCACGTCGAAGGGGCCCGGGTCGGGCCGGCGCAGCACCTTGGCCGTGTTGCGCCGCAGCGACTCCCACAGGGCGCCCGCGATGTGACCGCCGTCGAGCGGCAGCAGCGGGAGCATGTTGAACAGGAACAGGGAGAGGTTGAAGCCCGCGACCAGCATCAGGGCCATGGCCAGCTGCTGGGTGGGCGGGATGTCGAGGGTGAAGATCTCACCGCCGACGCGGGCCGCGCCGACCACGCCCATCGGGGAGTCGGCCTCGCGCTCGGCGCCGTCGAAGGCCGCGTTCCACAGGGCCGGGATCTTGCCGGGGAGCGCGGCGAGGGAGTCGACGGCCTCGCCGATGCGGTCGCCCATCCAGGTCACGGAGTCGCCGAAGTCCTGCTTGACCACGCCGGTGGCGGCGCTGAAGCCGAGGAAGCCGGCCTGGACGTACTGTCCCTCGACGATCTGGCCGCTCGCGTCCTTCTTGGCGACCTGGTTGGTGGCGATCTTCGCGTGCAGGGTGATGTCCTGGCCGCTCCGCTCGACGACGATCGGCACCTCCTTGCCGGGGGTGGCGCGGATCAGATCGGACAGTTTGTTCCAGTCGTCGGTCTTCACCCCGTTGAAGGAGACGATCTTGTCGCCGGCCTTGAGGCCCGCCGCGGCGGCGGGGGCGGCCGGGTCGCCCTTCTCGCACTTGTCGCGGTTCTCGTTCTGCGCGATGACGCACTGGGAGACCGAGCTGACCGTGGTGGTCTGCTGGGTGATGCCGAAGCCCATCAGGACGGTGAGGAACAGCGCCACCGCCAGGACGAGGTTCATGAAGGGGCCCGCGAACATCACGATCACGCGCTTCCAGGGGGCGCGCGTGTAGAACATGCGCTTCTCGTCGCCCGGCTGGAGTTCCTCGTAGGCGGCGGTGCGGGCGTCCTCGATCATGCCGCGCCACGGAGAGGTGGAGCGGGCTTCCATCCGGCCGTCGGGGCCGGGCGGGAACATGCCGATCATGCGGATGTAGCCGCCGAAGGGGATGGCCTTGATGCCGTACTCCGTCTCGCCCTTCCTGCGCGAGAAGATCGTGGGCCCGAAGCCGACCATGTACTGCGGCACGCGGATGCCGAAGAGCTTGGCGGTGGACAGGTGCCCCAGCTCGTGCCACGCGATCGAGACGAGCAGGCCGACCGCGAAGAGGACTATGCCGAGGATGAACATCAGGGTCGTCATGCACGGGCCTCCGCCGTCTGTGCCGCCAGTTGCCGGGCCCGGGTCCGCGCCCAGGTCTCCGCTTCGAGGACGTCCGACACGGTGAGCGAGGTTCCCGCACGTGGCGTGCCGTGCTCCTCGACGACCCGGGTGACGGTGTCGATGATCCCGTTGAAGGGCAGCGAGCCCTGGCGGAACGCCTCCACGCACTCCTCGTTGGCCGCGTTGAACACCGCCGGGGCGGTGCCCGCGAGCTCGCCCACGTGCCGGGCGAGGTTCACCGAGGGGAAGGCCTCGTTGTCGAGCGGGAAGAACTCCCAGGTCGAGGCCTTGCTCCAGTCGAAGGTGGGGGCGGCGTCGGGCACGCGCTCGGGCCAGCCGAGGCCGATGGCGATGGGCCCGCGCATGTCGGGCGGGGTCGCCTGGGCCAGTGTCGATCCATCCGTGAACTCAACCATCGAGTGGACATACGACTGGGGATGCACGACCACCTCAATGCGGTCGAAGGGAATGTCGTAGAGGAGGTGTGCCTCGATGACCTCCAGGCCCTTGTTGACGAGGGTCGCGGAGTTGATCGTGATGACCGGGCCCATGGCCCAGGTGGGGTGGGCGAGGGCGTCCTCGACGGTGACGCTCGCGAGCTCGGCCTTGCTGCGGCCGCGGAAGGGGCCGCCGGAGGCGGTGACGACCAGCTTGCGGACGTCGGCGCGGGTGCCGGCGGCCAGGGCCTGGAAGAGGGCGGCGTGCTCGGAGTCGACGGGAATGATCTGCCCGGGCTTGGCGAGGGCCTTGACCAGCGGGCCGCCGACGATGAGCGACTCCTTGTTGGCGAGCGCGAGGGTGCGGCCCGCCTCCAGGGCGGCCAGGGTCGGGGCGAGTCCGATGGAGCCGGTGATGCCGTTCAGGACGGTGTGGCAGTCGGACGCCGCCAGGTGGGTGGCCGCGTCCGGGCCGGCGAGGAGCTCGGGGAGCGGCTCGCCGGGGCCGTACTGAGCGGTGAGCGCCTCGCGCAGGGCCGGTACGACGTCCTCACGGGCGACCGCGACCGTCCGCACCCGCAGCCGGTACGCCTGCTCCGCGAGGAGGGCGATGCGACCGCCGTTGGCCGACAGGCCCGTGACGCGGAAGCGGTCGGGGTTGCGCAGCACGAGGTCGATGGCCTGGGTGCCGATGGACCCGGTGGAGCCGAGGATCACCACGTCCTTCGGGCCACTGCCCGCTACGGGGTCGTAGACGAGGTGCGGGTCGGCGAGGGGGGCTGGACTGTCGCTCATTGCTCCATTGTTGCCGTAAGGCCGGTGTGTGAGGACAGCGCATCCCCTTCCCGGGGGCGCGCGCCATAGCGGTGCACGCCCCCGGGAGAGCCGGGGTTACCTGATCGGCCGGTGGACGTTCTCCTTCTGACTCGGCCCCGGTGTCGCGTCCGCGATCCAGGGGCCCTCGCCCGACGGGTCGACGATGCCCTGCTCCAGCCACTCGTACGTGCCGGACAGGACGCCCTTGACGACCTTGCGGTCGAGGTCGTCGGTGTTGGTCCACAGGCGGGTGAAGAGCTCCTCGACGCGGATCCTGGCCTGACGGCAGAAGACGTCGGCCAGCTGGTAGGCCTCCCGGCCGTGGTCGCCCTGGCTGCGCAGGAGCTCGGCCCGCACGCAGGAGGCGCTCATGGCGAACAGCTCGGCGCCGATGTCGACGATCCGGCCGAGGAAGCCCTGCTTGGACTCCATCCGGCCCTGCCAGCGGGACATGGCGTAGAAGGTGGAGCGGGCCAGCTTGCGGGCGGTGCGCTCGACGTAACGCAGGTGGCCGGAGAGGTCCACGTCGTGTTTGAACTCGCCGTACGAGGCGGGGAGCTGGCCCGGGCCCGCGACCAGTTTCGGCAGCCACTTGGCGTAGAAGACGCCCGCGTTCGCGCCGGCCCTGGCCTTGTCGCCCAGGGACTTCTCGGGGTCGATGAGGTCGCCGGCGACCGAGAGGTGGGCGTCGACGGCCTCGCGCGCGATCAGCAGGTGCATGATCTCGGTGGAGCCCTCGAAGATGCGGTTGATGCGCAGGTCGCGCAGCAGCTGCTCGGCCGGGACGCCGCGCTCGCCGCGGGCCCGCAGGGAGTCGGCCGTCTCGAAGCCGCGGCCGCCGCGGATCTGGACCAGCTCGTCGGCCATGGTCCAGGCCATCTCGGAGGCGTACAGCTTGGCGAGGGCGCCTTCGATGCGGATGTCGTTGCGGTCCTCGTCGGCCATCTGGGAGGCCAGGTCCGTCACGGCCTCCAGGGCGAAGGTGGTGGCGGCGATGAAGGAGATCTTGGAGCCGACCGCCTCGTGGTGCGCGACGGGCTTGCCCCACTGCTCGCGGGCCGCCGACCACTCCCGGGCGATCTTCAGGCACCACTTGCCGGCCGCGACACAGGAGGCCGGCAGCGAGAGCCGTCCGGTGTTGAGGGTGGTCAGGGCGATCTTCAGGCCCTGGCCCTCCTCGCCGACGCGGTTGGCGGCGGGGACGCGGACCTGGTGGAAGCGGGTGACGCCGTTCTCGATGCCGCGCAGACCCATGAAGGCGTTGCGGTTCTCGACCGTGACGCCCGGCGAGTTCGTCTCGACGACGAAGGCGGTGATGCCGCCGCGGTGGCCCTCGCTCTTGGGGACCCGGGCCATGACGACCAGCAGGTCCGCGACGACGCCGTTGGTGGTCCACAGTTTCACCCCGTCGAGGACGTAGTCGTCCCCGTCGGGCACGGCCGTGGTGGCCAGGCGGGCCGGGTCGGAGCCGACGTCGGGCTCGGTGAGCAGGAAGGCGCTGATGTCCGTGCGGGCGCAGCGCGGGAGGAAGCGCTCCCGCTGCTCCTGCGTGCCGAACAGCTTCAGGGGCTGGGGCACGCCGATCGACTGGTGCGCGGAGAGCAGGACGCCGATCGCGGGGCTCGCCGAGCCGGCCAGGGCGAGCGCCTTGTTGTAGTACACCTGTCCGAGGCCGAGGCCGCCGTACTTGGTGTCGATCTTCATGCCGAAGGCGCCGAGCTCCTTCAGGCCGTCGATCACCTCGTCGGGGATCCGGGCCTCGCGTTCGATGAGGGCCCCGTCGACCTTGGTCTCGACGAAGTCGCGGAGCTTGGCGAGGAACTCCTCGCCGCGCTGGGCCGCCTCGTCGGCGGGGAGGGGGTGGGGGTGGATGAGGTCGAGCCGGAAGCGGCCGAGGAACAGCTCCTTGGCGAAGCTGGGCTTGCGCCAGTGCTGTTCCCGGGCGGCCTCCGCCACCTCACGGGCCTCCCGCTCGGTGACGGCGGGACGGGAAGAGGGGGTGGTGGAAGCGGACATGAGGGGCACCTCGCCGCAACTAGGAAGATGGAGGACCGTTTCGTTACCGACCAGTGCTACTGGATCGTTGGTACCCGAATCCGGACGCTCTCACCAGTCCTCGCGCGTCCGTTCAGCCGAAGGGGGGCGGAGCGCCCCCGGCCCTTGTCGGCCGCCTGGCGACGGTGTTGCATCGAGGTGCCGGGCCCGTGGCGGATCCGGCCTTGAGGCGCTTCCGGAAATAGGTATCGAAGCGCTTCGATAATCTATGGACACCCACTCCCACTGGGGCTACTGTCGAACCACCCTCACACACCCGTATCAGCCAGGCGCACTATCGAAGCGCTTCACAAGAGCTTGGAGAGCTGGATGGTCACCCTCGCCGAGGTCGCCCAGCACGCCGGAGTCTCGGCGAGCACGGTGAGCTATGTCCTCAGCGGCAAGCGGTCCATCTCCGCGAACACCCGGCAGCGGGTCGAGCGGAGCATCCGCGAGCTCGGGTACCACCCGAACGCCGGGGCCCGCGCCCTGGCCAGCAGCAAGTCGAACATCATCGCGCTCATGGTCCCGCTGCGCACGGACATGTACGTGCCGGTGATGATGGAGATCGCCATCGCCGTCGCCACCTCCGCCCGCGCCCACGGGTACGACGTGCTGCTGCTCACCGGCGAGGAGGGCCCCGACGCGGTGCGCCGCGTGGCCGGCAGCGGGCTCGCCGACGGCATGATCCTCATGGACGTCGAACTCGACGACGAGCGGCTGCCGTTGCTGCGCGCGACGGACCAGCCGTCCGTGCTGATCGGTCTGCCCGCCGACACCACCGGGCTGACCTGCGTCGATCTGGACTTCCGCGCGACGGGCGCACTGTGCGTGGAGCACCTGGCCAAGCAGGGGCACCAGGACATCGCCGTCATCGGCGAAGCCCCGGCCGTGTACGAGCGGCACACGGGCTTCGCCGAGCGCACCCTCGACGGGCTCCGTTCCCGTGCCCGGGAACTGGGGGTGCGGCTGCTGCACCGGCCGTGCGAGGGCGGCTACGACGCGATGGCGGTCACCCTCGCCCGGATCCTCGACGAACGCCCTGACACCTCGGGACTGATCGTGCAGAACGAGTCGGCGGTGGAGCCGCTGCTCGCGCTGCTGCGACAGCAGGGCCGGGCCGTTCCCGAGGACGTGTCGGTGGTCGCGATCTGCCCCGACCAGGTCGCGACGCAGGCCTCGGTGCGGCTCACGTCGGTGGCCATCCCCGCGCAGGAGATGGGCCGGCACGCCGTGGACCATCTGGTCGCCAAGCTCGAGGGGCGCGGCAGCGACGAGGTCGTGCTGATCTCGCCCGAGCTGACGGTGCGGGGGAGCACGGGCCCGGCGCCGAGCCGGTCGTAGGCGCCCGTCCCCACCAGTCCTGAACACCGCCGCCCTCCCCGCAGGGCACCCCCATGCCTGCACCCCATGTCCGCCCTCCTCCAGGAGCACAGGAGCACGCGTGAATCAGCCTGCTGAAACCCAGCCCCAGGTGAGTCTGGCGCAGTCCTCCCCCACCGTCGGCACCTTCCGGGAGCGGGGCGGTGCGCTGGAGTGGAGCGGCCGCCAGGAGACCCTCCGGATCGAGCCGTGGGGCCCGGACGCGGTCCGGGTGCGTGCCCGGCTCGGCGGTCCCGTCCTGGAAGGACTCCCGGGCGCCCTGCTCGACGAGGCCCCCGCGACCCCGGCCACGGTCAAGATCGAGGACGGCACCGGGCTGCTGACCGTCGGCGCGCTCACCGTCGAGGTGAGCGCCGAGGGCCTGATCCGCTTCCTGCGGACGGAGGACTCCGCCGAGATCCTCGCCGAGGACCGCGCCCACTTCTGGTGGCCCGGCTCCCGCCTCTACACGGCCGTCGGCAACGGCCACCACCGCCTGGAGCAGCGCTTCGCCGCCTACGACGACGAGAAGCTGTACGGCCTCGGCCAGCACCAGCACGGGCGCTTCGACCAGAAGGGCCTGGTCCTGGACCTGGTCCAGCGCAACGCCGAGGTCGGCATCCCGGTGCTGACCTCCAGCCGCGGCTACACCCTGCTGTGGAACAACCCGGCGATCGGCCGCGTGGAGCTGGCGCACAACGGCACCCGGTGGGTCGCCGACTCGGCCCGGCAGATCGACTACTGGATCACCGCGGGCGACCCGGCCGCCGGCCAGCGCCGCTACAGCGCGGTGACCGGCCGCAGCCCGATGCTGCCTCAGTGGGCGGCGGGCTTCTGGCAGTGCAAGCTGCGCTACCGCACCCAGGACGAACTCATGGCGGTCGCCCGGGAGTACAAGCGGCGCGGGCTGCCCATCTCGGCGATCGTCTGCGACTTCTTCCACTGGACGCACCTCGGCGAGTGGAAGTTCGACCCGAAGGAGTGGCCGGACCCGGCGGCTATGGTCCGCGAGCTGGACGAGCTCGGCATCAAGCTGGTGGTGAGCGTCTGGCCGTCGGTGTCGCCGCTGAGCGAGAACCATCCGGTCATGGAGCAGCGCGGGTACTTCATCGGCACCCAGTACGGACCGATGGCGCACGCGGACTGGCCCGACAAGGAGGTCGCCTCCACGGTCCAGGTGGCCTTCTACGACGCCACCAACCCCGAGGCCCGGGAGTTCGTGTGGTCGAAGGTGAAGGAGAACTACCTCGACCCGTACGGCATCACGGCGTTCTGGCTGGACGCCTGCGAGCCGGAGCTGAAGCCGGGTTTCCAGGAGAACCTGCGCTACTGGGCGGGCCCGGGCCTGGAGGTCGGCAACGCCTACCCGGCGGAGAACGCCCGCACCTTCCACGAGGGCCTGGCCGCCACCGGCGAGGAGGAGATCGTCACCCTCAACCGCTCGGCCTGGGCGGGCAGTCAGCGCTACGGCGCCGCCCTGTGGTCCGGTGACATCGGCACCGACTTCCCGACCCTGCGCCGCCAGATCGCGGCCGGACTCAACACGGCCCTGTCGGGCATCCCGTGGTGGAACACCGACATCGGCGGCTTCCACGGCGGCGACCCGGACGACCCGGCCTACCGGGAGGTGATGGTCCGCTGGTTCCAGTTCGGCGCGCTGTCCCCGCTGATGCGGCTGCACGGCTTCCGCGACCCCGGCATGCCGCTGGGCCCTCAGATGACGGGCGGGCCCAACGAGGTGTGGTCCTACGGCGAGGAGGCCGGGGCGATCCTGGAGCGGTACCTGCGGCTGCGCGAGCGGCTGAAGCCGTATGTGCTGGACGTCATGCGCGCCGCCCACGAGGAGGGGCTGCCGGTGATGCGGCCGCTGTTCCTGGAGTTCCCGGACGACCGGACGGCCTGGTCGGTCGACGACTCCTACCTCTTCGGCCCGGACCTGCTGGTCGCGCCGGTGCTGACGGCCGGCGCCACGGCCCGTGCGGCGTACCTGCCGGCCGGGGCCACCTGGACGGACGCGTGGACGGGTGAGACCTACGAGGGCGGGCGGACCGTGACGGTCGACGCCCCGCTGGACCGGATCCCGCTGTTCCTGCGGGACGGGGCGGAGTTGCCGATCGCGGAGTGATCTCAGCTGTGCGGCCGTTCCCGCCCAGGGGGGGGAACGGCCGCGTTCTCATGAGTTCAGCGGCAGACGGAGGCCAGCGCGCGGACCAAGGCCCGGGTGTGCAGGGCGTCGAGGTGGTTCTCGTGGTGGACCTCGAGGCCGGCGAGTGCCAGTTCGGGGCGGCAGGTGAAGGCGCCGCGGTCCGCGGAGCTGTCGGCGACGGCTTCGACGAGCGCACCGGTGACCTGGTTGATCTTCTGCCGTACGACGTTCAGGTCCGGCTTGGTCGTCGGTGCTTCTTCCGGATGGTCGGTCCAGCGCTGGAAGAGGCCGCGCTGCACGATCTTGTTGGCCTCGATCTGGTCGCGGAAGATCGCACGGATCTCGTCCGGGTCGGCGCCGAGCTGCCGGGCCTGGGCGGCCACGTTGTCGAGGACCTGCTGCTCGCGGGCGGGGTCGTCGATGGGGCTGTCGGTGCCCCACTTGGCCGCGGCGACCAGGTCGGCGGTGGCCAGGCGTTCGGCGGCGAGCTCGGCGACGGAGTGCAGGGGGGACAGGGAGAGGGCGGCGGCGTGAGGGGCCGTCGCGGTGCCGGAGAGCGGAACCGCGACCGCGGAACGTCGCCGTGAGGACGACGGCCGCGGTCGCGGTCACGGTGATCAGAGCACGTCGGAGGGGGGTGGTGGTACGCATGTCCCCATCAAACCCGACGTTTCCCCAAGATCAGGTCAACTGCTGCTCACAGTAAGGTTGTTGGTGGTGAAGTTCAGGCCGCCGGACGACGAGGTGACCTCGTAGCCGAACTGCACGTCACCGATCGTCTCGTTGCCCATCCACTTCTTGGTGTCCTTGATCCACTTCAGGATCGGCAGGATGTTCACGGTGCCGGAGCTGGAGTTGGAGGTGCGGATGAACGAGAACACCTCGTTGGAGCCGTTGGTGCCCTTGAAGACGTTCCAGGAGTGGCCGCCGAGACTCACCGTGCCCTGCGAGCTGCCGAGCGGGCCCACGGGCCCGGTCTTGTTGACCCAGAGCATGATCTCGTAGTCGTGGTCCGTGTCCCAGATGTCGTACGACGTGTTGTACGCGCCGGACGACGGGACGCTGACGTTGTAGCTGCTGGAGAGCGACCCCAGCGAGGTGATCGACTTGTTGATCGCCTTCGTCTGGTTCGGGTAGGACTTGATGCCGCCGGTGTTGGGGTGGTTGGCCCAGATGCCCCAGTTGGTGCCGGAGTTGGCCCAGATGCACTGGCTGCCGGCGCCGCCGCCCCAGATGTTGTTGTAGAGCGTGTAGCCGTTCAGGTTGGTCTGGCCCCACTGGTCGCAGGTGTTCCAGACCGCGGCGGAGGCGGGGGCGGAGGCGAGACCGATCGTGGCGCCGAGCGCCAGGGCGGGAGCCAGCAGGGCCTTGGTGACCCTGCTCGGCGTGCGTGATGCCATGGTGTCCCTTCCATGGGTGGGGGGATTGCGGAGGTGGGGGGATCACCACGCCCTCAGCGCGAGGACGCGGTCTTCTCCGGCGACCGGGTCGAGCGTTCGGCGCCGGTGGAAGTCCTCGGGTCGAGCAGCGGGGGCCGTTTCCCTTCGCTCACCGGACGGGGTCCCCGTACTGCACGCCGCGTCCGTTGGTGGCGATGTAGACCCGGCCGTACACGCGCGGGTCGCCGGTGATGGCGGCTCCGGTCCAGCCCCACTGGTGCCGGTCGTCGTTGATCCGCGTCCAGGTCTTCGCCTCGTCGTCGGAGCGGTACACGGCGGTGACGTTCTCGGTGGAGCCGACCATGTAGATCGCCGGGTAGGAGGCGCCCTCGGCGGCCTTGCCGAAGCCCAGGGCGTACGAGGCCCAGCAGCTGCTGACCTTGGTGAAGGCCGCGCCGCCGTCGGTCGAGCGGTACAGCCCGTTCCACTTGAGGCTCAGCCACAGGTCACCGGAGCGCCCCGGTGCCGCGACCAGCTGGAACTCGCTGTCTCCGGAAGCCAGGCCGGTGGCCAGCGCGGTGAAGGTCCGGCCGCTGTCGGTGCTGGCGAAGAGCGTGCCGGTGGTGGTGTCGAAGGCGTAGAAGCGGGCCGGGTCGACGGGGTCCGCGACCGGCTTGGCGCCCTTCGGGAAGGTGGCGGTCTCGGACCAGGTGACGCCGTTGTCCGCCGAGCGGTGGCCCGGGTCGGACGTGCCGAAGGACCACACCAGCACGCTGCCGTCGGCGTTGGTGGCGATCGGGCCGGGCGCGGACTTGGCGACGGCGGGCTGGGTCGCGAAGGGGGCCCAGGTCCTGCCGCCGTCGTTCGAGAAGGCGCCGTTGCCGTGGTCGCCCCACCCGGACCGGACCACGTAGGACGGTCTGGCCGCGGCCAGCGACACGCCGGTCGCCGTGCTGAAGACCGGGTTCGTCGCCATGCCGCGCGAGGGCGACGCCGTGAGCCGCTCGTGGTACATCACGCCGACGTCCCCGCATCCGCTGATCAGGTGCGCCTTGCCGGCCGGGGGCGAGACCAGGTGCCGTACGGACGCCTCCTCCACTCCGCGGATCTGCGGGGCCCAGTGCCTGAGGTCACGGGTGCCGTACAGGGTGGCGCCGGTGCCGTACACGACGTGCCGGGAGTCGTACGGGTCGAGGGCGACGGCCTGCATCCACCAGCCGAACTTGGGCTTGTCGGCGCCGAAGGTGAGGAACGGCGTCTCCGAGACGTCGAGGACGGCCCTTTCCTTGAGGGACGTCCAGGTGCGGCCGCCGTCGGTGGTCCGGTACACGGTGTCCACCAGCGACCAGCGGTTGTTGGTGGCCACGACGACGGTGCCCGGGCGCCGGGCGTCCACGGCGACACCGCCGTAGGCGAAGGAGTCGGTCCCGCCGTCCCCCGTGGGCCCGCCGGGCTTCACCGGCGTGACCTCGGTCCACTTCCCGGTCGTCGTCCGCAGCTTGTGCACGCTGCCGTCGGACTGGCCGTTGGGGCCGGGGGCGTCGCCGTAGCTGACGTACAGCTCACGCGTGTGCCGGTCGTAGGCGGCCCGGACCGGGACCTTGGCGGCGGTGCCGGCGGGCTGCCCCGGGACGGCCTCCCAGGTGACGCCGTCGGACGTGCGGTAGAGGTTCCCGGAGGTGCCGTTTGAGTCGCCCCAGCCGGCGTAGACGCTGCGGCCGGCGGCGACCAGCAGGGTGACGCCCTGGCCGGTGGCGCTCGGGGTGGCAGGGAAGCTCACGGCCTTCCATGTGGCGCCCCGGTCGGTGGACTTGAGCAGTCCGTCGTGCCGGGTGCCCAGCCACAGGGTGTCGCTGTCCCGCGGGTCGACGAGCAGCCGTTCACCGCAGCCGCGCCCGTCCTCGTTGGCCCCGAGCTTCACGGTGAGGTCGGTGCGCTGCCAGGTCGCGCCCCGGTCCTCGGACCGCAGCACGGCCCCGTTGCCGGCCCAGGACTGCGTGTACGTGCCGAGGGCGAGGTAGACCCGGTCCGGGTGCGCCGGGTCGACGGCCATGGCCTCCACACCGAGCAGGTTCCAGTCGTCCCAGCCGATGTGGTCGGTCAGCGGGATCCACCGGTCGGTCCGGTCGTCCCAGCGGTAGGCACCGCCGATGTCGGTGCGGAGATAGGCGAGCCCTTCGACGGAGGGGTGGAACAGCACGCCGGTGATGAACCCGGTGCCGCCCTGGACGGCGTTGCGCCAGCGGTAGCCGCTCGGCGCCTCGGGGGTGGCGGCGGCTCGGGCCCGCCCCTGGGTCAGCGGCAGGGACCCGGCCGCGGCGGCGGCCGCGGTCCCGGCGAGAACGGCACGTCTGGAGAGGCTGGACGCATGCATGACACACACCTCGGCGTTCTGAGTGGGAGGGGGGAAGCGCCCTGAAGGGGCGCGGGGAACTGCGCGACCGGCCACATGCGCCCGCGGCCGCCGGACGAGGGGGCACCCCACCGGGTGGGAGTCGGTCAGCCTTTGACTGCCCCGGTGAGCATGCCCTTCTTGAAGTGCCGCTGGACGAACGGGGAGGCGACCGCGACGGGGACGAGGGCGAGGACCATGACCGCCATCTGCAGGCCCAGCGGGGAGAGGTGTCCGGTGCGGACCGCCTGCTGGAGACCGGTGGGGGCCTCGGTGTTCTTCTGGACGAGCTGGATGAGGACGTTCTGAAGCGGCATCATCTGCTGGTCGGAGAGATAGATGGACGCGTTGAACCAGGCGCTCCAGTAACCGACCGCGTAGAACAGTGAGATGACGGCCAGCACGGCGCGCGACAGCGGCATGATGATGGTCAGCAGGATGCGCAGGTCACCGGCCCCGTCGATACGGGCCGACTCGGTGAGTTCGGGCGAGATGCCCATGAAGAAGGCGCGCAGGACGAGGATGTTGAAGACACTGACCGCGCTCGGAAGGATCAGCGACAGGTAGGTGTCGGTGAGCCTCAGCGACTGCACCAGAAGGTACGTCGGGATGAGGCCGGCTCCGAAGAACATGGTGGCCATGATGGTCATCAGGAAGAACCGGTGGCCCAGAGTGCCCCGCCGGGACAGCCCGTAGGCGGCGAGCACCGACACCGTCATCGAGAACAGCGTGCCGACGAGCGTGACACCGACCGAGACCATGATCGCCCGGCTGACCTGGCCGCCGCTGAGCAGTTCGGTGTAGTTGACGAAGGTGATGCCCTCGGGGATCACGACCAGACCGCCGACCCGGTCGATCACGGGCTTGGGCGAGAGGCTGGTGACGATCACGATCCACAGCGGCCCGAGGACGCCCAGACAGCACAGGGCGAGGAATCCGCCCTTGGCGGTGAGCCCCACCTTGCTGGGAGGCTCCTCCCACACGGGCCGGGCGGGAGCCTTCAGGCTGCGGACGAGCTGCGTGTTGAGACTCACTTCTTGTACACCCCCTGCTCGCCGAGCAGATGCGCGACCTTGTTCGCACCCAGGACGAGACACACTCCGATGACTCCCTTGACGAGGCCGACCGCGGCCGCGTAGCTGAAGTCGCCGTTCTGGATGCCCATGTTCCACACGTAGGTGTCCAGGACCTCACTTGCTCCCGCACCGACCGCGTACCTCTGGAGCAGAAACTGCTCGAATCCGACGCTGAGTGCGTCACCCACGCGCAGCACCAGCAGCAGTGCGATCACGGGGCGCAGCGCGGGCAGCGTCACATGCCACATGCGGCGCCAGCGTCCCGCGCCGTCCATGGCGGCGGCCTCGTACAGATCGGTGCTGACGGCGGCCAGCGCCGCGAGGAAGACGATGATCCCCCAGCCGGCGTCCTTCCACACCGCCTGCGCGGTGACGAGGTACTTGAAGAAGTCCGCGTCGGTCATCAGGTCGAAGCCGCTCCACCCGTGCTTCTCCAGCGTCTGCGCGATGATGCCCGCGCCGCCGAGGATCTGCTGGAAGACGGTGACCACCAGCACCCAGGAGAAGAAGTGCGGCAGATACATGATCGCCTGGGCCACGGCCCGCACTCGCGGCCGGATCACGCTGTTGATGACCAGCGCGAGGGCTATGGGGACGGGGAAGAACAGCACCAGCTGGAGCACGAACAGCACGAGGGTGTTTTTCGTGGCGCTCCAGAACAGCGGGTCGTCGAGCATCCGCGAGAACTGCTCGACCCCGACCCAGGGGCTGTGGAAGATCGCCGTGACGCCGTTGCCTGCGACGTACGGGTCGTACTCCTGGAAAGCGACGACATTGCCCAGCAGTGGGACGTAGTTGAAGATCAGGAGCAGGACGATGACGGGCAGCGTCATCAGGATGAGCGTGCGGTCGCGGCGCAGCCGGACCCGGAACGGCACCTTGACCGCCCTGCCCTGGCGGCGCGGCAACGGCTCCTTCGCCCCCGCTGCGGCGACCGCGGCCGTCGGCTCCTCGACGGCCGCGGGGGGACGCGTCCCGTCGGGCCTGCTCCCGGCCGTGAGGGACATCAGTTGCCACTGCCGTTCTTGTCGATGAGCTGCTTGTACCAGTCGCGCAGCTTGTCGCCGCCGGAGGACTTCCAGGTGGAGATGGCCTGCTGTATGTCGGACAGCTTCTTGTTGCCGCGCACGAAGTCGATCTCCAGCTGCTCGAACTGGCTGGAGAGGGTGGCGTAGCGGCTGGGCTCGACGATGTTCATGCCGTAGGTGGACGTCCTCCTGACGAAGGCCCCCTGCCGCTGCTGCCACTCGACCTGCTTGCGGGCGATCTCGGGAAAGTCGGGGTGCGCGAGGTAGGGAGCGGGGGCCGCCAGCATCGACCAGGCGTTGTTCACCTCCTGGTTGCCCAGGTCGTTCTTGACCGGCGCGCCGTTCTTGACCGTGTAGTGGGTGCCCTCGACGCCATAGTCGACGAACATCCGCTCCTTGGTGCCGTAGGGTGCCGCCGCGAAGTTGGCGGCCGCCAGCGCGTTCTCGATCGTCTCCTTCGAGGCGCCCTTGCGGATCATCGACCAGATGGAGGCGGGCTGGCCCGCGTACAGCGTCGGGTCGCCGCCGTCGGCGCCGAAGTAGTCCATGCCCGCGATCACGAACTCCGGGTTGGACTGGGCCTGTTCGGTGGTCTTGCCGTACCAGGCGGACATGTCGCCGTTGAAGACCAGAGTCTGCCCGGCGGTGAACCGCTGGCTCGCGTCGCCCGTGTTTGCCTTGTCGTCGGGATGCACCACGCCCGCGGCGAACAGCTTGCGGACCCACTCCAGATGTTCGAGGTACTCGGGATGCTCGATGCGGTAGGTCAGCTTGCCGTCGTCCCCTATGTTCCAGCCGAGCGACCCTGCGGGCCGGACACCGAAGAAGCCGGCCGCCGACCACCTCATGTCACTGCACGCCCACACCTTGGCCTTGGCGCTGGTGGCCTCCTTGGCCCAGCTGAGGAACTCGTCGGGCGACTTCGGAACGGTGTAGCCCTTCTTGTCGAAGACGTCCTTGCGATAGAAGGGCACGATGTTGGGCACGGAGGCGGCCGGCATCGGGATGCCGCGCAGCGCGCCGCCGAAGATGCTCATGCGCCAGGAGTCCGAGGGGATGGCGGCCAGGTTCGGGTACTTCTTGACCTTGTCGCCGGCCAGGTAGGGGCCGAGGTCCATGAACTTCGCCGTGACCGCGCTCGAGATCTTGCCGACCAGCTCCCAGCTGGGCACGACCACCATGTCGGGTATGGAGCTGGAGGCGAGGACGGCACCGAGCTTCTCACCGTAGGTGTTGCCGTCCTGGTTCTGCCAGGTGACCTTGGTGCCCGCCGCCGCGTCGAGCGCCTTGTAGTACGCGCATCCGGGCTTCGGCGGCGAGCCCCAGAAGGGCGACATGATCTTGAGCGGGGCACCGGTGCCCAACTTGTCCGGCACCGAAGCGGGAAGGGCCTTCAGATCGACCTTGCCGGTGTATCCGGCCGCCGACCCGTTCTTGGGCGGAAGGTCCGGCTTGGCGAACGCGCTGGTGACGAATGTCGGGAGCAGCTTCGCCGCGTCCTTGCCCGACGTGGTGCCGTCCCGCGACCCGCCCTCCGACCCGCCGCACGCGGCGAGCAGCGGCATCCCGCCCGCCACGGCCGCGGTGGCGACCGCCGTGGAGGCGAGGAAACTTCTCCGGCTCGGTCCGGAGGAGGTGGAGGCGGCGTTCGGCGTCATTGCGTCAACCCTTCGTGGCGCACCAGGACACCCGGCGGTAGGCCGTCGGCTGCGGTGTCTCGAGTGGAACTGGCTGAGCGGAAGCGGGACTCCGACCAGAGGTGCCTCATCAGTCGAAGCGCTTCGATGTTGCTGTGAGGTTAAGTGAACACCCATGGGCGCACAAGGGTCGTTCCCAAACTTCTCCGCGGGCGTCAGAAGGGACCATTCCTCATGCCTTGCTTGAAGTGACGGTGCTCATGTCTTGACACTCGACCCGTCGGCCACCAGCATCGAAGCGCTTCGAAAGTGCCTCGCCGATCCATTGCAAGGGATCCCCACGTGACCGCACACACGCCACCCACCGCACCCTTCCGCGACCCGCGGCTGCCGTTCGCGAAGCGCGTCGACGATCTGCTCGGACGGCTCACCCTCGACGAGAAGCTGTCGTTCCTGCACCAATGCACACCCGCCGTCGAACGACTCGGCGTCGCCGCCTTCCGCACCGGCCAGGAGGCGCTGCACGGCGTGGCGTGGATGGGCCCGGCGACGGTGTTCCCGCAGGCGGTCGGCCTGGGCGCGACCTGGAACCCGGAGCTGGTGCGGCGGGTCGGCGACGCGGTGTCCAAGGAGGTCCGCGCGATGCGCGCCAAGGACGACCGGGTCGGCCTGAACGTCTGGGCCCCGACGGTCAACCTGCTGCGCCACCCCCTGTGGGGCCGCAACGAGGAGGGCTACTCGGAGGACCCGAAGCTCACCTCGGCGATCGCCACGGCCTACACGCACGGTCTGCGCGGTGACCACCCGGTCTACTGGCGCACCGCGCCGGTGCTGAAGCACTGGCTGGCCCACAACAACGAGACGGACCGCGCCACCACGTCGAGCTCGGTGCGCCCACGCGTGCTGCACGAGTACGACCTGCGGGCCTTCCGCGAGACCGTGGAGGCGGGTGCGGTGGCCGGGGTGATGCCGGCGTACAACCTGGTGAACGGCCGCCCCAACCACGTCTCCCCGTACCTGGCCGAGCACCTGCGGACCTGGACCGACGAGGACCTGCTGGTCTGCTCGGACGCGGGTGCGCCGAGCAACCTCGTCGACGCCGAGCACTACTTCGACACCCACGAGGAGGCCACCGCCGCCTCCCTCCTCGCGGGTGTCGACAGCTTCACCGACCACGGCACGGACTCCTCGCAGATCACCGGGCGGGCGCGCGGGGCGCTGGAGCGGGGCCTGCTGACGGAGGCCGACATCGACACGGCCGTCCGCCGCCAGCTGTCGGTGCGCTTCCGGCTCGGTGAGTTCGATCCGGATGACGACCCGCACCACGCCACCGCCGAGTTCGACACCCCGGCGCACCGGGCCCTCGCCCAGGAGGCGGCCGAACAGGCGGTCGTGCTGCTCAAGAACGACGGGGTGCTGCCGCTGGCACCGGACACCCGGATCGCGGTGGTCGGGCCACTCGCCGACGAGTGCAAGCTCGACTGGTACAGCGGCACGCTCATCCACCGCTCGACCCCGCTGGAGGGCCTGTACGAGCGGTTCGGCGCGCAGCGGGTGGAGTTCGCCGAGGGTGTGGACCGGGTCCGGCTGAGGACCTCCGCGGGTGCGTTCCTGCACGTGCCGGTGGTGGAGGGCGCCGCCGACGAGGTGCGCGGCGCCGAGGGCGCGCTGGACCCGGCGCTGCTGTCCGGCCGCACCGATCTGCCCCCGCTCACCACCGACGCGGCCGGCACCGAGCTGGCGCTGGCCGACTGGGGCGGGGGCGTGCTGACCTTGCGCGCCCCCGACGGCCGCTATCTGTCGGTCGCCGACGACGGGTGCGTGCGTGCCTCGGCCGACCAGCCCGGCGGCTGGTTCGTGCAGGAGACGTTCCGCCTGGAACCGCACGGTGACGGGCACCTCCTGAAGCACCTGGGGACGGGCCGGCACGTGTCTGTCTCCGCCGACGGTGTGAAGGTTGCCGAGGGAGATCCCGAGGTCTTCGAGCTGGTCGTCGTCGAGCGGGGCGAGGAGGCGGTGGCGCGTGCCGCCGCGGGCGCCGACGTGGTCGTGGTGGTCGCGGGCAACGACCCGCACATCAACGGCCGCGAGACCGAGGACCGTACGACCCTGCGGCTGCCGGAGCAGCAGGAGCGTCTGGTGCGGGCGGCCCGGGCGGCGAATCCGGCGACCGTGCTGGCGCTGGTTTCCGCCTACCCGTACGCGGTCGACCCGGCGGGGCCGGCCGCCGTGCTCTGGAGCGCGCACGGCGGCCAGGCGGCGGGCACCGCCCTGGCCCGCGTCCTGGCCGGTGACGTCTCCCCCGGCGGCCGTCTGCCGCAGACCTGGTACGCCGACGACACCGACCTGCCGGGCCTGCTCGACTACGACGTGATCGGCGCCCGCCAGACGTACCTCTACTTCGAGGGCACGCCCCTGTTTCCGTTCGGGCACGGCCTGTCGTACGCGTCCTTCGCGTACGGCGGCCTGACGGCCCGGGTCGAGAAGGCGGCGGTGCGCGTCTCCTTCTCCGTCACCAACACCGGCGACGTCACGGCCGACGAGGTGGCCCAGCTCTACGCCCGGGCCGTCGGTCCGTCCGTGCCGCGCCCGCGCCGCGAGTTGCTGGACCACCGCCGCGTCACCCTCGCCCCCGGGGCGACGGCCGAGCTGAACTTCGAGGTCCCGCTGAGTGCCTTCGGGTTCTGGGACGTCGCCCAGGACCGGTGGCGTGTGGAGCCCGGCGCGTACGAGCTGCTGGCCGGGGCGTCCAGTGAGGACGTCCGGCTGCGGAGGACCGTCGCGCTGGACGGCGAACCCGCCCGGCCGCGCGCGGTCGTCACGGTCGGCCTCCCGGCGGCGTCGTTCGACGAGCACAGCGGCATCGAGATCGTCGACCGGACGAAGGTCTCGGGCGACGCCGTGACACCCGCGGACTGCGCTTCCGGTGAACTGGTCTACCGAGCCTGTGACTTCGGTGAGGGCGTCAGCGAGGTGACGGTCGAGGTGGCCGGCGAGGGCACGGTCGAGCTGTCCCTCGACGGCGGCCCGGTCCTCGCGACGCTGTCACCCACCGCGGCCTCGGGCCCGTACGACTACGTCTCCCTCGGCGCAGCCGTCGACGCCTCGGGCGTCCACGACGTGCGCCTCGGACTGCGCGGCCCGCTGCGGCTCGCGCACGTCGGCTTCTCCGGCTGAGGGTCCGGAGCAGGCCGGCACGCAGAAGGGGCCCGGCACCGGAAGGCATCGGCGCCGGGCCCTTTCACAGAGCCTATATGAAAATGGTTTCCATAAGCCAGGCGGGCGTCAGAGGTCGATGCCGGTCAGGACCAGCACCCGCTCGTACGTGTAGTCCTCCATCGCGAACCGCACGCCCTCGCGGCCCACGCCGGACTGCTTGACGCCGCCGTACGGCATCTGGTCGGCGCGGTAGGACGGCACGTCACCGATGACCACGCCGCCGACCTCCAGGGCCCGGTGGGCACGGAAGGCGGTCTGCAGGTCGTGGGTGAACACGCCCGCCTGGAGGCCGTACTTGGAGTCGTTGACCGCGGAGAAGGCCGCGGCCTCGCCGTCCGCCTTCTGCACGGTGAGGACCGGCCCGAAGACCTCCTCGCACGAGATCGTCACGTCGGCAGGGACCTCGGCCAGGACGGTCGGCGCGTAGGAGGCGCCGTCGCGCTTGCCGCCGGTCAGCAGCTGCGCCCCGGCGTCCACGGCCTCCTGGACCCACGACTCGACGCGCTTCGCGGCGTTCTCGTCGACCAGCGGGCCGACGTCCGTCTTGTCGTCACTCGGGTCGCCGGTGACCTGTGCCTCGACGGCGGCGACGATACGCGGCAGCAGCCGGTCGTACACCGCGGCGTCGGCGATGACCCGCTGCACGGAGATGCAGGACTGGCCGCCCTGGTAGTTGGAGAACATGGCGATGCGGTTCGCCGCCCGGTCCAGGTCCTCGTCGCTCGCCCAGTCGGCGAGGACGACGGCCGCGCCGTTGCCGCCCAGCTCCAGGGTGCAGTGCTTGCGCGGCACCGAGTCCATGATCGCGTAGCCGACCTTCTCGGAGCCCGTGAAGGAGATGACGGGCAGGCGCTCGTCCTGCACCAGGGCCGGCATCTTGTCGTTGGCGACCGGCAGGATGCTCCAGGAGCCCGCCGGCAGCTCGGTCTCGGCCAGCAGGTCACCGATGATCAGGCCGGACAGCGGGGTCGCCGGGGCCGGCTTCAGGATGATCGGGGCGCCGGCGGCGATGGCCGGGGCGATCTTGTGGGCGCAGAGGTTCAGCGGGAAGTTGAAGGGCGCGATGCCGAGCACGACGCCCTTGGGGAAGCGGCGGGTGAGGGCGAGCCGGCCCTGGCCGCCGAGGTCGGTGTCGAGGCGCTGGGCCTCGCCGCCGTTGAATCGCCGGGCCTCCTCGGCCGCGAACCGGAACACGGACACGGCCCGGCCGACCTCGCCGCGCGCCCACTTCATGGGCTTGCCGTTCTCGGCGGAGATCAGCTGCGCGATCTCCTCGGTGCGCTCGGCCAGGCGCTTGCTGACGTGGTCGAGGGCGGCGGCCCGGACATGGGCGGGGGTGGCGGCGAACTCGTCCAGCACGGCGTGCCCGGCGGCCACGGCCTCCTCGACCTGGGCGTCCGTCGGCACGCTCACCTTGCCCACGAGCCGCCCGTCCCAGGGGGAGGTGACGTCGAAGGTTTCCTCGCCGGTGGCCTGGCGGCCGGCGAGCCAGAAGGCGTGGGTGGAGGTCATGTGGGTTCCGGCCCTTCGGCGTTGGGGGTGATCCTGTGCTACCGGACCAACGGTAGGCGCGAGGTGGCCGAAGGGCGTTTGTCCGAGCCGTAGCAGTGGGGGCCGCGGACACTCCGGTTTGGCTATTCGCCGGAGGCCGCCTTCAGGGCCAGCCACAGCTCCATCCGGACGTCCGGGTCGTCCAGGGACCGGCCGAGGATCTCCTCGACGCGGCGCATGCGGTAGCGCAGGGTGTGCCGGTGGACGCCCAGGTCGGCCGCCGCCGCGTCCCACTGGCCGTGCTTGGACAGCCAGGCGCGTACGGAGGAGACGAGGTCACCGCGGCCCGTGGCGTCGTGCTCGTACAGCGGCCTCAGCATGCCGTCGGCGAAGGCCCGTACCGCGTCGTCCGCCAGCAGCGGCAGCACCGATCCGGCCGCCATCCGCTCGTGCTCCACGAGGACGCGCCCGCGCCGCCTCGCCACCGACAGCGCCTGCTCGGCCTGCTTGTACGCGGCGGACGCGGCAATGGGTCCGGCCGGTGCCGACAGGCCGACGACGAGCTCGTCGTCCTCGCCGCCCGGCACCTTCTCGCGTATTCCGGCCCGGGCGGTCTCCAGGGCGGCGGCGTACTCCCCGCAGGCCGCCGCGGCGGCGCCGCCGTCCGCGGCCAGCACCACCAGCCGCTCCCCCTCCGGCACGACCAGTACGGCCTCGCCGGCCCGGGCCGCCGCGGACTCCACGACGTCGGCGAGAACCGCGAGGGGATCGCCGCCGGTGTCGGCCGCGGCGAGCGCGGCGGCCGAGGGCCGTTCGGCGGGCGGGGCCCCCTTGCGCGCCTCGGCCCGGGCCAGCGCGGCCGACGCCGACACCGGCACCCGTTCCGCGACCAGCATCCGGAACGGCGCGTCCAGCAGCTCGCCGTACAGGTCCCCGGCGACCGCCCGCGCGTGGTCCGGCTCACCGGCCAGCAGCATGCGCAGCACCGCCGCTCCGACGCGCTGCTCGGCCGCCTGGAGGGACCGGGAGCGTTCCGTGGTCAGGGTCAGCAGGGCGATGGCCGAGTGGACGGCGTAGCGCTCGGCGGTGCCGAGGGCGGCGGCGGTGCCCACGGCGAGGGCCGCGCGGGGGCGGCGGCCGGTGCCGATGGTGTGCAGTTCGACCCGGTCCTCGTTCTCCGGCCCGCCGGACACGGCGGAGGCGGGCGCCGGGCGGTCCCGCAGCTTCTGCACGTCGCCGGTGAGCCGCGCGGCACGCCGCCCCGCCCACTCCGGTGCCGTGGCGACGACCGCGCCCGAGGCGTCGTACAGCGCCGCCCAGCCGTCGACCTGCGCGGCCAGGGCGGCCAGCACCCCCTCCGGGCCGCCGGTCTGGGCCTGCCGCGTCAGTTCGCGCTGGGCGGCGAACCCGGCGGTGACGGCCCGGTACTGGTCGGCGGCGATCGCGGCGGAGACGGCCTTGCTGATGGCGAGGAACGGCGTGCGGCGCGGCACCTCCAGCAGCGGCAGGCCCTCCTTCGCGGCCGCGTCGACGAGCGCCTGGGGGATCTCCTCGTAGTTGACGCCCACGGCGAAGCCCAGCCCCACGACTCCGGCCCCCGCCAGGCGGTGGACGTAGCGGCGCATGGCCTCCGGGTCCTCGGCGTCCAGCTTGAGCGCGGTGATCAGCAGCAGTTCGCCGCCCTCCATGTAGGGGACGGGGTCGGCGAGCTCGCTGACGTGTGCCCAGCGGACCGGCACGTCGAGGCGGTCTCCGCCCGCCCGCACGGTCAGTTTCAGCGCGGAGTGATGGACGAGCGAGGCGAGCGTCGGGGGCATGAGGCCTTCTGCGTCAGGACTGTGTGGTCGCTGTGGTCTTTTGGCCGCCACGTATGAACGACCTGTGACGATTCTGCCTCACCGTACGGTCCCCGCGTACCCGCACCGGCGGGTAGGCGTCAGTTCCGCAGGTCCACCAGCAGCGGAGGCGCGTGCTCGCCCCTGACGTCGGTCAGTGACAGCACGGCGTGGCCCGCCGGCACGGCGTGTGCCAGCTCGGAGGCGGACCAGCGCTCCCGCTCGACCTGCCGCACGGTCACCGCCCGCGCGGTCGGGGCCTTGCCGGTGATCACCCGGCGGAGCATGTGCACGGCCTTGCCCGCCGGGGTCTCCGCGATGATCTGCCGGTCGGTGACGTCCCGGGCCTCGGTCCACTCCTTGCCCCACACCTCGGCGAAGTCCTGCCCGTCCCAGGGCGTGAGCCCCGACAGCGCCATCCGGCAGCCGGTCGCGCCGAGCAGCGGCCCGCGCAGCGGCCGGGCCACGTCGTCGAGCGTCCGCAGCGTGAGCACGACCCCGGCGTTGCCGGACCGCAGTCGCTGGATGCCGCGCACGGCCTCGGGCGTCACCACGCCCGTCGCGTCGTCCAGCAGCAGGCAGGCGAACAGCGACCGATCCTCGCGGACGGCGACACTCGCCGTGAACTGCGCCAGCACCAGCCGTGCGAGCATCCTGGACGCGTCGGCGTGGCCGCGCTGGGGCAGGTCGATGCGCACCCGCACGGGGTGGTCGAGGGCCTTGAGCGTGAACGGCCGGGACTGCCCCGAGGTGTCGAAGAAGCCGGCGAAGGCGGGCCGGTCGAGCAGCGCGACGCGATCGCCCAGCACTCCGCCGACGTCACCGGGCTGTCCCATCTGCCGCTCCCGGGCGTCGAGTTCCCGCAGCAGCGACTCCTGCCCGGCCTCCTGGAGCCCCTGCCGCAGCGCGGCGAACGGTCCCGGCGCGCCGTCGAGCAGCTGCCGCAGCTCCGGTACGGAGGGGAAACGCCCGTGCACGGCCCGGAACGGCCCGAGCAGCTGGGCGAGGACGGTGGTGGACCGGCGGCTGTCGCTGCCGGGGTGCGGGTCCGCGAGATCCCCGACGAGCGCCTCGGCGAGCACGGCCGCGGCCTCGTCCGGGTCGCCGGCGCCGCCGTACAGGTCGAGGTCGTACTCGGACTCCTGGTTCCCGACGCGCACGACCACGTCGTAGGCGTCGGCCGGTCCGAGCCCCGCACCGGCCGCCCCGACGACGACCACGGCGGCCCGCCCGGCGAGGGCGTGCAGGCAGAGCGACTCGGCGAGGGGCCGGACGACGGTCCCGGTCTTGCCGGATCCCGCGGGTCCGACGGCGACGAGCGAGGTGCCGAGCAGCTCGGGCCCGAGGGCGAGCCCCGTGCCTCGGTAGGTGTAGGGGTTGCGGACGTCGTCGACGGTGGTGCCGAGCCGCACCTGTCCGGTGAGGAGATCGTGCCGGGCGAGCCGGGCGGGCAGGTCGCGCTCCCCCGAGGGGTGCAGGCACGCGGCGGCGCCGTCCTCGAGCACGGCGCCGCTGAAGGTGGCCAGGCTGTGCCGCCCGGTGCGCACGCCCTGCCAGGCACGCATGATCCGGGCGTGGTCGACGTCCCGCATCAGCCCGGAGCGGGCCTCGGCGGCGAGCCGCTCGGCGGCGTCGGGAGCCCCGGCGGCACGCAGCTCGTTCCACTGGGCCGGGTCGTCCTCGGGGCTCGTACGGGCCTCCTGGGCCTCCGGGCGGCGGAAGCGGGAGGTGACGAAGCGGCGCCACACCTCGCCCCAGCGTCCGAGCCGGGCCGCCCCGATCATGATCGCCAGGGCGACGAGCACCTCGTACCCCTGGTAGACGATGTACGTCCCGGTCTCCCCGAGATCGCTGTCGCCGCCCCGCCAGGCGTCGGGGACGATCAGGTCGAACGGCACCCACCACCAGGTGCCGAGGTAACCGTTCTGCAGGAGCGACCAGATCAGCCATCCCACGAGGAAGGCGATCAGCGCCCCGCTCAGCAGCTGCCGGGTGGGGATCTCCTCGGGTTCCTCCGCGGGCCGCGGCCGGTGCCCGAACCGCCACACGCCCGGCGCGGCCTCGGGGCGCGGCGCTCGCAGCCAGGCGAGGAAAGCCGACCCGTCCGGCGGCGGCATCCCCGGCGCCGCCCGGGGCGGCAGGGGAGGCATGGCCGGCACCTGCGGAGGTCCCGCCGGACGCGGCACGGGACTCGCATGCGTACCCCGCGCCTCCTGCGTCCCGTCGCTGTCCATCGCCCTTGCCCCCTGACCAGCCGCTCCGTCCACCATCAGCGAGCCAATCTAACGCCCTCTCCTGGGGAGTTCACCGCTTACACGGCCGGGTCGTGGGCACCGGTCCACGAGAGTGCCATGTCCACCCCGGACAAGGCGCCCCGCCGACAACGCCCACATGGAGCATGCCCACCCCCCTTCCCCGGCCCTAGCCTGCGAGAAAAGAAGCCAAGCGTCCGCAGAGACCATCCGCACCACCCCAGGAGCCCCGCATGACCGCACTTCCGCAGGAGCGCCGCGTCGTCACCGCCATTCCCGGTCCGAAGTCGCAGGAGCTGCAGGCCCGCCGTACCGCCGCGGTCGCGCAGGGCGTGGGGTCCGTGCTGCCCGTGTTCACCGCGCGGGCCGGTGGCGGGATCATCGAGGACGTCGACGGCAACCGCCTCATCGACTTCGGGTCGGGCATCGCCGTGACCTCCGTGGGCGCCTCGGCCGAGGCCGTCGTGCGGCGGGCGTCGGCGCAGCTGGCCGACTTCACCCACACCTGTTTCATGGTCACGCCCTACGAGGGGTACGTCGAGGTCGCCGAGGCGCTCGCCGAGCTGACCCCCGGTGACCACGCCAAGAAGAGCGCCCTGTTCAACTCGGGCGCCGAGGCCGTCGAGAACGCCGTGAAGATCGCGCGGGCGTACACCAAGCGGCAGGCCGTCGTGGTGTTCGACCACGGCTACCACGGGCGCACCAACCTGACGATGGCGCTGACGGCCAAGAACATGCCGTACAAGCACGGCTTCGGCCCGTTCGCGCCCGAGGTGTACCGCGTGCCGGTGGCGTACGGCTACCGCTGGCCGACCGGGCCCGAGAACGCCGGCCCCGAGGCCGCCGCGCAGGCCATCGACCAGATCAGCAAGCAGGTCGGCGCGGAGAACGTCGCCGCGGTCATCATCGAGCCGGTCCTCGGCGAGGGCGGCTTCATCGAGCCGGCCAAGGGCTTCCTGCCGGCGATCCGCAAGTTCACCGAGGACAACGGCATCGTCTTCGTCGCCGACGAGATCCAGTCCGGCTTCTGCCGTACGGGCCAGTGGTTCGCGTGCGAGGACGAGGGCATCGTCCCGGACCTCATCACGACGGCGAAGGGCATCGCCGGCGGTCTGCCGCTCGCGGCCGTCACCGGGCGCGCCGAGATCATGGACGCCGCGCACGCGGGCGGCCTGGGCGGCACCTACGGCGGCAACCCGGTCGCCTGCGCGGGCGCGCTCGGCTCGATCGAGACGATGAAGGAGCTCGACCTCAACGCCAGGGCGAAGAACATCGAGGCGGTCATGAAGGCCCGCCTCGGCGCCATGGCCGAGAAGTTCGAGATCATCGGCGACGTCCGGGGCCGCGGCGCCATGATCGCCATCGAGCTGGTCAAGGACCGTGCCACCAAGGAGCCGAACCCGGAGGCGACGGCCGCGCTGGCCAAGGCGTGCCACGCCGAGGGCCTGCTGGTCCTGACCTGTGGCACCTACGGCAACGTGCTCCGCTTCCTGCCGCCGCTGGTGATCGGCGAGGACCTGCTGAACGAGGGTCTCGACATCATCGAGCAGGCGTTCTCCCGCGTCTGACCTTCCGGGGGACCGGCAGAGCGTGTGAAGAAGGTGTGCGAGGTGGATGACAGGGCGTCCCACGGCCTGTCCTGCGCCTCGCCGCTGTCGTAGGTTCTACCCAGATGAGAGATACACCCCGCCCACAGGGGACTGTGGGTGACATCAGGCCGGGGCCTCCCCAGCTTCGACCTGGTCGTGCCCTCGCGCACACAACCGGAGCCTGAGGCTCTGGATCTCCTCACCGATCGGACAGTCGCCCGCCCCAAACCCCCCGGGGCGCGCGACGTTCCGGTCCGGAACGGCCGCCCCGGAACTCCCCCCCCTGTTCCGGGGCGGCCGACCTCTCTTCCCCGCCCCTGGTACGGCACCGCGAGTCGCGGCCTTCAGGGGCCCGCGAGCCGGCGTCCGCCCTCGTGCCAAGCTGTGCCGCATGCCGATCCCCGCGTATCAGGACCGCGCCGCTCCCCCGGGCTCCCCCGCCCTCATGTTCGCCCTCCCGGCCCTCCTCTTCGCGCTGATCACCTGGCAGGTCGTCGTGGACGGCCCGCTCGTCCGGCTCGACGAACGCCTCAGCCGGGTGCTCGTGAACCCGGACCGCTGCTCCGAGCTCCTCGCCGACCTGGGCAACGTCCCGGTCGCGGTCCCGGTCCTCGCCCTCGCGCTCGGGTACGTCGCCATACGCCACCGGCGCGCCGGTACGGACCGCTGGTGGCTGCCCGTCGCCGCCGGGGCGCTGCTCATGGCCCTGGTCCCGGCGCTGGTCGTCCCGCTGAAGGAACTCACGGCCCGCCCCGGTACCCCGGCCGTCCCGCCCGCGACCGGCTACTACCCCTCGGGCCACACCGCCACCGCTGTCGTCGCCTACGGCTGCGCGACGCTGCTGCTGCTCCCCTGGCTCCGCACCGCCCCGGCCCGCCGCGCCCTGGTCGCCCTGTGCGTCGTGCTGATCCTCGGGGCGAGTTACGGACTCGTCCGCCGGGGCTACCACTGGCCACTCGACGTGGTGGGCAGCTGGTGCCTGTGCACGGTGCTGCTGTCGGCGCTGTGGTGGTTCCTCCGGACCGTGACGACGCCCGGCCGGTCTCAGCCACCGGAGTGCTGACCCCCGTGCTCCGTCGCCAGGGCCGCCACCGCCTCGTGCATCGCCAGTTCGAGCAGTGCCGGGTCCGTCAGCATGCCCGAGCCGTCCGGCGGGACCAGCCAGCGGACGCCGCCGGGTGAGGAGCGGCCGGGGTACGGCACGACGATCCAGGTCCCGGCGCCCGCCGTGCGGATGCCCGTGCCGAGCCACCGGGCCGCGGTGCCCGCCGGCACGAGGAATCCCATGCGGGCGTCGCCGAAGTTGACGAGCACGGGGCCCGGTCGGTCGAGGACACGGGTGAGCACGTCGAGCGTGGCGTACCCCAGTTCGCCGGGCAGGATGAGCACGTCCCAGGCACGGCCGGCCGGCAGCAGCGCGACGCCGAGCGGACTGCGCTCCCATTCCCGGCGGCAGGCCTCGGGATCGGGCGCGACGGATGCGAGCCACTCGACCGCCGTTTTCGCACCGGTCATCGGAAAGACCCCCTTCTCTCTCGCGAACCTCAACGGCGCGCGGGGCGCCGCCGAGGGCATCACGAGGGAGAAGGGGGTGTCCCCCCGGCCATTACGCGGGTTCCGGTACCTCGTTGGAGTGAACCGGATCACGCCCGGTCGATCAGCTGTCGAATCCCAGCCCCAACCGGTCCATCGTGCGCAGCCACAGGTTGCGGCGGCCGCCCTGGGCGTCCGCGCGGGCCAGTGACCACTTGGTGAGGGCGATGCCCGTCCAGGCGAACGGCTCGGGCGGGAAGGGCATGGGCTTCCTGCGGACCATCCGCAGTTCCGTGCGCTCGGTGCGCTGCCCGCTCAGCAGGTCCAGCATCACGTCGGCGCCGAAGCGGGTCGCGCCGACCCCGAGGCCGGTGTACCCGGCCGCGTAGGCCACCTTGCCCTGGTGGGCGGTGCCGAAGAACGCCGAGAAGCGGGAGCAGGTGTCGATCGCGCCGCCCCAGGTGTGGCTGAAGCGGACGCCCTCCAGCTGCGGGAAGCAGGTGAAGAAGTGACCGGCGAGCTTGGCGTAGGTCTCGGGACGGTCGTCGTACTCGGCACGCACCCGGCCGCCGTAGGGGTAGATGGCGTCGTAGCCGCCCCAGAGGATCCGGTGGTCGGCGGACAGCCGGAAGTAGTGGAACTGGTTGGCGCTGTCGCCCAGTCCCTGGCGGTTCTTCCAGCCGATCGACGCGAGCTGGTCGGCCGTGAGCGGCTCGGTCATCAGGGCGTAGTCGTAGACCGGGACGGTGTACGAGCGGACGCGTCGGACGAGGTTCGGGAAGATGTTGGTCCCGAGGGCGACCTGGCGGGCGCGGATCCGGCCGTAGGGGGTGCGGACGGCCATGCCCGCGCCGTAGGGCTTGAGGGTCAGGGCGGGGGTGTGCTCGTAGACGCGCACGCCGAGCTCCCGGCAGGCACGCTTGAGGCCCCAGGCGAGCTTGGCCGGGTGCAGCATGGCGACGCCTCTGCGGTCCCACAGGCCGGCCTGGAAGGTGGGTGAGTTCACCTGCTCCCGTACGGCGTCGGCGTCCAGGAACTCGACGCCCTCGGCCAGGCCCCGGCGGGAGATCTCCTCGTGCCACTCGCGCAGTTCGCGCGCCTGGTAGGGCTCGGTGGCGACGTCGATCTCGCCGGTGCGCTCGAAGTCGCAGTCGAGGGAGTGCCGGGCGACGGCGGCCTCGATGGCGTCGAGGTTGCGGTCGCCCAGCTCCTGGAGCGTGTGGATCTCGTCGGGCCAGCGGGCGAGGCCGTTGGGCAGGCCGTGCGTGAGGGAGGCGGCGCAGAATCCGCCGTTGCGGCCGGAGGCGGCCCAGCCCACCTCGCGGCCCTCCACCAGCACCACGTCCCGCTGCGGGTCGCGCTCCTTGGCGATCAGCGCCGTCCACAGTCCGCTGTAGCCGCCGCCGACGACCAGCAGGTCGCAGGTCTCGGAGGTGGTGAGGGCGGGTTCGGGACGGGGCCGGCCGGGGTCGTCCAGCCAGTACGGGACCGGCTGGGCGTCGGAAAGCGAACGGGTCCACTGATTCATGGCACTCGGGGCCATGATGTCAACTCCCTACGGTTATGCCTTTTGTCTGTTGCGACGGTTTCCGGCGAGCATGGAAATCAGGACGAACAGTACGGCGACAATGAACATCGTCGTGCCGATGACATTGATCTGGACGGGTGTTCCGCGCTGCGCCGAGCCCCACACGAACATGGGGAAGGTGACGGTCGAGCCCGCGTTGAAATTGGTGATGATGAAATCGTCGAAGGAGAGGGCGAAAGCGAGCAGTGCGCCCGCCGCGATTCCGGGTGCCGCGATCGGCAGCGTGACCCGGACGAAGGTCTGGAACGGGCCCGCGTACAGATCCCGGGCCGCCTCCTCGAGCTTCGGGTCCATCGACATCACGCGAGCCTTGACGGCCGTGACCACGAAACTCAGGCAGAACATGATGTGGGCGATGAGGATCGTCCAGAAGCCCAGCTGGGCGCCCATGTTGAGGAACAGGGTGAGCAGCGAGGCGGCCATGACGACCTCGGGCATCGCCATCGGCAGGAAGATCAGCGAGTTCACGGCGCCGCGGGCGCGGAACCGGTAGCGGACCAGGGCGAAGGCGATCAGGGTGCCGAGGAGGGTGGCGCCGAGCGTCGCCCACACGGCGATCTGGAGGCTGAGGGACAGCGATCCGCACAGTCCGGAGACCCCGCACGGGTCCTTCCAGGCGTCCAGGGAGAACTGCTGCCACTCGTAGTTGAAGCGCCCCTTCGGTTTGTTGAAGGAGAACACCGTCACGACGGCGTTCGGCAGGAGCAGATAGCCGAGGGTCAGCAGTCCCGCCAGGACGACGAGATTTCTCTTGAGCCAGTTGACGAAAGCCATTCAGACCAGATCCTCCGTCCCGGACCTGCGGATGTAGAGCGTCACCATGAGCAGAATGGCCGCCATGAGAATGAAGGAGAGCGCCGCCGCCGTCGGGTAGTCGAGCACTCTCAGGAACTGTGTCTGGATGACGTTTCCGACCATGCGGGTGTCGGTGGAGCCGAGCAGATCGGCGTTCACGTAGTCACCGGCCGCCGGAATGAACGTCAGCAGGGTTCCGGAGACGACACCCGGCATCGACAGCGGGAAGGTGACCTTGCGGAAGGTCGTCCAGGGCCGGGCGTACAGGTCCCCCGCGGCCTCGTGAAGCCGGCCGTCGATGCGCTCCAGCGAGGTGTACAGCGGCAGGATCATGAACGGCAGGAAGTTGTACGTCAGACCGCACACCACCGCGAGCGGGGTGGCCAGGACGCGGTCGCCGGCGGTCATGCCGAGCCAGTCGGTGACGTCCAGGACGTGCAGCGTGTTCAGCGCGCCGACGACCGGGCCGCCGTCCGCGAGGATCGTCTTCCAGGCGAGGGTGCGGATGAGGAAGCTGGTGAAGAACGGCGCGATCACCAGGATCATGATCAGGTTCTTCCAGCGGCCCGCGCGGAAGGCGATCAGGTACGCCAGCGGGTATCCGAGCAGCAGGCACAGGATCGTCGCCGTGCCCGCGTAGAGCACGGAGCGGACGAACTGCGGCCAGTACGCGGACAGCGCGTCCCAGTAGGTGGCGAAGTGCCAGGTGACCTTGTAGCCCTCCTCCAGGGAGCCCGTCTGCACGGACGTGGAGGCCTGGTAGATCATCGGCAGCGCGAAGAAGACGACCAGCCAGAGGATGCCGGGCAGCAGCAGCCAGTACGGCGTGAAACGGCCCCGGCGCTTCGGGGGTGTCGGTTCGGGCGCTTCGGGTGCGAGGGGCGGTGGCGCCTCGGTGAGTGTCGACATCAGGCCGCCTCTTCCACGCCCGCGTCGACGTCCTGGGCGGCGTCCAGGCCGAAGGTGTGGGCCGGGTTCCAGTGCAGGACGACCTCGGCGCCGGGTACCAGGCGCGGATCGCGGTCGATGTTCTGGGCGTAGACCTCGAAGTCGGAGCAGACCGGGCTGTCGACGACGTACTGCGTGGAGACGCCGATGAAGCTGGAGTCGGCGATCCGGCCGGTGATGCGGTTGCGGCCCTCGGCTATCTCACCGGCGTCGTCGGCGTGGGTGAGGGAGATCTTCTCGGGGCGTACACCGACCAGCACCCTGCCGCCGGTCGTCGCGGGGGCGGAACATCGCGCCTCGGGCAGGACGAGCTTGCCGCCGCCCGCCTTCAGCACGATCTCCTCGCCGCTCTTCGAGTCGACCTCCGCCTCGATGAAGTTCGAGGTGCCGAGGAAGTTGGCGACGAAGGTGGTGCGCGGGTTCTCGTAGAGGTCGGTGGGCGCGCCCAGTTGCTCGACACGGCCGGCGTTCATCACGGCGACCGTGTCGGCCATGGTCATGGCCTCCTCCTGGTCGTGCGTGACGTGGATGAAGGTGATGCCGACCTCGGTCTGGATGCGCTTGAGCTCCAGTTGCATCTGGCGGCGCAGCTTCAGGTCGAGCGCGCCGAGCGGCTCGTCGAGCAGGAGCACCTTGGGGTGGTTGATCAGCGCACGGGCCACGGCGACGCGCTGCTGCTGGCCGCCGGAGAGCTGGTGCGGCTTCTTGCGGGCCTGCTCGCCGAGCTGGACGAGGTCGAGCATCTCGTCGACCTGCTTCTTCACCGACTTGAGGCCCCGTCGGCGCAGGCCGAAGGCGACGTTCTCGAAGATGTCGAGGTGCGGGAAGAGGGCGTAGGACTGGAAGACCGTGTTCACCGGCCGCCTGTACGGCGGGAGCGCGGTCACGTCCTGGTCGCCCAGGAAGACGGTGCCGGCGGAAGGTTCCTCCAGCCCGGCGATCATGCGCAGGGTGGTGGTCTTCCCGCAGCCCGAGGCGCCGAGCAGGGCGAAGAAGGAGCCCTGCGGCACGGTCAGGTCGAGCGGGTGGACGGCGGTGAAGGCGCCGTAGGTCTTGGCGATGCCGGTGAGGCGGACGTCGCCGCCGGGGTCGGTCTTGTTCGTCATGGTGGTCACGCCCCCGTCAGCTTCGCGAACTTCGCTTCGAACTCGGTCTCTTCCTTCGAGCTCAGGGAGCGGAAGGCATGGGACTTGGCGGCCATGGCCTTGTCGGGAATGATCAGCGGGTTGTTCGCCGCGTCCTTGTCGATCTTCTCGAGCTCGGCCTTCACGCCGTCGACCGGGCACACGTAGTTGATGTACGCGGCGAGTTCGGCGGCCGGCTTCGGCTCGTAGTAGTAGTCGATGAGCCGTTCGGCGTTGGTCTTGTGCCGTGCCTTGTTGGGGATCAGCAGGTTGTCGGTGGACGTCACGTATCCGCTGTCCGGGATGAGGAAGTCGATGTCGGGGCTGTCCGCCTTGAGCTGGACGACGTCACCGGCCCAGGCGACACAGGCGGCGAAGTCGCCGCTGGTCAGGTCCGAGGTGTAGTCGTTGCCGGTGAAGCGGCGGATCTGGCCCTTGTCGACGGCCTTCTGCAGGCGGGCGATGGCGGCGTCGTAGTCGTCGGCGGTGAAGTCTGCCGGGTCCTTGCCCATGTCGAGCAGCGTCATGCCGATGCTGTCGCGCATCTCCGACAGGAAGCCCACCCGGCCCTTGAGCCTGGGGTTGTCCAGCAGGTCGGACACCGACTTCACCTCGACGCCGTCGAGGGCCTTCTTGTTGTACGCGATGACGGTGGAGATGCCCTGCCAGACGTACGAGTAGGCGCGGCCCGGGTCCCAGTCGGGGCTGCGGAACTGGGCCGACAGGTTGGCGTAGGCGTGCGGCAGGTTGCTCGGGTCGAGCTTCTGCACCCAGCCGAGGCGGATCAGGCGGGCGGCCAGCCAGTCAGTGAGGACGATCAGGTCGCGGCCGGTGTCCTGGCCTGCGGCGAGCTGCGGCTTGATCTTGCCGAAGAACTCGTTGTTGTCGTTGATGTCCTCGCTGTACTTGACCTTGATGCCGGTCCGCTTGGCGAACTGGTCCAGCGTCGGGTGGTGCTTGCCGCTGTCGTCGACGTCCATGTACTCGGTCCAGTTGGAGAAGTTCACCGTCTTCTCCTTGGCCGAGTGGTCCTCTGCCGAGACGCCGCCCTGCGTCTGACCGGCGGCGGGGATGCCGCAGGCGCTCAGCGTGCCGAGTCCGCCGGCCGCGAGCGCCCCGCCCGCCGAGGCGCGCAGCAGGGACCGCCGGGTGAGGGAGGCCCTGCCGTTTGCAAAACTGCGCCTCACGGCGGCCCTTTGGGCCGCGGACAGGCGGTCGGGCTCGTACTGCTCCATGCGCGTGGTGCCCTTTCGGAGGGTGGACGGCCGTTGGTCAGGCGGCCTGCAAAACGGCTATCGATCCCCGAAGACGGTGCGGTGCCAGTCCTTGGCCGCGACCGCAGTGTTGTCGAACATGACGTGCTTGATCTGGGTGTACTCCTCGAACGAGTACGCGGACATGTCCTTGCCGTAGCCGGAGGACTTGTAGCCGCCGTGCGGCATCTCGCTGATGATCGGGATGTGGTCGTTGATCCAGACGCAGCCGGCCTTGATCTCGCGGGTGGCGCGGTTCGCCCGGTACACGTCCCGGCTCCAGGCGGAGGCGGCCAGGCCGTACGGGGTGTCGTTGGCGAGCGCGAGGCCCTCGTCGTCGGTGTCGAAGGGCAGCACGACCAGGACCGGGCCGAAGATCTCCGACTGGACGACCTCGCTGTCCTGGGCGGCGTCCGCGATGAGGGTCGGCCGGTAGTAGGCGCCCTTGGCGAGCTCTCCCCCGGGTGCCTCGCCGCCGGTCACCACGCGGGCGTAGGCCCGCGCCCGGTCGACGAACCCGGCCACCCGGTCCCGCTGCACGTGCGAGATCAGCGGGCCGAGGTCGGTGCCCGCGGCGAAGGGGTCGCCCAGCCGGACGCTCTTCATGAGCGCCGCGGTCCGCTCCACGAAAGCCTCGTACAGCGGCCGCTGCACATACGCGCGCGTGGCGGCCGTGCAGTCCTGCCCGGTGTTGATCAGGGAGCCCGCGACCGCGCCGTGGGCGGCGGCCTCCAGGTCGGCGTCGTCGAAGACCACGAAGGGCGCCTTGCCGCCGAGTTCCAGGTGGAGACGCTTGACGGTGGCGGTGGCGACCTCGGCGACGCGCTTGCCGACGGCGGTGGAGCCGGTGAAGGAGGTCATGGCCACGTCGGGGTGCCCGACGAGGTGCTCTCCGGCCTCCCGGCCGGTGCCGGTGACGATGTTGATCACACCGTCCGGGATTCCGGCGTCGGTGGCCGCCTGCGCGAAGAGCAGCGAGGTCAGCGGGGTGAGTTCGGCGGGCTTCAGGACGATCGTGTTGCCCGCGGCGATGGCCGGGAGGATCTTCCAGGCGGCCATCTGGAGGGGGTAGTTCCAGGGCGCGATCGATCCGACGACCCCGATGGGCTCACGCCGGACGTAGGAGGTGTGGTCGCCGGAGTACTCACCGGCGGACTGTCCCTGCAGGTGCCGTGCGGCACCGGCGAAGAAGGCGGCGTTGTCGATGGTCCCGGGTACGTCGAACTCGCGGGTCAGCTTCAGCGGCTTGCCGCACTGGAGCGACTCGGCGCGGGCGAAGTCCTCGGCCTGGTCGGCGAGCACCGCGGCGAACCGGTGCAGGGCGTCGGACCGCTCGCCGGGGGTGGTCCCCGCCCAGCCGGGGAAGGCCGCGCGGGCGGCGGCGACGGCCCGGTCGACGTCGGCCGGGCCCGCCAGCTCGTAGGTGAGGACCTCCTCGCCCGAGGCCGGGTCGACGACCGCGTGCGTGCGGCCGGAGGTGCCCCTGGCCGGACGGCCCGCGATGTACTGCGCGCCCTCCGCGAAGCGTTCCTCGGCCGGAAATCGGTCCGGGGTGGCAATGCCCGGGTTGTGCATGTCGATCTCCTCCGTGTCCCCTGGTGGGGCCGGCGTGGCTCAAGCTCGATTTGAGTGCCGATCCTGACAGAGGTATGCCACTCCAACAAGTGATTCCGTTGTTGATTTTTGGTTACGCGACGGAATCTGTCGACCAGGTGTCGAGTTCGCCGCGAAAAGGCAGGACGCTGTGTCCGTGGTGCGTGCCAGACTCGCGTGCATGGAGAGGATCACGGGGGCGGTCGGTTCGCGGGAGGCCCTGATCAGGGCGATCCGCGAGGGGGCCAGGGTCAGGTATCTGCATTTCTGGGGGCACCGGCCGCGGCCGGACGGCCGGATCGGGGCGAGCTGTCTGAGCCAGTGGTGGCCGGCGCCGTTCACGGTCGACGGCGTGGTCTACGCGACGGCCGAGCACTGGATGATGGCGGGCAAGGCGCGGCTCTTCGAGGACGCGGCGGCGGAGCGGGCCGTGCTGGTCGCGGAGCATCCCGCCCAGGCGAAGAAGGCGGGGCGGCTGGTACGCGGCTTCGACGAGGCGGCCTGGGCGCGCGAGCGGTTCCGGATCGTCGTGGAGGGCAGTGTCCACAAGTTCGCCGCGCATCCCGAGCTTCTGGGGTATCTGCTGGGCACGGGCGACCGGGTGCTGGTGGAGGCGAGCCCCGTGGACCGGGTGTGGGGCATCGGGCTGGCCGCGGACGACGAGGCGGCGGCCGATCCGCAGCGGTGGCGGGGGCCCAATCTGCTGGGGTTCGCGCTGATGGAGGCGCGGGAGCGGCTGCGGGCGGCCGGAGCATGAGCCAGGGGGCCGGTCGCGGCGACCGGCCCCCTCCCGGCTCTGCGGGTCCCCGTCAGGTCGCCGGCCCCGGGGACCGGCCCTCTCCGGCTCCGCGCGTCCCGTTCAGGACGCCGCGCCGAGCCCGCCCATGATGCTGGCGAACAGCAGGAAACCCAGCAGCGGCAGGATCACGGTGGCGATGATGCCGCAGACCAGGCCCGCGGTCGCCGCGCCCTTGTTGGTGGCCTCACCGCGGGTGGCCCTGCCGCGGCCGATGGCGCCGAAGATGATCGCGAGGATGCCCAGGATCACGCCGAAGAACCACATGATGAAGGTCACGCTGCACACCACGCCGATGATGCCCAGCACCAGTCCCGTGGTGCCCATGCCGTTGCTCGGCTGCGCGGGCATCCCGTAGCCGGGCGTCTGCGGGTAACCCACGGGCGGCGCGGCCGGGTAGCCGGGGCCGCCCTGGGGGTAGCCGTAGCCCGGGGCCGCGGGGGGCTGCTGCGGATAGCCGTAGCCGGGGGTGCCCGGGGGCTGCTGCGGCGGCTGGGCCGGTGGGCCGAAGCCACCCGGGGGTGGATTGGTGTGCGACATGGACGATCTCCCCTCGTTGTCAGACCAGGGCATCGTAGTGGCCAAGTCGGCCGCGCAGAGCCCGAGTTTCAGCGATGGGACGGGGCGGTGGCCACCGGGCCGAGGGTGCCGTAGGACGAGTCGTCGTCGTAGCTGTCGCTGTTGATCGCGGCCGTGATACCGACGGCGATCAGGACGATCACGGTGATGCCGAGGATGACCCCGATGATGCCCATGATCAGACCGGCCTGGGCCTGCCCGTGGTTGGTGGCGACCCCGGCCTCGGCGCGCTTGCGGCCCTTGATGCCGAAGACGACGGCGAGGATGCCGGTGATCAGCGAGACCACACCGTAGAGGCAGAAGAGGGTGCAGGAGACGATGCCGAGCACCATCGCGGCGATGCCCAGGCCGTTCTGGGGGGCCGGGGGCATGCCGGGCCAGCCGTAGCCGGACTGCGTGTATCCGGACTGGGTGTATCCGGACTGCGGGTAGCCGGGGTACCCGTAGCCGCCGGGCGCTCCGGGGCCGGTCGGGGCCACGGGCGGGGGCGGGACGGCACCGGCACCGGCCGGGTCGTACTGCGGCGTGCCGGTGGGCGGGGTGAAGCCCGGCATGGAGGTGACCGTGGCCTGGTCGTGGACGGACGGCGGCTGCGGCGTCTGGTTCTTGTCGAGCGAGGGCTTGCTCTCCGGCGGCGCCCACGGGTCGTGGCTGCCTCCGTCGGGCTGCGTCGCGTCCGTCATCGTGCGGTCCCCCCTGGGTCGATCGTCCCGTCATGCTACGGGGCCGCCCGGCGCGCACCACAGGGCGGGTGCGTGCGGGGCTGGTCGCGCGGCCGACCGCGCCCGTTGGAAAGGGCGCCGCAGCACACGGCATACGATGAATTCGCGTCAATCGATCAGCCGATCACCCGCGCCCGGCCGGCCCCCGCCGGCAGCGGCGCCGTTCCGGGGAGGAACCCTTGACCGAGCACCTTGTCGACCCCCGTGCCCCACGCGACCTGAAGGCCTTCATCGCCGGGCTGCCCAAGGCCGAACTGCACGTGCACCACGTGGGATCCGCCTCCCCCCGGATCGTCTCCGAACTGGCCGCGCGGCACCCGGACTCGAAGGTGCCGACCGACCCCGAGGCCCTGGTCGACTACTTCACGTTCACCGACTTCGCGCACTTCATCGACGTGTACCTGTCGGTCGTCGACCTGATCCGCACCCCGGAGGACGTCCGGCTGCTCACGTACGAGGTGGCCCGGGACCTGGCCCGGCAGCAGGTGCGGTACGCCGAGCTGACCATCACCCCCTTCTCGTCCACCCGGCGCGGCATCGACGAGCAGGCCTTCATGGACGCGATCGAGGACGCCCGCAAGGCCGCCGAGTCCGAGTTCGGGACCGTGCTGCGCTGGTGCTTCGACATCCCCGGCGAGGCCGGCCTGGAGGCCGCCGAGGAGACGACCCGGCTCGCCACCGACGACCGGCTGCGCCCGGAGGGCCTGGTCTCCTTCGGTCTCGGCGGACCCGAAGTGGGCGTGGGAAGGCCGCAGTTCAAGCCGTACTTCGACCGGGCGATCGCCGCCGGGCTGCACTCCGTGCCGCACGCCGGTGAGACGACCGGCCCGCAGACGGTGTGGGACGCGCTGACCCACCTGCGGGCCGAGCGCATCGGGCACGGCACCAGTTCCGCGCAGGACCCGAAGCTGCTCGCGCACCTCGCCGAGCACCGCATCCCGCTGGAGGTGTGCCCGACCTCCAACATCGCCACGCGCGCGGTGCGCACCCTCGACGAGCACCCGGTCAAGGAGTTCGTACGGGCCGGGGTCGTCGTCACCATCAACTCCGACGATCCGCCGATGTTCGGCACCGACCTCGACAACGAGTACGCGGTCGCCGCCCGGCTGCTGGACCTCGACGAGCGGGGTCTGGCCGAGCTGGCGAAGAACGCCGTCGAGGCGTCCTTCCTGGACGCGGCGGGCAAGGCCCGGATCGCCGGCGAGATCGACACGTACACCGCGCAGTGGCTGAGCCGGTGACACCCGCCCCGGTCGCCGTGGCCCACCGGGGCGACCCCTACCGCGTCCGCGAGAACACCGTCGCGTCACTGCGTTCCGCGCTGCGCCGGGGTGCGGACGCGGTGGAGATCGACGTACGGCTCACCCGGGACGGTGTTCCGGTGCTGCTGCACGACGCGACGCTGAAACGGCTCTGGGAGCACGAGCGGCCCCTGTGCGCGCTGTCGTCCGAGGAGGTGCGCGGACTGACCGACGGCGGAGTGCCGACCCTGGCCGAGGCACTGAGCGCGACCGACGGGCACCGGGTGATGATCGACCTGCCCGGGTCACCCGAGGTGCGGGCGGTACGAAGGATCATGGGAGTCGTGGCGGAAGCCGGGGCGGCGGAGCGCGTCTACTACTGCGCGGGCGCCGACGCCATGCTCGCCGTGCGGGCGGCGGATCCGGACGCCGAGATCGCCCTCACGTGGACGACACTGGCCCCGCCCCGGCCGGTGCTGCTGGAGGCGATCCGCCCGCGCTGGCTCAACTACCGCTTCTCCCTGGTGGACCGCCCCCTCGCCGAGCGCGTGCACGCCGACGGTTACCTCGTCTCCGTCTGGACCCCGGACACCCGCCGCTCCATGCGTCGACTGCTGGCGGCGGGCGTGGACTCGATCACGACGAACCGCGTCGACGTGCTGTGCGCCGCGCGCGCGAGCGCTGCGGCACCGTCGCCGGATCGGCCGGGGTCGGGCGCGTGAGGTACTGCGGCACCGGCGCGCTGTCCCTGCCGGTGCCGCCACGATGGCCTCTCGGCGCCCGGGTGCACCGATGTTCCGCACGCACCCTCAGCCGGTCGACGGTTCTCTCCGGACGCCCGGCACCGGGTCCGCCGCCCGCACGGTCAGCGCCTCCAGCCGCTTGATCCGCTGCCGTACGACGTACAGCGGAATCACGCCGAACACGCCGAAGGCCATGTCGATCACCGACCACCAGAAGGGGATGCCGCGGATCGGCCCGCAGATCAGGGCGAGGGGAACGATGCCCGCGCAGGCGATCATCCCGAACTCGACGACCCAGATGTTGCGGACCGGATCGCGGTAGGGCCCGTAGAAGGCGACCGCGATCACCAGGTGCGCGAAGGCCAGCCAGTCGGTGCCGTACAGGAGGAACGGGTAGGCGGTGTCGGCCTCGTCGAGACCGGCCCGCACCCGCCCGATCCACTCAGTCAGCCCGGGCAGGTACTCACCCACGGACAGCCCGCGCAACAGGCCCTCGGTCCACCGCAGCTCGTGGACCAGGGGGAAGGCCGTGGCGCCGCTGAGCACCAGACACACGACGAAGAAGACCAGCCACGCGCGGATGCCCTTCAGCAGGGCGGCTCTGTCGCTCATGAGGCGCACTCTACGCCTGCAATTGAACACGTTCAAAAGTGGGGGCCGCTTCGCCTCCAGACGCGGGAACGGCCCCGGACGGAGAGAAATCGTCCGGGGCCGTTCGGCGATGCGGGAAGGACTACGCGTCCAGCGACGTCATCACATGCTTGATGCGCGTGTAGTCGTCGAAGCCGTAGCCCGAGAGGTCCTTGCCGTAGCCGGACTTCTTGAAGCCGCCGTGCGGCATCTCGGCGACCAGCGGGATGTGCGTGTTGATCCACACACAGCCGAAGTCGAGCTTCTTGGACATCCGCATGGCACGGCCGTGGTCCTTCGTCCACACCGAGGAGGCCAGCGCGTACTCGACGCCGTTGGCCCACTCGACCGCCTGGTCCTCGTCCCGGAAGGACTGCACGGTGATGACCGGGCCGAAGACCTCCTTCTGGATGATCTCGTCGGTCTGCTTCAGGCCCGAGACGACGGTCGGCGCGTAGAAGTAGCCCTTGTCGCCGACCCGCTTGCCTCCGGCCTCCACGCGCGCGTGCGCGGGCAGCCGGTCGATGAAGCCCTCGACCTGCTTGAGCTGGTTGGGGTTGTTGAGCGGGCCGAACAGCACGTCCTCGTCGTCCGGCTGCCCGGTCTTCGTCTCGGAGGCGGCCTTCGCCAGCGCGGAGACGAACTCGTCGTGGATGGACTCGTGCACCAGCACGCGCGTGGCGGCCGTACAGTCCTGGCCGGCGTTGAAGTAGCCGGCGACCGAGATGTCCTCGACGGCCTTGGCGATGTCGGTGTCCTCGAAGACCACGACCGGGGCCTTGCCGCCGAGCTCCAGGTGGACGCGCTTGACGTCCTTGGCGGCGGACTCCGCGACCTGGATGCCGGCCCGCACGGAACCGGTGATGGAGGCCATCGCCGGGGTGTCGTGCTCGACCATCATGCGGCCGGTCTCGCGGTCGCCGCAGATGACGTTGAAGACGCCCTTGGGGACGATCGAGCCGATGATCTCGGCCATGAGGACCGTCGAGGCCGGGGTGGTGTCGGACGGCTTCAGCACGACGGTGTTGCCCGCCGCGATCGCCGGGGCGAACTTCCACACGGCCATCATCATCGGGTAGTTCCACGGCGCGACCTGCGCGCAGACGCCGACCGGCTCCCGGCGCACGATGGAGGTCAGGCCCTCCATGTACTCACCGGCCGAGCGGCCCTCGAGCATCCGCGCCGCGCCCGCGAAGAAGCGGATCTGGTCGACCATCGGCGGGATCTCCTCGGAGCGGGTCAGCCCGATGGGCTTGCCCGTGTTCTCCACCTCGGCCGCGATCAGCTCCTCGGCGCGCTCCTCGAAGGCGTCCGCGATCTTCAGCAGGGCCTTCTGGCGCTCGGCGGGCGTGGTGTCGCGCCAGCCGGGGAAGGCCTCGGCGGCCGCCGCCATCGCGGCGTCCACGTCCGCCTGCCCGGACAGCGGAGCGGTCGCGTACGCCTCGCCCGTCGCGGGATTGACCACCTCGGTGGTCCGTCCGTCGGCGGCGTCCTTGAACTCACCGCCGATGTAGTTGCGCAGACGACGCAGCTCGGTGCTCACTGCCGGCCCTCCAGTTCGGATGTCCAGTACTTGAGACACCCACCCTAGTCGGCCGACCCACGTTTTCAACACCCCTACTCCCTTCGATCGTGCGGAATCCGCAGGAGTAGAGGACCGAAACAACGAATTTCATCGATCCAGGCTTGCGGAAGTGTCGAGACCTCGTGCACAGTGACCTCGTGGCCAGTCGAAGCGCAGATCAGAAGGGCTCGCGGGAGTCCCGCGAGCCCTCCCGCGAGTCCAGGAACGGCAGCTCGCCGCAGCTGGACGCCGTGTCCCTCGCCATCATCGAGCAGCTCCAGGAGGACGGCCGCCGGCCGTACGCCGCCATCGGCAAGGCCGTGGGCCTGTCGGAGGCGGCCGTGCGCCAGCGCGTCCAGAAACTCCTCGACCAGGGCGTGATGCAGATCGTCGCCGTCACGGACCCGCTCACCGTGGGCTTCCGCAGACAGGCGATGGTCGGCGTCAACGTCGAGGGCGACGTGGAGGCGGTCGCGGACGCGCTGTCGGCCATGTCCGAGTGCGAGTACGTGGTGATGACCGCGGGCTCCTTCGATCTGATGGTGGAGATCGTCTGCGAGGACGACGACCACCTCCTCGACGTCATCAACAAACGCATCCGGGCCGTACCCGGAGTGCGCTCCACCGAGAGCTTCGTCTACCTCAAGCTCAAGAAGCAGACCTACATGTGGGGAACCCGATAACCGTGAGGACCCGATAGCCGTGAGCAAGGACCTCTCCCAGTCCGCGTACGACCACCTGTGGATGCACTTCACGCGCATGTCGTCGTACGAGAAGGCCCCCGTCCCCACCATCGTCCGGGGCGAGGGCACGTACATCTACGACGACAAGGGCAAGCGCTACCTGGACGGCCTCGCCGGCCTCTTCGTGGTGCAGGCCGGGCACGGCAGGGTCGAGCTCGCCGAGACCGCCTTCAAGCAGGCGCAGGAGCTCGCGTTCTTCCCGGTGTGGTCCTACGCCCACCCCAAGGCCGTCGAGCTGGCCGAGCGCCTGGCCCACCACGCCCCGGGCGATCTGAACAAGGTCTTCTTCACGACCGGCGGCGGTGAGGCGGTGGAGACCGCCTGGAAGCTCGCCAAGCAGTATTTCAAGCTGGTCGGCAAGCCCACCAAGCACAAGGTGATCTCCCGCGCGGTCGCCTACCACGGCACCCCCCAGGGCGCCCTGTCGATCACCGGCCTGCCGGGGCTGAAGGCGCCCTTCGAGCCGCTGGTGCCGGGCGCGCACAAGGTTCCGAACACCAACATCTACCGCGCCCCGCTCTTCGGCGACGACCCGGAGGCCTTCGGCCGCTGGGCAGCCGACCAGATCGAGCAGCAGATCCTCTTCGAGGGCCCGGACACGGTCGCCGCGGTCTTCCTGGAGCCGGTGCAGAACGCCGGCGGCTGCTTCCCGCCCCCGCCCGGCTACTTCCAGCGGGTGCGCGAGATCTGCGACCGGTACGACGTGCTGCTCGTCTCGGACGAGGTCATCTGCGCCTTCGGCCGGCTGGGCACGTACTTCGCCTGCGACAAGTTCGACTACGTGCCGGACATGATCACCTGCGCCAAGGGCATGACGTCGGGCTACTCCCCGATCGGCGCGTGCATCATCTCCGACCGCCTGGCCGAGCCCTTCTACAAGGGCGACAACACCTTCCTGCACGGCTACACCTTCGGCGGCCACCCGGTCTCCGCGGCCGTGGGCCTGGCCAACCTGGACCTGTTCGAGCGCGAGAACCTCAACCAGCACGTCCTGGACAACGAGGGCAACTTCCGCTCCACCCTGGAGAAGCTGCACGACCTGCCGATCGTCGGCGACGTGCGCGGCAACGGCTTCTTCTACGGCATCGAGCTCGTGAAGGACAAGGCAACCAAGGAGTCCTTCGACGCCGACGAGACCGAACGCGTCCTGTACGGCTTCCTCTCCAAGAAGCTGTACGAGAACGGCCTGTACTGCCGGGCCGACGACCGCGGCGACCCGGTCGTGCAGCTCGCCCCGCCGCTGATCTCCGACCAGTCGACGTTCGACGAGATCGAGCAGATCCTGCGCGCCACCCTCACGGAGGCGTGGACGAAGCTCTGACGCCCGTCGCTCCGATCGTCTGCCTGGATGATCAACACCGGCCCCGGTGCCGCCCGTTCGAGTGAGAAACGGCGGCCCGGGGCCGCGTGCTGTCCGGCGTCCCGCCGCCTTCTGCCTAGCGTGCCCAGTGACCGATCGGCCCTGCCTTCGTTCCCCCGCACGGGGGATGGCACGGGAACTACGGATCTGAACCGAGGTGTACGCGCATGGAGGCCCCGCCGGACAACGACGTGCTCTGGGCACGCGCCCTGCACTTCCAGCACGACGACGGCTCGCCCGCGCTCTGCGGCGTCTCGCTCGGCGTGCGCGAGGGTGAGATCCTCGCCCTGAGCGGCCCGCGCGGCAGCGGCAAGACGACCCTGCTGCGGTGCCTGTCCGGTCTGGTGCCCGTCCGGCGCGGCGAGGTCTGGTTCAACAGCGTGCCCGTGCACACCATGGGTCCCCTCACCCGCGAGCGGCTGCGCCGCGACCGCTTCGGCTGGATCGACCCGGCCCCCTCCCTGGTCCCGGAGCTCAACGCCTGGGAGAACACCGCCCTGCCGCTGATGCTGCGCGGCACCAGCCGGCGCCGCGCCAAGACCGCGGCCCTGGAGTGGCTGGAGCGCCTGGACATCGGCGACAGCGCCCGCAAGCGGCCCCACCAGCTGGTGCAGGCCCAGCGGCAGCGGGTCTGCATCGCCCGCGCGCTGGCCCCCGCGCCCTCGGTGCTGTTCGCCGACGAGCCCACGGCGCCCCTGCACCGCGCCGACCGCGCCCATGTGCTGCGCACCCTCACCACCGCGGCCCGCTCCCACCGCATCACCGTCGTCCTGGCCACCCACGACCCGGAGACCGCGGCCCTCGCCGACCGCACGGTGTCCCTGCTCGACGGGCGGCGCGTGCAGACGGTGCATCTCCCGCCGGTCGCCGAGACCAACGAGCCGGAAGGCCGGGCGGCGTGCTCGCTCTCCGTCTGACCCGCGGCGCCCACCCGGCCGTCCAGCTGCGCCGTCTCCTCGTGGCGGCCGCCTCGGCGGGCACGGGCTTCCTGCTGCTCTGCGCCCTCGGCTACGCGCTGGGACACCCCGGTGCCCCCGGTTCCGCCGCGCTGCGGCTCGCCTGGTGCGCGGCCCCGACGGCCGCCACCGTGTACTTCGCGGTCGCGGTCGCCCGTACCGACCCCGGTACCAGGCCCCGCGCCGCTCTCTCGGCGATCGGCCTCGGCCCGGTGCGCCTGATGGCCGTGTCGGCGACGACGACGGCGTTGTCCTGCACGCTCGGCTCGATGCTGGCCCTGCTGGTCTTCCTGCATCTGCGGGGCGACCTGACGGGCATGCCCTTCGACGGCGCCGCCGCCGAGTCCCTCGCCGCGGGCCTGCCCCTGCCGTTCCCGGCCGCCCTGACCCTGCTGTCGCTGGTGCCCGTCGGCGCGTCGGTGGCGGTGGCCCTGGCCCTGCGGCCGCGCGAGGCGGTGCCCGCCGAGCCCCGGCCGGCCCGGACGTACGGCCGCTTCGGCGCGTACCGGCGCACCAGCGCCCGCGAGACGTTCGGGGCGTACGGCCGGTTCGGCCGGCAGATCGTCCGGCCCACGGGCGGCCCTGCGACCGGGCCCGCCGCGAAGGGCGGGCCGCCCGCCGCCCGGACGAGCGAGCCTGCCACGGCGGCGGTCGCGGGCCCCGGCGGGACGGTGAGCGCGGTCGCGGACCCACCGGCCGGGATGCCGGACCGCGCGCTCGCCGGACCGGCTGAACCGGCCGGCCCGGAGACGGACGCCGGGAACCCGGCCCGGCTTCCCTCGGCCCCCCACCAGGCCTCCCCGGAGGCAGCGGCCGCGAGCGCCCCGGCCGGCGATCCCGCCCAGTGGCTCAGCCCCCGCGCGGCGGATCCGGACGCGGCAGGCGCCATCAGCCCCGCCGGGGCCCTGACCATGCACCCGGGCTCGCACACCGCGGCCCTCGACGCCCCCGACGGCTTCACCGCCCCCGACGCGGCCCTGCCGGACACCACCGCCGCCCCCTCCGGTCTGCCCTGGGGCTTCACGGTGCTGGCCGCGGGCCTGGCGGTGGAGAGCTACACGAGCCGCACCTCCCCCACTCCCCCCGACCTGTCCTTCTCCGGCGCCTCCCCCGGCGTGATGGCGGGCTGGGCCCTGGCCGCCGCCGGCCTGGCCCTGGCCGGCCCGGGCCTGACGCATCTGTGCGGACGGCTGCTCCAGTCGGCACGCCCCGGCGCCCGGCGGCTCCTGGCCGGCCGCATCCTGATGGCGGAGTCCGTCCGCATCGGGCGCCCGCTGGGCGTCGTCTGCGCGGTCCTGTCCGCCGCGTGGGCCATGGCGCTGCTGCACGCCCCCGACGGACTCGCACTCGGTCCGCTCACCACGCTCGGCGTGGTCCTCGTGACCGGCTGCACCACGGCGACGCTCCTGACGGCCGCCGTCGAAGCCCGTCAGGCCCGGGCCGGCACCACCGCCGCACTGATGCGGCTCGGCGCCCCCGCCACACTGCTGCGCGGCGCCGCCGCCCTGCGCGCGTGCGCCCTGCTCGCCCTGTTCGGTCCCCTCACCCTGACGGTCGCGGAACTGGCGGCGCTGCCCCTGGCGCGCTGAGGCCGCGGCCCCGCCGGAAAACCCGTACGAAAAAAATCTCCGTGCGGCGATGAGTTCCGGTCCGGCCCCCGGTCTATCCCGCGTAACGACACGGACGTGATGGGAGAGACCTCGCATGTACCAGCAGATGATCTTCGTGAACCTGTGCACCGGCGACCTCGGCGCCTCGAAGAAGTTCTTCACGGAGCTGGGCTTCACGATCAACGAGCAGTTCAGCGACGACACGACCGCCTCGGTGGTGATCAGCGACACCATCGTGGTCATGGTGCACACCGAGGAGAAGTACCTCCAGTTCACCAAGAAGGAGGTCGCGGACTCGACGAGGACCAGCGAGGTGCTGATCGCGCTGAGCGCCGAGAGCCGCGAGAAGGTCGACGAGCTGGTCGAGAAGGCGGTCGCGGCGGGCGGTTCCGTCTCGGGCGAGACCCAGGACCACGGCTTCATGTACGGCCGCGCCTTCGACGACCTGGACGGCCACACCTTCGAGGTCGTGTGGATGGACCCGGCGGCCGTCCAGGGCTGACGGCGGCTGTGCCAGCATGGGCGCGTGCAGACGATGCCCGCCCATGCGGCCCACCACGACGACCATGAGATAGAGAGCCTCGAGGAGTTCGACGCGACCGTCTCGGCGCGCGGCACCCTCGCCGGATACCGCGTCCAGGCCGTCGATCTGACGGACCGTACGCGCGAACTGCTCACCCACGACACGGTGGGCGCCGTCTTCCTGGGCTGCGCGATGCGGGAGGACGCGGCCGCCAAGGTCCGCGGCGACGGCGCCCTGGTCTTCCCCCCGGTACCGGGTCTGCCGTTCGACCCCTACCGCGGCCTGGTCTACTCGCCGGAGGAACTCTTCGCGTCGCTCGCCGAGGGCTACGAGGCGACGCCCGACGCCCTCGCCTACGCCTGGTTCCAGCGCACGAAGGCGGACCGCGACATCCACGCGTCCATGCTGCGCTCGATCCACGACGACTCCGTCTCGGACGCGCTCGACGAACTCCTGTCCGGCGCCCGGGTCGTGGGCGTCATGGGCGGTCACGCGATGGCCCGCGGCACCGAGGAGTACGCGGGCGCCGCACGGCTCGGCCGGGAGCTGGCCCGGGCCGGCTTCACGATCGCGACCGGCGGCGGCCCGGGCGCCATGGAGGCGGCGAACCTCGGCGCCTACGCCGCCCCCTTCGACGACACGATGCTCACCGAGTCGCTGGAACTCCTCGGCAAGGCGCCGCACTTCACCCCGTCGATCACCCAGTGGGCCGCGGCCGCCTTCGAGATCCGCGCCCGCTGGCCCCAGGGCGGCCGTTCGGTCGGCATCCCGACCTGGTTCTACGGCCACGAGCCGCCGAACGCCTTCGCCTCCCACATCGCCAAGTACTTCGCCAACGCCACCCGCGAGGACGGCCTGCTGGCCCGGTCGAACGCGGGCGTGGTATTCCTGCCGGGAGCAGCCGGGACCGTCCAGGAGATCTTCGACAACGCGACGCCCAACTACTACGAGTCGCGCGGCGAACCCACGCCGATGGTGCTGGTGAACCGCGTGCACTGGACGGAGAAGCTGCCCACGTGGCCGCTGCTCCGGTCGCTGGCCGCGGGGCGCTCGATGGAGGCGCGGATCGCGTTGGTGGAGCGGATCGAGGAGGCGCCCGAGGCGTTGAAACGTCTCGGCGGTTAATAAGAAGGCAAAGCAAGTGCTTGCAGGCTGCATATGCGTTGACACTACTTATGCGGCGCTTATAGACCTGAGGGTCTCACGGTAGTGCTGATGCCCAGTCAACACTGCCCCAGCCCCCCCGCATCAGCAATCCTGTAAAGGACAAACGTGGCAGTTCTGTCCGTATCCCGCCGCGCACGTGCCGTGCGTGTCCTCGGTGTCGTCTCCGCTTCGGCCGCGCTCGCGCTCGGCACCGCCGGCAACGCGCTCGCCTGCAACATCAGCGAGTTCTCCGCCGAGGCGAAGTGCGATGGCGACAAGGGCGTCATCACGGTCACCGACGTGGACCCCGCCGGCATCCCGGCGACGGTCACCGTCTACCTGCAGAACAACGGCGCCGACGCGAAGAAGGTCGGCGAGCAGGTCGTCAAGGGCTCGCGCGAAGGGACCACCATCACCTTCGCCGACGACTGGAAGGCGAACGCCGAGTACCGCATCCACGTCAAGGCCGCTTCGTACGTCGACGAGGACATCAAGCCGAACCTCGTCACCCCGGCCACGGCCTGCAAGAAGGAGGAGGAGCCCCCGGCTTCGACTCCCCCGGCGACTCCGACCCCGTCGGCGTCCCCGTCGAAGCCCGCCGAGGAGAGCGAGAGCCCGGCGCCGGAGCCGTCGGAGAGCCAGAGCAGCTCGCCGGCGGGCAACGCGCCCGCTCCGGCCGGTGACTCCAACCTCGCCGAGACCGGTGCAAACTCCAACACCGGCCTCATCGCCGGCATCGCGGCGGCCCTGGTCGTCGTCGGTGGCGGTGCGGTGTTCTTCGGCATGCGCCGCCGCGGAGCGAACAGCGACAGCTGACGCCCGCGCAGACCGTGACGTGGCCCGTCCCCCAACCCGGGGGCGGGCCACGTCCCGTCTCACCCGAACGTCGCCCGCCAGAAGTGACCACCGACCTCAACAGGCCTACCTGGCGGGCGATCTCATCGCGGTAGCGGTCGTGCGCGAGTGGTGTCATGCCCCGCACCCCAGGGCGGGACGATCAGTCGAGCACCACGACTTCCGCCGCGTCGAACTCCACGCCGACCTCGTCCCCCACCCCGGGTGCCGCCCGCAGTGCGCACGCCGCCTCCAGGCGCGGGGCGTCCTGGGGCTGGAGGTGGAGGGCGACATGGGTGCCCTTGAACGTACGCGCGGTCACCGTGCAGCGCAGGCCCGTGTCGGCGGCCACCAGGCGGACCCCGGCGGGCCGCACCAGCAGGGTACGGGTGCCCTGCGGGGCGCCCTCCGGGACCGGCACCTTGCCCCAGGGCGTGTCCGCCGCCTCCGTCCCGACGGTCGCCTCGGCCACGTTCTCGAAGCCGAGGAAGCGGGCCACGAAGGCGTCGGCGGGCCGCTGCCACACGTCGAGGGGCGTACCGGACTGGGCGATCCGCCCGTCCCGCATCACCACGACCCGGTCGGCCAGCGCGAAGGCCTCCCCCTGGTCGTGTGTCACGGCGAGCACGGTCGTTCCCAACCGGCCGAACAGTTCCTTCAGTTCGACGACCAGCCGTTCCCGCAGCGACCGGTCGAGCTGTCCCAGCGGCTCGTCCAGCATCAGCAGCCGGGGGCTCGGCGCGAGGGCCCGGGCCAGCGCCACCCGCTGCTGCTCTCCGCCGGACAGCGCGGCGACGGCCCTGCGGCCCGCGCCCGGCAGTCCCACGAGGTCCAGCAACTCCTGGACCCGCTCGGCCTGTCGACGCTTCGGCTCGCCGCGCATCCGCAACCCGAACGCCACGTTGCCGGCCACGTCCCGCTGCGGGAAGAGCTGGTGGTCCTGGAACATCAGCCCGACCCCGCGCCGGTGGGCGGGCACGCCCGCCTGGTCACGCCCGTCGAGCACCACCCGGCCGGCGTCGAGCGGTTGCAGCCCGGCCACCGCCCGCAGCAGGGTCGACTTGCCGCTGCCGCTGGGGCCCAGGACGCACACGATCTCGTGCTCGGCGACCTCCAGACCGACGGCGTCCAGCACGGCACGCCCACCGAAGCGGACCGTCGCGTTCCGCAGGTCAAGCAGCATCAGAACTCCCCCGTCCGGTCCGTCCGCAGCCTCTCCAGCACCAGCAAGGCCACCGCGCACACCACCATCAGCATCGTCGAAAGGGCCATGGCCTGGCCGTAGTTGAGGTCTCCGGGCCTCCCGAGCAGCCGGGCCACGGCCACCGGCAGAGTCGGCCGGTCGGGGCGCGCGATGAACACCGTCGCGCCGAACTCCCCGAGGGACACGGCGAAGGCGAACCCGGCCGCGATCAGCAGCGCCCGCCGCACCATCGGCAGGTCCACCTCCCGCCAGACCCGCCAGGGCGAGGCCCCGAGCACCGAGGCCGCCTCCCGCAGCCGCACGTCCACCGCGCGCAGCACGGGCAGCATGGTCCGCACCACGAACGGCACCCCGACCAGCGCCTGCGCGAGCGGCACCAGGATCCAGGAGGACCTGAGGTCCAGCGGCGGCTCGTCGAGGGAGATCAGGAACCCGAAGCCGACGGTCACCGCGGACACCCCGAGCGGCAGCATCAGCAGCGCGTCGAAGCCGCGCACGAACCGTCCGGCGTCCCGGCGGGTGAGCGCGGCCGCTGCGAGCCCGCCGATCAGCACGGCGATGAGCGTGGCGGCGACGGCGTACGACAGGGAGTTGCCGATCGCCTCGATGGGCGGGACCAGGAACACTCCCCCGTCCTCGCGGGTCAGTGCCCGGTAGTAACCGAGGCCCGGCGCGCCCAGGGACCGCTGCACCAGCACGGCGAGCGGCAGCACGAGCAGCACGGCGACGGTGACGAGCACCCCGCCGAGCAGGGCCCACTGTCCCGCTCCTCGTGGTTTGCGCCCGGTCACGGACGCGTCCACCAGCCGCAGCGCGGCCTCCCGCCGCCGCACGGTCCAGGCGTGCAGGGCGAGAATCGCGCCCACCGCGACGAACTGGATCAGGGTCAGCACGGCCGCCGTGGACAGGTCGAAGATCTCCGACGTCTGCCGGTAGATCTCCACCTCCAGGGTGGAGAAGGTGGGGCCGCCCAGGATCTGCACGACACCGAAGGAGGTGAAGGTGAACAGGAAGACCATCAGCGCGGCGGCGGCCACGGCCGGGGCGAGCGCGGGCAGCGTGACCTGCCGCCAAGCCCGCAGCGGGGACGCCCCGAGCATGCGCGCGGCCTCCTCCTGCCGTGGGTCGAGCTGCGCCCAGAGCCCGCCGACGGTCCGGACGACGACCGCGTAGTTGAAGAAGACGTGCGCGAGCAGGATCGCCCACACGGTGGTGTCCAGCCGTACGCCCCACAGCTCGTCGAGCAGCCCGCCCCGGCCGACGAGCGCGAGGAACGCCGTACCGACGACGACCGTCGGCAGCACGAACGGGATGGTCACGACCGCCCGCAGGACCTGCTTGCCGGGGAAGTCCAGGCGGGCGAAGACGTACGCACCGGGGAGGGCGACGAGCAGCGTGAGCGCCGTGGAGGCCAGCGCCTGCCAGGTGGTGAACCACAGGACGTGCCGGACGTCGGACTGCGCCAGCACCTCCCCGATCCGCCCGAGATGCCAGACCCCGTCCGCCTTCAGACCGCGCGCGACGATCGCGGCCACGGGGTAGGCGAAGAAGACGGCGAAGAACGCGACTGGCACGGCGAGGAGACCGAGCCGCGCCGCGCTTCCGCGCCTGGTGCGGGCTACTTCAGTACGAGTGAGGTCCACGACTTGACCCACTGGTCACGGTGGTCGGCGATCTTCGCCGGGTCCATGGTCTCCGGGTCCTTCGCCTGCGGCCCGAACTTCGCGAACTCCGGCGGGACCTGGGCGCCCTCGGTCACCGGGTACACGAACATGTTGAGCGGCATGTCCTCCTGGAACCTCTTGCTGACGAGGAAGTCGAGGAAGGCCTTGCCGCCCTTGCTGTTCCTGGCGTTGGCGAGCAGCCCCGCGTACTCGACCTGCCGGAAGCAGGTGCCCTCGGCGACGCCGGTCGGGGCCGTCTTCGGCTTGGGGTCGGCGTAGACGACCTCGGCGGGCGGCGAGGAGGCGTACGACACGACGAGCGGCCGGTCGCCCTTGGCCTTCTTGCCACTGGCCGAACCGGAGAACTCCTGGTTGTAGGCCTGCTCCCAGCCGTCGACGACCTTCACGCCGTTGGCCTCGAGCTTCTTCCAGTAGCCCTCCCAGCCCGCGTCGCCGTACCGGGCGGCGGTGCCGAGCAGGAAGCCGAGCCCGGGCGAGGAGGCGGAGGCGTTCTCGGTGACGAGGAGGTTCTTGTACTGCGGCTTGACCAGGTCGTCGAAGCCGCGCGGCGGCTGCAGCTTGTGGTCGGCGAAGTACTTCTTGTCGTAGTTGACGCAGATGTCGCCGGTGTCGACGGGCGTGACGCGATGCTTCTCCTCGTCGACCCGGTACTCGGCCTTGACCCGCTCGGACCCCTTCGCCTCGTACGACTGGAACAGGCCGTTGTCGAGGGCGCGGGACAGCAGGGTGTTGTCGACGCCGAAGAAGACGTCGCCCTGCGGGTTGTCCTTGGTCAGGATGGCCTTGTTCACGGCCTGCCCGGCGTCGCCGTCCTTGAGGACCCGGACCTTGTAGCCGGACTGCTTCTCGAAGGCCGCGATGACGTCTTCGGACGCGGCCCACGAGTCGTGACTGACGAGCGTCACGGTCTTGGGGTCACCGGACCCCTGACCGCCGTCGGACGACCCGCAGGCGGCGAGCGTGCCGACCAGGCCGAGCCCGGCGACCGCCGCCGTCAGCCGCTGTGCGTTGATGCTCACTGGATTCCTCCTGGGGTGGCCAGGAGAAGACGCGGCCCTGCCCGGGACTTCCGGGGTCCCGGGCAGGGCGCAACAGCTCGAGTGGTGACCGATCTCCCTACCCAGAATGACCTGGGCCAGGTTCGGAGGGTCTGCGGCCGTGTGCCGCACTCTCAGCGCTGTGGCGCTCCCCTGTCGGAATATGCAGGTGTGGATGTGAAGGTGCCGCTTATGAAGATGTACTGACGACAGTCAGACTACCGTTCGGTGGCGGCGAGCTGACCACACGCCCCGTCGATCTCCTGACCACGGGTGTCCCGGATCGTCACCGGCACACCATGCGCCGCGATGGCTTCCACGAAGGCCTTCTCGTCCTCGGGCCGCGAGGCGGTCCACTTGGAACCGGGCGTCGGGTTCAGCGGAATGAGATTGACATGCACGGGCTTGCCCTTGAGCATCCGCCCGAGCCGGTCACCGCGCCAGGCCTGGTCGTTGATGTCCCGGATCAGCGCGTACTCGATGGACAGCCGGCGCCCCGACTTGGCGCTGTACTCGAAGCCCGCGTCCAGCACCTCGCGCACCTTCCACCGGGTGTTCACCGGCACGAGGGTGTCGCGCAGCTCGTCGTCGGGCGCGTGCAGTGAGATGGCGAGGCGGCACTTGAAGCCCTCGTCGGCGAACCGGTGGATGGCCGGGACGAGGCCGACGGTGGAGACGGTGATGCCACGCTGGGAGAGGCCCAGGCCGTCGGGTTCGGGGTCGGTGAGCCGCCGGATGGACCCGATGACCCGGTTGTAGTTGGCGAGCGGCTCGCCCATGCCCATGAAGACGATGTTGCTGAGACGCGCCGGCCCTCCGGGCACTTCCCCGTCCCGCAACGCCCGCATGCCGTCGACGATCTGGTGCACGATCTCGGCGGTGGACAGATTCCGGTCCAGCCCCGCCTGGCCGGTCGCACAGAACGGACAGTTCATCCCGCAGCCGGCCTGCGAACTGATGCACATGGTCACCCGGTCCGGGTAGCGCATCAGCACGGACTCGACGAGCGTCCCGTCGAACAGCCGCCACAAGGTCTTGCGGGTGGTGCCCTGGTCGGTCGACAGATGCCGCACGACGGTCATCAGCTCGGGCAGCAGCGCTTCCTGCAGCCGCCCCCGGGAGCCGGCCGGGATGTCGGTCCACTGCTCCGGATCATGCGCGTACCGCGCGAAGTAGTGCTGCGAGAGCTGCTTGGCACGAAACGGCTTCTCCCCGACCGCGGCGACGGCCTCCTTGCGCTCGGCAGGAGTGAGATCGGCAAGATGCCGCGGCGGCTTCTTGGCTCCGCGGGGGGCGACGAAAGTGAGTTCTCCGGGTGCAGGCATAACCCTCCCAGTGTCGCAGATCCACTCGGGTGCCCCGCAGCCGTCGGTCGTCAAGTGGCTACGGCTGCCGTCAGCGGCTGGCGCAGCCGGCAGGCCACCCGCAGCGAGAAGGGCCTGGCAAGATGGGCCGACCATCACAGGAAGCGGGGGGGCGAGCATGGTCGTGCTCATACTGTCGGTTGTCGTGCTGCTTCTCATCGGCGGCTGTGTCTGTGTGTACTGGTCAGCCCGGGGCGACGCGCCGCGGTGGGCGCGGGGTGTGGCCAAGGTGACGTTGCTCGGCAGTGAGATCGCCCGCAGTGCGAGCCGGAGTTCCCGCTCGCAGCAGAGCAGCGGTGACGACTAGCAGCACCGTCGCGACCCGGGCCGGGACCCCGGCCGGCGGAACCGCGTGTTCCCCCCAAGGGGCAGGGCACGCGCGAGCCATGACGTCCTTCTACGTGGCCCACGCGGCCCACTCGGCCCCTGTCCAGCTCGCAGAGAGATGGCAAGGCCCCCCGTGGTTCAAGTGGGCCTTCCTCGGCGTGTGGGCCCTCTGCGGTGTGTTCGTCCTGTTCAAGCTGCGGCAGAACGGCTGGAAGTTCCCCCGGCGGCGCTGAGCCCTGCCGCCGGAGGCAGGGGCGCGCCTACTCGGCCGTGTGCTCCAGCCGGTCCTTGAGGAGCTGCTCGTTGCGTGGGAGTTCCTTGCGGACCTGGGGGCGCACGACCAGCGGGACCAGGACCTTGCCCATGCCGTGGCCCTCGAAGTCGATGTCGATCGTGACGTGGGAGCGGCGGCCCTCGTCGTAGGGCTCGACCTCGCCGTGCACCTGGGCCCGGACGGGGCCGTCGACACCGCGCATGCCCCAGCTGTGCGGCGGGTCGTACTCGGTGACCTCCATGGTCATCGGCATGACACGGCGGCCGACGTGCCGGCTGACCCGGACCTTGCTGCCGATGCCCACGGGCCCCTCGTCCAAGCGCTCCGCGGACACGGCGCTCAGTTGCCACTCCGGCATGCGTCCGGCGTCCATGACGTAGTCGTAGACCTCCTCGGGGCGGCGGTCGACGTCGATGCTCTCTCGGATGATGGCCATGATGGCCTCCTTTGGGAGGTACATGTGCATCGTCCCACTTCAGGCCCTCGGACGTCTCCCCGAGACGGCAGCGAGCCCCCACCCGAAAGGGCGGGGGCTCGCTGCCGGAGAAGTCGCCTCAGCCGGACCCGACGAACAGCACGAGCAGCAGCCACACCACCGGAGCCGTGGGCAGCAGCGAGTCGAGCCGGTCCATGATGCCGCCGTGCCCCGGCAGGAGCGTGCCCATGTCCTTGATACCGAGGTCCCGCTTGATCATGGACTCGCCGAGGTCGCCGAGCGTTGCGGTGACCGCGACCGCGAGCCCCAGCACCAGTCCCTGCCACCAGGCACCGTCGTCGATGAGGAACTGCATGCACAGCGCCCCCGCGACCATGGCGAAGGACACCGCGCCGAGCAGGCCCTCCCGGGTCTTGCCGGGGCTGATGCGCGGGGCGAGCTTGTGCCGGCCGAACCGCCAGCCGACCGCGTACGCCCCGGTGTCGCTGACGACCGTCAGCAGCAGGAACGTGAGCACCCGCTGCGGCCCGTCGTCCGCGGTGAGCATCATCGCGACGAAGGTCGCCAGGAACGGCACGTAGAACGCCGCAAAGACACCCGCGGTGACGTCCCTCAGGTAGCCCTCGGGCGGTTCGGTCATGCGCCAGACCAGGACGGCCAGTGCCGTGAGCGCCATCGCCACCCAGGCGCCCTCGGCGCCCCGCACGTACCCGGCGACGACCATCGCGGCACCGCCGAGCGCGAGCGGCACGATCGGCGCCCGGATGCCCTTGCGCTCCTCCAGCCGCTTGGTCAGCTCCCACAGGCCCACCACCACGGCCACCGCGACGACGCCGACGAACACGGCCTTGACGACGAACAGCGAGGCGACGATCACCACACCGAGCCCGACACCGACCCCTATCGCGGCGCTCAGGTCGCGGCCCGCGCTCTTCTTCGGCGGCTTGGGCGCCGGCTGCGAGGCGTCGGGCATGGGCTCCGGATTCGTGTCGTTTCGGACCGGGGTGCCGCTCAGCCGAGCAGCCCCCCGGTCGTCATCCTGGTTTCCGCCGAATTCGGTCACGTCGGGCACGATGGGCATGGGGCGAGTCTGAGGCGCTTCATACGCATCGTATGCGGGACCCGCCGGAGCGGCCCCTTGGACGTGCCCCTGGCCCGGGCCCTGGACGTGCCCGTGACCATGCCCTTGGTCGGTGGGCCCCCAGTACCCGGCCTGTGGCGGCGCCCCCCAGGAAGAGTCGTTCATCAGACCTCGAGCAGCTCCGCTTCCTTGTGCTTCAGGAGCTCGTCCACCTGCGCGACGTACTTCGCGGTGGTGTCGTCGAGCTCCTTCTCCGCACGGCGGCCCTCGTCCTCGCCGACCTCGCCGTCCTTGATCAGCTTGTCGATGGCCTCCTTGGCCTTGCGGCGCACGGAGCGGATCGAGATCTTCGCGTCCTCGCCCTTGCCCTTGGCGACCTTGATGTACTCGCGGCGGCGCTCCTCGGTGAGCTCGGGGAACACCACACGGATGATGTTGCCGTCGTTGCTCGGGTTGACGCCCAGGTCGGAGTCGCGGATCGCCTGCTCGATGTTCCGCAGCGCGGTCTTGTCGAACGGGGTCACCACGGCCATGCGCGGCTCGGGCACGGAGAACGAGGCCAGCTGGTTGATCGGCGTCGGCGCGCCGTAGTACTCCGCCACGATCTTGTTGAACATCGCCGGGTGCGCACGGCCGGTGCGGATCGCGGCGAAGTCCTCCTTGGCGACCACGACGGCCTTCTCCATCTTCTCCTCGGCCTCGAGGAGGGTCTCTTCGATCACCACTTGCTCCTGCGTGTCTTGAGTAGGCCCGGCTGCGGTTCCTGTGGGGCGGCGGCCGGCTGCGTCGCGTCTTCTTCCTGCACGGTTCCCGACCGGCGGGACATTGTCCATCCCCCGGCCCGGCTCCGTCCCGTCCGTCCCCCGGACGGGGTTGTACCCGGGTGTCAGTCCCGGCTGCCGGGGTCCCCCACCAGCGTGCCGATCTTCTCACCCTTGACGGCACGTGAGATGTTGCCCTCCGCCAGCAGCTCGAAGACCACGATCGGAAGCTTGTTGTCGCGGCACAGGGTCACGGCCGTGGCGTCGGCGACCTTCAGATCGCGCGTGATGACCTCGCCGTAGCCGAGATGATCGAACTTCACCGCGTCCGGGTTGGTCTTGGGGTCGGAGTCGTAGACCCCGTCCACGCCGTTCTTGCCCATCAGCAGCGCCTCGGCGTCGATCTCCAGGGCGCGCTGGGCGGCGGTGGTGTCGGTGGAGAAGTACGGCATGCCCATACCGGCGCCGAAGATGACCACGCGGCCCTTCTCCAGGTGCCGCACGGCGCGCAGCGGGATGTACGGCTCGGCGACCTGGCCCATGGTGATGGCGGTCTGCACGCGGCAGTCCACGCCCACCTTCTCCAGGAAGTCCTGGAGGGCGAGGCAGTTCATGACCGTGCCGAGCATGCCCATGTAGTCGGAGCGGGCCCGGTCCATGCCGCGCTGCTGGAGTTCGGCACCGCGGAAGAAGTTGCCGCCGCCGATGACGACCGCGATCTGGGCGCCGTCGCGCACGACGGCCGCGATCTCGCGGGCGATCTTGTGCACCACGTCGGGGTCGACGCCCAGGCCGCCGCCACCGGAGAAGGCCTCTCCGGACAGCTTCAGCAGAAACCGGCCGCTCACTTTGCCGTCGTCGCTCTTCTGGGCCTTGGTGGTCATGGGGGATCCCGCCTCTTTCACGTGTTGCACATACCAAGAAGGCCATTGCCGGTGGGGCGTGTTTCGCATCCCATACGGCAATGGCCTCCTCGTCAGATCTGCTGTCGTCCGCCACTGGTGTGACGGCGTACGCGGACGACTGCTGTCGACCCTATAGGGGTCGGGCGTCGAGCGCGGTACGGACTCAGATGCCGACCTTGATGCGCGTGAAGCGCTTCAGGGTGACACCGGCCTCGTCCAGGATCTTCTGGACGGACTTCTTGTTGTCGAGCGCGTACGGCTGGCCGAGCAGCGTGGCGTCCTTGAAGAAGCCGTTGAGGCGACCCTCGACGATCTTCGGCAGGGCGGCCTCGGGCTTGCCCTCGGCGCGGGTGGTCTCCTCGGCGACGCGGCGCTCGGACTCGACGACCTCGGCCGGGACGTCCTCCTTGGAGAGGTACTTCGGCGCGAAGGCGGCGATGTGCTGGGCGACGCCCTTGGCGATCTCCGCGTTCGGCTTGTCCAGCTCGACGAGGACACCGATCTGCGGGGGCAGGTCGGGCATCGTGCGGTGCATGTACGCCGTCACGTAGCCGTCGGCGAACTGCGCGAAGCGGTCCAGGACGATCTTCTCGCCCAGGTTGGCGTTGGCCTCGTCGACGAACGCCTGGACGGTCTTGCCGGCCTCGATCTCGGACGCGAGCAGGGCGTCGAGGTCGGCCGGGGAGGTCTTGGCGACGTGCTGCGCGATCTGGTTGGCGACGGCCTGGAACTTCTCGCCCTTGGCGACGAAGTCCGTCTCGCACTTCAGCTCGACGATGACGCCGGAGGAGTTGTCGTCGGCGATGATCGAGACCACGGCGCCGTTCTCGGCGGAGCGGCCCTCGCGCTTGGCGACGCCCTTCTGGCCCTTGATGCGGAGCGCCTCGACAGCCTTCTCGACGTTGCCCTCGGCCTCGTCCAGCGCCTTCTTGCAGTCCATCATGCCGGCGCCCGTGAGCTCACGGAGCTTCTTGACGTCGGCGGCGGTGTAGTTCGCCATGAGTCTGTGAATCTCTCTCGAAGTCTGGAAGATCGAAGATCTGCGGATGCGCTCCATGGAGCAGGAGCGCGCTGTCCTTCCGCTGACCTACGGGTGAACGGCGGGAGCGGACTTCACCGCGCCGGGGGCGCTGGTTGCGGTGCCGCTCCCGCCGTCACCACGGGACTGACGGGGTCAGGCCTGCTCGGCCTCGGCCGGCTTGTCGCCCTCGGCCGGCTTCTCGGCCTCGGCGGCGGGGGCCTCGGCGGCCGGAGCAGCCTCGGTGGCCTCGGCGGCGGGGGCGGCCTCGTCGGCCTTCTTCTCGCCCTCGAGCAGGTCGCGCTCCCACTCGGCCAGCGGCTCGCCCGCGGCCTTCTCGCCCTTGCCCTCGGTGGCGACACCGCTGCGGGCGATGAGGCCCTCGGCGACGGCGTCGGCGATGACGCGGGTGAGCAGGGTGACGGAGCGGATCGCGTCGTCGTTGCCCGGGATCTTGTAGTCGACCTCGTCGGGGTCGCAGTTGGTGTCGAGGATCGCGACGACCGGGATGTTCAGCTTCCGGGCCTCACCAACGGCGATGTGCTCCTTCTTGGTGTCCACGATCCAGACGGCGCTGGGCACCTTCTGCATCTCGCGGATACCGCCGAGGGTCTTCTCCAGCTTGGCCTTCTCGCGCGAGAGCACGAGAAGCTCCTTCTTGGTCAGACCGGACGCGGCGACGTCCTCGAAGTCGATCTGCTCGAGCTCCTTGAGGCGCTGCAGACGCTTGTAGACGGTCGAGAAGTTGGTGAGCATGCCGCCCAGCCAGCGCTGGTTGACGAAGGGCATGCCGACGCGGGTGGCCTGCTCGGCGATGGCCTCCTGCGCCTGCTTCTTGGTGCCGACGAACATGACCGTGCCGCCGTGGGCGACGGTCTCCTTGACGAACTCGTAGGCGCGGTCGATGTACGACAGCGACTGGAGCAGGTCGATGATGTAGATGCCGTTGCGCTCCGTGAAGATGAAGCGCTTCATCTTCGGGTTCCAACGACGGGTCTGGTGACCGAAGTGGACGCCGCTCTCCAGCAGCTCCCGCATCGTGACGACGGCCATGGCCGTATCTCCTTGATTTTCTCGGTTGTGCCGCGGATGCCGGACGGCTTCCGCGCCTGACGCCCACTGCGCGCCGTTCCACGAGGGACCGAGGGGCGCTGACACGGGCCCGTTGCCGGGGTTCGTGTCGGGGCGTGCGAAGTCGACCCGATGGCTCGGGTCGCCACCAGAAGTGTACGGGACCCGCGGGGCGCCGGGTGACGCCGTTGTCCACAACCGGCGGGTGATCCACAGCCGGGGGCTGCGCAGGGTGATGTTCCGGGACGCTTTGCCCATGCGAGTGAACCGGTGTGTCCGCGTGTGTGTGCGTCTGATCCTGTTGCTGCTCCTCACGGCGTGGGCCTTGCTGGCCCCGCCGCCGCGGCTGCTCGCGGCGGGTTCCCCCCTCGATGACCCCGCCGTGCCGGCGGTCGGCCGCGCCTGGCCCGTCGGCCTGCGTCCTCCCATCCTGCGCGGCTGGGAACCCCCGGCGACGGTCTACGGCCGCGGCCACCGGGGTGTCGACCTGGCGGCGGCGCCGGGAACGCCGGTGCGGGCGGTGGCGTCGGGCCGGGTCTCCTTCGCGGGCAGGGTGGCCGGGAAGGGGGTGGTCTCGGTGGAGCTGACGGGCACCGGCGACCCGCCTCTGCGCACGACCCACGAACCCGTGACGGCGTCGGTCGCGGAGGGCGACGAGGTGGAACCGGGCGAGGTGATCGGCACGGTGGACGCGACCGGCTCGCACTGCGCGGCTGCGTGTGTGCACTGGGGCCTGCGACGCGGGGAGACCTACCTGAACCCGCTGTCGCTCCTGCCTTGGTGGCTGCTCAGCCTGGGGCCCTCCAGGCTGCTGCCGGTGTACTGACACGGCCGCGGGCAGTCATGCCCCAGGAGGCGGCGGGGGCCTCCTCGAGCGAAGCCGTGGGCTCGGGTGAGGGCGGGCGCGGCGCGCCTGACTCCGCCGGGCCGCGGATCCAGCCGCCCCGGGGTGGGTGCCCGCCGCGGCTCAGCCCCGCACACCCCGCAACGCCATGGACACCGCCGCCTCCGCGATGGTCGCGGGCTCCTCCGCCGCCCCCAGTTCGATCCTGCGTACCGCCGCGTCCACCACTCCCTGGACCAGCATCGCCGCGAGCCGGGGCTGCTGGTGCCCCAGCTCGCCCAGCGCCTCGACGATCATCGCGACCAGCCCGCCGTGCGCCGCCCGGATCTTCTCCCGCGCGCCCGCGTCGAGTTCACTCGCGGAGATCGCGACCACGGCCCGGTGCCGCCGGTCCCCGACCAGCTCCAACTGCCGGCGCACATACGCCTCGACCTTGGCCTCGGCCGTCTCCGCCCGCTCCATCGCGGCCGACACGTCCGCCGCCCACACGGGGAAGTCGACCTCGCACAGCTCCTCGACGACGGCCGCCCGTGACCGGAAGTACTCGTAGACGGACGAGCGCGCGAGGCCCGTCCGCTCGGCGAGGGCCGGGAAGGTCAGCGCCTCCGTACCGCCCTCGGACAACAAGGAACGAGCCGCGTCCAGCAGGGCGGCTCGCTGCATCGACCGGTGCTCGGCCACGGAGGCCGCTCGAATCCTTGGCACGTCAACACTCTACGGACGCGTCCCGCCACGCGGGAGTGGTTGAAGCCGGCCCGACGGCGTGCGGCCAGGTCAGCGGCCGAAGCTCGCCAGTTTCGCTCTCAGCTGGAGTACGGATTTGGTGTGGATCTGGCTGACCCGGCTCTCGGTCACCCCCAGTACGTTCCCGATCTCGGCCAGGGTGAGGCCCTCGTAGTAGTACAGCGTGACCACGGTCTTCTCCCGGTCGGGCAGCGTGTTGATCGCCCGTGCCAGGAACCTCCTCAGCTCCCGGTCCTCGGCGACCTCGACGGGGTTGTCGGCGGCGGTGTCCTCCAGCGTGTCCATGACGCTGAGCCCGTCGCCGCCCTCACCGCCCCCGTGCAGCAGCTCCTCCAGGGCCACCACGTTGGCCAGCGACAACTGGCTGAACACCGCGTGCAGTTCCTCGACGGCGATGCCCATCTCGCCGGCCACCTCGCCCTCCGTCGGCGTCCGCCGCAGCCGCGCCTCCAGCGTGGCGTACGCCCGCTCCACGTTGCGCGCCTTCTGCCGCACCGACCGGGGGATCCAGTCCAGCGCCCGCAGTTCGTCGATCATCGCGCCGCGGATCCGGGTGATCGCGTAGGTCTCGAACTTGATCTCCCGGTCGATGTCGAACTTCTCGATCGCGTCGATCAGCCCGAACACCCCGGACGAGACGAAGTCGGCCTGCTCCACGTTGGACGGCAGGCCCACGCTGACCCGGCCCGCCACGTACTTCACGAGCGGCGAGTAGTGCAGGATCAACTGCTCCCGCAGCCGCTCGTCCCCCGTCGCCTTGTACGACCGCCACAGCTCGTCGAGCGTCGAGGGAGCGGGCGGCCGCACGCTGCCACCGTCACGGGCGGCTGGGGGGATCGCCGCCCGGTCGGACCCGGAGGTGTGCTGGGGCATTCGTCGCCTTGTGCCGTTCTGCTGCGAAGTGGTGCTGCCGGGGTGAGCTGTCTGTCTGATGTCGAGTTGCCTGTCCGTGTCGGGATCCTCGCGAGCGTAGCGTGACTGCGGTGTCGCGGTGAGCGAAGGGCGGAGGCCGGAGTGGGCGCAGATACGTTCCTCAGGACGCCCCCGCGGGGTGGCGCAGTCGCTCCGTGTGATCGCCGCGAGCCTCAACTGGGCGCATTTCCAAGGGGTGTCGGGGTTCCCCCGGACGGCCGAACACAGAACGTCAACACGGTCCGCGACCGTCCCGGACCGACATCACCGCCTGGCGTGTCAACTTCCAGCCGTCGCCATGTCGTTCGACGTAACCGAGTGCTCGGAGTTCGTACAGTCTCGCGATCGCGTCGTCCGGCGCGGTCTGTGCGGAACGCGCGATCTCGTCCGGCGCGGCCGTGCCGCGTCCCGGCAGCGCGTCGAGCACCTGCCGGGCGGCCGGCTCCAGCAGGTCCCGGGGCAGGACGGGGCCTCGCCGGTCGGGGGCCAGCTCTCCCATCCCACCGACCAGTTCCACCACGTCCGCGACGCCGGTGACCAGGACGGCCTCCCCGCGCAGCAGATCGTGCACCCCGGCGGAGAGGGCGCTGGTGGCCGGGCCCGGCACGCCCATCGTGTGCCGGCCGAGGCGCTGTGCCGCCCGCGCGGTGACCAGGGAGCCGCTGCGGTGGGCCGCCTCGACGACGACCGTGCCGCGAGTGAGCGCGGCGATCACTCTGTTGCGCAGGATGAACCGGCTCGGCGTGGGGTGATCCCCGGGCGGCAATTCGCCGATCACCAGTCCCTGTTCGGCGATTCTGCCGATCAGCTGCGTGTGGCCCCGGGGGTAGGGGCGGTCGACGCCGCAGGCGAGGACGGCGACGGTGGCGCCGCCGGCTCCGAGGGCTCCGCGATGGGCGGCACCGTCGACTCCGTAGGCGCCGCCGGACACCACGACCCAGCCCCGCTCGGCGAGCCCCGCCGCGAGGGTGGCGGCCATGTGGGCCCCGTACTCGGTGCAGGCCCGGGCGCCGACCACGGCGACCGACTTCAGCGCCCACATGCGCAGACCGGCCCGCCCGCGCACCCACAGCCCCAGGGGCCGGGCGTCCCCGAGATCGTCGAGCTGGCCCGGCCACTCCGCGTCCCCGGGGGGCACGAACCGCACCCCGGCGTCCCGGGCGGCCGCGAGATCCCGGCGCGGCCGGGCGGCCTCGGCCCTGGCCACGAGCCCGGCCCAGCGCTTACGGCTCGCCCCCGGCAGAGCGGCCCCGCCGTCCCTCAGCCGCCGGACCACTTCCCGGACCCCGTACTCCCGCACCCACCGCCCCCCGGCCTCGTCCCCCGGCTCGATGACACGCGTGAGGAGGACCCGGGAGAGCAGGTCGTCGTCCGGTTCGTCGAGGAGGCTCACGTCAGCGCCCCGATGGCCATGGGTACGCCGCGCGGAACACCGGTGCGCAGCTGGAGTGCGAGGGCGACGTCCGTGGCGTCGGGCCGGTCGTGACCCACGAGGTCGGCGACGGTCCAGGCCACACGCAGGACGCGGTCGAGGCCACGGGCGGACAGGACGCCCCGTTCCAGGCTTCGCTCGGCCTCGTCCATCGCGCCGGGCACGGCGGACCAGCGGCTGCGCAGCTCCCGGCCGGGCACCTCGCAGTTCGTGCGCCAGGGCGTCCCGGCCAGGCGCTCCGCGGCTCGCTCCCGGGCTGCTCGCACCCGGTCGGCGACCGTCACGGTCGATTCGCCCGGTGCGGCGGAAGCGGCCAGCTGGGAGCGGGTGACGCGATCCACCTCCACGCGCAGGTCGACGCGGTCGAGCAGCGGCCCGGAAAGCCTGGCCTGATAGCGGCGGACGGCCGAGGGCGGGCACTCGCAGAGGTCGTCCCGCTGCGAGAACCGGCCGCACGGACAGGGGTTGGCCGCGAGCACCATGAGGAACTTCGCCGGGAAGCGCACGACTCCCGCACTGCGCGCGATCACCACATGCCCGGCCTCCAGCGGCTGGCGGAGCGCGTCCAGGGCCTGGCTGCCGAATTCAGGCGTCTCGTCCAGGAAGAGCACTCCTCGATGGGACAGCGACACCGCTCCGGGCCGCGCGACGCCCGGGCCGCCGCCGACGAGTGCCTGCATCGTGGCGGAGTGGTGCGGAGCGCAGTAGGGCGCGGCGTCGATCAGCGGCTTGCCCGGCGGCAGCAGGCCCGCGACCGAGTGGACCGCGGTCACCTCCAGCGACTCCTGCCGGCCGAGCCGCGGCAGGATGGCCGGCAGCCGCTCGGCGAGCATCGTCTTGCCGGCGCCGGGCGGCCCTTCGAGGAAGAGGTGGTGCCCACCCGCCGCGGCCACCTCCACAGCCGTGCGCGCCGAGATCTGTCCGACGACGTCGGCCAGGTCGTGTCCGTGGTCGTGCTGGGCCGCTCCGATGCCGTGCATGCCCGTGGCCGCGCCGCTGCCCGGCACCCGGAGGCCGGCCAGGAGCGGGTCCGGGCGGCCCGGTTCGTCCTGTTCCTCGTCGGGCACCGGTTCGTCGGCCAGGACGGCGATCAGCTGCCGCAGACTGCGCACGCCCAGCACCGACACGCCGGGTACGAGGGAAGCCTCGGCGGCCGCACATTCCGGCACCACCACCTGCTCATAGCCCGCCTCAGCCGCCGCGAGCACCGCGGGCAGCACTCCCCGCACCGGTCGCACCCGCCCGTCCAGCCCCAGTTCGCCGATCATCACGATGTCGGCCAGGACCCTGGGGTCGATGCGCTCCGCCGCGCCGAGGACCGCCGCCGCCACGGCCAGGTCGAAGCCGCTGCCGGACTTCGGGACCGAGGCCGGGCTCAGGCCGACGGTGAGTTTCTTCTGGGGCCAGGCCGCGCCCGAGTTGACGACCGCGGCGCGCACCCGGTCCCGGCTCTCCGTGAGGCTCTTGTCGGGCAGCCCCACCAGCGTGAACGCGGCGACGCCGGGTTCGAGGTCGGCCTGGACCTCGACGACCACGCCTTCGACGCCCACCAGCGCCACCGAACACGTACGGGCGAATGCCATTCAGGCCACCCCCCGCACATGCTCGACCACGGCGGCGCCGCGGGCCGGCAGCAGCACGCCGACCACGTCGATGCGGACCCCGCCGGGCGGTGCGCCCCCGTGCGTCTGGATCCATCGCTCGGCCAGGCCCCGCAACCGCTCCGCCTTCTGCGGGGTCACGGCCGCCATCGGGTGCTGGAAGGGCCCCTCCCTGCGGGTCTTCACCTCGCAGACGACCAGGACGTCCCCGTCCCGGGCCACGATGTCGATCTCGCCGGTCCGGCCGGAGCGCCAGTTGCGCTCCAGGACCGTCATACCGGCCTCGGCCAGCCGCCGTGCGGCCAGGTTCTCTCCGTACTTGCCCATGGCACTGCGTGCCAGATGTGCGGTCATGTCGGCGCCACCTCCGGCGCCAACGATCACGCACCCGCCCCCGCGAAGTGGATCTTGGTGGACGGCTCAGCGACTGTGGACAACTCCGTCACCCACACGAGGAGCGGACCTCATCCGCTCGGCAGTTCCAGATCGCTCTTGTTCAGCTCCTCGATGTTCACGTCCTTGAACGTGAGGACCCGCACCTGCTTCACGAACCGCGCCGGCCGGTACATGTCCCAGACCCAGGCATCCGCCATGGAGACCTCGAAGAACACCTCACCCTGGACCGAGTGCACCTGCATCTCATAGTCGTTGGTGAGGTAGAAACGCCGCTCGGTCTCGATCACGTATTTGAACAGACCGACGACATCGCGGTACTCCCGGTAGAGCTTCAGCTCCATCTCGGTCTCGTACTTCTCGAGGTCCTCGGCGCTCATGGCATGTTCCCCTTCAGCCGTGCGATCCCCCCATTGTGCGCCAGTCCCGTGAGCCGCTAGACGATTTCCGGGTCAAGGATCACTGGCCTGGCCGGGGGACCTTCGTCGAGCAGCGTGCGCAGCAGCCCGGCGAGTCTGGTCGGATACACCGTCTCATGTGCCCGGCTCAGTTCCGGACACGTCCACCAGCGCGCTCCGGCGACACTGCGCCGCTCCAGTTCGGTCAGCCCGGTGGCGGCCACCGCCGTGCGCTCCGTACGCGCGAGGTAGTACCACTCGTCCTGGTTCCAGCGACGGCCCGCGAAGGGGAAGGAGCACCTGCGCCGCCACAGCACCGGGCCGATCTCGACCTCGGTGATGCCCGTCTCCTCGGCGAGTTCCCGCAGAGCGGCCTGTTCACGGGTCTCCTCGCCCTCCACGCCGCCGCCGGGGGTGAACCACCAGTCGTCGGCCGGGTCGTCCGGCTCGTGCCCGTGCAGCAGCAGGATGCGGTCCTGCGGGTCGAGCAGCACCACCCGGGCGACCCTGCGCAGTCCGCCCTCGTAGGTGTCCTGGCCCGCTCCCACGGCCTCAGCGGACACCTGAGGGCTCCGCGGCGCTCTCCCGCCGGGCCCGGCCGGCGCCCGCGCGCTTGGCGAGGGGCCCGTAGGCACCTCCGCCCAGGACGAGCACGGCGCCGGCGATCACGAGGACGGTGATCGTCAGCAGCGGTCCGGGCGAGGAGAGGGGGCCGAGCGGCTCGAAGCCGGTGGGGCGCTGCAGCATGCCCTTCATCGGCCACACGACGCTGTCCACGCGGGCGTCCACGGCGGAGCGTGCCACCGTGCCACTGGCCGCGTCGGTCAGGTGGGCCGTGGAGTCCACGGAATTGCCCCGCTCGTCGCCGAGCAGGAAGAGGCGTCCCTTGGGCACGGTCACGGTCGGGAAGTTGCTCATCTCGGCCGGTGTGCCCTTGGGCAGGTACGTTTCGTCGATCTCCTTGCCGTTGACCTTCAGCCTGCCGTCCTGGCAGCAGGAGACCGTGTCACCGCCGACGGCGACCACGCGCTTGACCATCGGCGCGTTGGCCCAGGTCGCGTCCTTGAAGACGACGACGTCCCCGCGGTGCACCTCGCCGCCGTCGACGCGCTGGGCCAGGATCCGGTCGCCCGCGTCGATCGTCGGGGTCATCGAACTGGTGGGCACGGTGTACGGCCGGTAGACCACCGCTCCCCAGGCGAACCCGCCGAGAAACAGCACGAGGCCCAGTGCGACGGCCAGCCCGGACAACCGCTGTCCGGTCCGGCTGCCCACCGGGCCCGTGCCCGAGCCGCCGCTGCGCGGGGCCGTGTGCGTCATGCTCTCGCCACCCATGGGTCCGCACCCTACCCGGGGGTACGGGCCGGGGTCAGCCCGCTCATGGGGTCGAATGCCGAACGGGGAAACCGCGCCGGTCTTCCTGACCGGCCGGTCCTCCCGGGTAGCGCCACGTCCACGAGGGGCGTCGAAGGGGGGAATCAGGCCGCGCCGCAGCCGCAGGCACCGAAGTAGCCGCCCCACCGACGCGACCCCACCGGCCGGACACTCAGGGGTTCAGCCCGGCCTGGTCGAACGTGTCGGGCACGGGCAGCGTGCCCCAGCGGTTGATCGGCCAGGCCTTCACGATGGCGCGTCCGACGACGTCCTTGACCGGGACCATGCCGTGGTACTTCTCGCCCTGGTTGTAGCGCGAGTCACGCGAGTTCTGCCGGTGGTCTCCCATGACCCAGATGTAGCCCTTCGGGACCTTGACCTTGAACTGGCCGCCCTGGTCGTCGACGCTGCACGGCGTGTTGCCCGGGTAGACGTACGGCTCGTTCAGCGCCTTGCCGTTGACCTTCAGCGGACCGGTCTTGTTGCACTCGACCGTATCTCCGCCGACCCCGATCACCCGCTTGATCAGGTCTTTCTCTTCCACCGACGGCATCAGGCCGATCCAGCTGAGGAACGTCTGCATCGCGTTGGGGTCGGGCGTGGGCTCACCCCTGAGCCAGTTGCCCGGGTCGTGGAAGACGACCACCTCGCCGCGTTCGGGCTCGGAGCCGAACCACGGGGTCAGTTTGTCGACCAGGACCCGGTCGCCCTGCTGGAGGGTGTTCTGCATCGAGTCGGAAGGGATCGAGAACGCCTGCACGAGGAACGTCTTGATCAGCAGCGCCAGCACCAGGGCGATGCCGATCAGGATGGGCAGTTCCTTCCAGAAGGAACGCGGCTTCTTCGGCGTCTTCGCCGTGCCGCCCGGTCCCTGGCTCTCGGCTGTCGTGTGCTCGCCCGTCACCCTGCCGTCCTCGGCCGCCCCGGAGTCATTCCCGGGGGTCACGGCGCTGTCCGCGGCAGGGACGGTGGATTCCGCGGGGCGTCCGCGGTGCTCCTCGCCGTCGTGTCCGGACCGTGCGCCAACCGCCACATCCCCCACGCCAACTCCTCACTCTGTGCCGCCGCCTGCCCCATACACGGCGCAGGCCCACCACTCCCATAACGAGCGGGAGTTCCGCAGGGGTCGGGAGCTGGATCGTTCCGTTCGGATCGTAGGAGGCAACCCTATGCGACAGTTCGGGAGCAGCGGTCGACCCGGTGGCCGAGTCGGACACGGTGGCGTACGTATTCGGCTCGTCCAGCATGTTCCAGTGCCCGAGGGGCCAGGCGATGACCATGGCGCGGCCCACCACCTCGTCGAGGGAGACCGTGCCCCCGTAGCCGGTGTCCTGGTGTGCGCGGGAGTCCGCCGAGTTGTTCCGGTGGTCGCCCATCACCCACAGCCGTCCTTGGGGGACCGTGATGTCGAACGGCGTGTCGGAGGGGGCGGCGCCGGGGTACAGGTAGTCCTCGTTCAGCGGGACGCCGTTGACGGTCACCCGCCCCTGGGTGTCGCAGCACTTGACGCGGTCGCCGCCGACGCCGACGACCCGCTTGATGAGGTCCTTCTCGTTCTCGGACGGCAGCAGGCCGATGAAGGTGAGCCCTTCCTTGACCTGCTTGACGACGATGGGGTCGTCCTTCTTCGGGGTGGTCTGCTCGTCCTGGAGCCAGCCGCCGGGGTCCTTGAAGACCACGACGTCCCCGCGCTGCGGCTCCGAACCGAACCACGGGGTGAGCTTGTCGACCAGGACGCGGTCGCCGATCCGGATCGTCTGCTCCATGGAGCCGGACGGGATCACGAAGGCCTGGACGAGGAACGTCTTCAGCACGAGCGCTATCAGGACCGCCACGCCCACGAGGAGCGGTATCTCCTTCACGGCGCCGCGCCTGCGGCGCCGCTTGACCTTGCGCTGGAGCTTGCGGCGCTCGGCCCGCGTCCGGCCGCTGCCGGACGGTCCGGCGGCGCGCCGGGCGCCGGTGGGCAGCAGGTTCTCCGCGGGGCCCGCAGGGACGCCGCGCGGTTTGCCGCGGTTACCCATGGGCGCCCGCCCTGCCGGCGTCGGGCACGCGCGCGTAGGCGTCGGGCCGGTGCAGCCGGGTGGCGTGAGCGGACGGCCAGATGATCCAGTCGGCCCGGCCGATCACGTCGCCGACGGGGATCATGCCGCCGCCGGGCGAGCCGAGGTGGTCGCGGGAGTCGCTGGAGTCGCTGCGGTGGTCGCCGAGGACGAACAGGGTGCCGCCGGGGACGACGACGTCGAAGGGCACCGCGGACGGACTGTCGCCGGGATGCAGGAAGCCCGACTCGTCGACCGGCCGGCCGTTCACCTGGATCCTCCCCTCCCCGTCGCAGCAGACCACATGGTCTCCCCCCACACCGACAACGCGTTTGATGTAGTCCGCGTGCCCGAAGTACCCGGTCCCGTCGAACACGACGATGTCTCCCCGCTGCGGCACGGCACCGAAACGGTATGCCAACTTATTTACGAGAACCCGGTCTCCGATCCTCAATCCGGGTTCCATGGATCCGCTGGGGATCTGGAACGGCCGCAGCACGAACGTGCTGAGCAGCAGGAGGAACACCAGGCAGAGGAGCAGGGTGAGGGTGATCCGGCCGCCCGGGACCCAGGAGCCGACACGCGCCGGCAACGCGAAACGCGACCGGTCCTCCGGCCCTGCGGGTTCCGAGGTCGTCTCGGAGCCGGAAGGGCGGGAGGAGCGGTCGCGCTCCGTGGGCTGTGCTTCGGTGTCCATCGGAGCCAGATGGTATCCGGCCCCGACGCGAACCCCGGAGAGCGCTCAGCTCTCGCGCTTCTCCTTGATCTTCGCGGCCTTGCCGCGCAGCTCGCGCAGGTAGTACAGCTTGGCGCGGCGGACGTCACCCTTGGTGACGAGCTCGATCTTCTCCACGATCGGGGTGTGCACCGGGAAGGTGCGCTCGACGCCGACGGAGAAGGAGACCTTGCGGACCGTGAAGGTCTCGCGCACGCCGGCGCCCTGGCGACGGATGACAACGCCCTTGAACTGCTGCACACGGGAGCGGTTGCCCTCGATGACGCGGACGTGGACGTTGACGGTGTCGCCCGGACGGAAGGCGGGGACGTCGCTGCGCAGCGACGCGGAGTCGACGGTGTCGAGCAGGTGAGACATTTCGTCTGCTTTCCTCGCTGATGCCACAGGTCATCAACGGAAACTAGGTTTCGGGGTCAGATGTGTGCGGGTCGGGGCGGACGTCGTCTCCCCCTGTGGCAGGGGCGCACGCCGGACGGACGCACAACAGCTGGCTATTCTTCCACGCCGTCGGTCCTGCGCCAAAATCGGCCGTACGGCTCCCCCGCCGGGTCGGGCGACCAGCCCAGGATGGAGAGCATCTCCCGGTCCTTCTTGTCGAAGGCCTTGGGGTCGCACCGCTCGATGAGGTCGGGCCGGTGGGCGGTGGTGCGCTTGAGGGCCTCGTCGCGGCGCCAGCGGGCGATCTTCCCGTGGTGGCCGCTGAGCAGCACGTCGGGGATGTCCCGGCCGCGCCACTCGGGGGGCTTGGTGTAGACGGGGCCTTCGAGCAGGTTCGCCATGGCGCCCGGTGCGAAGGAGTCGTCCCGGTGGGACTCGGCGTTGCCCAGGACGCCGGGCAGCAGCCGCGCCACGGCCTCCGTGACGACGAGGACGGCCGCCTCGCCGCCGGCCAGGACGTAGTCCCCGATGGACACCTCGTACACCGGTATCCGGGTCGCGTACTCGTCGACGACGCGGCGGTCGATGCCCTCGTAGCGGGCCGGGGTGAAGATCAGCCAAGGGCGCTCGGAGAGGTGGACGGCGAGTTCCTGGGTGAAGGGCCGGCCGCTGGGCGTGGGCACGATGAGGGCGGGCGCCCGGGAGCCCGTCTCGTAACCGTCGGCGAGGACGGAGTCCAGTGCGTCACCCCACGGCTCGGTCTTCATGACCATGCCCGGGCCGCCGCCGTAGGGGGTGTCGTCGACCGTGTTGTGACGGTCGTAGGTCCAGGAACGCAGGTCGTGGACGTGTACGTCGAGCTGTCCGCGCGCGCGTGCCTTGCCCACGAGGGAGACGTTCAGCGGTTCCAGGTACTCGGGGAAGATCGTGACGACGTCGAGGCGCATCAGGACTCGTCCCGGCTGGACGCGATCTCGGCGCGGTCGTCGATCAGGCCCGGCGGCGGGGTGATGACGGCCTTCTGCTCCTCGATGTCGATCTCGGCGACGATCTCCTCGACGAAGGGGATCATCACCTCGCTGCCGTCGGGACGCTCCACGATGAACAGGTCCTGGGTGGGCAGGTGCGAGATCTCCGTGATCCGGCCGACCTCGGTGCCGTCCGCGGTGACCACGTCGAGGTCGATGAGCTGATGATCGTAGTACTCGTCCTCGCCCTCGGGCAGTTCCTCCGGGTCGATCTCGGCGATCAGGAGGGTGTTGCGCAGTGCTTCGGCGGCGGTGCGGTCGCTGACGCCCTCGAAGCGCAGCAGGAGACGGCCGCTGTGGACGCGGCCCGTCTCGATGGTGAGCGGTCCCGCGGACGCGGGGTCGGTGGTGAGTACGGCACCGGGGCCGAGCCTCAGCTCGGGCTCGTCGGTCCGTACCTCGACGGTGACCTCACCCTTGATTCCATGGGCACGGCCGATCCGTGCGACTACCAGCTGCACGTGTCCATTCTCCTGTCATACGACTGCGGGCCGGGGACGGCCCAGTGGCCCTCCCCGGCCCGAGCCGGTGCTGCTGCGAAAGCGTCAGCGGACGTGGTCCACGTCGACGAGGTCGACACGGACGCCCCGGCCGCCGATGGCGCCCACGACGGTACGCAGGGCGCGCGCGGTGCGGCCGTTGCGGCCGATCACCTTGCCGAGGTCGTCCGGGTGGACCCGGACCTCGAGCACGCGACCGCGACGCAGGTTGCGCGAGGCGACCTGCACATCGTCAGGGTTGTCGACGATGCCCTTCACGAGGTGCTCGAGAGCCTCCTCGAGCATGCTCAGGCCTCGGTCGAAGCGGACTCGGCGGCCGCCTCGTCCTTCTTCTCAGCCTTCTTCTTCTGGGTGATCGCCTCACCCTTGCCCTCGTCGTCGCCGCCGATGGCCTCGAACGACGGGCGCGCGGCCTTCTCCGGCTGCGTGAGCAGCGGAGCCGGGGCGGGCTCGCCCTTGAACTTCTGCCAGTCGCCGGTCTTCTTGAGGATGGCCATCACGGGCTCGGTCGGCTGCGCGCCGACACCCAGCCAGTACGCGACGCGGTCCGCGTCGACCTCGATGACCGACGGGTTGTACGTCGGGTGGTACTTGCCGATCTCCTCGATCGCACGACCGTCACGGCGGGTGCGGGAGTCGGCGACGACGATGCGGTAGTGAGGCGAACGGATCTTGCCCAGACGCTTCAGCTTGATCTTGACTGCCACGGGAGTGGGTTCTCCTGGATTTGACGTGGTTGGGCACGGCGAGAAATGCCGCGTGGGGTTGCGGTACCCGAGTGCCCGATGGACGCGTCAGCCGGAGGAGAGAGGGGTCCTGTGCGACTGTCGAGTACAGCTAGCCATTGTGCCACACGCGGCGAGTCGCTCCGGGCCGGGGCCCTGATCCGCTGAGCGGGCACGCCGAAGACGCACCCGGCGTGAGAGGTGAGCACGTCGGGTGCGCCGGCGGCCCGAGCCCTGCGCCCTCGACCGGCAGCCACGAGATGCCGGTGCCGGGCGTCAGCTCGCTACGGCTCCCACGATGTCCGGGATCCGGAACGGCTTCCCGCAACCACCGCAGACGATCGGGGCCTGGGCCAGGACGGACGGGACGACCCGGACGTTGCGGCCGCAGTCGCAGACCGCCTTGACGCGTACACCGCCGCCCGAGGAGCCGTGCCGGGCGGCCGGGCCCCGGAAGGTGCGGGACGTGTCGGAGGAGGTCGCGGCGGTGTGGGCCTTCAGGGCGCGCTGGAGGCGCTCCATCGTCGGGCGGTAACGGCGCTTCGCCTCGGGGGTGAGCGTGACCAGGGAGAAGCCGCTGCTGGGATGCGGTTCCTCGGGGTGGTCCAGGCCCATCTCCTCGGCGATCGCGAGGAATCTGCGGTTGTGGTAGCGGCCGGCACGGGAGGTGTCGCGGACGCCGCGCGAGGCGGCGATGCCATGGACTGCCTCATGGAGCAGTCGCTCGAAGGAGAGCTCGTGACCGCACGCGGACGACGACTCCCCGATCAGGGACTCTGGCGCGGCAAGGTCGGGCAGCTCGGGGTGGTACCGCTGAATGTCGGCCCACGCCTGTGCCAGCTCTGCGGCGAGAACAGGTGGTGTCTGTGTCGTGCTCACGTAATGACAACGAGCCGGGGTGCCCCAGTGTTCCGATTCCGGGCCATCCCAAATAATTTGCACGTACCCGTCAGTTGCCTCTGATGCGTCCCGACGAGGGCGGGTGCGCCGATCTGTGGAGAAGCCTCACAGCTCACCACAAGGTGGTGCGTAGTCCCGCGTACGCCCCGGCACGTAAGACACGTCCGCGCGCCGGGGCGACAGAGGTCTGTGAATCCGCAAGGGGCGTTTCGGCCGCTTGCGCCTCACTCAGTAAGCGCGTGCGACGACCGCGACGTTACCGGGTGCGTCGTCGGCATCCGGCACCGACCCGTCCTCGGCGACCAGACACCGTACGGTCACCGCCTGATCGGCCAGCCGGGCCTCGCCCTCGGGGCCGAGCGCGGCCCATGGAATGCGCGCCCAGCCTCCCGTCGTGGCGGCCTCGACGGCCTCCGCCGGGGTCGAGACCTCGGTCGTGCGGGACTCGCGGCGCTCGCGGGACTGCCGGAGCAGCAGCGCCTGGTCCTCTTCGAGGATCCTCGGGAGCAGTCCGGCGAGGCCGTCCGGCGACACCGGCTCCTTGCCGCCGGGGATGCGGCGGGCCAGCATCGCGGTGCCGTTCTCCAGGTCGCGCGGGCCGATCTCGATCCGGACCGGCACGCCCTTGAGCTCCCAGTCGACCGCGCGACGGCCGAAGGGGATGTCGGTGCGGTCGTCGACGTGGACGCGGACACCGGCCGCCTTCAGCCGGTCGCCGACCTCGCGGACCTTGGCCAGAACCGCCTCGTCACCCTTGATCGCGAGCACGACGGCCTGGATCTGCGCCAGCCGCGGCGGGACGCGCAGGCCGTCGTCGTCGCCGTGCACCATCACCAGAGCGCCGATCATGCGGGTGGTGGAGCCCCAGGAGGTCTGCCAGACCAGTTCCCGCCGGCCGCCCTTCGAGAGGTAGCCGGTGTCGAAGGCCTTCGCGAAGTTCTGGCCGAGTTCGTGGCTCGTGGCCATCTGCAGGGCCTTGCCGTCGCCCATCATGCCTTCGAGGGTGAGGGTGTTGATCGCGCCCGCGAACCGTTCCCTGACGGTCTTGCGGCCCGGGACGACGTCCATCGCGAGGACGTTCAGCATGAAGTCCTCGTAGACCCGCCGGTGGATGTGCGCGGCGAAGTCACGCGCCTCCTCGTACGTGGCGTGCGCGGTGTGGCCCTCCTGCCAGAGGAACTCGGAGGTCCGCAGGAACAGGCGGGGGCGCAGTTCCCAGCGCACGACGTTGGCCCACTGGTTGATGAGCAGCGGCAGATCGCGGTAGCTCTGCACCCACTTCGAGAAGTACTCGTTGACGATCATCTCGGAGGTGGGCCGGACCACGGCCGGCTCTTCCAGCTCCTTGCCGCCGCCGTGGGTGACGACGGCCAGCTCGGGCGCGAAGCCCTCGACGTGGTCGGCCTCCCGGGCGAGATACGACTCGGGGATCAGCAGGGGGAAGTACGCGTTCTGGGTGCCCGTCTCCTTGATGCGGGCGTCCATCTCCGCCTGCATCCGCTCCCACAGCCCGTACCCGTACGGCCGGATGACCATGGTGCCGCGCACCGGACCGTTGTCGGCGAGCTCCGCCTTGGTGATCAAGTCCTGGTACCAGCGCGGGAAATCGTCCGCCCGGGGAGTGAGAACAGGTGCCTTCGCCATGGCGGGATGCTACGGGCCCGGATTGCCGGCATGTGAAATCTCGCCACCGGCACATGACATCTCGCATGCCCTGCCGCATTCCACTGGACGACGCGTCGAGGGGGGAGTTTCCTGGCATACGGGGGTAGTGCGAGCGCACTGTCACGGGGGCCATGGAATCGGGCAAGAGGCAACTCTCGGCGGATTGGGGCGCTTACTTATGACACCTACGCTCGTGCGGCAGCACCTGCCTCACGCGGGGGCCGCACCCCGCGTGGACCTGCGTGCACGCGCGCGTGACTGGTCCGAGATCCAGGAGCGGATGCTCGTACCGCTCTACGAGGCCGTCTACGAGCGACTGGACGTGGGTCCCGCGACACGGCTGCTCGGCCTCGGCTGTGGTTCCGGGCTCTCCCTGCTGATGGCCACCGCCCGGGGAGCGGCGGTCACCGGTGTCGACGCTTCCCCCGAAAGAATGACCCTGGCTCGGGAGCGGCTGCTCTCCGAGGCGTCGGGCACGCGCACGCGTCCACAGACCCGGCTGGTCGACGGCTCGCCCCGGGACACCGCGGAACCGGGCGCTCCCGGCTACACCCTGGTGACCGCCTTCGAGCCGATCGGGTGCCTGGCGGGCGACTCGGAAGGGCTGGCCGGACTCCTCGCGGAGGCGACGCCGCTCGCCCGGAGGGGTGCGGCCGTGGTGCTGGCGGGCTGGGGCCCGCCGGAGCGCTGCGCCACGGCGTCCGTGATGCGGGTGGCCACGAAGCTCGCCGAGCCGCTGCGCACCCCGGGCAACTGGCGCCCCGCCTGCCGTGACGACCTGGAGGACGTCGCCCACCGGGCCGGGCTCAGGCCGGACGGGTCGGGGCGGGTGGCCTGCCCGTTCGGCTACGCCGACGTGGAGAGCGCGGTACGGGGCCTGAAATCGACGGGTCTGTTCGACGCGGCGATGACGGCGACGGACCAGGTGCAGGTCGACAAGGAGCTGACCGAGGCCCTCCATCCGCACCGGAGGCAGGACGGGACGGTGTGGATGCCGAACGTGTTCCGCTATCTCATCGCGCGGACACCCTGACGAATCGTGCTCGATGCAGGTGTGAATGGTGTGAAGAAAACACCAAGGGAAGCTTTTGGTTCCACCAAGTGGATCATGAACGCTTAATGTGATCCACCGCTCGGTGAACCATCACATCTGCATACAGGAGCTGCTGTGCCGCACCACCAGACCGCGCTGCGCCTCGTCGCGCCCGTCGCCGTCCTCGCCCTGACGCTCACCGGCTGCGGGGGCGGCGACGACACGGCCGACGCGAAGAGCACGGGCACCGCCCAGGCCAAGGCCTCGCCGTCGCCGGAGCCCGCCTCCGGCGGCGAGATGGGCGCCGGCGAGAGCGCCACGGGCAAGGTCGCGGAGGACCCTGGCGCGGTCACCTACGAGGTCCTGGCGCAGAAGGTCGAGGTGGGCACCGAGGCGGAGGCGGCGAAGGCCGTCTCCGAGCCGGACAAGGTCAAGGGCAAGGTGCTGGCCGTCGCGTACGTGAAGTACACGCACAAGAGCGGGCCCGCCCTCACCGATGGCTCGGACGTGCACGACGGCACCACGGTCTTCGCCGACGGGCAGCGTGGCTCGGTCCTCATCGGCGCGTCCGAGGACGCCGCGGGCTGCGAGGACCCGTACGACGTCGAGAGCTGGAAGCAAGGCGAGAGCCATGTCTTCTGCGAGACGTACGTGGTCCCGGCGAACGCCGAGAGCGTCGAGGTCCACTGGTCCGAGGAGGACGGCGAGCCGTACGTCTGGAAGTTCCCGAACGGCTGACCGGCGAAGCACCGGCACACCACTGAGGGCGCCCCTTCCCGAAGGAGGGGGCGCCCTCAGTGCCGTTCGGACGGGGCTTCAGCCCATGAACTTCTTGAACTCGTCGGGCAGTTCGAAGTCCTTGCCGCCCTGCTGCGGCAGCCCGAAGGCGCTGCCGCCCTCGGCCGCGGCGGCCCGGCGGGCGGCCTCCTCCTGCTCCTGCTGCTTGCGCTTCATCGGGTTGCCGGAGCGCTGCTTGCCCTTGGCCTGCTTCTGCTTCTTCTTCGTCCGGCCGGGGCCACCGCCCATGCCGGGCATCCCCGGCATCCCGGGCATGCCGCCGCCCTGGGCCATGCGGGACATCATCTTGCGGGCCTCGAAGAACCGCTCGACGAGGTTCTTCACCGCGCTGACCTCGACGCCGGAGCCCCTGGCGATACGGGCACGGCGCGAGCCGTTGATGATCGTCGGCTCCTGGCGCTCGGCCGGGGTCATCGACTTGATGATGGCGGCCGTGCGGTCGACGTCCCGCTCGTCGAGGTTGGCGATCTGGTCCTTCATCTGGCCCATGCCCGGCAGCATGCCGAGCAGCTTGGAGATGGAGCCCATCTTGCGGACCTGCTCCATCTGGGCCAGGAAGTCGTCCAGGGTGAAGTCCTGGCCCTTCTTGGACGCCAGCTTGGAGGCCATCTTCTCGGCCTCTTCCTGGCTGAACGTCTTCTCCGCCTGCTCGATCAGGGTGAGCAGGTCACCCATGTCGAGGATGCGGGAGGCCATCCGGTCAGGGTGGAAGGCGTCGAAGTCGTCGAGCTTCTCGCCGTTGGAGGCGAACATGATCGGCTTGCCGGTGATCTGCCGGATCGACAGGGCCGCACCACCGCGCGCGTCACCGTCGAGCTTGGAGAGCACCACGCCGTCGAAGCCGACGCCGTCACGGAAGGCCTCGGCGGTGTTGACGGCGTCCTGGCCGATCATCGCGTCGACGACGAACAGGATCTCGTCCGGGGAGACGGCGTCGCGGATGTCCGCGGCCTGCTGCATCATCTCCTGGTCGATGCCCAGACGGCCGGCGGTGTCCACGATCACGATGTCGTGGACCTTGGACTTGGCGTGCTCGATGGAGTCCTTGGCGACCTTGACCGGGTCACCGACGCCGTTGCCCGGCTCGGGGGCGTAGACGCTGACGCCCGCGCGGTCGGCGACGACGCTCAGCTGGTTCACGGCGTTGGGGCGCTGGAGGTCACAGGCGACCAGCAGCGGCGAGTGACCCTGCTCCTTCAGCCAGCGGCCGAGCTTGCCCGCGAGGGTGGTCTTACCGGCACCCTGCAGACCCGCCAGCATGATCACGGTGGGCGGCTGCTTGGCGAAGCGCAGGCGCCGGGTCTCGCCGCCGAGGATCGTGACCAGTTCCTCGTTGACGATCTTGAGGACCTGCTGGGCCGGGTTCAGCGCCTTGCTGACCTCGGCGCCGAGGGCGCGCTCCTTGACGTTCTTGATGAACGCCCGGACGACGGGCAGCGCCACGTCCGCCTCGAGCAGCGCGATCCGGATCTCGCGCGCCGTGGCGTCGATGTCCGCCTCGGAGAGCCGTCCCTTGCCGCGCAGGTTCTTGAAGGTCGCTGAGAGGCGATCGGAAAGAGTATCGAACACGGCGCTCGCGGTCCTCGGGGTCGGTGGCTACAGGGAATCGCCCTCCAGGGTATCCCGGCGCGACAAGTCGCCGGGTCGGCCTCACCCCCGCAGTGTCTCCTCCAGCTTCCGCGCCACGGCCGCCGCCTCGTCCCCGGGCAGCGGCGCGCCTTCCGGGCCGGTCACGTAGAAGGCGTCGACCGCGTTGGCGCCGAGTGTCGAGACGTGGGCGCTGCGCACCCGCACGTTCGCGTCCTCCAGGGCGCGGCCGATGCGGAACAGCAGCCCCGGGGCGTCCTGGGAGCGGACCTCGATGACCGTGGCGAGCCGGGAGGCGGCCGGGTGGACCGACACCCGGGCCGCGGGGGCGACCACGCCCCGGCGGCGCGGGTAGGCCGCGTCCCGTTCGGCGAGGCGGCCGGCGATGTCCAAGGAGCCGTCCAGGGCCCGGACGAGGTCCGAGCGCAGCCGGGCGGCCTGCGGCAGCGAGCCGTACTCGGCGGCGACGCGCCAGTCCAGCAGCAGGACGGAACCGTCCACGCCGTCCGGGAGGTGCAGGGAGCGCAGCTCGGCGGTGCGGACGGTCAGCCGGTGCACGGCGAGGACGCCGGCCACCGCGGGCAGCACCCCGGGCTGGTCGGGTACGGCGATGAGCAGCTCCACGCCGAGGGGCTCGGGGTCGCCGGACGGCTCCTGACCGGCGGGCGGCTCGGTCTGGGCCCGCAGCGAGAGCACCGGGCTGCCGGTCGCCGCGGCCTCCAGGGCGAGCCGCTCCTGCTCGGCGGTCGGCGCGGCCTCCTCGGGGTCGTCCGGGGCGTCCCCGGCGAGCACCGCCGAGACCCGTTTGACCAGGTCGGCGACGAGTGAGCCGCGCCAGGACGACCAGGCGGCCGGGCCGGTGGCGAGGGCGTCGGCCTCGGTGAGCGCGTGCAGCAGCTCCAGGGTGCCCTCGGAACCGACGGCCTCCGCGACGGAGCGCACGGTGGCCGGGTCCTCCAGGTCGCGCCGGGTGGCGGTGTCGATGAGCGTGAGGTGGTGCCGTACCAGGGTGGCGATCACGTTCACGTCGTGGCGGTCGAAGCCGATCCGGGTGGCCACGTCCTTGGCGATGATCTCGCCCGCCACCGAGTGGTCGCCGGGCCAGCCCTTGCCGATGTCGTGCAGCAGCGCGGCGACCAGCAGCAGGTCGGGGCGGCTGACCCGGCGGGTGAACTCGGAGGCGCGCACCGCGGTCTCGATGAGGTGCCGGTCGACGGTCCACAGGTGCACGGCGTTGCGCTGCGGGCGGCAGCGGACCCGCTCCCAGTCCGGCAGCAGCCGGGTGATCAGCCCCTCGGCCTCCAGCGCCTCCCAGACCTCGATGGTGGGACGCCCGGAGCCGAGCAGGGTGACGAGCTGTTCACGGGCCTCGGCGGGCCAGGGCGTGGGCAGCGGGCGCACGGTGGCCGCCAGGCGCCGTACGGCGTGCAGCGAGAGGGGAAGGCCGGCCTGCGCGGCGGCGGCCGCGGCGCGCAGCGGCAGTACGGGGTCGCGTTCGGGGCGCGCGGCGCGGGCGAGCACCACCTCGCCGTCCTGCTCGACCACGCCCTCGGCCAGCGGGGACCGCTCGGCGGTCGGTTTCCCGCCACCGAGCATGGCGCGCAGCCGGGGCCTCACAGCGCGCGACCGCAGGACGCGCCCCACCTCGCGCCAGGTGACGTCACTGGCGTACGAGATGACACGGGCCGCCTCGTACACCTGCCGCAGCAGGGTGTCCGCGTCGAGCAGGCCCAGCTCGGCGGCCACCTGGTCCTGCTCCTGGAGGGCGAGCCGGTCGGTGGCGCGCCCGGTGGCCAGGTGCAGGGCGTCCCGGACGTCCAGGAGCCGGCGCCGGGCGTCGGCGAGGCCCTCGCGGGGCGCGTCGGCGAGCCAGGAGGCGGCGACGGCGCGCAGCGCGGTGGCATCGCGCAGTCCGCCGCGGGCCTCCTTCAGATCGGGTTCCAGCAGGTACTGCAGCTCGCCCTGGCGCTCGGCGCGTTCGGCACACAGTTCCTGCAGTTCGGGGAGGCGCTTGGGGGCCTGGTTGCGCCAGTCGGCCAGGACGGCCGTGCGCAGCGATGAGGTGAGGCCGAGGTCGCCGGCGATGTGCCGGGCGTCCAGCAGTCCGAGCTGCACCTTGAGGTCCTCACCGGCGGTCTTGCGGGCCTCGGCGGGGGTGCGGACGGAGTGGTCGAGGTCCAGGCCCAGGTCCCAGACGGGGTACCAGAGCCGGTCGGCCAGGGTGGCGACCGCCTTGGTGTCGCTGCCGTCGTGCAGCAGGAGCAGGTCGAGGTCGCTGCGCGGGGACAGCTCGCCGCGCCCGTAGCCGCCGACGGCGACGAGCGAGGCCCCGCGCAGCCCCTCGGCGCCCGCCGAGAACAGACCGGTGAGCCAGTCGTCCGTGAGTTCGGCCAGGGCCGCACGGCGCGGCGGCCCGGACCGCGTCTCCTCGGTGAGGAGACGCAGCCGGGCCGCCGCGTAGCCGCTGGGTCCCGAGTCCTCTGCTTCCTTCTGCACGTCCGTACCCGTCACCCAGCGACTCCTGTTCCGTTGCCTGCCTCGAGGGTCTTCAGAGCGCGTCGGGACCGCGCTCGCCGGTCCGGACCCGTACGGCCGTGTCGACCGGGATAGACCAGACCTTGCCGTCACCGATCTTGCCGGTGCGGGCCGCCTTGACCACGACGTCGATCAGCTGCTCGGCGTCGTCGTCCTCGACCAGGACCTCGATGCGGATCTTGGGGACCAGGTCGACCGTGTACTCGGCGCCCCGGTAGACCTCGGTGTGGCCCCGCTGACGACCGTAGCCGCTGGCCTCGGTGACCGTCAGGCCGTGTACGCCGAAGGCCTGCAGGGCTTCCTTGATCTCGTCGAGCCGGTGCGGCTTCACGACGGCGGTGATGAGCTTCATGCGTCCACCTTCTTGCTCGCGGCTGCGGCGACGGGGGCCGTGACGGCCGTCTTGGCGGCGCCGCCACCGGCGCCGCTGAAGTCGTATGCGGTCTCGGCGTGCTCGGCCTGGTCGATGCCGGCCACCTCTTCGTCCTCGGTGACCCGCATGCCCATGGTCTTGTCCAGGATGAAGGCGAGGATCGCGGAGACGATCAGGGAGTAGGCGAGGACCGCGAAGACACCGGCGCACTGCTTCCAGAACTGGGTCAGGCCGCCGCCGTAGAAGAGGCCCTCGGCCGTGGACTGGCCCTTGCCGCTGGCGAAGAAGCCGATCAGCAGGGAGCCGATGACACCGCCGACCAGGTGGACACCGACGACGTCCAGGGAGTCGTCGTAGCCGAACCGGTACTTCAGGCCGACGGCCATGGCGCACAGCACACCGGCGATGGCGCCGACCGCGATCGCGCCGAGCGGGGTGACCGCGCCACCGGACGGGGTGATGGCGACCAGGCCCGCGACCGCGCCGGAGGCGGCGCCCAGCGTGGTGAACGCGCCGTGGCGGATCTTCTCGTAGATCAGCCAGGCCAGCATGGCGGCGGCGGTGGCGATCTGCGTGTTGACGAACATCAGCGCGCCGACGCCGTCGTCGTTGCCGAGCCAGGAGCCGGCGTTGAAGCCGAACCAGCCGAACCACAGCAGACCGGCGCCGAGCATGACCAGCGGCAGGCTGTGAGGGCGCATCGGGTCCTTCTTGAAGCCGACGCGCTTGCCGATGACGAGGATCACGCCGAGTGCCGCGGCACCCGCGTTGATGTGGACCGCCGTACCACCGGCGAAGTCGATGACGCCCAGCTCGAAGGCCCAGCCGCCGGTGCCCCAGACCCAGTGCGCGACCGGGAAGTAGACGACCGTGGCCCACAGGGCGATGAACAGCGCCCACGCGCTGAACTTCACACGGTCCGCGAGGGCACCGCTGATCAGGGCGGGGGTGATGATCGCGAACATCAGCTGGAAGACCATGAACACGAACACCGGGATGGTGTAGCCGGGCCACAGCTCCGTCAGGCCGATCTTGTCGAGGCCGAGCCAGTCGGAGTTCCAGCCGATGAGGCTTCCGGAGTCGGTGCCGAACGCCATGGAGAAGCCGTACAGCACCCACAGGATGGTGACGATCCCGAGGCTGATGAAGCTCATCATCAGCATGTTCAGGGTGCTCTTGACGCGGACCATGCCTCCGTAGAAGAAGGCCAGGCCCGGCGTCATGAGCATCACCAGGGCGGAACAGATGAGCATGAACCCTGTGTTCGCGGCAGACAGCTTGGGCGCCTCTGCGGCAAGGGTGATGGCTGGTGCCATCGGCGTCTCCTCGTCATTGGTACGGCCCCGTGCGGGCGAAGCCTCGAGCGGAATGAGGGGTGGGCCGGTTATGCGCCACGAGATTGACGCAGCGCGGTTTCGGTCGGAGCCCCTCGTTGTTTCGCGACCGTGACGAAGGCGCGTTCTGTGTTACGCGTCGATGAACTGCCGGATGGCGGGCGAGCCGATCGTTATCGTGGCGCAACCTTCGGCTTTCAGGCAGCCGTGGGCGCACAGGCCGGCCGCGGCAGGCCTTCCGATGACCTGGCATGGGGGAGCCGAGTCGGGCAGTTCGGGAGGGCCGGCCGCGGCCGGGGTTCAGGAGGTCGGACGGCTTCTCAGACCGCCTCGGCGGTCTCGGGCAGTTCCGCCGCGAGCCGCTCGGTGAGGTCGACGACCTCGCCGAGGTCGCCGAATTCGCGGGCGGCGGTGTCGACCGTCTTCCGGATCCGGGTGTTGACGCGCTCGGAGCGGACCTTCTTGGCGACCTGCATGGCCTCCGTGGCGAAGACCGTGCTCCGCTCGGGCTCACGCTGGAGGAGGTGCACCGTGGCCATGCCGATCAGGTTCAGTGCGTACGAGCGCTGGTGCTCGCCGTCCTCGGCGAAGAGCTTCACGGCCCGGCTCATCAGGGGCTCGGCCAGCGAGGCGTACGTGGGACTGCGGCCGGCGACGTAGGCGAGGTCGCGGTAGGAGTGGGAGTTCTCGCCGTGCAGTTCGGCCTCGGAGAAGAAGCGGATCCAGTCGGGGTCGGGCTCGTCCCACTCGTCGGCCTCGGAGAAGGTGTCCTCGGCCATCCGCACCGCCCGCTTGCACTTGCCGGGCTGGCCCATGTTGGCGTAGGCGCGGGCCTCCATCGCATACAGCATCGACTGAGTGCGCGGGCCGGCGCAGTCGCGGCTGCCGTACTGCGCGAGGTGGATCAGCTCCAGCGCGTCGTCGGGCCGGCCGAGGTGGATCATCTGGCGGCTCATGCTGGACAGCACGTACGAGCCGAGCGGCCGGTCACCGGCCTCCTTGGCGGCGTGCAGCGCGAGGACGAAGTACTTCTGCGCGGTCGGCTGGAGCCCGATGTCGTACGACATCCAGCCGGCCAGCTCGGCGAGCTCGGCGGCGACCTTGAACAGGCGCCGGGTGGTCGACTCCGGCTGGGGCTCCTGAAGGAGGTCCGTCACCTCGTGCAACTGTCCGACGACCGCCTTGCGGCGCAGGCCACCGCCGCACTGGGCGTCCCACTGGCGGAACATCACCGTCGTGGACTCCAGGAGGTCCAGCTCCGGCTTGGAGAGCCGGCCGCGGGCGCGCCCGGAGCCGCCCGCGGACCCGGGCTCGGAACGCGGGGCCGGGGGTGAGGGGACGAGCCAGCGCTGCATGGGCTCGATGAGGGCCGGGCCCGCGGAGAGGGCCAGCGAGCTCCCGAGGAAGCCGCGCCGCGCCAGCATCAGGTCGCTGCGCGAGAACTCGCTGAGCAGAGCCACGGTCTGCGGGCCCGTCCAGGGCAGGTCGACGCCGGTCGCGGAGGGCGACTGGCGCGCGGTGCGCAGGCCCAGGTCCTCGACGGAGACGACGACGCCGAAGCGTTCGGAGAACAGCTCGGACAGGATCCTGGGGATCGGCTCGCGGGGGTTCTCTCCGTCGAGCCAGCGGCGCACCCGCGAGGTGTCCGTGGAGATGTGGTTGGCGCCCAATTGCCGTGCCCGGCGGTTGACCTGGCGGGCGAGCTCGCCCTTGGACCAGCCGCTGCGCACGAACCACGAGGTGAGCAGCTCGTTGGGGCGCTTGTCAGTGTGCGTCGCGCTCGCAGCGTTCGTTCCGCTTCCGCCGTTGCCGCTCACTGGAACGCCCCCATCCCTGAGACCACTTGTCGCCGAGTGCGCCAAGCCCCATCAGCATGCCGGTTCGTACGGCCGTCCGTCCGCCCCTTGTCACCCTTCGAACGGAATGACGACTTGCCTCCGGCATACCCACGAGCGGATGTACCCCCAGGGCTCGTGCACACACAGTAATCCTACGATCACCCGTCCAACCACGGCTCATGCGGAAACGCCACCATTCGCCACCCCTTCGAATGAACTCATGTACGCCTGGGCGCGATTCACTTGACACAGCACTCCCAGGAGTGGGTGCAGCGATGCACTCGGGGGCGCGTGTCACCGAACACGCCACCCCGAGCGCATCCGGGCGCCGAGTGGGCGGGCCGCCACCGGGAAGGCGGAAACAGAGAGTCACGCACCGCGTCCGCTGCGTAACCACCGGGCGCCGGACCCGTTGGAGGGGGCATGGGCTTCACGATCGGCAGCAACCGTGGCATGCGCGACATCCGGTCCGGCTCACGCCGCCGCCGCGCGTCGGACTGCACGGCCGTGGCCGAGTACACCGGACTGTGGGGCTGGGACGTGGTGCCGGGCGCCCGGGCCTCGGCCGGTACCTGCTCCTGCGGTTGCGGCGACTGCCCCGAGCCGGGCGCCCATCCGCTCGACTTCGCGCCGGTTCTCGCGGCCGGGGCGACGCTGGACGTCGTGACACGGACGTGGGGCGAGTTCCCCGGCGCCTCGGTGATGCTGCCGGTCGGCGGGGCGTTCGACGTCATCGAGGTGGCCGAGCCCGCCGGCTGCCGCGCGCTGGCCCGGCTGGAGCGCATGGGCCTGCCCGTCGGCCCGGTAGCGGCGACCCCGGACGGTCGTGCGCACTTCTTCGTCGCCCCCGGCGCCGCCGCCGATCTGCCCGGGCTGCTCTACCGCATGGGCTGGGACGACCCGGACTCCCTCGACCTGCGCGGCCTCGGCCCGGGCGCGTACATCACGGCACCGCCCTCCGACCGCGGCGGCCTGGGCCCCGTGCGCTGGCTGCGCTCCCCCGCCCTCGACTCGGCGTCCCGGCCGCCGGAGGCCCGTCTGATGCTGGGCACGCTGGCGTACGTGGCCCACCGGTCGCGGGCCTAGCCCGCCACGACACAGGCCCGCACGGCGAACGGACACGCACGGCGAAGCGCCCGGCCCCGACCGGATCCCGGGGGCGGGCGCTTCGCCGTGCACGTACGACTTTCGTAGGTGAATCCTCGGTGGGTGCCGAGCTCACTCTCCGATAAGGGCGTCAACGAACGCCTCCGGCTCGAACGGCGCCAGGTCGTCCGCGCCCTCGCCGAGCCCGACGAGCTTGACCGGGACGCCCAGCTCGCGCTGGACCGCGACCACGATGCCGCCCTTGGCCGTGCCGTCGAGCTTGGTGAGCACGATGCCGGTGATGTCGACGACCTCGGAGAAGACGCGGGCCTGGACCAGGCCGTTCTGACCGGTGGTGGCGTCCAGGACGAGCAGCACTTCGTCGACGGGGGCCTGCTTCTCCACGACCCGCTTGACCTTGCCGAGCTCGTCCATGAGTCCGGTCTTGGTGTGCAGGCGGCCGGCGGTGTCGATGAGCACGACGTTCGCACCCATCTCCTTGCCCTCCTTGACCGCGTCGAAGGCCACGGAGGCCGGGTCGCCGCCCTCCGGCCCGCGCACGGTGTGGGCGCCGACGCGCTCGCCCCAGGTCTGGAGCTGGTCGGCGGCCGCGGCACGGAAGGTGTCGGCGGCGCCGAGCACGACGCTCTGGCCGTCGGCCACCAGGACGCGGGCGAGCTTGCCGGTGGTGGTGGTCTTGCCGGTGCCGTTGACGCCGACGACCATGACGATGCCCGGCTTGCGGTCCTCCGGCTCGGTCTTGACCGCACGGTCCAGGTCGCGGCCGACCAGCGTGACCAGTTCCTCGCGGAGCAGCGTGCGCAGTTCCTCGGGTGTGCGGGTGCCGAGCACCTTCACACGCTCGCGCAGCCGCTCGACCAGCTCCTGGGTGGGCTGCACGCCGACGTCCGCGGTGAGCAGCGTGTCCTCGATCTCCTCCCAGGTGTCCTCGTCGAGGTGCTCACGCGACAGCAGGGTGAGCAGCCCCTTGCCGAGGGCGTTCTGCGAGCGGGAGAGCCGGGTCCGCAGCCGGACCAGGCGGCCGGCGGTGGGCTCCGGGATCTCGATCTGGGGAGCTTCGGCGGGCGGCTCCTCGACTACGACCGGAGCCGAGCCGTCCGGGAGATCCACCTCCTCGATGGTGCGCCGCGGTTCCTCCCGCGGCGTCTCGGCCTCGTCGCCGACGTGCGGCTCGGCCGGTGGGGCGGTGATGTCGGGCGCTGCGGGCGGGGGCGGGGGCAGCTGCTTCTTGCGCCGGCTGCCGACGATGAGCCCGCCGAGCGCGCCGAGCACGACCACGGCGATGACTACAGCAAGGATGACGATGTCCATAACGGGTCCAGTATCAGTCATGGGCCCGCGGGTCACCCCGCGCGCACCGCCCCACCGGGCCGGGCGCCGCCGGATCTGCGCACCCCTGGATGTCTGACGCATCGTCAGCTAACGTCCCCCGGACACCCGCCCGGCGGAGGGAGACGCCCCCATGCCCGTCACGGTCGCACGCTTCAATCTCGTCGCCCCCGGGGCGACGCCCGCCGAGCTCGGTGCCCGCTACCGGGCGGCCCTGGAGATGGCCGCGTACGCCGACGACCGGGGTGTGAGCACCGTGCAGACGGAGGAACACCACGGGGCGGACAACAACTGGCTGCCGTCGCCGTTCGCCTTCGCGGGGGCGGTCTTCGGCGCGACCCGGCGTGTCGCGGTGACCGTCTCGGCGGTCATCGGCCCGCTGCACGACCCGCTGCGGCTGGCCGAGGAGATCGCCGTGCTGGACCTGCTGAGCGACGGCCGGCTGGTGACGGTCGCCGGGATCGGATACCGGCCCGAGGAGTACGAGCAGTTCGGCGTGGACTTCGCCCGGCGCGGGAAACTCCAGGACGAGCTGCTGGAGACGCTGCTGGCGGCGTGGACGGGCGAGCCCTTCTCCTACCGGGGTCGCACGGTCCGTGTCACCCCGCGCCCTTGCACCGAACCGCACCCGCTGCTCCTGGTCGGCGGCTCGTCCCGGGCGGCCGCCCGCCGCGCCGCCCGGCTCGGGCTGCCGTTCTTCCCGAGCGCGCACCTGCCGGAGCTGGAGGCGTACTACAAGGAGCGGCTGGTCGAGTACGGCACCGAGGGCTGGGTGATGATGCCCGCCGCCGAGACGCCCCTGCTGCACGTGGCGGAGGATCCGGACCGGGCCTGGGCGCGGTACGGCCGGCACTTCCTGCACGAGGCCCGGACGTACGCCTCCTGGCAGCCGGGCGGGATGCGCTCGGCGGTGAAGTCGGCCGCGGCGACGGTCGGGGAGCTGCGCGCGGAGGGCGTGTACCGGATCCTCACCCCGCAGGCGTGCGCGGCGCTGGGGCTGGAGTCCTATGTCCTGCATCCGCTGGCGGGCGGGATGCCGGTGGAGGAGGGGTGGCGCAGCCTGCAGCTGTTCTGCGAGGAGGTGCTGCCCCGGCTGGCCGGGTGAGACGACGGACCGCCGCCCCGGCTCGGGCAGTGGCCGAACCGGGGCGGCGGCGGGTCACGGGGAGAGGGGCAGCGGGGACTTGGCCCTTCTCCCCGAGTCTCGGGAGGACTAGCCCATCTCCTCCAGGGCCTTGCCCTTGGTCTCATTGACGAACTTCAGGACGAACGGGATCGAGAGCGCGGCGAAGACGGTGTAGATCACGTAGGTCGCGGAGAGGTTCCAGTCGGCCAGCGACGGGAAGCTCGCGGTGATGGCCCAGTTGGCGATCCACTGCGCGGCGGCGGCCACACCCAGGGCGGCGGCGCGGATCCGGTTCGGGAACATCTCGCCGAGCATGACCCAGACGACCACGCCCCAGGACAGGGCGAAGAAGAGGACGAAGACGTGCGCGGCGATCAGGGCGATCCAGCCCTGCGTGGCCGGCAGCTTGCCGTCGACGAGGTGGTGGGAGAACGCCCAGGCCTCCAGCGCCAGACCGACGACCATGCCGACCGAGCCGATGATCGCGAGCGGCCGGCGGCCGATGCGGTCGACGAAGATCATCGCGATGACGGTGCCGACGATGTTGATGATCGACGTGGTGAAGGAGTAGAAGAACGAGTCCGCGGGGTCGACGCCGACCGACTGCCACAGCGTCGCCGAGTAGTAGAACGCGACGTTGATGCCGACGAACTGCTGGAAGACCGACAGGCCGATGCCGATCCAGACGATCGGCTTGAAGAAGAAGCCGCCACCGAGCAGGTCCTTGAAGCTCGACTTGTGCTCGCTCTTCATGGCGCCCTCGATCTCGGCGACACGGGCGTTCAGGTCGACGTCCTTGCCCTCGACCTCAGTGAGGATCTCCCGGGCGCGCTCGTGCTTGCCGACGGAGATGAGGAAGCGCGGGGACTCGGGGATGGCGAAGGAGAGCAGGCCGTAGAGGACGGCCGGGACGACCATGACGCCGAGCATGACCTGCCAGGCCTCCAGGCCCATCAGCTTGCCGCGCTGGTCACCGTCGGCGGCGTTCAGCAGACCCCAGTTGACCAGCTGCGACACGGCGATGCCGATGACGATGGCGGCCTGCTGGAAGGAGCCGAGCCGGCCGCGGTAGGCGGGCGGGGCGACCTCGGCGATGTAGGCCGGGCCGATCACGGAGGCCATGCCGATGGCGAAGCCGCCGACGACCCGCCAGAAGGCGAGGTCCCACAGCGCGAAGGGCAGCGCGGAGCCGACGGCGCTGACGGTGAAGAGCGCCGCGGCGATCTGCATGCACCGGATGCGGCCGATGCGGTCGGCTATGCGGCCGGCGGTGGCGGCGCCAACGGCGCAGCCGATGAGGGCGATGGCGATGACCTGGGCGAGGGCCGCGGATCCGACGTCGTAGCGGTCACGGATGGCCTCGACGGCGCCGTTGATCACGGAGCTGTCGTAGCCGAAGAGGAAACCGCCCATCGCGGCCGCCGCCGCGATGAAGATGACGTGCCCGAGATGATCGGGGTGAGCCGTCCTGGCTCCTGACTTGGGTGCCTGCGCTGTGCTGGTCACGTGTACTCCTCGGGCCACCGGCAACGCTGCCGGAGGGGATCAGCCCTTCGAGGTGCCACCTGAAGGTACCTGAAGGTAAAAGGAACGTTGCCGAGACTATGCCTTCAAGTTTCGAAGTCAATAGGTCAGGACCTGAGAATCTGAGGCAGGGATGTGTCGGCTGTGTGTTCAAGTGTTGAAGCCACAGGATCACGCAGGTGAGACCGATGTAGGTGACACCTATTCAGCGGAGGCGCTGGCTGATGACCTTCGACACACCGTCGCCCTGCATGGAGACGCCGTAGAGCGCGTCGGCGACCTCCATGGTGCGCTTCTGGTGGGTGATCACGATCAGCTGGGAGGCTTCCTGGAGCTCCTGCATGATCCGGATGAGCCGCTGGAGGTTGGTGTCGTCGAGGGCGGCCTCGACCTCGTCCATGACGTAGAACGGGCTGGGCCGCGCCTTGAAGATCGACACGAGCATCGCCACCGCGGTCAGCGACCGCTCGCCGCCCGAGAGCAGCGACAGCCTCTTGACCTTCTTGCCCGGCGGACGCGCCTCGACGTCCACGCCCGTGGTGAGCATGTTGTCGGGGTCGGTCAGGATCAGCCGCCCCTCACCACCGGGGAACAGCCGGCTGAAGACGCCCTCGAACTCCCGGGCTGTGTCGCGGTAGGCCTCCGTGAAGACCTGCTCGACGCGCTCGTCGACCTCCTTCACCACCTGCAGGAGGTCCGCCCGCGTCTTCTTCAGGTCCTCGAGCTGCTCACTGAGGAACTGGTGGCGTTCCTCCAGCGCGGCGAACTCCTCCAGGGCGAGCGGGTTCACCTTGCCGAGCTGCTGGTAGGCACGCTCGGCGGCCTTGAGGCGCTTCTCCTGCTCGGCCCGGAGATACGGCCTGGGCCGGTTGCGCGGGTGCTCCGGGTCCTCCGGCAGCTCCTCGCCCTCGGCGGGGGGCGAGGGCGGCACGAGCTGGTGCGGTCCGTACTCCGCCACCAGTCCGGCCGGTTCGACACCCAGCTCCTCCAGCGCCTTGGTCTCCAGCTGCTCGATGCGCAGCCGCTTCTCGGCGCCGAGTACCTCGCCACGGTGGACCGAATCCGTCAACTTGTCGAGCTCGCCCTTGAGATCACGCCCCTCGGTGCGGGCGCCGGCCAGTTCCTGCTCGCGGCGGGCCTTGGCGGCCTCGGCGGCGGTGCGCTCCTCGTCGGCGCGGGCCAGGGAGACCTCGACGTGGGCGAGCAGCTGCCGGGCACCGGCGCCGACGGCCTCGGCGACGGCCGCCTCGTGCCGCAGCCGGGCCCGCCGCTGCTCGGCACGCGCGCGTGCCTCGCGTTCCGCGCGGGCGGCCCGGTCCAGGGAGTCGGCCCGTCCGGCCAGCGCTTTGACCCGTTCCTCGTGCGTACGGGCCTGGAGCCGGGCCTCCATCTCGGTCTGGCGCGCGTTGGCACCGTCGGCGGCGAGCCGGTCCCGTGCGGAGGTGTCGGGCTCCTCCTCGATCGGCATCTCCTCGGCGACGGCGAGCCGCTCGGCGAGTTCCTCGACCTCCTGGAGCGCCTTGTCCAGGGCCTCCTGCGCTCGGGCCGCCGCTGCGGCGGACCGCTCGGCCTCGCCCGCCGCGCCTCGCGCCTGTCCGGCGAGACGGCCGAGCTGCTGGGCGACGCCCGACTTCTCGCGGTCGGCCGCCCGGCGCCGCTCCCCCAGTTCCTCGACCAGGGCGGCTGCTTCCTTGCGCCGCCCTACGGCTGCCTGCTGGGCCTCGGTCAGCTCCTGGCAGCGGACGGCGAGCTCTTCCAGCTCGGCGGCGGCCTCGTCGACGGAGGCCTGGACTTCGAGGAGGCTGGGGGCGCCCGCGGAGCCACCGTGGGCGAAGTGGGCGCCCAGGAGGTCGCCTTCGGCGGTCACCGCGGTGAGGTCGGGGTGGCTGTATACGAGGTCTTCGGCGTCTTCGAGGGTGCTGACGACGACGATGCCGTGGAGCAGGCGGCGGACTGCCGGCATGAGGTCGGTGGGGCCGCGGACCAGGTCGGCGGCGTAGGGGTGTCGTACGTCTGCCGGTTGGTCGTGGCCGGTCGCGCAGTTCCCCGCGCCCCTAGGGAGATGGTCCCCGGCCAGGAGCAGGGTGGCCCGGCCTCCGTCCTGCTTGCGCAGCATGCGGATGGCCTCGGCCGCCGCGGACGGGGACGTCACGGCCAGGGCGTCGGCGGCGGCCCCGAACGCCGCCGCCAGAGCGACCTCGTGGCCGGGGGTCACCGTCAGGAGCTCCGCCGCCGGGCCGAGCAGGCCGGAGAGGCGGTCCTTGGCCGCGAGCAGTATCCCGGTGCCGTCCTTGCGCCGCAGGCCGAGTGCCAGCGCCTCGTGGCGGGCCTGGGTGGCGGCGCGTTTCCGCTCCGCCGCCGTGGCCTCCTCGCGGGCCGCCGAGAGGGCGGCCTCGGCCTCGGCCAGCTGCCGCTTCGCCGTCTCGTGCTGCTCGGAGAGCTCCGCGTCACCGGCGTCGAGACCGTCGACCTCGGATTTGAGTGCCTCGTACTCCTCCTGGGCGGCGACGGCGCGTTCCTGGGCCTCGTCGCGGGCGGCGGCCAGGCGTTCGATCTCGGCCTGGGCGGAGGCCGCGCGGGAGCGGGCGGCGTTGACCTGGCCGCTGAGGCGGGCCAGGCCCTCACGCCGGTCGGCGATGGCCCGGGCGGCGTCCTTCAGGCGCCGTTCCTCCTCGGTGAGCGACCGCTCCAGCTCGGCGCGGTGGGCGACCGTGTCCTCCAGGGCGCGTTCGGCCGCCTCCAGGGCCGCCTCCAGCTCGGCCTCCTGCTCACGGATCCGGGCGGCCTCGCGCTCCATGTCCTCCGGGTCGCGGCCGCGGCGCTCCTCGGGTGGCGTCGAGGTGGCGCTCTTCACGCGGGCGTCGGCCAGTGAGATCGTGCCCCGCACCCGCTCGGCGAGCTGGGAGAGCTCGTACCAGGTCTGCTGGGCGCGCTGGAGGCGCGGCGCGAGACGGCGGACCTCGTCCTCCAGGAGGGCCTCACGCTGGAGCGCCGTGCGCAGCTCCTGCTCGGCGGACTCCTTTCGCTCCTTCAGCGCGGCCTCGTCGGCGATCTCGGCCTTGAGTGCTTCCCGGAGCCGCACGAGGTCGTCGGCGAGCAGGCGCAGGCGGGCGTCGCGCAGGTCGGCCTGGATGACGGCGGCTCTGCGGGCGACGGCGGCCTGGCGGCCGAGCGGCTTGAGCTGGCGCCGGAGCTCGTCGGTGAGGTCCTGCACGCGTGCGAGGTTGGCCTGCATCGCGTCCAGCTTGCGCAGCGCCTTCTCCTTGCGCTTGCGGTGCTTGAGGACGCCCGCGGCCTCCTCGATGAAGGCGCGGCGGCCCATGGGGTCGGCGTGCAGCACGGAGTCGAGCTGGCCCTGCCCGACGATCACGTGCATCTCGCGGCCGATGCCGGAGTCGGAGAGGAGGTCCTGGATGTCGAGGAGGCGGCAGGTGTCGCCGTTGATCTGGTACTCGCTGCCGCCGTTGCGGAACATGATCCGCGTGATGGTGACCTCGGCGTACTCGATGGGCAGGGCCCCGTCGGAGTTGTCGATGGTCAGGGACACCTCGGCGCGGCCCAGCGGGGGGCGGCCGGTGGTGCCGGCGAAGATGACGTCCTCCATCTTGCCGCCGCGCAGCGACTTGGCGCCCTGCTCGCCCATGACCCAGCTGAGGGCGTCGACGACGTTGGACTTGCCCGAGCCGTTCGGTCCGACGACGCACGTGATCCCCGGCTCGAACCGAAGGGTGGTCGCCGAGGCGAACGACTTGAACCCGCGGAGGGTCAGGGCCTTGAGGTGCACGCCGCCGGACTCTACCGCCCGGGTGTGTCTCACTCCATGAACCCGCGGTTTCGCCGCTGAACGCTCAGGGCACATCAGACGTTAAAGACGGTGAAAGGATGCGGGGGCAAGAAAGAAGGGACGCCGACAGGGCGTCCCTTGCACTTCTGACAACTAGGCGGTTGTGACGGGCGGCCCAACCACTGCTGTGCTGTTGTGGAGCGGTGCAGTGATCAGGTGAGCGCAGGCTCCGCCTGGTGTGCGTCAACGCTCTCCATGATCCTGTCGTGAGAAGCGGCAGCCGTGAGCGCCTCGTTCTCAGCCTGGATTCGTCCGAGCTCGGATTCCAGGTCCTGGACGCGCTGCTGGAGCCGTCGCATCTCGGCGAGGAGTCGCGGGTCGGAGCCGCCGACGTAACCGAGAAGCGCCTTTGCCATGATGGATGGTCCTCCACAATGCGTGACCGACCGCTGCGGTGTGGGTCGTGAGGGATTCGCACCCGCAGTCTTGGCAGGGCCTGGAGTTGTACTGCCGTTCAGCCATGCCAAACAGCTAAGGTGCGCGGGGCTTTCAGCGTCTCACCAAAAAGTTTGACGGTCAACACGATCACGCCCCGTATTGGGGGGCGGCCCAGGCACGCGCGGCCTGGAACGGCCGTACTGCGGCTTCTGCGGGGCCCTCGGGGCGTGGCGATCATCCTTGCGTGTGGAGCGTGCCAAGGCAAGCGGTTCCGGCAATCACCAGGGAGTTTCCTCTCCGGGTGGCCGTCGGTACGCCGCCCGGAGGCCGCCTCGGAAGCGGCCCGGCGGGCGTGATCAGCGGATGGCGAAGCCGTCGTACCCACCGCGCGGTGTGTCCCAGATCTCGGTGACGCCGTCCACCCTGCCGGGCGTGTCGTCACCCTGGAGCCACTCGAGCAGGCCCTCGCAGCCCTCGCGCCCGCCCTCGGCGACCACCTGGACACGGCCGTCGCCCAAATTGAGAGCAAAGCCACTCAGGCCGCCGATCTCCAATGCCTTGGCCCGCGTGAACCAGCGGAAACCCACACCTTGGACGCGTCCACGCACCCAGGCGACCAGTCGCACATCCTCGCTCATGACTGCAACCTAACCGCCCAAACTCTCTCCGGGCACTTCCTCCACTTGCGCCATGCGGTACCGTCCCCCCTCAACGAATCTCATATGAAACTCACACGATCGAGTGAGTTTGGTGTTGATCTCGAGGACGAGTCGACCGCCAGGACGAGGAAGGCCAGGACATGGGACGCCACCGACGCTCCGACGCCGGCCGCGCCGCCACGGGCCGCGCCACGGGAATCACCCACGCCGACGGCTTCGCGGAGGGGCACGATCCGCTGTACCCCACCGCGGACGACGCCCCGACGATGGGCATCGCGCCCTATCTGAACCCCGAGGCGTACGCCGAGACCAGCGCCAGGAGCGAGGCCTATCTGTTCGGGGCGGAGGCCTCCGCGGCCGGCGACCGCTTCACGGACACGGCCGTGTTCGCGAGCGACGGTTTCGGCTCCGACGGTTTCACCCCCGACGGCCGATCCCGGCGCGCCGGCTCCCACCGCCGCCGCAAGAAGGCCGCCCGGCCGGTGCGCACCGGCCTGCTCGGCGTCTCCGCCGCTGTCGCCCTCGGCACGGTCGCGGTCGCCACGGGCGCGGTGCCCGGCCTCGACAACTACAAGCTCGGCGGGGGCGGCGGGGCCGACAAGGTCCAGGCCGGGGACACGCCGACGAACGCCCCGATCGAGCAGGGCGGCACCGCCGGCAGCGCCGAGAGCCGGGACGAGACGTCCACCAGCCGGGACGCCGAGCGTTCCGCCTCGCCTTCGCCGTCCGCCTCGAAGACCTCGGCCGCGCCGACGAAGACGCCGAAGACGCCGGAGAAGCCCGAGAAGACGCAGGAGAAGACTCCGGAGAAGAAGGAGCCGACGGCCACCCCGAGCAAGAAGCCGGACACCACGCCCTCCCGTACGGCCACGAAGGCGCCGAGGACCCCCAACGCCTCCGCCGCCCTGTCCGGGGAGTCGGCCGCCGCGGCCCAGGTGCTCAGCCTCGTGAACGAGGAGCGGGCCAAGGTGGGCTGCAGCCCGGTCGCGGCCAACAGCGCTCTCACCGACCTGGCCCAGAGTTACAGCGAGGACATGGCCGCACGGGGCTTCTTCGACCACACCGACCCGGACGGCCGCACCCCCTGGGACCGAGCCGAGAAGGCCGGGATATCCAACCTGGGCGGGGAGAACATAGCCCGCGGCCAGGCGAACGCCGCAGCCGTGATGGACGCCTGGATGAACAGCCCCGGCCACCGCGCCAACATACTGAACTGCGACTTCAAGACGCTGGGCGTCGGAGTCGAGTTCGGCTCCGGCGGCCCCTGGTGGACGCAGAACTTCGGATACTAGGCCCTGCTGACGCCACCGGCCGGCCTGAGAAGCCGCAGCACACTGGCGCTAACTTGTGGTTAGTGCAACCTATTGGTTAGCGCTGCGCTGGCGTACGCTGGTCGTATGACCACCACCCAGGGACTCACGGAGGGCCTCGACGACCTCCCCTTCAACGTGTTCGCCAAGGCCTGCCCGTCGCGGGGCACGCTGGAGCACGTCACGGGCCGCTGGGGCGGCCTCGCGCTCGGCGCCCTGTACGAGGGGTCGCTGCGCTTCAACGAGTTGCGCCGCCGCGTCGACGGGGTCAGCGAGAAGATGCTGTCCCAGACGTTGCAGGCCCTGGAGCGTGACGGTCTGGTCCACCGTGAGGCCCAGCCGACCAACCCGCCCCGGGTGGACTACGAACTGACACCGCTCGGGCGGGACGTGGCCGAGCGGCTGCTCGCCCTGATCCACTGCGTGGAGGGCAGCATGGAGCAGGTGCTGGCCGCCCGCGAGCGGTACGACTCCGCTAGGGCGTGATCCTGGGCGGCCGCTGGCACTTCGGGCAGTAGTAGCTCGACCGGTTCATCCAGGGCCGTCGCCGCATAGGGGTGCCGCAGCGCCGGCAGGGCAGGCCCTCGCGTCCGTACGCGTCGAGCGACCGGTCGAAGTAGCCCGACTCGCCGTTCACATTGACGTACAGGCTGTCGAAGCTGGTGCCGCCCACCGCGAGGGCCGCGTTCATCACGTCCCGTACATGCCCCAGGAGCATCAGGGTGCGGGGGCGGGTGAAGGTCGCGGTCGGGCGCTCGTAGTGGATGCGGGCGCGCCACAGGGCCTCGTCCGCGTAGATGTTGCCGACACCGCTGATCAGCGACTGGTCGAGCAGGGCCCGCTTGATCGTGGACCGCTTGCGGCGCAGCGCCCGGTGGAAGGCCTCGTCGTCGAAGAGCTCGTCGAGCGGGTCGCGGGCGATGTGCGCGATGACGTCCGGCAGGCCTTCGGGGGTGTTGTCGTGCAGCGAGAGGCCGCCGAAGGTGCGCTGGTCGACGAAGCGGAGTTCGGTCTCCAGGGTGTCGGTGAAGCGGACACGGATGCGCAGGTGCTTCTCGTCCGGCGCGGTGTTCGGCTGGACCAGAAGCTGACCGCTCATGCCGAGGTGGGCGAGGATCGACTGGTCCGTGTCCTCCAGGGGCAGCCACAAGTACTTGCCGCGTCGGCTGGGGACGCCGATGCGGTGGCCCTTGAGGCGGTGCGCGAAGTCGTCGCCGCCGGCGAGATGGCGGCGTACCGCGCGCGGGTGCAGCACCTCGGTCTCGGCGACGGTGCGGTGGGCGACCCACCGCTCGAGACCGCGCCGCACGACCTCGACTTCGGGCAACTCGGGCATGGGCTCCCCCGTCACGGACCTGTGGATGACGCGAGCGCCCGCCCCGGGCAGGGGCGGGCGCTCGGGTGCGCTGTGTGCCGCCCGGGTGCGGGCGGCGGGCGGTCAGCCGCCGGCGCTGCCGTCGGTGACCGTCTGGGCGGCCTGAGCTGCGGCCGTCGCCGTCGCCTCGGCGTCCTTCGCCGCCTTGGCGCGCTCGTCCGCGGCGGCACGGATGGACCGCCATGCGGACTCGGCGGCCTGCTGCTCCGCCTCCTTCTTGCTGCGGCCGGTGCCGGTGCCGTACGAGACGCCTCCGACGCGGGCGGCAGCAGTGAAGGTCTTCTCGTGGTCGGGACCGGTCTCCGTGACCAGGTACTCGGGGACACCGAGCCCCTCGGTCGCGGTGAGCTCCTGGAGACTGGTCTTCCAGTCCAGGCCGGCTCCGAGGTTCGAGGACTTCTCGATCAGGGGATCGAACAGGCGGTGCACGAGCTCCGCCGCCGAGTCCAGTCCCTGGTCCAGGTAGACCGCGCCGATCACCGCTTCGAGGGTGTCGGCGAGGATGGACGCCTTGTCCCGGCCGCCCGTGCCCTCTTCACCCCGGCCGAGCCGGATGAAGGAGCCCAGGTCGAGCCCGCGGCCCACCTCGGCGAGCGCACGCGAGTTCACCACCGCGGCCCGCAGCTTGGCCAACTGGCCTTCTGGCAGGTCGGGGTGGGTGCGGTACAGCGTGTCCGTGACCACGAGGCCGAGGACGGAGTCCCCGAGGAACTCCAGGCGCTCGTTGGTCGGCAGACCGCCGTTCTCGTATGCGTACGACCGGTGGGTCAGTGCGCGCACCAGAAGGGCGGACTCGAGCTTGTACCCGAGCCGCCCTTCCAGAAGCGTGTGGGACGAGGCCTGGTTGTCCGCCGGAGCACTCCCGCTCGCACGGGAAGACTTGTTCTTAGGCGTGGACACAGTGCCTCTCACCAGCCGCTCAGACCTCGAGGACCTGGCGCTTGTTGTAGGTGCCGCACGACGGGCACGCGATGTGCTGCTGCTTGGGCTCGTGGCAGCGCTCGCACGCAACCAGGGTGGGGACCGCAGCCTTCCACTGCGACCGGCGGTGGCGCGTGTTGCTGCGCGACATCTTCCGCTTCGGAACAGCCACGGCTACTTCTCCTGCTTCTCGTCGACGCCCGCTTCCGCGTCAGCGCCGCTCATCTCGTCCTTCTCGCCGTCCTTCATGGTGCCGGCGAGTCCCTGCAATGCCGCCCAACGGATGTCGACGGCGTCGTGGTGGTGCTCCGGGTCGTCCGCCAGCCGCGCGCCGCACTCGGCGCACAGCCCGGGGCAGTCTTCCCGGCACACCGGCTGCATCGGCAGTGCGAGCACCACCGCATCACGCAGCACGGGCTCGAGGTCGAACAAGCCGTCCTCGAGGAAGAGCCTGTCCTCGTCGTCCTCGGCGTCGTCGCCCGGTTCCGCGATCACGCGGCCCCGGTCGTCGGCGTCAGGGTACGAGAACATCTCCTGGAACTCCGCTTCGAGCTCCTGCTCGAGCGGCTCCAGACACCTTACGCACTCCCCCTCGGCCGCGGCACGGGCGGTGCCTGTGACGAGCACCCCTTCCATGACCGACTCCAGGCGGAGTTCGAGCTCCACCGGGGCGCCTTCCGGCACTCCGATGACTCCCTTGATACCGAAGTCCTTGGGAGCGTCGACCGTGCGGGTCAGGCGCTGCAGCGCACCAGGCCGCCGGCCCAGCTCGTGTGTGTCGAACACGAGGGGGTTGCGGTGGTCGAGGCGGGCGTTCAGGGCCATTCCAACTTTCGGTCTGCTGAGCTCTGGGGGGACGCTGCCCTTCGTTGTTCCCGGGCAGCGTTGATCGCGGACGTACACGCGACCGAAGAGCCAGGATACTGGACCTTTCGCTCTCGGCCCAATCCGGGGCTCAGCCCTGACCGCGGCCCTGTTCGTAGGCCCGCAGCTGCTCGGCGCTGATCATGCCGGTGTCGAAGAGACTGGTCTCGTCGAGGGCGTACCCCTGCTGGGCGTGGTGGCCCTGTTGCGGCTGCTGCTGGACCTGGTTCGGGTCGTAGGCGGCCTGCTGGGGGTCGTAGCCCTGATAGGCATACGGATCGGCGTGCTGGTAGCCGTAGGGGTCCTGCTGGGCCGCGTAGGCCTGCTGCTGGTAGCCGCCGTAAGGGTCGGGCTGCTGGACGGGGGCCTCTCCCGCCGGGGCATAGCCGGCGGCCGGGGCGTACGCCGGCTGCGACTGCGCGTAGTCCTGCTGCTGGGCGGGCTGCCCGGCCGGGGGCTTCTGTTCGGCGAGGGCGGCCAGGTCCGCGAGGTAGTCGGCGTCGCTGGAGTGCTGGACGGTGCTCGCGTCGTCGGCGAGGGAGCCGAGGTCGTCGGTGGCGATCCTGCCGTGCAGCTTCTGCCGGCCGCGGCCGACGGCCTCCAGAGTCTTGGCGAGGACCGCCTCGAAGGCGCCGAGCTTGACGTCGACGTACTCGTCGGCGCTGCGGCGCTGGGTCTGCGGGTCGTGGCTGCGCTCGGGGGCGTCCTCGTCCTCGTAGCCCTGCTCGTCGGTGCCGGGGCCGGTGCCCAGGAGCTTCTCGCGGCCGCGGCCGACGGAGCCCAGGGTCTTGGTGAGGACGACCTCGAAGTTGGCGAGCTTGGAGTCGACGTACTCGTCGGCCTCCGCGCGGATCTCCTCGGCCTCCTGACGGGCCTCGGCGAGGATCCGGTCGGCCTCGGCCTGGGAGCGGCGGGCGACCTCGGTGCCCGAGATCAGCGACCCGCGCTCGGCGTGCGCGCTCTCGATGATCTGCTGGGCCTCCTGGCGGGCCTGCTCGACCATCTGCTCGCGGCCGCCGATCAGCTCCTGGGCCTGGGCGAGGGAGTCGGGCAGCGCCGCGCGCACCTCGTCCAGCATCGCGAGCAGATCGGCGCGGTTGACCACGCACGAGGCCGACATGGGCATGGACCGGGCGCCGGAGATCGCGGAGACGATCTCGTCGAGCTTCTTCTGCACGTCCACCGTGTGCTCGCCACTCTCTACAGATGCGTTGGAGACGGACGGGACGACTGTAGTCCCCAGTCCCGTCAGTCCTTGCGCAGACGCTCGTTGAGGACTTCGAGGACCTCGGCCGGGACCAGGTGGGACACGTCGCCGCCCCAGGTCGCGACTTCCTTGACGAGGGAGGACGACAGGAAGCTGTAGGTGGGGTTGGTGGGGATGAAGAGGGTCTCCACGCCCGAGAGGCCGTTGTTCATCTGGGCCATCTGCAGTTCGTAGTCGAAGTCGCTGACCGCGCGCAGGCCCTTGACGATGGCGGGGATGTCGCGCTGCTTGCAGAAGTCGACGAGCAGGCCGTGGAAGGCCTCCACGCGGACGTTGCCGTACTCGGCGGTGACCCGGCGGATCAGGTCGATCCGCTCCTCGATCTCGAACAGGCCCTTCTTGGCCTGGTTGATCATCACCGCGACGTAGACCTCGTCGTACAGCCTGGAGGCGCGGGAGATGATGTCGAGATGTCCGTTGGTGATCGGGTCGAACGACCCGGGACATACGGCGCGGCGCACTTGTGATCCCTCGCTCTCCGGTCCGGTCATCGTGCGTCTTCGCACGTAGAGGCGGCGCGACCGTACCAAAACGTTCCCTCGCCGTAGCGACGGGCCCGGAGGGGTTCGAAACCCTCGGGCCACCGGAATTCACCGCCTCTGGTGCTGCGCTCCACGGTGACGAGGGCTTCCTCTGCGAGCCAGCCTTCCGTACGGAGTGTGAGGAGGATCTCCCGAAGATCGTCGTCCGTGACGGCGTACGGGGGGTCGAGGAAGACGAGGTCGTACGGGTCGCCGGGAGGCGGGGTGCGGATGATCTGCTCCGCTTTGCCCGATCTGACCTCGGCGCCGGGGAGTCCGAGGTTCTTCACGTTGTCGCGGACCGTGCGGGTCGCTCGCGCGTCGGCCTCCACGAGGAGCGTGTGGCTCGCGCCTCGGGAGAGAGCCTCAAGGCCTACGGCGCCGGAGCCGGCGTAGAGGTCGAGGACGCGTTCGCCGTCCAGGGGGCCGCCGAGGAGGGATTGCCAGGTGGAGAAGAGGCCTTCGCGTGCGCGGTCGGAGGTGGGGCGGGTGCCGGTGCCGGGGGGTACGGCGAGTCGACGTCCGCCGGCTGTGCCGGCGATCACGCGGGTCATCTGTGGTCCTTGGTCGTGGGCGGCTTCAGGTTCATTGTGGCTGGTCGCGCAGTTCCCCGCGTCCCTGAGAGAAGGTCGGTCCCCCTCACCCTTTTTCCAGGTACTGCTCCCGCTCCTCGTCCAGGAGGGCGTCCAGGGCCGTGCGCAGGGCCGGGAGGTTGGTCAGCTCCGGGTCGTTCGCCACCACCGCCGTCGCCTCCTCCCTCGCCTCCGCGATGATCTCCTCGTCCTCGATGACCGCGAGGACCTTCAGGGAGGTCCGGGCTCCGGACTGGGCCTGGCCCAGGACGTCGCCTTCTCGGCGCTGTTCCAGGTCGATGCGGGACAGTTCGAATCCGTCGAGTGTGGAGGCCACCGCGCCCAGGCGCTGGCGGGCCGGGCTCGCCTCGGGCATCTCGGTGACCAGGAGGCACAGGCCGGGAGCCGAACCGCGGCCCACGCGGCCGCGCAGCTGGTGGAGCTGGGAGACGCCGAAGCGGTCGGCGTCCATGATCACCATGGCGGTGGCGTTGGGGACGTTGACGCCGACCTCGATGACGGTCGTGGCGACCAGGACATGGGTCTCGCCCGCGGCGAAGCGGCGCATGACGGCGTCCTTGTCGTCGGGGTGCATCCTGCCGTGGAGCACCTCGACCTTGAGCCCTTGGAGGGGGCCCTTGGTGAGCTGGTCGGCGACCTCCAGGACGGCGAGGGGCGGGCGCTTCTCCGCCTCGTCCTCGGGGGACTTCTTCTTCGCGGACTTCTTCGGGTCGTCCTCCTCGTCGCCGATGCGGGGGCAGACGACGTACGCCTGGTGGCCGTTCTCCACCTCCTCGCGGACTCTTTCCCACGCGCGGGCCAGGAAGTGGGGCTTGTCGGCGGCCGGGACCACATGGCTGGCGATCGGCGAGCGGCCGGCCGGCAACTGGTCGAGGACGGAGGTCTCCAGGTCGCCGAAGACGGTCATGGCGACGGTGCGCGGGATGGGCGTGGCGGTCATGACCAGCAGATGCGGCGGTTGCTTGCCCTTGCCGCGCAGGGCGTCGCGCTGCTCGACGCCGAAGCGGTGCTGTTCGTCGACCACGACCAGGCCCAGGTCGTGGAACTGCACCTTGTCCTCGATCAGCGCGTGGGTGCCGATGACGATGCCGGCCTCGCCGGTGGTGAGGTCGAGCAGGGCGTGCCGCCGGGCGGCCGCCCCCATGGAACCGGTGAGCAGCACGACCTTGGTGGCCTGCTCGGCGCCGCCCAGCATGCCGCCCTCGGCCAGCTCGCCCATCATCTCGACGATGGACCGGTGGTGCTGCTGCGCGAGCACTTCGGTGGGCGCGAGCATGGCGGCCTGACCGCCGGCGTCGACCACGGCGAGCATGGCGCGCAGCGCGACCATCGTTTTCCCGGAACCCACCTCCCCCTGCAACAGCCGGTGCATCGGATGGTCGGTGGCCAGGTCGTCGAAGATCTCGCGGGAGACGCGCTGCTGGCCGTCGGTGAGGGTGAAGGGCAGGCGGGCGTCGAAGGCGGTGAGGAGGCCGTCGGGGGCGGGCTTGCGGGGCACGGCGGGGAGTTGGGCGTCCGCGTGGCGGCGACGGGCCAGGGCTACCTGGAGGACGAAGGCCTCGTCCCATTTGAGGCGGGAGCGGGCGTCCTCGATGTCGGCCTTGGTGTGCGGGCGGTGGATCTTGAGGAGGGCTTCGGGGAGCGGGACCAGGCCGCGGCCCTGGCGCAGGGAGTCCGGGAGCGGGTCGACGGCCTCCTGGGCGGTGGGCAGGACCGTCTGGATCGCCTTGCCGATCTTCCAGGACTCGAGCTTGGCGGTGGCGGGGTAGATCGGGATCAGGGCGCCCGCCCAGGTCTCGACGGACTCCTCCGGGTCGCCGCGCAGCAACTCGTAGGCTGGGTGGGCGAGTTGCAGGCGACGGTTGAAGACGGAGACCTTGCCGGCGAACATCGCGCGGGTGCCCGGCAGGAGTTCCTTGTGGGGCTTGTGGACGCCCGCGCCGAAGAAGACCAGTTGGAGCCGGCCGCTGCCGTCGGTGATCGTGACCTCCAGGCGCTGGCCCTTGCCGCGCGGGGCCTTGGCGGAGGCGAAGGTGTGCAGGCGGGCGTCGGCGACCTGTGCGACCACCGTGACATGCTCGTCCATGGGGAGGTCGGCGAGGTGGGTGAGCTGGCCGCGCTCCTCGTATCTGCGCGGGTAGTGGTGCAGGAGGTCGCCGACGGTGAGCAGGCCGAGGTGCTCGGCCATCACCTTGGCGGTGGCGGGGCCGAGCACCGACTTCAGCGGCTGTCGCAGGGGTTCTTCCAGTGCGGGCACGAGATCCATTGCACACCACGCCACTGACAATGGCTTCCAGGCCGCGGCCGTACCGCCGTAAAGATCCCGGAAACCCCTGGTCAGGCGGCTCGTCAGGGCCTTAGGATGACGCGCTCCCGGCCCTCTTCGCGGTCACCGCCCCACCGGGACCGCCCTACCCCGCGCCGTCGCGAGTCCCCCACCGGCGCCGTGATGATGGACTCCCAGACCTCACAGCCCTCCCCGGCACCTCATTCGCCCCCGTCACCTCATTCGTTCCAGGTCGACCTGCGTGGTCTGGTGGACCTGCTCTCCCACCACCTCTACTCCAGCCCCAAGGTCTATCTGCGCGAGCTGCTGCAGAACGCGGTGGACGCCGTCACGGCCCGGCTGGTGGACGAGCCTGACGCCCCTGCCCGGGTCCGGCTGGACGCCGAGGGCGGGGCCCTGCGCGTGGAGGACACCGGCGTGGGGCTCACCGAGGCGGACGTGCACAGCCTCCTGGCCACCATCGGGCGCAGCTCCAAGCGGGCCGAGGGGCTGGAAGAGGCGCGGTCCGACTTCCTCGGGCAGTTCGGCATCGGACTGCTGGCCTGTTTCGTCGTCGCCGAGCGGATCCGGGTCGTCAGCCGCAGCGCCCGTACACCCGGGGCGCCGCCGGTGGAGTGGACGGCGTCCGACGACGGTTCGTACACGGTGCGGACGCTGCCGGACGCCGAGCGGCCCGAACCGGGCACGACGGTGCACCTGGTGGCCAGGGCGGGTGCCGCGGAGTGGCTCGCGCCCGAACGGGTCGAGGCGCTGGCCCGGGACTTCGGGTCGCTGCTGCCGTACGACGTCCGGGTGGGCGGCGAGGCGGTCACCGGCCTCCCGGCGCCCTGGGACCGTGCGTACCCCGGCCCGGCCGCCCGCCGCGTGGCCCTCGCCCGGCACTGCCACGACCTGTTCGGCTTCACCCCGCTGGACACGATCGACCTGTCCGTGCCGCTGGCCGGCATCCGCGGGGTGGCGTACGTGCTGCCGTCGGCGGTGAGCCCGGCCCGGCGCGCGGGTCACCGGGTGCACCTCAAGGGCATGCTGCTGACCGAGCGGGCCGAACAGCTGCTGCCCGACTGGGCGTTCTTCGTGCGCTGTGTGCTCGACACGGACAGTCTGCGGCCCACTGCGTCCCGCGAGTCGCTGTACGAGGACGAGACGCTGGCGGCCGTACGGGAGGCGCTGGGCGAGCGGATCCGGGCCTGGCTGACGGGGCTGGCGGCCGGTGATCCGGAACGGCTGGCCGCGTTCCTGTCGGTGCACCACCTGGGCGTGAAGTCGCTGGCCCGGCACGACCGGGAGATGCTGCGCACGATGCTGCCGTGGCTGCCGTTCGAGACGACCGACGGGCGGTTGTCCCTGGAGGAGTTCGCGCAGCGGCACCCGGTGGTGCACTTCACGCGGACCGTCGAGGAGTACCGGCAGGTCGCGCCGATCGCCTCCGCCCAGGGCATCGGCGTGGTCAACGGCGGTTACACCTACGACAGCGAGCTGGTGCAGGCGCTGCCGTCGGTGCGGCCGGGCACCGTGGTCGCCGAGCTGGACGGGGAGACGGTCACCGCGCACCTGGACGCGGTCGACCCGGCCGAGGAGCTGGCCCTGTCCGGCTTCCTGGCGGCGGCCCGGGCCCGGCTGGACCCGCTCGGCTGTGACGTCGTCCTGCGGGCCTTCCACCCGCTCTCCGTGCCCGCGCTGCACCTCGACGACCGGGACGCCCGGCACGAGCAGGCCCGGGCGGACGCCGAGGAGCGGGCGGACGACCTGTGGGCGGGCATCCTCGGCTCCCTGCGCGGCAGTGCACCCCGCGCGCGTCTGGTGCTCAACCATCTCAACCCCCTGGTGCGTCGGATCGGCGCGCTGCCCGACCCGGAGCTGATCGGCACCGCCACCGAGTCTCTGTACGGGCAGGCCCTGCTGATGGCGCAGCGGCCGCTGAGGCCGACCGACTCGGCGCTGCTCAACCGCGCGTTCATCGGCCTCCTGGAGTGGGCCACGCACAGCGAGGACGGTCAGGCATGACGGAGATCACGGACTTCGACGCCCTGCGCGAGGCGATGGCGGACAACTCCGGGCAGCCGGAGGGGCCGGCCCGCAACGCCCGCGCGGAGCAGCTGCTGGAAGCGGCCGAGAAGCTGAACGTCCCGCTCGCCGTGATCGAGGCGCTCGGGCACCAGCTGAAGGTCTACAACTACAGCTCCGAGAAGGGGAAGATGTTCGTCCCCTTCGCCCGGTTGCTGCGCCTGTGGGACGAACGGCCCGAGGACTTCGACGAGTACGAGACCCACTCCCTGCACTGGGTCTTCAAGTGGGTCTCGGCCGGCATGCTCGACCAGCCGCACATCCCGCTCGCGTCGATCGAGAAGTGGCTCGGCGAGATGGAGCACCGCTACCGGCTCGCCGGGCACTCCGAGCGGGCCGTGCGCAGCGCCGAGCACAGTGTGGCCGCGCACATCGGGGACGTGGCGCGGGCTGAGCGGGCGTACGCGGCCTGGCTGGCCGCCGACCGGGACACCATGGCCGACTGTCACGCCTGTGAGCTGCACGGGCAGGGCTGGTGGCAGGCGGAGCTGGGGCGGGACGCGGAGGCGCTGGAGTTGTGGCGGCCGGTGCTGGAGGGCGAGTACACCTGTGCCCACGAGCCGCACACGGCCCTCGCGTCCTCCCTCGTGCCGCTGCTGCGGCTGGGCCGCCCGGACGAGGCCCGGGCCAACCACCTGCGGGGCTTCCGGCTCGTCCGGGCGATGGAGAGCATGCGCGGTGCGTACGCGGAACACGTGGAGTTCTGCGCGCTGACCGGCAACGAGGCCCGGGGCCTTGAGCTGCTCGCGGAGCGGCCGGCGTACTTCACCGACGACGGGCATCCGCAGAGCAGGCTGGACTTCCTGAGCGTGGTGGCCCTGCTCATGGACCGGCTGACCGGGCTCGGGCTGGGCGAGCGGCAGGTGCCGGGTCCGGCCGGGCGGGAGTGGACCGCCCGTGAACTCGGGGTGCACGCGCGCGGCGAGGCCCTCGCCCTGGCGGCGCGCTTCGACGAGCGCAACGGGACGTCGTACGTGAGCGAGCGGGCACGCGCGCGCATGGCGCGGCAGCCGCTCGCGCAGCGGCTGCCGCTGGGCGTGCGGTCGGTGCGTCCGGCTCCTCCGCCCGTTCCGCCTGCCGCTGCGGTCCGCGCCGCCGGGCAGCCGGATCTGCCCGCCCTGCTGGCCGAGGCGCGGCGGCTGTCGGACACCCTGCGGCCGAACGCGGTGGAGGCGTGGGCGGCGGCCGCCGAGGCCGCCGAAGGCTCCGACCTGGACCCGCGCGACCGTGCCGAGATGGCCGACCACGAGGCGATGTCCCTCGGCCCCGAGGGCACCGGGCTCTTCGAGCGGGCCGCGGACCTCTACGCCGAGGCGGGCGACCCGGGCGAGGCACTCGCGGCCCGCGCGCGGGGGGCGTACGTCCGTGCCCTCGCGGGTGACGTGGACGGCGCCGTCGCCGCGGTGACCGGCCTGTACGACGAGATCCTCGCGTTGTACGCCGCGGAGGGCACGGGGATGCGGCAGACGGCGTCCGTCGTGATGAGCCGGGCGCGGATCCTGACCCGCCGGGCGCACGAGGGCGAGGGCGACGGGCCCGCTCTCGCCGAGGCCGAGGCGGCCGTCCGTGAGGTTCTCGCGCTCGTCGACGGCCGGACCGGTGAGGACGTACGGCTGGCCGCGCGGGTCGCCGAGGCGCGGGCGATGCTCGGGGAGCTGGCGGGGCTCGCCGGGGACCTGGAGAGGGCCGCGGAGCTGTTCGCGCGGGGCGCGGCGGCGTTCGTCGCGGCGGGACTGCCGTGGTACGCGGTGGAGTACGAGGCCCGCCTCGCCACCCTGGCCCACCACCTCGGCGACGCGGCGGAGACCGAGCGGGCGCTGCGTGCGGCCCTGGAGCACGGTGGAGCGCACCTGGAGGCACCGGGCCGGGCCCAGCTGTACCTCCAGCTCGCCGAGGTCGTGGCCGGCCGGGGTGATGCCGTGGAGGCCGCCCGGCACGCCCTGGAGGCCGCCCACTGGGCCGACGAGGCGGGTGAGTCGGCGACCCTGGGTGCCTGGGCGCGACAGCAACTGGGCGGGTTCCTGCTGCGGCAGGGGCGGTGGGCGGAGGCCGCGGAGGTGCTGGAGTCGGCGCTGCTCAACCTGACCGCCGAGACGCACGGCGACGGGGCTCTCGTGCAGACGCTGTGGTGGCTCGGCGACTGCGTGAGCGAGCTCGGCGAGCACCGCGCGGCCGCGGAACATCGTCTGCGGGCGGCCGGGATCGCCCGGCACTGGCCCGAGCAGCACGACCACGCGACCCTCGCCCACCTGGCCGGGGAGTCCCTCGGGCAGGCCGGACTGCCCGTCGAGGCGGACCGGGCCTACGCCCGCGCGGGCGACCTGTGGCGTGCGCTCGGCGACGCCCCCGGACTGATCCGCTCCCTGCGCGCCCGCGCCTGGCTGGCGTTGGAGACGGAGGGCGGCGCGGACGAGGCACGTGCCCTGATGACGGAAGCAGTTCACGCGTGCGAGACGGCACGGGAGGAGGCGTCCGACGAGGAGTCCCGGCAGCGGGCGGCCGTCGAACTCGGCGACACGCACCGGCAGTTCGCCGACCTGCTGACCCGGTCCGTCTCCGAGGGCTCCGAAGGCCCCGCTGTCCGGGCCGTGTTCGAGGAGGCCCTGAGGCGGCTGCAGCGGGCCGCCGAGGTGTTCGCCTCACTCGGGGAGGGCGCCCTGCACCACCGCACGGGCGCCGAACTCACCGCGGGCTGGCTGGAGATCGAGCTGGACCGCCCGGCCGACGCGAGGGTACGGGCGCGCGTGGTGCTGTCGGCCTACGACGGCCACGGCGACGCCGACGGCGACGCGGCGACCGGGAGTGACGGCGAAGGCCGCTCGACGGTGAGGGCCCGGCGGGCCGAGGCGGAGCACATGCTCCGCCTCGCGTCGGAGGACTGACCGCCGCCGCTCACTCGACGCCGATGAGGAGCAGGGCCCCCTGCCGTCCGCCCCGGTACAGGACCGTGTCGACGGCGAGGTACCCCTCGCGGACCCGGTTCTCCAGACGCTCGGCGACGGTGTCGGGCACGTCGTCGCCGAGGACCAGGGTGACCATCTCGCCCCCGGCCGAGAGCATGCGGTCCAGGACGGTCTCGGCGGTCACCGCGACGTCCGAGCCGATCAGGGCCACGTCCCCGTCGATCAGGCCCAGGACGTCACCGGCCTGGCAGATGCCGGCCATCGTCCAGGACTGCCGTTCGGCGACGGTGACCTCGGCGTAGCGGGTGGCGCCGGCGGCCGAGGTCATGGACACGACGTCCTCGTCGAAGCGGCGGTCCGGTGCGTGGACGGCCAGCGCCGCGATGCCCTGGACCGCCGATCGGGTCGGGATCAGGGCCACCCGGATGCCCTCGGCGCGGACCTGCTCGGCGGCCGCGGCGGCGGTGTGGCGCAGGTCGGCGTCGTTGGGCAGCAGCACGACCTCGCGCGCGTGGGCCCGCCGTACGGCCTGGACGAGCTCGCCGCTCGCCGGCGGCTCCCCGGGGCGGGCGAGCACGGTCGTCGCCCCGGCTTCGGCGTACAGCCCGGCCAGGCCTTCGCCGGGTACGACGGCCACGACCGCCCGTTCGGCGCGCTCCCGGGGCGGCCGCTCGGCGCCGGTGGTGTGCACGTCGCCAGCACCGAAGTGGGTGATGCGGATGCGGTGGGGCCGCCCGGCCTCGATGCCGGCCTCGACGGCCGCGCCCGCGTCGTCCACATGGACGTGGACGTTCCACAGCCCGTCGCCGCCGACCACGACCAGGGAGTCCCCGAGGGCGTCGAGCCGCTCCCGCAGCCGCTCCACGGCCGCGTCCTCGGCGTCCAGGAGGTAGATCACCTCGAAGGCGGGCCCCTCCTCGCCGGACGGGGCGGCGGCGCCGTCCGTGCACTCGCCCGGGACGCCGTCGCCGGGCAGGAGGCCCGCGGCGGGATGCACGCGCGCGTGGGGGTCCCGGCGCGGGCCCTTCGCCTTCTCCCCCGTGAACGTCTCCACCAGCGCCCCGAGCACCGCGACCAGCCCTCGTCCGCCGGCGTCGACCACCCCGGCGCGCTCCAGGACGGGCAGCCGGCCCGGGGTCTCGGCGAGGGCGCTGCAGGCTCCCTCGTAGGCCGCCCGGGCCACGGTTCCGCAGTCGCCCTCCGCACCGCCGGCGGCGTCGGCGGCGGCCGAGGCGACGGTGAGGACCGTGCCCTCGACGGGATGGGCGACGGCCTGGCGGGCGGAGTCGGCGGCGCGGCGCAGGGCGAGCCCCAGCCCCCGGCCGTCGGCGTGGGCGATCTCGCCTTCGGCCAGTACCTGGGCCATGCCGCGCAGCAGCTGGGCGAGGATCGTCCCGGAGTTCCCGCGGGCGCCGATGAGCGCACCGTGCGCCATCGCCCGGGCCGCGTCGGCGAGCGTCGGGCCCTCGGAGCCCGTGGCACCCGAGCGCGTGGCGCCCGGGCCTCCTGTGGCGTCGGATCCCGCCGCGTGCCCCGCGAACACCGCCTCGACGGCCGCGACCGCGGACTCCACGGTCAGATAGAGGTTGGTGCCGGTGTCGCCGTCCGCCACCGGGTAGACGTTGATCGCGTCGATCTCCTCACGCGCCCGCCCCAGTGTCTCCAGCGCGAGACCGCACCAGGTGCGCACCGCGAGAGCATCGAAGAATGTCTGCGGCACCTGCGCCACTACGCCTCCCTGAGCTGCCGGACGTGGCTGGCAGCGTAGACCCCGGGGCCGTGTTCACCGGAAGTGGGAGGGGACGGGGCCCCTGAGCTGCCATGGTAGTTTCGCTCTACGGGTGCAGCCGTTGTATGCTGCTCCAGTTGCCCGATCTGATCGGGCCTTCCCCCTGGCAACGCCACTCAGATTTCGACCGGCTGTTCACAGCCCGAGAGTCTTGATCCCGGCCTGCCGGGATCAACCGTAAGTGCATCTGAAGTCTTTGGAGTGACCCGTGGCTGCCAACTGCGACGTCTGCGGCAAGGGGCCGGGCTTCGGCAACAACATCTCGCACTCGCACCGCCGTACGCCCCGTCGCTGGAACCCGAACATCCAGCGTGTGCGTACCGTGGTGGGCGGGACGCCGAAGCGCGTGAACGCTTGCACCTCGTGCATCAAGGCCGGCAAGGTCTCGCGCTGACGCTCAGCTAGCGCGCGGCCACTGCTGGTTCGCTGCAGAGCCGGTCCACTTCTGGTGGACCGGCTCTTTGCCGTGCCTGCCTCCGGCGGGCGGGCCGCGCTCCGGGCCTGGTCGTCGACGTCGTCAGCGTTCGGTGCCCGTCCGGAAGCGCCAGCCGTGATCCACCGGCCCGATCCCCCCGCCGAGCGCGAACCCCGCCGCGACGGCCTCCGTGACGTAGTCCTTCGCCGCGGCCACCGCCTCCGGCACGGACTGTCCCTTGGCGAGCTGGGAGGCGATCGCGGAGGCGAGGGTGCAGCCGGTGCCGTGCGTGTGGCGGTTGTCATGCCTCGGCGCCCGCAGCCAGTGCTCCTCCGAGCCGTCGGTGAGCAGGTCGACGGCGTCCCCGGGAAGGTGGCCGCCCTTGATCAGCACCCAGCGCGGCCCGTACGCCAGCACGGCCTCGGCGGCCGTGCGCATGTCGCGTTCCGCCTCGACCCGTACGCCCGCGATCTGGGCCACCTCGTCGAGGTTGGGGGTGGCGACCGTCGCCGCCGGCAGCAGCTTCGTGCGGACGGAGTCCAGCGCGGAGGCGGCGAGCAGGGCGTCGCCGTGTTTGGAGACGCCCACCGGGTCGACGACCGCCGGTGCGTCCGTCCCCGCGATCAAGTCGGCGACCGCTTCGACGAGTTCCGCCGAGGCCAGCATGCCCGTCTTGACCGCCTGCACGCCGATGTCGTCGACGACACTGCGGTACTGGGCCCGCACGGCTTCCACGGGCAGCTCCCAAGCCCCCCGCACGCCGAGGGAGTTCTGCGCGGTCACCGCCGTCACGACGCTCATGCCGTGCACGCCGAGCGCGAGCATCGTCTTGAGGTCGGCCTGGATGCCCGCGCCGCCGCCTGAGTCGGAGCCCGCCACCGTCAGGACGCCCGGGATCATGACTCTATGTCCCCGAAGTGGTCCCAGCCGCCCTTGCTGGTCCACGGCGCCCCGTCGACCGTCACCTGGGGCAGCGCCGAGGGGTTGAGGACCTCGCCGATGACCTTCCAGCGGGCGGGCAGCTTCACGTCCGGCGGGAAGGTCGCCACGATCGCGTGGTCCTCTCCCCCGGTCAGCACCCACTGCATGGGGTCGACCCCGACGGCCTGCCCGATGTCGTTCATCTGGGACGGGATGTCGATCGCCCCGGAGCGGATGTCGATCCGCACCTTGCTCGCCTCGGCGATGTGCCCGAGGTCCGCGATCAGCCCGTCGCTCACATCGCACATCGCGGTCGCCCCGAGGCCGGCGGCGGCCGGACCCGCGTGGTACGGCGGCTCCGGGCGCCGGTGGGCCTCCACGAACGCCCGCGGTGAGCGGAACCCACGCGACAGCACCGCGTACCCGGCGGCCGACCAGCCCAGCCAGCCGGTCACCGCGACACGGTCACCGGGCCGGGCACCCGCCCGCGTCACCGGCTCCTGGTTGCGCAGATCGCCGAGCGCGGTGATCGACACCATGATCGAGTCGCCGCGTACGACGTCCCCGCCGACCACGGCGGCGCCCGCCACCTGGCACTCGTCGCGCAGGCCGTCCATCAGCTCGCTCGGCCACGTCACCGGCAGTTCGGCCGGGACGGCGAGGCCGAGCAGCAGCGCGGTCGGCACGGCGCCCATGGCGGCGATGTCGGCGAGGTTCTGCGCGGCCGCCTTGCGGCCCACGTCGTAGGCCGTGGACCAGTCACGCCGGAAGTGCCGGCCCTCCACCAGGATGTCCGTGCTCGCCACGACCCTGCGGTCGGGCGCGGCCACCACGGCGGCGTCGTCGCCGGGGCCGACCCGGACCGCCGGGGTGGTGGTCAGACGGGAGGTGAGCTCCCTGATGAGCCCGAACTCACCGAGCTCACCAACAGTGCCCTTCATTGCCCTTGCTCCCCTTCTGTCCCTGTCCGTGCCCGGTCGCGAGGCATCTCGGTCCTCGTTACGGTCGAAGTGACCGTCAAGTTCTGCCGGACCTGCACCCCGGCGCGCACAACCCGGTCCCCGTGGGTCTCCCCGCGGCGAGCGGCGACGCGATACCGTGGCGTTCCTTTTCCCCACATGATCCTCGTGGCCGCCCTGGAGGTTCCGTGGTACAGGCGTACATCCTGATCCAGACGGAGGTCGGCAAGGCGTCGACCGTCGCCGAGACGATCGGCAAGATCCCTGGGGTGATCCAGGCCGAGGACGTGACGGGACCGTACGACGTGATCGTGCGGGCCCAGGCCGACACCGTCGACGATCTCGGCCGCATGGTGGTCGCCAAGGTCCAGCAGGTGGACGGCATCACCCGCACCCTGACCTGCCCGGTCGTCCATCTGTAGCCCCCGTCTACCCTGTGCCGGTGAACTCTTTCCGTCACCGGCACCGTTGTGTCTTCCGCGTGTTCCGCCTGCCCGCTGTCGCGCTGTTGATCACTGCTGCGGGCTGCTCCTCAGCAGACGACAGCGCGTCGGCGGCGGTTCCCAGTCCGGACGCGAAGGTCGCGGGACTGTGCCGGAACCTGGACAAGGTACTGCCCGCGAAGGTGGACGGTGAGCGCCGTGCGGATCCCGAGCCCGCGTCGGCGTTGACGGCGGGCTGGGGCAGCCCGGCGATCATACTGCGCTGCGGTGTGCCGCAGCCGCCGAAGATGGTCGACCCGAAGGTCGCCGAGGGACGGGATCCGGATGCCGTCGCCGGGGGCGTGAACGGGGTCGACTGGCTGATGGAGGAGCAGGACGGCGGGGGGTACGTGTTCACCACCGCCAACCGGGAGGCGTACGTCGAGGTCCGGGCGCCCGAGGGCGCGGACAGTTCGGGTGTGCTGATCGATCTTGCCGCGGCAGTGAAGAAGGCGATCCCCAAGGGGATCGCCTCCTGAGCGCCGTGCCGGTGCCCTCGTCTCCAAGTCCGCGGGGCGTCCGTGGCTGATCGCGCGGTTCCCCGCGCCCCTCGCTGGTCGGTTCAGCGCAGGCCCGTCGAGCGCCGCAGCGCCGCCTGCACCAGCCGGTCGATCAGCTCCGGGTAGCTCACCCCGCTCGCCTGCCACATCTGCGGATACATCGAGATGGGCGTGAAGCCGGGCATGGTGTTGATCTCGTTGATCACGAACTCGCCGTCCTCGGTGAGGAAGAAGTCCGCGCGGACCAGGCCCTCGCAGGACGCCGCGTCGAACGCGTCGACCGCCAGGCGCTGGACCTCGGCCGTCTCCTCCGGGGTGAGCGGCGCCGGGACGAGCCCCGGGGTCGAGTCGATGTACTTGGCCTCGAAGTCGTAGTACGCCTGGGCCTGGGGCGGGGGGATCTCCGCGGGGAGGGAGGCGCGGGGGCCGTCCTCGAACTCCAGGACACCGCACTCGATCTCACGGCCGTGCAGCGCGGCCTCCACGAGGATCTTCGGGTCGTGCCGCTGGGCCTCGGCGATGGCCTCGTCGAGGCCGGAGAGGTCGTCGACCTTGGTGATGCCGATCGACGAGCCGGCCCGCGAGGGCTTCACGAACAGCGGCCAGCCGTGCTCGCCGGCGAAGTCGACGATCTTCTTGCGGGCGGCCGCCTGGTCCTGCTGCCACTCGCGCGGGCGCACCACCACGTACGGGCCGACCTTCAGCCCGAAGGAGGTGAACACCCGCTTCATGTACTCCTTGTCCTGGCCCACGGCCGAGGCGAGCACGCCCGAACCCACGTACGGGACGCCGGAGAGCTCCAGCAGGCCCTGGAGGGTGCCGTCCTCGCCGTACGGGCCGTGCAGCACCGGGAAGACCACGTCGACCTCGCCGAGCGCCTTGGGCACCGATCCCGGCTCGCTGTAGACGACTTCGCGGCTGGCGGGGTCGACCGGGAGGATCACTCCGCCCTCGGCGGACTCGGCGAGGGCGTCGACGCTCGGCGGGCGCCGGTCGACGATCGCCATCCGCTCCGGTTCGTCCGCCGTGAGCGCCCAACGCCCGTCCTGGGTGATGCCGATCGGCAGGACGTCGTACTTCGTCCGGTCGATGGCCTTGAGGACGGCGCCGGCGGTGACCACGGAGATCCCGTGTTCGGAGCTGCGCCCGCCGAACACGACGGCCACACGCGGCTTACGAGGCGGCTGCTCGGGGCTCTGGGGGAGGTTCTCGGTGCTCATATCGGGTTGAGAGTACCCGTTGGTAGGGCCACTGGTAAGCGCCGCCGGCCTCGCGTCGCTCAGCGTCGTTCGGGCTTCGCGCTGCGCGACATCAGCTCCTTGAGGGCCACCACCGGGGGCTTGCCCTCGTGCACGATGCCGACGACCGTCTCCGTGATCGGCATGTCGACGCCGTGCCGCCGGGCCAGATCGAGCACCGACTCGCAGGACTTGACGCCCTCGGCGGTCTGCTTGGTGACCGCGATGGTCTCCTGCAGGGTCATGCCCTTGCCGAGGTTGGTGCCGAAGGTGTGGTTGCGCGACAGCGGCGAGGAGCAGGTGGCCACGAGGTCGCCCAGACCCGCGAGCCCGGAGAAGGTCAGCGGGTCGGCGCCGAGGGCCATGCCGAGCCGGGTGGTCTCGGCGAGGCCGCGGGTGATGAGCGAGCCCTTGGCGTTGTCGCCCAGGCCCATGCCGTCCGCGATGCCGACGGCGAGACCGATGACGTTCTTCACGGCCCCGCCCAGTTCACAACCCACCACGTCCGTATTGGTGTAGGGGCGGAAGTACGGCGTGTGGCAGGCGGCCTGGAGGCGCTGGGCGACGGCCTCGTCGGTGCAGGCCACCACGGCCGCGGCCGGCATCCGCGCGGCGATCTCCCGTGCCAGGTTGGGCCCGGTGACCACGGCGATCCGCTCCGGGCCGACCTTGGCGACGTCGTCGATGACCTCGCTCATCCGCATCGCGGAGCCGAGCTCGACGCCCTTCATCAGCGACACCAGGACCGTGTCGGGGGCCAGCAGCGGGCTCCACTCGGCGAGGTTGCCGCGCAGGGTCTGCGAGGGGACCGACAGCACCGTGAAGTCGGCGTCCGCGGCGGCCTCGGCGGGATCGGTGGTGGCCCGCACGTTCTCCGGGAGCTCGACGCCCGGGAAGTAGTCGGGATTGGTCCGCGTGGAGTTGATCGCCTCCACGACCTCCGGGCGGCGCGCCCACAAGGTGACCTCGCACCCCGCGTCGGCGAGCACCATGCCGAAGGCCGTACCCCACGAACCGGCGCTCAGAACCGCCGCCTTGACCGGCTTGCTCACTTGCCCAGCCCCTCTTCCTGCACGGTCTGCCCGGCCTCCCGGTGCGTATGTGTCTGTGCCTGTGTGCGGCGCCGCTGCTCGATCCGCTCCCGGCGCGGGTCGTACGGCACCGTGGGTGCCTTCTCCCCGCGGATCAGCTCCAGCTGGGCGGTGACGGCGGCCATGATGACCTCCGTGGCCTCCTTCAGCAGCTCCGCGGTCATCTCCCGGTCGTAGAACCGCGCGAGGTCCACGGGCGGCCCGGCGAGCACGTGGTGCGTCTTGCGCGGCAGCAGGTTCGGCTTCTTCGCGTACGGCGGCAGCAACTCGTTGCAGCCCCACTGGGCGACGGGGATGACCGGGCACCTGGTCTGCAGGGCGACGCGTGCCGCCCCGGTCTTGGCGGTCATGGGCCAGCCGTCCGGGTCGCGCGTGAGGGTGCCCTCCGGGTAGAAGGCCACGCACTCCCCGCGGTCCACGGCGTCGATCGCGGCCCGGAAGGCGCTCAGCGCGTCCGTGCTCTCGCGGTAGACGGGGATCTGCCCGGTGCCCCGCATCGCGGCTCCGACGAATCCCTTCTTGAAAAGCCCGCTCTTCGCGAGGAATCGCGGGACGCGCCCGGTGTTGTACTGAAAGTGAGCGTAAGCGAAGGGGTCGACGTGCGAATTATGATTCACCGCGGTGATGAATCCGCCCTCGGCCGGAATGTGCTCCATTCCACGCCAGTCCCGCCTGAGCAGAACCACCAGCGGCGGTTTGCAGATCACCGCGGCGAAGCGGTACCAGAAGCCGATTCTGCGGCGGGGCACGCGGACACCTTCCTCTAGGGCCTGAAGCCGGGGCCACGGGGGGCCGCACAAGTGTCGCCCCAGGCCGCCGGTCTGTCGAGAACACCGTACGCCCCGGCACGCCGCCCGCCCGAGGCCCCGGGTGACAATGACCGCGACAAGAGGAGGACGGAACACCCGTGCAGTGGACCCTGGTCGTACCCCTGAAGCCCCTGGCCCAGGCCAAGAGCAGGCTTGCGGACACCGCGGACGACGGGCTGCGGCCGGACCTGGCGCTGGCCTTCGCCCAGGACACGGTGGCGGCCGCGCTGGCCTGCCCCGGGGTGGGAGATGTGGCAGTCGTCACGGACGATCTCCGGGCGGGCCGCGAGCTGGCCGCGCTGGGCGCCGCGATCATCCCCGACGAGCCGGGCGGCGGCCTCAACGCCGCCCTCGCACACGCGACGCGGGCCGTACGGTCCGTCCGCCCGGACCGGGCGGTGGCCGCACTGAACGCCGATCTGCCCGCCCTGCGTCCGGCGGAATTGTCCCGGGTGCTCGATGCCGCCGCCGAATTCCCGCGCGCTTTTCTCCCGGACGCGGCCGCAATCGGAACGACCCTGCTGTCCGCCGCCCCGGGCCGGGAATTGCGCCCCGCATTCGGCACGGACTCCCGGGCCCGCCACCGGGCGTCCGGGGCCGTGGAACTGCCCCTGACCGCGGTCGACTCCGTACGCCAGGACGTGGACACCGGCGACGACCTGCGCAGCGCGCTGGCCCTGGGGGTCGGTCCTCATACGGCCTCGGCCGCCGCGCGGTTGCTGATACCCGGGCAGTAGGCTGCGGACATGCAGGCGACCGCGTACACGTACGACCCCGAAAGCCGCAGCGGGCAGGTGCTCCTGGACGACGGCACCCCGGTGCCCTTCGACGCGGCCGCTTTCGACGCCGGTGGCCTCAGACTGCTGCGCCCGGGCCAGCGGGTACGCATCGAGGTGGAAGGGGCGCAGGACGCCCTCCGGATCACTCTGGTGACCCTGCAGACCCTTTGACCACGTGCTGAACACGCCGCGGGCCGGACTCCGTGCGGAGTCCGGCCCGGCGCGTGAGTACCCCGTTGCCCTTACTTCTTGCGGGCGGTGGTCTTCTTGGCGGTGGTCTTGCGCGCCGTCGACTTCTTGGCGGGCGCCTTCTTGGCCGTGGCCTTCTTCGCCGGGGCCTTCTTCGCGGTCGTCTTCTTCGCGGCGGTGGTCTTGGACGCCGCCGTGGTCTTCTTGGCGGGCGCCTTCTTCGCGGTGGTCTTCTTCGCGGCCGCGGTCTTCGTCGTGGCCTTCTTCGCCGTCGTCTTCTTGGCGGTGGTCTTCTTCGCGGCGGCCGACTTGGTGGTCGCCTTCTTCGCGGCGGCCTTCTTGACCGTCGCGCCGGCACCGCCGCTCAGGCTGCCCTTCGGCGCCTTCTTGACGGAGACCTCGCCGCCACGGGGCAGCTTCTTCGAGCCGCTGACCAGGTCCTTGAAGCCCTGACCGGCGCGGAAGCGCGGAACGGAGGTCTTCTTGACCCGAACCCTCTCGCCCGTCTGGGGGTTACGGGCGTACCGGGCCGGGCGGTCGACCTTCTCGAACGAACCGAAGCCGGTGACCGAGACCCGCTCACCCGAGACGACCGCTCGGACGATGGCGTCCAGTACATGGTCGACAGCGTCGGCGGCCTGCTGGCGGCCGCCCATCTTGTCGGCAATCGCTTCTACGAGCTGCGCCTTGTTCACGTCTTCCCCTTCGGAGACATCGCCAGAACGAAACTGTTCAAGCTTTTCGCACGTTAGGCAGATATATACCGCAAATCAAACACGAAACGGGCTTATCACCCTTGTGCCGCAGCGAACTCGACGGTGCCGAGAGGCTCAGCGTTCCTCGACGGGGAGACGTCCCTCGTCGAGGTCCGTATTGAACCGCTCAAGCCGCCTTGCCGCGTCGGCGAGATCGTGCTTGGCCGCGGCCGTAATGACCAGCAGCTTCCGGGTCAGCGCCATCCGTACGCCCTCCGGGACTTGCAGTGCGCGCACTCTTGTGTGCGCTTCCTTGAGTTGGTCCGCGACTGCCGCATAGAGCTCGAGTTGGCCGTCGTGTTCCATGCACAGATTGTGCCATCTGGGGCGAGTTGTCGCCTGCGCAGGGGACAACTGCCGCCTCGAACGGCCTTCCCGGCACACGTGGAAGTCACGGCTGTACCCCTCGCTTACCCCAGCAACCACGGGCTTAACGCGGGAAGTTGGCAGCCGAACAGCGGGTGGGCAGGGCCGTTCGGGTGCAGAGACGGCTGTACCCCCGATCGGGCTGATCGGGGGTACAGAGGGGATGTTGCTCTGGCCGAAAGTCGCCTTGCTCTCAGGCGGCGGACCGTGTCCGGGGTCAGACCGGGAGGGTGCGCGGCTTGAAGGCGGGGCGCTTGGCCTCGTAGGCGGCGATGTCCGCCTCGTTCTGCAGGGTGATCGAGATGTCGTCGAGGCCGTTCAGCAGCCGCCAGCGGGAGTTCTCGTCCAGCTCGAAGGCGGCGGTGATGCCCTCGGCGCGCACTTCGCGAGCCTGGAGGTCGACGGTGATCTCCGCCTGCGGGTCCTTCTCGGTGAGCTCCCACAGCGCGTCCACGGTCTTCTGCTCCAGAACGACCGTGAGCAGGCCGTTCTTGAGCGAGTTGCCGCGGAAGATGTCGGCGAAGCGGGAGGAGATCACGGCCTTGAAGCCGTAGTTCTGCAGTGCCCAGACGGCGTGCTCACGCGAGGAGCCGGTGCCGAAGTCGGGGCCGGCGACCAGGACGCTCGCGCCCTGCCGCTCGGGCTGGTTGAGCACGAACGACGCGTCCTTGCGCCAGGCCTCGAACAGCCCGTCCTCGAACCCGTCGCGCGTGACCTTCTTGAGCCAGTGGGCGGGGATGATCTGGTCGGTGTCCACGTTGGAGCGGCGCAGCGGGACGGCCCGGCCGGTGTGGGTGGTGAAGGCTTCCATGACTGATCAGACTCCAGCGGGCGTACGGGTTGCGGCGTCGGACAGGTCGGCCGGGGAGGCCAGGTGACCGAGGACGGCGGTGGCGGCCGCGACCTGCGGCGACACCAGGTGGGTGCGTCCGCCCTTGCCCTGCCGGCCCTCGAAGTTGCGGTTGGAGGTGGACGCGGAGCGCTCACCGGGGGCCAGCTGGTCGGGGTTCATGCCCAGGCACATCGAGCAGCCCGCGTGCCGCCATTCGGCGCCGGCCTCCTTGAACACCACGTCCAGGCCCTCGGAGACGGCCTGCAGACCGACCCGCGCGGAGCCCGGGACCACGAGCATCCGTACGCCGTCGGCGACTTTGCGGCCCTTCAGCAGCTCGGCGGCGGCCCGCAGGTCCTCGATGCGGCCGTTGGTGCAGGAGCCTACGAAGACGGTGTCCACGTTGATGGAGCGCAGCGGCTGCCCGGCCTCCAACCCCATGTACTCCAGGGCCTTTTCGGCGGCGTAGCGCTCCGATGCGTCTTCGTACGAAGCAGGATCGGGGACGGACGCCGAAAGCGGTGCGCCCTGCCCGGGGTTGGTGCCCCAGGTGACGAACGGCGACAGTTCGGCGGCGTCGATGACCACCTCGGCGTCGAACTCGGCGTCCTCGTCGGTCCTGAGCGTCTTCCAGTACGCGACGGCCGCGTCCCAGTCCTCGCCCTCGGGAGCGTGCGGACGCCCCTGAAGGTAGGCGAAGGTGGTCTCGTCCGGGGCGATCATGCCGGCGCGGGCGCCGGCCTCGATCGACATGTTGCAGATGGTCATGCGGGCTTCCATCGAGAGCTTCTCGATGGCCTCACCGCGGTACTCCAGGACGTAGCCCTGGCCGCCGCCGGTGCCGATCTTCGCGATGATCGCCAGGATCAGGTCCTTGGCGGTGACGCCGTCGGGCAGTTCCCCGTCGACCGTGATCGCCATGGTCTTCGGGCGGGACATCGGCAGCGTCTGGGTGGCCAGCACGTGCTCCACCTGGGAGGTGCCGATGCCGAACGCCAGCGCGCCGAAGGCACCGTGCGTCGAGGTGTGGGAGTCACCGCACACCACGGTGGTGCCCGGCTGGGTCAGACCCAGCTGCGGGCCCACCACGTGCACGACGCCCTGCTCGACGTCGCCCAGCGGGTGCAGACGCACGCCGAACTCGGCGGCGTTCTTGCGCAGCGTCTCCAGCTGCACCCGCGAGACCGGGTCCGCGATCGGCTTGTCGATGTCCAGGGTGGGGGTGTTGTGGTCCTCGGTGGCGATGGTGAGGTCCAGACGCCGCACCGTGCGGCCGCTCTTGCGCAGACCGTCGAAGGCCTGCGGGCTGGTCACCTCGTGCAGCAGGTGCAGATCGATGAAGAGAAGGTCGGGCTCGCCCTCCGCGCGCCGGACGACGTGGTCGTCCCAGACTTTCTCCGCGAGTGTCCTACCCATCGCTGTTCCCTCCGGCCGGCGACGGTCCGCCGACCCAACTAGAGATCTTGAGGAGGCAGTGCCCGTACCCCTGATTCCGGGCACACACCGCCAGGCCCTTACGTCACGGGCCGTTGTGACTTCGTGATTCCAGGGTGGCGCGTTCCACGGAAAATTGAACTTGCGTTTCACAGAGTGAGACGCGAGTATCGTTTCATGGACAACAGTAGCGGCGTCGGCGTTCTGGACAAGGCGGCCCTCGTCCTGAGCGCTCTGGAGTCCGGTCCGGCCACCCTCGCGGGGTTGGTCGGCGCCACCGGACTGGCACGACCCACGGCCCACCGCCTGGCCGTGGCCCTGGAGCACCACCGCATGGTGGCGCGCGACATGCAGGGTCGTTTCATTCTCGGCCCTCGCCTGGCCGAGCTTGCCGCGGCCGCGGGCGAGGACCGTCTCCTCGCCACCGCCGGACCGGTGCTCACGCACCTGCGGGACATCACGGGTGAGAGCGCGCAGCTCTATCGCCGTCAGGGCGACATGCGCATCTGCGTCGCCGCGGCGGAGCGCCTGTCCGGCCTTCGGGACACGGTCCCGGTCGGTTCCACGCTCACGATGAAGGCCGGCTCCTCGGCCCAGATCCTGATGGCCTGGGAGGAGCCCGAGCGGCTGCACCGCGGCCTGCAGGGGGCGCGCTTCACGGCGACGGCCCTGTCGGGTGTGCGGCGGCGGGGCTGGGCCCAGTCGATCGGTGAGCGGGAGCCGGGCGTCGCGTCGGTGTCCGCACCGGTGCGGGGGCCTTCTAACCGCGTAGTGGCGGCCGTGTCCGTGTCCGGGCCGATCGAGCGGCTGACCCGGCACCCGGGGCGGATGCATGCGCAAGCTGTGATCGACGCCGCAGGACGCCTCTCCGAGGCGTTGCGGCGTACCGGCTGAACCGACGGAGCGTTTCGGGAGAGGTCGGCCTCAACGCCGCGGCAGGCCTTTCCCCACCACGCGCCATGGCACGACGGTTTGATCGTCGCGTGCGGGCCGGTGGCGGTTGCTCGCGCAGTTCCCCGCGCCACTGAAAGCCAAGAAGGCCCTCCACCGAAGTGGAGGGCCTTCCCTGTTGTACCCCCGACCGGATTCGAACCGGCGCTACCGCCTTGAGAGGGCGGCGTGCTAGGCCGCTACACAACGGGGGCGTGGACTCTGCAGGCGTTTGTACTACACCGCCGCAGGTCCGAGCTGGTCTACCTGGACTCGAACCAAGACTAACTGAACCAGAATCAGTCGTGCTGCCAATTACACCATAGACCAATGTGGTTTAGACCAGTCAGTACCCCCGACCGGATTCGAACCGGCGCTACCGCCTTGAGAGGGCGGCGTGCTAGGCCGCTACACAACGGGGGCCCTAGCAGTCCCGAGATGATCGTCGATCTGCCGATCTTCGGAACCAGTACCCCCGACCGGATTCGAACCGGCGCTACTGCCTTGAGAGGGCAGCGTGCTAGGCCGCTACACAACGGGGGCGATGCAGATGAGCTCTGCGAGCTGGCCTACCTGGACTCGAACCAAGACTAACTGAACCAGAATCAGTCGTGCTGCCAATTACACCATAGGCCACTGGAACGCAATCCCCGTGGGGGTTCGTGTTCTAGCTGTGCGCCTGGGGTTCCGGCCTTCCGGCCCGCTCCCGCGGCGCAGGAAGAACATTACCCGAAGGTGGACGGGGCTCCAAAACGACTATCCGGGCCGAGGAGGGAAGGCAGTTCACCCAGGGACGCGATGCGGTGCGGCCCGACGGGCGGTTCGATCGTGGCGTACCGGCCGCCGCGGTCGATCCACACCGACAGCAGTCCCGCGTCGGCGGCGCCCCGGCCGTCGATCTCCGGGTGGTCGCCGACGTAGGCGACCTGGTGCGGCGGCAGCCCGAGGAAGTCGCAGGCCGCGAGGAACGCCCCGGCCTCGGGCTTGGAGACGCCGAGCTCGGCCGCGCACAGGATGGTCTCGAAGCGGTCGTGGACGCCGAGGGCGCGCAGCTTGCGGTCCTGGACGTGGAGGCTGGAGTTGGAGAGCACGGCGTGCCGGTGGCTCGCGGAGAGGGCGTCGAGGACCGGCAGGACGTCCGGGAAGAGGGTCCAGACCGCCTCGTAGTGAGTGACGTACCGCTGGAACCACGCGTCGGCCTCGGCGTCGGAGAGGTCCCGGTCGAGGAACACCCGTACGCGGTCGCGCCGCTGCTCCTCGAAGGTGGCCTCGCCGGCCGAGAAGCGGGCCCACTGCAGGTGGGTGATCTCCCGCCAGCGCTCGATGGCCTGCTCGACGCTGTCGTAGCCGTCGAGCAGGCCCTCGGCCGTGAGGTGGGCGCGCATGCCGAGGCGGTCGGCGGTGGTGTAGTCGAAGAGGGTGTCGTCGACGTCCCAGACCACGGCTTGGATGCTCATGCCGTGACCGTACCCACCGCGTCCCCGGCTCAGCCCGGGGTCATGGTGCCGGTGAGGGTGAGGTCCGTCCCTGTCGTCACGAGGGGGGCGGGAGCGGGCCCGACCCCGGGTGACCGGCGGGCGGACGCGGCGAGGGCGGCGCCCGGGACCGGACGCCGCCCTCGCCGTGTGGTGCTCCGCTCTACGGGGCCAGCTTCGCCAGCGCCGCGTCGATCCGGGCCAGGGTGGTCTCCTTGCCCAGGACCTCCAGGGACTCGAAGAGCGGCAAGCCGACCGTGCGGCCGGTGACGGCGACGCGGACGGGGGCCTGGGCCTTGCCGAGCTTGAGGCCGTGTGCCTCGCCGGCAGCCAGGACGGCCTCCTTGAGTGACTCGGCCGAGGTCCAGTCGGCGGCGTCGAGCTTCTCGCGGGCCGTGCGCAGCAGGGCGTCCGAGCCCTCCTTCATGGCCTTCGTCCAGGAGGCCTCGTCCTCAACCGGCTCCGGCAGGAACAGGAAGTCGACGTTGTCGGTGATCTCCGACAGGACCTTGAGGCGGGTCTGCGCGTGCGGCGCGATGGCCTGCCACTTGGTCTCGTCGAAGGCCTCCGGGGCCCAGGGGGCGAACGGCGCCTGGAGCCAGGGGCGGCAGCGCTCCGTGAAGTCCTTCACATCCAGCATGCGGATGTGGTCGCCGTTGATCGCCTCGCACTTCTTGAGGTCGAAGCGCGCCGGGTTGGGCTGCACGTCGGAGATCTCGAAGGCCGCGGTCATCTCGTCGATCGAGAACACGTCCTGGTCGGCCGAGAGGGACCAGCCGAGCAGCGAGAGGTAGTTGAGCAGGCCCTCGGGGAGGAAGCCGCGCTCCCGGTACAGGTTGAGGGAGGACTGCGGGTCGCGCTTGGAGAGCTTCTTGTTGCCCTCCCCCATCACGTACGGCAGGTGGCCGAAGGACGGGATCTCCTTGGCGATGCCCAGCTCGATCAGCGCCTTGTACAGGGCGATCTGGCGCGGCGTGGAGGAGAGCAGGTCCTCGCCGCGCAGGACGTGGGTGATCTCCATCAGGGCGTCGTCGACCGGGTTGACCAGGGTGTACAGCGGGGCGCCGTTGGCGCGGACGATGCCGTAGTCCGGGACGTTCTCCGGGGTGAAGGTCAGCTCGCCGCGGACCAGGTCGGTGAAGGTGATCGTCTCGTCGGGCATCCGGAAGCGGACGATCGGCTCGCGGCCCTGGGCCTGGTACTCCTCGACCTGGGCGGCGGTCAGCTCACGGCAGTGGCCGTCGTAGCCGGAGGGCTTGCCGGCGGCGCGGGCGGCCTCGCGGCGGGTGTCCAGCTCGTCCTGGGAGCAGTAGCAGCGGTAGGCGTGGCCGGCGTCGAGCAGCTTCTGCGCGACGTCCTTGTAGAGGTCCATGCGCTGCGACTGGCGGTACGGCGCGTGCGGGCCGCCGACCTCGGGGCCCTCGTCCCAGTCGAAGCCCAGCCAGCGCATCGAGTCGAGCAGCTGGGTGTACGACTCCTCGGAGTCGCGGGCGGCGTCGGTGTCCTCGATGCGGAAGACCAGGGTGCCCTGGTGGTGCTTGGCGAACGCCCAGTTGAACAGGGCGGTGCGCACCAGGCCCACGTGGGGGTTTCCGGTGGGCGAGGGACAGAAACGGACGCGTACTGGAGTGCCGGGTGCGCTAGCCACGCTTGACAACCTTGTTGGTGAGAGTGCCGATGCCTTCGATGGTGACGGCGACCTCGTCGCCGACGTTGAGGGGGCCGACCCCAGCCGGGGTGCCCGTGAGGATGACGTCGCCGGGGAGCAGCGTCATGGCCTCGGAGATGTTGACGATCAGGTCCTCGACAGAGTGGATCATCTCGCTGGTGCGGCCGAGCTGGCGCTGCTGGCCGTTCACCGTGAGCTGGATGGTGAGGTCGCTCGCGTCCAGGTCCGTCTCCACCCACGGGCCGAGCGGGCAGGAGCTGTCGAAGCCCTTGGCCCGGGCCCACTGCTTCTCGCGCTTCTGCACGTCGCGGGCGGTGATGTCGTTGGCGCAGGTGTAGCCGAAGATCACGTCCTTGACGCGCTCACGCGGGACCTCGCGGCACATCCGGCCGATCACCACGGCCAGCTCGGCCTCGTGGTGCACCTCTTCGGAGAAGGAGGGGTACTGGATCTCGTCGCCGGGGCCGATCACCGAGGTGGAGGGCTTGAAGAAGGCGAAGGGGGCGTCGGGCACCTCGTTGCCCAGCTCGCGCGCGTGCTCCGCGTAGTTGCGGCCGAAGGCCACGACCTTGTTGGGGAGCACCGGCGGCAGCAGCCTGACCTTGCTCACGGGCACCTTCGTGCCGGAGAGCTCGAAGTCCGCGAACGGGATGCCCTTGATGATGTTCAGGACGAGTTCGTCCTGCTTGTCGCCCTCGATGGCGCCGAAGGCGACGTTCCCGTCGATGGAGAACCTGGCGATGCGCACGGGTTGCTTGGCCCCTTGACTGAAGCGGCTGGAGTCTGACGGTCCAGGCTAACGCGGGGAGGCGGACTCGCCCCGCGCATTACACGGGGCGCCCGTGCACGCACGGAGGGGCGCCCCCGTCACAGGGGGCGCCCCTCGGAAATCCGGTCCCGCCGCCGTGAGCATCCGGCGGCAGGCACGCGTACTAGCAGGTGTCACTCCGCGGCCGCGGCGGCCGCGACGGGGATCTCCATGAGGACGGTGCGCTTGGGGTTTGCGGTCTGGGCCGGCAGGTCGACGGGGTGCTCCGGCTGCTCCGGCGTCTGCAGTTCGTCGGCGTCGTTCAGGTGTGCCAGCGTCGTGCGTCGCGGGTTGGCGATCTTGTGGAACATCGTCGTCGTCTTCACTGTTTACTTGACCCTGTCCTGTGACGGGCGCCCGGAGGGTGCTGAACCCCCGCACGGGCGCGGGTTGTCGGTTGTGCCATCGCTGTAAAGCGTCAGGCTAAACATCCGATTCCCCGGCCCTGTCGCGCAGGGGTCATGATCGGCATGTGAGTTTTCTCACGAATCAGAGGGCGAATCGGTCAATTCGGACTCGCGATTCACCCCAACGAAACGGACATTGGCCCACTGAAGCCATCATTCCGCTGCTGATCATGGCGACTGGGACACGACCGGGACACCGGGCACGGCCTGTCGACTCGCGGGTTTCTGCCCGAAATGGGTGAACTCGCTTTCTACGACCGGTGATCCGTCACTCACGTGGTGTCACCTACATCACGGCTCGGCCTACGGGCCTTGTTGGAGATCCTGTGCTGTGCTGGAATCTCACGGACCGCCGCAGGATCGAGCCGGCGCACAGGGGGCGCACAGACGCGCCGAGTGGCGGTGAGAAGGGGAAACCGGCGCCGGTCACTCACGACCACCACGGGGGCGTTTTCAGGGCGTCCCCAGAACGCCGACACCGTGCCCCGCCGTTCAGGCGACGGGGTGCCTGGTCCAGAGGTTGCGACGCTAGTGCAGGGACGTTTCAAGAGGGATGGCAGCGCTTCGGCGGAGCCGGAGCCGCACGGCGGGACTGGCCCCGTGAAAGGCGGCCCCGCGCCCCAGCACGCCCAGAACCAGGGCCCGGCAGGTGACGGCGGTGAGCGCTCCGCACGCGCCGGTGCGTCGGCCCCGTCGGGAGCCGCGGGTTCTTCCCCGGCGCTGAAGCCGCCGACGGGCCCGACCGGCCCGGGGTCGCGAATAGCCCTGCGCAACTGGCGCATCTCCACGCGACTGGTGTCGCTGCTCGCCCTCCCGGTGGTCGCGGCCACCTCGCTGGGCGCGCTGCGTATCGACCAGTCCATGGACGACATCCAGCAGCTCGACAACATGAAGCTGCTGACCGACATGACCAAGCAGGCCACCGAGCTGTCGGCCGCGCTCCAGGAGGAGCGCGACCAGTCGGCCGGCCCGCTGGCGCACGGCGGCAAAGCGAGCGACTTCACGGTCAAGGGGCTTCGCGAGAAGACCGACCGGGCGAGGAAGAACTTCCTCGACAGCTCCGAGGAGATCGACGGCGCCAGCAAGGACGGCAACCTCAAGGGCGTCCGCGAGTACCTCGTGCAGCTCGCCGGCGAACTGGGCGACCTGGAGCAGATCCGCAAGAGCGCCTACGCCTCCGAGGGCAACTCCACGCAGACGGTCGAGGCGTACCACCGTCTGATCGAGAACCTGATCGACCTCTCCCAGGACATGGCCGAGGCGACCAGCAACCCGGACATGATCCAGCGCACGCGTGCGCTCGCGGCGTTCTCCTCCGCCAAGGAGTACTCCTCGATCCAGCGCGCGGCCCTCGCGGCGGCCCTGCCCGCGAGCAACACCACGGCCGGCAAGCTCTCGCCGAACGACCGGCTCTACGCCGAGTCGGCCCTGGAGAGCCAGAACTCCGAGATCCGCAGCTTCAAGAGCATCTACGGCGAGGACGCCGCCGCCGAGCTGCTGAAGCCGATCGAGGACGGCGGCAACTCCACCATCAAGGCGACCGACACCTACGCGGGTCGCGCCCTGAAATCCGCGAGCGGTCTCGCCCAGCAGGACAAGCGGTCCTACCGCGACTGGCTGGACGACAGCTCCACCAAGATCCAGCAGATGAAGAACATCGAGCACACCCTGCTCGAGGAGATGGAACAGAAGGCCCGCGAGCTGCGCAGCGCCACCGAGCGCGACGCGATCATCTCCGGTGTCCTGATCCTGATCGTGCTCGGTGTGTCGCTGGTCGGCGCCTTCGTCGTGGCGCGGTCCATGATCCGCTCGCTGCGCCGCCTGGAGGACACCGCCACCAAGGTCGCCTCCGACCGTCTGCCCGAGCTGGTCAAGCAGCTCTCCGAGTCCGACCCGCAGGACGTCGACACGTCCGTGGAGTCGGTCGGTGTGCACTCCCGGGACGAGATCGGCCGAGTGGCCGCGGCCTTCGACGACGTGCACCGCGAGGCGGTCCGCCTCGCCGCCGAGCAGGCCCTGCTGCGGGGCAACGTCAACGCGATGTTCACCAACCTCTCGCGCCGCTCCCAGGGTCTGATCCAGCGCCAGCTGTCGCTGATCTCCGAGCTGGAGTCCCGCGAGGCCGACCCGGACCAGCTGTCCTCGCTGTTCAAGCTCGACCACCTCGCCACGCGTATGCGCCGTAACGGTGAGAACCTCCTCGTCCTCGCGGGTGAGGAGCCCGGCCGCCGCTGGACCCGTCCGGTCCCGCTGGTCGACGTGCTCCGCGCCGCCGCGTCCGAGGTGGAGCAGTACGAGCGCATCGAGCTGGCCTCGGTGCCCACCACCGAAGTGGCGGGCCGCGTGGTCAACGACCTCGTGCACCTGCTCGCCGAGCTGCTCGAGAACGCGACCTCCTTCTCCTCGCCGCAGACCAAGGTCAAGGTCACCGGTCACGCCCTGCCCGACGGCCGGGTGCTCATCGAGATCCACGACACCGGTATCGGTCTGTCGCCGGAGGACCTGGCGGCGATCAACGAGCGGCTCGCCTCTCCCCCGACGGTGGACGTCTCCGTCTCCCGCCGCATGGGTCTGTTCGTGGTCGGCCGGCTGTCCCAGCGGCACGGCATCCGCATCCAGCTGCGTCCGTCGGACTCCGGCGGCACGACCGCGCTGGTCATGCTGCCCGTCGATGTCGCCCAGGGCGGCAGGAAGCCCCAGCCCAAGCAGGCCGGTCAGCCTCCCGTCGGTGGTGGTCCCGCCGCCGCGCAGGCCGCCGCCGGTGCGGCCGCGGCCCGGCGTGCCGCCGGGTCCGGTCAGGGCGGCGGTGCTCTCGGCGCCGGTGCGTCCGGCGGGGCCTTCGGTGGCGGTGCCTCCGGCGGCGGCCGGCTCGCTTCCGGTCAGGGCCCGCGGGCCGCGCTGCCCGGGCGCGACGCGGACGGCGGCCGTCCGGGAGCGCCCGGTGGAGCGCGCGGGCCGCAGGGTCCGGGGACCTCGTCGTTCGAGCAGGGTGGTTCCCCGCAGGGCCGTCCCGCTCCGGCGGGCACCGGGTTCGGCCAGCAGGCGCCGGGTGCCCCGCAGGGTCTGCAGGCGGCCGGCACCAACGGGCCGCAGGGCCAGGACGCCTTCGGCGGAGGCCGGAGCCGCAAGAAGCAGGGCGGCGACCCCGAGCAGGGCACGGGCCGCAGGCCGCAGCTGCCGCCGCGCGGCGGACCGCGTGCCGAGCTGCCCGGCGGTGACGCGCAGCCGCGCGTGCCGAGCTGGAGCGACGAGAACGCCCAGCCGCCGGCGCCGCGCGCCTCGCTGGACGCCCCGCGCGGGCACGAGGAGCCCGACCTCTCCCGTACGTCGTCGCTGCCGCGCGGCGACGACCGGCAGGGCTTCGGCGCGACGGCACAGATGCCGGCCGTGCCGCGGGACGACGACCGGCAGGGCTTCGGATCGCCCGGTGACTTCGGAGGTTCCCAGCAGGCGGACCCGTTCGGCCCCGGCGCGAACACCTCGCAGGGCCAGGGCCAGTTCGTCCGCCCGGACGTCTTCGGCACCCCCGGCGGTCGCCCCGACACCTCGTCCGCGTCGGGCCAGTACCCGGCGCCGCAGGCCTACGACAACGGCTCGGCGAGTCAGTACCCCGCGCCCCGCCAGGACAACGGCAGCCAGTACCCGGCCCCGCGCCAGGACAACGGCTCGACCGGTCAGTACCCGGCACCCCGCCAGGACAACGGCAGCCAGTACCCGGCCCCGCGTCAGGACAACGGCTCCGGGCGGCCCACCCTTCCGGGTCCGGCCACGCCGGCCGACCCCGCGGGCACGGGCCGGTTCGACCGGCCGCAGCCGGGCGGCGACCGGGGCCCGGCCGACTTCGGTGCCCCGCGTCCGCCCGCCCCGCAGGCGCGGCCGGTCCGGCAGGAGCCCGAGGCCCTGCCGCCGGCGCCCGGACCGGGCGACGGTCGCACACCGCTGTACGACACGCTGGAAACCAACTGGTTCCACGGCCAGCAGGAGGAGCAGCAGCAGCCGCCGCAGAACAACGGCTCCGCCCCTGCCGCCCCGCAGCAACCGCAGGGACCCACCGGTCCGCAGCGGTCCGCCCCCGCCGGCTGGCGCACCTCGCCGAACGACGACCTCGTCCGCCAGGCCGAGCGAGTCCGTCAGCCCGCCGCGGGGGGCATCACCACCTCCGGCCTGCCGCGCCGGGTACCCCGGGCCAACCTCGTCCCGGGCACGGCGCAGCAGCAAACCCACCAGAGCGGTCCCCAGGTCTCGCGTGCGCCCGATGACGTGCGCGGCCGGCTGACCAATCTCCGTCGGGGAATCGCACAGGGTCGTCAGGCCGGGTCCACCCAGACCGGCAGCCACCCACGGCCCACTCACCAGCAGGAGCGTTAGTTGAGTCCGATGAGCCAGGCGGCACAGAATCTCAACTGGTTGATCACCAACTTCGTGGACAACACCCCCGGGGTGTCCCACACCGTCGTCGTGTCCGCCGACGGTCTCCTCCTGGCGATGTCGGAGGGCTTCCCGCGCGACCGTGCGGACCAGCTCGCGGCCGTCGCCTCGGGTCTGACGTCCCTGACGGCAGGCGCTTCCCGGATCTTCGAGGGGGGCGAGGTCGCGCAGACGGTCGTGGAGATGGAGCGGGGATTCCTCTTCCTCATGTCCGTCTCGGACGGCTCGTCCCTCGCGGTACTGGCCCACCCCGAGTGCGACATCGGCCTCGTCGGCTACGAGATGGCGCTCCTGGTCGACCGCGCGGGCGCGGTCCTCACCCCCGACCTCAGGGCTGAGCTCCAAGGCAGTCTGCTCCACTGATCGGCCCCGGCACCACCCGTCTCACCACATCACCGTCCGGCTGCCACATACCCCACACAGGCCCCGTCAGACGGCTTGCTGACCGACTTGCTGTCCCGCCCGGAGGACCCATGACCCCGCCCCCCGCCTCTCATGATCCGTACGCGGAGCCGTACGAGGACGAGGGCGACCAGCCGCTGGTCCGGCCTTACGCCATGACCGGCGGCCGGACCCGGCCGCGCTACCAGCTGGCGATCGAGGCACTCATCAGTACGACCGCGGACCCCGCCGCGCTCATGGGACTGCTCCCGGAGCACCAGCGGATCTGCCACCTGTGCCGTGAGGTCAAGTCGGTGGCCGAGGTGTCCGCACTGCTCAACATGCCGCTGGGGGTGGCCCGGATCCTGGTCGCGGACCTCGCCGAGGCCGGTCTCGTCGCGATCCACCAGCCGGGCGGCGACGACGCCACCGGCGCGCCGGACGTGACACTGCTCGAAAGGGTGCTCAGTGGACTTCGCAAGCTCTGACGCGGGACGGTCCACCACGTCCGCGAAGATAGTGGTGGCCGGTGGCTTCGGCGTGGGCAAGACCACGTTCGTGGGTGCCGTCTCGGAGATCAACCCGCTGCGCACCGAGGCCGTCATGACGTCCGCTTCGGCCGGCATCGACGGCCGTATCACCCTGGACCAGGACCTGATCCTGTACCTGTTCGGTACGCCGGGCCAGGACCGCTTCTGGTTCATGTGGGACGACCTGGTGCGCGGCGCCATCGGCGCGGTGGTGCTCGTGGACACCCGGCGCCTGGCCGACTGCTTCCCGGCCGTCGACTACTTCGAGAACAGCGGCCTGCCCTTCGTCGTCGCGCTGAACGGTTTCGACGGCCAGCAGCCCTACCAGCCCGAAGAGGTCCGTGAGGCACTGCAGATCGGACCGGACACCCCGATCATCACGACGGACGCCCGACACCGGGCCGATGCGAAGTCTGCCCTGATCACGCTGGTCGAGCACGCCCTGATGGCACGGCTGAGGTAGCACAATTCAGAAGCGCTGTACGGCAGTTGTCGTAGATACACCGGAGCCGACTGTGTCCTTTGACACGGTCGGCCACGGTGTTCATAACGTTTCGGCAGAGGAATCGGGTGGTACGGCCACGCGTCGCGCACATCCGGTCTCGCTGCGCGCACAATCGCCCCGCCTTTTGGCGGGGCTCGCTCTTTATGACCGTTTTATCTGGGGCTTACATCCCATCGATTCCCCGCCTCGGACTGTTTGGAAGAGCGCAGGTCGTCGTGCTGGAATGCCTGAACTGCCCAATAGTCAATGACGCCCTCGTCCGTCGCTGGCGTCTTGGGCTCTGAACACTGCGGCACAACGTTGGTGCCGACCGCCGAGAGGTTGTTGGTCGAGTGAGGCGAAGCAAGAACAGTCCCGAGCCGTCGGCCCGGGGCAACTTCACCCCGCCGCCGCGCACAGCGGCGCCCGCCCCCGTGCCCGGTTCGGAACCGACGGCCGCGCCCGCCGAGAGCGGCGGCCGTCTCTCCCCGCGCAACTGGCGTGTGGCGACCAGGCTGAACGCGATCCTGCTCATACCCGTGGTGGTCGGCCTCGTCATGGGCGGCTTCCAGGTGAAGAGCTCGATCGACACCTGGCAGGAGGCCGAGGACGCGGAGAACACCGCGCGCCTGGTCCGCGCCGCCCTGGCCTACGGCAACGAACTGCTCACCGAGCGCGACGTGACCGCCGCGCCCCTGCTGCAGGGCAAGGGCACGAAGGACCCGACGGTCGTCAAGGCCCGTGCGAACACCGACAAGGCCGCGGACGCCTTCGACGAGGCCGTCAAGAACATGCCCGACCGGCCGGGCCTCGAGCGGCGCCTGGAGCGCTTCCGTGAGGCGGAACCGAGGCTGGCGCAGCTGCGTGCGGCCGCCTACACCAGCCAGCTCAAGGGCGTGCAGACCGAAGAGGGCTACGTCGAGGTCGAGCACAGGCTGCTGGAGTTCGCCAACGAACTCGGCCTGGGGACCGGCAACATCACCAGCTACGGCCGTACCGTCTACGCGATCTCGCTGACCAAGGGCGCGCTGTCCCTCCAGCGCTCCATCGGCATGCACATCCTGATCAAGCCCGGTCCGGACGGCGGCAACCTGGCCAGCCAGCGCATCGCCCTGTCCTCGTACGCCTACCTGGAGCGCATCGCCATCCAGGAGTACGAGAGCGGCGGCACCGAGGCGGACTTCGCCAAGCTGACGGCGGCCGAGAAGCAGATCAAGGCCGACGGCGCGAGGATGGCCGCCGAGGCCAAGGCCAAGGACCCGGACTACGTGCCGCCGCCTGCCAGCCCCACCACGATGGTGGCCAGGATCGCGTCGCTGCCCTCCACGGACCCCAGCGAGCGCGCCGCCCTCGCCCAGCAGGGCATCACCGCGCAGAACTGGTGGGCCGTCACCACGCTGAAGTACAACGCGTACGACAAGATCGAGACCGAGCTCGCCGACCGCGCGGTGAGCGAGGCCTCCGACATCGCCGGCGACGCCCAGCGTGACGCCTACATCACCGGTGCCGCCGTCGTGGTCGCCCTGCTCCTGGCCTTCATCCTGGCCGGTGCGGTGGCCCGCCAGATGAGCCGCTCGATGCGACAGCTGCGCAACGCCGCCTTCGGTATCGCCGAGCAGCGTCTGCCGATGCTGGTCGACCAGCTTTCGCGCACCGACCCCGGCCGGGTCGACACCCGCGTCGCCCCCATCCCGATCGCCACGACGGACGAGATCGGCGAGGTCGCCCGGGCCTTCGACCAGGTCCACCGCGAGGCCGTCCGGCTCGCCGCCGAGCAGGCCCTGCTCCGGGGCAACATCAACGCGATCTTCACCAACCTCTCGCGCCGCAACCAGTCGCTGATCGAGGGCCAGCTGACCCTGATCACCGACCTGGAGAACAACGAGGCCGACCCGGACCAGCTGGAGAACCTCTTCCGCCTGGACCACCTCGCGACCCGTATGCGCCGCAACGGCGAGAACCTCCTGGTCCTCGCCGGCGAGGAGCCCGGCCGCCGCTGGGACCAGCCGGTCCCGCTGGTCGACGTCCTGCGCGCCGCCTCCTCCGAGGTGGAGCAGTACGAGCGCATCGAGCTCTCCGGCGTCCCCGAGGCCGAGATCCACGGCCGCGCCGTGACCGACCTCGTGCACCTGCTCGCCGAGCTGCTGGAGAACGCCACCACGTTCTCCTCCCCGCAGACCAAGGTCCGCGTGACCGCGACCCGTCTTCCCGACGGCCGCGTCATGATCGAGATCCACGACAAGGGCATCGGCCTGACCGCCGAGGACTTCGCGGACATCAACCACAAGCTGGCCAACCCGCCGACCGTCGACGCCGCGATCTCGCAGCGCATGGGTCTGTTCGTGGTCGGCCGGCTCTCCGACCGGCACGGCATCCGCGTCCAGCTGCGCCCCTCGGGCGAGCAGGCCGGCACGACCTCGCTGGTCATGCTGCCGGACGCGATCACCCACGGTGGTGGCGGCGAGCAGCACGTGGACCGCGACGAGTTCACCGTCTCGCAGATCATCCCGGAGCAGAACTTCGGTGGCGGCGGCGAGAACTTCAACCAGCAGCCCATGCGCACGGCCGCGGAACTCGGCTTCGACGACAGCCGCTACTCCGACGTCCCCGACGACATACGGGAGCTGGACCCCGTAGGCCGCTCCCTGATGCGCGAGGAGCGCCGGGCGGCCCTGGAGTCCCAGTCGCACGAGCAGCCCGCGCTCCCCGGCCAGAGCAGCCAGGAGTCCGGCCAGGCGACCGGCTACCGCGACGAGTACAACGGACAGCAGCAGGGCTACGAGGCCCCGCAGGCCTACGACGCCGGCCAGAGCGGCTACCCGGAGCAGCAGCCGTCCGCGTACGACCGCCAGGCGCCGTACGAGCAGCAGCAGCAGTCGTACGACGAGCAGCGGCACACGGCGTACGAGGAGCCGCAGCGCTCTGCCTACGACGAGCAGTACTACGCGCCGAACGGCAGCGCGCCGCAGAACGACACCTTCTCGCCGAACGGCGGCTACCCGGAGCCCTCCTATGCGGAGCCGGCGCAGGAGGAGCCCTCGGGGCAGGGTGCGGGCGGCGCGGGCGGTTTCGCCGCGTTCGAGCAGCGGCGTCACCAGGACGACTGGCCCCAGCAGGACGGTTACCGGAACGGCTACCCGAACCAGTACCCTTCTCAGGCCCAGGAAACGGAATCTGCGCAGGCCGCTGACGCAAGTGAGCAGGACCGCGTAGGCTTCGACCGTCCGGGATCGAGCCCCTCCGCCGCTCACACGATGACCGACGCCGGGCTTCCCCGCCGTGGACCCGCCGCGAGCGGCGCGAACGGTACGGGTGGCGCACGGCACGTGAGCCAGGAGCCGCCGGCCTCCGCTCCGGAGAGCAACGGCGACGACTGGCGCTCGGCCAACGACGAGCGGTGGCAGCAGGCCTCGCAGCTCCGGAAGCCCAAGGCGGGCGGGGTCACCTCCTCCGGCCTGCCGAGGCGGGTACCCAAGGCCAACCTGATCGAGGGTGCCGCCGAAAGCACCCACCAGGGAGGCCCACAGGTCTCCCGCGCCCCGGAGGACGTCCGGGGCAGGCTGAGCAACCTGCGTCGAGGCGTCCAGCGCGGACGCAGCGCAGGCAGTGAAACGAACGGCCAGGGCTTCGGTCCTGACAGCACCTACAACCAGGAGCGTTAGTGTGAGCCCGATGAGCCAGGCGGCACAGAACCTGAACTGGTTGATCACCAACTTCGTGGACAACACCCCGGGGGTGTCCCACACGGTGGTGGTCTCCGCCGACGGACTCCTTCTGGCGATGTCCGAAGGCTTCCCCCGCGACCGCGCCGACCAGCTCGCGGCCGTCGCCTCCGGTCTGACGTCTCTGACGGCAGGCGCCTCCCGGATCTTCGAGGGAGGCGCGGTGAACCAGACGGTTGTGGAGATGGAGCGGGGATTCCTCTTCATCATGTCCGTATCCGACGGCTCGTCGCTGGCCGTGCTCGCTCACCCGGAGGCGGACATCGGCCTCATCGGGTACGAGATGGCGCTGCTGGTGGACCGAGCCGGTACGGTCCTGACACCGGACCTTCGTGCAGAGCTCCAGGGGAGCCTGCTCAACTAGTAGACGGACGGTGCGTTTTGGCGTCCCGGGGCCGTAAGGTTTCGGGACGCGGCTCCACAGCGATGGGTGCCAGGCACAGTCGGAGGAGGAGAAAGTGGCAACACCCCCAGGCGGTTCGTCTTCGGGCAACTGGTCGTACGGCCCTGCCCAGGGCCAGGGCGACGGTGGTCAGAACCCGAACCGTTACAACTTCCCCTCCGCACCGAGCCACCGGCAGCCGTACGCGCCGCAGGGCCCCGGCCCTTCGCCGTACGACCAGCCGCCGGCCCCGCGTATCCAGCCTGTGCAGCCGCAGCGCCGCACCCCCGAGCCGGCGCCCGCCGGGGCGTCGAACAACCCCCTGGTGCGTCCGTACGCCATGACCGGCGGCCGGACCCGCCCCCGCTACCAGCTCGCCATCGAGGCGCTGGTGCACACCACTGCGCAGCCGCACCAGATGCAGGGCCAGTTGCCCGAGCATCAGCGGATCTGCAACCTCTGCCGGGAAATCAAGTCGGTCGCCGAGATCTCGGCGCTCCTCACGATCCCTCTCGGCGTGGCCAGGATCCTCGTCGCCGACTTGGCGGAGGCGGGACTGGTCGCCATCCATCAGCCCGGCGGCGACGAGAACGCCGGCGGCCAGCCAGACGTGACACTGCTCGAAAGGGTGCTCAGTGGACTTCGCAAGCTCTAGCGGAGGGCCTTCCCGCTCCACCACGTCCGCGAAGATCGTGGTGGCTGGCGGCTTCGGCGTGGGCAAGACCACGTTCGTGGGTGCCGTCTCGGAGATCAACCCGCTGCGCACCGAGGCCGTCATGACGTCCGCTTCGGCCGGCATCGACCGGCCGTATCACCCTGGACCAGGACCTGATCCTGTACCTCTTCGGTACGCCGGGCCAGGACCGCTTCTGGTTCATGTGGGACGACCTGGTGCGCGGCGCCATCGGCGCGATCGTGCTGGTCGACACGCGGAGGCTCGCCGACTGCTTCCCGGCCGTCGACTACTTCGAGAACAGCGGCCTGCCCTTCGTCATCGCGCTGAACGGCTTCGACGGACAGCAGCCGTACACGCCGGACGAGGTGCGCGAGGCGCTCCAGATCGGTCCTGACACCCCGATCATCACGACCGACGCCCGTCACCGCGCGGACGCGAAGTCGGCGTTGATCACGCTGGTCGAGCACGCTCTGATGGCACGACTGCGTTAATTCTCCTGCTGTGGGACAGCCCCTGGCGGCCTCTGGGCTGCCGGGGGCTGTTGCGTTGCCGGGTGCGGGTTGGTGGGGGCTTGTCGCGCAGTTCCCCGCGCCCCTGAGGCATGCACCCCTGGGCGTCGCCAGAAAAGGAAAAGAGGCCCCTCCGTGTGGAGGGGCCTCTTTTCGAGCTGTGGGTCAGCGCCAGCTGTGCGGGGCCCTGAAGCCCGGCTCGCGTTCCAGGCGGCGCCAGCCGGCCTTGATGCGGCCTCGGTGGGCCGGGGCCGGGTCGGTGGGACGGGCGGCGGCGCGGGCCAGGAGGATGGCCGTGATGGCGGCGACTTCCTCGGGCTCGGCGTGGCCCTTCTCGACGCGGATGTCAGGCGATTCCATGGGTGTCAGTCTCCGTGAGGAAGATGTCCGCCGGGTTACTGCGGCGGGTTGCCGTGCTTACGGGACGGCAGGTCCGCGTGCTTGGTCTGGAGCATGGCGAGGGACTTGATCAGCACCTCGCGGGTCTCGGCGGGGTCGATGACGTCGTCGACCAGGCCGCGTTCGGCCGCGTAGTACGGGTGCATCAGCTCGGACTTGTACTCCTTGACCATGCGGGCCCGCATGGCCTCGGGGTCCTCGGCCTCGGCGATCTGGCGGCGGAAGATGACGTTGGCGGCACCCTCGGCGCCCATGACGGCGATCTCGTTGGTCGGCCAGGCGTAGGTGAGGTCGGCACCGATGGACTGGCTGTCCATGACGATGTACGCACCTCCGTAGGCCTTGCGCAGGATCAGCGAGATCCGGGGCACGGTCGCGTTGCAGTAGGCGTACAGCAGCTTCGCGCCGTGGCGGATGATTCCACCGTGCTCCTGGTCGACGCCGGGCAGGAAGCCGGGTACGTCCAGAAGAGTGATGATCGGGATGTTGAACGCGTCGCACATCTGAACGAAGCGGGCCGCCTTCTCGGAGGCCTCGATGTCCAGTACGCCCGCCAGGGCCTGGGGCTGGTTCGCCACGATGCCGACGACCTGGCCGTCCATCCGGCCCAGCGCGCAGATGATGTTGCGGGCCCAGCGCTCGTGGACCTCGAGGTACTCGCCGTCGTCGACGATCTCCTCGATGACCTTGGCCATGTCGTACGGCCGGTTGCCGTCCGCGGGGACCAGGTCCAGCAGGACGTCCGAGCGGCGGTCGGGCGCGTCCGAGGACTCCGAGCGGGGCGGGTTCTCGCGGTTGTTCTGCGGGAGCAGGGAGAGGAGGTAACGGACCTCGGCGATGCAGGTCTCTTCGTCGTCGTAGGCGAAGTGGCAGACACCGGAGGTCTCGGCGTGGACGTCGGCGCCGCCCAGGCCGTTCTGTGTGATCTCCTCGCCGGTGACCGCCTTGACGACGTCAGGACCGGTGATGAACATCTGCGAGGTCTCGCGGACCATGAAGACGAAGTCGGTGAGGGCGGGGCTGTAGGCCGCGCCGCCGGCGCACGGGCCGAGCATCACCGAGATCTGCGGGATCACACCCGAGGCCTTGGTGTTGCGCTGGAAGATGCCGCCGTAGCCGGCGAGCGCCGAGACGCCCTCCTGGATCCGCGCGCCCGCGCCGTCGTTGAGCGACACCAGCGGGGCACCGGCCGCGATGGCCATGTCCATGATCTTGTGGATCTTCGTGGCGTGGGCCTCGCCCAGGGCGCCGCCGAAGATACGGAAGTCATGGGCGTAGACGAAGACCGTACGGCCCTCCACCGTGCCCCAGCCGGTGATCACACCGTCGCTGTACGGCTTCTTGGCCTCCAGGCCGAAGCCCGTGGCGCGGTGTCGGCGCAGCTGCTCGACCTCCCGGAAGGACTCCGGGTCCAGGAGGAGTTCGATGCGCTCCCGCGCGGTCAGCTTGCCCTTGGCGTGCTGCGCCGCGGTCGCCTTCTCGCTCGGTCCGGCCACCGCCTGCGCACGGATCTCGTGCAGTTCGGCCACGCGTCCGCGCGCGTCGGTCGGCTCACCCGGCGCCTCATCCAAAACGGTCATGTAGTGACCTTACGAAGTCAACCGTGGAATGCGGGCCGTCGACTCCTCACAGTCTCCGGCGTGTTTTCCTGGTACCCCTGAACAGAACTCTGACGGGGTTGACCCTTTCTGACTGCTCAGAGGGCGTGTCGCTTGTAGGGGTCGCACAAAGCGGTCAGGCGAGAGTCAGCTCACACACATGGGTGGCGCATACCGTCCCCGGAGTGACACGCAGACGCAGCACAGGGCCGGCTGACAGCACCTCGACGGTCTCGTCCACCCGGCTCACCCGTCGGACCGGGCGGTCCCAGGCGATCTCCAGCGGCTCGCCGGTGCGGGGCGGTTCGCTCACGCAGAGGGTAGCCGTGCGGCCCCTGACGACGGTCAGCAGGCTGGCGGCGGCGGACGCGGTGAGGGGGCCCGCGGTGCCGGGCTCCCAGAAGTTCGCGGCCGTGCAGCCGAGCGAGGGCACGGTGACGGCCTGGCGGCCGGGGTCGTTGGCGAGCACCGACATCCAGTGGGGGTCGGCGGCCCGGCGCGCGACCGCCCGGCGGGAGGCGCCGGGCATGAGGACATAGGCGTACGTGGCGTCCTCGGGGTCGATGCCGTGGTCGAGCCACAGGGTCTGCCAGCGGCGGGTGCGCCGCTCCCGCGTGCCGCCGGTGTTGATGTCGGACCAGGCGCCGGTGCGGTCCTCGCGCAGCGTCTTCGGCTCATGGCCGGGCAGGAGCCAGCCACCGTGGTCCTCCAGGTGGGCCCAGTGCGGACCTGTGACGAAGCGCTGGGTGCCGGACGCGCCGAGGTTGCGGTTGTCGACGATCGTCTCGACCGGGACGCCGTCGGAGCAGGTGATCCCGGCGCCGAGGCAGATCACCGCGTCCTCCACGCAGATCCAGGACTTGCGGGCCCGAAGGGTGGAGCCGAGGCCCTTGAGGTGCTGGCCGAGGACCGCGTACGTGCCGTCGGTGGTGCCGCCGACCCAGCGGGTGTCCGGGCGGGCCGTGCCCCACTCGCCGCCTTCGCGGTCGGCGAGCCGTCTGGTGGAGACGGTGGTGCCGGGCAGCCGGTACCAGTCGACGGTCGGCCAGAACCAGTCCGTGTACTGGTCGCTGGTGCCGGACCACCAGGCGACCATGCCCGCGCCGGTGTGCCAGCCGCGGGGGTTCTCACCGTTGCCGCACTCGTAGTAGGCGATGCGGTCGCTGGCCATGGCGATGTTCACGGTGAAGCCGGGCCCGCGGTGGACGGCACGGTCCATGGCGGCGAAGAGGTGGTGCCCGGCGGGTTCGGGCGCGGCCGGGGCGGGTGAGGCGGCGATGCCGTGCAGCCGCGCCAGGTCGGCGACACCGAACTGGGGCGCCGTCAGGATCGGGCTGACGGTGTCCCGTTCGATCCAGCCCTTGACATGAGCGTGCCAGCGGTCCCGTGCCGCCGGGCTCGCGCCGGCCGCGAGGAGGGCGATCGCGGCGATGAGCTGGTGGCCGTGGTAGTGGTCGCTGCGCAGGATCTTGCGGTCGTCGGCGGTGAGGAGACCGCGGCTGATGGCCCGGCCGTTGACGCTGTCCATGACCAGTCCGTCGTGGAGGAGCGGCACGTAGGCCCGCTCGACGCTGTCGAGGACGATGCTCCGGTTCGGGTCGGTGACCTCCCATGCGGATCCCGCGAGCAGCGCGAGGAGCCGGCCGAGACCGTCGAGCATGACCTGGCCGTACGTGCCCGAGTAGGCGACCCAGGTGTGCTGGACGAAGGAGCCGTCGGCGTGGAGGCCGTCGCCCCGGGTGACATAGGGGAAGACCGGGGAGAGTGCGTCCCGGGCGAGGGCGATTTTGGCGGGATCGCGGCCGAGGACGCCGCGCAGGGCGACGGAGCGGCACAGGTCGACGCGGTTGGCACCGGTGGAGGTGCCGCTGTAGTCGCGGAGGGCGGCGTCGGGGACGAAGTGGTCGACGGCGGCGCAGGCGGCGCCGACGCGGGACTCCCCCAGCTCGTCGTACAGGGCGGCGGTGATGTCGGTGAGCAGGCGGGGGCTGCCGATCTGCCACTCCCACCAGTTGCCGTAGCGGGTGGTGGAAGGGTTGTAGACGGTGGCGGTGAGGTGGTCGAGGCCGCGCAGGATGCCGGCGAGCAGGCCGGGGTCCGCGGTCGAGCCGGTGCCCTGCTGGACGTAGGCCTGCGTCATGGTCCACAGGCGGCTGTAGGCGAGGGTGATGCCGGCCGGCGGGTCGAAGGGGTGGCCTGTCCAGAGGGAACGCGCCGTCGGCGCCATGCTCGCGTGCAGATCGCGGGCGAGTGCGCCGGTCTGAGCGAGCCGGGCCGCGTAGGGTTCGGCGGCCGGGTCGTAGCCGGTGCCGAGGGAGATGCCGAGCCAGCGGCGGCGGAGGGTGTCGTACGGGTCACCGGGCAGGTCGGCGCCTCTGCGCACGGGCGCCGCGGCCGCCGCGAGGGCGGCGGCCGCCAGCAGCAGGGCGCGGCGGCCGGGCCGGAGGGCGGTGGCCCCGGCCCCTCGGCGGGTGAAGACGCGACGCTGGGGAGCCATGCTCATGCCCTACCACGGGGATCCGGTCACCTGAACGACGGATCCGGCCGGGGTGACCGGAACGGAGGAAGGGCCCGACGCCGGTGAGCCGTGCGGCGGGCGGGGGCGCCGGGTGGTTCGGCGGGCCGGGGCAGCGGGGGCGGGCGGCGGGCGGCGGGCGGCGGTACGAGCCCGGCACGGGGCTGCCGAAGCGGTTCAGCAGAGGTTCGGCAGGGGTCGCACAAGCCCGGGGCGGGTCAGCCGAAGCCACTCGGCAGGCGGCGCGAACCCGAAGCCCGTCGGTCGCAGTGGCGCGGAACGGGCCCGACGACGCCGCTCGGGAAGCGGCTGAAGAACCTCCGTCCACGAGTCCGCCGAGCAGCTCGGCGCCGTGCGCCCGGGCGCCGGTCCCGAAACGGCTCACCGGGCGACGGCACGGACCCGAGGCCGGTCAGACGGCCAGGCACGCCGGCCCCGACCGCGACACGAGTTCTTCGCCGGTCAGCCGAAGCGGTTCAGCAGGCGGCGGTAGAGACCCGGGGCGAGGCCGCGGACGCGGCCCGGGACGGTCAGCCAGGTGGGGACGTAGGCCTCGTCGCGGTTCTGCTGGACGGCCTCCCGGATCGTGCCGGCCACGCAGCCAGGCGAGAGGAGACCGGTACGGGTGCCGTCGTGGGGCCTGCCGCGGCGGGTGTGGAAGGCCGTGTCCACGGCTCCGGGCACGACGAAGGTGACGCCCACGCCCGTGCCGCGCAGTTCCTGGCGCAGCGCCTCGGCGAAGGCGGCGAGCCCTGCCTTGGCGGCGGAGTAGACCGCCTCCTCGCGCAGGCCCACGCACCCCGCGAGCGAACCGAGCAGCACCACGCGGCCCCGCCCGGCGGCGATCATGGCGGGCAGCACCTCCCGTACGAGGTGCAGCGTGGCGTTGAGGTCGAGGGTCAGGACCCGGTCGATGTCGGTGTGCGGCATGGCGGCGAAGGGGCCCGCCCAGCCCATGCCCGCCCCGGCGACCAGAACGTCGATCCGGCCGGTGGCGTGCAGCGCGGACTGGGCCAGCAGACGCGGCCCCTCCGGCGCGGCGAGGTCGGCGGGCAGCACGACGGCCGAGGTTCCGGACGCCGTCTGCTCCAGGCGGTGCCGGTCGCGTCCGCTGAGCAGGACGTGCCAGCCGTCCATCGCGAAACGCCGGGCCGTGGCCGCCCCGATGCCGGAGGACGCGCCGGTGACCAGGGCCACGGGCCGGTCGAGCCGTCGCGGTGGCCCGTACTGGTGCACGCGGGCGGGGACGGGGGCCGTGGAGCGTCGCGGAGCGGGATCCGCCGGGGGGTCGAAGGCCGAGCCGGAGCCGGTGAGTGTCACGAGTCGCTCTCCCTGCGCTGGGCGTCCGCCGTGGTCTCGGCTGTCTCCATGTGCTCCCTTGACACGGAACCCCGTCTCGCGGGACACCGCCACCGCACCGGGCACCGGCCGGGGGGCCAGGCGCTCCGGCTGCGACGGGCCCTCGGCCCCCGGGCCGCCCGAAGCCGGGCCGTCGTGCACCACGCGCGGCGACTCACCCTCGCGGACCGTGGGATTGCGCCAAGCGGTGGAACGGGACAGCGCGGCAAGGCCCGCCGGGAACGCCCCCTCCCGAAGATGTTGAACATTGAACGGAATAGGTCTACGGTGGGTCGCGTTGGAGTAGTTAAAGATTCAACATCACGCACAGGAGGCGTACACCATGAGCATCTTCGGCCGCACCGACACCCGCACCGCCACCGCCGCGACCGCCGTGAACCCCGAGCTGGCCGCTCTGACCGGCGACTACACGATCGACCCCGCGCACTCGACGATCGGCTTCACCGCCCGGCACGCCATGGTCACGAACGTCAAGGGCGGCTTCCAGGACTTCACCGGAACGCTCCGCCTCGACGGCACCGATCCGTCGCGCTCGACGGCCTCCCTCGACGTCGTGATGGACAGCATCGAGACCGGCAACGCCGACCGGGACGGCCACCTCAAGAGCGCGGACTTCTTCAAGACGGACGAGTTCCCGGCCATGACCTTCCGCTCCACCGGCGTGGAGGCCCTGAGCGGTGACGACTACCGGGTCACCGGCGATCTGACGATCCTCGGCACCACCCGCCCGCTCGCCATCGACCTCGAGTTCAACGGCGCCGCGAAGGACCCGTTCGGCAACGAGCGTGTCGGCTTCGAGGGCAAGGCGGAGATCCTGCGCTCCGAGTGGGGCCTGACGTGGAACGCCGCGCTGGAGACCGGCGGTGTCCTGGTCTCGGACAAGATCAAGCTGAACTTCGACATCTCGGCCATCAGGAACGCGTGAGTCCCGCGGGACCGGCCCGGTGAATCATCGCCGGGCCGGTCTGGCCGGTTCCCGCCCCTTGTGCGAAGACGGTCGGCGTTCCCATAATCCAGCAGCAATATTTTGACCAGTCCATGCCAGCACATGGACGTTCTTTTTGCCCTTGCTGCTGTCATGCGCTCGTCAATCTGATGCTTCGGTTGCACCTCCCCAGTCAACCCCCCACGGAAGGCATCACGTTGAAGAGACTTCTCACAGCCCTCAAGAGATGCGCGGTCCTCGGCGCCGCCGCGCTCGCGATCGCCAGTCTCCAGCCCGTCTCCGCCGCACAGGCCGCCCCGTCGCCCGTCGTCGGCGGGACCCGGGCCGCACAGGGCGAATTCCCGTTCATGGTCCGGCTCTCCATGGGCTGCGGCGGCGCGCTCTACACCCAGCAGATCGTGCTCACGGCCGCGCACTGCGTCGGCAGCTCCGGCAACAACACCGGCATCACCGCCACCGCGGGGGTCGTCGACCTGCAGTCCACCACGGGCCGGATCCAGGTCCGCTCCACCAAGGTGCTGCGTGCTCCCGGCTACAACGGCACCGGCAAGGACTGGGCGCTCATCAAGCTCGCCCAGCCCATCAATCTGCCGACGCTGAAGATCGCCACCACGACGCAGTACAACACCGGTGACTTCACCGTCGCCGGCTGGGGCGCGAACCGCGAGGGCGGCTCCCAGCAGCGCTACCTCCTCAAAGCGACCGTGCCGTTCGTCAGCGACGCCGCGTGCAAGGCCTACGGCGGCCTCTACAGCGGCCTCGTCGCCAACGAGGAGATCTGCGCCGGATTCGACGCGGGCGGTGTCGACACCTGCCAGGGCGACTCCGGCGGCCCGATGTTCCGCAAGGACAACGCCGGCAACTTCATCCAGGTCGGCATCGTGAGCTGGGGTGAGGGCTGCGCCCGGCCCAAGGCTCCCGGTGTCTACACGGAGGTCTCGACCTTCGCCTCCGCCATCGCCTCGGCGGCGTCGACCCTCTGACACGCGGCTTCGGGGCCCGGCACCGAGGGGCGCCGGGCCCGCTCGGTCTGCTGGGGTTTCAGCCGTCCGGGCCCGCCGACTCCAGTTTCCGCACCGCCGCCGCCACGTGTGCGGCCCGGCTCCGCGCCGTCCTGGCCCGCAGCACGCCGAGCATCGCCAGGTACCGGTCCGTCCGCCCGAGGGCCGCGAACTCCGCCGCGGCCCGAGGGCTTTCTTCCAGCGCCGCCGCCAGGTCCTCGGGAACCTCGGCCTCCTGCTGCGACGCGTACGCCGCCTCCCACCGCCCGTCCGCCCGCGCGGCCGTCACCTGCGCGAGCCCGCCGGGCCGCATCCGCCCGGCGGCGGTCAGCTCCTCCACCCGCCGGACGTTGACGAGTGACCAGAGGCTGCCCGGACGCCGCGGCGTGATCCGCTGGAGGTAGTACGCCTCGTCCAGTCCCTTGCGCTGCCCGGTGATCCACCCGTGACACAGGGCCAGGTCGTTGACGTCCGCGGCACTGACGGAGGGAATGCCCGAGCCCTTCTTCGCGATCCTGACCCAGAGGCCGGGATGCGGAGCCGGACGGGCGGAGAGCCAGGAGTCCAGATCGGTCGCGTCCTCGAACGACAGGGGGCCGATGTCCTCGGAGCCGGTCATGGCACCACGGTAGGGCGGAAGCAGGACAGCTTCTGTCCGCTGCCCGGGCAGTGCGCGGCTTTTTTCGCGCGCCAGTGTGATGGCGTCGGGGAAGCACGCGGTGAGGCGGCTGATCGCCCGGGCGCTGTACGCGGCGCAGGGCGCGCCGACCCTGGCCGGTGGTTTCGCGACGGCGGCGTTCAACGTGGGCGCGGCGCTGGGCCCTTGGGCAGGAGGCGCGGTGATCGGCGCCGGTTTCGGGTACCGGGCGCCGGTGTGGGTCAGCGCGGTTCTGGTGGGGCTGGCGTTCGCGGTCGCCGGAGTGACGGGGCGGGCGCGGGAGCGGGCCGCGGGACAAGGGGCGCCGCTACGACGCTGAGCTCGCGGGCGGACCCCGGCGTCACCGCCCACCGGCCCCGCAGATCAAGCCCTGGCCGGGCGCTCCACCTGCCGCGCAGATCAGGCCCTGGTCAGAACCCGCCCCCGAAGTCCCCGCCCCCTCCGAAGTCCCCGCCTCCGAACCCCCCTCCGAAGCCGCCCCCGAAGTCGCCGGGGTCGAAGTCCGCGCCGGAGACGTCGCCACCGCCGTAGCCGCCGAAGTCGCCGTAGCCGGAGCCGTAGTCGGCCGCGTAGGCGGGGCCGGCCATCATGCTGCCGAGCATGGTGCCGACGAGGAGGCCGGGCAGGAGGCCGCCGCCGAAGTAGCCGCCCGCCCAGGGGCCGTACGCCGGTCCGGCCTCCCAGTAGGGGCGGCGGCCGTGGTCGGTGTCGACCTCGCGGATCTCCGGGTCGCGGCCCTCGGCCAGGCGCCTGTCGTCGGCAGCGCAGACGGGGACCTCGCGGGCGGTGCCCGCCGGTGGCGTCCAGGTGGCGTCGGCGACGGAGGGGCCGTGGCGCGGGTCGAAGAAGCACGGGGGACGGCGCTCCGGCAGGGCCCCGCCTTCGCGGCGGGCCGCGAGCCGGGCCAGGGAGAACCGGCCGTCCTCCACGGCCTGGGTGACGGCCCGGACGTCCTCCGGTTTCGTCGCGGCCGCCATGAGGGACTTGGCCTGCTCGTAGGAGTCCAGGGCACGCTCGTAGTCGGTGCGCATGGCGTCGTCGGCGCCCGGCTCCCCGGGGTGGAAGTCGAGCCGGTCGAGTTCCTCGCCGAACGCGGTGATGTCCTCGTCGACGACCACCCGCAGCTTCTCCAGCGCGGCCCGCTGCTCCTCCTCGTGGCGGCGCCGGTTGCGGCGGACCACGGCGTAGGCGCCCGCGCCGCCTGCCGCGACCAGGGCTCCGATGGTGATCAGGCCGCCGACCGGCACGTCCGTGCCCGAGCCGTCGCTCCAGCTGCTCGGCGCCGAACCGCCCACGTTGCGCAGGGCGTCGTCGACGAAGTCGTTCAGCTGGGCCTTGGTGTCACCCCCGTCCTGCGCCGCCGCGACCAGGTTGGACACCGCCTGCCTGCTCATCACGGAGCTGTCGGCGCGGGCGTCGAACCGGTCGCCGAGGTGGATGCCGTACAGGCCGGTGATGCCGGTCTGGGTCCGCAGGTTCCGGAAGAGGTCCTGTGTGGGGTAGCCGGCCGGGAGGACCGCCACGAGGACGGGCTTGTCCGCGTCCTTGATCTTGTCGGCGAGCGCCTCGGCGTCCGATTCCGCGAGCTGCCCGGAGGCGGCCGGATCGACGTAGACGGGATTCTCGCGCAGTTCCCGGGCGACCTGGGAGACGTCGGTGGCCGCGTGCGCGCCCGGCGCACCGGCCAGCAGCACCGCCAGTACGGCGGCGAACGGCACGATCAGCAGACGTACGACGGTACGCACCAGTGCGGCCCTCATATGTTCGAAAGTACCCGAAACGGTACAGAAAGGGTTATCCGTCGAGAGGGGCATCTACCGGCGCGGCTGCGCCTAGGATGCCCCTGGCCATCCAGAGGGGCGGGAGCGGAACATGTTCGGACGACGCAGGGCTGCGGACATGACGGTGTCCGAACTGACCGAGCTGGACCGGTCGCGTACGCGCGCCGACCTGCTGTGGGAGCTGTTCCGGCATGCCGAGGCGGAGGTGACGTCGGCGATCGGCTGGTATCTGGCCCGCCGCCGGGGGCCGTCGCTGTGGTCGCGTTCGCTGCGGGCGCTCGCCACGCTGCTGGGCATCGTCGGCACGATAACGCCGCTGGTGCACGCGGCCTCGCCCACGACCGTGCAGCCCGAGTGGGGGTTCGTGTTCCTGGCCGGCGGGGCGGGCTGTGTGCTCTTCGACCGGATCTTCGGGTTCTCGGCGTCCTGGACCCGCTACATCCGCGCTGAGATGGCGCTGCAGCAGATCCTGAAGAAGGCGCAGTCCGACTGGGCGCAGGCGTTCCTGAGGACCACCGACTCCCCCAGCGACAAGGAGCAGGCCGCCCTGCTCGGGGTGATCGAACGGCTGCGGACCGACGCGCAGCGGATCATCGAGGACGAGGGCACGGCGTGGGTCGGTTACCTGGCCGACGGCGTCGAGGAGCTCACGCGCTCCACCAGCAGCACCGCCACCGGCCAGCGCGCCCACACCGCGGGCCTCTTCCGCCTCGACCGGACCCCGGGCCGCGACCGCGGCGGTGAGGTCCCGGGGCCGAGGTCCCGGGACACGGCGATGTGACACGCGCCCCGGGGCCCCGGCCGGCCCGCTGCTACTCCGCCGGATCGACCCCCGCGCGCAGCAGCCCGTAGGTGTACGCGTCCTCCAGGGCCTGCCAGCTCGCGGCGATGACGTTCTCGGCGACGCCTACCGTCGACCACTCGCCCGCGCCGTCGGACGTGGAGATCAGCACGCGGGTCGTGGAGTTCGTGCCGTGCTTGCCCTCCAGGATGCGGACCTTGTAGTCCACCAGCTCCAGCTTGGCGAGCTGGGGGTAGATCTTCTCCAGGCCCACGCGCAGGGACCGGTCGAGGGCGTTGACCGGTCCGTTGCCCTCGGCCGTGGCGACGATGCGCTCGCCCTTGGCCCACAGCTTGACCGTGGCCTCGTTGGCATGGGAGCCGTCGGGCCGGTCCTCGACGATGGCCCGCCAGGACTCGACCTCGAAGTAGCGCAGCGGCCTGCCCTGGACCTCGGCGCGCAGCAGGAGTTCGAAGCTCGCGTCGGCGGCCTCGTAGGTGTAGCCCGCGAGTTCGCGCTCCTTCACCCGCTCGACCACCCGGCCGACCAGCTCGCGGTCGCCGCCGAGGTCGACGCCGAGCTCCTTGCCCTTGAGCTCGATGGACGCCCGCCCGGCCATGTCGGAGACCAGCATCCGCATGGTGTTGCCGACCAGCTCGGGGTCGATGTGCTGGTACAGGTCCGGGTCGACCTTGATCGCCGAGGCGTGCAGTCCGGCCTTGTGGGCGAAGGCCGAGAGGCCGACGTAGGGCTGGTGCGTGGAGGGGGTGAGGTTGACGACCTCGGCGATGGCGTGCGAGATGCGGGTCATCTCGCGCAGACGGCCCTCGGGCAGGACCTTCTTGCCGTACTTGAGCTCCAGGGCCGCCACGACCGGGAAGAGGTTGGCGTTGCCGACGCGCTCGCCGTAGCCGTTGGCCGTGCACTGCACGTGCGTGGCGCCGGCGTCGACGGCGGCCAGGGTGTTGGCGACCGCGCAGCCCGTGTCGTCCTGGGCGTGGATGCCGAGCCGGGCGCCGGTGTCGGCGAGGACCGTGGCGACGACGGCCTGGATCTGGGCCGGGAGCATGCCGCCGTTGGTGTCGCACAGCACGACGACGTCCGCGCCGGCCTCCGAGGCCGTACGGACGACCGCCTTGGCGTACTCGGGGTTGGCGCGGTAGCCGTCGAAGAAGTGCTCGCAGTCGATGAAGACCCGGCGGCCTTGCTCCTTGAGGAAGGACACCGTGTCGCGGACCATCGCCAGGTTCTCGTCCAGGGTGGTGCGCAGCGCGAGCTCGACGTGGCGGTCGTGCGACTTGGCGACAAGCGTGATCACCGGTGCGCCGGACTCCAGGAGCGCCCTGACCTGGGGGTCCTGGTCGGCGGTGGTGCCGGCGCGGCGGGTGGAGCCGAACGCGACGAGCTGGGCGTGCCGGAAGTCGATCTCCTGCCGGGCGCGGGCGAAGAACTCGGTGTCCCGGGGGTTGGCGCCCGGCCAGCCGCCCTCGATGAAGCCCACGCCGAAGTCGTCCAGGTGCCGTGCGATGGCCAGCTTGTCCGCGACGGTGAGGTTGATGCCCTCCCGCTGGGCGCCGTCGCGCAGGGTGGTGTCGAAGACGTGGAACGAATCGTCGAGCTCGCTGGTTTCGGTCATGGTCTCAAGGCTCCTGAGAAGGGGATCTCGGTCGTACCGGAATGACCGGCTCCACCGCCCTCACATACTCCCTCGCGCTCTCGCCTCCGGCTGTGGGTGGGCCAGAAATGCGAAAAACCTCTCGCGGGTGCGAGAGGTCTGCGCGCGGGTCGAGGACGACGGTGTCCACCCGTACCTGGTCGTACGTGTGGTCACTGCGGACCGGCGCGCCTGCTGCCAATAATCATGGCGAACGAGAGCACGGGGGAAGTGTGCCACACCCCCGCGCTCCACTCACCGCCGTCTCAGGATGCGGTCGGTCACCTCAAGTGACGGACGCGGACGGGCACGACCCGGGCGGGCCTTCAGCCGTCCGCGAGGAGGCTGTCGGCGAGGAACTCGCTCACGTGCCGGAGGATCTGCGTCCGGTCGGTGCCGCGCAGGCCGATCGCGACGTGGATGGCGAAGCCGTCCAGCAGGGCCCGCAGGCGGGCGGCGAACCGGTCCGGGTCCACGCGGCGGAACTCGCCCCGCGAGATGCCCTCGGCGAGCAAGGCGACCAGGTCGCGGTGCCAGGCGCCTTCGATGGCGGCCTGCCGGTCGCGGGCGTCCTCATCGGCGTTCTGCGAGCGGTTCCAGACCTCCAGCCACAGCGTCCAGTGCGGGTCGCGGTGGCCGTCGGGGACGTACAGGTCGACGTAGGCGTCGAGGCGTTCACGGGCGGGCACGGTCCGGGTCAGCAGCCGCCCCCGCTCGATCCCGAGCCGGCCCTCGCTCCACTCCAGGGTGCGCAGCAGCAGCTCGTCCTTGGAGCCGAAGTAGTAGAGCAGATGGCCGCTGCTCATCCCGACCTCGCGGCCGAGGGCGGCCATGGTGAGCTTCTCCAGGCCGCGCTCGGCGATCATCTCCATGGCGGCGGCGAGGACGTCCTCGCGGGGCGGGGCCTGCCTTCGCCCACCGGCCATGTGCAACTCCTAGATCCTCGGCTGCTGCTGCGTGACGCAGTGGATGCCGCCACCGCCCGCGAAGATCGTACGGGCGTCCACCAGGGTCACGGTCCGTTCGGGGAACAGGCGGCGGAAGATGCCGGCCGCGATCTCGTCGCGCGGGTCGTCGAAGCCGCACAGCACCACCCCGCCGTTGCAGAGGTAGTGGTTGATGTACGAGTAGTCGGCCCAGTGACCGTCGGCCTCCAGGACGGTCGGGGCGGGGACCTCGACGACCTCCAGGCGGCGGCCCCGCGCGTCGGTCTGCGCCTTCAGCAGACCGATGACCTCCCGGGTGATCTCGTGGTCGGGGTGGGCGGGGTCGGGCTGGGAGTGCGCCACGACGACACCGGGGCGGGCGAAGGAGGCGACGATGTCGACGTGGCCGAGGGTGCCGAAACCGTGCGGGGGATAGTCGCCGGTCAGGCCGCGCGGCAGCCAGATGCCCTTGCGGGTGCCGAGCTGGGCGTGGATCTCGGCCTCGACCCGCTCGCGGGACCAGCCCGGGTTGCGCTCCGGACCGAGCTGGACGGTCTCGGTCAGCAGGACGGTGCCCTCTCCGTCGACCTGGATCGCCCCGCCCTCGTTGACGAGTTCCGAGGCGTACGTCCGGGCCCCGGCCAGGTCGGCGACGTGCGCGGCGATCTTCGCGTCGTGCTCCCAGCGGGCCCACTCCTGGGCGCCCCAGCCGTTGAACGTCCAGTCGACGGCGGCCAGTGCGCCCTTCCCGTCGGTCAGGAAGGTGGGGCCGATGTCGCGCATCCAGGCGTCGTCGAGGTCACGTTCGACCGTGTCGACGCCGTCGCCCAGCAGGGCACGCGCCTGGACCGACTGCCCCGGGCCGCACACCACCGTCACCGGTTCGAAGCGGCGGACGGCCCGGGCGACCGCGGCCCAGGCGAGCCGGGCGGCGGCCAGCTCCCCGGGGTCGCCGAAGGTCTGGTTCGGGCCGGGCCAGGCCATCCAGGTGCGCTCGTGCGGAGCCCATTCGGCGGGCATGCGGAAGCCGTCGGCGGCTGCGGACATCGTTGATCCTCAGAGGAAGTAGAGACGGTTGAGGGAGACGGACTCGGCGGGTTCGCAGCGCAGCGGCTCGCCGTCGAGGGTGACGAGACCGGTGCGCTGGTCGACGTCGACGGCTCCGGTGCGGGAGTTGAGGCGCAGGTCGGCCGGGCCGATACCGCGGGTGCCGCGCACGGCGACCCTGCGGCGCCGGGTCGGCATGGTGTCGTTCCCCTGGTCGAGCGCGGCCTGTGCGACGAACGCCACCGAGATGTCGGCCGGTGTCGCCCCGTACGCGCCGAACTGCGGTCCGAGGACGAGGGGTTCGCAGGTGTCGGTCGCCGCGCCCGGGTCGCCGACCACGCCGTACGCCGGGAAGCCGGCCTTCAGTACCAGCTGCGGCTTGGCGCCGAAGTACTCGGGCCGCCACAGCACGATGTCGGCGAGCTTGCCGGTCTCGATGGACCCGACCTCGTGCGCGAGCCCGTGTGCGAGGGCGGGGTTGATGGTCAGCTTCGCCATGTAGCGCAGGACGCGCTCGTTGTCGTGGCCCTCGTCCGGAGCGCCGGACTCTGCCTTCATCTTCCCGGCCATGGCGAAGGTGCGGCGGACGGTCTCGCCCGCGCGTCCCATGCCCTGCGCGTCCGACGAGGTGATGCCGATCGCGCCGAGGTCGTGCAGGACGTCCTCGGCGCCCATGGTTCCGGCCCGGATGCGGTCCCGGGCCATGGCGGCGTCGCCGGGCAGGTCGGTCTTGAGGTCGTGGACGGAGACGATCATGCCGTAGTGCTCGGCGACGGCGTCCCGGCCGAAGGGCAGGGTCGGGTTGGTGGAGGAGCCGATGACGTTCGGCACGCCCGCCATCTTCAGCACGTTGGGAACGTGCCCGCCGCCGCAGCCCTCGATGTGGAAGGCGTGGATGGTCCGGCCCTCCAGCACGCGCAGGGTGTCCTCCACCGACAGGCACTCGTTCAGCCCGTCGCTGTGCAGGGCGACCTGGACGTCGTGCTCCTCGGCGACGCGCAGGGCGGTGTCCAGCGCCCGGGTGTGGGCGCCCATGTCCTCGTGCACCTTGAAGCCGCTCGCCCCGCCCTCGGCGAGGGCCTCGACCAAGGGTGCCTCGTGCGAGGACGAACCCCGGCCCAGGAAGCCGATGTTGACGGGCCAGGCGTCGAAGGCGCCGAACGCGTGCCGCAGCGCCCAGGGCGAGTTGACGCCGACGCCCCACACCGGTCCGAACTCCTGCCCGATGACCGTGGTGACGCCGGAGGCGAGCGAGGCCTCCATGATGCGCGGCGACAGCAGGTGGACGTGGGTGTCGACGGCCCCGGCGGTGGCGATGAGGCCTTCGCCGGACACGATCGAGGTGCCCGTGCCGACGACGACGTCGACCCCGTCCAGGGTGTCGGGGTTGCCGGCCCGCCCGATCGCGTGGATGCGGCCCTGGCGGATGCCGATGGAGACCTTCCGGACGCCCTGCACGGCATCGATGACGACGACGTTGCTGATGACGACGTCACAGGTCTCGCGGACCGCGGCGGCCTTGAGGTGCAGTCCGTCGCGGGCGGTCTTGCCGAACCCGGCGAGGAATTCGTCGTCCTGGAGCTGGGAGTCGGACTCGACCCGGACGACCAGCCCGGAGTCGCCGAGACGGATGCGGTCACCGGCACGGGGCCCGTGGGTAGCGGCGTACTCGTACGGCGTGAGGCGACGGGCCTGGGCGGGGTGGCCTCCTGGACGGCTCATCGCACGGCCTCCTGATCAGCGGTGCCCGGTACGCCGAGATAGCCGCAGGCGGCGGCCCGGCGCAGCGCCTCCTCCTTCGCCCCCGGTGCGTCCAGCGGCCCGTCGACGAGCCCGGCGAACCCGATGGCGATCCGCTCGCCCCCGATCGGCACCAGCCCGACCTCGGCGCTCTCCCCCGGCCCGAACCGGACGGAGGAGCCCGCGGGCACGGCGAGCCGCATGCCGTAGGCCCGGCCGCGATCGAAGTCGAGCCGGGGGTTGGCCTCGAAGAAGTGGAAGTGGGAGGTCACGGAGACGGGCACGGTCGCGGTGTTGGTGACCGTGAGCCGCTCGGCCGGCTCGCGCTCGGGCCGCTCCGGCCCGGGCAGCAGCGCGCCGGGCGCGTCCGGTCCCGAGCCGCCGCCGATGGGGCCGGACACGACCGCGAGCCGGGAGCCGTCGTCGAAGACGGCCTCGACATGCACCTCCGTCACGACGTCGGCGACGCCGGGCAGCACGTCTTCGGGCCCGAGGACGGACCGGGCGGCCTCGACCGCCTCCGCGAGCCGCCTGCCGTCCCGGGCGGCCTCGCACACCGTGTCGGCGATGAGCGCGGTCGCCTCGGGCACGTTGAGCCTCAGCCCCCTGGCCCGGCGGGCGCGGGCGAGTTCGGCGGCGCCGAAGAGCAGCAGCCGGTCGCGTTCGGTCGGGGTCAGTCGCATGTCACTCCCTCCAGTTAGAGCACCACTCTAAACGCGAAATTCCCTCTGCCGAAAGGTTGACGATAGACCAATGCACACATCACATTGAACGTCGTTCTAATCGAGGGAGACCAGCATGCCGATCGAACAGCACGGAGTCGACACCATCCCGGAGGAGGAACGCAGCAGCGGGCCACGCGACCTCGTCTCGATCCTGCTCGGGTCGAACCTCTGCCTGGGCGTGATCGTCTTCGGCTGGCTGCCGCCCTCCTTCGGCCTGGACTGGTGGTCGTCGGTCGGCGCGGTGCTGGCAGGCACCGTGGTGGGCGTGCTGTTCACGGCCCCGCTGGCCCTGGTCTCGCTGCGCACCGGCACCAACCTGTCGACCTCCTCCGGCGCCCAGTTCGGGGTGCGCGGGCGGCTGGTCGGCTCGGTGGTCGGTCTGCTCCTGGCTCTCGGCTACACGGCGCTGACCGTGTGGATCGGAGGGGACGTGATGGTGAGCGTCCTGGGCCGGCTGGCCGGGCTGCCGCAGGGCGGGGTGTCGTACGGCATCGTCTACGGGCTGCTCGCCGCGGCCACGGTCGCGGGCGCGGTGTACGGCTACCGGGTGCTGCTCGCGATGTCACGGCTGCTGGCGTTCGGCATGACGGCCCTGCTGGCGCTGGGCGTGATCGCCTACGCCCCCGGTTTCACCACCGCCGCGCTCCCGGAGGCCGGCGGCTATCTCCTGGGCGGCTTCTGGCCGACCTGGCTGCTCGCGGCCGTGGCCGCCGGACTGTCCGGGCCGGTCGCGTTCATCACGCTGCTCGGCGACTACACCCGCTACATCTCCCCGGCCCGCCACTCCTCCCGCCGGGTCCTGCACGCGACCTGGCTCGGGCTGACGCTGGGCCTGCTGGTGCCGCAGCTCTTCGGCACGTTCACGGCGTACGCGACCGGGGCGGCCCTCGACTACGCCGGCCCGCTGGTCGAGGCGGCCCCGTCCTGGTACCTCGTCCCGCTGCTCCTCGCGGCCTCGGCCGGATCGGTCGGCAACGCGGGGCTGATGCTGTACTCGATGGGCCTCGACCTGGACGCGATCCTGCCGCGCGCCTCCCGGGCCCGGGCGACGTACGTGGTCGCGGCCGTCGCCACGGGGTGCGTCTTCGCCGGGCACTACTACTCGACCGCGCAGGACGCGATGACGTCCTTCGTGCTGCTGCTGACCGCCATCGGCACGCCCTGGGCGGTCATCACCCTCATCGGCTTCGCCCGCTGCGGCGGGGTCTACGACCCGGACGCCCTCCAGGTCTTCAACCGCCGCGCCCGGGGCGGCGCGTACTGGTACCGCGCCGGCTGGAACGTGCCGGCGACCCTGTCCTGGGCGGCCGGGGCGACGGTGGGCGTCCTGGCGGTGTCCCTGCCGTCGTACGAGGGGCCGCTGCTGTCCCTGACCGGCGGGGTGGACTGCAGTTTCCTGCTCTCGGGGGTGGTGGGAGGGGTGGTGTACACGCTGACGTCCCCGGGCTCGGTGACGACGGGGCCCGGGGACGTGGCGAGCACGGCTTCCCGCCCGGCCGATTCGGGCACCGCCGCCGGTCAGGCGTCTTGCCCGACCGATGCGGGCGGTGGGTGGGCATAGGCCCGGGGGTCCCGGGGCGGAGCCCCCGGGTGCCAGGGGTGCTCAGCCCAGCTTGTGCATCCAGCCGTGGGCGTCCGAGGCCGTACCCCGCTGAATATCGAGCAGCGCCTGGCGGAGCCGGAGCGTGACCTCGCCCGGCTCTCCCCCGCTCTGCTTCCACTCCGCCGCAGCCCGCTTCACCGTACCGACCGGAGTGATCACCGCGGCCGTACCGCAGGCGAAGACCTCGGTCAGGGACCCGTTCTCCGAGTCCCGCTGCCACTGCTCGACCGAGACCCGGCCCTCCTCGGCCTCGTACCCGAGGTCACGGGCGACGGCGAGCAGGGAGTCCCGGGTGACGCCCTCCAGGATCGACCCGGTGAGGGACGGCGTGACGATCTTGTTCCCGTACACGAAGTACAGGTTCATGCCGCCCAGCTCCTCGACCCACGTGTGCTCGACGGCGTCGAGGTAGCAGACCTGGTCGCAGCCCTTCGTGGCGGCCTCGGCCTGCGCGAGCAGGGACGCCGCGTAGTTGCCGCCCGTCTTCGCGTCACCCATGCCGCCGGGAACGGCACGGACCCGGTCCTCGGAGACCCAGATGGACACCGGCTTCACACCGCCGGGGAAGTAGGCCCCGGCCGGGGAGGCGATCACCAGGAACAGGTACTCGTTGGCGGGCTTCACACCCAGCCCGACCTCGGTGGCGATCATGAAGGGGCGCAGGTAGAGGGACTCCTCGCCGCCGTGCGCCGGCACCCATGCCTTGTCCTGCTGCACCAGGACGTCACACGCCTCGATGAACGTCTCGACCGGCAGCTCGGGCATCGCGAGCCGGCGGGCGGAGCGCTGGAACCGCTCGGCGTTCTTCTCGGGGCGGAAGGTGGCGACGGACCCGTCGGGCTGCCGGTAGGCCTTCAGCCCCTCGAAGATCTCCTGTGCGTAGTGCAGGACCGTGGTGGCGGGGTCGAGGGAGATCGGCGCGTACGGCACGAGCTGACCATCGTGCCAGCCGCGGCCTTCCGTCCACTTGATCGTCACCATGTGGTCGGTGAAGTGGCGGCCGAACCCGGGGTTGGCCAGGATCTGCTCGCGCTCGGCGGCGGAGAGCGGATGGGCGGAGGGCTTGAGCTCGATCGTGGGCGTCGTCATGGGTTGATGTCCTTCACCGGTTGTAGTGACGGGCCGCGCTCGGTACTGCTCTGATGGTGACCAGTGCTAGGACGTCCGAGCACTCCCTCATTGCGCGGCCTCGCGTTCGATTATCGCCCGGGGGCGGCGGCGGGAGGAACGGGGTGACTGCGGCCCGGTGGTCGATGGTGGCACCCGGCGGGAACATGCGGAAGCCGCCGGGCGCGGATGCGACCCGGCGGCTTGCGTGAAAGCGGCGGCGGGTCAGCCGGCTACGCGTACGGCGAGCGCGTCGCCGATCTCCGAGGTGGTACGGGCGGGCTTGTCGGTGCGCTCGCCGAGGTCGGCGGCCACCGCCTCGTCGATGCGGGCGGCCTCGGCCTCGTAGCCGAGGTGGCGCAGGAGCAGGGCGACGGACAGCACGGTGGCGGTCGGGTCGGCCTTGCCCTGCCCGGCGATGTCCGGGGCCGAGCCGTGCACGGGCTCGAACATGGACGGGAACTCACCGGAGGGGTTGATGTTGCCGGAGGCCGCGACGCCGATGCCGCCGGAGACGGCCGCGGCCAGGTCGGTGACGATGTCGCCGAAGAGGTTGTCCGTGACGATCACGTCGAAGCGCTCGGGCTGCGTGACGAGGTAGATCGTCGCCGCGTCCACGTGCATGTACTCGGTGGTGACCTCGGGGAACTCCTCGGCCACCTTGTTGAAGATGTTCGTCCACAGGTGCCCGGCGAAGGTCAGCACGTTGTTCTTGTGGATCAGTGCGAGCTTCTTGCGGGGGCGGGCCTGGGCACGGGCGAAGGCGTCGCGCACCACGCGCTCGACACCGAAGGCGGTGTTCACGGAGACCTCCGTGGCGACCTCGTGCTCGGTGCCCTTGCGGATGGTGCCGCCGTTGCCGGTGTACGGACCCTCGGTGCCCTCGCGGACCACGACGAAGTCGATCTGCGGCTCGCCGGCGAGCGGGGTGGCGACACCCGGCAGCAGCTTCGAGGGGCGCAGGTTGACGTGGTGGTCGAAGGCGAAGCGGAGCTTGAGCAGGAAACCGCGCTCCAGCACGCCGGAGGGCACGGTCGGGTCGCCGATCGCGCCGAGCAGGATGGCGTCGTGCCGCTTGAGGGCGTCGAGGTCGGCGTCGGTGAGGGTCTCACCGGTGGCGTGGTAGCGCCGGGCGCCGAAGTCGTACTCCTCGGTCTCCAGCTTCACATCCTGCGGAAGGACGGCGGAGAGGACCTTCAGGCCTTCGGCCACGACCTCCTGGCCGATGCCGTCACCGGGGATCACTGCGAGATTGATGCTGCGAGACATGCGGGCACCCTACTCCTCGTCCCATGGGATGACACACGGTGTCCGTGATGCGGACACCCCGGCAGGCACCCACCCGGGGGGACGGCACGCGTCCGTCCGGTGCCGTTCACCCGTATGTGGTGTGGCTGTCGGCCTTTGCTGGGACATTCACTTCCCATGGAGATCCCCCACTTCGGTATCCCGCCCGAACTCGCGCGCCGGATGAGCATGGCGGAGCAGCACGAGTACCTGCGGACGCGGCTGACGCGGCGGCGCACCCTGGTGACCGCGGGCGCGGTGGCGAGCGGCCTGCTGACCGGCTGCGGCTCCGGATCCGGTTCCCGTTCGGGGCAGGGCGGCGCCACGGCGACCGGAAGCCCGTCGCCCGCCACGTCGAAGGCCCCCGGCTCCTTGATCACGCCCTTCGGCCGCCATCTGGCCTTCGGCGCCGATCCGAAGACCCAGATGCGGATCTCCTGGCAGGTGCCGCTCGCGGTGAAGAAGCCGTACGTCCGGGTCGGTCTGCGCCCCGACGACCTCGGCCAGAAGGTCGAGGCGGAGCTGCGCGACCTGCGCACCCCGGAGCTGAAGGGCGTGCGGGCGGCGGTCGAGCAGTACTACCTGCACGCCGCGCTGGACGGGCTGCGCCCCGGCACGACGTACTACTACGGCGTCGGCCACGAGGGCTTCGACCCGGCCTCCCCACGGCATCGGTCGAGTGTCACGTCCTTCCGCACGGCACCGGCGAGCCCGCCCGGGCGTTTCGTGTTCACCGCGTTCGGAGACCAGGGCGTCGGCGACGAGGCGGCCCTCAACGACCGTACGCTGCTGCGCCGTGAGCCGGCCTTCCACCTGCATGCCGGCGACATCTGCTACGCCGACCCCACCGGCAAGGGCAAGGAGTCGGACGTCTTCGACGCGAGCCAGTGGGACCGGTTCCTCGAGCAGACCGAGCCGGTGGCACGGTCGGTGCCGTGGATGGTGACGACCGGCAACCACGACATGGAGGCCTGGTACTCACCGGACGGCTACGGCGGCCAGCTCGCCCGGTTCTCCCTGCCGGACAGCGGCTTCGACGCACGTACGGCACCGGGCGTGTACGCCTTCACCTACGGCAACGTGGGCGTGGTCGCGCTGGACGCGAACGACGTGTCGCACGAGATCCCCGCCAACTTCGGCTACACCGAGGGGCGGCAGACGAAGTGGCTGGACGCGAAGCTCGGCGAACTGCGGTCCTCCAAGGACGTCGACTTCATCGTCGTCTTGTTCCACCACTGCGCGTACTCGACGTCCACACACGCCTCCGACGGCGGGGTGCGCGCCGAGTGGCTGCCGCTGTTCGCCCGGCACGAGGTGGACCTGGTGATCAACGGGCACAACCACGTCTACGAACGCACCGACGCCATCAAGGGCGGCGAGGTGGGCCGGCCGGTGCCGGTCGGCGGGACGACGGACCCGAGGCGGGACGGGATCGTGTACGTCACCGCGGGGGGCGGCGGCAAGGAGCTGTACGGCTTCCCCGACGGCGTGAAGGAGAGCTACGAGGGCAACACCGCGGAGCACGAGTCGGTCGCCACGTTCCGGTGGACCAAGTCGCAGGGCACGAAGGCGGAATCGGCGCAGTGGTCACGGGTGCGCTACCGCGGTTTCTCGTTCCTCTCGGTGGAGGCGGTCAGCGGCACCAGGCCGGGGCTGAAGGTGTCGGCGCTGACGTCGGACGGTGAGCGCATCGACCACTTCGAGGTGCGGCGCGGGGCGTGAGGCCCCGCACCGCGCCTCGTCGGGGCGGCTCCCGGACCTGCGGCGATGCTGCGGCTCAGTGACCGCTGGATCCGCCGTTGTCCCTGCGGTCGAGGGCGCGCTGGAGCGCTGCGGCGGCGTTCTTCCGGTCGGACTCGGTCGTGCGGGAGACGTGACGGACTCGGCGGCGGACGGTCGTCTCGGCCATGGGAAATCGACTCCTTCGACAGCACGGAGTGCACAGGGAGAGATACGAGACGCCGGAAGGGGCGGGGAGCGGTGCCGCAGGGATTGCCTGCACAGGGCCCGGCTCACGACCGCCATTCGCTTGGTCGAGCGAGACGTTCGGCTCCTACAAAAGTAAGGGAGCGTGGAGCGTCTGTCTCCACAATTACTCGGACTTCCTACTATCTGAGACGGTGGACTGGGTCCCACCGTGCTGACCTGCGGTGATCTCTAGAGCACGTCGCCGTCGCGCCAGTCGAAGACCAGCTCGTGCACGGAAACGAGCGGACCTGCGAGGGCGGGCCGCACGTACGTGCTGTCCTCTTCCTCCGGCAGACGGATGATGCCGTGGAGCGGGCTGAGGGCGTGCACCTGGCCGTCCCAGAGCCGCCAGCCCCGGGACGTGTAGAGGCGGGCGCCCTGGTCGCTGGCGGATAGGGCGCCGAAGTCGTAGGCACGGTCGACGACGCGTTCCAGCTCCGCCATGACCTGCCCGCCGAGGCCGGTGCGCCGGACGTCGGCGCGGACGGCGACGTTCTCGACGTACCCGGCCCGCAGCCACCGGCCGCGGTGCCGCACCCGGCGCATCACGACCGCGCCGTGCGCGGCGAGCCCCGAGCCGTCATGAACGAGGACGTGCATACCGCCGAGACCGTGGTCCCAGTCCTCGTCGCCGAAGTCGCCGTCGAACGCGGCGTCCAGCAGCGCCCGTACGGCGCGGAGTTCGGCGGCGGCGAGGTCGGCCGTGTGGGTGGTGCGGGTGCGGGTGGTCACCGGACCAGTCTTCCCCGCGCACACGCCGACGGGCCAGGTCTTTTCGACCTGGCCCGTCGGTGCGCAGGGGGTGTCAGCCCATGTGCGGGTACGTGTAGTCGGTCGGCGGGACCAGGGTCTCCTTGATGGCACGGGTCAGGGTCCAGCGCATCAGGTTCTGCGGGGCGCCGGCCTTGTCGTTGGTGCCGGAGGCGCGGCCGCCGCCGAAGGGCTGCTGGCCGACGACGGCACCGGTCGACTTGTCGTTGATGTAGAAGTTGCCGGCCGCGTAGCGGAGCTTGTCGGCCGTGTAGGCCGCCGCCGCGCGGTCGTTCGCGATGACCGAGCCGGTGAGGGCGTAGTCGGAGACGGACTCCATCTGGGTCAGCATCTCGTCGTACGTGTCGTCCTCGTAGACGTGCACGGCGATGATCGGGCCGAAGTACTCGGTGCGGAAGACCTCGTTCTCCGGGTCGGTGCACTCGATGACGGTCGGGCGGACGAAATAGCCCTCGGAGTCGTCGTAGGTGCCGCCCGCGACGATCGTGCAGGTGGCGTCCTCCTTGGCGCGGTCGATGGCGGCCTTGTTCTTGGCGAAGGCACGCTCGTCGATGACGGCGCCGATGAAGTTCGACAGGTCGGTGACATCGCCCATCTTGATGCCGTCGACCTCGGCCGCGAGCTCCTCCTTGAAGCCCGAGTTCCAGATCGAGGCCGGGATGTACGCGCGGGAGGTGGCGCTGCACTTCTGGCCCTGGAACTCGAACGCGCCACGGGTGAACGCCGTCTTCAGGATCGCCGGGTCGGCCGACGGGTGGGCGACGAGGAAGTCCTTGCCGCCGGTCTCGCCGACGAGGCGCGGGTAGGTGCGGTACTTCTCGATGTTGTTGCCGACCGTCTTCCACAGGTACTGGAAGGTCTTGGTCGAGCCGGTGAAGTGGATGCCGGCGAGGTCGCGGTGCTCCAGGGCGACCTTGGAGACCTCGATGCCGTCACCGGTGACGAGGTTGATGACGCCCTTGGGCAGACCGGCCTCCTCCAGCAGCTGCATCAGCAGCACGGCGGCGTGGGTCTGCGTCGGGGACGGCTTCCAGACGACGACGTTGCCCATCAGGGCGGGGGCCGTCGGCAGGTTGCCCGCGATGGCGGTGAAGTTGAAGGGCGTGATCGCGTAGACGAAGCCCTCAAGCGGGCGGTGGTCCAGACGGTTCCACACGCCCGGGGAGTTGGCCGGGGGCTGCTCGGCGAGGAGCTTGCGGGCGTAGGAGACGTTGAAGCGCCAGAAGTCGATCAGCTCGCAGGGCGTGTCGATCTCGGCCTGCTGGGCGGTCTTGGACTGGCCGAGCATGGTGGAGGCGGCGAGCGTCTCACGCCAGGGGCCGGACAGCAGCTCGGCGGCGCGCAGGATGATCGCCGCGCGGTCGTCGAAGGACAGGGCGCGCCAGGCGGGCGCGGCGGCCAGGGCCGCGTCGATGGCGTCCTGGGCGTCCGCCTGCGTGGCGTTGCGGTACGTGCCGAGCACGGCCCGGTGGTTGTGCGGCTGGACGACCTGGAAGGCCTCGCCGCCGCCCATCCGCTTCTCGCCGCCGATGGTGCAGGGCAGGTCGACGGGATTGTCGGCCAGCTCCTTCAGCTTGGCCTCCAGCCGGGCCCGCTCGGGCGAGCCGGGGGCGTAGCCGTGCACCGGCTCGTTGACGGGGGTGGGGACCTGGGTCACAGCGTCCATGTTTTCCGTAACTCCTTACTGAGCGGTGTGTCGGTCTCGGCCCTTAAGGGCTGTCAGCCCTTGGTGAGCATGCTGCGTGCGAAGAAGCGCAGGTTGGCCGGCTTCTCCGCGAGACGGCGCATGAAGTAGCCGTACCAGTCGGTGCCGTACGCGGTGTAGACGCGCATCCGGTGGCCTTCGGCGGCCAGCCGCAGGTGCTCCTCGGTGCGGATGCCGTAGAGCATCTGGAACTCGTACGCGTCGGGCTTTCGCCCGGCCTGGTGGGCGAGTTCCTGGCCGATCGCGATCAGGCGCGGGTCGTGGGACCCGATCATCGGGTACCCCTCCCCCCGCATCAACGTCCGCAGAACGCGCACATATGCCCGGTCGATCTCGTGTTTGTCCTGGTAGGCCACGGAGGCGGGCTCCTTGTACGCACCCTTGACCAGGCGGACCCGGCTGCCGCTCTCCGCGAGGCGGCGGGCGTCGGCCTCGGTGCGGAACAGGTAGGCCTGGATGACGCAGCCGGTCTGCGGGAAGTCCTTCCGCAGCTCCTCGTGGATGGCGAACATCGAGTCGAGGGTGGTGTGGTCCTCGGCGTCCAGCGTGACCGTCGTGCCGATCTCGGCGGCGGCCTCGACGACCGGGCGGACGTTGCTCAGCGCCAGCTCGTGGCCGCCCTCCAGCGCCTGCCCGAACATCGACAGCTTCACCGACATCTCGGCGCGGGTGCCGAGCTCCAGCGGCTTGAGGCGGTCGACGAGCTCCAGGTAGGCGTCCCGGGCGGCGGCGGCCTGCGCGGGGTTGGTGATGTCCTCGCCGACGACGTCCATCGTCAGCTCCAGCCCCTGCTCGGTCAGGTCGCGGACGACGGGGACGATGTCGTCGACGTCCTCGCCCGGGATGAAGCGGTCGACGACCTGCTTGGTCACCGGGGCCGCCGAGATCAGGCGTCGCATCCGGTCGCTGCGAGACGCGGCGAGAATCACGGGACCCAGCACGGGGCACCTCCAAGCACCAGCAACGTGAAGGCCGGACCCCTCGCGGACGACGCGTCGGGTACGGCACGGAGAACCACCGTGAAACCTAAGGATCCCTCCGATCGTCGGCCATCGACAGCTGTCACGCATCCGTGCCACAGATCTCAGACAGATGTATGAAGGGCCCGGGAAGTGCGCGACAATGCCCCGGTGACGTCGGAACACAGGGGCGACTACGAGGAGCTGGTCGACGAGATCTCGGAGCTGCTCGGCGCGCCCGCGACCCTGGAGAACCGGGACTTCGAGCTGATCGCCTTCGGGGCCTACGACAGCGAGGGCGACCTCGATCCGTCGGCCCTGGACCCGGTGCGTACCCGCTCGATCCTCACCCGCCGTTCGACGGCGGCGGTCCGGGCCTGGTTCGAGGGCTTCGGCATCACCCGCGCGACGGAACCGGTCCGTATCCCGCCGACACCCGAGGCCGGGGTCCTGCGGGGCCGGATCTGTCTCCCCGTCCGCCACCGGGGTGTGGTGCACGGCTACGTCTGGCTGCTGGACGACGATCCCGGCCCGAGCGAGCGGCAGCTGTCCGCCGCCATGCGGGTCACGGCCCGCATAGGCGCCCTGCTCGCGGACGAGGCGCAGCACGGTGCCGACCTCAGCCGCGAACTCCGGGCCGTCCTGACCGCCGAGCCCGGCTGGCAGGGCGACATGGCCGTCGCCGAGCTCCGCACCGCCCTCGGCCCCCGCGCCGACGGCCTCCACGCCCTGGTGTGCGTCGCCCCCTGGCCCTCGGCCGACCCGGACGAGGCTCCGTCGGTGCGCGCGATCCCGGGTGCGACGGCGCTGTGCACCGTGCCGTGGGGGGCGACGGCGCAGTGCCTGGCGGTGTTGATCCGCCTGCGCTCCCCGGACGTCCTGACTCCGGCGACCACGGCGGCGGGACGGCTGCTGGAGCGGGCACGAGGAGGAGGCGGCCCGGAGGCCGGCGGGCCGGGCGGTGGCGGTTCGGACCCGGCACCGGCACGGGCCGCCGGTATCGCCACCCCCCGCTCCGGCCTCGCCGAGTCGGCGACCGCTTGGCGGGAGGCCTCGGCGGCGACCCGGGCGGCACTGGCCGAGGCACGCTTCGGGCCGGTCGCGCAGTGGGCGTCGATCGGGCCGTTCCGGCTGCTCACCGCCCTGCCCCCGGAAGTCGCCCAGGACCCCGTCGCCCGCACCCTGCTCGCCCCGGTCCACCAGGAACTCGCCCGGACCGCCGAGGTCTACCTCGACTGCGCGGGCCAGGCCGCCCGTGCCGCCGCCGAGCTGGGCATCCACCGCCAGACCCTGTACTACCGCCTGTCCCGGATCGAGAAGCTCACCGGCCTCGACCTCGACGACGGCGAGGACCGCCTGCTGCTGCACATGGTCCTCAAGGCACACCGGCTGTGAGGGCCGGCCCGCCCGGGTGAGGCGTCACTTCCCCTCGGCTGCCTCGATGACCCGGCGGAGCCCCGCCGCGAGCTGCTCGGCCTCCGGAGCGTGCTCCGGGTCGAAGGACCACTGCGCCATCAGGCCCATCATGACGGTGAGATAGAAGTACCCGAGGGTGTCCACCTGCTCGTCCGTCACGTCGTCCTCGTAACCGCCCTGGAAAAGGGGCAGGATGCCGCGCGCCGCTTCCCGCTGAGCCCGCACGAGGTGCTCCCGCACCTCTGGCAGCTGATCCCCCATGGCCACGATCTCCATGCTGAGCCGCCAGAGCGAGCCGGGCTCCCGCATGGTCGCGATGATGTTCGCCCACACGTCGGTGAAGCGCTCCAGTGACCCCGGCTCGCCCCGCAGCTCACCGCCGCCCTCGAAGGCGTCGGACATGCCCTCCACCATCTCGACGTACGCCTGCGCCAGCAGTGCGTCCTTCGAGCCGTAGTGGTAGCCGATCGAGGCCAGGTTGGTCCCCGACTCCTTGACGATGTCGCGCGCGGTGGTGCGCAGGAAGCCCTTCGCCAGCAGGCAGCGCTTGGCGCCCTCCAGCAGATCCTCACGGTGTCCCATGGCCCGCCACCCTATCCCGGGATCCAGACGGACGTATTAAACAGTCGTACTAGACAAGCGTTTAATACGCTCGTACAGTCCTGCTCATGACGACGAACCCGCCCCCTCCCGTCCTCGCCGGCCGCCGTGAATGGACGGCCCTCGGCGTGCTGATGCTCCCTCTGCTGCTGGTCTCGATGGACGTCTCCGTCCTCTACTTCGCGATCCCCGCGATCAGCGCCGACCTGGAACCGAGCGCCACCCAGCAGCTGTGGATCTTCGACATCTACGGCTTCGTGCTGGCCGGCCTGCTGATGACGATGGGCTCCCTCGGCGACCGCGTCGGCCGCCGCAGGCTCCTGCTGATCGGCGCCGCGGCCTTCGGCACGGCCTCCCTGGTCGCGGCCTACGCGAACAGCGCCGAGACCCTGATCGCCGCCCGCGCGGTCCTCGGCATCGGCGGCGCGACCCTGATGCCCTCCACGATGGCGCTCGTGCGCACGATGTTCACCGACCCCGCCCAGCGCACCAAGGCGATCGGCGTGTGGTCGGGGGTGATGACGGCCGGCATCGCGCTCGGCTCGGTGATGAGCGGGGTGCTCGTCGAGCACTTCTGGTGGGGCTCGGTCTTCCTGGTCAACCTGCCCGCGATGCTGCTGCTCCTGGTCCTCGGTCCCGTCCTGCTGCCCGAGTCGCGCACGCCGGACCCCGGCCGCTTCGACCTGCTGAGCGTCCCGCTGTCGATGGCGGCGGTGCTCCCCGTGATCTACGGCCTGAAGGAACTCGCGGCCGAGGGCTGGAACGTGCGGTACGCGATGTCGGTGACCGTCGGTCTGCTCTTCGCCGCGCTGTTCGTCCACCGCCAGCGCACGGCGGCCTCCCCGCTGATCTCGCCGGACCTGTTCCGGGCCCGCGGCTTCAGCCCGGCCGTGATCCTCAACCTCGCCGCCGCCTTCGGCATGATGGGCTCGGCGTACTTCACGACCCAGTACATCCAGTCGGTCCTGGACAAGGGGCCCCTCGAAGCGGCGCTGTGGAGCCTGCTGCCCTCGGTGCCCATCGGGCTCGCGGCGCCGGTCGCCGCACAGCTCGTGCAGCGGGGCGTTCCCCGCGCGCACGTCGTCGGCGCGGGCTTCGCGGTCGCCGCGTGCGGTTACGTGATGCTGGCCCTCGCCGGTACGGACTCCCTGTGGCTGCTGCTGTCCGCGTGCGCCGTCCTGGCCTGCGGCATCGTCGCCGTCATGTCGCAGGTGGCGGACCTGGCCCTGAGCGCCGCTCCCGTGGAGAAGGCGGGCGCCGCGTCGTCCCTGCTGGAGACGGGCACGGAGTTCGGCGGCGCGCTGAGCATGGCGTTCCTCGGCTCCATCGGCACGGCCGTCTTCCGGCACGAGGTCCCGGCCTCGGCACCCGCCGCGGCACGCGAGACCCTGGGCGGCGCCCTGGCCGTGACCGACCGGCTCCCGGGGCGCGCGGGGGACGCCCTGGCGACGGCGGCGCGCGAGGCCTTCACCAGCGGTATGCACGCGGCGGCCGTCACGGGCGCGGTGCTGCTGGCCGGTGCGGCGGCAGCGGCGGTGCTGACCCTGCGGCGGGTGGGCGTACGCAAAGACGCCGGACGGGCTGATCAGCTCAGCCCGTCCGGCGTCTGAGGACGAGCCCGTTCAGGACGAACGGGTGCCCGGGGGGCGGAGCCCCCGGGAAGGTCAGGCCAGGTTCACCGAGCGGGCCGAGGTCGCCCCGATCTCCGCGGCCACTTCGGCCAGCACGTTGGCGGTCACCGTGTCGTCCACGGTCAGGACCGCCAGCGCCTCGCCGCCGGCCACCGCACGCGACACCTGCATGCCGGCGATGTTGAGGCCCGCCTCGCCGAGGATGCGGCCGACCGTGCCGACGATGCCGGGGCGGTCCTCGTACTTCAGGACCAGCATGTGGTCGGCGAGCGCGAGGTCCACGTCGTAGTCCCCGACCGCGACGATCTTCTGCAGGTGCTTGGGACCGGCCAGCGTGCCGGACACCGACACCTCCTCGCCGTCGGCGAGGGTGCCGCGCACCGTGACGACGTTGCGGTGCTCGGTCGCCTCGGAGCTGGTGGTGAGGCGCACCTCGACGCCACGCTCCTGCGCGAACAGCGGGGCGTTGACGTAGGACACGGTCTCGTCGACGACGTCCTCGAAGACACCCTTGAGCGCGGACAGCTCCAGCACCTTCACGTCGTGCTGGGTGATCTCGCCGTAGACCTCGACGTCGAGGCGGACCGCGACCTCACCGGCGAGCGCCGTGAAGATCCGGCCCAGGCGCTCGGCGAGCGGCAGCCCCGGCTTGACGTCCTCGGCGATGACACCGCCCTGCACGTTCACCGCGTCCGGCACGAGCTCACCGGCGAGGGCGAGGCGCACCGAGCGGGCGACGGCGATACCGGCCTTCTCCTGCGCCTCGTCGGTGGAGGCACCGAGGTGCGGGGTGCAGACGACCTGGTCGAACTCGAACAGCGGGGAGTCCGTGCAGGGCTCCTTCGCGTAGACGTCGAGACCGGCACCGGCGACCCGGCCCTCCTTGAGGGCGGAGTACAGGGCCTCCTCGTCCACGATCCCGCCGCGCGCGGCGTTGACGATGCGCACGCTCGGCTTGACCTTGCGCAGCGCCTCGTCGCCGATGAGGCCTACGGTCTCGGGGGTCTTGGGGAGGTGCACGGTGATGAAGTCGGAGACCTCGAGCAGCTCGTCCAGCGACAGCACCTTCACGCCCATCTGGGCGGCGCGGGCGGGCTGGATGTAGGGGTCGTAGGCGACGACCTTCATGCCGAACCCGGACATGCGCTGGGCGACCAGCGCACCGATACGGCCCAGGCCCACGACACCGAGGGTCTTCTCGGCGAGCTCGACGCCCGTGTACTTGCTGCGCTTCCACTCGCCGTTCTTCAGCGCGGCGTTGGCCTGCGGGATGTGGCGGGCGGTGGCGACGAGGAGACCGCAGGCCAGCTCGGCGGCGGTCACGATGTTCGAGGTGGGGGCGTTGACGACCATCACGCCGGCCTTGGTGGCGGCGGAGACGTCCACGTTGTCCAGGCCGACGCCGGCTCGTGCGACGACCTTCAGCTTGTTCGCGGCGGCGATCGCCTCGGCGTCGACCTTGGTGGCCGAGCGGACCAGGATCGCGTCCACGTCGGCGATGGCCGGGAGCAGCTCGGCCCGGTCCGCGCCGTTGCAGTGCCGGATCTCGAAGTCCGGGCCCAGGGCGTCGACGGTGGCGGGCGACAGCTCTTCAGCGATGAGTACGACGGGTTTCGAGCTCACGTGAGTCCTCACAAGTCCAGTGCTGCGGACGGCCGTCCCGACGGCCGCAGGCGGTGGAGGGGGGCTAGCCGCGGAAGACGCACGACGCTGTGGGCCTGACGCGTATGTGTGCAGCAGTCTAGTGGCGCCTGGGGCGTCGTCCGGTGCCGCTGCGGAAGGATCACCCGTCCGTGGCCGGACGGGATGGACAACGCCGTACCACCGACGTTACCCGGGGTTCGCCGAAGGGGCCGGAACGGGTTCGCTCCGGCCCCTCGGGCAGCGGCTCACGCCTCTTCGTCGACCCAGCTCATGAGCTTGCGCAGCTCCTTGCCGGTGGTCTCCAGCAGGTGCTCGGAGTCCTGCTTCTTGTACTCGTTGTACTTCTTCAGGCCGCCGTGGTACTCGTCCATCCACTGCGTCGCGAAGGTGCCGTCCTGGATCTCGGCGAGGACCTTCTTCATCTCGGCCTTGGTGGCGTCCGTGATGATGCGCGGGCCGGTGACGTAGTCGCCCCACTCGGCGGTCTCGGAGATCGACCAGCGCATCTTCTCCAGGCCGCCCTCGTACATGAGGTCCACGATCAGCTTCAGCTCGTGCAGGCACTCGAAGTAGGCGATCTCCGGCTGGTAGCCGGCCTCGGTCAGCGTCTCGAAGCCCGCCTTGACCAGCGCGGCGGTGCCACCGCAGAGGACGGCCTGCTCACCGAACAGGTCGGTCTCGGTCTCCTCGGTGAAGGTCGTCTTGATGACGCCGGCGCGGGTGCCGCCGATGCCCTTGGCGTAGGACAGGGCCAGCGCGAAGGCGTTGCCCGTGGCGTCCTGCTCGACGGCGGCGATGCAGGGAACGCCGCGGCCCTCCTCGTACTGGCGGCGCACCAGGTGGCCCGGGCCCTTCGGGGCGACCATGCAGACGTCCACGCCGGCCGGGGGCTTGATGAAGCCGTAGCGGATGTTCAGGCCGTGGCCGAAGAACAGGGCGTCGCCGTCGTTCAGGTTCGGGGCGATGTGCTCCTCGTAGACCTGGGCCTGGATCGGGTCCGGGACGAGGATCATGATGACGTCGGCCTCGGCGGCGGCCTCCGACGGGCTCACCACGCGCAGGCCCTGCTCCTCGGCCTTGGCCTTGGACTTGGAGCCCTCGTGCAGACCGACGCGGACGTCGACACCCGAGTCACGGAGCGACAGCGCGTGGGCGTGGCCCTGGCTGCCGTACCCGATGACCGCGACCTTGCGGCCCTGGATGATGGACAGGTCGGCGTCGGCGTCGTAGAACAGCTCGGCCACTTTGGGTTCTCTCCTCGGGAGTGCAGGTGTTGCGTCCCACCGTATGACGGGGGGCGGAAGGGAAGTCTGCGGGTCTCGCAATACGGGCGGCCGACGGCGCGCCGACCGCCCGTTTCGGGTCTCAGGCCGAACGGTCCAGAGCGCGCAGCGACCGGTCCGTGATGGAACGGGCACCGCGGCCGATCGCGATCGTGCCGGACTGGACGAGCTCCTTGATGCCGTACGGCTCCAGCATCTTGAGCATCGCGGTCAGCTTCTCGCCGGAGCCGGTCGCCTCGATGGTGACGGCCTCCGGGGAGACGTCGACGGTCTTGGCCCGGAACAGCTGGACGATCTCGACGATCTGGGAGCGCGTCTCGTTGTCGGCGCGCACCTTCACCAGGACGAGTTCGCGCTGGACCGCCTGCGACGGCTCCAGTTCGACGATCTTCAGCACGTTGACGAGCTTGTTGAGCTGCTTGGTGACCTGCTCCAGCGGCAGGTCCTCCACGCCGACGACGATGGTGATGCGGGAGATGTCGGGGTGCTCGGTGACGCCCACCGCGAGCGAGTCGATGTTGAAGCCGCGGCGGGAGAACAGGGCGGCGATCCGGGCGAGGATGCCGGGGGTGTTCTCCACCAGGACGGAGAGCGTGTGCTTGGACATGATCTCTTCGGTCTCTCTCGCTCAGTCGTCTTCGTTGTCGCCGAAGTCGGGGCGGACGTCCCGGGCGGCCATGATCTCGTCGTTGGAGGTGCCGGCGGCGACCATGGGCCAGACCATGGCGTCCTCGTGGACGATGAAGTCGACGACGACGGGGCGGTCGTTGATGGAGTTCGCCTCTTCGATGACCTTGTCGAGGTCGTCCGGGGACTCGCAGCGGATGGCGTGGCAGCCCATGGCCTCCGACAGCTTCACGAAGTCGGGGACGCGGGTGCCGCGGGCCTCGGGGTTGACGTCGTCCGGGCCGGAGTGCAGGACCGTGTTGGAGTAGCGCTGGTTGTAGAAGAGGGTCTGCCACTGGCGGACCATCCCGAGGGCGCCGTTGTTGATGACGGCGACCTTGATCGGGATGTTGTTCAGGGCGCAGGTGGTCAGTTCCTGGTTGGTCATCTGGAAGCAGCCGTCGCCGTCGATGGCCCACACGGCCCGCTCGGGCGCTCCGGCCTTGGCTCCCATGGCGGCCGGGACGGCGTAGCCCATCGTTCCGGCGCCGCCGGAGTTCAGCCAGGTGCCCGGCTTGTCGTACTCGATGAAGTGGGCGGACCACATCTGGTGCTGGCCGACGCCCGCCGCGAAGATCGTGCCCTCGGGGGCGAGCTGTCCGATGCGCTCGATGACCTGCTGCGGGGAGAGCGAGCCGTCGGCGGGCTGGTCGTAGCCGAGCGGGTAGGTGTCGCGCCAGCGGTTGAGGTCGTTCCACCACATGCTGTAGTCGCCCTGGTGGCCCTCGGCGTGCTCCTTCTGCACGGCCTGGATCAGGTCGGCGATGACCTCGCGGGCGTCGCCCACGATCGGCACGTCGGCGGCGCGGTTCTTGCCGATCTCGGCCGGGTCGATGTCCGCGTGGACGATCTTGGCGAACGGGGCGAAGCTGTCCAGCTTGCCGGTGACGCGGTCGTCGAAGCGGGCGCCGAGGGCGACGATCAGGTCGGCCTTCTGCAGTCCGGTGACGGCGGCGACCGAGCCGTGCATGCCGGGCATGCCCAGGTGCTGCGGGTGCTTGTCGGGGAACGCCCCGAGCGCCATCAGCGTGGTGGTGACAGGAGCACCGGTGAGCTCGGCGAGGACCTTCAGCTCGGCGGTGGCCCTGGCCTTGAGCACACCGCCGCCGACGTACAGCACGGGCCGGCGGGCCTGGGTGATCAGCTTGGCGGCCTCGCGGATCTGCTTGGCGTGCGGCTTGGTCACCGGGCGGTAGCCGGGCAGGTCCATGGCGGGGGGCCAGGAGAAGGTCGTCTTCGCCTGGAGGGCGTCCTTGGCGATGTCGACCAGGACCGGGCCGGGGCGGCCGGTGGAGGCGATGTGGAACGCCTGGGCGATGATCCGCGGGATGTCCTCGGCCTTGGTGACGAGGAAGTTGTGCTTGGTGATCGGCATGGTGATGCCGACGATGTCCGCCTCCTGGAAGGCGTCCGTGCCGATCGCCTTCGACGCCACCTGGCCGGTGATCGCGACCAGCGGCACGGAGTCCATGTGCGCGTCGGCGATCGGGGTGACCAGGTTGGTGGCACCGGGGCCGGAGGTGGCCATGCAGACACCGACCTTGCCGGTGGCCTGCGCGTAGCCGGTGGCGGCGTGACCGGCGCCCTGCTCGTGGCGGACCAGGACGTGGCGCACCCGGGTCGAGTCCATCAGCGGGTCGTAGGCCGGGAGGATCGCACCGCCGGGAATGCCGAATACCGTGTCGGCGCCGACCTCCTCGAGAGAGCGGATGAGGGACTGCGCGCCCGTCACCTGCTCGGGGGCGGAGTGTCCTCCGGATCGGGGCCGGGGCTGCGGGTGGTGGGCCCCGGTGGCCTGCTCGGTCATCGGCATTCTCTTCTCAGATGCTGAGGGTTTTGGCGAGGTTTGTACGGTCTTCGTCTGTTGCACGAAAGGCGCCCGTGCAACAAAAAACCCCTCGTGCCAAAAGGCAAGCGAGGGGAGCGCGCCGGGTGGGGTCGCTGAGCGGTCGAGGCTCAGCGTCAGCCGACGCGCTTTCCAAGTACGAGAATTCGGGTGCGCATGGCACTGACCCTCTCCCCGGCACGCACCCACTGTCAAGTAGGTGGGACGGGAGTCTCATTATGTGAGCGCAGAGCCGTGCCGCCGATGACGGCGGACACCCCCGAGGTGTACACCCGCGCGGCGCCACCCGCGAACGCCGGTTCGGACGGTCCTTTCGGCACCGGGTAGTGACCGGCGGCGAGCGCCCGGCGCAGCCGGTACTCGTCGAGCGGCCCGGAGAAGGCCATGCCCTGCCCGTGCGTGCAGCCCATCGCGCGCAGGGCGACGACCTGTTCGGGCAGATCCACCCCCTCCGCCACGGACTTCAGCCCGAGGTCGCCCGCGATGCGCAGCAGTCCGGCCGTGATCTTGTACAGGCGCGCGGACTCGACGACGCCCTCGACCAGACCGCGGTCGAGCTTCAGCACGTCGACGGGGAGCCGCCGAAGGGCCGTGATCGCCGCGTAACCGCTGCCGAAGCCGTCGAGCGCGATCCGTACGCCGACCCGCCGCAGGGCGCCCAGACGCCGCTCCAGCTCGTCCAGCGAGACCCTCGGGTCGGCGTCCGACAGCTCGATGATCAGCGACCCCGGCGGCAGCCCGTGCCGCGTGAGCAGCGCCTCGATCGAGCCGAGCGGCATCGACCGGTCCAGCAGCCGACGGGCGCTCATCCGCACGACGACCGGCGCGGACAGCCCGGTCGCGTGCCGCTCGGCGGCCTGCCCGACGGCCTCCTCGATCATCCACCGGCCCAGCTCGGCGGTCCTGCCGCCGTCCTCGGCCACGCGAAGGAACTCCGCCGGGGTGAAGAGCACTCCTTGGGAGGAGCGCCAGCGCGCCTGTGCGGACACCGACGAGATCCGGCCGTCCTCCAGGCACACCACCGGCTGGTGCAGCAGGGCGAACTCCCCGTCGTGCAGTGCGGCCCGCAGCCGGGTGGCGAGCTCGGCCTTGCGCACGACGTCCTGCTGCATCTGCGGCTTGTACAGCTCGACGCGGCCCTTGCCGGCGGCCTTGGCTCGGTACATGGCCAGGTCGGCGTTGCGCAGCAGTTCCCCGGCGCCGAGGCCGGGTTCCGCGAAGGCGACACCGATGGAGGCGTTGACCCGGACATCGTTGCCGTCGATGAGGTAGGGCTGAGACAGCGTCACCCTGAGGCGGTCGGCGAGCTCCAGTATGTGCCGCTCGCGTGCGTCCCGGTCGCGGGTGTTGTCCCCGGCGATCAGGGCCGCGAACTCGTCTCCGCCGAGCCGGGAGGCGGTGTCGCCGTGCCGGACGGAGTCCTGGAGCCTGCGGGCGGCCTGGACCAGCAGCTCGTCCCCGGCCTGGTGCCCGATCGTGTCGTTGACGGCCTTGAAGCCGTCGAGGTCGATGAAGAGCACGGCCGTGTTCCGCAGGGCCACGCCCCGGTCGGAGGCGCGGCGGCCCGAGAGGGCGTGCTGCACACGCTTGGTGAACAGGGCACGGTTGGGCAGGTCCGTGAGCGGGTCGTGCTCGGCGTTGTGCTGCAACTGGGCCTGCAGACGTACCCTCTCGGTCACGTCACGGCTGTTGAAGATGAGGCCGCCCTGATGGCGGTTGACGGTCGACTCGACGTTCAGCCACCCGTCGTCGCCCGAGCGGAAGCGGCACTCGATGCGTGTGGTGGGTTCCTCGACCGGGTGGGCGGCGAGGAACCGGCGCACCTCGTGCACGACGCAGCCCAGGTCCTCGGGGTGGATGAGGTTGGCCAGTTCCGTACCCACCAGCTCCTCCGCCGAGCGGCCGTACACCCCGGCGGCTGCCGGGGAGACGTAGCGCAGGACACCGCTGGGGGCGGCGATCATGATGACGTCGCTGGAGCCCTGCACCAGGGAGCGGAAGTGGTTCTCCTTCTGCGCCAGCTCCTGGGTGAGGGTGATGTTGTCGAGCAGCATGATGCCCTGGCGCACGACGAGCGCGAGCACCACGGTGCCGCCGGTCAGCAGGACCACCCGGTCGACGCTGCGGCCGTTGAGGACGTTGTAGAGGATCCCCAGGGTGCACACGGCGGCCGCGAGATAGGGCGTGAGTGCGGCGAGGGAGCCGGCGATGGGCCGGGCGGCGGCGTACCGGCTGTGCTCGGTGCCGGGCAGGGGTGCCTGGTGGTGGGCGCCGCCGCGCTGCCCCGGCACGTGCTCGTGCACCACGCGGGTGTGCCCGGCGGGGCCGTGCCGCTCGCTCTCCCCGCGGGACCCGGCCCACGGGGCGTACGCCAGGAGCAGTGAGCCGGCGAACCAGCCCGCGTCGAGCAGCTGTCCCGAGCGGTAGTCGTGGTGCATGAGCGGTGAGGTGAACAGGGCGTCGCACATCACGGTCAGGGCGAGGGCGCCGATGGCGGTGTTCACCGCGGAGCGGTTCACCGCGGACCGCCTGAAGTGCAGGGCGAGGACCATGCTCACCAGGGCGATGTCGAGCAGCGGGTACGCCAGCGACAGCGCGATGTGCGCCACGCCGGGCCCTTCCGATTTCGCGGCCTGGGCGAGGGCGAGGCTCCAGGCCAGTGTCAGCAGCGAGCCGCCGATGAGCCAGGCGTCCAGCCCGAGGCAGACCCAGCCCGCCTTGGTCACCGGCCGTTTGGCGAGCACGAGCAGTCCGACGATCGCGGGCGGCGCGAAGCAGAGGAAGAACAGGTCGGCGTAGCTCGGACTGGGCACGGGCAGTCCCAGCACCACCTCGTACCACCCCCAGACCAGGTTGCCCAGGGACGCCATGACCGAGGAGAGGCCGAACAGCAGCCAGGCGGGTCGAAAGCGGGGGCGGCGGCTGCGGGCGTAGAGGAAGCACGACACGGCGGCGATGCCGGCCGCGGCGCTCAGCCCGAAGTCACCCATGAACAGGGCCACTTGGTACGAACCCCAGCCGAACGCCGCACCTGCGGCGTATCCCGCGCAGGCCAGGGCGAGGGCCAGTTGGAGGGCCAGGCCAGGCCGGCGGCCGGCGACCGGTGTGCGGGGCAGCAGCGCGCTCGTGGAGGGAGGCTGCGCCCGCAGCGCTCCGTCCAGCGTGGAGGTGGGGGGCGCGCTCACCGGGTCCTCCCGGTGAGCGCGGCTCCCGGCTCCCGCTTGCCCCGCCGGACCGCCTGGGTGTGCGTTCCGCTCCCGCCGGACCTGCGGTGACGATGACCGTGGTCCGCGCAGGTGCCCTGTTCGCTGTGGTGGGTGTGGTGGCCGGCGTGATCGGCGTGCCGGCCGCGACTGCTCGCGGCCGCCCGCCAGGGTCGCCGCCGGCAGCCCCGCCCCGTCGGATCGCTCGTCCATAGGCCGTGCATCGCCTGTCGCCCCCCTCACAGTCCGAAGTGTCCGTCCCCCGGCGCCGAACAGTGCCCGGCGCAGCCCCTGTCGGGACGATACACCAGTCTCGTCACTCAGGGACATAGGTTCTCTACGCTCCGTGACGATCAACAGATATATGAGTACCCACCGCACCCGGGGGATTGCGGACGGTACTCGAAGGTCTCTCAGCCGGTTGATGCACCCGTCGTGAGGATCACGTTGCGGAGCGGCTCCCGGTTCACATAGCGGTGCAACTGGTCCACCAGGAGCCGCTTGGCGCGCGGAAGGAACGCGGAGGTGGGTCCGCCGACATGGGGGCTGATGAGTACCCCCGGCGCACGCCACAGGGGGTGTTCGCGCGCCAGCGGCTCCGGGTCGGTGACGTCGAGAGCGGCGGTGATGCGGCCGGTCTCCAGCTCGGCGAGCAGCGCCTTGGTGTCGACGACGGGGCCGCGGGCGACGTTGACGAGGAGTGCGCCGTCCTTCATCCGGGACAGGAAGTCCGCCCCGGCCAGGCCCCGGGTGGCTTCGGTGAGCGGGGTGGACAGGATCACGACGTCCGCTTCCGGCAGCAGCGCGGGCAGGTCGGTGAGCGGATGCACCGGACCGCGCGCCGTGGTGCGCTCGGAGCGCGCGACGCGCGCCACACGCGCCACCTCGAACGGAACGAGCCGGTCCTCGATGGCCTCGCCGATGGAGCCGTACCCCACGATGAGGACGTTCTTGTCGGCGAGAGCCGGCCGGAACCCGCCGAGCCACTCCCCCCTCTCCTGCGCGCGGACGAAGTCGGGGATCCCGCGCAGCGAGGCCAGGATCAGCGCGAGGGTGAGCTCGCCGGTGCTGGCCTCGTGCACGCCCCGCGCGTTGCACAGCCGCACACCCGCGGGCAGGTGCCCGAGTCCCGGCTCCACGTGGTCGATCCCGGCGGAGAGGGTCTGCACGACCCGGACGTTGCTCATCCGGCTCAGGGGGCGCACGCACAGCGCACTGGGCTTCATGTAGGGGACGACGTAGAAGGCGCAGTCGGCCGGGTCCGCGGGGAAGTCCTCCTCGCCGTTCCAGAAACGGTAGGCCGGGCCCTCGGGGAGTCCGTCGATCTCGTCCGGCGGGATGGGCAGCCACACGTCAGCAGTCATGCTCTGGAGGCTATGTCAGGAGCGTGTGACGGCAGAGGTTAGGTTGGGGTGGCTCGAACAGGGAGGGTCACGACCAGGTGGAGCGCAGGACGATCGGCGCGGCGGCGCTCGCGGTGGGGGCCGTCGGACTCGGGTGCATGCCGATGAGCTGGGCCTACAGTGCGTCGCGGCGGCGCGGCGACGAGTCGCTCAGGGCGGTGCACCGGGCGCTCGACCTGGGTGCGTCCCTGCTGGACACGGCCGACATGTACGGCCCGTTCACCAACGAACTGCTGGTGGGGCGGGCGTTGAAGGAGCGGCGGTCCGACGCGTTCGTGTCGACGAAGGTCGGACTGCTCGTGGGCGATCAGCACATCGTCGCCAACGGCCGCCCCGGCTACGTGAAGCGGGCCTGCGACGCGTCGCTGCGGCGGCTGCAGACGGACGTCATCGACCTCTACCAGCTGCACCGGGCCGACCCCGAGGTGCCGGTCGAGGAGACCTGGGGGGCGATGGCGGAGCTCGTCCAGGCCGGGAAGGTACGGGCGCTGGGCCTGTGTGCGGTGGGCGCGCGGGCCGGCCGCCGGGCCGGGGCCCGGTTGCACGACGGAACGATTCGGCAGCTGGAGCGGGTGCAGCAGGTCTTCCCGGTGAGCGCGGTGGAGGCGGAGCTGTCGGTGTGGTCGCCGGAGGCGCTGGAGGCCCTGCTGCCGTGGTGCCGGACGCGGGGCGTCGGTTTCCTCGCCGCGATGCCGCTGGGCAACGGCTTCCTGACCGGCAGGCTGCGCCCCGGCGCGGGCTTCGAGGCGGACGATCCACGCGCCCGGCACCCGCGTTTCACGGCCGAGATGATGGCCGCGAACCAGCCGTTCGTCGCGGGGCTGCGCCGCGTGGCCCGCCGGCACGGCACGGGTGTCACGCCCGCCCAGATCGCCCTGGCGTGGGTGCTGGCACAGGGGCCGCACGTGGTCCCGGTCCCCGGCACGAAGCAGGAGCGCTGGGTCACGGAGAACACGGCGGCGGCGCGGGTGCGCCTGACGCCGGACGATCTCCGGGAGCTGGCCGCGCTGCCGCCGGCCCAGGGGTCGTGGGACTGAAGGACGGGTCCGCGCCGGGTACGTTTCGGGCAAACCCCGTGTTCTGACTACGGCGTTCCGCTATCGGGAACTCTGGAGCCGCGAGCGGTGTATGACAGGGAGAAGGACCTGCCCCGTCGAAGGGACCCTGATCGTGCGACGTCGAGCCGTCCCGGCCGTGCTGGCCGCCGCCGTGCTCCTGCTGACGGCCGGTTGCTCCTCCGGCGAGACAGGCCCGTCCGGCCAGGACGACAGCGCCTCCCCGAGCCGTACCGCACCGGGGTCGTCCGCACCCCCGCGGCAGGCCGCCGAGGAGACACCGCCGGCGCAGGGCTCGGTCGAGGTGGTGCGCACCGTCGCCGAGGGCCTGGACTCCCCCTGGGGTCTCGCTCCGCTGCCGGGCGGCGGGCTGCTGGTCGCCTCCCGGGACGACGGCACGATCGTCCGGGTCGACGAGAAGACCGGCAAGAAGACCGAACTGGGCGAGGTGCCGGGGGTCTCGGCGGCCGGCGAGGGCGGCCTGCTCGGGATCGCCCTGTCGCCCGACTACGCCTCGGACCGCATGGTCTACGCGTACTTCACCTCGGCGTCCGACAACCGCATCGTCCGCATGATCTACGACGGGCGGAAGCCCGCCGGCGAGCAGCTCGGCGCTCCCGACACGGTGTTCAAGGGCATTCCCAAGGGCTTCATCCACAACGGCGGGCGCATCGCGTTCGGCCCGGACAAAATGCTGTACGTGGGCACCGGCGAGAGCGGCGACACGGGACTGTCCCAGGACAAGGACTCCGTGGGCGGCAAGATCCTGCGTCTGACCCCGGAGGGCGAGCCGGCTCCGGGCAACCCGTTCCCGGACTCGCCGGTGTACTCCTACGGCCACCGCAATGTGCAGGGTCTGGCCTGGGACGGCAAGCAGCGGCTGTTCGCCTCGGAGTTCGGGCAGGACACCTGGGACGAGCTGAACGCCATCGAGCCGGGCGGCAATTACGGCTGGCCGGAAGCGGAGGGCCGGTCCGGCGACAAGCGGTTCCGCAACCCGGTCGGCCAATGGACCACGGCCGAGGCGTCCCCCAGCGGCATCGCCCACGCCGAGGGGTCGATCTGGATGGCGGGCCTGCGCGGCAAGCGGCTGTGGCGCATCCCGCTGAACGGCACGGCGGCCTCGGCGAAGCCGCAGGCGTTCCTGGAGGGCGAGTACGGGCGGCTGCGCACGGTCGTGGCGGCGGGCGGCGACAGGCTCTGGCTGGTCACCAGCAACACGGACGGCCGGGGCAGCCCGAAGGGCGGCGACGACCGGATCCTGGAACTGCGGGTGACGTAGCCGCCGGAACCGGGGGTGCTCCTCGTCGCCGCCCCCGTCGTCCTCGTGCTCCTGCGGCGGGCGTGCGACGGGGAACCGCGCCGGGCTACTCCCCCGCGCCCGTCTCGCCGTCCTCGTCTTCCCGTGGCGGGCGTACGACGACCTTCCCCGACGCGAGATCTATCGGCCCGCGTCCGGGGTCGCCGTCCCCGACGTCCTGACGGGTCAGCTCGAGGCGGTTCTGCTCGTCGCGGGTGTGCTTGCGCCCGGGTGAGAACAGTTCCTCGAAGAAGTTGAACAACTGAACCTCCCTGAGGCCGCGGAGTCCGCGACGTCCCTTACAGCGTATGCCTCAGCCCGTGGGACCGGGCACGGCCATCTCGGCCGGGAACAACCCCAGCCGGTGGGCCACCGCCGCCGCCTCGCCCCGTCCGGAGACGCCGAGCTTGCCCAGGATGTTCGAGACGTGCACGCTCGCGGTCTTGGGCGAGATGAACAGCTCCTCCGCTATGCGGCGGTTGGTGTGCCCCGCGGCGACCAGGCGCAGGACGTCCCGCTCCCGGGTGGTGAGACCGAGCGCGTCGGCGGGGTCGGCCGGCGCGGGGGCGGGTTCCGTGGCGGGCGTGAGCGGGAGGCGGGCGCGCTGGGCGAGTGCGGTGGCGGCGTCCTCGAGCGGCCGGGCGCCGAGGTGGCGGGCGACGCTGTGGGCGAGCCGCAGCAGTTCCGTGGCACGGCCGCGCTCGTCCTCGCCGCCGCCCGTCAGGAGGGACTCGGCCAGGCGGTACCGGACGCGGGCGAGGTCGTAGGGCCGGCCCAGGGGTTCGAAGGAGGTGACCACGTCCGACCAGGTGTCCGGGGTGCTCCGGCCCTCGGCGCGCAGGAGTTCGGCGCGGACCCACCGCTCGTGGGCGAGCCAGACGGGGGCGTGGGTGGTGAGGCGCTTGACGGCCAAGAGAATGTCGCGCAGGACCTGCCGGCGGCCGTCGTGGGCGGCGGGCAGGGCCCGGGCGTCGGCCTCGGCGGTGGCGGCCTCCAGCAGCAGCGGCCAGGCGTAGCGCTGGGTGCCGAGCGGAAAGCCGGAGGTGAGCGTGCGGGCCAGTTCGACGCGGGCGTCGGCCAGGCGGCCCTCGGCGGCGGCCACGGCGACGGTGAGGCAGGAGATCGGCAGGTCGTGCTGCGGCATGGGATCGTGCGGGCCGTAGGAGGCGCGAGCCTCGGCGAGGTGGCGGGCGGCCTCGGACACCCGGCCGCGGGCGAGGGCGAGAAACGCCTGGCTGTTGGCGCCCGACCCGTACGGACCTGCCGTCTGCCCCAGCCGTTGGGCGCTGACGGCCGCCTCGGCCGCCTCGTCCCAGCGGCCCAGGGAGATGAGCGACTCGGCGAGGTTGCCCCTGACCCAGCCCTCGGACTCCGTCAGCCCCATCCTGGAGGTGAGCCGCAGGCCCTCGCGCAGGATGGTCACGGCTTCCTCGGAACGGCCGATGCCCTCCAGGCTGGAGGGCAGGTTCACATGGCTGCGGCCCACGACGGCCGCGAGACCGCGGGCCACCACCTCGTCCCTGACCTCGTACATGTGGGTCAGGCCGGCGTCGATCTGCCCGGCCTCGACCATGAGCCCGCCGAGGGTGAGGCGGGCGTTGGACTCGATCTCGTCGGCGCCCACCATGCGCGCGTACTCGACGGCCCGCTCGGCGGCCGTCAGGGTCTCCGGGCCGGGTTCACGGAGCATCGACCAGTGGGCGGCCGTGGCCAGTACCTCGGCGTGCACCTCGGACGGCGGCAGGCCGCGGACCAGTTCCTGCGCGGTGGCGATCTCCTGCCAGCCGTCGCCCCGGGCGAGCCGCTGGACCAGCCGGGAGCGCTGGATCCAGAACCAGGCGGTGCGCAGGGGGTCGTCCTCGTCCTCCAGGAGGCGCAGGGCCCGCTTTGTGATCTTCAGCGCGCGTTCGCGTTCCCCGCAGAGCCGTCCCGCGACGGCCGCCTCGGCCAGCAGGTCCAGGTGCCGCAGCGCGGTGGTGGCCGGGTCGCAGCCGCAAGGAGGGTAGACCTCGGTGTAGTCGACCGGGCGCAGGGTGGCGCGTACGGCCTCGGGGGCGGAGTCCCACAGTTCCATCGCCCGCTCCAGGAGCCGGAGTTGCTCGGAGTAGGCATGGCGGCGGCGGGCCTCGACGGAGGCTTCGAGTACGGCGGGCAGGGCCTTGGCGGCGTCGTGGGCGTGATACCAGTAGCTGGCCAGGCGGGTCGCCCGCTGGTCGGCGGGCACGAGGGACGGGTCGGTCTCCAGGGCTTCGGCGTAGCGGCGGTTGAGGCGGGAGCGTTCGCCGGGGAGCAGGTCGTCGCTGACGGCCTCGCGGACCAGGGAGTGGCGGAAGCGGTAGCCGTCGCCGCCGGGTGCGGGGGCGAGGATGCTCGCGTTCACGGCGGCCCGCAGTGCCTCGATGAGGTCGTCCTCGGCGAGCCGGGCGACGGCGGCCAGCAGCCGGTACTCGACGGTGGAGCCGCCCTCGGCGACGATCCGGGCGACGCGCTGGGCGGACTCCGGCAGCCCTTCCACGCGGACGAGCAGCAGGTCGCGCAGGGAGTCGGTCAGGCCGGTCCGGCAGCCCTCGTGGCCGGCGACGGCGAGTTCCTCGACGAAGAAGGCGTTGCCGTCGGAGCGCTGGAAGATCGCGTCGACCTGGTCCTGCTCGGGTTCGTGGGCGAGGATGCCGGCCACCTGGAGGCCGACCTCGTCGCGGGTGAAGCGGGCGAGTTCGAGGCGGCGGATCGTGCGGAGCCGGTCGAGTTCGGCGAGCAGGGGCCTGAGCGGATGGCGGCGGTGGATGTCGTCGGAGCGGTAGGTGGCGAGGACGACGAGGCGGCCGGTGCGCAGGGTGCGGACGAGGTAGGAGAGCAGATGGCGGGTGGAGGCGTCGGCCCAGTGCAGGTCCTCCAGGGCGAGGACGACGGTGTGCTCGGCGGCGACGCGTTCCAGCAGGCGTGCGGTGAGCTCGAAGAGCCGGGCCGTGCCGTCCTCGTCGTGCCGCCCGGCCCGGGACTCGCCCACCTCGGGCAGCAGCCGGGCCAGCTCCTCCTCCTGGCCCGCCGAAGCGGCGGCCAGCTCGCCGGGAAGTTCACGGCGCAGGGCGCGCAGCGCGGTGGAGAAGGGGGCGAAGGGCAGCCCGTCGGCGCCGATCTCGACACACCCGCCGAGTGCGACCACCGCCCCGCGCCTGCGGGCCACGGCGGCGAACTCCTCGACGAGGCGGGTCTTGCCGACCCCGGCCTCACCGCCGATGAGCAGCGCCTGCGGTTCGCCTTCGCAGGCGCGTGCGAGGGCTTCGTGCAGGGTGCCCAGTTCCTCGGCACGGCCGACGAACACGGGGCTGACGGACTGGGTTTCCACAGGTCCGAGCATCGCATGCGGGTCCGGCGGCGTGGGACCGGTTTTCCGTCGAACGGCCAAAGCAGCGGCCGCCGTTCCCGTGTGGACGACGGCCGCTGCTCCCCGGACGGCCAAGGCGGCGACCGGTCCCGCCCCGGCGTTCACGCCGTCCGGGCGGACCGGAGCCGGCGGAAGCGGCGGCTATGGCTCTCGTGCTCGGCGGAGTCTGCGCCTTCTTCGTGGCGGGCCGCGCGGCGGGCCCGGGCGGCCTCGCGGACCAGACGGGCGTGGTCGGCCCGGCGGATGAGGTCGGAGGTGCGCATCTGCTGGAGTTCGTACTCGTACACGGTGTGTCCTTCGAGGAGAGGCCGGTCACGGAGGGTTTTCCGCGATGACCTCACTCTCGTCTCCCAGGCGGGGCCGCCACATCGGGAGAGTTCCGCATCTTCGGCGGCGCACGGTGCCTTAGACGCGGCCGAGGGGCCTCAGGGGCTCCGTAAGGTGCTCACGGAACCGCCTAAGACCCCTCAGGACCTGCGGGCTCTCGGCTCTCGGGCGCTCAGCTCGCGGACGGCAGCCCGAGCAGGATGCCGGTGTACTTGAGGACGGCCAGGAACAGGCCGATGACGCCGAGCGCCACTCCCGCCCAGGCGACGGACTTGATCCAGGGCGCCTGGATCCGGCCCGGCGTGCCGAAGGCGGGCCGGGCCAGCGTGACGACGCCGACGACCAGCGCGATCAGCGCGAACAGGCCGCCCCACAGGGCGGTGGTCTGCCAGGCGTCGCCGTAGACCGCCTGAATCTGCTGGGCCACGCCCGCGTTCTGCGCGGTCTCCAGCTGGCCGACGAGGTTCTGGCGCGCGGAGGCGACGGTGCCGATCCAGCTCCCGGTGAGCGAGACGACGCCCAGCGCGGCGGAGACCACGGCGGCAGCGCCCTGGCCCACGCCGGAGGGGTTCTCCTCCTTGGCGGGCGCGTCATCGGCCGCGGCCGGGACCTCGGTCTGGGGCACCTCGTCGGACTCGGTGGTGTCCACCGCCTTCTCATCGGTCGTGGCCTTCGTGGCCTCGGTCTCGTCCACTGCGTTCGTTGCCATGTCTCGCACCGTAGGGTCGCTGTCTGAGAAGTCTCTTAATGATCGTGAGCCGCACGCGCGCGTGCGGCGCGCCACTCGGGCGCCAGCACCGACCAGACTTCGAGATCGTGCCGTACGCCACCATAGGGGTGCGCCTCGCGTCGCACACCGTCGCGGGTCATTCCGAGTCGGCGCGCCACGTTCAGGCTGGGCTGATTGAGGGAGGCGGCGACCCATTCGACGCGGTGGATGCCGCGCTGCTCGACGGCCCAGTCGATGAGGACCCGCATCGCGCGGGTGACCAGACCCCGGCCCGTGGCGGCGGGCTCCAGCCAGCAGCCCACCTCGCAGTTGCCGGTCGCCGCGTCGAAGTTCAGGAACAGCACCCCGCCCACCAGGGTCCCCTCCAGCCACAGGCCGTGCAGGGAGCCGGTGTCGGCCGCGCGCATGTCGGCGTAGCGCTGGAGCTTCGCGCGGGCCGAGGTCAGGTCCGTCTCGGTCGTCCCGAACGGGATGTACTGCCCGATGAACTCCCGCCCCCGCTCCAGGTGCGCCAGGAACTCCCCGGCGTGCCAGGGTTCCAGGGGCCTCAGCTCGGCGTCGTCACCCAGGGATATCGCGTACATCCCGCTGCCGCTCCTCCTCCGCCAGGACGTCCGCCACCTCGGCGTCCGTCGCGGCGGCCAGCCTCTCATGGGCGGCGCGGCTCTCTGGCGGTTCGATGCTGATGCGGGGCATGCGCCTGTCCAGCCAGCGGGGCAGCCACCAGTTGGCCCCGCCGAGCAGGTGCATCAGGGCCGGGACGAGGAGCGTGCGCAGGACGAAGGCGTCCAGGGCGACGGCGGCGGCCAGGGCGATGCCGAACATGGCGATCACCCGGTCGCCGCTGAGCACGAAGGCGAGGAAGACGGAGATCATGATGACGGCCGCCGAGTTGATCACCCGGCTGGTCTCGGCGAGGCCGACGCGCACCGCCCGCCGGTTGTCACCGGTCTCCAGCCACTCCTCGTACATCCGGCTGACCAGGAAGACCTGGTAGTCCATGGAGAGACCGAAGAGCACCGACACCATGATCACGGGCAGGAAGGGTTCGATGGGCCCGGCGCTGCCGAGGCCGAGCAGTTCGCTGCCCCAGCCCCACTGGAAGATCGCGACCACCACCCCGAAGGCGGAGGCCACGGCGGCGACGTTCATCGCGGCGGCCTTCAGCGGGATGCCGATCGACCGGAAGGCGAGCAGGAGCAGCAGGCAGCCCAGGCCGATGACGACCCCGACGAAGACGGGCAGCTTGGAGACGATGACGTCGGCGAAGTCGTCGTAGCCGGCCGTCATGCCGCCCACCTGCACATCGAGCGCGGTGCCCGCCTCGGCGCGCGGCAGCACCTCCTCGCGCAGCCGGTCGACGAGGTCGCTGGTCTGCTTCGACTGCGGGGAGGACTCCGGTACGACGGTCAGGTAGGCGGTGTGGCTGCCGGAGTCGAACGTCACCGGGGTCACCGAGGCGACGCCCTCCGTGGCGCGGAGGGTCCCGTCGAGGTTGTCCAGGGCGAGTTTGTCGTCGGCGCCGTCGACCTTGGTGACGAGGGTGAGCGGGCCGTTCACGCCGGGGCCGAACCCGTCGGCGAGCAGGTCGTAGGCCTGGCGGGTGGTGGCCGTCTTCGGGTCGTTGCCCTGGTCGGAGGTGCCCAGGTGCAGGGAGAGGGTGGGCAGCGCGAGGACGGCCATGACGACCAGGGCGACCGCGCCGAGCACCTTGGGGTGGCGCTCCACGAAGGCCGACCAGCGGGCCGCGAAGCCGGTGGGCAGCTCGGGTTCCGGGCCGTGCTCGGCGAGGCGGCGGCGCTCGCGGCGGCTGAGCGCGCGCATGCCGATGAACGACAGCAGGGCGGGCAGCAGGGTCACGGAGGCGGCGACGGTGAGGATCACGGTGAGGCTGGCCGCTATGGCGACGCCGTTGAGGAAGCTCAGCCGCAGGATCAGCATGCCGAGCAGCGCGATGCAAACGGTGGCACCCGCGAAGACGACCGCCCGTCCTGTGGTCGCGACGGCGTTCGTGGCGGCCTCGGTCACGGACAGCCCGCGCTTCAGCCCGCGCCGGTGCCGGGTGACGATGAACAGTGCGTAGTCGATGCCGACGCCGAGCCCGACGAGCATGCCCAGCATGGGGGCGAAGTCGGCGACGGTCATGGCGTGCCCGAGCAGCACGATCCCGGCGTAGGCGGTGCCGACACCGACCAGGGCGGTGGCGATGGGCAGCAGGGACGCGGCGAGCGAGCCGAAGGCGAGGAACAGCACCACCGCGGCGACGACCACGCCGACGATCTCGGCGACGTGCCCGCCGGAGGACTCGGTGAGCGCGACGGCGCTGCCGCCCAGCTCCACCTGGAGCCCGTCGGTCTCGGCGCTCTTCGCGGTGTCGACGACGGCCTGCGCCTCACCCTTGGCTATGTCCTCGGCCTGGTCGTCGAAGGTGACCGAGGCGTAGGCCGTGCGGCCGTCCTCGCTGATGCGGCCGGTGCCCGGCCCGTCGTAGGGGCTGGTGACCGAGGCCACGCCGGGGAGGTTCCCGATCCGGTCCAGGGTGCGGGTCATCGTCTGCTCGACGTCGGCGGCGCGGACGCTGCCGGACGTGGTGTGCCAGACGACGGTGTCGCTGTCGCCGCCGAGCCGCGGGAAGCCCTCGTGCAGCAGCTCCGTGGCGCGGCCCGATTCGGTACCGGGGACCTGGTAGTCGTTCGAGTACGTGGTGCCGGCGACGGCGGCGCCCGCGGCGACCCCCGCGAAGGCGAGGAGCCACAGCAGGACGCTGAGCAGACGGCGCTGGACACACCAGCGTGCGAGGGCTGCCACGGAACGTGCTCCCGGAGTTGCCTTGTGTGGATCTTTGACCGGGAACAGTCGTCCATGAACTGAACAGCCAGCAAAGAACGCATGAGCAATGCGCTGCCACTCTTACAAACGAACGAGATCATTTGTCGGTTTCGTGGGCTTATTCACAGCGGCCGGTGTCAGTCGAACTGGTCCCCCAGCGCCATCACCATCACGCCCGCGATCAGCAGCCACAGCGCCCGCCGGGTGCGGCCGCGGGAGCCCAGCACAGCGGCGGCGGCGCACACGGCGGCCCCGCTCGCGTAGGCGGCCGGGACGAGCGCCGGCGCCGGGCGGGTGAGGCGCAGCACGGCCGCGGCGAGTCCCGCGAGGGTCAGCGCGGCACCGGTGGCGGCCGCCGTCCAGCGGGCCCGGCGCGCGGCCTCCTCGTCCTGCGCCGGGTCACCGGCCGTGTCCTGCCCGGCGGCCGCCTCCGAGTCCGCTGCCTCGGGACCGGTGTCGGAATCAGGGCGTCCACTCATGGCCGTGACGGTAGCGCGCCCCCGGGGAAAACCGGATGCGGGGCCGGGAGCCTGCTGTTAGCGTCCGCTCGTCCGAGGAATGCCCGCGGCCTCCCGCCGCCCGGCCGAAGCAGGTGCGTTGTTTGACGGTCCGACCGAGCTCCTCCGCATCCCCTTTCTTCCTCAAGGACTCAAGGAGCCCGTCCACCGATGTCGGACATCACTTCCCGGACCTCGAACGACCCCCTCGCTGACCGTGTGAGCCACCCCGGCTACCCCCGCAGCAACGGCTACGACGCCCGCTGGACCATCGACAACCAGATGGGCCCGCACGCGCTGTGGCTGCTGGAGTGGCTGGCCCCGGCCCTGGGGCTCGACACCCTGAGCCCCGGCTCCCGCGTGCTCGACCTGGGCTGCGGCCGTGCCATGACGTCGGTCTTCCTCGCCAGGGAGTACGACGCCCAGGTCGTCGCCGCCGACCTGTGGATCAAGCCCGACGACAACGCCGGGCGCATCGCCGAGGCGGGCGTCGCCGACCGCGTCCTGCCCGTGTTCGCCGAGGCGCACGACCTGCCGTTCGGCGAGGGCACCTTCGACGCGATCGTGAGCGTCGACGCGTATCAGTACTTCGGCACCAACGACCTGTACCTGCCCACTCTGACCCGGCTGCTCAAGCCGGGCGGGCGGATCGGAGTCGTGATGCCGGCGCTGCGGGAGGAGCCGGAGGGCGACGAGCCGCCGGCGCACCTGAAGAAGTACTGGGAGAAGGATCCCGGCTTCTGGGCCTTCCACTCCCCCGCCTGGTGGCGGCGGCTGTGGGCCCGCAGCGGGGCCGTCGAGGTCGAGACGGCCGACTGGCTCGACGACGGCTGGCGCGACTGGCTGCTGTGGAGCGAGGTGTGCGCCGAGGAGAGCGCGAGCGAGTTCATGGCCGACATGGCCCGCTGGTCGGTCGAGCTGATGCACGCCGACGTGGAGCACGTCCTGGGCTTCACCCGGGTCGTCGGCCGCCGCCTGTAGACGCCTGAGGGGGATGCATCGGTTCGATGCATCCCCCTCGGGGTTCACACGTACGGTGCTCAGCCCTCGCTGACGCCCAGCTTCTGAAGGATCAGCTCCTTGACGCGAGCCGCGTCGGCCTGGCCGCGCGTGGCCTTCATGACCGCGCCGACCAGCGCTCCGGCCGCGGCCACCTTGCCACCGCGGATCTTGTCGGCGACGCCCGGGTTGCCGGCGATCGCCTCGTCGACGGCCGCCGTCAGCGCGCCCTCGTCGGAGACGACCTTCAGACCGCGCTTGTCGACGACCTCGTCCGGGGTGCCCTCGCCCGCGAGGACGCCCTCGATGACCTGGCGGGCCAGCTTGTCGTTCAGGTCGCCCTTCGCGACGAGCTCGGTGACCCGGGCCACCTGCTGCGGCGTGATCGCCAGCTCGTCGAGCGCCTTGCCCGTGTCATTGGCGCTGCGGGCCAGCTCGCCCATCCACCACTTGCGGGCGGAGGCGGCGTCGGCCCCGGCCTCGATCGTGGCGACGATGGGCTCCAGCGCACCGGCGTTGAGGATCGCCTGCATGTCGGTGCCGCTGACGCCCCACTCCTCGCGGAGCCGGTTGCGGCGGACCAGCGGCAGCTCCGGCAGCCCGGCCCGGATCTCCTCGACCCACTCGCGGGACGGGGCCACCGGGACGAGGTCGGGCTCCGGGAAGTACCGGTAGTCCTCGGCCTCCTCCTTCACGCGGCCCGAGGTCGTCGACCCGGTGTCCTCGTGGAAGTGGCGGGTCTCCTGGATGATCGTGCCGCCCGAGGACAGCACGGCCGCGTGCCGCTGGATCTCGAAGCGGGCCGCGCGCTCCACGGACCTGAGCGAGTTGACGTTCTTCGTCTCCGAGCGGGTGCCGAACTTCTCGGTGCCGTTCGGGCGCAGCGACAGGTTCACGTCGCAGCGCATCTGGCCCATCTCCATGCGGGCCTCGGAGACGCCGAGCGCCTTGATGACCTCGCGCAGCTCACGGACGTAGGCCCGGGCGACCTCGGGGGCACGCTCGCCGGCGCCCTCGATCGGCTTGGTGACGATCTCGATGAGGGGGATGCCGGCGCGGTTGTAGTCCAGCAGCGAGTGCGAGGCGCCGTGGATGCGGCCGGTGGCGCCGCCGACGTGCGTCGACTTGCCGGTGTCCTCCTCCATGTGGGCGCGCTCGATCTCCACGCGGAAGGTCTCGCCGTCCTCCAGCTGTACGTCGAGGTAGCCGTTGAAGGCGATCGGCTCGTCGTACTGGGAGGTCTGGAAGTTCTTCGGCATGTCCGGATAGAAGTAGTTCTTCCGGGCGAAGCGGCACCACTCGGCGATCTCGCAGTTCAGCGCGAGGCCGATCTTGATCGCGGACTCGACACCGGTCGCGTTGACGACCGGGAGCGCTCCGGGCAGGCCGAGGCAGACCGGGCAGGTCTGCGTGTTGGCGTCCTGGCCGAGGGCGGTCGAGCAGCCGCAGAACATTTTGGTCTTGGTGCCGAGTTCGACATGGACCTCGAGGCCCATGACGGGGTCGTACGACGCGAGTGCTTCCTCGTACGACACCAGGTCGGTCGTGGTGGTCACGGTGAGTACTTCCCTCTCAGCCCAGCAGGACGTCGTCGTCGCCCAGCCGCTTCAGCTCGCGGTAGAGAATGGCCAGGTTGGTGACGACGGCAGCTCCGGTCACGACGGCGTCGAGCAGCCGCAGCGTGTCGTTGTCCCCGCGGGCCTTCTTGATCTGCTTGTAGACACCGACGGCGCCGAACGCCGACGTGGCCATCGACACGTACAGACCGGACTTGGACTTCTTGAAGCCCTTGGCCTTGGACAGTGCGCTCACAGCGACGGAGCCTCCTCGATCAGCGGGTGGCCCCACTTTTCCACGAAGGCGGCCTCGACGGCTGCACCCACCTTGTACAGGCGGTCGTCCTTCATGACGGGGGCGATGATCTGCAGGCCGACCGGGAGGTTGTCCTCCGGGGCGAGGCCGCACGGCAGCGACATGGCCGCGTTGCCCGCCAGGTTGGTCGGGATGGTGCACAGGTCGGCGAGGTACATCGCCATCGGGTCGTCGGCGCGCTCGCCGATCGCGAAGGCGGTGGTCGGGGTCGTCGGGGAGACGATCACGTCGACCTGCTCGAACGCCGTGTCGAAGTCCCGCTTGATGAGCGTGCGGACCTTCTGGGCGCTGCCGTAGTAGGCGTCGTAGTAGCCGCTCGACAGGGCGTACGTGCCGAGCATGATGCGACGCTTGACCTCGGGGCCGAAGCCGGCCTCGCGGGTGAGCGAGGTGACCTCCTCCGCGGAGTGCGTGCCGTCGTCGCCGACGCGCAGGCCGTAGCGCAGGCCGTCGAAGCGGGCGAGGTTGGAGGAGCACTCCGAGGGCGCGATCAGGTAGTACGCCGACAGTGCCAGGTCGAAGGACGGGCAGTCCAGCTCGACGATCTCGGCGCCCAGCTCCTTCAGCAGCTCGACGGACTCGTCGAAGCGCTGGATGACGCCGGCCTGGTAGCCCTCGCCGCGGAACTGCTTGACGACGCCGACGCGCATGCCCTCGACGCTGCCGTTGCGGGCGGCCTCGACGACCGCCGGGACGGGCTCGTCGATGGAGGTGGAGTCGAGCGGGTCGTGCCCGGCGATGACCTCGTGCAGCAGGGCCGCGTCCAGGACCGTGCGGGCGCAGGGGCCGCCCTGGTCGAGGGAGGAGGAGAAGGCGACCATGCCGTACCGGGAGACCGCGCCGTACGTCGGCTTCACGCCGACCGTGCCGGTGACGGCGGCGGGCTGGCGAATGGAGCCGCCGGTGTCGGTGCCGATGGCCAGGGGCGCCATGTGCGCGGCGAGCGCGGCGGAGGAACCGCCGCCGGAGCCGCCGGGGATCTTCGTCAGGTCCCAGGGGTTGCCGGTCGGGCCGTAGGCGCTGTTCTCGGTGGAGGACCCCATGGCGAACTCGTCCATGTTGGTCTTGCCGAGGATGACGACGTCGGCGGCCTTCAGACGCTGGGTGACGGTCGCGTCGTACGGCGGGATCCAGCCCTCGAGGATCTTCGAGCCGACGGTCGTCGGGATGCCCTCGGTGGTGAAGATGTCCTTCAGCGCGAGGGGGACGCCGGCCAGCGGGCCGAGCTTCTCGCCGCGCTCGCGCTTGGCGTCGACGGCGCGGGCCTGGGCGAGGGCGCCCTCGCGGTCGACGTGCAGGAAGGCGTGCACCTTCTCGTCGACGGCCTCGATGCGGGCGAGGTGGGCCTCGGTGACCTGCACCGCCGTGAGCTCGCCGGAGGCGATCTTCGCGGCGGTCTCGGCGGCCGTGAGCTTGGTGATGTCCGTCATGGCTGTTAGTCCTCCCCCAGGATCTGCGGCACCTTGAAACGCTGCTGCTCCTGGGCCGGGGCGCCGGAGAGCGCCTGCTCGGGGGTGAGCGACGGACGGACCTCGTCCACGCGCATGACGTTCGTCAGCGGGAGCGGGTGCGAGGTCGGCGGTACGTCTTGGTCGGCGACCTCGCTGACGCGTGCGACCGCGCCGATGATGTCGTCCAGCTGTCCTGCGAAGTGCTCGAGCTCTTCGGGCTTCAGCTCCAGACGCGCCAGCCGTGCGAGGTGGGCGACCTCCTCGCGCGTGATGCCAGGCATGCAGCGATCCTCTGGGGTGAGTGAATGTGGTGTGGCCCAATCCTATGGGTCGTGGGGCCGTGCCCGTGAAACGGTTTGGCCCGTCCGTCAGTGACGGCGGCGGTTTTCCCAGGCCTCGCTCTTCAGGAAGTGGTTGTCGTACAGCTCCTGCACCTCGAGGAGACTCTCGGGTGCGACCTCGCCGAGGGCGACGCGCCGCAGGTGCCGGAAGTACTCGAAGCGCTCGACGCCGGGTGTGAGGACGATGAGCAGGTCGGCGTCGGCCCCGGGGACCGCCGCGAAGGCGTGCGGTTTTCCGGGTGGGACGATGACGAGGTCGCCGGGGCCCGCGGTGACGATGTCGTCACCGGAGAGGATCTCGGCGGCCCCGTCGAGCAGGAAGAACATCTCGGCCGAGTTGTCGTGCCAGTGCGGCTTCGCGCCGTCGGCGCCCGAGGTGAGGGTGACGCGCTGGGTGGACAGGGCGCCGCCGGTCGCGCTGCTGTCCGCGAGCAGCCGCACGGTGGTGGGCGCGCGGCCGACGACTTCCGCCTCGGCCTCGCGGACGATCACGGACTCGCCGAACCGCGGAACGGACAACGACATCTCGGTACCTCCGGATCACTCGGCGGGTGCGCTCAGACCGCGAAGAGCAGTCCGGCGCTGATCAGGACGATGACCGCGGTGGCGAAGTGGACACCGAAGGCCACCGCCCTCGTGCCGCCGTTGCGTAGCACGATCAAGGTGTCTCCGAGCGGTACGAGTGCCACGGCGAGCATGAACCAGGCCTCGGCCCGGGCCCCCGCGAAGGCGAGCAGTGCCAGACCGACCAGCCCGAAGGTGCCGTCCCGCACACCCTTGATCGTCAGGTAGGCGCCGGCGTCGCCGCGGGGGTCGGCCGGGACGCCGTAGCCGGCGGCTGCGGCGGCGGGCTGGAACAGGAAGCGGTAGCCCAGGAACAGGCAGAACACGTTGAGCACGACAGCCAGGGTGTAGGCGGTGATGGTCATGACTCTCCTCTAATTCCAGCAGGCGGTGGCGGGCGGCGACGTCGGCAGGCGATCCCCGACGATCGTTTTCTAGCAGCGCTAGGAACTGGAGCGAAGCTAGCAGAGCGTCGACAGGAACGCTAGCGGTGCTAGGATTTCTTCCATGACGATCCAGACGCGCCGGGAGCGCGAACGTGCGGAACGCGAGCGGCTGATCGTGACGGCCGCGCGGGAGCTGGCGGAGGCGGAGGGCTGGGACGCGGTGACCACGCGCCGGCTAGCCGAGGAGATCGAGTACAGCCAGCCGGTGCTCTACAGCCACTTCAAGGGCAAGGGCGCGATCATGGCGGCGGTGGCGGTACAGGGCTGCGAGGAGCTGGCCGAGGAGCTGCGGGCGGCGCGCACGGCGGCCGGGGGTGCCCGCGAGGCGCTGGCCGCGGTGGGCCGCGCGTACACCGCTTTCGCCCGGCGGCGGCCCGCGCTCTACGACGTGATCTTCACCCTCGACGTGGACCTGCCCTTCGCCACGCCGGAGGCGCCCGCGGCCCTCCAGGACGCCTTCGGTGAGCTGCTGCAGGCCGTCCAGCCGATCGCGGCAGAGGGCGAGGACATGGGAGCACTGACGGAGACGTACTGGGCAGGGCTGCACGGGCTGGTGACTCTGATGCGCAGCGGCCGGCTGCCCGAGGAGGCGCACGAGCGACGGCTGGGGCTGTTCATCGGCCACTTCGTGCCGCAGGGCACGGACTGAGCGCTCGCGCCGTGGATTTCCCCCGGACGAGCGCGCCAGCGGGAATTACTCGTCGGCCGTCGCCGCGGGAAGCGCGGCGCGCGGCCGCTGCCACCCGCGGGGGCCCCGCGCCCGCAGCCACGCCGTGGTCTCCTCCGGGGGCATGGCTGCAGCGACCAGCCAGCCCTGGACCGCGTCGCAGCCGAGATCGCGCAGGCGTTCCCAGGTCTCGTCGTCCTCGACGCCCTCGGCGACGACGAGCAGGCCGAGGGAGTGGGCGAGGTCGACCGTGCAGCGCACGATCTCCGCGTCCTCGGCGTCGACCGCGAGCCGGGCCACGAACGAACGGTCGATCTTCAGCTCGCTCACCGGCAGCCGGCGCAGGTGCACCAGCGAGGAGTAGCCCGTGCCGAAGTCGTCGAGCGACATCTTCACGCCGTGCGCGGTCAGTTGGTTGAGGGTGTCGGCGGCGCGCTGGGGGTCCTCCAGGAGCACATGCTCCGTGATCTCCAGCTGGAGCGCTCCCGCCGGGACGCCGTGCCGGGCGAGCCGGGCGGCGACGGAGCCGGCGAAGCCGGGGGTGTGCACATCACGCGGGGAGACGTTCACCGCGACGGGGACGAAAAGGCCTTGGTCCCGCCAGCGGGCGACCTGGCCGAGCGCGGTCTCCAGCACGTACTCGGTGAGGTGGGGCATCAGCCCCGAGGACTCGGCGATCGCTATGAACTCGTCCGGCGGCACCTTGCCCCGCTCGGGGTGCACCCAGCGGACCAGCGCCTCCAGGCCCGCGACCTGCCCGTCGAAGCGGACCTTGGGCTGGTAGTGCAGATGCACCTCGTGCGCGTCGAGGGCGCGGCGCAGATCGCCCAGCAGGCCGAGGCGGTCGGGGGTGTTGGAGTCGCGCTTGGACTCGTAGACCTCGACGCCGGTGCGGTCCCGCTTCGCCTGGTACATCGCCACGTCGGCCCGCCGTAGCAGCCCTTCGGCGTCCAGGGCGTGGTCGGGGAAGACGGCGACCCCGGCACTGGCCTCCAGGACCAGGGTGAGGCCGTCGAGGTCGAGGGGAGAGCTGAGGGCGGCCACGAGGCTGCGGGCGACCCGGGTCGCGGAGGTCGTGGAGTCGGCGACCGGGAGTAAGACGGCGAACTCGTCCCCGCCGAGCCGGGCGGCCTCCGCCCCGCGCGGCAGCGCCACCCGCAGCCGGTCGGCGATCTGCAACAGCAGCCGGTCACCGGCGAGATGACCGAGTGTGTCGTTGACCGACCGGAAGCGGTCGAGGTCGATCAGCATCAGGGCGGCTCGGGCGTCGATCCGCTCCGCGTCGTCCAGCGCGGTCCAGATGCGCTCCAGGAGCCACTGGCGGTTGGGCAGCCCCGTCAGCGGGTCACGCAGTTGCTCCTCCGCCCGGGCCCGGGCGATCCACAGGGTGGAGTCCAGGGCGATCAGCGGGATGGAGAACAACGGCAGCAGGATGGGCTTGGCCACAGCGACCACGCAGAGCAGCGGCGCGATACCCAGCAGCGCGACGGCGACCAGGCCCTGCCTGACCAGGGCGGTGCGGGCGACGGTGGGCAGGCCGGGGCGCGGGGCGTGCAGGTACCAGAGCAGCACGCGGGTGACCGTCAGGTAGGCGACGGCGACCAGGACGACCTGGGGTGCGGTGGCGAGAGTCCAGGCTGCGGGCTCCGCAGGGGACTCGACGGACGGCACGGTGCCGAAGACGCCCAGCACGAGCGCGCCGGCGCCGATGCCGAGGAGGTCGACCGCGCCGTGCAGCACGCCCTGGCGCCAGCGGTTGCGGCGGGCCGTGCCGACCAGCACGACGACCGTGAGACTGACCATGCCGGCCGGAACCCAGCCGTAGAGCAGCAGGACGGCGAGGGTGAGGGCGGCTCCCGAACCGGTGCCGCCCCACCAGCGGGAGCGGCCCAGCATGACGAGGTGACCGACGATGATGCCGGTGAGCACGGCCAGCGACCAGCCGGCCGTGCCGGCCGGGAAGAGCGCGTGGCCGCCGGTGAAGGCCCGGTAGAAGCCGGCGCCCAGGACGAACCCGGCCGCCGCGACGACGGCCGCGGGCAGCGCGGGCCAGGACTGGTGCCGCTCGCCGTCCGCGTCCGGACCCGCGCCGGCGGAGCCGGGGGTGTGTTCGACGGTCGGCTGTGCCCCGGGGCCGTCCGCGGCGCGTCCCGCGCCGCCGCCCCCGTCGGGGGTGTACTGTCCGACGGCGCGCCCCTCCGCACCCGGACGCCCCGCCGACGACACGGCCTCACGGACCGCACGCCATGCGACCGCCATGCGGCGCAGGTGCGGCCGTGAACCCTGCGCGGCGCTCTCGGTCGGTTCCATTCCCGTCCCTCTCACAGCCGGCGGTGCCCCACGCCTCGCGGCCCGGTGCCCGACAACCCTTGGGCGGCCCGCGTCGGAAAACTCCTCCCCGCGCTCCGTGCGAGCACGAAGATGCCCCGACCGCAGCTGGGCACGGCAGGCGCACATCTCAACACTAGGCCGCAGAAGGCTTCCACGGGCAGCGGTCGCCGACGGTTGCCCGAATGCGCCCCGGCCACCCGTATGCATCTGGTATGCGCCGAACGGGTGGCCTTCAACCGCTACTCCTCGGCCGAAAGGGCGACTTCGGCCGCCGCGTCCGGTCCCTGCTCCAGCAGGACGCCGAACCCGTCCTCGTTCAGGACCGGGACCTTCAGCTGCATCGCCTTGTCGTACTTCGATCCGGGGCTGTCACCGACCACGACGAACGACGTCTTCTTCGAAACCGAGCCGGTCACCTTCGCTCCGCGGCTCTGCAGCGCCTCCTTGGCGCCGTCCCTCGTGAAGTGCTCGAGCGTGCCGGTGACGACGACGGTGAGACCTTCGAGCGGGCGCGGCCCCTCGTCCTCGCCGGTGCTCTCCGCCTCCATACGGACGCCGGCGGCCTTCCACTTGCGGATGATGTCGCGGTGCCAGTCCTCGGCGAACCACTGCTTGAGGGAGGCGGCGATGGTCGGGCCGACGCCCTCGGTGACCGCCAGCTCCTCCTCAGTGGCCTGGTCGATGCGCTCGATCGAGCGGAACTCGCGGGCCAGTGCCTCGGCGGCGACGGGCCCGACGTGACGAATCGACAGGCTGGTGATGACGCGGGCCAGGGGGCGCTCCTTGGCCGCAGCGATGTTCTCCAGCATGGCGACGGCGTTCTTGCGGGGCTCGCCCTGCTGGTTCGCGAAGATCGTGGCGATCTTCTCCTCGCCGGTCTTCGGGTCGCGCTTGGGCAGGCCGCTGTCCGGGTCGAGGACGTACGCCTTGATGGGCAGCAGCTGCTCGATGGTGAGGTCGAAGAGGTCGCCCTCGTCGACCAGCGGCGGCGTCTCGGGCTCCAGCGGGGCGGTCAGGGCGGCCGCGGCGACGTAGCCGAAGTGCTCGATGTCCAGGGCCTTGCGGCCGGCGAGGTAGAACAGGCGCTCGCGCAACTGGGCCGGGCAGGTACGCGCGTTGGGGCAGCGCAGGTCGACGTCGCCCTCCTTCATGGGCCGCAGCGCCGTGCCGCACTCGGGGCACTCGCTCGGCATCACGAACTCGCGCTCGCTGCCGTCGCGCAGGTCGGCGACGGGGCCGAGGATCTCGGGGATGACGTCACCGGCCTTGCGCAGCACGACCGTGTCCCCGATGAGGACGCCCTTGGCCTTGACCACGTCCTGGTTGTGCAGCGTGGCGAACTCGACCTCGGAGCCGGCGACCGTGACCGGTTCGACCTGGGCGTACGGGGTGACGCGGCCGGTGCGGCCCACGCCCACGCGGATGTTGACGAGCTTGGTGTTGACCTCCTCCGGCGCGTACTTGTACGCGATGGCCCAACGCGGGGCGCGCGAGGTGGAGCCGAGGCGGCCCTGGAGGGGGATCTGGTCGAGCTTGACGACCACGCCGTCGATCTCGTGTTCCACGGAGTGGCGGTTCTCGCCGAAGTAGGCGATGAACTCCCGGATCCCCGCCAGGCCGTCGACCACCTTGTTGTGCCGGGAGGTGGGCAGGCCCCAGCTCTTGAGCAGGTCGTAGGCCTGGGAGAGGCGGGTCAGGCCGGTGAAACCCTCCAGGGCGCCGATGCCGTGGACCACCATGTGCAGGGGCCGGGTGGCGGTGACGCGCGGATCCTTCTGGCGCAGGGAACCGGCCGCCGCGTTGCGCGGGTTGGCGAAGGGCTTGTCACCGGCCTCGACGAGGCGGGCGTTGAGCTCCTGGAACTTCTCCATCGGGAAGTAGACCTCGCCGCGGATCTCCACGAGGTCGGGGACGTCGTCGCCCTTGAGACGGTCGGGGATCTCGGCGATCGTCCGCACGTTCGGCGTGATGTCCTCGCCGGTGCGGCCGTCACCGCGGGTGGCCGCGCGGGTGAGACGGCCGTGCTCGTAGGTGAGGTTCACGGCGAGGCCGTCGACCTTCAGCTCGCACAGGAAGTGGTACTCCTGCTCGCCCAGTTCCCTGGCGATGCGCTCCGTCCAGGCGGCCATCTCCTCGTCGTTGAACGTGTTGTCGAGGGAGAGCATGCGCTGGCGGTGCTCGACCGCCGTGAACTCCGTCTCGTAGGACCCCGAGACCTTCTGGGTCGGCGAGTCCGGGGTGCGCAGCTCCGGGTGCTCCTCCTCCAGCGCCTCCAGGGAACGCAGCAGCTGGTCGAACTCCGCGTCGCTGACGACGGGAGCGTCCTTCACGTAGTAGCGGAAGCGGTGCTCCTCGATCTGCTCCGCGAGGCGCGCGTGCTTCTCCCGTGCCTCGGCGGGCACCGTCGTCGTCTCCGCTTGCTTGTCGCCGGCCACCGTGTCGTCCTCCCGTTACTCTGGGTTGTCCGCGAGGGATCTCGCAGCCCGGGCGCAGTGCGCGAGAGCCGTGCGCGCGTACCCCGGGGAGGCCCCCGCCAGTCCGCACGCCGGGGTGACCGTGACCGCCTCCGCGAGAAGCCCCGGAGACAGCCCCAGCCTGCGCCACAGCGTCCTGACACCCATGACGCTACCGGCAGGGTCTGACAATGGGCCCTCGGTGCCCGGGACGACACCGGTGAAGAGCCGGGTCCCGGCCTCCACGGCCTCTCCGATCGCGTCGTCGTCACGCTCGGTGAGCAGTGAGAAGTCGAAGGAGACGGCGGCCGCTCCGGCCCGGCGCAGCAGGGCGAACGGCACGTCCGGGGCGCAGGAGTGGACCACGACCGGCCCCGCCGCGTTTACCCCGACGAGGTCGCGCAGCGTCTGCTCGACGAGCTGCCGGTCGACGGCCCGGTGGGTGCGGTAGCCGCTGGCCGTCTTCACCTGGCCGCGCAGCACGGCGGTGAGGGACGGCTCGTCGAGCTGGAGGACGAGCTGCGCGCCCGGGATCCGCCGCCGCACCTCGTCGAGATGCAGTCGCAGCCCCTCGGCGAGGGAGGCGGCGAGGTCGCGGCAGGCCCCGGGGTCGGACAGGGCGGCCTCCCCGCCCCGCAGCTCCAGGTTGGCCGCCAGGGTCCAGGGACCGACGGCCTGGACCTTCAGCGGCCCCTCGTACTCCTGCGTGAACTCCTCCAGCGCGTCGAGGTCCTCGCCGAGCCAGGAGCGGGCCCGCTTGGTGTCGCGCCCCGGCCGGTCCCCGATCCGCCATCCGCTGGGCTCCACGCGCGCGTACAGCTCGACGAGCAGGCCGGCGGTCCGTCCGATCATGTCCGCGCCGGGTCCCCGGGCGGGCAGTTCGGGCAGGTAGGGGAAGTCCTCGAAGGTGCCGGTGACGGTCTTGGCGGCCTCACGGGCGTCGCCGCCCGGCATGGAGCCCACACCGGTGGCGGCGCCGAACCTGAACTGGCTGTTTTCACTCACCGGAGAAGCCTACGCAGCGCCTGCGCCGGGGTCAGCCTCCCGGGCGCACCGTCAGGTCGTTGACCTCCGCGTCGCGCGGCAGGTCCAGGGCCATGACGATCGTCGTGGCGACCGACTCCGGGTCGATCCACCGCGAGGCGTCGTACTCCTTGCCCTCCTGCTGGTGGACCTTGGCCTGCATGGGGCTGGCGGTGCGGCCGGGGTAGACCGAGGTGACGCGGACGCCGTTGCCGTGCTCCTCGTGGCGCAGGGAGTCGGCGAGGGCCTTCAGGCCGTGCTTGGAGGCGGCGTACGCGGACCAGTCGGCGTGGGCGTTGAGGCCGGCGCCGGAGTTGACGAAGAGCACATGGCCGCGGGCGGCGCGCAGTTGGGGCAGGAAGTGGCGGGTCAGCTCGGCGGGGGCGATCAGGTTGACGTTGAGCTGGTGACGCCAGGTCTTGGGGGTGAGCTCGCCGACCGGGCCGAGGTCGACGACGCCGGCGATGTGCAGCAGCGAGTCCACGCGGTCCGGCAGCGACTGGTGGGAGAAGGCCCAGGAGAGCCGGTCCGGGTCGTCGAGGTCTCCGACCAGGGTCCTGGCCCCGGGGAACTCGGCCGCCAGCTCCTTGGCGCGGCCCGCGTCGCGCGCGTGCAGCACGAGCTCGTCCCCGCGCGCGTGCAGGCGGCGGGCCACGGCCGCGCCGATGCCGGAGCCGGCTCCGGTGATCACATGAGTAGCCATGCCGCCATGCTCGCATCGGCACCGCGTCACCCGGTGCCCCGGCTCCCCCGCCGTGCGCGCATCAGGGGCCGGCTCACTCGACAACCGGGCCCCGCCATGCACCCGTCACGGACGGCTCACCCGATACCCAAGCCCCCGCCGAGCGCCCATCGGCGGGCGGACGACTCACTCGACGCCCGGGCTCGCCCGCGATGCGCGCACCCCGGGGCGGCTCATTCGATGCCCTGGCTCTCCTCCAGGTACGCCAGCGCCCCCACCGGCTCCTCGGCGAAGAACACCAGGTCGGTGAGCGGCCGGGGCAGGAAACCCTCGGTGTCCATGCGGCGGAACTGCTCCTTCAGGCCGTCGTAGAAGCCCGCGGTGTTGAGCAGGACCACCGGCTTGTCGGTGTGCCCGTGCTTCTTCAGCTCCAGGATCTCGGTCGCCTCGTCGAGCGTGCCCGTGCCGCCGACCATGATCACCACGGCGTCGGCCTTCTCCAGCAGCAGCTTCTTGCGCTCGGCGAGGTCCTTGGCGACGACCATCTCGTCGACGCCCGGGCGGGCCTTGGCCGCGAGGAACCGCACGGAGACGCCGGCCAGCCGGCCGCCCGCCTCCTGCACCCCGTCGGCGACCACCTTCATGAGGCCGACGTCGGAGCCGCCCCAGACGAGCGTGTGGCCGCCCTTGCCCAGCAGTTCGGCGAACTCCCGCGCGGGGCGGGTGTAGCGCTCGTCGAGGTCGGCGGCGGACAGGAAGACACAGATGTTCATGAGCCCACCGTACGGGCCCGGTCCCCCGTCGCGGTGACCCGCATTTTCGACTGCCGGTGCGGCAGGCGCTCCCAGTCGTCCATGAACCGGGCGTCCAGGCCGTGCTGCGCGGCGAGGTCGGTGAGCGTGCGGGTGCGGTAGTAGAAGTCCTCGTGCAGGACCTGGTGTTCCTCGCCCTCGGTGCGGTCGAAGGTGAAGTCGAAGAAGCCGCCGGGTGCGAGGATCCGCCCGACGTGGGCGAAGCACTCCTCGATGACGTGCAGCGGCGAGTGCGAGAAGACGCTGTGCGCGTGCACGACGTCGAAGTGGGCGTCGGGCAGGAAGGCGAAGGTGAGGTCGCCGGCGAGCGCCAGGTAGGGAAGTTTGGGCTGGAGCTTCTCCGCCACGAGGGTCTCCTGGGCGGCGAGCAGGATGTGCGGCGAGATGTCGATGCCGTAGTAGTGCCCGGTGTCGAGGTGGTCGATGAACAGCCGCCCGGCGCGCAGGTTGCCGCAGCCGATCTCCAGCATCCGGTGGTGCGGCCGCAGGCCGTGGCCCACCAGGTAGTCGAACTGCATGCGGCCGATCCGCGCCCACTGTTCGCGCGAGGGGTTGTGTCCCACCGCCGCCTCGGTGCTGCGGGCCGCGTCCGAGGCCATGACGGCCCGGTAGTACGCGATGTGGTCGGGGTGGCGCAGCCGCAGCCAGGCGTCCCGCACCGCGCGCCGGGCGTGGGCGGGCACGCGCTCGGGGTGGCGCACGGCGTACCGGACCTGGTGGAGCAGGCGGGAGCGGTTTCCGGCCGGTTCCGTGGCACGCATGGGGGCCTCCTGCGGCGAGGGAAGAACTCCGCTTCAGCGTGCGCTGTACCGGTGGAGTCGGCTACCCGAGGAGGGCGATCGTGACCCGAGGACATCGCATCACCGTCGAGCGGAGTGACGGGCGCGTGCGCGTGGTGCACGGCGGGCAGGTGCTGGCCGAGAGCGAGAGGTCGCTGGTGCTGCGCGAGACGGGCTGTCCCGAGCGGTACTACATCCCGGCCGAGGACGTGCGCCTCGACCTGCTGACACCGTCCGGTACACAGACCTACTGCCCGTTCAAGGGCACCGCGTCCTACTGGTCACTGCCGGACGCGGCGGACCTCGTCTGGGCGTATCCCGACCCCAAACCGGACGTCGCCGAGATCAAGGACCACCTGTGCTTCTACGAAGTGGAAGTGCTCTGATCGGCTGACGCGCCGCCCGCTTCACCGATGAAGTCCGCGCCGTGCGGCAGTCTGCATGAGCATGGACAAGAAGATCCTTTCGCGCGACGGCACCCGCATCGCCTACGAGAGCACCGGACGCGGCCCCGCGGTCGTCCTGGTGAGCGGCGCGATGTCGACGGGCGGCACTCTGGCGCCGCTGGCCGTGTCACTGTCGGAGCGTTTCCAGGCCGTGGTGTACGACCGGCGGGGCCGCGGCGCCAGCGGTGACACCGCGCCCTACGCCGTGGAGCGTGAGGTCGAGGACCTGGCCGCCGTGATCGAGGCCGTGGGCGGCGAGGCGCTGCTCTACGGCATCTCCTCGGGCGGGGCGCTGGCGCTCCAGGCGGCCGCGAGCGGGCTGCCGGTGCGGCGCGTGGCCGTCTACGAGACACCGTTCGCGATGTCGGAGGAGGGCGCCAGGGAGCGTGCCGAATACACCCGGCGGCTGACGGAGGCGCTCGGCGAGGGACGGCGCGGGGAAGCGGTCGAACTGTTCCTGCGGCTGACAGGTCTCGCCGAGAGCATGATCCAGGGCGCCCGCCAGTCCCCCATGTGGGCCGGGATGGAGGCGATGGCCCCGAGCCTCGCCTACGACGACGCCGTGATGGGCGACGGCACCGTCCCCCGCTCCCGGCTGGGCTCGGTCGGCGTCCCCGTCCTGGCGGTGGCGGGCGACGCGAGCCCCGAGTGGCTGCGCGAGGCGGCCCGGGCGATCGCGGAATCGGTCCCCGAGGGCAGCTACCGCGCGCTCCAGGGGCAGACGCACATGGTCGAGCCGAACGTCCTGGCGCCGGTGCTCACCGAGTTCTTCAGCCGGGACTGAGCCGGGCGGCGCGGGGCCCCCGCTCGTCACGGGAGCGGGGCACTGGCCCGTCGGCAGTGCGTCACGGGGGCACGGGGCTCGCCCCTGCCACGAAAAGGGGCACGGGTCACACGCGCCTCACGCAGGCACGCGGGTGTGAGGGGCGCACGCCCCGCGCTCCGGATCAGGCCACGCCCGCCGTCGCCCGGGTCGTCGAGGCGATCGTCGCCGAGCCCACCACACGCGTGCCGTCGTACAGCACGATCGCCTGGCCGGGGGCGACACCGCGGACGGGCTCGGTGAAGGTGACCTCCAAGGAGCCGTCGACGACTTCGGCGCTCACCTCGGTCTCGCCGCCGTGGGCACGCAGCTGAGCCGTGTAGGTGCCGGGGCCGGCGGGGGCGGCGCCGCACCAGCGGGGCTTGATCGCGGTGAGGGCGCTGACGTCCAGGGCGGACGCCGGACCGACGGTCACCGTGTTGTCGACCGGCGAGATGTCGAGGACGTAGCGCGGCTTGCCGTCGGGGGCCGGGGTGCCGATGCGCAGGCCCTTGCGCTGGCCGATGGTGAAGCCGTACGCGCCCTCGTGGGTGCCGACCTTGGTGCCGGACTCGTCGACGATGTCGCCCTCGGAGCGGCCGAGCCGGTTCGCGAGGAAGCCCTGGGTGTCGCCGTCGGCGATGAAGCAGATGTCGTGCGAGTCGGGCTTCTTGGCCACGGCCAGGCCCCTGCGCTCGGCCTCGGCGCGGATCTCGTCCTTGGTGGTGACGGTGTCGCCGAGCGGGAACATCGCGTGGGCGAGCTGCCGGTCGTCCAGCACGCCGAGGACGTAGGACTGGTCCTTGGCCATGTCGGAGGCGCGGTGCAGCTCGCGGGTGCCGTCCTCGCGCACGATCACCTGGGCGTAGTGGCCCGTGCAGACCGCGTCGAAGCCGAGCGCGAGCGCCTTGTCGAGGAGCGCGGCGAACTTGATCTTCTCGTTGCAGCGCAGGCAGGGGTTGGGGGTGCGGCCGGCCTCGTACTCGGCGACGAAGTCCTCGACGACGTCCTCGCGGAAGCGGTCGGCGAGGTCCCACACGTAGAACGGGATGCCGATGACGTCGGCGGCGCGGCGGGCGTCGCGGGAGTCCTCGATGGTGCAGCAGCCCCGCGCGCCGGTCCGGAAGGATTGGGGATTGGCGGAGAGCGCGAGGTGGACGCCGGTCACGTCGTGGCCCGCTTCGGCCGCGCGGGCGGCGGCGACGGCGGAGTCGACTCCGCCGGACATGGCGGCCAGGACGCGGAGGGGACGGGGGCGCTGCGGGGTCTCAGTCATAACCCTTCCAGGGTACGGGGCGCGGGAACCGGGGCCGCCGGGTATCCGTTGTCGATCACATGGGACAGCGGAAGGCTTCGAGGGACGGCGACCGGAAGGTCGGCCGCCGCGCGCTGCTGATCGGCGGCACGGTGGCCGCGGCGGGCTCCGCCGTGCTCGCCCGGGACGAGCTGGCGCGTCTGTGGTGGCGGACTCCGGGCGTGGAGAAGCCGCGCAAGGAGGGCGAGGTCGACTACGCGGGCGCGCGCTGGGTGGCGGCGTCGGAGGCGAACTGGCGCCGCGCGGACCGGCCCGACGACTACGGCATCGACATGGTGGTCGTCCATGTCACCCAAGGCAGCTTCGACAGTGCCGTGAAGGCCTTCCAGGACCCGGGGCACAGGGCGGCCGCGCACTACATCGTCGGGCAGGACGGGCATGTGGCGCAGATGATCCGTGAGCTGGACGTGGCGTACCACGCGGGCAACCGCGACTACAACGAACGCAGTGTCGGCATCGAGCACGAGGGTTTCGTGGACCGCCCGCAGGACTTCACGGACGAGATGTACGAGGCGTCGGCCCGGCTCACGGCGCGGATCTGCGCCCGCTACGACATACCCGTCGACCGCGAGCACATCATCGGCCACGTGGAGGTCCCGGGCACGGACCACACGGACCCGGGGCGGCACTGGGACTGGGAGAAGTACATGCGCCTGATACGCCGGGCGCGTACGACCCCGGCCTGAGCTCAGGGCTCGTCGGCGCCGGCTGCTCCTGTGCCCCGCGGCGCCGAGATGACCCGAACGACAGGCCCTAGGTCAGCCCCGCCGCCCTGGCCCGTTCCACCGCCGGGCCGATGGCCTTCGCCAGGGCCTCGACATCGGCCTCGGTGGAGGTGTGGCCGAGGGAGAAGCGCAGGGTGCCGCGGGCCAGGTCGGGGTCGGTGCCGGTGGCGAGGAGGACGTGGCTGGGCTGGGCCACGCCGGCGGTGCAGGCGGAGCCGGTGGAGCACTCGATGCCCTGCGCGTCGAGCAGGAGCAGCAGGGAGTCGCCCTCGCAGCCGGGGAAGGTGAAGTGCGCGTTGGCGGGGAGGCGCCCGGCGGGGTCCGGGTCGCCGCCGAGGATCGCGTCCGGCACGGCCGAGCGGACCGCGGTGACGAGGCTGTCGCGCAGGGCGCCGATCTCGCGGGCGAACCACTCGCGCTGCTCGGCGGCGAGCCGGCCGGCGACGGCGAAGGAGGCGACGGCGGGCACGTCGAGGGTGCCGGAGCGCACGTGCCGCTCCTGACCGCCGCCGTGCAGGACGGGTACGGGGGTGTGCTCGCGGCCGAGGATCAGCGCGCCGATGCCGTAGGGTCCGCCGATCTTGTGGCCCGAGACGGTCATGGCGGCGAGACCCGAGGCGGCGAAGTCGACCGGGATCTGACCGAAGGCCTGGACGGCGTCCGCGTGCAGCGGGATCCCGAACTCTGCTGCCACGTCGGCGAGTTCACGGACGGGCAGGATCGTCCCGATCTCGTTGTTCGCCCACATGACGGTGGCGAGGGCCACGTCGTCGGGGTTGCGGACGATCGCCTCGCGCAGGGCGCCGGGGTGGACGCGGCCGTGGGCGTCGACCGGGAGGTACTCGACGGTGGCGCCTTCGTGTTCGCCGAGCCAGTGCACGGCGTCGAGGACCGCGTGGTGCTCGACGGGGCTGGCGAGGACGCGGGTGCGGGCGGGGTCGGCGTCGCGGCGTGACCAGTAGAGGCCCTTGACGGCGAGGTTGTCGGCCTCCGTGCCGCCCGAGGTGAAGACGACCTCGCTGGGGCGGGCGCCGAGGGCTTCGGCGAGGGTCTCGCGGGCCTCCTCGACGGTGCGGCGGGCCTGCCTGCCGGATGCGTGGAGGGAGGACGCGTTGCCGGTGGCACCCAGCTGGGCGGTGAACGCCTCAACCGCCTCCGGGAGCATCGGGGTGGTCGCGGCGTGGTCGAGGTAAGCCATGGTGAGCCCGATTCTACGGCTCCCCTCCGACCGGCCTCAGAGCAAGCCCGGCCGATCGTGAACCGCTTTCCGGCGCGGCGACGGCCCGTCGTCCTCGGGCCCGGCCGCGGCGTACCGGCGGACGGTCGTCCGACGGCGGCTCAGAAGCTCCACGAGATGGTGCTGTCGAACTCCATGAACGCGGCGAGGACCAGCAGGTCGGCGACGCCCAGGCCCAGACCCAGCAGCGCGCGGCCGCGGCGCTCGGTGCCGCGCCACAGGGCGACACTCGCCAGCACGATGGCGATCGGGCCGAGGAAGAGGTTGAGCACGAGGAGGCCGAGCAGGCCGAGGATGAAGGACGCGACGGCCATGCCGTCGGTGTCGCGGATACCGGTGCGGCGCGAGGCCGGAGCGGTGAGCTGCATGGTGAACGACTCCCGAAGTCGGATCGAAGGGCTGATGGGCGGTGTCAGTGGGCCTGCGTGTGGCGCCGGCGGCCGCGCTCGCGGAGCGCGAAGATGCCGAGCCAGACGGCGATGACGGCGCCGACGGCCACGGAGAAGGTGAGCGGAGCGTGGGCCACGGTGCCCAGGACGACTCCCAGCAGCAGGAGTGCGGCGACGATGAACAGCACGGGAAACAACCCCCAGGGTTTCGGTGAACGTTTGTGGTTACAGTTGTTCACTGACTTCCCAGTCTAACGCCTCCCATGACTTTCCAATTCCAGAGAACAGTTGTTAACTGCATGGTATGAGTCACACCCTCGGCATCCGGCAGGCCCAGAAGCAGAAGACCCGGCAGGCACTCCTCGACGCGGCCCTCGGGCTGCTGGAGGAGCAGAGCCTCAGCAGCCTGGGACTGCGCGAGGTCACCCGCGCCGTCGGTGTCGCCCCGACCGCCTTCTACCGCCACTTCCGCTCCACGGCGGATCTGGGCGTGGCCCTGGTCGAGGAGGCGCTGGGCAGCCTGCACCCGATGATCCGGACGACGGTGTCCACGACGGGCGACCACGAGGAACGCATCGTGCGCACCATCGACCTGATCGCCCGTCACGTCGACGGGTACCCCGCCCATGTCCGTTTCATCGCTCGTGAACGACATGGCGGAGTTCAGCCGGTTCGGGAGGCGATAAGGGGCCAACTGGCCCGCTTCGCCCAGGAGGTCAAGGACGAACTGGCCAAGGATCCGGTCTCGGAGGGCTGGAGCGAGGACGACCTGCTGATGCTCGCGCATCTCTACGTCGACCAGATGCTGAGCACGGCGTCGCTGTTCCTGGAGGCCCTGGAGGGGCCGGCGGAGGAGCGCCCGGCCCGGACCCGGCACGTGACGCAGCTGGCGACCCGCCAGATGCGGCTGATCGGCCTCGGCCGCCACCACTGGCTGGATTGACACCCGTACGACGGACGGGGGCGCCGCGCCCGTCCTCCGGACGCGCCGCCCCCGCCGTGCCCGGGTGAGCCGGGCTCGTCCTCCTGCAGCAGTGGCACCTCAACCGCTCTCCCCCCGGCGCCCGCCTGCCGGCGAGGCCGAGTTCAGCCCAGCCGGACCCGCGCCAGCTGCCGGGACTGCGCGACCAGCCGGTCGGCGCTGTCCCACACCTCGGCGTCCTCCTCGAGGAAGCCGCCGGCGAGGTTGCGGGTGGTGATCGACACCCGCAGCGGGCCCGGCGCCGGGCGGCACCGGACGTGCACGGTCAGCTCGACGGTCGGCACCCAGCCCTTCAGGCCGAGCTCGAAGGCGGTGGGCGGCAGGGCGTCGACCGCGAGCAGCAGCGAGAGCGGGTCGTGATCACGCCCGTCCTTCAGCCCGAACCAGGCTCGCATCTCACCCTTGCCGGAGGGCTGCCCGAGGGCCCAGCCGAGGGTGGACGGGTCGAGCTTGAGCATCAGGCGCTCGGTGATGGCCGAGCTGCCGTCGACGGGGGCGGGCCCGTCCTCCGGGCCGAAGCAGTGTTCCATCGGCGGGATCGCGGGCGGCCGGGCCGTGGTGCGCACGTCGTCGGGCAGGGTGTCCAGGTCGCCGTAGGAGGCGAGGACCCGGATGCGTTCGATCTCGCGGCCCTCGTCGTCGTACTGGAAGAGGGAGGCCTGGCCGGTCGACAGGGTGCGGCCGGTGCGGACGACGTCCGTGCGGACGACCGCGGGGCCGGGCTGGGACGCGGTCAGGTAGTGCGCCGAGATCGTGAAGGGGTCGGCGTGCGGCAGGGCGTCCGCCAGGGCGCGGCCCAGGACGGCCAGCAGGTAGCCGCCGTTGACGGCGCTGATGATCGTCCAGCCGGCGGAGAGGTCGATGTCGTAGACGCCCGGCGCGCGGCGGGTGAGCGCGGTGTCGCGGTCGAACTCGCTGTCGCCGATCGTGGCCCGGGCGGCCGGGGCGGTGGCTGCTTCTGGCATGACCGAAACAGTACAAGAACTCATTACTAAGCGGTAGCTTTGTGCCAGGGGCTCGGGTCACAGGCTCCCCTGCCGGCCTGGGTCCCGCCTTGGTGAGACACGGGCAATTTCTCGGTAAGTGTCGGACTCATCCGTAAACCCCCGTACGCCTTCCCTCCTCTGTAGGGGCATGAGCCTCACCGGAACTCCGTTCCTCTGCACGCTGGTCGTCCTGTCCGTCGCCGCCCTGGTGCTGCCACTGGTCCTCTGGTCGCGCGTCCGCGGGCACCGGGCCCTGCGTCTCGCGGCCCGGGCGCTGATGCTGCTGTTCGCGCAGGGGACGGCCGTGGCCCTGGTCTTCACCCTGGTCAACAACGCCGACAACCTGTACGACAACTGGGCCGACCTGCTCGGCACCGGCGACCACGTGGAGCAGGCGGCCGATCTGGGCGCCGACGGCACCGGCGGCATCGCGCTCACGCGGCTGCCCAAGGTGCGCCAGACCTTCGAGCTCGCCACCGGACCCGGGATGGGCGCGGCCGGCGGGGTGCGGGTGACCCAGCTCGCGGGCCGGGTGTCGGGGGTGAACGCCGAGGTCTACGTCTGGCTGCCGCCGCAGTACGGCGAACCGGCCTACCGGCACCACCGGTTCCCGGTCGTGGAGCTGCTGCCCGGCTACCCCGGCTCGGCGAAGGCGTGGTTCGGCTCGCTGGACGCGCACGAGCAGCTTCAGCCGCTGATGCGCGACGGCCGGGTGGCCCCGTTCATCCTGGTCGCGCCCCGTACCAACCTGCTGGCCGCGGTGGACACCGGCTGCGCCAACGTCCCGGGCACGGTCGACGCGGACACCTGGCTGAGCGTCGACGTACCGAAGATGGTCATGGACAACTTCCGCGCCGAGTCCGCGCCGCAGGGCTGGGCCGTGGCCGGCTACTCGGCCGGGGCGCACTGCGCGACCAGGCTCGCCGTCGCCCATCCCGACCGCTACCGGGCCACCGTCAGCATGTCCGGCTACAACGACCCGAGCGGCGAGCGCGACTCGCTCACCGCGCAGAGCCCGGCCCTGCGCTCCGCCAACAACCCGCTCCTGATGCTGCGCAGGTCGGCCGTCCCGCCGCGGATCGCGCTGTACCTCTCCGGCCAGCCGCACGACGGCTACGAGGACGCCGTGGCCCTGCAGCGGGCCGCGAAGGCCCCGACGACCGTGCACGTCGTGTACATCCCGAAGAGCGCGGGCGGCCACAACATGGCGCTGTGGCGGCCGCAGGTGGTCCCGGCGTTCCGCTGGCTGACCCAGCAGATGGGCATCGGCCGGGTCACGGCAGGACGGGCTGTTCCTCCTCGCTCACCGTCGACCGCCGGTGCCACGCCCGCGGAGCTCGCCAGTGGTACCGCATCGCGAGCAGGCGCAGTACGAAGGCGGTGATCACCGCGACACCGCTGGTGAGCGGGTTCAGGGCGTCATAGCGGATGCACAGGGCGGCCAGGGCGGAGCCGACGATCGCCGGGACCGCGTACAGGTCCCGGTCCCAGCGCAGCAGGGAGGGGACCTCGTTGGCGAGGACGTCCCGCAGCACGCCGCCACCCACGGCGGTGGTCAGCCCCAGGCCGGCGGACGCGGTCAGGCCGAGCCCGTACTCGTAGGCCTTGATCGTGCCGGCGACGCAGAACAGGCCGAGACCGGCCGCGTCGAAGACGTTCACCGCGATCTGGATGCGCTCCACCTGGGGGTGCAGGAAGAACACGAGGAGGGTGGCGAGCAGCGGGGTGAGGAAGTACCCCAGGTCCGTGAAGGCGGCCGGCGGTACGGCCCCGATGACCAGGTCGCGGAACAGCCCGCCGCCCAACGCGGTGACCTCCGCGAGGACGGCCATGCCGAACACGTCGAAGTTCTTGCGCACGGCCAGCAGGGCACCGGAGATCGCGAAGACGAAGATGCCGATCAGGTCGAGCGTGTGCTGGACGGAGGGGCTGAAGAGTTGCTGGAGCACACGGGCATTTTCCCCTACGAGTGAGCCCCCGCCCTGATGTGCGAGGGCGGGGGCTCGGCCGGGCTCACTTCTCGGCGGGTGCGGTGCCGTTGCCGGCGGTCTTGTCCACGCCGTTGTCGGCGGCCACCTCGGCGGCCGACGACAGCAGTTGGGTGTCCTGCGGCTGCTGGTCCTCGAAGTTCTCCGGGTGGTGACAGGCGACCTGCTGTCCGGCCCGCAGCTCCTTGAGCGGCGGCTCGGTCGTCTTGCAGATCTGCGTCGCCTTCCAGCACCGGGTGTGGAAGCGGCAACCGCTCGGCGGGGCGATGGGCGAGGGCACGTCGCCCTTGAGCAGGATGCGCTCGCTCTTGACGCCCCGGCGCTTGGGGTCCGGGATCGGCACGGCCGACAGCAGCGCCTTGGAGTACGGGTGCATCGGCGACTTGTACAGCTGGTCGCGTTCGGCCAGCTCGACGATCTTGCCGAGGTACATCACCGCGATCCGGTCCGAGACGTGCCGGACCACCGACAGGTCGTGCGCGATGATCACATACGTCAGGCCCAGCTCCTCCTGGAGGTCGTCCAGCAGGTTCACCACCTGCGCCTGGATCGACACGTCCAGCGCGGAGACCGGCTCGTCCGCCACGACCAGCTTGGGGTTGAGCGCGAGCGCGCGGGCGATGCCGATGCGCTGGCGCTGACCGCCGGAGAACTCGTGCGGATAGCGGTTGTAGTGCTCGGGGTTGAGGCCGACCACCGACAGCAGCCGCTGGACCTCCTTCTTGACCCCGCCCTCGGGCTGGACGCCCTGGAGCCGGAAGGGGGCGCTGACGATCGTGCCGATCGTGTGGCGGGGGTTCAGCGAGGAGTACGGGTCCTGGAAGATCATCTGCACGTCGCGGCGCATGGGGCGCAGCTCGCCGGTCTTCAGGTGCGTGATGTCCTTGCCCTCGAACTGGACCGAGCCGCCGGTCGGTTCGAGCAGCCGGGTGATCAGCCGGCCCATGGTCGACTTGCCGCAGCCCGACTCGCCGACGACGCCCAGCGTCTCGCCCTTGCGCACCTCGAAGTCGATGCCGTCGACGGCACGCACCGCACCGGTCTGCCGCTGGAGCAGGCCCTTGCGGATCGGGAAGTGCTTCTGAAGGCCGGTCACCTTCAGCAGGACCTCGCCGTCGGCGGTGGTGCCCTTGGTGAGGGTGCTCCCGCTCGTGTCCGGTGTGCTCACCGTTTTGTCGTCGCTCACAGCTTCGGCGCAATCTCTTCGGTCCAGATACGCTCCCGCTGCTCCTGCGTCATGTGGCAGGCGGCCCAGTGCGAGCCGCCGACCTCGGTCAGCTCGGGGCGGACCGTGCGGGTGACGTTGTCCTTCGGGATGTCCGCGTACGGGCAGCGCGGGTGGAAGGCGCAGCCGGACGGGAGGTTGATGAGGGAGGGCGGCGCCCCCTTGATCGGGATGAGCCGGTCGGTCTCCTCGCGGTCCAGACGCGGCATCGAGCCGAGCAAGCCCCAGGTGTAGGGGTGGCGGGGCGCGGAGAACACGTCCTCGGCGGGGCCGCGTTCGATGCACCGGCCGCCGTACATGACCAGCAGGTCGTCGGCCATCTCGGCGACCACGCCCAGGTCGTGGGTGATCATGATGACCGCGGAGCCGAACTCCTTCTGCAGGTCCCGGATCAGGTCCAGGATCTGCGCCTGCACGGTGACGTCCAGGGCGGTGGTCGGCTCGTCGGCGATGAGCAGCTCGGGGTTGTTCACCAGCGACATGGCGATCATGGCGCGCTGGCGCATACCGCCGGAGAACTCGTGCGGGAATCCGTCGACGCGCTTGCCGGGCTCGGGGATGCCGACCCGGTCGAGCATCTCGATCGCCCGCTGCTTGGCGACCTTCTTGCTGACGTCGTGGTGGACCCGGTACGCCTCGACGATCTGCTGCCCCACCGAGTAGTAGGGGTGCATCGCCGACAGCGGGTCCTGGAAGATCATGGCCATCTTCCGGCCGCGCAGCCGCCGTACGTCGTCGGGGTCGGCCGCGATGAGCTCCTGGCCATCCAGCCAGACCTCGCCGGAGACCTTGGCGCGCGCCGAGCGGTGCAGGCCCATCACGCCGAGCGAGGTGACCGACTTGCCGGAGCCGGACTCGCCCACGATGCCCAGGGTCTTGCCCTTGCGCACGTCGAAGCTGACGCCGTCGACGGACTTGACCAGGCCGTCGTCGGTGTCGAAGTGGATGCGCAGATCGCGGACGGACAGGAACACGTCGTCCGGGACGGACGCGGCGGTGGTGTCCGGTTCGCCGAGCGCGGCTTTGTCGAGCTTGCTCACGAGTACCTCACCCGGGGGTCGATGGCGGCGTACACCAGGTCGACGATCAGATTGCAGAAGACGATGAAGAACGCGGCGACCAGGGTCACGCCCATCACGATGGGCAGGTCGTTGTCCTTGATGGCCTGCACCGAGTAGGCGCCGATGCCCTGGAGGGAGAACACGGTCTCGGTGAGCACCGCGGTGCCGACCAGGGTGCCGAAGTCCATGCCGAAGATGGTGACGATCGGGGTGAGTGCGGAGCGCAGGCCGTGCTTCGCCACGACCGTGGTCTCCTTCAGACCCTTGGCCCTGGCCGTCCTGATGTAGTCCTCGCTCATCGTCTCCAGCATGCCCGCCCGGGTGAGCCGGGCGTAGAGCGCGGAGAAGAGGAAGGCGAGGCTGATCCAGGGGAGCATCAGGTGCCAGGCCCATTCGGCCGGGTTGTCGGTGAAGGGGACGTAGTCGATGCTGTCCCAGACGGGGATCTCGTAGACGAAGAGCGCGAGCAGGATCTGGCCGGTGAAGAAGATCGGCAGCGAGACGCCGGCGAGCGCGATGAACATGGAGAAGCGGTCGATCGGCTTGCCCTTGCGCAGCGCCGAGATGACACCGGTCGTCACGCCCGTGACCAGCCAGATCACGGCCGCACCGACGGCCAGCGAGAAGGAGACGGGGATCCGCTGCTCCAACTGCGGCCACACCTCGATGTGGCTCTTGAAGGAGTACCCGAAGCAGGGTGCGCTGCAGTGCGTCGCGTCGGGACCGAACTTGTAGTCGGCGCCCACCACGAGGCCCTTGAGGAAGTCCCAGTACTGGACGTAGAGCGGCTGGTCCAGACCCAGGTTCTGCTTGATCGCGGCGACGGACGCGGGGTTCGCGTCCTTGCCGACGTACTGGGTGGCCAACTGGTCGGCCGTCTGCCCCCCGAGGCGGGGGACCAGGAAGAAGATGGCGAAGGTGACTGCGCTGACCACCAGCAGCAACAGCACTGCGCCCATGACGCGTCGGAGGATGTACGCAGCCACAGCGGTACGGCCCCGGGTGGCCGCGGCGGGGTCGTCCGCCGCGGCCACCCGGTGCCTTCACCTGCCTTTCGAAAGGATCCGGCCTGCTGAATTACTTCGCGGAGCTCATCAGCAGGTAGTCGTACATGCCCAGGTAGGCCTGCGTGACCGTGACGTTCTGCGCGGACGTCGGCCGGAGCAGCAGGTTCTTGCGGTAGATCAGCGGGACGACCGAGGCGTTGTCGAGCACCATCTTGTCGATGTCACCCCAGGCCTTGGTGCGGGCCGCGTCGTCGGTGTTGGCGATCGCGTCCGTCAGGGCCTTGTTGATCTTCGGGTCGTCCAGCTCCATCAGGTTGTTGCCGCCCGAGGGCTTGATGGCGGCACCGTTGATGATCTGGTCGAGGAAGCCGTAGCCGGTCGGCCAGTCGGCACCCCACGCCATCGAGAGCATGCCGAGCTTGTTGTCGTGGACGTAGCTCGGGACACCGGCGAAGTTCGAGAAGTACTTGCCGGAGGGGAACTGCTTGATCTCGACGTTGATGCCGATCTTCTTCAGCGACGCCTGGACGGCGGTCGCCGCGGCGACCTCGGCGGGACGGTCGGAGCGGGCCGTCAGGATCGTGTTGAAGCCGTTCGGCTTGCCGCACGCCTTCAGGGCCTCCTTGGCCTTGGCCACGTCACCCTTGTGACCTTCGGTCGCGTAGGTGTCGAACTTGGTGTAGCCGTTCACCGACGGCGGCAGCAGCGTGGTCGCCACGTCGCCCTTGGGCGAACCGCCCATGGCGTCGAGCACCGACTGCTTGTCGAGGCCCCACTGCACGGCCTTGCGGCAGTCGGCGTTGTCGAACGGCTTCACGTTCACGTTGAGCGCGATGTACTGCGTGGCGCCCGCGTAGGAGCCGTCCGTCTGGTTGGCGTACTTGCCGCGCAGCACCTTCGGCTGGGTCTGCGGCTGCACACCGGTGCCGGCCGCGTCAGCCGTGATCTTGTCGGAGAGCAGGTCGTTGTCGACCGTCACCGGGTTGACCTTGAACTTGATCGTGATCTTGTCCGGCAGGGCCTTGCGGACCGGGTCCGTCTTGGCGTCCCACTGCTTGTTGCGCACGAGGGTGGCGCCGCGGCCCTCCTCGTAGGACTGGAACTGGTACGGGCCGGTGGACTGGATGGCCTGCACGTACTTCGCACCGGTGTCCTTCGCCTGCGGCACGGGGGCCGTCTGCGAGAACGTCGCCAGGTAGTCGAAGTCGGCGAACGGCTGCTTCAGCTTGAAGACGATCGTCCGGTCGTCCGGCGTCTCGATGGACTTGATGCCCTCGGCGGACTTGTCCTTGTAGGGGCCCTTGTACTTGTCGCCGCCCTCCAGGTACGACTTGAAGTACGTCGGGCCGTTGGACAGCGCCTCGGGCGCGAAGTTGGAGCGCTCGATGGCGTACTTCACGTCCTTGGACGTCACCGGGGTGCCGTCCTGGAACTTCACACCGGCACGCAGCTTGTACGTCCAGGTCTTGGCGTCCGGGCTGGACTTGCCGAGCCCCTCGGCGAGGTCCGGCACGACCTCCAGGCCCGCCTTGCCCGCCGCCGGCTTGAACGTGGTGAGCGTCCGGCCGTAGAGGCGGGAGAAGTTCTGGACCCAGCCGTAGTACGTGTTGCCGGGGTCGAGGGAGTCCGGCACGTCCGAGTGCTCGTACGTGACCGTCCCTCCCTTCTTGTCCGACGCGTTGACGATCGAGTTCAGCGCGGCGTCCTTCTTGCCGTTGCCTCCCCCGTCGTTGTCGTCGCCTCCGCCGCACGCGGCAGCACCCAGCGACAGTGCCAGGACCGACGCAACGCCGGCGGTCACCCTTCTCGTCTTCACCTGAGGAAGCCCCCTCATTCGATGGATCACTTGCTGCGAGGGTCGAGGGCGTCACGCAGCCCGTCACCCAGCAGGTTGAAGGCCAGGACGGTGATGAAGATCGCCAGTCCGGGCACGAACATGTACTGCGGATCAGCCGTGTAGAGATCCACAGCGTTGCTGAGCATGCCGCCCCAGGAAGCCTGCGGCGGCGCGATACCGACGCCGAGGAAGCTCAGCGCGGCCTCGAACAGGATGTTCGTCGGGATGATCAGCGTCGCGTAGACGAGGATCGGTGCGACGAGGTTCGGGAGGAGCTCCCGGAACAGGATGTACGGGCCGCGCGCCCCGAGGCTCGTGGAGGCCTCGATGAACTCCCGCTTGCGCAGGGTCATCGTCTGGGCGCGCACGATGCGGCCGATGTACGGCCAGCTGAAGAAGCCGATCACGAAGATCAGCACGCAGATGCGCAGCGGCAGGCCTTCGAGACCGAAGAACCCGTCCTGCACGGAGGCGGAGATCGAGATGGCGAACAGCAGCAGAGGGAAGGCCAGGAACGTGTCCATGAGCCTGCTGATCACGCTGTCGATCCAGCCGCCGTAGTACCCGGCGACGACACCGAGCACGGTGCCGATGCACACGGACAGCAGCGTGGCGCCGCCCGCGACCAGGAGGGAGACCCAGGAGCCGTCGATGATGCGGGCGAGCATGTCCCGGCCGTACTGGGGGTCCACGCCGAGCGGGTGGTCCCAGCTCATTCCTCCCCAGCCGCCCTTGGGAGCGAGCAGTGCGGGGTCGATGAGGTCCTGGTTGAACTTGTTGGGATCGAGGTTGAAGATCCACAGGATCGGCTTGGAGAACACCGCCAGCAGCGTGAGCAGGATGACGACGACGCCTCCCGCCATCGCCACCTTGTCCCGCTTGAAGCGCATCCAGGCGATCTGAGTGAGCGAGCGCCCTTCGATCTGGCTCTTCTTGACCCCGGAGAGCACGGCCTCGGGCTGTGCTCCGGCTTCCGCCCCGGTGGTCTCGATCGGTGCGGTCACGGTGCGATTGACCCCTCTCGGGCCGGCGATCGCCGAGCCCCTGGTGCCGCGGTAGCGGTTTTGTTTGTCTCGTACACGAGACCGACCCGGTCCGTGTCTTGCCGGGAGTCTTCAACGCTTTGGCGATCTGTTGCCAGACTTGGCGATGAAAGGATGCGTAAACGTGATGCTGTCTGCGAGGTTCCGTTATCCGGACACGGGGTAACAGGGGTCGGACACCCCAGGACAGGGGCATTTTAGGACACCAGTGAACTTTCCGACCTCATCTACGCGCGGAGAGCTGAACGGCTGTCGCGTTCGAGGGGTGGCGGGAAGGGGCTCCCGGGGGGGTGCTTCAGGCCGCTCAGTACCGGCCCTGGACCGGAGGGTAGCCGTACCCGGAGGCCGGTGCCTGGACGGGGGCGGTGGCGTGGGCCTCGCGGTCGTAGAACGGGCGCGCGTTCTCGCGCAGCCACATCGCCACCGGGTCGTGCTCGTCGGACATCGCGACGGTCGACACGGGCAGCCCGTCCGGTACGGCGCCGAGGGACTGCTGCATCATCGCGCGCACCGAGTCCACGGCCGGGGGCGAGGTGTCGTACACGTCCAGTCCGATGGCGAGGTACGGCGCCCCGAGGGCGGGCTGCACCCAGGCCCGGCGCAGCGAGCGGACGGCCGGGGTGCGGTGGGCGTTCTGCGCGAGCAGGGCGTAGAACTGCGGGACCTCGATGGCGGGTTCGGACAGACGCAGGGGCCCGGCGGGCTGGCGGTCCAGGCCCGTGGCGATCCGGCGCAGGTCGAGCCACGGAATGCCGACGCCGCCGCCGGGGGCGTGCGGGTTGAGCCAGAGGCCGTAGTGGTCGGGGTAGAGGGCGCGGGCCACGTCGAGTCCGTCGATCACCTCGTACGAGCGGTTCCAGCCGCTGGCGGAGAGCTCCTGGGCGGAGGTCACGCAGGGGGCGTAGCCGTGGCCGTCGACGTCCATGTTCCCGTACTGGGCGTCGGGGGAGCCTGCCTGGCCGTGCCACAGGAGCATCCAGATCTGGCCGGTGTGCGGGGTCGCGAGCGCGCGCAGGAGTGCCTCGTAGGCGTCGTAACGCCCAGGCGTGACCTGGCGCAGCATGTGCTCGACCTGTCCGGCCGCGGCCGTGCCGCTCGCGCTCACCTTTACCGCCCCTTCGTACAACGCCTCGACGGTGCCCTAGCTTAAGCCCGCCCACCGGGTGGAGGGTTGCCCACGTTTGGCGGGTGCGGGTCCGTTTTTGGCTTGTCGCGCAGTTCCCCGCGCCCCTGAGGCGCAGCCCTACCGCTGATAGAACGGCCGGACCCGGTCCCGCATCCAGGTGCCCACCGGGTCGTCCGTCACGTCCAGCAGCACCAGGTTGACCGGCCAGGGGGCCGGGGCCGTGGTGACGGCGCGGGTGAGGGCGTCCAAGGGGAGGGCGCGCAGGTCGCCTTCCCACTGGGAGAGTTCGACGCCGACGAACATCACCGGGTCGGCGGTCTCGATCGCCGCGAGGCAGCGGCGGGCGGTGACCACGACGCCGGTCGCCTCGAACTCCGCCGAGGCGGCGGCGAGGAAGTCCACCGGGTCGTCCTGCCAGTCCGGCTCGAACAGGCGGACCCGGCCGCCGCTCGCGGGGCCGTCCAGCGGGGTCCGGCCGGCCCGGCACAGCTCGGCCACGGCGGGCGGCGGGAGCGGGATGCCCACCACTCCGCCCGGGTTGATCGCTATCCCCGCGTGCGGGGGCAGGCCGCGGGCGAACTCCACCGCGGGCGCGATGGTGTACGACAGGTGCGAACCGGCGACCTGGCGGAACTGCTCCTCGGAGCTGAACACCGGTACGAACGCCTGGCCGTCGATCTCGATGCCGGGCAGGTCGAGGGGGCCGCTGTGCGGGCCGCCGCCGTTGGGCAGCGGGATCCACACGAAACTCCGGCCGAGCACCTCGACGATCCGCCCGCCGGCCGCCGGTCCCGCGCCGAGGGAGGCCGAGAGCACCTCCTCCAGCTCGTTGCCGGGCCAGCCGCCGTGCGGGTGGGTCTGCGTCTGCGCCGGGAAGTCCGCGGAGAAGTCCGCCGGGATGTCCATCTGCCTACCGCCTGCCTGGAACCACTACTGAGGCTCAAAAGGCTAACGGCTGACGGACGCCGCGCGGCAGGAGGAAGGCCGCCCTCGTGGACGGTCGCGCGGGCTCAGCCCGTGAAGCCGATTCTGCGGAGGCTGTTCGCCGCGTCCCGGTCGGCCAGGACGGCCGAGGCGCAGCCGGCGGGGAGGTCGCCGCGCTCCACCGCGCGCAGCAGGCGGGTGCTCGCCGCGCGGTGGCGCAGGAACGCGTAGCGCGAGACGCCGCGGCCGCGGTCGCGCTGGCCGGCCAGGGCCTGTTCGGGCGTGACGTCGAGCAGGAGGAGGTGCAGGGCGCCGCCGCGGCGGCGCGCTTCGCGGGCGAGCCAGCGGCGGACCCAGGCCTGGGTGCCGCAGTCGTGCACGACGACGCCCTCACCCGTGCGCAGGGCGCGCCGCAGCCCGGCGTAGTGGGCGAGGCGGACGAGCGGGCGGTAGAGCGCGTACGGCAGGGCGCGCGGCATGCGGCGGGCCCAGCGGTCGCGGGTGTCCTGGGAGTCGATGCGCCGGCCCGGCACCGCGCGGCGCATCAGGGTGGACTTGCCGCTGCCCGGCAGACCCGTGACCACGACGAGGTCGCGGGGGCCGAACAACAGCGCGTGCGGGCTCCGGCCGGCCCGGTCGCGCAGATCGCGGACGACCGGCGCCGGTGCCGGAGCGCGGACCGCCCGGGCCGGTGCGGCCGGCTGCTCGGGCAGCGCGATGCCCGTCGTCGCGTACGCGGTGGTCCTGTTCACCGTGATCGTCCTCCCCTGGGGCCAGGTACGAGGTCCATCCCCGCCGAGTGTAAAGAGAAGGTAATGCCGCAGGCCTCTCATTTACGTGCCCGTCCTGCAACAGGGCTGCTACAGGTCGCTGCGTCCGGCGCGACGTCACTCGTGCACTCCATGGAAAAGGTCCCCCTGCCGCGCCGGAAGGATGCGTGCAATGATGTGCCCGCCAACTGCATACCGGCCGTTTGAATCCGCGCGGGAGAGTCCTCAGCAGCAGTGGTCGCTGGGGCGCCGAAGGAGCAAGTCCCTCCCTTGAATCTCTCAGGCCCCGTTACCGCGCGGGCGAGGCACATCTGAAAAGCGGGCCGTCCCTCTGTGCGACCGGAGGCGTGGCCCCACCCAAGGTGCAAGTCAGGGCCCCCGTGGTCATGGCGAACCTCTCAGGTTCCGATGACAGATGGGGAGGAACGACCTCGCCCGTCATTGCCTTGGGAGACGACCGACCGTGAGCAGTACAGGAGAACTCCGTCACACCGCGCTCGATGCCCTGCATCGTTCGCTCGGCGCGACGATGACCGACTTCGCCGGCTGGGACATGCCTCTGCGCTACGGCTCCGAGCGCGACGAGCACACCGCCGTGCGCACGAAGGCCGGGCTCTTCGACCTTTCCCACATGGGCGAGATCACCGTCACCGGCCCGCAGGCCGCCGCCCTGCTGGACTTCGCCCTGGTGGGCAACATCGGCGGTGTGAAGCCGGGCCGGGCCCGCTACACCATGATCTGCCGGGCCGACGGCGGCATCCTCGACGACCTGATCGTCTACCGCCTGGGCGAGACCGAGTACATGGTCGTCGCCAACGCCTCCAACGCCCAGGTGGTGCTGGACGCGCTGACCGAGCGCGCCGCCGGTTTCGACGCCGAGGTGCGCGACGACCGGGACGCCTACGCCCTGATCGCCGTCCAGGGGCCGGAGTCGTCCGGGATCCTGAAGTCCCTGACCGACGCCGACCTCGACGGACTGAAGTACTACGCCGGGCTGCCCGGCACGGTCGCGGGTGTCCCGGCCCTGATCGCCCGGACCGGTTACACCGGCGAGGACGGCTTCGAGCTGTTCGTGAAGCCCGGGCACGCCGTCGAGCTGTGGCAGGCGCTGACCAGGGCCGGCGAGGGCGTCGGCCTGGTCCCGTGCGGTCTTTCCTGCCGCGACACGCTGCGCCTGGAGGCGGGCATGCCGCTGTACGGGCACGAGCTGACCACCTCCCTCACCCCCTTCGACGCCGGGCTCGGCCGGGTGGTGAAGTTCGAGAAGGAGGGCGACTTCGTGGGGCGCGAGGCCCTGCGCGAGGCCGCGGAGAACGCGCAGCACGAGCCGCCGCGCGTCCTGGTCGGCCTGATCGCCGAAGGCCGCCGGGTCCCCCGCGCCGGGTACGCCGTCGTCGCCGGCGGCAAGGTGATCGGCGAGGTCACTTCCGGGGCACCCTCCCCCACGCTGGGCAAGCCGATCGCGATGGCCTACGTCGACGCCATGTACTCCACGCCGGGCACGGCCGGTGTCGGTGTGGACATCCGGGGCAGTCACGAGCCGTACGAGGTCGTGGCGCTGCCGTTCTACAAGCGCCAGAAGTAACACTGGCCGAAGGGCCGCGGCAGCGACCTCGTGCCCGTCGTCCCAGCTCACCAGCAGTCCCCCTTCCACAGCACCTCCGCGCGTACAGGAGAATCCAGGCCATGAGCAACCCCAACGAGCTGCGCTACAGCAAGGAGCACGAGTGGCTGTCGGCCGCCGAGGGCGGCGTGTCGACGGTCGGCATCACGGAGCACGCGGCCAACGCGCTCGGCGATGTCGTGTTCGTCCAGCTTCCCGAGGTCGGTGACTCCGTGTCCGCCGGCGAGACCTGCGGCGAGCTGGAGTCGACCAAGTCGGTGTCCGACCTGTACTCCCCCGTCTCCGGTGAGGTCACCGAGGTCAACGAGGACGTGGTGAACGACCCGTCGCTGGTGAACTCGGCCCCCTTCGAGGGCGGCTGGCTGTTCAAGGTGCGGGTCACGGACGAGCCGGGCGACCTGCTCTCCGCCGACGAGTACACCGCCTTCTCCGCGGGCTGAGGGAGTCGTATGTCCGTCCTGAACACACCCCTGCACGAGCTCGACCCGGCCGTCGCCGCGGCGGTCGACGCCGAGCTGCACCGCCAGCAGTCCACGCTCGAGATGATCGCCTCGGAGAACTTCGCCCCGGTCGCGGTCATGGAGGCGCAGGGCTCGGTCCTCACCAACAAGTACGCCGAGGGCTACCCGGGCCGCCGCTACTACGGCGGCTGCGAGCACGTCGACGTGGTCGAGCAGATCGCGATCGACCGCATCAAGGAGCTGTTCGGCGCCGAGCACGCCAACGTCCAGCCGCACTCGGGCGCCCAGGCCAACGCGGCCGCGATGTTCGCGCTGCTCAAGCCCGGCGACACCATCATGGGTCTGAACCTCGCGCACGGCGGGCACCTGACCCACGGCATGAAGATCAACTTCTCCGGCAAGCTCTACGACGTCGTCGCCTACCACGTGGGCGACGACGGCCGGGTCGACATGGCCGAGGTGGAGCGGCTGGCCAAGGAGTCCCGGCCGAAGCTGATCGTCGCCGGCTGGTCGGCCTACCCGCGGCAGCTGGACTTCGCGGAGTTCCGCCGGATCGCGGACGAGGTCGGCGCGTACCTGATGGTCGACATGGCGCACTTCGCCGGGCTCGTCGCGGCGGGGCTGCATCCCAACCCGGTGCCGCACGCGCACGTGGTCACCACCACGACCCACAAGACCCTCGGCGGCCCGCGCGGCGGTGTGATCCTCTCCACGGCCGAGCTGGCCAAGAAGATCAACTCCGCCGTCTTCCCCGGTCAGCAGGGCGGCCCGCTGGAGCATGTGATCGCCGCCAAGGCGGTCGCCTTCAAGGTCGCCGCCTCGGAGGACTTCAAGGAGCGCCAGCGCCGTACGCTGGACGGTGCCCGCATCCTGGCCGAGCGTCTGGTGAAGGACGACGTCCGGGCCGTGGGCGTGGACGTCCTGTCCGGCGGCACGGACGTGCACCTCGTCCTGGTCGACCTGCGCCACTCGGAGCTGGACGGTCAGCAGGCCGAGGACCGCCTCCACGAGGTGGGCATCACCGTCAACCGGAACGCCATCCCGAACGACCCGCGTCCGCCGATGGTGACGTCCGGTCTGCGGATCGGCACGCCGGCCCTGGCCACCCGCGGGTTCCAGACCGAGGACTTCGCCGAGGTCGCGGACGTCATCGCCGAGGCGCTGAAGCCGTCCTACGACGCGGAGGCCCTCAAGGCCCGGGTGAAGGCCCTGGCCGACAAGCACCCGCTGTACCCGGGTCTGGACAAGTAAAGAAGAAACCTTTCGGGTGCCGCCGCCCGCCACAAGCGGGCGCGGCACCCACCCCCTCTGCACCACCCCCGTAGTCAGGAGTTCCCCCGTGGCCATCTCGGTCTTCGACCTGTTCTCGATCGGCATCGGCCCGTCCAGCTCCCACACCGTCGGCCCGATGCGGGCGGCCGGCCTGTTCGTCCGGCGGCTGCGCAACGAGGAGCTCCTCGGGTCCGTCGCCTCAGTCCGCGCGGAGCTGTACGGCTCGCTCGGCGCGACCGGCCACGGCCACGGCACGCCCAAGGCGGTGCTGCTCGGCCTGGAGGGCGACTCGCCGCGCACGGTCGACGTGGAGAGCGCCGACGAGCGGGTGGAGGCGATCAGGTCGGGCGGCCGGCTGAACCTGCTCGGCGAGCACGAGATCGCGTTCTCCTTCGACGACGACATGGTCCTGCACCGCCGCAAGGCCCTGCCCTACCACGCCAACGGCATGACCCTGTGGGCGCATGACGCCTCGGGCGCGGAGCTGCTGACGAAGACGTACTACTCGGTCGGCGGCGGCTTCGTCGTCGACGAGGACGCGGTCGGCGCGGACCGCATCAAGCTCGACGACACCGTCCTGAAGTACCCCTTCCGCACGGGTGACGAGCTGCTGCGCCTGACCGAGGAGACGGGCCTGTCCATCTCCGCGCTGATGCTGGAGAACGAGCGGGCCTGGCGCACCGAGGCGGAGATCCGCGAGGGCCTGCTGGAGATCTGGCAGGTGATGCGGGACTGCGTGGCGCGCGGACTGTCCCAGGAGGGCATCCTGCCGGGCGGCCTCAAGGTGCGCCGCCGGGCCGCGAACACCGCGCGCAAGCTGCGCTCCGAGGGCGACCCGCTGGCCCTGGCCATGGAGTGGATCACCCTCTACGCCATGGCGGTCAACGAGGAGAACGCCGCCGGCGGGCGGGTCGTCACCGCGCCCACCAACGGCGCCGCCGGCATCATCCCGGCGGTCCTGCACTACTACGTGAACTTCGTGCCCGGCGCCGACGAGGACGGGGTGGTCCGCTTCCTGCTCGCCGCGGGCGCGATCGGCATGCTCTTCAAGGAGAACGCCTCGATCTCCGGCGCCGAGGTCGGCTGCCAGGGCGAGGTCGGATCCGCCTGCTCGATGGCCGCGGGCGCTCTCGCCGAGGTCCTCGGCGGCTCGCCCGAGCAGGTCGAGAACGCCGCCGAGATCGGCATGGAGCACAACCTCGGCCTCACCTGCGACCCGGTCGGCGGCCTGGTGCAGATCCCCTGCATCGAACGCAACGGCATGGCGGCGGTCAAGGCCGTCACGGCGGCCCGCATGGCCATGCGCGGCGACGGCTCCCACAAGGTGTCCCTGGACAAGGTCATCAAAACGATGAAGGACACCGGCGCCGACATGTCGGTCAAGTACAAGGAGACGGCGCGGGGTGGGCTCGCGGTCAACATCATCGAGTGCTGAGCCTGGGTGCCCAGTCCGGTGGCTGCCCGCGCTCACCCTGGCCGTCCGGCGACGTATCGCGCCTGGTCACAGGAGCCCGCGACCTGCTCTCCGAAGAGCCCGGACTCCTCATAGGGGCCTGTCAGCCGGTGCGACCAACCCGTCCCCCGCGCTACATATCGCGATTCACTCTCCGTGGTACAGGCGGGGCAGGCCGATCAGTTGAATCATGGGGTCGTTCTTTGCGAGGTGGTTCAGCTCATCGGTGAAGCCGGTGCCGCTGAAGCAGTAGAGCCTCGTTGCCTCGGTAGCCGTACCGCTCCTGATCAAGAGGGAACGGATGTGCCGGAGGCGTTCCAGGTGGCCGGCTCCCATCACCTCACTCCACTTCGCTTCGCCGATGGCGAGCAGCATCTGGCGACCCTCTTGGCTCTCGCCGTGGACTGCGACGTCGACCTCGTGGCTGGTCCTGGCAGCCGGGTCGTTGACGGTCCCGCCCGCGACGCGTGTGACGTGTCCTCCCTGGGTGTCGGGTGCCGCATGCCAGCGGGCCCATTCCCGGCAGACCTGCTCGAAGTGCGGACCGACGACTTTGCTGCGGAAGGTGGACTGGGTTCGGCGCCATACGCCGGGCGCCCGCCCGGGGCGTTCCAGATCGCCCCAGGCCGGGCGCATGACCGCGTGGTAGAAGGTGACGAGCGGTTCGGCAATGCGGTAGGCGGAGCGGTTGCGGCGAAAGGCATCGGCTTCGTGGGTGATCATGCCGACGTCCTGGAGAACGCTCAACGGGTGGGCGAGGTCGGTGGACTTGCGCCCCAGGTAGTCGGCGATGCCGCCACGAGCGGCGTTACCGGCGGCGATGGCTGCCAGTACCGAGTGGTACAACGCGGTGTCGTGAAGTTCGGGCTCCTCGGCGAGAAGGTAGCGGGCTTCCCGGAAGAGCGGACGCGCCGGGTTGAGCACCGCACGCACGACCCAGGCATCAAAGTCGTCCGGCCCGGCAGGAGTGTCCCCCTGGGTGAACTCACGGCGGTAGGCGGGGGTACCCCCGACGACGGCATTGGTCAGCAACGCCGTGCGCGGGTCGTCGATCTCCCAGAACTCGGCCGCGAGCCGGAAGTCCAGGGTCGGGACCACGAGTTCGAGGCCGGCCCGGCCACGCAGCGGAGCATTGCCGGACAGCAACCGGCCCATGAACGACAGCGCGGAGCCGCACAGCAGCAGACGCACGGGAGTGTTGGTGTGCTGGGCAGCAGGGTCCAGAGCGCGCTGGATGATCGAAGGCAGGGAGGGAGATGCCTTGGCGAGGAAGGGGAACTCGTCGATGACCGCCACGGTGGGGCCGCCCGCGTCGGCGATGCGCATGAGTTCCGCGACCGCCTCGTCCCAGTGCGCGAAACGGAATGGAGTGGGCTGCCCGCGATATCGGGCCAGTGCCTCACCGAACTGACGCAGGGCGTCGGCCTCGGTGGTCTCGGTGGCGGTGAACATGAAGCCGCCACTGGCACGAGCGACGGCGTCGAGCAGGAAGGTCTTGCCCTGTCGGCGACGACCGGAGACCACGCCCAGCGTGGCCCGCGGGCCCGGCAGGGTGGCGAACCGGGTCAGCTCGGACCATTCGAAGAAACGGTCGAACATCTCGGCGGGCTTGTCCACAGCACCAGCTCCCACATATAGATGCAGTTATTATAGCTGGACTTATTCGCCACATGTCTCTCAGATGCCCGCGCCGGGGCGGTCGTGACCCAGGGCGAGGGGATCGTGGCCAGCGCGGTGGCGCTCTTCGAGGCCATCCGGGTCGGTGCCACCCCGCCGGGGGCCTCCCCGGAGGCGGACGCCAACGGGCTCGTCCCGCAGGAGGCCGAGGTGATGCGGCTGCTGGCCCGCGGTTTCACCGACGAGGCCGTGGCCAAGAGGCTCGGCGTGTCGCCCCGAACCGCCCGGCGCATCACGGCCGACCCCATGGAACGGCTGGGCGCCACGAGCCGGTCCGCGGCGGGAGTCCGCGCAGTCCATCGCGGCCGGCTGCCGGCCGGCTGAATCCCGCGCTCAGGCTACGGCGAGCGGACGGCACGAAAGAGCGCGCTCTGTGACTCCGCCGTCCCCGTCCGGCTCCACCCGATACACGCCGGCCCGCGGCGTACGCGTTACTGTTTCCGCCGGCCGGCCATCGGCGAAGAGCGCTCCGACGCCGTCCTCCAGTGCCCACCCCGCACCAAGCGAGCCGGTCGCGACGGCCGCCCGGTAGGAGGAACGGCGGCCGGGCTCGCTGTCGTAGTGCGGGCAGACCGAGCCGGCCAGCAGGCCCAACCCGTCCGGCAGGAACGTCAGCGGGCCGAAGGAGTCGGTGTGTGAGCCTTCAGCCCAGCAGTTGGCGCCGGCGCTGATGCCACACAGCAGCGTTCCGCGGTCGTAGGCCTCGCGCAGGAGCCGGTCCACGCCGTGCGTACGCCATATGGCCAGTAGGTTCGCCGTGTTGCCGCCCCCTACGTACACGACGTCCTGAGAGAGCAGGAAGGTCCGCAGCGCATCGTCATCGAGCTCCCTCCGGAACAGCGGCAGAACGCTCGGCTCGCAGTCGCGAGACCGGAATGCCGTGAGGAACTGCTCGACGTAGGCGGGCGCATCACCACTGGCCGTCGGAACGAAGCACACCTTGGGCCGGACGGCGCGCGCATGGCCGAATACCCAGTCGTCCAGCAGACCGTCGTCATCGGTGGAGAACCCGCCCCCGAGAAGAGCCAGACGATGCACACCGATGAGAGCCAAGGGAGTGCCTCCTCAACACCACGACCCACAAGATCACCCGATGTTCTGCATGATGCCGGGGCACCGACCGCCTGCGCAAACGATGTCCGGGCAGGCACGGGAGAGATGGCCTGCTGGTAGACCGAGACATGGCAGGGGCAGCGAGGTGTTGCGCGACCTGCCGACGAAGCCCGCCCACTGCTGTTCGCGCCGTCGTAGGGAAACCGCCGTGCACGAAAACCTCCGCAAGACCGCCTGGTGGGTGCGGCGAGCCGCAAGGTCCACCATCGACGCGTCCGAGACCGAGGAATGAGTGTTGTCGAGAAGCAACAGGTACATAGCCTCCGGTCAGCATCCACGGATCCCGCTGCAACCCACTCGATGCACCAATCGCATTACGAGTGCGGGGTTCACCGAAGCCATCACATGCCGCCCGAGCGTCAACTGCCCAATCCCGCCGGCGTCTCACACAGCATGGGATCCGTGCCCATGATCAACAGCTCTCCACATGTAGGTCAAGTACAAGGAGACGGCCCGGGGCGGGCTGGCCGTGAACATCATCGAGTGCTGAGAGACGGGTTCACCCTGCCGACGCCTGGATCAACGAGGCGGCCTTCTCCCCGATCATGATCGCGGGAGCGTTGGTGTTCCCGGTGACCAGGGTCGGCATGATCGACGTGTCCGCCACGCGCACGTTCTCCAGCCCGCGCACGCGCAGTTCGTGGTCGACGACCTTGCCCATCATGCAGGTGCCCGACGGGTGGTAGAAGGAGAACGACTGCGTGCGGATGAAGTCGTCGATGTCCTGGTCGCTGTCCGACAGCGGGGCGAGACCGGCGTCGGCCGCCCCGCGCAGGTCCGACCGCAGCAGGGACGTCAGCCGCTGCTCACGGGCGATGCGCATGCACAGCCGCACGCCCTCGCGCAGCCGCCTGCGGTCGTCGGGGTCGTCGAGGTAGTTGTGGAAGATGCGCGGCTTGGCGTACGGGTGGGAGTGCCGCAGCCGCACCCAGCCGCGGCTCGCGGGCCGTGCGACGTAGGGGCCGAACGACATTCCGGGTTCGAGCGGCGCGGCCAGACCCTCGTCACGGACGATGCCCAGCGCGGCGTGCACCTGGATGTCCGGGGCCGGGACGTCGTCGCCGGAGCTGAAGAAGCCGCCGGTCTCGTTCCAGGCCATGGGGCCGGTGCCCTGCTCGCGCAGCAGCCGCTCCTCCGCGGCGGTGTCCGGCCCCAGGAGCGGCTGGGTGTCGCTGAAGAAGCTGATGAAGCATCCGGTGTGGTCCTGCATGTTCCTGCCGACGTCCGGCAGGTCGTGCCGGGGGGTGATCCCTCCCGCGGTCAGTTCGTCGGCCGGCCCGACGCCCGACTGGAGGAGCAGGTGAGGCGAGTTGTAGGCGCCGAGGGACAGCACGATCTCGCGGCCGACATGGATCGTCCGGACGGTGCCGAGGTGGTCGACCTCCAGGCCGGAGGCGCGCGAGCCGTCGAAGCTCAGGCGCAGGGCGGTCGTCGAGGGAAGCACCGTGAGGTTCGGACGGCCCGCGGCCGGCTCCAGGAACGCGATCCCGCTGCTGCACCTGAGACCGTTGCGCTGGGTGACCTGGTGGTAGCCCACGCCCTCCTGATCGGATCCGTTGAAGTCCGCGTTGTACTTGTGGCCCGCATCCTGAGCCGCCTCGACCCATGCCGTCAGCAGGGGGTGGACGGAGCGGGGGTCGCTGACGGTGAGGGGACCGCCCACGCCGTGGAAGTCGTCGGCCCCGCGCTCGTTGTCCTCGGACTTCTTGAAGTACGGCAGGACGTCGTCGTATCCCCAGCCCGGGTTCCCGAGCCGCTCCCAGGTGTCGTAGTCGTAGCGGTGGCCGCGGACGTACAGCATCGTGTTCATCGAGCTGGTGCCGCCGATCGACCGGCCACGGGGCAGGTAGGCGCGGCGCCCGCCGAGCTGCGGTTCGGGTTCCGTCTCGAAGTCCCAGTCGAACGCCGTCTTGAGCTGCTGCGAGAACAGCGCGGGTATCTCGAAGAGACGGCCCCGGGCAGGCGGCCCCGCCTCGATCAGCGCGACCGTGACATCGGGATCCTCGGACAGCCGGGCCGCCAGCGCACAGCCGGCCGAGCCGGCCCCGACGACGATGTAGTCATACGATTCCCTGCCCATTGCGCCTCCCTGGAGCTGGTCCCTGGAGAGGCTAGAGACGCCGGGCACGCTCGGCACATGCACGAAGTGAGCAATCGGGGCGGCAGGTATTACCCATTCCGTGCATGTGCTGTATTCGGGCCGCTGCTTAGGCTCTCCTGGAACTCCGCCGTACCCGAGCGCCTAAGGGGATTCCGACTCATGTCCCACCCGGTCCGCCAGGATTACACTCCCCCGGAGCTCCGGCCCGAGGCCCTCGTTTCCGTCGGCACCGCCGAGGAGATCAGCACCGATGTCCTGATCATCGGCTCCGGCATGGGCGGATCGTCGCTGGCCTGGGCGCTGAAGGACTCCGGTCTCGACGTACTCGTCGCCGAACGCGGCCATTTCCTTCCCCGTGAACCGGAGAACTCGCAACCGGCCGAGATGTATATCAAGGGCCGGTACAAGAACGCCGGTTATTGGTACGACGGCAGCACCGGCAAGCCGTTCGCGCCGGGCGTGTATTACTGGGTGGGCGGAAACACCCGTTTCTACGGAGCCATGCTGCCCCGTTTCCGCCGCAGCGACTTCACCGAGGTGGAACACCACGAGGGCGTCTCGCGTGCCTGGCCTTTCGGCTACGACGACCTGGAGCCCTTCTACACCGTCATGGAGCATCTGCTCCAGGTGCACGGGCAGACCGGCGAGGACCCGACCGAGCCGCCCCGCTCCAAGCCCTACCCCTACCCGGCGCTGCCGCACGAACCGGAGATCGAGCGGTTCTCCCGGTCGCTGCGCAGACAGGGCCTGCACCCGTTCCACACACCGAACGCCCTGAACATCAGCACCCAGGCCGACCGTGCCGCCGTGACGACCGCCGACGGCTGTCCGGACGAGACGGGCATGAAGTCCGACGCCGAGAACCGGCTCCTCCTGCCCGCGTTGCGCGACGGCGTGAAGATCCTCACGGGTGCGGAGATCACCCGTCTGATCACCTCGCCCGACGGCCGCAGGGTCGTCGCCGCCGAGGCACGGCAGGCGGGCCGTACCGTCCGGATCAACGCCAAGACCTTCGCCCTCGCCGGAGGCGCCGTCAACTCGGCCGCGCTGCTGCTGCGTTCGGCCGACGACGCGCACCCTGAGGGCCTGGCCAACTCGTCAGGGCTGCTGGGCCGCAACTACATGGTCCACAACAGCACGTTCTTCGTCGGGGTCAACCCGCTGCGGACCAACCCCACGCAGTGGCAGAAGACCCTCGGTCTGAACGACTTCTACGAGGCCGGGCCGGGGACGCGCTTCCCGCTCGGCAACCTCCAGATGCTGGGCAAGCTGCAGGCCCCCATGCTCAAGCCCGCCCGTCCGTGGGCACCGACCTGGGCCCTGAGGTTCATGGCGGCCAGGAGCCTCGACATCTACCTGACGACCGAGGACCTCCCGTCCCGGAACAACCGGGTACGCGTGGACGGCGACCGCATCCTCATCGACTGGACGCCGACCAACCTCGCGCCCCACCACGAACTCGTGCGCCGGGTGACCCGGGCGGTCCGCAAGTCCGGCTATCCGCTGATCTTCACCCAGCGCATGGGGATCGAGACCAACTCCCACATGTGCGGAACGGCCGTGGCGGGTCACGACCCGGCGGAGAGTGTGCTGGACCCCCTGTGCCGCAGCCATGACGTCGAGAACCTCTGGGTGACCGACTCGTCGTTCTTCCCGTCCTCCGCGGCACTCAACCCGGCCCTGACGATCGGGGCGAACGCGCTGCGCATCGCCCCGTCCCTCGCCAGGGCGACGAAGGGCTGACGCCGCGGCGTCAGGTCCGCCGCAGCGTCGGCTTGCGCAGCAGGTCGTGCCCACGCACGGCCAGTTGCAGTCGCTGCTGATTGCTGACCTGGGTGAGGTCGAGGCCGAGGATCTCGGAGAGCTTGTCGAGGCGGTGGTAGAGGGTGCGGCGCTGGATGAAGAGCTCCTCCGCCGCCCGCGCCTTGTTGCCTCCGCAGTCGAGGAACGTGCGGAGGGTGGGCAGCAGAGGGTTCTTCGCCAGTGCGTCGTGCTCGAGGAGCGGACCGAGTTCGTCCTCGACGTAACGTCTGAGCTCGGGACCCTCGGAGAGGGCGACCAGGAGGCGCAGAGCTCCCAGATCGTCGAAGTGACGCACCTCCGTCGTCGAGGCGGCCGCGGCGACGGACGCCGCGCTGCGGCTCTGGCGCAGCGCCAGCGGAAGCACCGCCGGCTCCACGACGCGGCTGATGCCGCCCCGTACCCCGTGATCGGTCAGCAGGGTCTGCACCCGGGCGGCGTCGGCGCGGGCGGGCAGGCCCACGACCGCCACATCGAAGTCTCCGGTGTCGCCCACGACGGCGGGCCAGCCGGCCTCCTCCAGAAGGCGGGCGAGAAGGTGGTCCTTCATGGGCTCCTCGTCCCCCGCCCATGCCGTGACGACGATCAGGTCGCGCCCGCGCAGGTCCTGGCCGAGCGCCAGGCCGAGGGTCACGAACCGCTCTCCCGTGACGTCGCCGAGGAGCAGCCGGTTGAGCAGCGCCGTCTGGCGCTGGGAGGCACGGGCGCCGCTCTCCCGCTCGCTCAGCAGCGAGATCGCCACGGCCGCCGCCGCCCGCTCCAGCGTGCGCAGTTCGGGCGGACTCGGCTGACTCCCGCCGTGCAGGAGGTGGAGCCAACCCCACGACTCGCCCCGCAGCACCACGGGTTGACGGGCGCACGGGGCGACCTCGCGAAACGACGCCGCCGAGGCGGTCGGGACCTCGGGGCGCTGCGCCGCGAGCGAGGTGTGGCGTTCGTGGATCGCCCGGGAGTGCGCGCTCCACTCGTCCACGATCCGGTCGGCCTCCGGCGTCGCGCCTCCGTACGCCAGCATCTGATGGGCGACGTCCTCCAGCACGACGGGGTGCCCGGTGCGACGGGCCAGTTCTCTGACCACGCCGACGTAGTCCTCGTCCGCCAGGAGGAGGTCCATGAACGCCTGGCTGGTGGCCTCTTCGGCGATCAGCTGCTTGACGCGCATCCCGACCAGGACCTCGTGGACCTGCGCCGACGTCTCGACGAAAGGAATCTCGTCGGCGAGTCCGACCAGGGGCAGGCCGACCGCCTCCGCCTCCTCGATCACGGCCTCCGGCATGGAGTCGAACATGCGCCCGGCCAGTTCGACGACGAGGACGGCCGCGCGGGCGTCCGCGAGCCGCCGGATGAAGGCTCGCTGCTCCAGCTGCGTCGCGCCCATGCCGAGGCCGGCCGTCAGCAGCATCTCCTGACCCGTGAGAAAGCGGTGGATGTCCGGGATCTCACCGGTGTGCACCCAGCGCACAGGACGGTCCAGATTCCTCTCCCCCGCATACACGCGCACGGCGGTGCGCGTGAACACCTCGAGCTGCAGTGCGGCGCGAACAGTGAGGACTTGAGCCATGATCCACGACCTCGGTGTGTGCAGAATACCCGGCCAATATTGCACACACTGTGCCTGTCGTCCCACCCCTCGTTTCCCCAGACTTCAGGGCAAGCCCGCAGGCACGACCCCGTGCAAGGAGTGCGCAGTGTCAGCACAACACAAGACCATCAAGGCTCCTGTCGCCGTGAAGACGTCGCGGACCAGCCGTCCGGAAATCGTCGAGACCGTCGCGGACGTGATCGCCGACGTACGGGCCAACGGGGACGCCGCCGTGCGCCGCTGGTCGCAGAAGTTCGACGACTGGAGCCCGGAGTCCTACCGTCTCGGTCCGGACCGGATCGCCTCGGTCGTCTCCTCCGTCCCCGAGACGGTCCTGGACGACCTGCGATTCGTCCAGAAGCAGGTCCGCGGCTTCGCCCGGGCGCAGCGGGACTCCCTCACCGACTTCGAGGTGGAGACGCTGCCCGGCGTGTACCTGGGGCAGCGCAACATCCCCATCGGCGCGGCCGGCGCCTACGTGCCCGGTGGTCGCTACCCCCTCACCGCGTCGGCCCACATGACCGTCCTGACGGCCAAGGTCGCGGGGGTCGAGCGGGTCGCCGCGACGACTCCGCCGGACCGGGGCGCGCCACCGCCCGTCAGTATCGCCGCGATGCACCTCGCCGGTGCCGACGAGATCTACGTCATGGGCGGTGTCCAGGCCGTGGCCGCCCTGGCGCTCGGCACCGAGACCATCGACGCGGTCGACATGCTCGCCGGCCCCGGCAACGCCTATGTGGCGGAGGCCAAGCGCCAGCTCTTCGGCGAGGTCGGGATCGACCTCTTCGCGGGACCGACGGAGGTGCTGATCGTCGCGGACGACACCGCGGACCCGTTCGTGGTGGCGACGGACCTGCTGTCCCAGGCCGAGCACGGACCCGACTCCCCGACGGTTCTCATCACGACGTCCGAGGAGGTGGGCAGGCAGACCATCGCCTGGGTGGACAAGCTGCTGCCCGGCCTGCCCACCGGGGACGTCGCCGGTCCGGCCTGGCGCGACCACGGCGAGGTGATCGTGGTCCCCACGCTGGACGCCGCCTACGCCCTCGCCGACGAGTACGCCAGCGAGCACGTCCAGATCCTCACCGCCGAGCCCCGCGAGGCGCTGCACCGGATGCGCAACTACGGCGCCCTGTTCCTCGGGGACAAGACGTGCGTCGCGTACGGCGACAAGGTCATCGGCACCAACCACGTGCTGCCCACCCTGGGAGCGGCCCGGTACACCGGCGGCCTCTGGGTCGGCAAGTACCTGAAGACCATGACCTATCAGGAGATCCGGGACTCCGGGTCCAGTGCCCGGCTCGGCGAGATCTGTGGCAGGGCCTCGCGCATCGAGAACTTCGAGGGCCACGCGCGCTCGGGAGACGTCCGCGCCGCGCGTCACGGATCGGCCCGTCTGGACTGGACCGACCACACCTTCGAGCAGAGCTGAACCGCGATGCCCCATCGCGACTTATGCCGGGCCGCGGACGCGGTGCGGCAGCCGTTCGACAAGGAGCATTTCCCCCTCGACCCACGGAGATCGTCATGTCAGCTACGGACAACGAGGCGCACGCGGCGCCCACATCCACCCCCGGCGGACCCTCGGGCGGGACCCCGAGTCCCGTCTCGTCGGCCGCGGACGCGGAAATGCTCGCCGTACTCGGCTATGAGCAGAAGTTCGACCGCAAGGTCAGCCTGTGGGGGAACTTCGCCCTGGGCTTCGTGTACCTCTCGCCCCTGGTGGGCGTCGTGGCCCTCTTCGCGATCGGTCTGGCGACCGCCGGCGGACCGTCCGTCTTCTGGATCGGCATCGTCGGGGCCGGGCAGTTCCTGGTCGCGCTGGTCTTCGGAGAGGTCGTCTCGCAGTTCCCGCTCGCGGGCGGGCTCTACCAATGGGTGAGAAGGCTCTGGAACGGGCGCTATGCCTGGTTCAACGCGTGGACGTACATCTGTTGCATCACCATCGGCATCACCAGCACCGCACTGTTCAGCTCGGACTTCGCGGCCAGCCTCTTCGCCGGGACCGCTGCCGAGCCGGCCATCAGCTCCACCCCGGCCCAGCGCCTGGGGATCGCGGTCGGCGTGACCGTCGTCTGCCTGATCTGCAACTGTTTCGGCACCAGGACCCTGGCTCTGATCTCGAAGATCGGACTCGCCGCGGAGCTGATCGGCATCGTCGTCGTGGGCCTCTACCTGCTGGTCTTCGAGCGGCACAACTCCGTCTCGATCTTCTTCGAGGCCGGCAGCTCCACCCATGACAGCTACGTCATGGCCTTCATCGCCGCCTCGCTCGTCGGGCTCTTCCTCTTCTACGGCTTCGAGGCGTGCGGCGAGATCGCGGAGGAAGTTCCGAACCCCTCCCGCAGCATCCCGCGGGCCATGCAGCTGACCGTGGCCGTCGGCGGCGTGGCCGCGCTGTTCGCGTTCGTCGGTTACGCGCTCGCGGCTCCGGACCTCGCCTCGATCCTCTCGGGCAAGGACACCAACCCGATCCCCTCGATCCTGCAGAGCTCGGTCGGCACCATAGGAACGAAGGTGGTGCTCGCGGTGATCATGACGTCCTTCATCGCGGGTGTGATGAGCCAGCAGGCCGCCGCGAGCCGGATCGTCTTCTCCTTCGCCCGCGACGACATGTTCCCGGGTTCCCGCGTCTTCTCGCAGATCACCCGCAAGCACCGCGTCCCCCTGAACGCGCTGCTGGCCGTGAACGTCCTTCCGCTGCTGCTCTTCGTGTTCGTCTACTACTCGCCCGACTCGCTCACCAAGATCGCGGCGTTCCAGATGCTGGCCGGATACGCGGCGTTCATGATGGTCGTACTGGCCGCGCTGCGGATGCGCCTGAAGGGCTGGCGTCCCGCCGGAGCCTGGACCCTCGGCCGCTGGGGCTTCCTGGTCAACGTGGCGGCCCTGGTCTACGGCGTGCTCGGGATGGTCCTTCTCGCCATGCCCACCGGCGACTCCACGACCCCGCTCCTGGACCGCTGGATCGCGCTCGTCGGCTTCCTCGTCGTCTCGGCCGTGGGCCTGGTGTACCTGCTGGTCATGAAGCCGGAGCGGAAGTCCACCGCGCCGGAAGGCGACGCCATGGAGGTGGCCGAGCGTCTGCGCAGCCGCGCCGCGGCCCTGTCCCGTACGACCGGAGGGAACCCCGCATGACCCGCGTTCTGTATCTGTACGGAGGCTGGCCGGGGCACAAGCCCTACCAGGTGGCCGAGGAATGGGCCCTGCCGATCTTCAAGAACCTCGGATTCGACGTCGACGAGACCAACGACATCTTCTCCCTCGACGCCGACCTCACCGGCTACGACCTGATCGCGCTCAACTGGAACAACGCCCTGCTGTCCGAGGGGCTGACCGCCGCCCAGGAGTCGAACCTGCTGGGGGCGGTGGAAGGCGGCACCGGGATCGCCGCCTGGCACGGCGCGGCCGCCGCGTTCCGCACGAGCCTGAAGTACCACTGGCTCATCGGCGGCAGCTTCCTCGAACACCCTGCCGGCGAAGGCGTGAAGTACCCCTACGAGGTCACCGTCACGGACACCGGTCACCCCGTCACCGCCGGGGTGAAGGACTTCCGGGTCGCCTCGGAGCAGTACTACATGTCCGTCGACCCCAACAACCACGTCCTGGCCGAGTCCACCTTCACCGGCGAGCACCTGCCGTGGCTGGAGGGGAAGACGATCCCCCAGGCCTGGACCCGGACCTGGGGACGGGGCCGCGTCTTCTACAGCGCGGTCGGACACGACCTCGACGACCTCCAGAACCCGGACGTCACCCGCCTGTGCACCCAGGGCTTCGCCTGGGCCGCCCGTCAGAACCCCTGATCTCTCACCCCCCAGCTGATTGGGAGCACACCATGCCCGTCCTCACCGGAGGCCAGATCGTCGCGCGGACCCTGCGCAACTACGGGGTCGACGTCGTCGCCGGCATCCCCGGCCACGGCATCTGGTCACTGACCGACGCCTTCCTCGACGACGAGTCCAGGATTCCCTTCATCCAGACCTTCCACGAGCAGAGCGCCGTCCACCTCGCCGACGGCTACTACCGCGTCACCGGCCGCCCGCAGGCCGCGGTGACCTCCATCGGCGCCGGCGCGAGCAACACCGTCATCGGCATGGGCACCGCGTTCACGGACTCCACCAGCGTTCTCGTCGTCACCGGCGGCCCGCCCACCCACATGCGCGGCCACGGACTGCTGCAGGAACTCGACCGCTACACGGCGAACGACTTCCCCAAGGTGGCCGAGGCGGTCAGCAAACGGCACTGGGTCGTCACCCGGGTCGAGGAGCTCCCCTTCGTCCTGCACCGCTGTTTCAACTCCATGCTGACCGGCCGCCCGGGCCCGGTGCACCTCGAAGTCCCCATGGACGTACAGGCCGAGGCCGCGAACGTGGACCTCCACGACCTGGAGCGGCGCATCCCGGTCGGCCGCCAGCACCCCGACCCGGAGGCCGTGGACCGCGCCGTGGACGTGCTGCGCGCGGCCACCCGGCCGGTCATCGTGGTCGGCGGCGGTGCGATCACCTCCGAGGCGTCCGACCAGGTCCTCGCGCTCGCCGAGAAGTGGCAGATCCCGGTCGTCACCACGTGGAACGGCAAGAGCGCCTTCCCCGAGGACCACGAGCTGTTCGCCGGCAGCGTCGGCCAGACCGGCACGATGACGGGCAACGCCATCGCGAGCTCCGCCGACGTCGTGATCTCCGTCGGCTGCCGCTTCACCGACTGGTCGGCCTCCAGCTACGCCAAGGGCGTCAGCTTCTCCATCCCGCCGGCGAAGCTCATCCACATCGACATCGACCCGCACGAGATCGGCAAGAACTACCCCGCCGAGGTGGGCATCGTCGCGGACGCGCAGCGCGCCGTGGCAGCCATCGTGGACTCCCTGCCCGGCCAGGGCGTCGACCGCTCCGAGTACCTCGCCGAACTGGCGCAGCTGAAGCAGGACTGGGAGAACAAGCTCGCCGGCCGCCGGGACAGCGACCGCTTCCCCTTCACCTCCCAGCGCCCGCTCGGCGCCCTGCGCAACGTGCTGCCGCGCGACGCGATCATCGTCGCCGGTTCGGGCAACACCCAGGGAGCGGTCAAGCAGACCTTCCCGGTCTACTCCCCGCGCACCCACCTCACCTCCGGCGGCTTCTCCTCCATGGGCTGGGCCGTCCCGGCCGCCGTCGGCGCCAAGCTGGCCCGGCCCGACAGCCCCGTGGTGTGCGTCCTGGGCGACGGCGACTTCCTGATGACCGCCCAGGAGATCGCCCTCAGTGTCACCGCCGACGCACCGGTGATCTTCGTGGTCCAGAACAACGCGGGTTACATGTCGATCCGCGGCGGCCAGCGCAAGCAGACCTCGCGGCACATCGGCACCGAGTTCTCCCACCCCGACGGCTCGCCGTACAGCCCCGACTTCGCGGCCATGGGCCGGGCCTTCGGGATCGAGTCGTGGAAGGTCGACGACGCCGAGTCGCTGGAGCCGACGCTGCGCAAGGCGGTCCGGTCCGGGGCGCCCGCCCTGGTCGAGGTCCCCACGGACCGTGACGCCGCGGGCCCCTGGGTGCCCGGCTGGTGGGACTTCCCGATCCCGGCGTACATCACCGACGAACGCCAGGACGAGTACGACCGCATCCGGGCCACCGAGCAGCACCTCTGACACGGCACCACGTCCGCAGCCCGTGCCCCCCCGGGGGATGCACGGGCTGCGGGCGGCCGCGGAGCGGACGGTCCGTCAGACGGTCTGGACGAGCGTGCCGCCGTCCTCGAGTGCGGCGACCTCCCCGGCGGCCGCGGTGGTGTCCGTGACGAGGGTGTGCAGGAGGGACGCGGGGCCGACGTGGGCGTAGGCGGTGTGGCCGAGTTTGCTGCCGTCGGCGGCGGCGACGACGCGGCGGGCGGACGCGATACCCGCCTTCTTCACCGCGGCGTCGTCGAGGTCGTAGGCGGTCAGGCCGTCGGCCGCGGTCAGCCCGCAGCAGCCGATGACGGCGGTGTCGAAGCGCAGTGCGGCCAGGGAGGCCAGGGTGAGGGGGCCGGTGAGGGCCCCTTCGGCGGCCCGGGGCTGTCCGCCGGGCACCACCAGGGTGGCCGGGCCGGGTGTCTCACCGACCAGGTGGATGGCCTGCAGGGACAGGGGCATCACGGTGACGGGCCGCTCGCGCAGGAGGCGGGCGACCTCCAGGCAGGTGGTGCCGCTGTCCAGCAGGACGCTCTCGCCGTCGGCGATGAGGGCGGAGATCCGGGCGGCGATCCGGCGTTTGGCGTCGATCGCCTCGTGGGCGCGCAGCGCGAAGGGGGGCTCCTCGCCCCGGAGCAGCAGGGTGCGCGCCCCTCCGCGGACGCGTTCCAGGACGCCCTGGGCGGCGAGGGTGTCGAGGTCGCGCCGGATGGTCATCTCCGAGGCGCCGGTCAGCCCGGCGAGTTCCTGGACCGTCGCGCCTCCGGAGTCCCTGACGGCCTTCGCGATCAGCCCGTGCCGGTCTGCGTTGCTCATACCGTGATTGAACACCACCGTGAAATGAACAACAATTCTGTTAGTTAGCAGGGTTTCCGAACACCAGAAATGTTCGTTACGCTGGGCGGTATGGAACGTTCCCTGCCAGCCGCCCGTGTAGCGACCTATGTCTACTTCGTCCTGTACGGCACCTTGCTGGGCACCTGGGTGGTGCACATCCCCGCGATCGAGGAACGCGTCGGCATCAGCCACGCCACCCTCGGCGGCCTGCTGGTGGTGCTCGGTCTCGGGGCCTTCGTGGGCATGCAGGTGGCGGGTCCGCTGACGGACCGTCTCGGCACCCGCGTCGTGGTGCCCGCCGGCGGAGTGCTCTGCGGTGCGACCCTGTTCCTGCCCGGTCTGGCCCAGGACCCGTGGACGCTGGCCGGTGCGCTGCTGGTCTTCGGGCTCTGCAACGGCTGCCTGGACGTGAGCATGAACGCCCACGCCGTGCACGTGGAGAAGGCGTACGGCCGCCCCGTCATGTCCGGCTTCCACGCCACGTTCTCCGTCGGCGGTGTCCTGGCCGCCCTCGCCGGAGCGGGCGCGGCGAGCGCCGGACTGCACCCGGCCGCGGGCATGGCCGCCACGGGAGCCGTGGGCGTCGTGATCTCCCTGGTCTCGGCACGCGCCCTGCTGCCCGCCGCTCCCGCCGTCGAGAGCCCCGGCTCCGCGTCGGAGACCGGGACGTCACCGGCCGTCGAGCGCGGCGGCCCCACGGGCCGGGTCTGGCTGCTGGCCGGGCTGGCGCTGATGGTGATGCTGTGCGAGGGCGCCGCCAACGACTGGAGCGCCCTGCACATGAGGGACGTCCTGGGCGCGTCCGCCGGTGCCGCGGCCTTCGCGTACGGCACCTTCGCCGCGGCGATGACCGCCGGCCGCCTGCTGGCCGACCGCTTCGTCGCCCGGTTCGGGTCCCTGGCGATCCTGCGCCACGGCGCCCTCATGGCCGCCGCCGGCATCACCCTCGTGGTGCTCGGCCCGTGGATGTGGGCCGTGTTCACCGGCTGGGCGCTGTTCGGACTGGGCCTGTCCGGCTGCGTCCCGCAGCTGTTCAGCGCGGCCGGCCACGCCGATCCCACCGCCGCCGGGGCCAACGTCTCCCGCGTCGCCGGACTCGGCTACGTCGGCATGCTCGCGGGCCCCGCCGTGATCGGCTGGCTGACCCACGTCGTCGCCCTCAACCACGCCTTCGTCCTGTTGACCCTGCTGTGTGTGACCACCGCCGTGGGCGCCGGTGTCCTGCGCACCGGATCCGACGACAGCACGCGCCGGCCCGAGATGGCGGCCGGCACCCACTGACCGCTTGTGCGGCACGGTCCCTGACAGCCGTGCCGCACAAGCTCGCCTTCCCCCGCCTCACCCGAGGTCGGGGGCGAACACGCCCTCAGCCGGCCGAAGGAGTCCCCGATGTCCGAGTCCCCCTCACGTCCCGCCCCCAGCCGCGTCGGTGTCATGCTGCCGCTCGACCTCCCCGTCGGCGAGGTGCTGCCGTATGTCCGGCGTGCCGAGGAACTGGGGTTCGACCAGGTCTGGGTGGTGGAGGACCTCGGCTGGCGAGGCGGTGTCGCCCAGGCCGCCACCGTCCTGGCCTCCACCACGCACCTCACCGTCGGGATCGGGATCATGCCCGCAGGCGCCCGCAACGTGGCCTTCGCCGCGATGGAACTGGCGACCCTCGCCCAGCTCCACCCCGGCCGGCTCGTCGCGGGCATCGGGCACGGCATGCCCGGCTGGATGCGCCAGGCCGGGTCCTGGCCCGCCAGCCCCCTGACGCTGATCAAGGAGTACGCGAGAGCGCTGCGCCTGCTCATCGCCGGTGAGCCCGGCCCCGCCAACGGCCGGTACGTGCGCTGCGAAGGCGTGGTCCTCACCGAGGTCCCGGACCTCGTGCCCCCGGTGATCCTGGGCGTCCGCGGCCCCAAGTCGCAGGCCGTGGCGGGCGAGGTCGCCGACGGGCTCCTCCTGGCCGAGCCCGCCGCACCCGGCTACATCACCGCCTCCCTGCACAACCTGGGCCCCGCCGCCTCCACGGGCTCCCCGGAGATCGTCGTCTACGACGCCGCCGCCGTGGACGACGACGAGGAAGCCGCCCTGGCCCGCGTCCGCGCCTCCCTGGAATCGGTCGGTGAACCGCAGTGGGCCGCGCACATCGACCCCCTGCCCTTCGCCGAGGAACTGCGCGCACACCGCGCCGTCAGCCCCGACGCCCGGCACTTCGCCCGGACGATGCCCGCCGACTGGGTCCGTGCGCTGAGCATCGCCGGCACCCCCGCCCAGGCCCGCAAGGCGATCGAGGCCCGCCATGCGGCCGGCGCGACCAGCGTCGTCCTCGCTCCGGCGGGCCCCGATCCCCTGGCCGCGCTCGACTCGCTCGCCCGCGCCCTCCCCCACCGGCACTGACCCGAACCCCCGAGCCCCCCAAGGAACCCGACACCCTCATGCCCACCGACCGCCGCCGCATCGTGCTCTTCGACCTCTTCGGGGTCATAGCCCGCCACCAGCGCCCGGGCGCCCTGGACAAAATGGCCGCCCGCTGCCACACCCCCCTGGACGCCTTCACCACGGCCTACTGGACCCACCGCCCGCCCTACGACGCCGGCCGGCTCACCGCGTCCGCGTACTGGACCCACGTACTGCACGACCTGTCCCGCCCCGCCGACGCCGACACGATCGAAGAGCTGCGGCTCACCGACATCCACAGCTGGTCCCGCGTCGACGAGCGCATGGTCGCCTACGTGCGGAACCTGCGGGAGCGCGCCCGGGTCGCCCTGCTGTCCAACATTCCCGCGGACCACGCGGACGCCTTCCTCGCCGCCCAGTCGTGGCTGTACGACCTCGACCACGTCGCCTTCTCCGGAAAGATCGGTGCGGCCAAGCCCGAGCCGGCCGCCTTCCAGCACTGCGTCATCGCCCTGGGGGCCGCGCCCGCCGACTTCCTCTTCATCGACGACCGCGAGGAGAACGTCAGCGCGGCGCGGGCCGTCGGCCTGGACGGGCATGTCTTCACCGGCCAGGACGGACTGGCGGCCGCCGTCGACGCGTGGCTGCCTCGCTGATCATCTCAACAGGCGAGACGCTCATACCGGAAAACAAGACGGCTGACATCGTTGCATCACCCATGTTTCACACGTGAAAGACCGAGCGATGCCAGCTACCGATCCCGCCCGCACGCCCGTCAACCCGCGGTCCCGCGTACTCGTCGCCAGCCTCATGGGCACGACGATCGAGTTCTACGACTTCTACATCTACGCGACCGCCGCGGTGCTCGTCTTCCCTCAGCTCTTCTTCCCGAGCAGCGACCCGACCACCGCGCTGCTGTCGTCCTTCGCGGTCTTCGGCGCCGCGATGGTGGCGCGCCCGGTCGGCGCCGTCGTCTTCGGACACCTCGGTGACCGGCTCGGCCGCAAGAAGACCCTCGTCGTCTCGCTGCTGACCATGGGCATCGCCACCTTCCTCATCGGTGTCCTGCCCACCTACGCGCAGGCCGGCTGGCTGGCCACCGCGCTGCTCGTGCTGATGCGGCTCGCGCAGGGCTTCGCGCTCGGCGGTGAGTGGAGCGGCGCCGCCCTGGTCGCGACCGAGAACGCCCCCAGCGGCAAGCGCGCCCTGTACGGCACCTTCCCGCAACTGGGCGCCCCGCTCGGCTTCATCATCGGCAACGGCCTGTTCCTCGTCATGGGCGCGCTGCTGCCGTCCGCGGCCGGCTCCGACCCCTCGCAGCCCTCGGACGCCTTCGTCAGCTGGGGCTGGCGCGTGCCGTTCCTGTTCTCCGCGGTGATGGTCGCGATCGGCCTGTGGGTGCGCTCCCGGCTCGTGGAGTCGGCGGTCTTCGCGAGGACCCGCGAGTCGGGCGGGGTGCGGCGGCTGCCGCTCGTCACGGTGGTGCGCAGCCACGGCAAGCAGCTGGTCCTGGGCACCTTCATCATGCTGGCCACCTACGTGCTCTTCTACCTGATGACCACGTTCTCGCTGAGCTACGGACGTGCCGCGAAGGACGCCGCCGTGCCGGGACTCGGGTACGACTACACCACGTTCGTGCTCATGATGATCTTCGGTGTGCTGTTCTTCGCCGCCTTCACCCTGGTCTCGGGCCCGCTCGCGGACCGGTACGGGCGGCGCACCACGCTGATCTGGATCACCGCCGCGATCGTGGCCTTCGGACTGGTCTGGGTCCCGCTGATCGGTCTCGGCACCCTCGGCGTGGTGCTGTGGCTCGTCCTCGGCTTCACCCTGATGGGCATGACGTTCGGGCCGATGGGTGCGCTCCTGCCCGAGCTCTTCCCGACCAGCGTGCGCTACACCGGCTCCGGCATCGCGTACAACGTCAGCTCGATCCTGGGAGCGGCGGTCGCCCCGTTCATCGCCGTGGCGCTGTGGGAGGCGGGGGACGGCTCGCCCTGGCTGGTCGGCGTCTACCTCTCGGCGATGGCGGTGCTGACGCTGATCGCGCTCCTGCTGGGCAAGGAGACCAAGCACGTCTCCCTGGACGACCGCGAGACCGCCGCCGACGACGCGAGCCGGGCTCCGGCGGGCTCCCCCGCCCCCTGACGCCGCTCCTCTCACCGACCCTCAGACCGACCGGCGCTCACCACCGCCGGGTCGCGAGCCCCCTCGCGCCCGGCGTACCGCCACCGTCACCGGGCATAACGACATCCCCCGGCCCGCTGGGACTTCAGCCCCGCCTGCACCAAGGGAGCCCCCATGCTGCGCGGCATCGACGTGAGCGCCTATCAGTCCTCCTCCTACAGCACCGACGGTCTCTCCTTCGTCTTCGTCAAGGCGACCGAGGGACGGTCCTACGTCAACCCGAAACTGGCCGCCCAGACGAAGCGCGCGCGGGACGCCGGGCTGGTCGTCGGCTTCTACCACTTCCTGTGGCCCGGCAACCTCACCGCCCAGGCCGAGTACTTCGTCGGCAAAGCCCCGGACCGGCCGGGCGACATCCTCGCCGTCGACTGGGAGACGACCGGTGAGGGGACACACGCGAGCAACGCCGAGAAGGACCGGTTCCTGCGGAAGCTGAAGGAACTGCGGCCGGACAACCGGGTCGTCCTCTACGCCAACCGCGACTTCTGGCTGAACGTCGACACGACCTCCTACGCGGGCGACGGCCTGTGGATCGCCGACTACGTCGCGGCGGGCAAGCCCCGCATCAAGGCCAGGTGGCGCTTCCACCAGTACACCGACGACCCGCTGGACAAGAACGTGGCCGCCTTCGACAGCAGGGCGGCGCTGCGCAGATGGGCCGGGGACGCCTGAGCGGCGGGGTGTCTCAGCCGCTGAACTCCGGCGTGCGCCGCGGGGACGCCGCCGCGAGGGCCTTCCTGACGGCCTCCACGCCGTCACGCAGGCCGTAGACCGGGGTACCGGGCTGCTGGCGCCAGGATTCGTCGATGCCGCCCGCGTCCACGGTGTCGAAGCCCAACTCGTCGATCAGCTCCCGCACCGTGCGCTTGGCCGCCTCGTCGTCGCCGGCCACCGGCAGGGCCATGCGGCCGGGGTCGCCCGCGGGGAGCGGGCGGTCCAGGATGTCCTGCGCGTAGGTGCCGTTGAAGGCCTTGACGACCGGGTGGCCGATCCGGCGTTCCGTCCAGCGGCTCTCGGTGAGGCCGTCATCCTCGATCGCGGCGATCCTGCCGTCGCGCTCCCGGGGATAGTAGTTGCCGGTGTCGATGACCGCGACGCCGTCCGCCGCGCCGTCGAGCAGGCCGGAGGGAAGGTCCGGGACCGCCTTCAGCGGGACGGTGACGACGACGATCTCGGCGCCCCGGGCGGCCTCCCCGACGGTCACGGGCGTCGCGCCGGTCTCCTCCGCCAGGGCCGTGAGCGTCTCGGGGCCGCGGGAGTTGGCGACGGACACGTCGTGACCGAGGGCGGTGAGCCGCCGGGTCAGGTTGCCGCCGATGTTGCCCGCTCCGATGATGCCGATCTTCATGTCCTCGCCTCGCCCTTCGGGGGGTGAACAGCGCCTCGTGGAGTCTCGTGACCTGGCAACCCCCGGAGAGGGCGGGCTATTCCGGGCAGGTGAAGGGGCCTTCCGGGTACGGCGAGGGGCCCGGTCCGGGATCGTGGACCGGGCCCCTTCGCTCACGGGCGGCGAGCGGTGCGCCTACTTGTTCAGGTAGGCCCAGAACTCGTCGAAGCTCAGCCGCTTGTCGCCGTCGAGGTCGCGGGTCTTGATGACGACCTCGGCGACCGACTCGGTGACGTTCCAATCGCCCGACCGGGCCAGGGCGGTCTTGAACTCGGCAGCGGTGATGAATCCGTCACCGTCCGTATCGATCCGCTCGAACTGCTTGCGTGCTTCCTCGATGTCCGCCACCGATCCGCCCCTCATCTCGTGCTGTGCGTCCTCGTGACGCAGGTCTGACGGTGGTCAGGTTAACCGGCCGTGGCCGCCTCCGGCGCGGCGGCACCGGGCGAGCGGAACTCCGGGCGAGTGGGTCCGGCCGTGCAGGTCACCGGGCCGGTACCCGTCCCTGCCCGGTCGGCCTCCGAGGCGGGCCGCACACGGCTCGGCCGCCCTTCACCGGAAGACGCCCGTATGGCCGAGCGAGTAGCGGCCGGGCTGGGGGTAGACCGCGAGGCCGTGCGGGCCGCTGCCGACCGGGATGCGGGCCAGCTGGGTGCCGGTGCGGGTGTCGACGGCGTACACCTCGGCGTCGTAACGGCCGGACAGCCACAGCACCTTGCCGTCGGCGGAGACGCCGCCCATGTCGGGGCTGCCGCCGTCGGGCAGCTGCCACTTCTTGGTGAGCTTGCCCTGGGTGAAGTCGAAGATCGAGATCGTGCCCTCGCCGCGGTTGGTCACGTACATCTCGCGGGAGTCGCGGCTGACGTAGAGGCCGTGGCAGCCCTTGCCGGTGGGCATCAGGGTGGGCTCGGTGAACTTGTCGCCGTCCAGAACCCACATGCCGTGGGCCATCATGTCGGCGATGTAGAACCTCTTGCCGTCGGGCGAGACCTTCACGTCCTGCGGCATGGCGCCCTGGAACGGCAGCCGCTGCTGACCGACGACCTCCATCTTCTCGGTGTCGACCTTCAGCAGCTCGCCGCTGAACTCGCAGGAGACGATGAAGTAGCGGCCGTCGAGGGAGAAGTCGGCGTGGTTGACTCCGTAGCAGGAGACCGGGACCGTCTTCCTGATCTCCATGGTGTGCGGGTCGCGGAAGACCAGCTCGCGGTCGAGGGAGGCCATGACGACGGCGTATCTGCCGTTGGGCGTGAAGTACAGGTTGTACGGGTCGTGGACCTCGACGTCCTTGCCCGCCTTTCCGGTCTTCGGGTCGATCGGCGTGAGGGTGTGGCCGCGGTTGTTGTTGACCCAGAGCGTCTTCAGGTCCCAGGAGGGCACGACGTGCTGGGGCTGCCGGCCCACCCGGATCGTCTCGGTGACCTCGTACGTCTTCGGGTCGATGACGGTGACCGTGTCGGACTCGGTGTTGGGGACGTAGACCCGGGACGGGAAGTCCCTGACCACCGGGGACAGTTTGTTCGGGCGGTCGGCCGCGTACACGTCCTCGGGGTCCAGGACCGGCGGCATGCCGGGCAGGCCCTGCACGGGCTTCTTCTCGGGCGGGAGCGGTACGGCGGCCTTGGTGCCCGGCGCCTCGGGGGGCCGTTCCCCCCTACCGGTGCCACAGGCGGCGAGGACGGCGAGGACGGCACCCGCGACCAGGGTGCTCTTGAGGAGATGGGGGCGCATTGCACCATTTAATGGGCGCCATGGAGGGAAACGCGTGATTCGTCCGTCCGGCGACCGGGTGAGGCATCGGGCGTGCTCAGCGGTCGGTGACCCGCATCTCGAACCAGGTGGTCTTGCCCCGGGGCAGGAGGTCGACCCCCCAGCGGTCGGCCAGCTTGTCGACGAGGAACAGGCCGCGCCCGCTGATGTCCGTCTCCTGGACGGGCATCAGACAGGGCAGTCCGCGGGAGGGGTCGCGGACCTCGACGCGGATCCAGCCGCGGCGTCGGTGCAGACGTAACCCGAAGACCCGGGCACCGGTGTGGCGCACGGCGTTGCCGACCAGTTCGGAGACGAGCAGGACCGCGTCCTCGGTGGTCTTGGGGGTGAGCCCCCAGTGACGCAGGATCACGACCTGGGTGAGCCGTCTCGCGGTGGCCGCGGACTCCGGGCGGGAGGGCAGCGGGACCTCGGCCTCCGTCGGGTTGCCGTACAACTCCAGTGCTTTCAGAGCGTGTTCGTCCTCGACGGTCGGCGACCAGCGCGCCGCGGCCGCATGTGCGTGTCCCCGCGGCTGTCCCATACCCTCCAGCCCCGCCATGCCCCCATCATGGCCGCCCGCAGCGCCCGACGGGGCCGTTCCCGGGGAATACACCCCGGGGAACGGACGGCGAACAGAGGATCACCTGTCATATGCCGCAGGCATCTCGAAGCCTTCGGCACCCCGTCCGACCTGCTGGAACGCAGAATTACGGGGTAATCGCCGGACTCTCCCGTTCCGGCACGCTTAAGGTTGCCTTAAGGCTCCCATAAAACGCCCCTTCGAGGGACTCGGGTCAGACACGACGTCAATGGCAAGCCCCTGGAGGAAGGTTCAGAGGAACTTCGCCTTGCCCGGCCCCTCCTCCACGAAGCTGCGCATCCCGCGCTCGCGGTCCTCGGTGGCGAACAGACCCGCGAACCAGTTCCGTTCGATCGCGAGGCCCGTGTCGATGTCCGTCTCCAGACCCGTGTCGATCGACTCCTTCGCGGCCCGCAGCGCGAGCGCCGGGCCCTGGGCCAGCCTCGCGGCCCAGGCGTGCGCCTGGGCGTACACCTCGTCGGCGGGGACGACCCGGTCCACCAGGCCGATCTCGCGGGCCTCGTCGGCCTTCACCATCCGGCCCGTGAAGATGAGGTCCTTGGCCTTGGAAGGTCCGACCAGGCGGGCCAGGCGCTGGGTGCCGCCGGCGCCGGGGATCAGGCCGAGCAGGATCTCCGGCTGGCCGAGCTTGGCGTTCTCACCGGCGATGCGGAAGTCCGCGCACAGGGCGAGTTCACAGCCACCGCCCAGCGCGTAGCCCGTGACGGCCGCGACGACCGGCTTGGGGATTCTGGCCACCGCCGTGAACGAGTCCTGCAGGGCGCGGGAGCGCAGCACCATCGCGGTGTGGTCCATCGCCTGCATCTCCTTGATGTCCGCGCCGGCCGCGAACACCTTCTCCCCGCCGTAGAGCACCACCGCCCGGACGTCCTCGCGCCGCGTGGCCTCCTCGGCGAGTTCCTTCAGCCGGTCCTGCGTGGCGATGTCCAGCGCGTTCATGGGCGGGCGGTCGAGACGGATCGTGCCGACGCCTTCAGCGACTTCGAGAGAGACGGTCATAGGCAGCAGGTTAACGGGGGCTAACGCTCGGGGCCCCGGTGCGGTCGGTCACACCGGGGCCCTCGTGCCGTACGCGAGGGAGAACTACTTCTTCCACTTCTCCCAGGACATGTTCCAGCCGTTGAGCCCGTTGTCCGGGTCGACGATCCGGTCCTCGGAGTTCTTGACGACCACCACGTCGCCGATCATCGAGTGGTTGAAGAACCACGCGGCCGGCACCTTCTTGTCCCAGCCGCCGCGCACGTCGCGCAGGCCGATGCAGCCGTGGCTGGCGTTGTAGTTGCCGAAGGCTCCGCTCGCCCAGTAGTTGCCGTGCAGGAAGGTGCCGGAGGTGGTCAGGCGGACGGCGTGCGGGACGTCCTTGATGTCGTACTCACCGCCGTAGCCGACCGTCTCGCCGTTCATCCGGGTGACCGTGAGCATCTCGCTGATGACCATCTGGCCGTTCCAGGTCTCCATGCCGGGCTGGCCGGTGGTGACGGGGATGGTCTTGATGGTCTTCCCGTCCCGCATGACCTTCATCGTGAGCTTCTTGGCGTCGACCACGGAGACCTGCTCGCGGCCGATGGTGAACTTCACGGTCTTGTCCTGCTCGCCGTAGACGCCGGAGCGGCCCTCGACGCCGTCCAGGTTCAGGTCGACGGTCACCTTGGTGCCGGGCTTCCAGTACTTCTCCGGCCGGAAGTCGAGGCGGTCGTTGCCGAACCAGTGGCCCTCGACGTCGACGGCCGGCTCCGTGGTGATGCGGATGGCCTTCTCGACGTCCTCCGGTGCGGTGATGCCCCGGGAGAAGCGGATGGAGAACGGCATCCCGACGCCGACCTTCGACCCGTCCTCGGGGGTGAAGGTGCCGGTGAAGGTGTTCTCGGGGGTCAGCGTGGTGAAGCCCGCGTCCTCCGCGGCCGTGCGGCCCTCGGAGTCCTTGGCCACCGCGTGGACCGTGTACTTCGTGGCACCGGCCAGGTGGGTGGACGGCGTCCAGCTGGCGCCGTCCCCGGATATCTCGCCGCGAACCTTCCTGCCCTCGGCGTCCTTGACCTCGACCTCGGTCAGCTTCCCCTTCGTCGCGGTGACCTTCAGCGCACCGCTGGTGTCGACGGACTTCGCCCCGTCCTTCGGGGTGATGCCGACGACCGCCTCGGACTGCTTGCTCTGCGCGCTGCCCGAGTCCTTGCCCTTGTTGCCGCCCTCGCCGGAACCGGAGCCGGTTCCCCCGCCGCCGCACGCCGTGACGGCGAGGAGCAGCACGCCGATCGCCGACGCGAGCACTCCGTTCCTGCGCCCAACCGACGCCCCCGATATCGGTCGCCCGTTCACGTGGTTCTCCCCTCCCAGGGCCTGGTCAGGCCCGCACCCCGCGCGTCCCCCGCGCGTCGGCGCATAGTAACCACATGGCACCGGCCACCGGCGGCCCGCGATTGTCACCGTTCGGTCCCAACGGATCACAGGCCAACGCGCCCCGCTGTCCTGTTACTTCACCGCACTGCCCGCCTTCCATGCATTCCAGCCCATATTCCATCCTCCGAGCCCGTTGTCGGGAGAGACCTTTTTGTCATTGCTGTTGACGACCTCCACCACGTCCCCGACGAGGCTGCGGTCGAAGAACCAGCCGGCCGGGGTGTCCGAACTGCCGCCCTTCACATCGCGCAGTCCGATGCAGCCGTGGCTGACGTTGGTACGGCCGAACACCGAGTGGTGCGCCCAGTAGTTGCCGTGCAGGAAGGTGCCGGAGTCGGTCAGGCGCATGGCGTGGGGGACGTCGGGGATGTCGTACTCGCCTTTGCCGTCGCGCGTCTTGAAGCCGACGGTGGCACCGTTCATCCGGGTGACGTCGAGCATCTCCGTGACCACCATCTTGCCGTTGTACGTGGTGTGCAACGGCGCGCCCGCCGTGACGGGCACGGTGGCCAGGGGCTCACCGTCGCGCCGGACCTCCATGGAGTGCGCGGCGGCGTCGACCACGGAGACCTGGCTGCGGCCGACGGTGAAGGAGAGCGTCTTGTGCTGCAGGCCGTAGACCCCGGGCGCGCCCTCGACGTCGCGCAGCCGCAGGGCGACGGTGACCCGGGTGCCGGGTTTCCAGTAGTCGGCGGGGCGGAAGTCGAGGCGGGTCCTGCCGAACCAGTGCGGGCGGACCTCGACGGCCGGGCGGGCGGTGACCCGGACCGCGCGTTCGACGGCGGCGCGGTCGGCGATCGGGCGGCTGAACTCCAGGGAGACGATCATGCCGGTGCCGACCGTGGCGCGGTTCTCCGGGGCGACGTAGCCGATGAAGCGTTCCTCGGGGACGTAGGTGGTGAAGGTGGTGTGCCGGGCCGAGCGGCGCCCGTCGCCGTCCACGGCCACCGCGTCGACCGTGTACTTGGCGGCCAGCGCGAGCTGCCGCTCGTCGGGTTCCCAGGTCAGGCCGTCGGCGGAGAGGTGCCCGGGCACCGGGGTCTCCTGGGCGTCCTGCGACCGGACGACCTTCACCTTCTCCAGCCGGCCGTCGGGCACGCGCACCCGCAGCGCCCTTTCGGGGCGCACACCCCTGCTGCCGTCGCCGGGCGAGACCTTGATGACGTCCTCGGGCGCCGGGGGCGCGCCGGGGGCCCCGGTGACCCCGCCCGCGTCGTCCGAGGTGCACCCCGCGGCCCCGGCGAGGAGCCCTGCCCATGTCACTACGGCGGCCAGCGCGGCCCTCGCGCGCCGCGCGCGCCCTTGTACGTGCCTCACGCGGTGCCCAACGACCGGTCGCGTCCCCGGGAAACGACCATGCCCGCCCCCGGGGAAACGTGAGTGCGACCCAAGCTCTGGGCAGAACAGTGGGGAGGACGACGCGCAGGGGAGCCGCGACCCGGGCCGCAGCACAGGGCCGCACCCCTCTGTCCCCCGTCGTCCCACGAGCCGGTGGGAGGCTGACAGGTGTCCAGCGCAGCCGAGCAGGAGGCGGTGGCCGGTCATCGGGCCACCGGGAACGGGCGCCAGGCCGCCGCCGTGAACGGCACGCGCAGGGCCGCGCCGCCGCCCACCGTGCCGGCGTGGCCGGGTGCGCCGACCCCGCTGGGCGCCCGGTTCCGGGTCGGTCCGGACCGGGTCGCGGGCACCAACTTCGCGTTGTGGGCGGGCGGGGCAGAGGGCGTCGAGCTGTGCCTGTTCGACGAGGCGGGCAAGGAGGCGCGGGTCCGGCTCGCCGAGCAGACCCACGGGATCTGGCACGGCTTCGTCCCGGGCGTGCTGCCCGGACAGCGCTACGGCTACCGGGTGCACGGCCGCTGGGACCCCTGGACGGGCGCCCGCTGGAACCCGGCGAAGCTGCTGCTCGACCCGTACGCCCGCGCCGTGGACGGGGACTTCGGCCTGCCGCCGGAGGTGTACGGGCACGTGCGCGACTGGCCGCAGCAGCACGTCGCCGACACCGTGCGCGACGACCGCGACTCGGCGCCGTACGTGCCGAAGGGCGTCGTCGTCCAGGACGACGACGACTGGGCGGACGACCGCCGCCCGAAGACGCCGTGGGCCGACTCGGTGATCTACGAGCTGCACGTCAAGGGCTTCACGCGGCTGCACCCGGGCATACCCGAGGAGCTGCGCGGCACCTACGCCGGTCTCGCGCACCCGGCGGCGATAGAGCACCTGGTCAGGCTGGGCGTGACGGCGGTGGAGCTGCTGCCGGTGCACCAGTTCGCGCACGAGGACCACCTGCTGCGCAGAGGCCTGAAGAACTACTGGGGGTACAACTCCGTCGGCTACTTCGCCCCGCACGCCGGGTACGCGGCCTCCGGGACGGCCGGGCAGCAGGTCGGCGAGTTCAAGCGGATGGTGCGCGCCCTGCACGCGGCCGGGATCGAGGTCATCCTCGACGTCGTCTACAACCACACCGCGGAGGCGGGCGAGCTCGGTCCGACGCTGTCGCTGAAGGGCATCGACAACCGGGGTTACTACCGCCTCCAGGAAGACCCCCGGCGCTACGCCGACTACACCGGCTGCGGCAACACCCTGCACGTGGTCCAGCCGCACGTGCTGCGCCTGATCACGGACTCGCTGCGCTACTGGGTCACCGAGATGGGCGTGGACGGTTTCCGCTTCGACCTGGCGGCGGCGCTGGCCCGCTCCATGCACGACGTCGACATGCTCTCCCCGTTCCTGGCGGTCATCGCCCAGGACCCGGTGCTGCGCCGGGTGAAACTGATCGCCGAGCCGTGGGACGTGGGGTCGGGCGGCTACCAGGTGGGGGCGTTCCCCCCGCTGTGGACGGAGTGGAACGACCGGTACCGCAACGCCGTGCGGGACTTCTGGCGGCATGCGCTGCCGGACGTGCGGGAGATGGGCTACCGCCTGTCGGGCTCCAGCGACCTGTACGCCTGGGGAGGGCGCAGGCCGTACGCGTCCGTCAACTTCGTGACCGCGCACGACGGTTTCACCCTGCGCGACCTCGTGTCCTACGAGCGCAAGCACAACGAGGCCAACGGCGAGGGCAACCGGGACGGCACGGACGACAACCGGGCCTGGAACTGCGGCGCCGAGGGCGAGACGGACGAGGAGGGGGTGCGGACGCTCAGGCGGCGGCAGCTCAGGAACCTCATGACCACGCTGCTGCTGTCGACGGGAGTGCCGATGCTGGTCGCGGGCGACGAGATGGGCCGCACCCAGCGGGGCAGCAACAACGCCTACTGCCAGGACAACGAGATCAGCTGGGTGGACTGGGAGCTGCTGGAGGACCCGGAGTGGCAGGCCCTGTTCGCGCTGACCTCCCGGCTGATCGCGCTGCGCCACCGCCACCCGGTGCTCAGGCGCCGGGCGTTCTTCTCGGGCCGGGCGCAGACCGCGGACGGGCTGCGCGACCTGGCCTGGTTCACGGCCCGGGGCACGGAGATGACGGAGCGGGACTGGTACGCGCCGGCGGCCACGCTCGGCATGTATCTCTCCGGCCGGGACATCCCGGGCCGCGACGAACGCGGGGAGCAGATCCTCGACGACAGCTTCCTGGCCCTCCTGCACGCGGGCGAGGGGCCGGTGGACTTCGCGCTGCCGGGGCCGCCGTGGGCGGAACGGTACGAGGTGGTCGTGGACACGAGCCTGGAGGAGCAGGGGGAGATACCGGGTGTGGAGCACCGCGCGGGAACGGAGATCACCCTGCCGGCGCGGGCGGTGCTGCTGCTGCGGGTGACGGGCTGAGGCATCGTCTCGCGACGAGGGCCGGGCCCGGGCGCCGCGGGCGGTCGTGAGCCGAGGTGCCGTTCCGCCGGGCGGTGGGGTGGGCGGTGCCGGGGATTGTTGCGCCGCGTTGCGGGTCCGTGAACACGGCGGCGATCTTCTTGACCCCGCCGTCGCACGGCTGGCAGCGTCGCTGCCGAGCCTCGGTTCCACCCCCCACTCCTTTCCCCCCACCCCTCCCCCCGGACCCTCCAGGACTTCCGCATGCCCGAAATATCCCGTCGTGCCCTCGGTGCCCTCGTCGGCGGTGGTGCCGTGGGCGCCGTGGCCGGCACGGCCGGTGCCGCCGAGGCGGTTCCCGTCGAGCGCCCCTTCCGGGCCCGCCCCGGAGCCGGCTCCGGACAGCGCCCCAACATCCTCGTCGTCCTCGCCGACGACCTCGGCTGGGCCGATCTGTCCTCCTACGGCGCCCCGCACATCAGCACGCCGAACCTGGACCGGCTGGCCCGCCAGGGGGTGCGCTTCACGGACGCCTACTCGGGCTCCGCGACCTGCTCCCCGACCCGCTTCAGCCTCTACACCGGCCGCTATCCGGGACGTACGAAGGGCGGGCTGGCCGAGCCGATCGCCGACCGGTCCCAGGGCCTGGACCCGAACCACCCCACCCTCGCCTCCCTGCTCAAGAAGGCGGGTTACGCCACCGCCCTCATCGGCAAGTGGCACTGCGGCTGGCTGCCCGACTTCAGCCCCACCAAGTCGGGCTGGGACGAGTTCTTCGGGAACTTCGGGGGCGTGCTGGAGTACTACTCCAAGCTCGGCCAGCTCGGCGCGTACGACCTCTACGAGGGCGACGCCGAGTACAAGGACCTCAGGTACTACACGACCGTCCTGACCGAGCGGGCGGTGGAGTACGTGCGCCGGGACCACGACCGGCCCTGGCTGCTCAACCTCAACTTCACCACCCCGCACTGGCCCTGGCTCGCCGAGGGCGACGAGGAGACCGCCGCCGGGATCGCGGCGAAGATCAGGGCGGCGCAGAGCCAGGCCGACGTCGGCAGGGCGCTGAACCACTACGACGGCGGCTCGGTCGCGAAGTACACGCAGATGGTGCAGAGCCTCGACGCGGCCGTCGGCGAGGTGCTCACCGCACTGCGCCGCTCGGGACAGGAGGAGAACACGCTCGTGCTGTTCGCCAGTGACAACGGCGGCGAGCGCTGGTCGTACCTGTGGCCGCTCAGCGGCGGCAAGTCCTCCCTCCAGGAGGGCGGCATCCGGGTGCCCGCGATCCTGCGCTGGCCCGCCCGCGTCGACGGCCGGCAGGTCAGTCACGAGCCGCACTTCTCCCCCGACTGGACCGCGACCCTGCTGGAGCTGGCCGGCGCCCGCCCCGACCCGGCGTATCCGCTGGACGGCACGAGCCTGGCCGGGTATCTGCTGCGGGGCGAGGAGCCGCCCGTGCGGGACCTGTTCTGGCGGGTGCGGGGCAACAGGGCGCTCCGGCGTGGCGACTGGAAGTACCACCGGGACGCGAAGGGCACCGACCACCTGTACAACCTGGCCGAGGACCAGCGGGAACAGGCCGATCTCGCCCCCGACCGGCCGGAGTTGCTCGCCGAGCTCAAGGCCTCCTGGGAGAAGACAGACCGGACCCTGCTGCCCTACCCGGACCAGCCGTCCCAGTCGTCTTAGCCGTCTTGGCCGTCTCAGCCGTCTTGGCCGAGGATCCCCCGCCGGTACGCCGTCGCGACCGCTGCCGCGCGGTCGTTGACGCCCAGCTTGGTGTACAGGTGGGTGAGATGGGTCTTGACCGTCGCCTCGCTGATGAAAAGTTCGCGGGCGATCTCGCGGTTGGACGTGCCCCTGGCGACCAGGGCGAGCACCTCGCGCTCACGGGCGGACAGGGGCTCGTTGCCGGGGGCCCGGACCGCGGAGACCAGGCGCGAGGCGACGGCGGGGGACAGGACGGTACGGCCCTCCGCCGCCGCCCGCACTCCCGAGAACAGCTCGTCGCGCGGGGCGTCCTTCAGCAGGTAGCCCGTCGCGCCCGCCTCGATCGCGGGCAGCGTGTCGGAGTCGGTGTCGTAGGTGGTGAGGACCAGGACCTTGGCGCGGGCGCCGGTGCGGGTGAGTTCGCGGATGGCGTCGACTCCCCCGCCGCCCGGCATGCGCAGATCCATCAGGATCACGTCCGGGTCGAGGGCCGCGGCGAGCGAGACCGCCTCGACGCCGTTCGGCGCCTCCCCGAGGACCCGGAAGCCCGGCGCGGACTCGAACATGCCGCGCAGGCCGTCCCGGACGACGGGGTGGTCGTCGACGATCAGCAGGGTGATCGGGGCGGCCCCCGTCGTGGCGTGTTCAGTCATGGCGGACCAACGGTACGCGAGCGGAGACCGCCGTACCGTGGCCCGGCTCGGATTCGACCGTGAGGGAGCCTGCGATGCGTTCGGCGCGGGCGCGCATGCCGGGCAGGCCGAAACCGCCGGTGCGCGTGCGTGCCGGGACGGCGAGCGGGTCGAAGCCGCTGCCGTCGTCGCGGATGTCGAGGATGACCTCGTCGCCGAGGAAGGACAGGGTGACGCCGACGCGGGTCGCCGCCGCGTGCCGGGCGATGTTGGAGAGGGCCTCCTGGACGATCCGCAACAGAGTGGCCGCGACCTCCTCGTGGAGTTGCTCAGCGGTGCCGGTGACCGTGAAGTCGGCGCGCGCATCCGTCCGTTCACCCCATGCGGCGACGGTCTTCTTCAGGGCTTCCGGCAGCCCGGCGTCGGCCAGCGCCACCGGCGCGAGGTTGTGCACGGAGCGGCGGGCCTCACCGAGGCTGTGCCGGGCCAGGTCCGAGGCGCGTTCGAGATGGGTGCGGGCCGTGGGCAGGTCGGGGGCGTTCGTGACGACCTGGAGCTGGGCGATGATGCCGGTCAGGCCCTGGGCGATGGTGTCGTGGATCTCGGCGGCAAGCCTTCGGCGCTCGTCGGCGACGCCCGCCTCCCGTGCCTGGACGAGCAACTGGGCGTGCAGGGCGGCGTTCTCGTCGAGGGCCTGCTGCAGGGCGGTGTTGGTGCGTTCCAGTTCGGTGATGGTGGCGGCCCGCTCACGGGAACGCTGCTCCTCCTGCTGGGCGATGTGGCCCACCACCGCCAGCAGGCCGAAGTTCGTGCCCAGCAGCACGAAGAACAGCAGCCACTGCACCCGGCCGTGGATCGGCATCCCGCCGGACTGCGAGCCCGCCACCACGACGACGGTGGCGAGCAGACCGAGCCACTGCCGGCGCCGTCCCGGGATCAGTTCGTCGCTGTCGAAGTAGCCGGCGGACGCGTAGAACCCGAAGAAGGGGTTGAGCCAGGTGAGGGCGAAGGAGAGCGCCCAGCGCAGGACGTAGTAGGCGGCTCCGCGCGGGGACGGGGTGCGCCGGCCGCGGCGGGGCCCGTGCCACAGCTGGAGCAGCACCGCGGCGACGAGCAGGGCCCCGCCCGCGTACCACTCGGCCGGGCTCACGATCAGCTCGTGCGAGGCCACCGAGAGCACGGCGGAGACGGCGAGCAGTCCGTAGACACCCCAGGTGTGGAACTGGTTCTGCCGGTGCTCGATCTGTTCGTCCGCCGGGGTCATCGCGCCATTGTGCACGGCTTCCTGCCTACTCCCAGCGGAACCTGCGCGCGGCCCCGGCCGTCAGCAGCAGCGTCCACGCCACCAGCACCCCGAGGTGGCCCCAGCCGGGCCAGTCCCCCGCCGCGGCCTGGTTCAGGGCCTCGGCCGCCGCGCCGAAGGGCGTGAAACCGACGGACCGGGCCAGGACGTCCGGCATCGTCTGCACCGGCATCCACACGCCCGCGCAGAACATGGCGGGGAAGAAGACGGCCGACCCGATGGCACCGGCGATCTTCGTCGAACGGGACAGCGCGGAGATCACCGCACCCAGCGCGAGGGCGGAGAGCACGGCCAGGAGCAGGGCGAGGGCGTATCCGAAGCCCTGGCGCGGCAGCCGGACGGCGAAGGCCAGCCGGCCGGTCGTCAGGGCGAGCAGCGCCGAGACCAGCGCGGCCCCGCCGAACAGCAGCATCTGCGCGGACAGCAGGGCGGCGGGCCTGACCGGCGTGGTGGACATGCGGCGCAGGATGCCGCGCTCGCGGTAGCCGGTGAGGGTCTGCGGCATGGCCTGGACCCCGGCCATGATCATTCCGAGCAGGACGCTCACCGGGACGTAGCCGTCGACCGGGCGCAGCCCGCCGAAGTCCGGGTCGGCCTCCCGGAAGGAGGGGATCGAGCCGAGGATCACCAGGAGCACGGTAGGGAACACCAGGACCCAGAAGAGGGCGCCGGGCTCTCTGCGGAAGAGGCGGATCTCGCTCTTCAGTACGGCCGTGTTGACGAGGGCGGTACTCATGCCGCCGCCTCCTTCGTGAGGTCGAGGAACGCGTCGTCCAGCGTGGCGTCGGTGACCCGGAGCTGGTGGGCCGTGACACGGGTGCGGGCGAGCAGGGTGATGACGGCGTTGACGGTCTCGTCGGTGCCGGACAGGATGACGCGGCCGTCCTTGTGCTGGACCGACGCGAGCGCGGGGAGCGCGCCGAGATCACGCTCGTCCAGAGGCACGGACGGGGTGAAGCTGATGACGGTGGCGCCCGCCGAGCGGCGGATCAGTCCGGCCGGGGTGTCCAGGGCGGCCACCCGCCCCTTGTCGATCACGGCGATCCGGTCGCACAGCCGCTGCGCCTCCTCCATGAAGTGGGTGACGAGCAGGACCGTGACGCCGTTCGCGCGGATGTCCTCGATCAGCTCCCAGGTGTCGCGGCGGGCGCGCGGGTCGAGGCCGGTGGTCAGCTCGTCCAGGACGACGGCTCTGGGGTTGCCCACCAGGGCGAGCGCGATGAACAGCCGTTGCTTCTGGCCGCCGGAGAGTTTGGCGAACCGGGTGGAGAGCTTGGCGGTCAGCCCGAGGCGTTCGGCGAGGGGCCGCCAGTCGAGCGGGCTCGGGTAGAAGGAGCTGTACAGCTCCAGCGCTTCGCGGACGGTGAGCTTGGCCTGGAGTTCGCTCTCCTGGAGTTGCGCGCCGAGCACCCGGCGGGTGGCCTCGTGCTCGGTGACGGGGTCGAGCCCCGCGACCCGGACGCGGCCGGAGTCGGGCACGCGCAGCCCCTCGACGCACTCCACGGTGGTGGTCTTCCCGGCGCCGTTGGGGCCGAGGATCCCGAAGATCTCGCCCTCCTCCACGGCGAAGGAGACACCGTCGACGGCGCGACGGCCGGCGTAGCTCTTGCGCAGTTCGGTGACTTCGATGACTGGTGCGGTCGGCATAGGAAGAGAGTGCCGGTGGGGCGGGGCCCCTCACATCGGCCGTCACGCTCGAAAGGGCATCGGCCGATCGGTTGATGCGACCGTACGACCCGGCGGGGTACGGCCGAGCGGGTGCGGCCGTACGGCCGAGCGGGTGCATGCGTACGGCCGAGCGGGTGCATGCGTACGGCACGACGGGTGCAGCCGTACGGCCCGTCGAACGTTTCCCCAGGTCGGGGGGCCCAGGACCGGGCCGGGTCCGGCGGAAACCCGGTGGGAAGTGTCAGTGGCGATCCGTAGGCTCGCTGCTGATGGCCACGACACCCGCCCCCGCCCAGGACCGTTCCGCCGTGCGCTCGTTGCTGCGCCTGTGGCCGTACGTGCGGCCCGCGCGGGTGCGGCTGTTCAGTGCCGCGTTCGTCGCGATACTCGCCTCCTGCGTGGGCCTGGTGATCCCGCTCGTCCTGAAGTGGATGGTCGACGGGCCGATCGCCGGGCGGGACCCGGGCGGGGTGTGGCTCGGCGCGCTGTACCTGCTGCTGCTCGGCTTCGCGGAAGCCCTGCTGTTCGGGCTGCGGCGGTGGCTGGTGGCCCGTCCGCTCACCCACGTCGAGGCGTCCATGCGGGCGGGACTGTACCGGCACCTCCAGCGGCTGCCGGTGGCCTTCCACGACCGGTGGGCCTCGGGGCAGTTGCTCTCCCGCGGCACCACCGATCTGATGCTGCTGCGCCAGTTCCTCGCCTTCCCCCTGACCTTCCTGCTGGTCAACGGGGTGACGATCGTCGTGGGCGTGGTCATCATGCTGCTCCAGGACTGGACGCTGGGGCTGGTCGTCCTCGGACCCGCCGTGCCCGTGATGGTCACCTGCCTGGTCTTCGAGAAGCGGTACGCGCAGGTGGCCCGGCAGGCCCAGGACCAGGTCGGCGATCTGACGACGGTCGTCGAGGAGAGCGTGCTCGGCATCCGCGTCATCAAGGGCTTCGGCCGCCACCGGAGCCAGGCCCGGGCGTTCCGGGACCTGTCGCGGACGCTGCGCGGCACGGAACTGCGCAAGGCGCGGCTGCTGGCGACGATCTGGGGCGTCATCGTGACGCTGCCGGAGGTGGCGATCGGGGCGGCACTGGTGGTGGGGGCCGTCCAGGTGGCCGACGGTGCCCTGTCGGCGGGGACGCTGGTGGCGTTCCTGTCGACGGCGCTGGCGTTGCGGTGGCCGGTGGAGTCGATCGGGTTCCTGCTCGCGATGAGCCAGGAGGCGGCCGCGGCGACGGAGCGGTTCTTCGAGGTGATGGACGAGGAGACCGAGCACACCACTTCCGAGCGCGCCATCTCCGGGCACACCGCCTCCGGCGGCACCGCCTCCGAGCACACCGCCTGCATCGCGCGGACCGGCGCGAAGGACCTTCACGAGATGGGCCTGCGCTTCCACCACGTCCGGTTCCGCTACCCGGACGCCCCGCCCGGCACCCCTCCCGTCCTGCAGGACGTCGACCTGCACATCCGGCCCGGCGAGTCGATGGCCCTGGTCGGGGCCACCGGCAGCGGCAAGACCACCCTCACAGCGCTCGTCCCCCGCCTCTACGAGCTGACCTCGGGCCGCATCACCCTCGACGGCCGCGACATCACGCGGCTGTCCAGAGAAGCGCTGCGTGCCAAGGTCGCCGTGGCCTTCGAGGAGCCCACGCTGTTCTCGGCCGCGGTCCGCGACAACGTTCTCATGGGGGCGGCGGACACCGCGGGCACCGCCGATCTGGAGCGTGCCCTCGCCGTCGCCCAGGCCGACTTCGTCCATGCCCTGCCCCAGGGGACGGACACCCGGGTGGGCGAGCAGGGCCTCAGCCTCTCCGGTGGCCAGCGCCAGCGCCTCGCGCTCGCCCGGGCCGTGGTCGGGCAGCCGGAATTCCTTGTCCTGGACGACCCGCTGTCGGCCCTGGACGTGCACACCGAGGCAGCGGTCGAGGCCGCCCTGCGGCAGGTGCTGGCGGACACCACCGCCCTGATCGTCGCGCACCGCCCGTCCACCGTGCTGCTCGCCGACCGCGTCGCACTGCTGTCCGGCGGCCGGATCGCCGCGATCGGCACCCACCACGAACTGCTCCGTACGAACGCCGAGTACGCGCATCTGATGTCCGGGGAGACGTCAGGGGAAGAGGAGGGCGCACGATGACGGCGGCCACCGGCACACCGGCCGGCGACAAACCCGACGGCCGATCCGACGACCGGCCCGACGACCGTCCGGCCGGCACCGGCGACCCCTTCGACCAGGACGCCCTGCCCACCCCGCCGGGCGCCACCGGAGCCCTGCTGCGCTCCCTGCTCGCGCCCATGAAGGTGCGGGTCACCATCACGACACTCCTGCTGCTGCTCCAGCAGGCGGTCGTGCAGGCGGGCCCGCTGCTCGTGGCGTACGCCATCGACCGCGGCGTGCCGGCGTTCCGCGCGCAGGACCACGGGCCGCTGATCGCGGTGGGCGCCGGGTACCTGGCGTGTGCGCTGGCCGCGGGCGGGCTGCAGTTCGCGTTCGTCGCCGCCGCGGCCGGGGTCAGCCAGGACGTGCTGCTCGACCTGCGCGGCCGGATCTTCCGCCACGCGCAGGCGCTGAGCGTCGACTTCCACGAGCGCTACACCTCGGGCCGGCTCATCTCCCGCTCCACGACCGACGTGGAGTCGCTGCGCGAGCTGCTGGACGAGGGCCTCCAGGAGCTCGTGACGGTGATCCTGTCCTTCGTCTACATCTCGGCGATGCTGCTCTGGCTCGACCTGGGGCTCGGGGGCGTGGCGGTGGCGTCCCTGGTGCCGCTGTACGGGCTCGTGCGGTGGTACCAGCGACGGGCCGGGCGTGTGTACCGGGCGCGGTCGACCGCCATCGCGGCGGTGATCGTCAAGTTCGTCGAGACGATGAACGGCATCCGCCCGGTGCGCGCCTTCCGTCGCGAGTCCGCCAACGACGCGGACTTCGGCGAGCTCAACCGCCGTCACGAGCGGGTCAACGGCGACGCGCTGCTGGAGATGGCCCGCTACGTCACCGGCTCCCGCCTGGTAGCCAACACGGCGGTCGCGGCGATCGTCCTGTGGGGCGCCCACCGGGTCGCGCAGGGCACGCTGGCCCTCGGTGTGCTGGCGGCGGCCGTGCTGTACCTGCGGCGGCTGTACGACCCCATCGACCGGCTCGGGATGTTCCTGAACTCCTACCAGTCGGCGGCGGCCTCGCTGGAGAAGATCGCCGGCCTGCTCGCCCAGTGTCCGTCGGTCCCCGAGCCGGCCACACCCCGGCAGCTTCCGCCGCTGGAGAGCGAGCAGCCCGGCCGCGAAGTGGTCTTCGACGGCGTCCGCTTCGGCTACCGCACCGGCGGCGAGGTGCTGCCCGCGTTCGACCTCACCCTCCCGGCGGGGCAGACGGTCGCGGTCGTGGGGTCCACGGGCGCCGGCAAGTCGACGCTGGCCAAGCTGCTGGCCCGGTTCTACGACCCCTCCGGGGGCCGGGTGCTGCTGGACGGGGTCGACCTGCGCGACCTCCCCGTGCCGGAACTGCGGCGCGGGGTGGTCATGGTGACGCAGGAGGCGTTCCTGTTCTCCGGCACGGTCGCCGACAACATCGCGATCGGCCGCCCGGACGCCACCCGCGAGGAGATGGAGCAGGCGGCGAAGGAGATCGGCGCGCACGACTTCATCAGCTCCCTGCCCGACGGCTACGACACCGACGTGCGCAAGCGGGGTGGCCGGATCTCCGCCGGGCAGCGGCAACTGGTCGCGTTCGCCCGGGCGTTGCTGGCCGACCCGGCGGTGCTGATCCTCGACGAGGCGACCAGCTCGCTGGACGTGCCCGGGGAGCGTGCGGTGCAGCGGGCCATGACGACGGTGCTGAAGGGCCGTACGGCCGTGGTCATCGCGCACCGGCTGTCGACGGTGGAGATCGCGGACCGCGTCCTGGTGATGGAGCGCGGCCGGATCGTGGAGGACGGCGAACCGGCCGAACTCATCGCGGGCACGGGCAGGTTCGCGGATCTGCACCGGGCGTGGCGGGACAGTCTGGCGTAGAGCGGCGGAGGCGGAGGCGGAGGCGGAGGCGGGCGGATGATCGACGCGTACGAGGACCCCGGCACACCCGACCGGCGCGGCGGCGCCCGGTACCTGTGGTGGCTGGTCATGCGGCAGCCCGGGCGGTGTGCCGCCGGGGCGATGTTCGGCAGTGTGTGGATGGTGCTGCTTGCGGCCACGCCCTATCTGATGTCCCGGGCCATCGACGAAGGTCTGGAGCCCGGGGACATGAACGCGCTGGTGCTCTGGAGCGGCGCGCTGTTCGCGGTGGGGGCCTTCAACGCCTGGCTGAGCATCATGCGGCACCGCACCATGACGCGGGTCCGCATGGACGCCAACTTCCGGACGGTGAAGGTGGTGGTCGGCCAGGCGGTCCGGCTCGGGTCGTCGTTGTCCCGGCAGATGGGCGCGGGTGAGGTCGTCACGATCGGCGTGGGTGACGTCCAGACGATCAGCCAGTCCCTGACGGTCGTCGGCCCCGGCGTCGGCGCCGTCGTGGCCTATCTGGTCGTCGCCGCCCTGCTGATCTCGGTCTCCCCGCTCCTCGCCGCGGTCGTCCTGCTCGGCATTCCGGTCCTCGTCGTGCTGGTCGGCCCGCTGCTCGGCCGGCTGCAGGGCTCGGAGGCGGAGTACCGCGAACGTCAGGGCGTCCTGACCGCCCGCATCGGCGACCTCGCCGCCGGCCTGCGGGTCCTCGCCGGCCTCGGCGGCAAGGACCTGATCTCGGACGCCTTCCGCCGGGACTCCGGGCGGCTGCGCGAACAGGGCTACCGCGTCGGCGCGGTGACCAGCTGGGTCCAGGCCCTGGGCATCGGCCTGCCGACCCTGTTCCTCGCGGTGGTGACCTGGCTCGCGGCCCGCCTGGCCGCGCAGGGCCACATCACCGTGGGCGAGCTGGTGTCGGTCTACGGCTATGTGGCGGTCCTGGTGGGCCCGGTGTCCTTCTGGGTGGAGTGCGGCTACCAGATCAGCCGCGGCCTGGTGTGTGCCCGTCGGGTCGTACGCTTCCTGCGCCTGGAGCCGGTGCCCGACACCGGCACCCGGCACGCCCCGTCCGAGCCGTCGGTGCTGTACGACCCCGAGTCGGACGTGCGCGTCCGGCCGGGCCGCCTGACGGCGCTGGTGGCGGAGCACCCCGCGGACGCCACGGCCGTCCTGGACCGCCTGGCCCGCTACACCCTGTCGAACGCCACCTGGGGTGGGACCCGCCTGGACGACATCCCCCTGGCCCAGGTCAGGTCCCGCATCCTGCTGGCGGACCACGAGGCGGACCTGTTCGCCGGGACGCTCCGGGAGATGATCGCCCCTTCGCCGGGGGGCGCGGGGAGCTCCGCGAGCCGCCACGGAGAACCCGCGGACACCACACCGCGGGACCCGGCGACCCGGAGGGCGCTGCACACCGCCGCGGCCGAGGACATCGTCCAGGCGCTCCCCGACGGCCTGAACTCCCCGATGACCGCGCAGGCGCGCAACCTCAGCGGCGGCCAGCGCCAGCGCATCCGCCTGGCGAGAGCACTCCTGGCCGATCCGGAGATCCTCCTCGCCGTCGAACCCACCTCGGCCCTGGACGCCCACACGGAGGCCACGGTGGCCTCCCGGCTCGCCGCGGCGCGGCACGGCCGCACCACGGTCGTCACCACGACCTCCCCCCTGGTCCTGGACCACGCGGACACCGTCCTCTTCCTGCAGGCCGGCAAGGTCGCCGCCGGCGGCACCCACCACGAACTCCTGGATTCCACCCCCGGCTACCGAGCCGTCGTCGCACGGGACACCGAGGAGGCCCTGGGATGACCCGCACCCATCTCCCCGTCGCCGCACGGCAGGACGTCCGGCGCGCGATGGTGGACCTCGTACGCGTGGACACCCGGGCCTTCTGCACGGTCCTCGCTCTCAACGCCCTGGCAGCCCTGGCCGGTCTCGCGGGGCCGTGGCTGCTCGGCCGGATGATCGACGACGTACGGGCGGGCCACGGCGTCGCAGCCGTCGACCGGCTCGCCCTCTCCCTATTCCTGTGCGCCCTCGCCCAGTTGCTCCTGGCCCGCTGGGCCCGTTACGTGGGCCACCGCTTCGGTGAACGGACCCTGGCCCGCGTGCGGGAACGGTTCGTGGACCGCGCCCTCGCGCTGCCCGCCTCGGTGGTCGAGCGAGCCGGCACCGGCGACCTCACCGCCCGCGGCACCTCCGACGTCACCACCGTCGGCAACACCCTGCGCGACGCCGGCCCGGAGCTGCTCGTCAACCTCGTCCAGTGCCTGTTCCTGATCGGCGCGGTCTTCCTCCTGGACCCCTGGCTCGGCGCCCTCGGGCTGCTCGGGTTCACGCCCATCCGGCTGGCGTTGCGCTGGTACCTGCGCCGGGCCCGGGACGGCTACCTCGCCGAGGGGGCGGCCACCTCGGACGTCGCGGAGATCCTCGCGGCGACCGCGTCCGGCGCCCGTACGGTCGAGGCGTTCCGCCTGGAAAGGCGGCGCACGGCCGCGAGCCGGGACGCCCTGGAGACCTCCCGCCGCACCCGCTTCCACACGCTCTACCTGCGCAGTGTGTTCTTCCCTGCCGTGGAGGTGTCCTACGTGCTGCCCGTGGCCGGTGTGCTGGTGATCGGCGGGGTGCTGCACTCCTCGGGCGCGATGAGTCTCGGGGCGGTGGTGGCGGCGGCCCTGTACCTGCACCAGCTGAGCAACCCGCTCGACGAGATCCTGGTCCGGGTCGAGCAACTGCAGAGCAGCGGGGCCTCGTTCGCCCGGGTGGAAGGGCTCGCCCGGGCGTCGCGGGGCGACGGGGAGGGCGAGTGCCCGGATCCCGACGGTGACCGGATCGACGTCGTGGGGGCGCGCTACGCGTACGACGGGGGCGTGGAGGTGCTGCACGGTGTCGATCTGACGGTCCGCCCCGGGGAGCGGCTCGCCCTGGTCGGGCCGTCCGGGGCGGGCAAGACCACGCTGAGCCGGCTGATGGCGGGCGTCGACGCGCCGACGGCGGGCTCGGTGACGGTCGGCGGCGTGCCGGTGGCCGGACTGGGGCCGGAGCGGCTGCGCCGTCAGGTCGTCCTGGTCACCCAGGAGCACCACGTGTTCCTCGGCTCGGTCCGCGACAATCTGCGGATCGCCGAACCGGTCGCGGACGACGAGCGGTTGTGGGACGCGCTGGCCGTGGTCGGCGCCGACGCGTGGGTGCGGGAGCTGCCGGAGGGGCTGGACACCCCGCTGGGGCAGGGCGGTCGCCGTACCGACGGTTCGCAGGCGCAGCAACTCGCTCTGGCCCGCGTGGTGCTGGCGGACCCGCACACGCTGATCCTCGACGAGGCGACCGCGCTGCTCGACCCGACGACAGCCCGGCACACCGAGCGGGCCCTGGCCGCCGTCCTGGAGGGGCGCACCGTCATCGCCGTCGCCCACCGGCTGCACACCGCGCACGACGCCGACCGGGTGGCGGTGATGGAAGACGGCCGGCTGACCGAACTCGGCACGCACCACGAGCTGGTGGCGGCCGGTGGAACCTATGCGGCGCTGTGGCACTCGTGGCACGGGGATCCGCGCGAGGAGCACGGGAATCCTCCCGGCGGCGGCAACGCGTCCGTATAGCGAACATGAACTTCCGGACAACGAACCGTTTCCGGCCATACTTTTGACGCGGTCCTGACAGAAAGCGCGCTCCCCTGCCACGCTTCCCACGACTGCTCCACAGGAACCCCACAGCAACACCTCCACCTCCCCAGGCCGGGCGACCCCCGGTCCCGCAGAAGGAGTCAGTGTTGAGAAGCAGTTCCTCGCGAAGAGGCACCTCCCACAGACGCACTCCCCACACCCCTCGCCGCACCGCGGCCGTGGCCCTCGCCGGCGTCGCCGCGCTGATCGCCGCCGCCGTCCAGAGCGGCACGGCCACCGCGGCCCCCGAGCAGGCGCCGCCGGCCGCGAGCAAGGCGATCCCCGGCTCGGAGTCGGTCAAGCTCAGCCCGGCCCAGCGCGCCGCGCTGATCCGCAAGGCCGAGGCCGGCAAGGCGCAGACCGCCCGGGACCTGGGTCTCGGCGCCAAGGAGAAGCTGGTCGTCCGTGACGTCGTGAAGGACGCCGACGGCACGGTCCACACCCGCTACGAGCGCACCTACGACGGCCTGCCCGTCCTCGGCGGCGACCTCGTCGTCAAGACCGCCGCGTCCGGTGCGACCAAGTCGGTCGTCAAGGCGACCCGCGCCGCCATCAAGCCGGCCACCACCACCGCCGCCGTCTCCGCCGCCAAGGCGCGGAAGCAGGCGCTGGCCGCCGCGAAGGCGGACGACACCAAGAGCGCCGACGTCGACAAGGCCCCGCGCAAGGTGATCTGGGCCGCGAACGGCAAGCCGGTCCTCGCCTACGAGACCGTCGTCGGCGGCCTCCAGGAGGACGGCACCCCGAACGAGCTGCACGTCGTCACCGACGCCACCACGGGTGCCAAGCTCTACGAGTACCAGGGCATCGAGACCGGCACCGGCAACACGATGTACAGCGGCACGGTGACGCTCGGCACCACGCAGTCGGGGTCGACGTACAACCTCACGGACGGCACGCGCGGCAACCACAAGACCTACAACCTCAACCGCGGCACCTCCGGCACCGGCACCCTCTTCTCCGGCCCCGACGACGTGTGGGGCAACGGCAGCCCCTCCAACGCCGAGACCGCCGGCGCGGACGCGCACTACGGCGCGGCGCTGACGTGGGACTACTACAAGAACGTGCACGGGCGTTCGGGCATCAAGGGCGACGGCGTCGGCGCCTACTCCCGGGTCCACTACGGCAACAACTACGTCAACGCCTTCTGGTCCGACAGCTGCTTCTGCATGACCTACGGCGACGGCTCGGGCAACACCCACCCGCTGACGTCCATCGACGTGGCCGGTCACGAGATGACCCACGGCGTCACGTCCAACACCGCGGGCCTCGTCTACAGCGGCGAGTCCGGCGGTCTGAACGAGGCCACCTCCGACATCTTCGGATCGACGGTCGAGTTCTACGCGAACAACTCCTCCGACGTCGGTGACTACCTCATCGGCGAGGAGATCGACATCAACGGCGACGGCAGCCCGCTGCGCTACATGGACAAGCCCAGCAACCCGCTGCGCTACATGGACAAGCCCAGCAAGGACGGCTCGTCCAAGGACAGCTGGTACTCGGGCATCGGCTCGGTCGACGTGCACTACTCGTCGGGCCCCGCCAACCACTTCTTCTACCTGCTCTCCGAGGGCAGCGGCACCAAGACCATCAACGGTGTCACGTACAACTCGGCCACCTCGGACGGCCTTCCGGTCACCGGCATCGGCCGGGACAAGGCGGAGAAGATCTGGTTCCGCGCGCTCACCACGAAGTTCACCTCGAACACCAACTACGCGGGGGCCCGCACCGGCACCCTCGCGGCCACCGGTGAGCTGTACGGCACGGACAGCGCCGAGTACAAGGCGGTCCAGGACGCGTGGGCGGGCGTCAACGTCGGCACCCGCTCCGGCGGCGGCGGGGGCGGCGGCACGTCCTTCGAGAACACCGCCGACGTGGCGATCCCGGACCGGGGCGCGGCGGTCAACTCGCCGGTCACCGTCTCCGGCCGGACGGGCAACGCGCCGTCCAACCTCCAGGTCTCGGTGGACATCGTCCACACCTACATCGGTGACCTCAAGGTCGACCTGGTCGCCCCCGACGGCACGGTCTACACGCTGAAGGGCTACGGCACCGGCGGAAGCGCCGACAACATCAACACCACCTACACGGTGAACGCCTCCTCCGAGGTGGCCAACGGCGTCTGGAACCTGCGGGTCCAGGACAACGCGGCCATCGACACCGGCTACATCAACAGCTGGAAGTTGACGTTCCCGTAGATCCGTAGGCCGGCAGGTCCACAGGCCGTGGATACGCGGTCCGGTGGGCCCTCGAAGTCAGGGCGCCGCCCCGGTGGGTTCGAATCCCCCGGGGCGGCGTCCGTTTCACGTGTCCTCGCGTACATCTGGCCGTCGTTTTCCGGCCAACATCACCCCCACTCCTGTCATGTACGCGCCCTGAGTGCCACTCTTCCCCCACCCGCACGGCACCACCGCAGCACAGCACTTCCCCCACATCGAGGAGCTTGTGTGTCCACCTCTTTCTACGCGCGTCAAAAGCGCGCCACGCTGGCCATCGCCACCGCCGTCGCCGCCGGTGCCCTGCTCACCACCGGTCTGACCTCCACGAGCAGCGTCGCCGCGGACTCCGCGAGCAAGCCGGCCCTCGCGGCCGCTCCCGTCCTGCTCTCCGCGCAGGCCCGCACCGCGCTCGTGCGGGAGCAGCAGGCGGACGCCACGAGGACCGCCGACGCGATAGGCCTCGGCTCCCAGGAGAAGCTGGTCGTCAAGGACGTCGTGAAGGACGTCGACGGCTCGGTGCACACCCGCTACGAGCGCACCTACGCGGGCCTGCCGGTCCTCGGCGGCGACCTCGTGGTGCACGAGTCGAAGTCCGGTGCGACCAAGGGCGTCACCAGAGCCACCAAGGCGGCCCTGAAGGTCGCCTCGCTCAAACCCGCGGTCACCGCCGCCAAGGCCGAGAAGCAGGCCGTGACCCTCGCCAAGGCCGCCGGCTCGGAGAAGACCGAGGCGGACTCCGCGCCCCGCAAGGTGATCTGGGCCGCGAACGGCAAGCCGGTCCTCGCCTACGAGACCGTCGTCGGCGGCCTCCAGGAGGACGGCACCCCGAACGAGCTGCACGTCATCACCGACGCCGCCACCGGCAAGAAGCTGTACGAGTACCAGGGCGTCGAGACGGGCACCGGCAACACCACCTACAGCGGCGCCGTCACCCTCAGCACCACCAAGTCCGGCTCGACGTACAACCTGACGGACGGCACCCGCGGCGGCCACAAGACCTACAACCTCAACCGCGGCACCTCCGGCACCGGCACCCTCTTCTCCGGCTCCGACGACGTGTGGGGCACCGGCAGCCCGTCCAACGCCGAGACCGCCGCCGCCGACGCCCACTACGGCGCCCAGATCACCTGGGACTTCTACAAGAACACCTTCGGCCGCAACGGCATCCGCAACGACGGCAAGGCCGCCTACTCCCGGGTCCACTACGGCAGCAACTACGTCAACGCCTTCTGGTCCGACAGCTGCTTCTGCATGACCTACGGCGACGGCTCGGGCAACACCCACCCGCTGACCTCGCTGGACGTGGCCGCCCACGAGATGAGCCACGGTCTGACGTCGGCCACGGCGGGCCTCAACTACAGCGGCGAGTCGGGCGGCCTGAACGAGGCCACCAGCGACATCTTCGGCGCGGGTGCCGAGTTCTTCGCGAACAACTCCTCCGACGTCGGTGACTACCTCATCGGCGAGGAGATCGACATCAACGGCGACGGCAGCCCGCTGCGCTACATGGACAAGCCCAGCAAGCTACATGGACAAGCCCAGCAAGGACGGCTCGTCCAAGGACGCCTGGTCCTCCAGTCTCGGGAGCGTGGACGTCCACTACTCCTCCGGTCCCGCCAACCACTTCTTCTACCTGCTGTCCGAGGGCAGCGGCTCGAAGACCATCAACGGCGTGACCTACAACTCGCCCACCTCCAACGGCTCCACGGTCACCGGCATCGGCCGGACCAAGGCGCTGCAGATCTGGTACAAGGCGCTGACGACGTACATGACGTCGACGACCAAGTACGCCCAGGCCCGTACGGCGACCCTGAACGCCGCCTCGGCGCTGTACGGCGCCTCCAGCACCGAGTACAAGGCGGTCGCGGCCGCCTGGTCGGCCGTCAACGTCGGCTGACCGCAGCACGGCCACGGGCGGCACCCGGATCGCAGGACGGTCCGGGTGCCGCCTTACTCTTGGTGCTCATGTCTTCGCAGGACTTCACCTACGCCGATGTCGGCGCCACCCGTGACCAGGGTTTCTGCCCGCCGGGCTTCCGTCCCATGAACGTACGCACCCGTCTCGGCGAGGGCGAGGACGTCTTCCGCCGGGCCGCGGAGGCCGTCCTCACCTGGCAGATGCACCGGGCGATGGGCGTCGGCCTCGACGCGAGCGCGGACCGGGCCGCCCCCGGCGTCGACGTCACCGTCACCCTCGCCGGCATGATCAAGGCTCCCTGCCGCGTGGTCTGGACGGTCGAGGAACCCCGCCGCGCCGGCTGGGCCTACGGCACCCTGCCCGGCCACCCGGAGACCGGCGAGGAGTCCTTCGTGGTCGACCGCACGGGAGACGGCACGGTGTGGCTGACGGTCAACGCGTTCAGCCGCCCCGCCAAGTGGTACGCGAAGGCGGGCGGCCCGGCGACGAGAGGCTTCCAGCACGCGTATGCGCGACGGTGCGGCGCCGTCCTGCGGAACCTCGCGACGCAGAGCGGTGAGTCACCCTGAGGGGCGCGGGGCCGTATCGATGTGCGGCTCCGCCGCGTAGGCGCGCCCAGCCCCCACGCACCCGCAGCCGGACTCACCGCATCAGCAGCCCCGCAGCCGCGACCAGTTCCTCGGAAGGCCCGGCAACCAAGCCCAGCTCCGCGCTCGAAGCCATAAGCCGGTGCGCGGGCAGGATCCGCACCGTGTACCCAAAAGGCCCGGTGCGATCCAGCGACAAGGGCCCTTCATAGACCCAGCGTCCGTCCTGGTCGGGCGACCCCACCGGCTTCAGGGGAACAACCGTCGCGTCCCCGATCCGGTCCTCCTCGTCCACCCGCCCCGAGACGACCTGGACGTCCACGTCGTCCGGCCCGAGATCGCCGAGGGCGACCCGCACCCGAAGCCCCAGCGTCGTCCCGAGCTCCGCCAGTGCCTCCGACGCCGACGTCTCCACATGGTCGACGGTGACCCCCGGCCACGCCGCCCGCACCCTCGTCTTCCACTCGGCGAGATCACGCGCCGCGTCCGGCCCCACGGCCCGGTGGGAGAGCGCGGCCGGCGCGTAGAGCCGCTCCACGTACTCGCGGACCATCCGCCCGGCCAGCACCTTGGGCCCGAGCAGGCTCAGCGTGTGCCGGACCATCTCGATCCAACGGTCGGGCAGCCCGCTGCGCCCCCGCTCGTAGAAGCGGGGCGTCACCCGCTGCTCCAGCAGGTCGTACAGCGCCGCGGCCTCTATGTCGTCCCGGTGGTCCTGGTCGGTGGCGACGCCGTCCGCCGTGGGGATGGCCCAGCCGAAGTCGGGCTGGAACCACTCGTCCCACCAGCCGTCGAGGACCGACAGGTTGAGACAGCCGTTGAGCGCGGCCTTCATGCCGGACGTGCCACAGGCCTCCAGCGGCCGGAGCGGGTTGTTCAGCCAGATGTCGCAGCCGGGGTACAGCTTCTGCGCCATCGCCATGCCGTAGTCGGGCAGGAAGACGATCCGGTGCCGTACCCGCGGGTCGTCCGCGAACCGCACCAGCTCCTGCACCAGCCGCTTGCCGCCGTCGTCCGCGGGGTGCGCCTTGCCCGCCACGACGATCTGGACCGGCCGCTCGGGGTGCAGCAACAACTCCATGAGCCGGTCCCGGTCGCGCAGCATCAGCGTCAGGCGCTTGTACGAGGGCACGCGCCGGGCGAAGCCGATCGTCAGGACGTCCGGGTCGAGCACGTCGTCGATCCAGCCCAGCTCGGCCGTGTGGGCGCCGCGCTGCCGCCAGGAGGCCCGCAGCCGCTCCCGCACCTCTTGCACGAGCTGCTCGCGCAGCACCCGCCGCAGGTCGAAGATGTCCTGGTCGGGGATGTCGGCGACCGCGTCCCAGCGGTCCGAGCCGCCGACGGTCATCGCGTCCTCGGCGCGCCGGCCGCCGATCTGCCGGGCGCCCAGCTCGAACACCTCGGGGGCGACCCAGGTGGGGGCGTGCACCCCGTTGGTCACGGACGTGATCGGCACCTCGTCGGCGTCGAAGCCGGGCCACAGTCCGGAGAACATCTCGCGGCTGACGTTGCCGTGCAGCAGGGAGACGCCATTGGCGCGCTGGGCCAGGCGCAGCCCCATCACGGCCATGTTGAAGAGGTTGGGCTCCCCGCCCGGGTAGGTCTCCATGCCCAGCCGCAGGATGCGGTCGACGTCGATGCGGGGCAGTTCGGCGTCGGGGCCGAAGTGCCGGGCGACCAGCTCGCGGTCGAAACGGTCGATGCCGGCCGGTACGGGGGTGTGGGTGGTGAAGACCGTCCCGGCGCGCACCGACTCCAGCGCCGAGTCGAAGTCCAGCCCGTCCGCGCACAGTTCCGCGATGCGCTCCAGGCCGAGGAACCCCGCGTGGCCCTCGTTGGTGTGGAAGACCTCCGGCGTGGGGTGGCCGGTCAGCCGGCAGTACGTCCGTACCGCCCGGACCCCTCCTATGCCCAGGAGCATCTCCTGGAGCAGCCGGTGCTCGCTGCCGCCGCCGTAGAGCCGGTCGGTCACGCCGCGCTCGCCGAGGTCGTTCTCCTCGACGTCGGAGTCCAGCATCAGCAGCGGGACCCGGCCGACCTGCGCCAGCCAGATCCGGGCGTGCAGCTGTTTGCCGCCGGGCAGGGCGAGGGCAACCTGGGCGGGCGTGCCGTCGGGCTCCTCGAGCTGGACGACGGGCAGCTCGTTCGGGTCGAGGACGGGGTAGTGCTCCTGCTGCCAGCCGTCCCGGGACAGGGTCTGGCGGAAGTAGCCGTGCCGGTAGAGCAGGCCGACGCCGATCAGCGGGACGCCGAGGTCGCTGGCCGCCTTGAGGTGGTCGCCGGCCAGGATGCCGAGGCCGCCGGAGTACTGGGGCAGGGCGGCCGTGATGCCGAACTCGGGTGAGAAGTAGGCGATCGCGGCGGGCAGTTCCTCGGGCTGGGTCTGGTACCAGCGGTCGCCGGTGGTGTAGTCGTGCAGGTCGCCCGCGACCGCGGTCAGGCGGCGCAGGAACGGGCGGTCCCCGGCCAGCTCCGCCAGCCGTGCGGGCGGCACGCTGCCGAGCAGCCGGACGGGGTCGCCGCCCGAGGCGGCCCACCGCTCGGGGTCGACGGACCGGAACAGCTCCCGGGTCTCCGCGTGCCACGACCAGCGCAGGTTGCGGGCCAGGTCGCTGAGCGGCCGGAGGGGGTCGGGGAGAACGGGTCGGACGGTGAATCGACGGATCGCCTTCAAGGGTTCCACCTCGGCGCGTTCGCAGGATTTCGCAGGGCTTCGACGACGTCTCCTACGACAGTACCCACGTCGGCGCCGCCGCGGCCGACGCTCCGCCTCGCGACCCCCGATCGGCCTGAACGGCACCATCGGCGGATATGGCCGATTCCACCCCCGTAGGCGTCCTTGTGGTGCTTCACCCGCCACGAGAGGCTGCCTCTGGCGTACCGGCCCGTGCCCGCCGCACGCGACGCCGCGCGGCCGCCGTACGCCGAGTCGAGGAGGGGACATCGGACCATGGCTCGGACGCGCGAGCGCAGTCTGCGGCGGACGGGGGGCCTGGTCGCGGCGATCTGTGTCGCGGCGTTTTCGGCCACCACCCTGCCCGCGCAGGCCGTACCGGAGGGGCGGATACTCCTCGCCGGATCACCCGGCTCCGTGCAGGGGAGTTACCTGGTCACACTGAAGGGCGGCACGCAGGCCCGGTCGGCGGCCGGAAAGGCCCTCGCCGGAAAGTACGGGGTGGAGATCAGCCATGTCTACGGCACGGTCCTGAACGGCTACGCGGTCCGCGCTGACGAGAGACAGGCCGGACGGCTGGCCGCCGACCCGCGGGTCGCCTCGGTCGTCCAGGACACCCGCGTGCGCCTGGACGGCGTGCAGAAGGCACCCCCGTCCTGGGGGCTGGACCGCCTCGACCAGCCGCGGCTGCCTCTGGACCGGAGCTTCACCTGGCCCCGGTCGGCCGGTGCGGGGGTGACGGTGTACGTGATCGACACCGGCGTGCGGACCACCCACCGGGACTTCGGAGGCCGGGCGTCCCACGGCTGGGACTTCGTCGGGAACGACCCGGTGGCCTCGGACGCGGACGGCCACGGCACGCACGTGGCCGGCACGGTCGCCGGGGCGACCCACGGCGTCGCCAGGAAGGCCCGGATCGTCTCCGTGCGCGTCCTCGACGCGGCGGGCGGGGGCACCACGGCCCGGGTGATCGCCGGGATCGACTGGGTGACCCGGCACGCGAGGAAGCCCGCGGTCGCCAACCTCAGCCTGGGCGGACCGCGCAACGAACGGCTGGACGCCGCCGTCCGCGCCTCGATCGCCTCCGGCGTCACCTACACGGTCGCCGCGGGCAACGACGGCAGGCCGGCGGGACTGTATTCCCCGGGGAGCGTGAAACAGGCCCTCACGGTCGGCGCGACCGACCGTGAGGATAGAAAACCGGCCTTCTCCAATCACGGTTTGGCGCTCGATCTGTTCGCGCCGGGCGTCGGTATCACCGCCGCGTCCGCCGTGAGCGACACCGCGTGGGCCACCCTCTCGGGCACCTCGATGGCGTCCCCGCACGCCGCCGGCGCGGCCGCGCTCTATCTGGCCGATCATCCGAAAGCCGCTCCGGCGCAGGTCGGGAGGGCTCTGACCGCGCGAGCGGCGACCGGGAAGGTCTCCGGCGCGGGCATCGGTTCGCCGGACAGGTTACTGCGGGTGCCGCGCGTGTAGGGCGAAGGAGCGGCCACGCCAGGAGCCGGCCTCGTCCGTCGCGGACGAGGCCGGTCTTGTGTGTCGACATACGCGTGAGTAGTTAACAAAGTGCCGGATTGCCCACCCGAATAGGGTGGGAAGGCTCCTGCGGGTACCCCTCTCAGGAGCACCATGCAGGACCCACCTCCCCACAGACATCCGCCTACCCACGTTGACGCGGACAGGAGCGGTCATGCCCGCCAAGCACCACTCGCCAGCACCCCCCAACCGCCGCACCACCGGGGCGCGCGCACCCGGCGGCGAAGCACGCCCCGCACGCCCGGCCGCCGCCGGTACACCGGCCGCGCCACCACCCCCCGTGAGCGACACGACCGCCGTCGGGCGCATACCCGTCCTGGACGTCCGTCCGGCGGTCCAGCGGGGACGCCGGCCGGCCAAGGCCGTCACCGGCGAGACCTTCGAGATCTCGGCGACCGTGTTCCGGGAGGGGCACGACGCGGTGGCCGCCGATGTCGTCCTGAAGGACCCCGAGGGCCGCCCCGGCCCGTTCACGCCGATGCGCGAGCTGGCCCCCGGGACGGACCGGTGGGGCGCCACGGTCACCGCGGGGGAGCCCGGGCTGTGGACGTTCACCGTCGAGGCATGGGGGGACCCGGTCAGTACCTGGCGCCATCACGCCGAGATCAAGATCCCGGCGGGCATGGACACGGACGTCGTCCTGGAGGAGGGCGCGCGTCTGTACGAGCGGGCAGCCGCCGGTGTGCCCGAGGAGGAGGGACTGCGCGCAGTGATCCTCACCGCCGTCGACGCCCTGCGGGACGAGGACCGCCCCGCGGCGGTTCGTCTGGCGGCGGCGCTGACGCCGGAGGTCGACGCGGTCCTGGCCCGGCACCCGCTGCGGGACCTGGTCACCAGCAGCGAGCCGCTGCCGCTGCTCGTGGAGCGCGAGCGGGCCCTGTACGGCTCCTGGTACGAGTTC
>NZ_LGEA01000037.1 GCF_001280065.1 Streptomyces sp. NRRL B-1140
GCACAACGCCACACGCTGCTGCTGGCCACCGGACAGCTCACGCGGCTTACGACCACCGAACCGGGACAGGCCCGCGATCTCCAGCGTCTCCCCCACCCGGCGGCGGATCTCGTCCTTCGGCACTCCGCGCAGCGTGAGCGGGAAAGCGACGTTCTCCCACACGCTCATGTGCGGGAAGAGCAGATACTGCTGGAAGACGAACCCGAGATTGCGCTTTTGCGGCGCCAGGCGCGTCACGTCACGCCCGCCGACGGTGATGGTGCCGGAGTCGGGTTCGCAGAACCCGGCGATCATCATCAGCGTCGTGGTCTTGCCC
>NZ_LGEA01000038.1 GCF_001280065.1 Streptomyces sp. NRRL B-1140
CGCGAACGCGGACAACTGGTCCACCATCGTGTTGATGGTGCTCTTCAGCTCCAGGATCTCCCCGCGCGCGTCCACGGTGATCTTCTGCGAGAGGTCGCCCTTGGCGACCGCCGTGGCCACGAGGGCGATGTTGCGGACCTGGCCGGTCAGGTTGCCCGCCATGAAGTTCACCGAGTCGGTGAGGTCGCGCCAGGTGCCCTTGACGCCCTTGACGTCCGCCTGGCCGCCGAGGCGCCCCTCGGTGCCGACCTCGCGGGCCACACGCGTGACCTCGTCCGCGAACGCGGACAACTGGTCCACCATCGTGTTGATGGTG
>NZ_LGEA01000039.1 GCF_001280065.1 Streptomyces sp. NRRL B-1140
GCACAACGCCACACGCTGCTGCTGGCCACCGGACAGCTCACGCGGCTTACGACCACCGAACCGGGACAGGCCCGCGATCTCCAGCGTCTCCCCCACCCGCCGCCGGATCTCATCTTTGCCCACCCCGCGCAGCGTGAGCGGGAAAGCGACGTTCTCCCACACGCTCATGTGCGGGAAGAGCAGATACTGCTGGAAGACGAACCCGAGATTGCGCTTCTGCGGCGCCAGGCGCGTCACGTCACGCCCGCCGACGGTGATGGTGCCGGAGTCGGGTTCGCAGAACCCGGCGATCATCATCAGCGTCGTGGTCTTGCCC
>NZ_LGEA01000040.1 GCF_001280065.1 Streptomyces sp. NRRL B-1140
GTCCTCGGCGTCCGCTCCCGAAACGTCCCTTGGGGTGGGTGCGGGGTGCTGTGGGCTGGAGGGCATGACTCCATTATGGCGGCCGGGGAGGTTGTGAGGGGGATGATGTGCGAGCCGGCGTCCGGAGCGGGCGGGGGCGGGTCCCTGGAACCTTCCTTTCATCCCTTCATCGCAGCAATCCGCGGTGTGCCAATCGCCGAAGGGGAGCGGCCCCTCTGCCCCGCCTCTCGAAAGTCCTGCAGATGCTTGCCGCCATACGCATTAACCCGCTGGACGGACGACCCCCGAGGGCGGGACCAGCACGCCCGGC
>NZ_LGEA01000041.1 GCF_001280065.1 Streptomyces sp. NRRL B-1140
GTCATGACCGTTGTCCAGCTGGTCGTCCCCGATCTGCCGGCCCGCCCGCTCCCCGAGCGCCGCCTCTCCCGCCGGATCCATGACGGGCCGGCACCTCGGGGAAGCCCAGCTGGACAGCGGTCATGACGGCACTCCCGGTTCCCGGAGACCGTCTCCGGCAGGGCGCGCAGGGACTCCTTCAGTGATCCCATGGTGGCGAGGACGGCGGGGGGCTCGTAACCGCAATCAGCCATGGAGTTGGCGCACCGCGGGGCATTGCCCCGGCCGTACTTTTTTCCGTCGGGGTCCTCCAAGAGGCATCGGTGCATC
>NZ_LGEA01000042.1 GCF_001280065.1 Streptomyces sp. NRRL B-1140
TCTATGGCGTGGACTTCCCCCGGGGCGTTTTCCCCACCCTTGAGCCCCCCGTCCTCGAAGACGTGGCGGCCGACCTTTGGGAATCGCTCAAGGCAAGGCGGTACTGCGTCGCTGCCCACGGGTTTTGGCCCCACGAGGACCGGGCGAAGTGGCGAGCGATCGGTACCCAGAGCGACCTACAGCGGGAACGCACGGGCTTCATCCCCCCACAGGCAGATTAGCCACACGTGCTTTACGACGATGACCAACCGGCGGTGATCGCAGCCTGCAGGGCCCTGCCCCTTACTGCTAAGGGCGCAGAAGGGCCGG
>NZ_LGEA01000043.1 GCF_001280065.1 Streptomyces sp. NRRL B-1140
TGAAGTCCTGGGTGATCGTCTCCACGGTCGTCAAGGGGTCCCCCGCCGAGGGCAGGCTGCACGCGGGGGATGTGATCAAGGCCGTCGACGGTACGGCGGGGAAAGAGCCGGGCGGCCCGCCGCAGCCTTGCCCAAAAGATAAGCCGGGGCAAGGGGGCTCCCTCCCGCGTGGTCCCGGCAAGTGACGAGCGGGCGCGGGGAAGGGGAAAGGGTCCCGCCTGCCCGGGCTTGGTGTGCGTGGCAAGCTTGGCCGGGTCGGCCGGCTCCTTAACCGCCGTACCGTCGACGGCCTTGATCACATCCCCCG
>NZ_LGEA01000044.1 GCF_001280065.1 Streptomyces sp. NRRL B-1140
CCACTACCCGGTTCGGTGCCGGACCGGCGTGGCGGGGGCGCCCCGGCGTTTGCCAGATCCCCGGATGCAGTTTGGCGCCCCCCGCACCCTCGCCCAAGTGTGGACCCAGCCGGGGGGCGAGGGCGTCGGTGTCCAGAACGGGGTGCAGGGACAGCGGGACGCCGCTCAGTTCGGGCAAGGCCGGCCCGGGGTCGAGCAGAGCGGGCCCCCCGAGCCGGCACCGGCCCGTCACCTGGGCCTCGCCCGTCGCGGGGACCAGCCGGAAGCCGCGACGGGCCATGGCGGCGAACTGCCGGCCGGCCTTC
>NZ_LGEA01000045.1 GCF_001280065.1 Streptomyces sp. NRRL B-1140
GATCACGCATCTGCGGGCGGCGTGCCTGACCCTGGCCGAGCGGTGCGTGTCCGGCATCACCGCCAACACCGAGGCGCTGCGGGCGAGTGTGGAGAACTCGATCGGCCTGGTGACCGCCCTCAACCCGCACATCGGCTACACGGCCGCCACCGACATCGCCAAGGAAGCCCTCGCCAGCGGCGGGGGCGTGGCCAAACTCTTCCTGAAAAAGGGCCTGCTCCCCGCCGAGACCCTCACCGGCCTGCTGCGCCCCGAGATCCTCGCCAACAGCGGTCAGGCACCGGCCTGACCTGTCGGAGCGCACC
>NZ_LGEA01000046.1 GCF_001280065.1 Streptomyces sp. NRRL B-1140
ATCTCGGGCTGCCCGTGATCTGGGTACGGCTCGACTTCGTCGGCCTCTTCATGGCCCGCGGCCTTGGCGCGCTGGTGTAACCCCCTTTTTTTTTTTTTCTCCCCCTCGGGGTCGGCGGGGGGGGGGGGGAGAAGTCGCCTTCGGCGGGGGCCGCGGAGGCCTCGCCCGGCGGCCCGCCGAGGGGCGCTTTCTCCCCCCCCCCCCCCCCAACCCCGAGCGGGACGAAAAACCAAAAGGGGGCGTACAGCAGCGCGCCGAGGCCGGCGGCCATAAACAGCCCGAAGAAGACGAGCCGTACCC
>NZ_LGEA01000047.1 GCF_001280065.1 Streptomyces sp. NRRL B-1140
CCCCAGTCCCAGCCCCCGCCCCCGTGTCCGCCGAGCCGGGCCCCTCTCCTCGTCCCGCCGCACCGGACGAGCCCGACACCGCACTGCTGCGACGGCTCCTGCACGCCTTGGAGGCACTGTGATCCGCGCGCGAAGACAGCGTGCCGAAAGGAGACTGCTCATGGCCGTCGAGACCGACGTCCTGGACGAACTGCGTCGGCTCCGCACCCGCGTACCCCGGCTGACGGGCTCCCTCGCGGCCACCGTCGACGGACTCGTCCTCGCCCACGACGTGCCCGACACCGAACCGGAGGGACTCGCGGCGCTCACCGCCGCCGCCCTCGGCGTGGCCTACCGCATGACCGACGCCGCCGCCCGCGGCGAATTCCGCGAACTGCTGGTGCGGGGCTCCAAAGGCTACGTCTCCACCTATGCCGCCGGAACCACCGCCGTACTCACCCTCCTCGCCGAGGACCGCGTCAACGTCGGCCGCCTCCACCTCGAAGGCCGGCGCAGCGGCGCCCGGATCGCCGACCTGCTGGCCACACGCGTCGGTCCCGGCACCGGCCGCCACGCGGACCGCCCGGCGCCCGAAGAGCACCTCGCCACGGTGCCCCCGGCCACGGAACGCGCCATCGGCACCCTCCCGGTCCGCACTCCGCAGCGGCCCACGCACCTGCCACGCCCGCAGACCGGCATCTGAGCCCTCCCGAACTTCCCGACCCACCGAAGCAGAAGACCGAAGGAAAGGAACCGAGCGCATGGCCAACACGGAGACCGCGCTGAAGGAATGCCTGAGCTCCATCGACGGAGCGACGGCCGTCGCCCTCGTCGACTACACCAGCGGCATGGCCCTCGGCACCCTCGGCGGCGGCAAGGACTTCAACCTGGAGGTCGCCGCCGCGGGCAACACCGACGTCGTGCGGTCCAAGCTGCGCACCATGGAGCATCTGGGCCTGAAGGAGGAGATCGAGGACATCCTCATCACCCTGAACACCCAGTACCACCTCATCCGCCTCCTGAAGGGCCGTGGTGGCAGCGGGCTCTTCCTCTACCTCGTGCTCGACGGGAGCAGGGCCAACCTCGCGATGGCCCGCCACCAGCTGCGCCGCATCGAAGCCGACCTGGAGGTCTGAGACCAGCACACCGGACGGGAGCCCTCCGCCACGCATGCGTCGCGGAGGGCCCCGGCATGCCGCAGGGCGGCGGCCCGTGTCCGGTCGGCCGCGTCTACGGTGTGTGTCATGACGGCACCCCTGGACGTGCTCGTGGTGGGCGCGGGCCCCACCGGACTCGCGCTCGCGACCCAACTGCGCTCCTGCGAAACCCCGTTCCGGGTCGTGGACCGCTCACTGGACCGCGCCCGGGAGTCTCGCGCCCCGGCGATCCAGCCCCGGACCCTGGAGATGCTGTCCGCCTTCGGTGTGGCGGACGCTCTCGTCGACCGGGGCAACGCGGCGGTGGGGCTGCACCTGCACCTGTCCCGGCGGGTGCTGCGCGTCCCGGTGTTCGACGTGGGCTGCGACGACTCGCCGTACCCGTTCCTGCTCTTCCTCCCGCAGTCGGAGACGGAAGCCACCCTGACGGCTCACCTGGCCGCACGGGACGTGACCATCGAGCGCGGCACGGAGTTGCTCAGCGCCGAACCCGAGGGGGAGTACGTCACCTGCCGCCTGCGGCACCGGGACGGGACCGAGGAGACCGTACGGGCCCGCTACGTGGCCGGCTGCGACGGCGCACACAGCACCGTGCGCTCCGAGGCGGGCATCGGCTTCGAGGGGTACGCCTATCCGCAGACGTTCCTGCTCGCGGATCTGGAGGCCGACGGACTCGAGCCGGGTGCCGCGCACACGTTCATGACCGCGGCCGGACTGCTGTTCTTCTTCCCGCTGGGTACTCCGGCCACGTGGCGGATGATCGCGATGCATCCGTCGGGCGCCCCCGGCGACAAGGTGAGTCTGGACCTCCTCCAGCGGATCGCGGACGACTGGGCGCCCGACAGGCTGTCGTTGCGCGATCCGGTCTGGATGACGAGCTTCCGCATCCACAACCGCGGCGCCACCCACTACCGCAGGGGCCCCTTCTTCCTCGCGGGCGACGCGGCGCACATCCACAGCCCGGCCGGGGGACAGGGCATGAACACCGGCATCCAGGACGCGCTCAACCTGGGCTGGAAGCTCGCCCAGGTCTGCCGCGGCGCGGCGCCCGAGGAACTGCTGGAGACGTACGAGGCGGAGCGAGCCCCGGTCGGCCACGGCGTACGCCGCGTCACCGACCGTGCCTTCACCGTCGGTACGAGCAGCCACCCGGCCCTAAGGCTGGCTCGCAGGCATCTCGCCCCCTACGCGGCGCCGTTGCTCCTGCGTGCGACCGGCGCCCGAGCACGTCTGTTCCGCACGGTGTCCGAACTCGACGTCCACTACCGCCGAGGACCCGCGTCCGTCACCGGGCGGCACCGCCCGCGGCAGGGCCCACGCGCAGGAGACCGCCTGCCCGACGCTCCGGCCGGACTCCAGCGGCGCGTCGCCGGGCCGGGCTACCACCTGCTGCTCTCCAGTCCCGCCCACCTCTGGCCCGAGGGCCTGGCCCCGGCCGACCGGCCCGGCCTGCTGACCGTGCACCACCTTGGCCCGCGAAGCCCGTGGCCGGGCCTCACCCACGCCCTCGTGCGGCCCGACGGATACGTGGCGTACCTGGCCCGGGGCACCGACCTCGCGGGCCTGCGCGCCTACCTGGACCGCTGGCTGCCGGCCCCCTGAGGCCGGCGGGCCGGGCGCCGGCCCGGCGAAGGGGTCAGCCGTGGTACGTGATGTACCCGTTGCGGTCCGGGTCGGAGCCGCTCCTGGTGTACGAGTGCACGTCGGCACGGGCGCCGGACGGCTTGTACACGTAGATGGTGTCCTTGTCGTTGTTCCACATGAAGTTGCAGTTGTCGCGGTAGACGACGTTCCTGGTGTCGGAGTCGGTCCCGTTGCCGCCGCGCAGCTTCACGTAGTCACCCGGCTGAAGGGTGTGGCTCGCGGTGAACGTGAACTTGTTGCCGGCGGCGTCCTTCACGACGTACCCCTTGAGGTTCACCGTCGTGGAGCGCGAGTAGTTCTTGATGGTCAGGTACTCCTCGGCGGTGTTCCCGCCCGAGCACCGGTTCGAGTCGCTGCCGGGAGCGTCGTACTGGATGCCCCGGATCTTCAGCGCGGAGTCGTACTCGGCGGCCTGGGCCGGAACCGCCGAAAGGGCGGTGAGGGCCCCGGCGGCGACGGCCGTGGTGGCGACAAGGCGTATACGCATGGACGTTCGTCCCCCCTGCATGGCCTTCAGGTGAAGGCGATGTGATGGTTCGGTGAAGCATCCGGATCGTACACGCTTCAAGTACACAGAAGGGCGGGTTCGGTGACATGGCCACCGAACCCGCCCCGTGGGGTCGGACGTGTCAGGCGCCGCTCGCCCGCAGCATGTCCTCGCGCTCGACGATCTTCACGCGCTCGCGGCCCTCGGGCTCGCCCAGAGCCTTCTCCGCGGCGTCCAGCTTGTACCAGCCGTCCCAGGTGGTGAAGCGGATGTCGCGCTCGGCGAGGAACGCGTCCACGGTCTCGGGGTCCGGGGCGGCGGGCGTGTGCAGCCTGCCGCCCGCGTAGTCCTCCAGCAGGTTCTTCACCGTCTCGTTCGCGTCGCCCTTGGTGTGCCCGATGAGCCCGATGGGGCCGCGCCGGATCCAGCCGGTGACGTAGGTGGACTGCAGGTGCTCGCCCGTCTCCTGCATGACCCGGCCGCCCTCGTCCGGGACGGTGCCCGAGTCGATGTCCCAGGGCAGCTTGGGGAGTTTGTCGGACAGGTAGCCGACCGCGCGGTAGACCGCGCCGACGTCCCAGGTGTGGAAGGTGCCGGTGCCCTTGACGTTGCCGGTGCCGTCGAGCTCCGTGCGCTCGGTGCGCAGACCCACGACCTTGCCGTCCTCGCCGAGGACCTCGACCGGCGACTCGAAGAAGTGCAGGAAGAGCTTGTGGGGCCGGTCGCCGACGTCGCGGATCGCCCAGTTCTCCAGGGTCTTGGCCACCATGTCGGCCTGCTTGTTGCCGCGCCGCGTGGTGATCGAGCCCTCGTCGTAGTCGATGTCCTCGGGGTCGACGATGACCTCGATGTTGGGGGAGTGGTCCAGCTCCCGCAGCTCCATCGGGCTGAACTTCGCCTGCGCCGGGCCGCGTCGGCCGAACACGTGGATCTCCTTGGCCCGGTTGGCCTTCAGACCCTCGTAGACGTTCGCCGGGATCTCGGTCGGCAGCAGCTCGTCCGCCGTCTTGGCCAGGACGCGCGCGACGTCGAGGGCGACGTTGCCGACGCCGAGCACGGCGACCTTCTCCGCCTCCAGCGGCCAGGTGCGCGGAACGTCCGGGTGGCCGTCGTACCAGGACACGAAGTCGGCGGCGCCGTAGGAGCCGTCGAGGTCGATGCCCGGCAGCGGGAGTGCCCGGTCGGCCGTCGCCCCGGTAGCGAAGATCACGCCGTCGTAGAACGCGCGCAGGTCGTCCAGGCCGATGTCGGTGCCGTAGTCCACGTTGCCGAAGAGCCGGATCTGCGGCTTGTCGAGCACCTGGTGCAGGGCGGTGATGATGCCCTTGATCCGCGGGTGGTCGGGGGCGACGCCGTAACGGATCAGTCCGAACGGTGCCGGCATGCGCTCGAAGATGTCTATGGACACACCGGGTTCGGCGGCCACCTCGGACTTGAGCAGGGCGTCGGCGGCGTAGATCCCGGCGGGGCCGGATCCGACGATGGCGACCCGCAGGGGGCGGGGCATGGTCAGGTTCCCTTCGAGCGGCGACAAGCGATCTCAACGGGAAGCTTAAACTAAGGCATGCCTAACCCGGTATGAGGGTCCGGTCTATGAGCCCATAAGGCTACTTTATGGGTAGCTCTTGGCCGCGCTTATGGCAGGGGCTGCTCCGCCCAGATCACCTTCCCCGCCGGCAGATAGCGCGTCCCCCAGCGCTCCGCGAGCTGCGCCACCAGGAACAGGCCCCGCCCGCCCTCGTCCGTCATGGTCGCGTACCGCAGATGCGGCGAGGTGCTGCTGCTGTCGAACACCTCGCAGATCAGGTTGCGGTCCCGCAGCACCCGCACCCGTATCGGGCCGCCGCCGTACCGCAGCGCGTTGGTGACCAGCTCGCTCAGGATCAGCTCCGTGCTGAACGTCAGCTCCTGAAGGCCCCACTCGGCCAGCTGCCGGCTGACCGCCGCCCGCACCTCGCCCACGGCGGCCGGGTCGGCCGGCACCGGCCACTCCGCGACGTGGTCGGCGGTCAGCGCCCGGGTACGGGCCACGATCAGTGCGACGTCGTCGCCGGAGTGGGCCGTGAGCTGCGAGTCGAGTACGACCCGGCAGGTGTCCTCGGAGGACTGCCCCGCCCGGCCCAGTGCCTGGCGCAGCATCTCCAGCCCGACGTCGATGTCCCGCTCACGGTCCTCCACCAGCCCGTCGGTGTAGAGGACGAGCCGGCTGCCCTCCGCCAGCTCCAGCTCCGCCGTCTCGAACGGCAGGCCACCGAGCCCCAGCGGGGGGCCGGCGGGTACGTCGGGGAACTCCACGCTGCCGTCGGGGTGGATCAGCGCCGGCGGCGGGTGTCCCGCCCGCGCGACGGTGCAGCGCCGCGAGACCGGATCGTAGACGGCGTACAGACAGGTCGCGCCGGTGACCGGGGCGCTGCCGTCCTCCTGCGTCTCGTCCTGGTCGATCCGGCCGACCAACTCGTCCAGCAGGGCGATGAGTTCCTCGGGCGGCAGATCGAGGGCGGAGAAGTTGTGCACCGCGGTGCGCAGCCGCCCCATCGTGGCCGCGGCGTGCAGCCCGTGGCCGACCACGTCGCCGACCACGAGCGCGACCCTGGCCCCCGACAGGGGCAGCACGTCGAACCAGTCGCCGCCCACGCCGGCCTGCGCCGGCAGATAGCGGTACGCGATCTCCAGGGCGTCCTGCTCGGGCAGATTGCGGGGGAGCAGGCTGCGCTGGAGTGTCACCGCCATGCTGTGCTCACGGGTGTAGCGGCGGGCGTTGTCGATGGACACGGCGGCCCGCGCGACCAGCTCCTCCGCCAGGGCCAGCTCGTCCGTGTCGAAAGGCTCCTGCTTCTCGGAGCGCCAGAAGCTCACCACGCCGAGGATCAGGGCGCCGGCCCGCAGCGGCACGGTGATCAGCGAATGGATGCCGTACGCGACGATCTGCGCGGAGCGCTCCAGGTCCTGCGCCCGCCAGCCCGGGGCCTCGCCCAGCCGGGGCTCCAGGAACGCACTGCCCGTGGCGAGGCTGCGGCCCTGTGGAGAGGACTCGACGAACCTGATCCGCTCCCCGGCCGGGTAGAGCGGCGCGTCCTTGCGGATCCCGCTCACCGCCGTCCGGCTGAGTCTCGCCGCCGCGTTCGGCTGCCCGCCGCCCAGTACGGCGTCGAACAGATCCACGGTCGCGAAGTCCGCGAACCGGGGCACGGCCAGCTCGGTCAGCTCTTCGGCGGTGCGGGTCACGTCCAGGCTGGTCCCGATGCCCACTCCGGCGTCATACAGCATGTTGAGCCGCTCGCGCGCGGTCTCGGCCCGCCCGGACAGGGCCCGCAGCTCCGTGGAGTCGCGCAGGGTGGCGACGCTGCCGGGCGGGACACCCGCACGGTCCGTCGTCCGCTGGTTGACGGCGAGGAGCCGGTCGCCGACCAGGTGCACCTCGTCGGTGGCGACCCGGCCCGAGGCCAGCAGATCGGCGATGCCCGGGTCGAGACCCAGACCGAGGACGTGCCGGCCCTCGGCGTCGGCGGGCAGCCCGAGCAGGCGCTGCGCCTCGTCGTTGGCGAGCAGCAGCGTGCCCCCGTCGTCGACGATGAGCACGCCCTCGCGCACCGCGTGCAGCACGGCGTCGTGGTGTTCGTACATCCGGGTCATCTCGTGCGGCCCGAGCCCATGGGTCTGGCGCAGCAGCCGACGGCTCACCAGCGCGGCACCCGCCGTCGCGAGGGCGAGAGCCGCTGCCGCGGCCGCGAGCACGAGCGGCAGCTGGCGGTCGGCGGTACCGCCCACCTTCTTGGTCGTGATACCCGCCGAGACCAGACCCACGACCCGGCCGCTCCGGTCCTTCACCGGCACGACGGCCTGGACGAGCGGGCCGAGGGTGCCGTCGATCTCCTCGGTGAACGACTTCCCGGCCAGCGCCGGCGCGATCGTCCCGACGAACTTCTTCCCGATCCGGTCCGGCTTGGGGTGGGTGTAGCGGATGCCGTCGGTGTTCATGACGACGACGAAGTCGACCTTCGACCGCTCACGGGCGGCTTCGGCACGTGGCTGGAGCACGACGGTGGGATCAGGGCCCTGCAGAGCTTCGACGGTGCCCGGTGCGTTGGCGAAGGTCTCCGCGACGGCGAGCGAACGGTTGCGCGCCTCCCGCGTCGTGTCGTGCCGCACCTGCAGCACCAGCGCCACGACGGCCGCCACGACCAGCAGCAGCACGATCACCACGACGAGCAGGAACACCTGCCCCGCGACGCTGCGTCCGCTCAGCACCGACCGCAGCCCCGCCGCCGGTTGCCACCGAGACGGGCCCGCCTCCCGCCGCTGCCGTGCCGACGGCGCAGCGCCGGGCCGCAGGGGCGATCGGGTCCCGGATCGACCCAAGAGTCGGACCATGTGCCATGTCTACACTGCCGGGCTCCGGGAGGCGAGGGGCATCACCCATGGTGACAGGGGGTTCTCACCGTTTCATCACGTCTGAGGACCTGCACGGGGCTCTCTGCCCACGGCACAACGTACGACGGTTTCAGGCGCCCAGCGAGCGGGCCAGCTCGTTCGTGGCCCGGGCGATCTCACGGTCCTCGTCCGCCAGCAGCCGGCCGAGCTCCCCACGCCGGGCCCGCACGGCCTGCCGGGCCGCACGTTCCCACACCACCGGGTTCTCGCGATGGTTCAGGAGTTTCGGATAGACGGCGGCGGTGCTCTCCCACTGCCGGGCCTCGGCGATGCTCTGCAGCAGCCGGATGATCTGGGCACGGCAGGTCACCTGCGGCAGCTTGGCCAGCTCCCACAGGAACGGAACGGTGGCCGCGGTCGCCTGCTCCACGACGAAACCGAACTGGCAGATCCGTTTCCGCAGGTCGTCGAGGGCGGAGCGGGCCGTGTCGGCGTCACCTCCGGCGATGCCGTTGAGCAGGAGGGGAATGGCGGCCGCCGAGCCGGTGGAGTCCTGGATGTCGCCCCACGGCACGCGGTCCAGTGCCGTGAGCGGTGTGCTGCAGGCCGTCCCGGTGGGGGCGTCGGGGCGCTGGGGGCGCTCGCTGCTCGGGTGTTCCGTCGAAGCGCTGCGCATGGCGAGGGGCCTTTCCGCGGCAGTCGTGTCAGATGGGGGGACAGGGCGTGGCCGGCCGGGTCGACAACCGGGCCCAGACCGTTTTGCCCGCCGGGGCACCGTTGTCCGCCGGGGCACCGGGGGACCAGCCCCACTCCTCGGACAGGGCGTCGACGATGCACAAGCCCCGGCCGTGCTCCTCCAGGGCGGCACCGGTCGGCGCGAACACGGGCGGGTGGTCGTCGAGGTCGGAGACGGTGACCAGCAGGTGGCCGGGATCCAGGACGAATCCGAGCCGGATCTCGGGCACCCCGGGGGCTCTCGGCGCCGCGTGCGTCGCGGCGTTGGCGGCGAGCTCGGTGATGACGAGGGTCGCGTCGTCGCAGCGGTGGTCGAGCGACCAGCCGTGCAGGGTGTCGCGCGTGAAGGAGCGCACCCGAGCGAACCCCTCCCGGCTGCACTCGACCCGCAGGGCGGCCGAGGCGGACAGGTCGCCCGAGAACTGCGGCAGCGTCTTCGGGACCGAGGGCGGAACCCCGCACGGCAGGACCGGGAGCGGGTCGGCCGGCACGGTGTGAGCCGCACCGGGTGCGCCTGCGTGTGCCGCAGCCCCACTCGGCGGCCGGAGCACGTGCTGCGCAGGTGATGACACGGCATCTCCCCGATGCGACGTCAGGACGCGGCGTCAGCCCGGGGGTTGACGCCGCAGCTATTATCCACGCTGAAGGCGCCCGCGTGCAATTGCACGAGAAATTGCGTGACTATCGCGCCGTCGTGGGTACGCAAGCCGGAGCGAGAGCGGCCGAAGGGACGCGGCCGCCCTCGGGTGAACAGCCGGGCACACCGTGCGCGGGCGGGGTACGAGAACAGCAAGGAGACTGCGGTGCCACCAGTGCAGAACGGAGTGCAGGCCAGCTCGTTGGACGCCTGCTGGATCAAGAGCCGGCACAGCAACGCCGAGGGCAACTGCGTCGAGGTCGCCCCCCTCGTGGACGGCGGGATCGCCGTACGCAACTCCCGTGACCCCGACGGCCCCGCCCTGGTCTACACGTCGGCGGAGGTGGCGGCCTTCCTGGCCGGAGCGAAGGACGGCGAGTTCGACCACCTGCTCTGAGGGCGGTCTCGCCTCGCGCGCCGTGTCACGCCTCTGAGGAGGAAGCGGAGCCCAACTCCCTGCTTTTGTCGGGCTGCTTGGGTTGATGCGTGAAGACCTGGTGAAGTGGCATAGTGTAAGTCGCCCTTGTGCCGGTCTGCTGGGAGTCAGGATGTCCGCCGCGTCGCATCGCATCTCCCGTCTGGAACCTTACCTGGACAGGTCCGAGCCGGCGCCGACTCTGCTGAAGATGCTGGTCGGTGTACAGCTCGCCGGCTTCCGGGAGGACGCCGGTCTCGCCCAGGACCAGGCGGCGCGTGCTGCCGGTTTCAGTGCCGCGAAGTTGTCACGCATCGAGTCGGGCAAGGGCCGCCGCCCGCCGACGGAGAGCGATGTCCGCACGCTGCTCGAGCTGTACGGCACCGACGACTACGAGGTCTCGGTGCTGCTCAAGCTGCTGCAGCGAGCCGGTGAGCCGGGCTGGTGGCAGCGGTACGACAAGCGGCTGATGCCCGAGTGGTTCGACCGGCTGGTCGGACTGCAGGAGGCCGCCGCCACCATCCGTACCTTCGAGATCCAGTACGTGCCCGGTCTGTTGCAGACTCCCGCCTACACCAGGGCCGTGGTGGAACGCGGCCTGCCGAACGCGCCTGCCGGTGAAGTGGAGCGACGCGTCGAACTGCGCACGCACCGGGCCCGGTTGGTGTCGCGAGCCGACGCCCCGCAGCTGTGGGCGATCATCGACGAGTCCGTGCTGCTGCGCGTCCTCGGCAGCACCGAGGTGATGCGGGAGCAGCTCGCGCACCTCGTGGACATGGCCGAACGCCCCAACGTGACACTGCAGATCGTGCCGCTCAGCGTCACCAACGCCTCGGCACCGGCCATCCCGATCACGTATCTGCGCTTCGGCGGCCTCGATCTTCCCGACGTGGTGTATCTGGAGCACATCAAGAGCGCGAACTTCCTCGAGGACCGCGACGAGACCGAGGAGTACCGCATCGCGCTGGACCGGCTCGCGGACGAGGCACTCAAGCCCCGTGACTCGCTGGAGCTGCTGCGGCGGACGATGGAGCAGCGCTACCCCTGACGCGAGGATGCCCGACGCGGCACGACGACCGTCCCGCGCCGGGCACCACGGTCAGTTCTTCAGCGGGACCCGCCCGACTCCGCCGAACTCGATCCACTCGTGTGTGAGCTGACGGGGCGCCACTTCGGTGTCCGGACGCCAGGTCGACACTTCCACGAGCCCGGGCCGGAGAATCTCCAGGCCCTCGAAGTACGTCTCCACGTCCTTCGGTTCCCGCACGCGGCCCCAGTGGCCCTGGGTCGCCTGGTCCATGAAGTTCGTGACGAAGGCGCGGACTTCGGGATCCTCGCTGACCAGCTGGCACATCACCATGAAGCTGCCCGGCGCGAGCCGCTCCCGTACGCGACGCGCGACCGCGAGCGGCCCGTCGGTGTCGCTGTCCGGGATGCAGTGGAACACGGAGTTGAAGAGCACGCACACCGGCTCGTCGAAATCGATGAGCCGCTTGGTGTCCGCGTGGCCGAAGATCAGGTCGGTCTCGCGCATGTCGGCGTGGATGACGGTCGTGCGCTCGTCCTGCTCCAGCAGCGCACGGCCGTGGACCAGCACCATCGGGTCGTTGTCGACGTAGACCACATGGGTCGTGGGGTCGATGCGCTGGGCGACCTGGTGCACGTTGTCCTGCGTCGGCAGACCTGACCCGTGGTCCAGGTACTGCCGGATGCCGTACTCCTCGGAGAGGGTCTTCACGACCCGCTGAAGGAAGCGCCGGTTGTTCAGGGCCAGACGGCGCGTGCTGGGGACGACCTTGTCGAGTTCCTCGCACGCCGCGCGGTCGGCCGCGTAGTTGTCCTTGCCGCCCAGGTAGTGGTCGTACATGCGCGCTGCCGTCGGCACGTTCGCGTCGATCTCGGTGGACAGCTGCTTCTCGGAGTGCATCGTTCCCCCTGCAAGGTGCCGCGCCAACGGACTGGCTGGACAGGAAGTACATCCTAGGGAGCGGGAGTTGGGCGGGCCAGCCCACTGGCCGAGGTGCCCACCGATCGAACGACAAGATGATGGACGCCCGCGCTGCCGGCTGTGCGCTGTGTGGTGATCCGTGCGTTTTGTGTCACACGTGCTCGGGCGGGTACTCGCGGGCCACGGTGTCGTCATCCGTGGGAGTCCTCCGTGGGAGGTGGAACCGTGGACAGCTCGGCCGACCGGATCACCGACGTCTGGGGCGAACGCACGCCCTACGCCCCCGGCACCCGCTGGCCGTCCCGGACCGACACGCATCTCGCGGCGGGGCTCGGTGAGCGGGACGTGGAGCGGTGGGTGCAGGCCGCCTCGCTGCTGCACTCCAACGGCGACGCGATGGACGTCGCGGTGCGCGAGGGCCGCATCGTGGGCGTCCGGGGCCGGGCCGCGGACCGGGTGAACCGCGGGCGCCTGGGGCCCAAGGACCTCTACGGCCGGCAGGCCAACGCCTCCCCGGACCGGCTCACCAGGCCCCTCGTCCGCGAGGACGGCCTGCTGGTGGAGAGCGACTGGGACACGGCCATGAACCGGATCACGGCCCACATCCTGCACCTGCTGGACGAGCGGGGCCCGGGCTCGATCGGCTTCTACACGACCGGCCGGCTGTTCCTCGAGGAGTACTACACCCTGGCGGTCCTCGCCCGTGCCGGCATCGGCACCTGGCGCCGCAGCTCCTGACCGGCGTCTGACCGGGCCGGTCACCGCCGCTGTGCGGCGATCATGGACCGGTACCAGTGGTAGCTGTCCTTCGGTGTCCGCCGCTGGGTGGCGTAGTCCACGCGGACGATCCCGAAGCGCTTGTCGTAACCGAAAGCCCATTCGAAGTTGTCCAGGAGTGACCACACGTAGTAGCCGCGCACCTCCACCCCGGCGTCCATCGCGGCCCGCAGCGCGGTCAGGTGGTCACGCAGGTAGGCGACCCGGTCGGAGTCGTGGACGGCCCCGTCCGGGCTCATTTCGTCCTCCTCCGCGGAGCCGTTCTCGGTGATGAGGACGGGTGGCAGGGCCTGGCCGTACCGCTCCCGGAGCCCCACGAGCAGGTCGGTGAACGTGTGGGGCGCGACGGCCCAGCCCATGGCGGTACGGCGCACGCCGGGCATGGGCACCTCCGCGTACCGGTTGTCGGTCGCGACGCGCCGGGCCGGGTCGCTCTCGCGGAAAGGGGCGTCGGTCACGACGATCGGCCGGTAGTAGTTGACGCCGAGGAAGTCCAGGGGCTGGGAGACCAGTTCGAGGTCGCCGTCCCGCCGGAAGTCCTGACCGCTGATCAGCTCACCCCACGTCTGCTCCTCGGCCGCCGGGTAGCGGCCCGCGAGCAGCGGCTCGGTCCACACCAGGTTGTGCAGGGTGTCCGCACGGGTGACGGCGGCACGGTCGGCCGGGGTGCCGGTCGCGGGCAGGTGGTGGTCGAGGTTGAGGGTGATACCCACCTCGCGCACCCCGGCCGCCCGGAGCGCCTGTACCGCCAGGCCGTGCCCGACCAGCAGGTGGTGGGCCGCGGCCAGCGCGCCGCGGCCCTCGCGGGCGCCCGGGGCGTGCCGCCCGACGGAGTACCCGAGGAAGGCACTGCACCACGGCTCGTTGAGGGTGATCCAGCGCGGCACACGGTCGCCCAGGTGCTCCGCGACGACGGCCGCGTACTCACCGAGCCGCTCGGCGGTCTCGCGCACCCGCCAGCCGCCGCGGTCCTCCAGCGCCTGCGGAAGGTCCCAGTGGTAGAGGGTGGCGGCCGGCTCGATCCCCGCGTCGAGGAGCTCGTCGGCCAGCCGTGAGTAGAAGTCCAGCCCCTTGCGGTTCACCGGGCCGGACCCGTCCGGCACGATCCGCGGCCAGGCGATCGAGAACCGGTACGAGCCCACGCCCAGCTCACGCAGCAGCGCCACGTCCTCGGGGTACCGGTGGTAGTGATCACAAGCGACATCACCGGTGTCCCCGTTGGCCACCAGCCCCGGCGTGTGGCTGTAGGTGTCCCAGATGGAAGGCCCGCGTCCGTCCTCCTGCACCGCCCCCTCGATCTGATACGAGGCGGTCGCGGCCCCGAACACGAAGCCGGGCGGAAAACTCGGAAAGTCGGTCATGCCCTCCACCATGCCCGGGGCCGCGGGCCATCGTGCGGGGAACCGCTAATCTGGACATACGAGAATTCATCGAAAGTCTGAGGGCGTGCCCCGCAACCGCTGTTCTCACTGGCCCCGGCCGCTTCACCCAGGAGAAACTCATGGGCGACTATTACGACCTCGGCACGTACCGCCGTCCCGTCACCACGTCCTCTCCCGATGCCCAACTCTGGTTCGACCGGGGCCTGATGTGGACATACGCCTTTCACCACGAGGAAGCCGTCGCCTGTTTCGAAAAGGCGGTCGAGGCCGACCCGGACTGTGCCATGGCCTATTGGGGTATCGCCTACGCGCTCGGCCCGAACTACAACAAGCCCTGGGAATTCTTCGACGGTGAGGAACTGGCGTACACCGTCGACCGCACTCACACCGCCGTGGAAAGGGCCCATGAGAAGGCCGCCCGCGCCACCCCGGTCGAGCGGGCCCTCATCGGCGCACTGCGGGCGCGCTATCCGCAGTCGCAGGCCGTCGAGGACTGCTCGGTGTGGAACGAGCCGTACGCGGACGCCATGCGCGTCGTCTACGAACTGGCCCCCGGCGACCCGGACATCGCCACCTTGCACGCCGACGCCGCGATGAACCTCACCCCGTGGCAGCTGTGGGACCTCAGGACGGGCCGGCCGGCCGAGGGTGCCCGGACCACCGAGGCCAGGGCGGTGCTGGAAGGAGCCCTCGCCACCGAGGCCGGCTTCCGGCATCCCGGCGTCCTGCACCTGTACATCCACCTGATGGAGATGTCCCCGGCACCGGAGCAGGCCCTCACCGTCGCCGACCGCCTGCGCACACTCGTGCCCGACGCCGGGCACCTGCTCCACATGCCCTCACACCTGGACGTCCTGTGCGGCGACTATCGCCAGGTGGTCTCGGCCAACAGCGACGCGATCGCCGCCGACGAGAAGTACCACCGGCAGGCCGGCGCGATGAACTTCTACACCCTCTACCGTGCGCACAACCACCACTTCAAGATCTACGGCGCGATGTTCCTCGGCCAGGCGCGGGTGGCCCTCGACAGCGCCGCACAGCTGGAAGCCGCCATTCCCGAAGAGCTGCTCCGTGTCCCGAGCCCGCCGATGGCCGACTGGCTGGAGGGGTTCCTGGCCATGCGTGTCCACGTCCTGATCCGCTTCGGCCGCTGGACCGAGATCCTGGAGCTGCCCGCCCCCGCCGACCCGGAGCTCTACGCGACGACCGTGGCCATGCGGCACTACGCCCGGGGCGTCGCCCTCTCCGCCACCGGTGAGACCGACCGGGCGGAGAACGAACGCGAACTCTTCCGCGAGGCGGTGAACCGGGTGCCCGAGACCCGGATGCTGTTCAACAACACCTGCCACGACATCCTCGCCATCGCCTCCGCCATGCTGGACGGTGAACTCGCCTACCGCAGGGGCGAGTACGACCTCGCCTTCGCCGCCCTGGAGCGCTCCATCCACCTGGACGACAACCTGCCCTACGACGAGCCCTGGGGCTGGATGCAGCCCACCCGCCACGCCTACGGCGCACTGTTGCTGGAACAGGGCCGCGTGGCGGAGGCGGAGGCGGTCTACCGTGCCGACCTCGGACTCGACGACACCCTGCCCCGCCCCCTGCAGCACCCGGGCAACGTCTGGGCCCTGCACGGTTTCCACGAGTGTCTGCTGCGCCGTGGCAAGACCGGCGAGGCGGCCCTGGTGGCCCACCAGCTCAAGCTCGCGAGCGCGCTGGCGGACGTCCCCATCCAGGCGTCCTGCTTCTGCCGCCTCGACACCGCCCCCGGTCCCCAGGAGGCCGACGGGTGCTGCCACTGATCCGGGGAGCGGCTCTCACGGCCTACGACCCCGTCGCACGTTTGAGCTGCCGCTTCGCGGTCACTCGGTGCGGTGACCCCGTAGTCGGACACGACGTGGAGTGAACGAACGTGGCTGGAGACCAGAAGGGCAAGGCGAAGGCCGAGCAGGCCAAGGGCAAGGCCAAGGAGACGGTCGGCCGTGCGGTGGGCAACGAGCGGCTGACCGCCGAGGGCAAGGCCGAGCAGTCGAAGGGCGACGCCCGGCAGGCCAAGGAGAAGACCAAGGACGTCTTCAAGCACTGAGGTCACACGGCGGTGCCGCGTCCCCGAGGCGGGACGCGGCGCCCGAGCATGCCGGTCCGCCCCGTGGCGGACCGGCTGCGTGGCCGGCCGTCGGCCCCTCCCGCGCGCACACGTCGCGCGGCGGCACACCACGGGTCCCCAACTCGCCCCATCTCTTGACGTGTTGATTGCCGTCCTAAAACATTCGGGAAGCTCGATCGACTCTGCGCGGTTGTGTTCGCTCCCGAAGGGAATCCATGTCCAGCAGACATCGCCTCGCCCGGACGGCACTGGCGATCACCGTCCCCTCAGCCCTCGGCGCGAGCCTCGTCGCCGTGCCTCCCGCCACCGCTGCCGCCGCCGATCCGCCAACGAGCGCGGTCACCGTACGGATCGACCCGTCCTACCGGCAGCAGGAGTTCGAAGGGTGGGGGACGAGCCTCGTCTGGTTCGCCAACATCACCGGCCGCTACCCGGAACCCATCCGGCAGAAGCTCGCCGGCATGCTGTTCGGCGAGGACGGACTCCGCCTCAACATCGCGCGCTACAACATAGGTGGCGGCAACGCCCCCGACGTCCGCAAGGACTACATGAAGACCGGCGCGACGATGGACGGCTTCTGGAAGGCTCCCGAGGGCACCACCAGGGAGGACACCGACTGGTGGAACCCGGACGACCCCGGGCACTGGGACTGGTCCGCCGACGCGGGCCAGCGCTGGTGGGTGGACCGTGTCAAGAGCAAGGTGACCCGCTGGGAGGCGTTCAGCAACTCACCGCCCTGGTTCCAGACCGTGAGCGGCTACGTCTCGGGCGGCTTCGACGCGGGCACCGACCAGATACGGGCGGACCGCGTCGACGACTTCGCCACCTACCTGGTCAAGGTGACCGACCGACTGGAGAAGAAGCACCGCATCTCCTTCGACACCATCGCCCCGCTCAACGAGCCCAACACCACCTACTGGGGCACCCGGATCGGCGCCGACGGACAGCCCACCGGCGGACGTCAGGAAGGCGCGCACGCCGGTCCGGAACTCCAGCAGAAAGTCGTCCTGGCCGTGCAACGCGCCCTGGCCAAGGCGAGAACCCGCGCCACGGTCTCCGCGATGGACGAGACCAACCCCAGCACCTTCGTCCGCAACTGGAACGCCTACGGCAGCTCCGCCCGGGCCGCCGTCGACCAACTCAACGTGCACACCTACGGCACCGGCATGCGCACCAGCGCCCGCGACAGCGCCAAGGCCGCCGGCAAGCCGTTCTGGATGAGCGAGGTCGAGGGCACCTGGGGAACCGGCACCGACTTCACCGGCATGGAACCCGGACTCGGCATCGCCACCCGGGTCGTCGAGGACATCCGTGAACTGGAGCCGTCCGCCTGGGTGTTGTGGCAGCCGGTCGAGGACTCCATCCCGCAGGCGCAGGCCGGCAAGAACTGGGGCAGCATCCACATCCCGTTCAACTGCACCTCCGAGGACACCTTGGAGACCTGCCCGGTCAAGGCCAACACGAAGTTCCACACCCTGCGCAACTTCACCCACCACATCCGCCCCGGCGACCACTTCGTCAAGGTCGACGACCCCTCCAGCGTCGCCGCCGTAGGCAAGTCCGGCCGCTCGGCGACGGTGGTGCACGTCAACAACGGCACGACCCCGCGTGCGGTGACCCTCGATCTGACGAAGTTCCGGCGGGTCGCCCGCGGTGCCACCGTGACGCCCGTGGTGACCAGCGACGACGGCGCCCTCGTGCGGGGAAGACCCGTGCAGGCCGAGGACGCCTCCGCCACCGTGACGGTCCCCGCCAAGTCGGTGACCACCCTCCTCGTCGACGGCGTGTCCGGCACCGCGAAGGACGCCGCGCTCGTCCAGCCCGGTCACGTCTACCGCCTCCAGGGCACCCAGAGCGGCAAGTCCCTGGCCCCGTCCGCCGAGGGCGACGGCGTCGTCGTGCGCACGGCCGACCCGGCCGCCACGTCCCAACTCTGGTCGGTGAAGCGGCTGACGGGAGGCGGCGGCAACCGGGACCGCTACGCCCTCGTCAACGCCGCCGACGGCAGGCACCTCGCCGTGCGCGACGACGAGGCCGTACTCGAAGACGGGGACACACCGGCCGCACACTGGATCATGTCGACCACCGGGGACGGCAGTTGGACCTTCGTCAACGCCGCGACAGGTCGTCTCCTCGATGTCGTCGGCCAGTCGACCGCCGACGGCGCGCGGGTCTCCGCCCACCTCCCGACCTCCAACGCCAACCAGCGCTGGGGCGTGAGGGATGAGACGGTGCTCCGCACCGAGACGGCCAAGGCCTTCACCGTCCCCGGGCGGGCCCCCGAACTGCCCCGGACCGTGACACCCGTGTTCCGTGACGGGGCCCGCGGCGCGCTCCCGGTCGAGTGGACGCAGCCCTCCGAATCACGCTGGCGCGAGCCCGGGACGGTACGTGTGAAGGGCCGGGCGACCGATGCCCTCGGCCGGGCCGTCCGGGCCGAGGCGGTCGTCACCGTGGACACCATCGCCGCCACCCGGCCGGCCCGCGCCAAGACCTACACCGGCGGGCGGCCCGACCTGCCCGCCACGGTCACCGGCGTGGGACGGCACGGCGGAACCGCCGACCTCCCGGTCACCTGGGACCCCGTGCCCGAGGGCGCGTTCGACGACACCGGAGTGGTGAACCTGCGCGGCACCGCCCGGATCCCCGGCGGGGACACGGCGGCGGCGGGCGTACGCGTCCAGGTGACCAGCCCCGAGGAGACCGACGCCGCGCGCGACGAACGCGTGACGGTCGCCGCCACCTACACCGAGAGCGGCTACTCGGCCGAGGGCCTGCGCAACGGCACCACGTCCGAGAAGGCCTGGTCGAACTGGAGGTCCGGCACGAAGAACCCGTCCGACACCATCACCTTCACCCTGCCCGAGGCACGCGACCTGACCAGGGTCGTAACCCACTTCCACCGCGACGGCACCAACGTGAGCTTCGCGGAGTCCCTCAAGGTGCAGGTGCGCGGCGCCGACGGCAGCTGGTCCGACGCCGGCGACCGGGTCGCCGTCGGCACCGAGGGGACGCCCGTGGCCGACGTCCCGGTACGGGCCGCCGGCCCGGTGACGGGCGTGCGCGTGGTGATGACGGCCCGGCCGGGCGGTTACATCACGCTCGGGGAGATCGAGGTATTCGCCAAGGCGCCGGGCGTCTCCGCCGACGCAGCTGCCACGTCGATCGCCGTCGACGGCACGTCCGTGAGCGGCTTCGAGCCGGACCGGACGAGCTACCGGGTGGCGGTCGACCGCCCGGGCCGCGCCGAGATCACCGCAACACCGCGTGACCCGTACGCGAAGGTGACGGTCCGCCGGGACGGGGCCGGAGCCGAGGAGGCCCGGATCGTCTCCGTGACCAGCGAGGACGGTTCACAGGCACGGGTGTACCGGATCGAGCTGACCCGCGGGTGACACACCAGAGCGCGGGGCCCGCACGCCCCGCGCTCTGTCCCCCGGGATCAGACCGCCGGAGCCGGGTACGTCGGGTACTCCACGCCGGACACGTGCTGCACGACACGGATGACCTGGCACGAGTAGCCGAACTCGTTGTCGTACCACAGGTAGAGGATCGCGTTGTCGCCGTCGACCTTGGTGGCGCCGGCGTCGACGATCGAGGCGTGGCGCGAGCCGATGAAGTCGCTGGAGACCGCGTCGGGAGCCGTGGTGAAGTCGATCTGGCGCTTGAGCGGCGAGGTCAGGGAGACGTCGCGGAGGTGGTCGAGGACCTCCTCGCGGGTGGTCTCACGGCCGAGCCGCAGGCTGAGGATCGCGATCGAGACGTCGGGGACCGGGACACGGATCGAGCTGCCGGTGATCGGCGCCTTGAGGTCGGGCAGCGCCTTGGCGACGGCGGAGGCGGCCCCGGTCTCGGTGATGACCATGTTGAGCGGCGCGGACCGGCCGCGGCGGTCGGCCTTGTGGTAATTGTCCAGCAGGTTCTGGTCGTTGGTGAACGAGTGCACGGTCTCGACGTGGCCGCGCAGGACCCCGAACTCGTCGTCCATCGCCTTCAGCGGCGGCACGATCGCGTTCGTGGTGCAGGACGCGCAGGACAGGATCTGCTCGTCCGGCTTGATCGTGTCGTGGTTGACGCCGTGCACGATGTTGGGGACGTCGCCCTTGCCGGGAGCGGTCAGCACGACCTTGTCGATACCGGGGCGCAGGTGCTCGGACAGGCCCTTGCGGTCACGCCACTTGCCGGTGTTGTCGATGAGGATGGCGTCCTTGATGCCGTACGCCGTGTAGTCGACCTCGGACGGGTCGTTCGCGTAGATCACCTTGATCGCGTTGCCGTTGGCGACGATCGTGCTGTTCGCCTCGTCGACGGTGATCGTGCCCTGGAACTGGCCGTGGATCGAGTCGCGGCGCAGCAGCGAGGCGCGCTTGACGATGTCCTGCTCGCCGCCCCCGCGCACGACGATGGCCCGCAGCCGCAGACCGTTGCCCGAGCCGGACTTCTCGATGAGCAGCCGGGCCACGAGCCGGCCGATACGGCCGAAGCCGTAGAGGACGACGTCCCGGCCCTCGCGGCGCTCGATCTTGTCGGCGCCCGTGGCACCGGCGACGGCCTCGGCGGTGAACTCCGCGATCGACAGGCCCCGGTCGTCGGCCTGGTAGGCCTCGGCGAGCAGGCCGATGTCGATCTGGGAGGGGCCGAGGTCGAGCGTGGTGAGGGTCTGCAGGAACGGCAGGGTGTCGGTGACCGACAGCTCCACACCGGCGATCTGCCGGGCGAACCGGTGGGTCTTGAGGATGCTCACCACCGACTTGTTCACCAGGGAGCGGCTGTGCAGCAGGACCGTCACGTCCTGCTCACGGTGCAGCTTCCCGATGATCGGGATCATCGACTCCGCGATCTCCTCGCGGATCTTCCAGTTGGTGAACGAGTCGTCGTTGACAGTCACGAGTCCATCTTTCGAGCTAGGCGGCGCTCATATGTTAAACCGTCGATTTTCCGGGGCGTGAACGGGGTGCCTCCGATGCGTTCAGCCACCCGCTCCGCGCGCCTCGACGGGCAGCGCCTGAGACGATCGAAACAGGATCTTCTGTGCGAAAAGGGGTGCCCATGGACTACGACTCCGTGGCCGACGAGCTGTACGCCCTGCGCCCGGAGGAGTTCACCGCCGCCCGCGCCTCCGCCATGGCCGCGGCCCGCACCGCCGGCGACCGGGAACTCGCCGAGCGGATCCGCGCGTTGCGCAAGCCCAGCCTCGCCGCCTGGGTCAGTAATCTCCTGGTTCGCAGCAGTCCCGACGAGGTCGCGCCCCTGCTGCGCCTGGGGGAGGGGTTGAGGCGGGCCCACCAGGACCTGGACGGCGCGCAACTGCGCGAGCTGAGCCGCCGGCAGCACGCGCTCATCCGGGCCCTGTCCCTGCAGGCGCGGCAGCTCGCGAAGGAGGCCGGGCATCCGATCGGCGAGAGCGTGCAGCGTGAGGTCGAGAACACCCTGCACGCCGTGCTGGCCGACCCCGAGGCCGCCCGGGCCTGGGCCGGAGGCCGCCTGGCCAAGCCGCTGAGCGCGGCCGTCGGCTTCCCCGCCGTCGCCGAGGGTGCCCGGCCGCAGCGCCCCGCAAGGGCGCCCGGGCCCGCGCCCTCCCGCCCGGAGGGAAAGGCGGGCGAGCAGCGTCGGCGCAGGCTGGACCGGGCCCGCGAGGAGGCCGAAGCCGCCGAGCGTGCGCTGCGGGAGCTGCGGGGTGAGGCGGAAGCGGCGGGCCGGGCGGCGGCGGAGGCGAGAGGGCGGGTCGACGGCCTGCAGCAGCGCGTGGAGGAACTCACCGGGGAACTGGAGCGCGCCAGGAAGGAGCACCAGCAGGCCCGCTTCGCCGAACGGGCCGCCCGGGAGGAGGCGCGCGCCGCGGACCGCCGGGCCCGGGAGGCGGGTCGCAAAGCCGCGACGGCGGCCGCCCATCTCGAACGCCTGGCCTCACCGGACGCGTGACGCGCGCGACCGCGACGGCGGTGCGCGGCACCCGATGCCCGCGAGGGCGCGATCATGCACCTGTGGCGGAGCTCACAGGTCTCAAGTGGCCCGTCCCGCAAAGGCTCACACTCCCGACACCAAAATTGAACCGTTCGTTTTCTTGAATCAATCGTGTTTGTGTGGCTAGGTTGATCCCATGACCGCAACCGGGAACCCGACCACCGCCGAGGAGCTGCGAGGTGCCGGCCTGAGGGTGACGGCCGCCCGTGTCGCGCTGCTCGAAGCCGTGCGGGACGGTGACCACCTCGGCGCCGAGGCGATCGCCTCCGAGGTGCGCGGCCGCGTGGGCCACATCTCCGTCCAGGCCGTCTACGAGGGGCTGCACGCCCTCACCGCGGCCGGGCTCATACGCCGTCTCGACCCACCCGGCAGCCCGGCGCTCTACGAGGGGCGGGTCGGCGACAACCACCACCACCTCGTGTGCCGCTCGTGCGGAGCCGTCGCCGACGTCGACTGCGCGGTCGGCCACGCCCCCTGCCTGACCGCGTCCGACGACCGCGGCTTCGCCGTCGACGAGGCCGAGGTCATCTACTGGGGCCTGTGCCCCGCCTGCTCCACCGCCCGCAGTACCTGAGCACCCGATCCACCCGAGCACCGCGATCCACCCGAGCACCGCGATCCACCCGAGCACTGTGATCCAACCCGTCCGGAAGGATTTCCATGACTGAGAACCACGACGCGATCGTCACCGACTCGAAGTCGGAGGAGACGGGAGGCGGCTGCCCCGTGGCGCATGGCCGCGCCCTGCACCCGACCCAGGGCGGTGGCAACCGCCAGTGGTGGCCCGAGCGGCTCAACCTGAAGATCCTCGCCAAGAACCCCGAGGTCGCCAACCCCCTCGGCGGGGACTTCGACTACGCCGAGGCCTTCAAGAACCTCGACCTCGACGCCGTCAAGCAGGACATCGCCGAGGTGCTGACCAACTCCCAGGACTGGTGGCCCGCCGACTTCGGCAACTACGGCCCGCTGATGATCCGTATGGCCTGGCACAGCGCCGGTACGTACCGCATCAGCGACGGCCGCGGCGGCGCCGGCGCCGGACAGCAGCGCTTCGCCCCGCTCAACAGCTGGCCGGACAACGGCAACCTCGACAAGGCCCGCCGTCTGCTGTGGCCCGTGAAGAAGAAGTACGGCCAGTCCATCTCCTGGGCCGACCTCCTGATCCTCACCGGCAACGTCGCCCTGGAGCAGATGGGCTTCGAGACCTTCGGCTTCGCCGGTGGCCGCGCCGACGTCTGGGAGGCCGAGGAGGACGTCTACTGGGGCCCGGAGACCACCTGGCTCGACGACAAGCGCTACACCGGCGACCGCGAGCTGGAGAACCCGCTCGGCGCCGTCCAGATGGGCCTCATCTACGTCAACCCCGAGGGCCCGAACGGCAACCCGGACCCGATCGCCGCGGCCCGCGACATCCGTGAGACGTTCCGCCGCATGGCGATGAACGACGAGGAGACGGTCGCCCTGATCGCCGGCGGCCACACCTTCGGCAAGACCCACGGCGCCGGTCCCGCCGACAACGTCGGCGCCGACCCCGAGGCCGCCTCCATGGAGGAGCAGGGCCTGGGCTGGCGCAGCACCTACGGCACCGGCAAGGGCGGCGACGCCATCACCTCCGGCCTGGAGGTCACCTGGACCACCACGCCGACCCAGTGGAGCAACGGCTTCTTCAAGAACCTCTTCGAGTTCGAGTACGAGCTCGAGCAGAGCCCCGCCGGCGCCAACCAGTGGGTGGCCAAGGACGCCCCGGAGATCGTCCCGGACGCGCACGACTCCTCCAAGAAGCACCGTCCGAAGATGCTCACCACGGACCTCTCGCTGCGCTTCGACCCGATCTACGAGCCCATCTCCCGCCGCTTCTACGAGAACCCGCAGGAGTTCGCGGACGCCTTCGCCCGCGCGTGGTTCAAGCTGACCCACCGTGACATGGGCCCGAAGTCGCTGTACCTCGGCCCCGAGGTCCCCGAGGAGACCCTGCTGTGGCAGGACCCGCTGCCGGAGGCCCAGGGCGAGACCATCGACGACGGTGACATCGCCACCCTCAAGACCAAGCTCCTCGAGTCGGGCCTGTCGGTCTCGCAGCTGGTGTCCACCGCCTGGGCCTCGGCGTCCACCTTCCGCGGCAGCGACAAGCGCGGCGGTGCCAACGGCGCCCGCATCCGCCTGGAGCCGCAGCGCGGCTGGGAGGTCAACGAGCCCGACGAGCTGGCGCAGGTCCTGCGGGTCCTGGAGGGCATCCAGCAGGAGTTCAACGCCGGTGCCGGCGCCAAGAAGGTCTCCCTGGCCGACCTGATCGTCCTCGGCGGCACCGCCGCCGTCGAGAAGGCCGCCAAGGAAGCCGGCTTCCAGGTGGAGGTCCCCTTCGCCGCCGGCCGTGTGGACGCGACGGAGGAGCACACCGACGCCGAGTCGTTCGAGGCGCTCGAGCCGACCGCCGACGGGTTCCGCAACTATCACGGCAAGGGCAACCGCCTGCCGGCCGAGTTCCTGCTGCTCGACCGCGCCAACCTGCTCACCCTCAGCGCCCCCGAGATGACCGTCCTGGTCGGTGGCCTGCGGGTGCTGGGCGCCAACTACCAGCAGTCCCAGCTCGGCGCCTTCACCAAGACGCCCGGCTCGCTGACCAACGACTTCTTCGTGAACCTGCTCGACCTGGGCGTCGAGTGGAAGTCGACGACCGAGGACCAGACCACGTTCGAGGGCCGCGACGCCGCCACGGGCGAGGTCAAGTGGGCCGGCTCCCGTGCCGACCTGGTCTTCGGCTCGAACTCCGAGCTGCGCGCGCTGGCCGAGGTCTACGCGAGCGACGACGCGAAGGAGAAGTTCGTCAACGACTTCGTCGCGGCGTGGGTCAAGGTCATGAACCTGGACCGGTTCGACCTGGTCTGATCACCCCCGTACGACAGGACGCCCGGGCCGGCAGGCCCGGGCGTCCTGTCGGTTGCCTGAGGGACCGTTGCCTGAGGGACCGTCAAAAGGCGTTCAAGGTAAGAACATCACTTACCCAACTCTCACCATGAAATGGCAAGGACCGCGGCCCGCCGCGCTTTCGGGCATACGTTCTGGCCGTGAACTCACTTGCCACCTCCCACAGAGGCACCGGCCCTGAACCGCACCCCGTCGCCGGTTCACGGCCCTCCACCGGCGGTACCCTCCGCCGGACCCTGCTGCGCACCGCGCTGACCGGGGCCGCGGCCCTGGGCGCGGGTCTCGGGGCCGCGCGCCCGGCCACCGCCGCGCCGGCCGGCTCCGGGCCCGCGGAGCCACGCCCCGGCACCCCTGGCGAAGCCCTGCGGGAACTGACCGCCGGCAACCGCCGCTGGCAGGCCTTCCGGGAACGCCACCCGCACGAGGACCCGGCCATCCGGCGGACGCTGGCCACCGCCCAGCACCCCTTCGCGGTCGTGCTCGGCTGCATCGACTCGCGTGTCCCGCCGGAGCTGGTCTTCGACCAGGGTCTGGGCGACCTGATGACCGTCCGCACCGCCGGCGAGGTCCTCGACGAGGCCGTGCTCGGCAGCGTCGCCTACGGCGTCCTGGAGCTCGGGATACCGCTGGTCGTCGTCCTCGGCCACCAGTCGTGCGGCGCGGTGCGTGCCGCCGTGACGGCGGAGCAGACGGGAGAGCACCTGCCCGCCCACATGCAGTACCTGGTCGACCAGATACGCCCCGCCATAGACCACGGCCAGGAAGGGGACGCCCGGATCGACGCGACCGTGAGCGCCAACGTCCGTCTCGTGCGCTCCCGGCTGGCCGCGGAACCCGATCTCGCCGCCCGGATCGGCACCGGCAAGCTGGCGATCGTCGGCGCCCGATACGAACTCACGACCCAGGCGGTCCGCCGCCTCGCCTGAGGGGAAGGAGCCGGCCCGGCCCGCCGCGCACGACGGCGGGCCGGGCCGTTCCGTCACACTTGGAGCGGATTGAACCGGGCCGCGGCCATCAGGTACCAGGCCGTCGCCCCGGTGTGCCGGTAGGGGTAGTAACCGAATCCGAAGCCCGTGTCCAGCGGACTGCTGGCTGACACGACCCCGCTGCGCTCGGGCAGGGCCTTGCCCCCGACGGTCTGGCCGTCGCCGAGGAGATCCTGCGCCCGCCCGATCGAGGCGAGCAGACGCCGGGCTTCAGCCCCGTCGCCACGGGCCCCGCGGCAGCGCAGGGCGAGCGCCAGATGCGCCGTCCCCTCGAACCACACACCGTTGCGATCGGGTCTGGGTTGGCCGTCGGCGATCGGGGCGTCCTCGTTCGCGACGAGACTCGCCGAACTGAAGGTGACCCCCTCGTACGACTGCCCCGCGGGCACCGTGCTGTTCGTGCGCCCGGAGTGGTCCAGGACGGCCAGCTCGGACACGGCCCAGTCCAGGGAACGGGAGTGGCGGCGGGAGTCCAGCGCGAGGTGCGTCCAGGTCTGCGTGTCCTCCGGAACCGGGGACTTGTTGACCGTCACACCGTCGTTCGTGCCGGTGTAGAAGAAGCCCCCGGACGGCTCCCACATCCGGCGCACGAACGCCTCGGCCCGCCCGCGTCGCTGCAGCCACAACCGGTTGCCGGTCAGCCGGGCGAGCCTGCCGAACAGGCAGACCAGGTCGGTATTGTGCTCGGTCGAGGTGAACGGCAGCTTCTGATTCGCCCCGTCCACCCCGAACTTGTAGCCGCCGAGGGGCTCGTCGGTGCGGCCGGTCCGCTCGATCCACTCGCCGATCCGCACGGCACCGTCGAGGAAGCGTCGCCCCCCGGTGCGGTGGGCGAGGGCGCCGAGCGCGATGCCCGCCCAGGCCATGTCGCCCACGGCCGTTCCGGTGAAGCCGAACTGCGTCCCGACGTTGGCCGTTCCGTCGGCCCGTACGAAGCCGTCGGGCTGGAGCGAGCCGTCGTAGAAGGTGTACGGCCCGACGTTGTAGGCCTGCCGGAGCCTGCCGTCGTCGTACGCCGGGTCGTGGCTCTGGGCGTGCAGCAGGGCGTCGCCGAGCGCCTTGGCCCTGGCCAGTCCGGCCGGGGTGCGGGCCGCGAGGTGGGCCAGGAGCGCGAGGGCGTTGTCGTAGGTGAACGCGGTGCTGAACAGTCCGGCCTGGTCGGTGTAGCTCTGCGTCAGGCGGAGCTCGCCGTGGCCGGGGTAGGCGTCCATGGCGGCGGCGAGAAAGGCGTACCCCCGGACCGATGACGGGCGGGACCCGGTGGAGCCGGCCGCGAAGGCCTGCCCCGGGGCGGCGGCGGTGAGCCCTGCGGCACTGATGCCGAGTCCGGCACCGATGAGTGAACGCCGGCTGAGCGCCGGGCCTTGTCTGCCAGTCATGGATCTCCCTTGAGAGCGCTCTCACCCAGTGGGCGCTTATTGTGCTGGCCCACCTGGGCCGGGTCAACGCCTCGTTGGACAGGGAGAGTTGCAGAGCGGGAAGACCGGGGAGCGGGTCACTCGCAGACGATCTCGTCCCGCGGCGTGTAGTGCGTGCGGTACGACTCCCGCTTCACTTCCCGGCCGTCGTCGTAGAACACCCGCTCCACGGTGACGTCGAACCCTTCGAGCGGCGTCTGCGGCACGCACTCCTTGTCGTGGCTCACCTTCTTCTCCGGCTGCTTCACATGGGTGCGCGGGCCCGTGACGGACTTGACCTCGTCGTACTTGCGGGTGCCGAGGAAGGAGACGGTGACGGAGGTGTCGGTGGACTCGGCCTGGATGTAGACGGCCTTGCCGGAGTCGTTGGTGAACCGCAGATCCAGGCTGCCCCAGGCGACCGTCGCCTCGCGGCCCTCCGGGTAGCGCTCGATGTAGAACGAGTGCGCTCCGTGCTCCACTGGTTTCACCCCGGCGAAGAACAGCGCGTTGTACACGGTCGTCGCCACGGACGAGACCCCGCCGCCTGACGCCTTGGTGAACTTGTCGTCGAGGATGATGATGCCGTCCATGAAGCCGTTGGCCTTGGTGCGCTCACCGACGGTCCGGTTGAAGCTCCAGGTCTCGCCCGGCTCGACGACGGAGCCGTTGATGAGCTCCACGGCCCGGCCTATGTTCTTCGTGCGGTACTCGGCCGGCTCGAAGTGGACGGTGAAGGAGGACATCTTCTCCGTCAGTCCCAGCCGCGCGGCGTTCTCGCGGGTCACCTCCGGCTGGGTCCGGCGTACCTCCACCTCGCCGCTGCGGTCGGCGCCCGATCCGGTGAGCAGCGGCAGTACTGCCTTGCCCAGTGCCTTGTCGTCGACCGACCGGCCCACCGTGGCGTCCTGGACCACCACGGCCCTGTCGCCCTCCGGCCGCAGCTTCGCGTTCCGCGCGGTGGTGGTGATGGCGTCCAGCGGCCCGGCCACGGCGGGCTCGGCACGCAGGCCCTTCGCGTCCAGCTCCGGTACGAGCCTGCCCTCGGCGTCCGGACGCATGGTCAGGTGCTCGCCCAGCGCGTCCGGGCCGACGGTGAACCGCTTGCCCGCCGCCGTGAGCGTGACGGGGCCCGAAACGGCCGGCTCCGCGAAGGTGCGCACCGCCCGCCGCACCTCGTCGGCGGTGACCCTCGGCCGCGTCTCGCGGGTGGGCAGGGGAGTGGCCGTACCGGTGCCGCCCCGCAGGAAGGCGGCACGCAGAGGCCCGAGGGCGGCGTTCACGTCCAGCGCGTACCCCGTGCGCGGCGCGACCGTCGTGACGCGCCCGCTGTCGAAGGCGACCGCGCCGTCCCTGACCTGCTGGTCGAGTCCCTTCGCCAATCGCCCGAGGGCCGTGTGGGCCTTGCCCTCGTCCAGGCGCACGACCGGTTCGATGTCTCCGCCCGAGCGGAAGAACCCACCGAACACGCTGACCGGATCGGCGCCGGTGCGCGCTGCCCGGTCGACGGTCTCCCGGACGTCGTAGGACAAGCCCGCACGCCTCGGATCGACCCTGCCCGTGCGCTCGCCGACCTTGACGGGCAGCTCCCGGGCGCCGGCCGGCCCCAGCTCCCGTTCCAGCTTCGCCACCGCCTCCGGCCGGCTCAGCCCCCCGATGTCCACCCCGCGCACGGTCGTGCCGGAGTCGATATGACCGCCCGTGAGGAGCAGTCCGGCGAGATACAGGCCGCCGACCCCCACGGCCAGCGCGCCGCCGGCCAAGGCGACGGGCGGGAGGGAGGTGACGCGCGGGACGAAGGCTGTGCGGGGGCGCATGGGTCTCCTGAAGAATCGATACGAGGGTGCACCCGAGAACGCGACGATGCGCGGGCAAACACATCAAGCTATCCACACATCAGGGGCAAACCGATATGGCCCAGACCACTTATGTCCGAGATCGTTCCGGAAACTGCGAATACGGCTCGGCGACGGGCACGGGCACAGAGTGGTAACGACGAACAACGAACGGGGCGTTGACACGGTCTAGGCCACCATGAAGATCTCTTTCCTGATCCACAACGCCTACGGAATCGGAGGCACGATCACCACCACGTTCAACCTGGCCGGGGCCCTGGCCGAGCGGCACGACGTGGAGATCGTCTCCGCCTTACGGCACCGGGAACGCCCCAACCTCGTTCTGGACCCACGGGTGCGGCTGCGGGCGCTGGTGGATCTGCGCAAGGAGGCGGACGACCCGCTGCACCAGAGACCGGCGAAGGTGTTCCCGTCCGCCGAGTACCGCCACCACCAGTACAGCGAGCTGACCGACCGGCGCATCGGCGAGTGCCTCGAAGGGCTCGACACCGATGTCGTCATCGGCACCCGCCCGGGTCTGAACGTGCACATCGCCCGCCAGGCCCCGCAGCACGTCCTGCGCGTCGGTCAGGAGCACCTCACGCTCGACAACCACTCGCCGCGACTGCGCACCGCCCTGCGCCGTGCCTACCGCCGGCTCGATGTGATCACCACCGTCACGGAAGCGGACGCCGCCGCCTACCGGCGCAAGATGTGGCTGCCCGGCGTCCACATCGAGGCCCTTCCCAACAGCGTCCCCGATCCGGGTCTGCCTCCCGCGGACAGCACCGCCAAGGTGGTGATCGCCGCGGGCCGTCTGGTGCCGGTCAAGCGCTACGACCTCCTCATCGAGGCGTTCGCCCAGGTCGCCGCGGCGCACCCGGACTGGCAGCTGCGCATCTACGGCAAGGGCGAGGAGCAGGCCGGCCTGCGGCGGCTCATCGAGAGGCTCGGGCTGTGGAACAACGTGTTCCTGATGGGGGCCGCCACCCCCATGGAGGCCGAGTGGGCCAAGGGATCGATCGGCGCGGCCGCGTCCAACTTCGAGCCGTTCGGCATGACCATCGTCGAGGCGATGCGCTGCGGGCTGCCCGTCGTCAGCACCGACTGCCCCTACGGCCCCGGCGAGATCATCGAGGACGGCACCGATGGCCGGCTCGTACCGGTCGGGGACCGTGACGCGCTCGCCGCGGCCCTGCTGGAACTCGTCGGCGACGACGAGCGGCGCCGTCGTATGAGCCGAGCCGCCCTGGACAACGCGCGCCGCTTCGCCCCCGGCCCTGTCGTCGCCCAGGCCGAACGCCTCCTGGAGACCGCCGCCAAGGCCAAGGGCACGGGCCGCACGGCCACTCCGCACGACCAGCGCACCCACAGCCCCCTGGCCGGCCGGGGCCACGCGGCCCGCGACGCCGCCCACGCCGCAGCCGCCGCTGTACTGCGCTCGATACGGAAGGGACACCGATGAGCACCCCCGAAGACCAGCACGGCACCCCGCACGAGGGCACGCCGGAGAGCGCGACGGCGCGTCCGCGGCTGGAGACCGACCCGCGGGCGGGCTGCACGATCGACACCGAGGGCCGCATCACCTTCCGGCTGCCGCCCACCGCCTCCGCCCGCCCCCGGCTGCTGCTGCGGCTGCGGCCCAAGAAGGGCCTGCCCGAGACGACCGTCCACGTCCTCGACCTGGAGACCGACAGCACCGACGGCCACCGGCACGCCGTGCTGGAATCCCGCCCGGTCCTCGACGAGGGCCGCTGGGACGTGTACCTGGTGCCGGAGCCCGGTGCAGAGCGCCGGCGGCTCCGCCCCGGCCTGCGGGACCTGCGCACCCTCGTCGACGGCCACCTGCGCGACCGGCCCTCGCCGGTCGCGGTCCGGATCCCGTACGCCACGAAGGACGGCTTCCTCGCCCTCAGGGCCTGGCGGCGCACCGCCCACGCGGAGACCCGCGGCATCGACCTCACGGACCGGACCATCACGATCGCGGCCCGCCTGCATGGTGCGGAGCTCCACGAGGACGCCACCGTACGCCTGCGCCTGCGGGGCACCGACACCGTGCGCATCCTCACCCCCCGGCTCGACGGTGACGGCAGGGGCTTCTCCTTCACCGCCGGCCCGGGGGACCTGACCGGTGACGGTGCGGGAGCGACCCGGATCTGGGACGTCTTCATCCGGCCCGCCGCCGAGGCACGGCCCGTCAGGGTCGGCCGGCTGCTCGACGACGTGGCGGACCGCAAGCACGTGTACGTCTACCCGCCGGTCGAGGCGGACGGCCGCACTCTTCGCCCTTATTACACCGTCGACAACGACCTCGCGATAGAAGCGACGTAAGAACGATTCACCGAAATGCCCGAAATGAAAATTCCTGGAGTTTCGGATGGTGTTTCCGGTGGTGCGCCGCGACAGCCGTGTGTGGATTTTGTGCAAAGCGGCGGCAAAAGGGGGCAGGGGCTCGTTGTCAACAGCCTCAAAACGGAAGGGGACTTGCGGCTATAACCAAACTCAAGTACCTAGATGAATCATGAACCTGTTCAGCCGCGTCGTGCCGTCCCGCCGGCAGGCACCGCTTCCCCCACAGCGCCCCACCGGCGCACCGGCATCCTCCACTGCCGTGCTGCCGGACCCTCACCTGGCGAATCTGTCCGGTGAATGGGTCGTCGACCCCGCCCACAGCAGGATCGGCTTCTCCGTCCGGCACGCGATGGTGACCACCGTGCGCGGTTGTTTCCTCGAGTACGAAAGTCGCCTGTACTTCGACGCGCACGACCCCGCACGGTCACGGGCCGACATCACTCTGTTCACCTCCAGTGTCGATACCGGTGTGGAGCAGCGGGACGCGCATCTGGTCGGCCGTGACTTCCTCGACGCCGCGACCTATCCGCGTATGCGCTTCACCAGCACGGCGGTGGAGCAGACGGGCGCCGACCTGTTCAGCATGTCGGGCGAGCTGACCATCAAAGGCGTTTCCCGCCCGGTGGTGCTCGACATGACGTACATCGGAAATGTCACCGACCCCTTCGGCTACGACCGGGTCGGCTTCGACGGCACCACCACGATCAACCGCTCGGACTGGGGCCTGACCTACAACAGCAGGCTGGCCGAGGGCGGTGCGATGGTGAGCGAGAAGGTGCGCCTGCAGCTCGACATCGCTGCCATCCGTACGCCACCGTCGGGCGGCTGACCGCCTCGAGGAGTTTCAGGGCCCCGCGTCGGCCCCGGCCACGACCTGGAACGTGGCCGGGCCGAGTGTCAGCACCCCGTCGCTCAGCGGCGTGCATCGCACGCCGCCACGGCCCCGCAGGGCGCGCTGCGCGCCCGGGCCGATGGTGACGTCCATCCAGGCGCAGGGCCGCGCGGGCCGCTTCACAGCGAACAGGACCGGCCCGGTGCCGGAGTCGAGTGAGATCGTCGCACCGACGCAGGAGTCGATGTCGACGCCGCTGAGCAGGATGTTCCGCCGGGTGTGCCGCAGATCGGCACCGGCCGGGAGGCTCTCGGAGGCCATCATGGTCACCGCCGCGTTCCGGTGCGCGGGCCGGGCGTAGTAGCGGTCGCCGACCAGCCCCAGCTCACGCCGTACCTCCACCCGGGTGACGCGTTCGTCGGCCGGGCCGGGGGAGGGCCCGTCAGCCGGACGCCCGGCCAGCCGGTGGGCGGACGAGACCAGCAGCTGCAGCACCTCGACCTGGGTCATGGCTCCCAGCCTAGGTGCTCGAGGCCGGCTGGTCGGCGGTCACTCCTCCGGCCGCCGCCCGAGCCCGCCGTCCTCCACGGGTGCCCGGCCGTCCGCCGTCTCGCCCGCGGTGAGGTGCTCCAGTACCTCGACCAGCTCCTGGCAGGCGCGCTCGACGGAACGCCGGGTGTAGATCTGCTCGGTGATCACCGCCGACAGGATCAGGGCTGTGAGAGCCATCGCCCCGTTGAAGGCCTGCAGTTTCATCATCACCTCGACCCGGCTGAGCCGTTCGAACGGGCCCACCCGGTCGGTCGCCGCCACCGTGGTCATGACCGAGGCGAAGAGGGCGCACAGCAGGCTGCCCGCCAGCTGGAACCGCAGGGCGGCCCAGATCAGCAGGGGATAGACGAGAAACAGCAGACTGATCGAGCTGTGGGCGGCCACCGGCACGAGACAACACGCGATGACGGCCAGCCCCACGGCCTCCTTCCAGCGCGACAGGGGCAGGGGGAAGCGCACGCGGGACAACAGGAGCAGCACCGGCGTGACGATGAGGACGCCCATCGCGTCACCGACCCACCAGGCCAGCCACACCGCCCAGAAGCCGGGCCACTCGATCCGGCCGGTGGCGATCAGGATGCCGGCGCCGGTGGTCGAGCTGATCAGCATGGCGGCGAAGGCACCCAGGAAGACCAGGGCGAGGCCGTCCCGCAGCCGAGCGAGATCGGTGCGGAAACCGGCCCGCCTCAGCAGCAGGTACCCGGCCACGGGGGCGGCCGTGTTGCCCGCCAGGACGCAGAGAGCCGAGGGGGTCAGGGAGGTGAGGGACAGGATGACGAGGAAGGCGCCCAGGGCGATCCCGGGCCAGCATCGCAGTCCGAGGATCAGCAGGCAGGCGACCGCGACACCGGTGGGAGGCCAGATGGGCGTGACGACCGCGCCCTCGACGACCAGTTCCCGCAGCAGTCCCAACTGCGCGGACACGTAGTAGCAGGCGGCGACGGCCAGCGTCCGCAGAGCGACGACGGCCGGCGTACGCAGATCCTGGCTACCCACCACAGCAGCCATGAGACACCGGGGCCGACGCCTCGGCGAGGCGGGGCGGGCGTCGTGCCGCCCTATGGCTGAGCGTCCGGCCCGTCGAGACCGACCACCAGGACGGCGGCGTCGTCGTCGTGTCCCACACGCTCGGCGCCCTTGATCACCGCGGCCGCGAGCGCGTCCACGTCCATGCCCGCCACGGCCGCGATGCCCGCGAGTCGCGTCACCTGGTCGAGGCCTTCGTCCAGCCGCATGGACGGCCCCTCCACGACGCCGTCCGTGAGCAGGACGAACACGCCGCCCGTGGTGAGCCGGTACCGGGTCACCGGGTAGCGCGTCCCGGCCTGCACCCCGAGGGGCGGCCCGCCCTCGTCCTCGGTGAGGCCGGACTTGCCGTCCGCCGTGGCCCACACGCAGGGCAGATGTCCGGCCCGGGCGCTCTCCAGCACCCCGGCACACGGGTCGAGCCGCATGAACGTGCAGGTGGCGAAGAGGTCGGAGCCCAGGGACAGCAGCAGATCATTGGTCCGGGCCAGCACCTCCCCCGGATCGCCGGTGACCGAGGCCAGTGCCCGCAGCCCGGCCCGCACCTGCCCCATGAATGCCGCGGCCTCGATGTTGTGGCCCTGTACGTCCCCGATGGACAGACCGATCCGGCCGTCGCCCAGGGTGAAGGCGTCGTACCAGTCGCCGCCCACGTTGAGCCCCCGGTATGCGGGCGCGTACCGCACGGCCAGGTGCAGCCGGCGGGCCAGGGGCAGGTCCCGCGGCAGCATGCCGCGCTGCAAGGCGATCGCCAGCTCGACGCGGGACCTCTGCATCTCCGCCTGCGCACGCGCCTGGGCCGTCAGGGCCCCGAGCCTGGTCAGCAGCTCGTCGCCGTCGTCCGTCGTGCCGGTGCGGGACATGGTTCACTCCGGCGAGGATGGCCACGGTAGGTGATGACCCGCTAAGGCAAATCACCCGAATTACGTCCATAGGATGATACTCAGGCGAACGCCTCCACGACGACTTCACGGGGGCAGGCGCACCCCCGCGTACCCTGCATCGCACCGACGTCCCCGGCGTCAAGGCCGCGAGCAGTCCGGCCGGCAGCCGGCGCACGTCGGGCAGCCGGTCAGCAGCGCGGAGACGGCGCAGGGCGGCCCCTCGTGCCTAACGGTTGCAGGAAAGCTCCCTGCCCGGGGACCCGCCGTCCGTGTACTCCCGCGCCTGCGCCACGGCCCGCCGCAACAGCCCGGACAGCCGCTGCTCGGCGTCCGGGGCGGCGCACAGCACCCGGAGCGCGTGTTCCAGATGCCGCCGCCCCGGCCCGCGCCACCACAGCAGATCCGCGGTCCGGGCCGCCGCACCTGCCGCCGACGCGTGGGCGGTCGCCTCCGCCCTCCGGCGGCACGCGCGGCCGTACCGCGCCAGAGGCCGCGACGAGGGGCGCACCAGGTGCGCCGCGTCCACGACCGTGCCGACCAGCAGCGGTGCGTAGTCGCGGCCCGGGGGGTGGGCGTCCGCGAGGTCGGCGGCCAGCGGCCACAAGGCCTGCCGGGCGCCGTCACCGACGCTGTCGTTGACCACCCGGGCCAGCGCCGCGAGCGCCGGATGCGTTCCTGACGGGCTGTCGGTGAAACGGCCGGAGGCCAGCAGCGCCGCGGCCTCCATCAGACAGGCACCGTCGTCCGGGTGCAGATGGGCGAAACGCCCGGGCAGCGGAAGGCCGTCCGGGGCCCCGGCGGGGGACTCCACGGACCACCGACGGCCGGGAAGAGCGGTCATGGACGGCCTCCGACTGTGGTCACAGACCGGTGACGGCGTGCAGGAGCAGGTAGAGCGCCGCTGCCGGGATCCCCGCGCCGGGAAAGGTGAGGATCCAGGCGGTACCGATCGAACGGGCCACCTGCCAGCGTACGGCCGAGAAGCGCCGGGTGGCACCGGCACCGAGGATGGCGGCGGTGATCGTCTGGGTGGTGGAGATCGGCGCCTTCACCAGGAAAGCGGTCGTGTAGAGGACGGCTGCGGCAGCGGTCTCGGCGGCGAACCCGCGGGGCGGATCGAGGTGCACGATGCGCCGCCCGAGGGTGGTGATGATGCGCCGCCCTCCGGTGTACGTGCCGGCCGCCATGGCGAGCGCCACGGCGGCGATCACCCACACCGGCACCGAGAAGTCGTCCTGCCAGCCGGCCGTGACCAGTGCGAGCACGATGACCCCCATGGTCTTCTGCGCGTCCTGCAACCCGTGTCCGAGACCCATGGCGGCGGCGGAGACGGTCTGCGCGGCACGGAAGCGCCGCATGGTGCGCCGGGGGGCCGAACGCCGGAACACCCACAGGATGCCCGTGTGCAGGAGGTACCCCAGCACCACGCCGACCAGCGGGGACAGCAGCATCGGCAGGACGACCTTGTCCAGGATGCCCGACCAGTGCACCGTGGCCGACGCGGCGAGCGCGGCACCGACCAGCCCGCCGATCAGGGCGTGCGAGGACGAGGTGGGCAGTCCGCGCCACCAGGTGAAGACGTTCCACCCGATGGCGCCCAGAAGCGCGCACAGGACGAGCAGCAGCCCGGACGTCGCCTCGGGCGCCCCGATGATGCCGCTGCCGACGGTCTGTGCGACACCCGTGCCCAGGAAGGCGCCGCAGAAGTTCATCACCGCGGCCATGGCGAGCGCCACGCGGGGCGTCAGCGCCCGGGTGGAGATCGAGGTGGCGATCGCGTTCGCGGCGTCGTGGAAGCCGTTGGTGAAGTCGAAGGTCAGACCCACGATGATGATCAGCACCACGAGGGTGAGCTCCATACGCGATCACCTCCCGACGTCGGCCGCACGGTTCCATCGTGCGCTTCGGGGGCGGAGCGGGCCGTGCGACTACGCCACGTGAGGCGGCCGTGGGGACGGAACCCGGAGGACATCGATGCCCGGCTTTACGGTGTGTTGATGCGATCTGTACCTACATGGGCGCTGGTGACGTCGGGGTGTGCTCCGGTCTTCCTCATCATGGGCTGGCTGACGGCGGCGTCTCTGCAAGGTCCCCCCTACGACCCGGCCGCCCAGACGATCAGCGTCCTGGCGGCTCCCGGGAACTCGGGGTCCTGGGTGATGACGGCGGCGTTCGTCGCCCTCGGGTTCTGCCATCTGCTGACGGCCTGGGGTCTGCGCCCGGCCGCGGCGGCGGGGCGGGTCGCGTTGGCGGCCGGAGGCGTGTCGGCGCTGGCCGTGGCCGTGTTCCCGGCGCCGAGCAGCGGCGGTTCACTGGGTCACGGTTCGGTCGCCGCCGTGGGCTTCGCGGTCCTGGCGGCATGGCCCGTGCTGGCCGCCCGGGCGGGAACCGCCGTGCCGTGGGCCCTGCGCCCCTTTCCCTCCCTGGGGGCGACCGCCGTCATGGCGGTCGGCGCGGCCTGGTTCCTGATCGAGCTGCACCTCCATGGCGTGGCCGGCGTGGCCGAGCGTGCCGTGACGACCCTTCAGTCGGTCTGGCCCTTCGTAGTCGTCGTCTCCTGCCTGCGCGGACCCCTGCGCCACAGATGTCCGAGCTGACCGGGCGCTCCGGATGTGTTGACAGGTACGGACCAAAGCGCAACTCTGAGAGCGCTCTCAGAAACGGTTGACCGTCGAACGGAGGCAGAGCGTGTTGCGAACTCTCAGGCGCCGGGCCACGGCTGCGGGGCTGTCCCTGGCCACGGTCCTCGCCGGCTCCCTGCTGGTGACCGGAACGGGTGCGCCGGCCCATGCCGCCGTCCCGGCGACGATCCCCCTCAAGATCACCAACAACTCGGCCCGCGGCGAACAGCTCTACATCTACAACCTCGGCACGGAACTCTCGACCGGACGCCAGGGCTGGGCCGACGCCGGCGGCGCCTTCCACCCCTGGCCGGCCGGCGGCAACCCGCCCACTCCCGCCCCCGACGCCTCGATCCCGGGACCGGCGGCAGGGCAGTCGGCCACGATCCGCATGCCCAGGTTCTCCGGCCGCGTGTACTTCTCCTACGGCCGGAAACTGGTCTTCAAGCTCACCACCGGAGGCCTGGTCCAGCCCGCCGTGCAGAATCCGGCCGACCCCAACCGGAACATTCTGTTCAACTGGTCGGAGTACACGCTCAACGACTCGGGGCTGTGGATCAACAGCACCCAGGTCGACATGTTCTCCGCCCCCTACGCGGTGGGCGTGCAGCGAGCCGACGGCAGCACCGCGAGCACCGGGCGGCTCAAGGCCGGTGGCTACAACGGCTTCTTCAACGCCCTCAGGGGGCAGCCAGGGGGCTGGGCCGACCTGATCCAGACCCGCCCGGACGGCACCGTACTGCGCGCTCTGTCACCGCTGTACGGCCTGGAGACCGGCGCGCTGCCGGCCACCGTCATGGACGACTACATCAACCGCGTCTGGCGGAAGTACTCCACCTCGACCCTGACGGTCACCCCGTTCGCCGACCGGCCCGGCACCACGTACTACGGCCGGGTCTCCGGCGGAGTCATGAACTTCACCGACAGCGCCGGCGGGGTCGTCACCAGCTTCCAGAAGCCGGACGCCTCCTCCGTCTTCGGATGTCACGGACGGCTCGACGCCCCGAACGACCAGGTGCGCGGCCCGATCTCACGCACACTGTGTGCCGGGTTCAACCGCTCCACCCTGCTGGTCAATCCCCACCAGCCCGATGCCGGCGCCACCGACTTCTACAAGGACGGCGTCACCAACCACTACGCGCGCAAGATCCACGCCCAGATGGCGGACGGAAAGGCCTATGCCTTCGCCTTCGACGACGTCGGCCACCACGAATCGCTCGTCCATGACGGAAACCCCCGTCAGGCCTATCTCACGCTCGAACCCCTCGACTGACCTGACCGCGGGTGATGCTGGTGCCGCGAAGGGAACGCGGCACCAGCGGTTGCTCAGGGGGAACCCGCCGTGGGCTCCCCCCCCCACTCGGTCACCCGCGGGGGCGTCACCGGCTCGCGGCGGCCGTCACGGTCGCGGGGTCCACCCCGGTCAACTCGACGATGCGGTGCGGTGCCACACCGGCTGCGAGTGCCTTTCCGATCAGGCCGTCCCGCCCGTCGGCGCAGTCACGGTAGTCGAGCAGCTCCTGCTCGACCCTGGCCAACGGCTCCGGGACCATCCGGTGGCGCAGGAGGGTCAGCTCCTCCTCGCTCAGCGGGACGGGCAGCCGTTCCGCTCCTTCGGGCACGGCCGCCCTCTCCTCCGGCGGCAGCAGGCGCAGGTGGGGCGAGGTGGGCGTGGTTCCCTGGGCATCGAGCCAGGCGCGGACGGCGGGCGTTTCCATGCACGCGAGTTCACCGACGGCGGCCGGCGATACACCGAGCTGCGCGGACGCGTCGTCAAGCAGGAACAAGTAGGCGTCGTCGGTCATCCTCGGCTCCTTTTCCACACGGTGTTGAACGACATCCCATTACCCCGCCGCGCCCGGATTACCGCCGGCTGGCCAGGCACTCGATCGAGTGAGGCGGCACTGCTCCGGTCCCGGTGAGGCGGAGGTCCATGGACGGGGCGAGGGCCACCGCTCCCTGCTCGCCACCGTCCGGGCCTGCTGCCGTGGCATGCCCTCCCGCGCAGTCGGCCGGCGCCCGAGGTGGTCCGGCAGCGGGTCGGGGGACGGCGCGCGGTCGGCCGGCCGCCGGCCGGCCCGCGTCAGATCCCGGCTCCGGCGGCCTCCCGGCCCGCCTCCCCGCCTGCCACGGTGGCGTCCCAGGGGCGCGGACCGGTGCCGTCCGTCCAGGCCTCCAGCGCGTCCCGGTTCACACACACGATCCCGCACTGCTCGGCGTACTCCATCGCCGGCGCCGTGAAGTCGCTCGTGCAGACCAGTACGGCGAGGTCGGCCTCGTGCACGGTGAAGCAGGTACCGCCGAAGCGCTGCAGGTCCTGCGACCCGACTCGATGCGACTCGCCGTACTGCTTGCACTGGATGACGAGGCGGCGCCCGTCGGGCGTGACGGCCAGGACGTCGGCGCCCAAGTCACCGGCGCCTCCGACGACTTCGGCCTCGGCGCAGCCGTCGCGTTCGCACAGTCCGGCGATCGCCTCCTCGAACCCTTCCGGCGTCAGGGCGTCGTAGTCGACGGCCAGGGTGTCGGCTTCGGCGTCGGCGGGAGCGGGGGCGGGCGCCCGCGGTGCGGGGACGGCCGGAGCTTCCATCACCTCGGCCGCTTCCCTGGCCGCCTCGTCGAGCGCTGCCGCGGCCCGGCGTGCCACGCCGGCCAGGCGCCAGCGGCGCCGCAGGCCGAGGCAGCACGCGACAGCTATCGCGAGCAGCACGAACATCCAGGCGGGACGCCGCTCGACGGCGCTGGCCGCCACCCGGACGGCGAGTCCGAGGACGCTCACGAGCACTGCGAGGAATACGAAGAACAGGGCCGTCGACCGAAGATCGAACCCATAGCGGCGCCGTTTCACAAACGGCGTACGGCGCACAGGTGTTGTCATGACATCCCCCTCATCAGAGCCCCCCTCATGGGACCGACAGCAAGATCACCTCCACCGTCTTCCCAAGATCACCACCTTCATGAGGGCATGGCCGGAGCAGCAAGTCGTCGGACACGGCACGAACCGGTCCCGGGGGCCGGGAGATAGGGTGGTGCGCATGGGCAACGCACGTTCGACCGGTCCGACGGGCTTCAGGTAGCCCGCCAGGAGACACCTGGCGGTCGCTGCGATCGGAGCCCCGTGACACGAACCGCCCACCATCTGCCCCCTTCACTCGGCGCGAGTGCGCGCAGTGCACCCGACCGCCCGCCAGGAGCCCCTTGGCGTTCAGTGGTTCTCTACGGTTTGAGATACAGCTCGCGCTGCCTCACCGACGCGGCGCGAGAGTCCCGAAGGCCTCAACCCCGCCTGATCCGCCGCACGGTGAAGGTCTACTCGTTCGCTCGGAGCCGGCGGGACCGGTCCATAGCCGAGTGGTCCACACTGGAGGAACGCCGGGCCCGGCAGCGGATGCGAGCCCAAGCAGCGACCCTGAAGGGGCTGCTGCACGCAGGCGTCGACGAACGCGCCCTCGAAGCCGCGGACGCGGTGGACATCCCGCCGACGCGTCATCGGCGCAGCTCGCTCTGGCACGCGTAGCCGCAGCCACACCGCGACCACGGCAGCAACCGCCGCCTACCTGCCACTGCGGAGGAAGGCGGCGATCCCGTCGCGCGTGGGACTGTTCGGCAAGGGCGCCGGTTTGTCCTGAAGGAAGGCGGTGACAACGGCTGCGGCACGGTCGTCGTTGTCGTCGAGGCCGTTCCACATGTGGTGTCCGACGCCGGGCATGTACTGCGTCCGCTGAATGGCTGGGTCGTGGGCGAGGATCTCGGTCGCCCACCGGCGGACCTGCGAGGAACACTCGGCGATCATCAGCATCGCGGGAGTACGGGACCGCTCCAGCCGCCGTGCGAGGGAGGGTGAGTCCTTGACCGTCTGCTGGACGCGGAGGCTGGCGGCCGGGCTGAAGGAGAAGTTCCGTGCGGTGTCCTCGGCGGGGATGCGGTGCGCGTCTCGCGCACAGTAGGCGGACGCGGTGTCACTGCCGAGGTCTGCCGCGGTGAAGGCGTTGTCGCCTTCGGCCTGGCCGATCAACCCGGTGTCAGGCGTGAGGAGTCCGAGCCGCATGAGGCCGAAGGCCACGCCGTAGCGGGGGAGACGGGTCGAGCGCGGTCCGGTCATGGCCGGCGCGATGCCCCGTGCGGACGCACGGCCCTTGGGCCCGGTGAGCCGCGCGGTGGGGCCGTCCATGGGGCCGGGTTCGGCGATGGTCACCCGGTGCAGGCGAGGGGCGACGCTCGGGTCGGCCAGTGCCCGGGTCAGCACTACCCCGCCCGAGGAGAATCCGAGAACATCGGCTTCGCCCTTGCCCAGACGGTCGATGAAGGCGGTGAGATCACGGACCGAGCGCTCGATCGAGTAATGGCTCATGGGGAGGAGGTCGCTTCGTCCGCCGCCTGCCTGTTCATAGGCGTAGACGTCGTGGCCCCGGCGTGCCAGGAGTTGCAGGAACCGGTGGTCGAGTACCGAGATGCCGCGGACCGGCCCGCCGTTGAGGTACACCAAGGGGACGGAATGCCGGGAAGCGGCGTTCGAGGGCGGGTAGTGGTACACCGCGACCCGGCTGCCGGTCTCCAGTTTCCAGTGCTGCGTCGCCACGAACGGCAGGGCGGGCGGATGCTGCCGTGCCGTCGGCACCGTCGGGATGCAGACCGTCGCCGTCAACGCCGCCGCGACAGCAACCGGCAGGAACGGCACGAGCCGCGCGGCCCGGCTGCGGCGTCGAGCCCGCCACACCGCGAGCGCGGTGCCGATCCCGGTAGTCGTCGACCAAGCGGCGAGCCCCCAGCCGGCGCCGTTCGTCAAGGCGATCAGGGCGACGAAGACGACGGTCAGTGCGATGACCGCGGCCAAGGCCATGGATAAGCGTCCGGTGATACGCGCGAGACGCATGACGAGCGTGGGCATGGTGGACCTCCGACAGTTCCGTAACGCCGTTTCAAAACGACGTTATCAGGCGGGGTAGGCTGTCGGTCGTGGGTAGGCCGAAAACAAACGACGAGGCAGTCGGAGAACGGCTGGTGGTGTGCGCGACCGAGATGCTGGCCACGCAGCCGCGGGAATCGGTCACGGTCCGCGCCGTGGCCGCCGCCGCCGAGACGTCGACGACGGCGGTCTACTCCCTCTTCGGCGGCAAGAGCGGCCTGATCGCCGCTGTGCGCGACCGAGCCGTCGCCGGTCTCTTCCGAGAGGTGTCGGCGGTGCCGGCCTCCGCGGACCCGCTGGCCGACATCTACGCGCTTGCCGTCGCCTACCGCCGCTGGGGGTGTGGCCACAGCCACCTCTACACGGTGCTGTTCGGCGGTGTGCAGTCCTTCGACCCGTCAGGGGAGGTCGGCGCCGGTGACCCGATCCGTCCGCTCCTCGCAGCGATCGACCGCGCCGTGACGGAATCCGTCCTCGCCGGCGACCCGACGTCGATCGCCCTGTCGGTCTGGGCGGCCATGCACGGGATCGTGACGCTCGAACTGGCCGGAGCCCTCGACGCCGTCACAGCCGGCAGCGCCTTCCGGTCCACGGTTCACGCCACGCTGCGCGGATGGAGCACGCCCGCGGTGTTCGGCCGCCTTCGCCGAGAGGAACAGGATTCCTGACCCTGTGGTCGCGAGCGGGCTTGCGGTCGGGTCGCGACGACGCCGGTTCAGAACGTGCCCGCACAGGTGGTGCTCGAGTGGTCTCCTCGTGTCGTCTGTCCCTCGCGAACCTCGTCCGGCTCAACGTCCACACCACCGACGTCGATCTGCTGCTCCCGCACTACGGCGTACTGGCGTCGCGGCTGGGCGCCGCCGGAGTGGCACCGACCATGACGCTCCTCGGAGTGACACGGTTGGCCGTACCCGGCCAGATGGTCGAACTCGAGGGGACCGCCGTCGCGTGACGCGACCTCGCCGCCTGCTGCTCGTGCCGCGCGGCCGGCACGAGCAGCAGGCAGATGGGTGATGGGTGATGGGTGATGCTCGCGATGGTGACCATCGGCGTCTACGGCTTCGACGGCGCGTCCTTCCTGCAACGGCTGCGGCTCGCCGACGTCCGCCTTCTGCTCGACGTCCGTCAGCGCCGGGGCGTGCGCGGACCCGAGTACGCGTGGGCGAACTCACTCCGGCTTCAGGCGGCCCTCGCCCAGGCCCGGATCATCTACGAGCACCACCCCGAGCTCGCCCCGACCACCGAACTCCGCCGGCTCCAGTACGCCGAGGACGACCGCCGAGGGGTCGGCAAGCGCTCGCGCCACGAACTCGCCGCCGAGTACACCCGCCGCTACACCACCGAGATCCTCGACCGCGCCGACCTCACACGGATCGTGTCGGCGCTGCCGGTCAGCGGAACAGCGGCGCTGTTCTGTGTCGAGCGCGACCCGGAGGCGTGTCACCGCTCGTTGATCGCCCGGCGCCTGGCCGAGAGGCACGGCGTCACGATCGAGCACCTGCGCCCGTGACGGGGCCTCATCCCCGTACGCCCGCTCCTCGCCCCGGCCCACGGGCCGGTGATCCGCCTGAACAGGGTGAGCGCTTCCGCGAGTACTTGCGGGTTCAGGCGCTTGCGCGAGACCTTTGAGGCGTTGCTGGTGGTGCCGTCTGCTGGAGGACTTCCGTGACCGATCCCGCGCCCGCCTCCCAGCCCGCCCCGCCCTATTACGCGGTGGTGTTCACCGCGCTGCGGACCCAGGGTGACAACGGCTACGCCGAGGCGGACGAGCGGTTGATGAAGCTGGCCTCCGACCAGCCCGGATTCCTCGGCGTCGACTCCGCTCGCGGCACGAACGGTCTGGGGATCACGGTCTCGTACTGGAGGGACGAGGCCTCGATCGCCGCCTGGCGGGAGGACGCGGAGCACACACTGGCCCGTGCGCGCGGTCGCGCGCAGTGGTACGCCTCGTTCTCCCTCCATGTGGCGAAGGTCGAGCGCGCCTACGGTTTCACCCACGCGGCGGACGCGTGAGAGGCGCCGCACCGCCCGGCTCGCCGCCGGGCGGCGCGGTGTCTGGAAGGCTCCGCGAGCACGCTCAGCTGGCCACCGTGTCAGCATGACGGTGGGCCACCCTCCACTCGCCGTCCTCACGGCGGTACACCTGGGTGGCCCGCAGCGTGTAGGTGCGTGGCTCTCCGTCCACGGACGCGGAGGTGTGCTCGAGGCCGGCCGTGTAGGCCATGTCTCCTGAGACGTCGTAGGCCTGTACCTCGAACACGTACGACGTGCAGTCGGAAAAGCTTCTCCCCAGGGTCGTGAAGAGCCCGTCCAGCTCCTCCTGCCCGTGGGCGTTGCGCCATGCCCCCAGGACACTCACGGGCTCGTGGCGCGACCAGAGCGCGCGGCGGGGAGCCGGATCGCCGTTGTGCAGCGCAAGCTCCGCCTCGTACAGGGCGGTATCGACCCACTCAAGGAACGCGTCACGATCGGTCATACGTTCATCATGGGCCCGGCGGACGAGATGCCCGCGCATTCGGCCGGTGGAACGTGGTGGCCGCACCGTCCGCGTTGTCAGTGGCGGCTGAGAGGCTGAACGGATGAACGGCGACGAGCAACTGCTGCGCGGCCGGGTCTACGGCCACGACCACGACGACCCCGATCCGGGCCCGCGCCCCGGGCGGGCCTATGCCCAGCTCATCGGAGGACCGCTGGACGGGCTTCTGCTGGACGTCACGGGTTGGACGCAGGAGGAGATCGGTACGGGAGCAGCCCTGCCCACCGAACTCGGGCAGTTCCCCGGCGGCCGCGCGCTGTACGACCCCGGCCCGGGCACATCGTGCGCACCGGGCCCCGGAGTGACGTGCCGCTTCCATCACCGGGGAGACGCTCCCTGACCGCTCCCGCCCACGGCCGGCCGGCGAGGCGGGACGTCAGCTCCTGGCCGGCTTGCGGCCGGGGAGGGGGAGCAGGCGGTCCCAACTCCGCGCACGGCCGCCGCCACCTGTGACGGCTCGACGAAAGCCACCACCGGCGGTGCGGCTCGTGTCAGGATGCCCGGCATGCCTGATCGCGCGATGAGCTTCGGAGCAGTGGCGGCGGCATACGAACGGTTCAGGCCGGAGTATCCCGTGGAGCTGTCCGACCTGGTGACGGCGTATGCGGGCCGTCCGGTCCGGACCGCCCTCGAGATCGGCGCCGGGACCGGCAAGGCGACCCGGCTCTTCGCTCGGCGGGGGGTCATGGTCACCGCGACGGAGCCCGACGGGTCGATGCTCGCCCAGCTGCGCAAGAACGTGCCGGCTACCGTCGGGACGATGCAGGCCGCCTTCGAGGAACTTCGCCCTGGTGAGCGGTACGGGCTGGTCTACGCGGCCGCCGCGCTGCACTGGACGAACCCGGAGGGCCGGTGGTCCCGCATCGCCGCACTCCTGGAGCCGGGTGGTGTGTTCGCCTCGTTCGGCGGCCCGTTCCGGCCGGCCGACCCGGCGGTGCAGGAAGCCGTTCGCGCGGCCAGAGCACCGTTTTTGGAGAGCGACGAGATACCGTCGCCCGACGGGACCCCTCCGGACCACACGATGCAGTGGCCGGGTACCGAGCTGCAGCAGTCCCGGTGGTTCACCGACACTCAGCAGTCCACGATCGAACGGCGCTTCATGATGAGCGCGCGCGACTACATCGGGCACCTCTCCACCGTCTCGGCCTATCTCGTCCTGCCGGCCTCGGAGCGAGAGCAGATCTTCAGCCGGATCATGCGGGTTCTTCCGGACCGGATCGAGATCTTCGCCGACCTCACCGTCCACCTCGCGCGTCGGCACCACGAGGACTGATCACCGACCGCACGTCGTCGGGAACAACCGGGGCACTCCCGGACTGCTACTCTGCGATCTTCGCCGGTCGCCCGGTCGGAGTCCCTCAGCAGGTAGCCATGTCTCGCCACCAGCAGCAGCTCATGACAGCGCTCGACGCCCTGGACGGCGCCTTCGCCTGTGAAGAGCCCTTCCCCGTCTCCGGGTGCACGCACTGCTACGGCGAGGAGGATCTGGCCGAACTCTCCGGACCGCTCGGCCTGATATCCGACGACCTGGTGTCCGCCGTCGCAGCAGAAGTCCCGAGTCACTGGGACGACTTCCCCCGTCTCTACCGCCGTCTGACGCCACGCATCATCCGTGCCGCCGTCACCGGCCGGCTCCACGTCGATGAGAACCTCATCGCCTCACGCCTGTGCGAAGCGGGCTGGACCACCTGGGACGCGTCCTTGACGCAGGCACTTCACGAGGTCTGGTCCGCCTGGTGGCGAGCCGCCCTGCACACCGGCCCGGGCCTCGTCTCCGTCAGGGAGACCCTCAGCCTCATCACCGTGGCCACCGGCGCCCTGCGCCCCTGGCTGGACACATGGACCGCCACCCGCACCCCGGCCGCCGACGCTCAACTGGCCGACCTCGTCGACGACGTGTTGACCGAGTACGAGATCACCGGCCTGCGCATGGGCTTCTACGACGAGTACGACGCCTCCACGGAGCTGCTGGGCTGGCTCCTGAAGGACGTGCGCGACCGCGTCGACGACGCTCGTCTCGATGAGCCGTACCTCCTCGGCCATCACGGGGCGAGCACTCATCCCCGGCCGGGCAGAATCACCTCAGCGCATGCGCAGTGAACTCGGATGAGCGAAGGAGGCACACCGGTGTGCAAGCTGGATCACGAGGCCGCGGCGGTAAGCGCGACAGCGGCTCTGACGGCGGCCTATCCGCATCTGACGCGAGAGGCCGCACCGCACCCGGCACTGGAGGGGTGCGAGGACGTGGCGTGGTCGTCCATTCCCGGCTGCCCGGTCGACGTCCCGGTCGTTCTGCGCGGGCTGCTCGATCCGGATGCGGCCGAGATGGCCGAACGAGCGCTGGACTGGCTCGTGATGTCAGGACCGATGTCCATCAGTGCCACGATGCCGGCGGTCGTCCCGTACCTGCTGCGCCTCACCGCTGATCCTTCGACTCCGCGCCGCGACGAGCTGTTCGGGTTGCTTCTCGTGGCCGCCGTCCTGTCCGCACCGACCGAGCCGGACAACCCGAGGGACCTGGCGGTCAACGGTCCCGAGGCGGACCACCCTGAACGGGCCCTGTGCCGTGCGGCATTCGTAGCCGACGCGGCATGGGTACGGCGTCTTCTGGCCGACGACGAGCTGCTGGACGGCCTCCACCTGGGAGATGACGAGCGGGTCTTGCTGATCCAGGCTGCTGGACTGTGATGCGCGGGGCTTTGGCTGATAGCCCGCGCGGATCGGGGTACCTGCGTCGGCATGGCTTCGGAAAACGATCACGCTGAGTCCGTACGAGCGCTGCGGCAGCTGCGCCGAATGCGTACCTTCTACGCCGGGGGAGCCGTCCTGTGGGCCGCTTCGGCCGCATCGGTGGGGTGGGCCGACCCGGGAAGCAGGCAGATGTGGGTGTCGGTGGCACTCCTGGTGGTCTTCGCCTCATTGCTGACGATGACGTCCCTGTGGCTGAGGCGTCAGCAGGACGGCCGGACCGACGAGCCCGTACACCACGCCGCTCCGCGCAGGACGGCCTGGCGCCGCCACGCCAGCGCCTGAGGGAGGCAGCCGGGGCTACCGCCGCACGAGGGGCCGATGCAGCGTGGGGCGGTAGACGAGCTCCTGGATGTGACCGTCGAGCGTGCGATGCTCGATCAGCTCCAGGTCGAAGTCCGCCGCATCCCGGAAGACCGGGTCCAGCCCCGTCTGGCCGGTGATGACGGGGAAGAGCGTCACCTGCAAGCGGTCGACCAGGCCGGCGGCCATCAGCGCCCGGTTCATCGCCAGGCTGCCGTGCGAACGCAGCGGCACATCGGACTCCTCCTTCAGCCGGGCGACGACGTCGACGGCGTCACCGTTCGCGACGGTCGCGTCCGGCCAGTCGAGGGGGCCTTCGAGTGTCCTGGACACCACGGTCGTCGGCAGGTTCCTCATCCTCGTCACCCAGGGATCTCGCACGTCGGACTCCTCCGTGCTCGTGGCCAGCATCTGCACGAAGGCCCGATAGGTGTTGGCTCCGTAGACCATCCGCTGGTCCTCGCTGTACTGGCCGAGGCGGTGGTCGAGCAGCTCGGGCCCTTGCTTGCCCCAGTAGCCGGTCCAGTCGCCGCCGGCGGCGCCGTAACCGTCGAGGCTGGAGAAGACGTCGAAGGTGTAGGTGGCGGCCATGTCGATCTCCTTGCGAGCGGTGGACCGGTGTGAAGCGGAAACCGGTGATCTCTGCGACGGGGTGTTGCGGCGACCGTTGCACGCACCGGCCCGGCGCACTCGCAGAACTCATCGCTGTGACCGACGGCAGCGGTTCCGAACCACTCGAACGGCGGAAAGGGCGCACGCGCGGCATGTCCGAGGTGATCCAGGCAGGCGGTTGGGGGTTGCTGGCAGGAAGTGCTCTCCTGCTGGGAGCGGTGATCGGCTACGGGATGCGCGTCTCGCAGAAGGTCATCGCGCTGGTGATGGCCTTCGGCGCCGGCGTGCTCCTCTCGGCCGTCTCCTTCGAACTGGTCGGTGAGGCCTACGATCAGGGCGGGCTGGGCCCGGCGGCCGTGGGGACACTGGCCGGAGCGGCGGCCTACACGGGAGGCAATCTCTGGCTGGCCCACCGAGGCGCCTGCCATCGCAAACGGTCGGGCCATCACACGGACCAGACGCAGCCGTCCGAGGGACAACAGAGCGGCTCCGGCCTGGCGTTGGCGCTGGGCGCGCTGCTGGACGGAGTGCCCGAGTCGGCGGTGATCGGCGTCAGTCTGCTCGACGGCGGGGCAGTCAGCCTCGTGACCGTCGCGGCCGTGTTCATCAGCAACATCCCGGAAGGCCTGTCCAGCTCGGCCGGAATGAAGAAGGCCGGACGCGGCAAGGGATACGTCTTCGCCGTGTGGGGCGCCATCGCCGTCGCGAGCACCGTGTCCGCCGTCCTCGGGTACGCCGTCCTGGGCGGCTTCTCGTCCACGGTGATCGCGGGGGTGACGGCCGTGGCCGCCGGTGCGATCCTGGCCATGATCGCCGACACCATGATCCCCGAGGCGTTCCAGGAGGCGCAGCTGGCGATCGGGCTGGTCACGGTCAGCGGCTTCCTCGTCTCCTTCGCGTTGTCCCACGCCTGACGTCACACCCTCGAACGACGCGCGTGTGCGGGTCTGGTCCTCCACGGCCCGCCCCGCCACCATGGGTGGCACGCGTGCGTGCGAGTCGGGGGAGGACGCGGCATGGCGACGCCTGGGGAGTCACCGTCCGGATCGCCGGAGCGGCGGCCGGAGCTGGACGCGATACGCATGCTGGTGGTGATCGGACTCGTCTTCTTCCACTCGGCCCTGGTGTTCGCGACCGAGGGCGACTTCTACGTCCGGAACTCCGACACCACGGAAGTCGTCACCGTCATCGCCGGGTTCGCAGTGGTCTGGGCGATGCCGCTGCTGTTCCTGATCTCCGGCCTCGGCGCCTGGCACTCGCTTCAGCGCCGCGGCGAAGGCGCCTTCATCGCAGAGCGCCTGCTGCGTCTGGGTGTTCCCCTGCTCCTGGCAACCGTCCTTCTGAACCCGCTGCCGCAGTGGCTGCGGCAACGCTCCTCCGACCCCGGCTACGAGGAGTCGTACCCGGCCTTCCTGCCCCACTTCTTCGACGTGCACGTGGAACTCGACGAGTTCCCCTTCCTGATACAAGGGCAGTACTTCGAGACCGGCCACCTGTGGTTCGTCGTGCTCCTGCTGACGTTCTCCCTCCTGCTGGCACCCCTCCCTCGCCGGCTGCCACGTGAGCCCACCCGCCGCGCGCTGGACCGCGTGGCGGCCGCGACGCTGCGCCGGCGAGGCACCCTGCTGTCACCGGCCCTCCTCTTCGCCGCCCTCTGCGCCTTCGTCGGCATGGAGGAGGACTATGCGGGCTGGCACCGCTGGTCGTACCTGCTCTTCTTCGCCGCCGGTTTCCTGCTGGCCGCCGACACCCGCCTGCGCACCGCCATGCGGCGTGAGGCACGCGCGGCGGCCTGCCTCGGCGTGCTGCTGTTCATCTCGGCGGCCCCCGGCTTCATCACAGCGGACGACCCCTTCACGCAGGCCACCCCACTGGCCGTCGCTTCGCGCGCTCTGTTCGGGGCGGCCGGGTGGTGCCTGGTCGTCGCCATCCCCGGCCTCCTCGACCGTCCCGGACGACAGCCGTCCCCGAGGCCGGTGACACCAGCGGACATGACGTCGCGTCAGCGCGTCTACGGCTACCTCGCCGCCGCCGTACTGCCCCTGTACGTTCTCCACCAGCCGATCGTCGTCGCCGTCGCCTACGTCGTCGTGCGGTGGTCCGCGCCGATCCCGGTCGAGTACGCGGTGGTGGTGGTGACATCCCTCGCCCTCACCCTGGCCGCCTACGAACTGCTGGTGCGCCGGACGCGTGTGACGCGCTTCCTGTTCGGGATGCGGACCTGAGCCGAGGCCGGCTCAACAGCGCCGCCCTTGCGCGGTCCGGGCCTCCAAGGCGCGCAGGACGGCCACCATGTCCTCGCCACCGTGGCCCTGCCGGACGGTCTCGGCGAAGAGGGCGTGACACGCGTCGAGAAGCGGGGACGTCACCTCCGCCGTGCGGGCGGCCTCGGCGATCAGGCGGTTGTTCTTGAGGACGTCCGCGGCGGCCGCCTGGACGGAGAAGTCACGCTCCAGCAGCTTCGGCGCCTTGCCCCGGGAGACGGCGCTGGCCATGGGACCGGCGTCCAGCACGTCGCGGAGGAGATGGCGGTCCAGCCCGTGCCGCTCGGCGAAATGGAACGCCTCGGCGAGGCCCGTGACCAGGGTGATCAGAAAAAGGTTCACCGAGAATTTCAACAGCAGCGCGCCTGGGACGGGTCCGCAGGCGAACGTCTCGCGGCACACCGGAGCGAGCAGAGGCCGTACGGCCGCCACGGTGTCGTCGTCGCCCGCCAGCATCCCCACCAGTTCGCCCCGCTCGGCGGGGACACGGCTGCCGGAGACCGGGGCCTCGACGTAACGCCCTCCCGCGCCCTGGATGTCTTGCTGGAGGTCGTGGGAGTACGCGGCCGAGGTCGTGCCCATGTGGACGACGGCACGGCCGGCGACGCGCCGGGCGAAGTCCGGTGTGCCACGCCCCAGCACCGCGTCCACGGCCTCCTCGTCGGCCAGCATGAGGAACACGGTCCCCGCCCGGTCGAAGACCTCGGCCGTGCCCGCCGCCACCTCGGCGCCGGCGGCCCGCAGCACCTCGCATCGCTCGGGAGTGCGGTTCCAGACCACAAGGCGGGTCCCGGCGCGGGCGAGGTTCAGGGCCATGGGCTGCCCCATGACTCCCAGACCGATGAAACCGACGTACATGACGTACCGCCTTCCCGGGCCCGCGCGGGTCGGGCCGCCACCCTCACCCTCGGCTATGACGGCGGTCATGGTAGCGGCGGTTATGACCGCCGTCATAGACTGGCCGATGGGAGAGAGGCGCGAGCGAACGGACGGGGGAGGCCGGCGATGGCGGAGGCCGAAAGAGGACCGCGCGAGCGGATGGTCTTCAGCGCGGCCCAGCTCATCCGTCGCGACGGAGTCCACTCCACCGGTATGCGCGAGGTGGCCGTGGACGCCGCAGCACCACGCGGATCCCTCCAGCACTACTTCCCCGGCGGCAAGACGCAACTGGTCGACGAGGCGGTGGCGTGGGCCGGGCGATACGCGGCAGGCCGTGTCGCCCGTTTTCTCGCCGCTCTGCCCGAGCCGACGCCGAGCGGGCTCTTCGCCGAGATGGTGCGTCAGTGGACCGACGAGTACCGGACGGCCGGCTTCGCCGGCGGATGCCCGGTGGTGGCCGCCACAGTCGACTGCGCCGAGTCGGTCCCCTCCACCCGGACGGCCGCGTCCGCGGCGTTCGCGACCTGGACCGGTGCGGTAGCCGCGGCCCTCACCGAGATGGGCGTGCCCGCGGAACGGTCCGGCGCGCTGGCCACGCTCATGATCAGCAGCCTCGAGGGGGCGATCCTGCTTGCCCGCGCCGAGCGGGACGTCCGGGCCCTGACGACCGTCGCCCGGGAGCTGGGCCCTCTGCTCGACGCCGCCGCGCGCCCCCGCTGACGGCCCTGCGGTCGGCCGCAGCCGGACGACTACTGGTACTGCGTCAGGTCGATGCCGTGCACCGCGAGGTCGTGGTCCGGATGCCCGGTGGCCCCCTCCCTCTGCATGCCGAGCTTGTCCAGTACGTTCGCGGAAGCCCTGTCGCCCGTGCGGCAGACGGCCACCACCCGGTCGAGGCCGCGGTCCTGCACGGCGAACTCCAGGGTGGCCTGCGCCGCTTCGGAGGCGTATCCCTGCCCCCAGAACACCCGCCCGAGCCGCCAGCTGATCGCGACCTGGCCGGCGATCTCGGCCGGTGCGTCAGCCACGGACAGGCCGACGGCGCCCGCCAGCTCGCCGGATCCCAGAAGCTCGACGGCGAACACCCCGAAGCCTTCCTCGTCCCACTCCTCCTCCCACGCCTCGATGTCCTCGGCGGTCTGCTCCAGGGAGCGCGGGGAGCCGTCGCCGACGCGTCGCATCACCACCGGATCGGCATGGATCTCGGACAGGGGGACGAGGTCGTCGTCGAGCCATCGACGCAGCAGGAGACGGGGTGTGCGGATCTCGGTCATGGCCCACATCCTGCCGACGCGGCACGGGGAGCGCGAATCACGGTCCGCCCTCGAACCGTCCGTCCTCGAGGACCGAGCACACCGCCGGTCGAGATCCCGCCCACCCCGACGCCCCCGGGGACAGCACGGCGCCCGCGCCGGGCCGAGGCATCCGACCTCGCCCGTCGCGCCGACCTGAGGAGAGTGACCCTGGCGGACCACGATCTCCTCGGCCGAAGCCGAGACCTGTGGAAGGCTGGATGGGTGAGGACCGACCTGCGAGCCGGACCGGGATCGCGAACGGCCGTCGACCTGCGACCGGCCGCCGGGAGCGGCTGCTTTGGCACCGGGTGCGCCGGAGGGGTCTACAGGCCTGAGGGGCGAATGTGATGAGCGGAGCGAGCCAGCCCTCGGAGCAGGCGGGTGATCCGCGGGACCCGGCCTCCGACCCGAGCGGTCTGATCGACCTGCTGGGTGTCGCCGCGGTCCTGGTGGAGGCCGACGGCCGGATCGACATGTGGAGTCCGCAGGCCGAGGAGCTGTTCGGCTACACCGGTGAGGAAGCGGTCGGGCAGTACGCGGCAGCCCTGCTGCTCCACCCCGAGCACCGGGAAGCGGGGATGGGGCTGTTCGCCGACGTGATGGCGACCGGCCGGAGCTGGGCCGGACCGTTCCCCGTCCGGCTCAAGGACGGCAGTACCCGGACGGTCGAGTTCCGCAACATGCGGCTGACGGACAACGTCGGCGACCACTACGCACTCGGGCTGGCCACCGACCGGGCCACGGTGCGGCAGGTGGAGCGCAAGGTGGCCCTCTCCAGCCAACTGGTAACCCAGGCGCCGATCGGACTGTCCGTCCTGGACACCGAATTGCGGTACGTGGCGGTCAACGGCGCCCTCGCCGCGATGCACGGCGTCTCCGAGGCGGACCACATCGGCCGCCACTTCCGGGAGATCCTGCCCGGCGCGCCCTTCACGACCGCCGAGAACCAGATGCGGGAGGTCCTGGAGACCGGCCTGCCGGTGGTGGACGAGCAGGTGGTGGGCCGGACCCGGGCCGACCCGGACCACGACCACGCCTGGGCCGTGTCGCTCTACCGGCTGGAGGACCAGAGCGGGCACGTTCTGGGGATCGCCAACGTGGTCGTGGACGTCACCGACCGGTACGAGGCGGCCAGGCAGGCCGACCGGGCCCAGCAGCGCCTGCGCCTGATGGCCGACGGCTCGGCGCGCATCGGGACCACCCTGGAGGTGGAGCGGACCGCCCAGGAGCTGGCGGACGTCCTGGTGCCCGACCTGGCCGACATGATCGCGGTGGACATCCTGGACTCCGTCCTGCGGACGGGCCGCCCGGACCGCGGAGAGGGCCCGGCGCTGTTCCGGGCGCTGGCCGTGAAGACCGCCTACCCCACCGGGGCCTCCGAGGCGATCATCGCGCCCGGCCACCTCACCACCTACCACGCGGACCATCCGGCGGCCCACTGCCTGCGCACCCGCAAACCGCTGCTGATCACCCACCTCGACAGCGGCGAGCTCAGCCGTATCGCAGCCGACGACGCCGCGGCCGGACTGCTCGCCGAGGCCGGTGTCCACACCGACATGGCCGTCCCGCTCATCGCCCGCGGCGAGATCATCGGCGTGATGGGCCTGGCCCGTGCCCGCAACCCGCAGCCCTTCGACGAGGACGATCTCACCCTCGCCTGCGAGCTGGCCTCTTCCGCGGCGCTGAGCATCGACAACGCCGTCCTGCACCAGCACATCCGCAGCGCCGCCGAAACCCTGCAGCGCAGCCTGCTGCCCCGGCCCTCGCCACGCCGCCCCGGCCTGGAGATCGCTGCCCGGTACCGTCCCGCCCAGGCCTTCAGCGAGGTCGGCGGCGACTGGTACGACATCATCCCGCTCAGCGGCGACCGAACCGCCCTGGCGGTGGGCGACGTCATGGGCAGCGGGATCCCGGCGGCCACCGCCATGGGCCGGTTGCGCACCGCGACCTCCACCCTCGCCGACCTCGACCTCGCCCCGAGCCGCATCCTCACCCACCTCGACCGGATCACCCAGGGCCTGGATCCCTATATCGCCACGTGCGTGTACGCCGTCCACGATCCGCACGCCGGCCGCTTGCAGGTGGCCTGTGCGGGCCATCTGCCCCCGGTTCTGGTGCGGGCCGGCCGGCCGCCCGAACTGCTCGACCTGCCCACCGGCACCCCACTGGGAGTCGGCAGCGGTTCTTTCGAGACCTCCGCCGTCGTCATGAACCCCGGCGATCAACTCGTCCTGTACACCGACGGACTGGTCGAGACCCGGGACGACCCCATCGACAAGCGCCTGGACGAGCTCCTGCGCCTGCTGTCCCCGCCGTGCCGTTCCGCGGAGGAGACCTGTGACCGGCTGCTCCGGGAACTGCGCCATCCCGCCGACCATGACGATGTCGCGCTGCTCATCGCTCACGCGCGGCCGCTGACCTCGCTCTGAGCGCGGGACGGGTCCCCGTCGCCCCGAGACCGGGTGCTCGGCGCAATCGCTGATGTGTGCGAAGAGGCTCCCGGTGTTATTCAATGAGGTGTGCGGTCAGGGACTCGGGGCCCCACCGCACGGGTCCGAACAAAGCCCCGGCACCCATGCCGGGGAATGCTGAGAGAGCCGCATGGACTCCACACCCTCGCCCTCGTCCTCCTCGGCGTTCGAGCTGGTCAGCCGCGCTCTTGGCCGCTACATCCCGCAAGGCGGGGCGTCAGCGGCCGACGCGCGGGGCGACCGTGCCGCCCGCCGGCGGGTTCCCGACCCTCCGGCGCCCGGACAGCAGGAGCAGATCCTCGGCGCGGTCAACCTGGACACGGACCTGATCATCACCCGCTGCAACCTCGACGCCCCGGTGTTCGCGGGCCTGGACGCCGGTGCCGGGAGACCATTCGTCGATCTTCTTCCCCCGGGCGACGTACCGACGGTCACACGCAGGTTGCGGCAGGTCGCGGAGAGCGGTGAGGCGCACGTCGCCCGGATCCAGCGGCTGAGGCGGCGCGACGGATCCGAGCTGGTCGTGTCGATGAGCATCCTGCCCGCCGCGTCGCCGGAGGAGGGCCTGACCGTCTCCGTGATCGCCATGGCCAGGCGGCTGCACCTGTACGCCGCCGAGACCGCGATCGGCACCTCCCTGGACATCGGCGAGACCGCGCAGTCACTGGCGGAGTCCCTGCTGGCCTGGGGAGACGTCGCCGCCGTCGACCTCGACTTCGCCGTGTGGACGGGCGAGGGGGTGTCCGGCAAGGCCCAGGGGCGGATCCACCTCCGGCGGGCGGCCCTGGTCCCGGACCGGGTGTGGCCCGAGGGCTACATGACACCGGGCGACGATCTCCCCGGCGACGCGAGTCGGCTGCTGGCGCAGGCGGTCCTGCGCGACGACGCCCCGCAGACGATCGTCATCCCCGACCGCCAGGCGGTCGAGCGGGTCTTCGGCAGCCCCCGCGTGGTACGCGCCCTGGTGCCCGGCGGCCGGTCGGCGGGCGTGGCGTGCATCCCCCTGGTCCTGGACGGCGCGCCGCCCGTCGTCCTGGGCGTGGCGGAGGTGTGGCGGCGGGCGGACTGCCCCTTCCGCGACAGCGAGCTGTTCGACCTGCAGGAACTGGTGGCCAGAACTGCCCACCACGTGGACCTGGCCCGCCAGCACCAGCGCGAACACACACAGGTGCTGGCCCTGCAGCGCCGGCTCCTGCCCCGGTCCGGCGGCGACACCATCGAGATCGCCAGCGTCTACCAGCCCGCCACCCCCGACAGCGCCGGTGTCGGCGGCGACTGGGTGAACAGTTTCCCGTTGCCCGACGGCCGTACCGCGCTGGTGGTCGGTGACGTCGTCGGGCACGGCCTGGGAGCCGCCGCGACCATGGGGCAGCTGAGCATGGAGGCCCGCGCGCTGCTGTCCGCGGGCCTCGCACCCGACCAGGTACTGGAACACCTGGACGAGACCGTGACCCTGCTGGACGACGCGGAGTCCGGGCTGGCGGCCGGCTACAGCGCCCTGGGGTCGACCTGCTGCATCGCCCTGTACGACCCGGTGGGCCACCATGTGACGCTGTCCAGCGCCGGCCATCTGCCCCCGATCCTGGTCTCCCCGGACGGACACGCGGGTGCCCTCTCGATCCGTCCTCACCCGGGCCTGGGCGCCGAGTTCGCGCTACGAGAGCCGTTCGACGTGTACACCATCGGCGTACCTCCGGGTTCCGTGCTCGCCCTGTACACCGACGGGCTGGTGGAGGACCCGGCCCTCTCGATCGACGAAGGCATCGACCGGCTGGCGGACATCGTCTCCACGGTTCACCCCTGGGACGCCCTGCAGCAGACGGCACGGGACGTCGTCTCCGCGCTGGCGCCCGCGCCCCAGCGCGACGACGTGACCCTGCTGCTCGCCCGGATGATCGGCTACCGCAAGGGGGACACGGCGACCTGGCGGCTGCCCGCCCGCAGCGACGCCCCCGCCCACGCCCGGGAGCGGGTCGCCGCGCTGCTGAGGCAGTGGGGCACCAGGGACGACACCAGGGACAAGACACTGCTGCTGGTCAGCGAGCTGGTCACGAACGCCGTGCGCTTCGCCACCGGACCCGTGACGGTACGGCTGATCAGATCGGGTCACGGCCTGCTGTGCGAGGTGGGCGACACCGGCAACGGCAGGCCGCGCCTGAGGCGCGGCGACCTGCTCGACAACGGCGGACGTGGCCTGAGCATCGTGCACCGGCTCACCACCCGGTGGGGCGTGCGGTGGACGGACACCGGCAAGATCGTCTGGGCGGAGGTCGCCAGGTGACGTGGCCGGCCCGGGGGAGGGGGCGCGGCGCAGGTAGGAGAGGCGCACTTCCCGGGCGCAGGCACCCTCCGGCGTACTACAGCCACTGCCCTTCCAGGGCGGTCGCGGTGAGTCCCGGTGCCGCCGCGTACAGCACGGCGCGATGCCCCGCCTCGAGCCGGCCCGCGTCATGGGCCCGCCGCAGGATGTCGAACACCGCCGCGCCGCCGCGGTTGCCGCTGGTGTAGCTCTCCCGGCTGTAGTCCAGCAGCCCCGCCGGCCACCCGTCGGGCATCGTCTGCTCCATGTACTCCAGCACGCGGGTCCCCCCTGGGTGCGCGAGCAGTACGTCGGGGTGCCAGGAGTCCGGGTCGTCCTGGTACCGGGTGCGCAGCCACTCCCACATCGCGGTGACCGTCTCCTGTACGGCGCGCGGCCCACGACGGTCCATCACGAAGTGGGTGCCGTCCGCGCGAGTCTCCAGACGGTGCAGGTCCTGTGTGCCGGGCAGGGTGTGGTGCCAGGACGCGTCCAGCCGCAGCACCGACTCGGACCTCGGGCGGCCCGTGACCACCGCGGCGACCGCCGTGTCCGCGAACAGCAGCCGGACGATCAAGGACTCGAGCGTGTCGTCCCCCGGCTGGTAGGTCGTGCTCAGCGCCTCCGAGATGACGACCAGGACCACCCGGTCGGGGTCCGCCGCGACCAGTTCCGCCGCCAGCGCGAGGGAGCGCGTACCCGCGATACACGCCCACTGGGTGGCCGGCAGCAGCATCGCGTCGCTGCGCAGCGACAGCCTGTTGGCCAGGGCGATGTCCAGGCCCGGCAGCGCCGGGGTGGTGGAGTGACTGGTGATCAGACAGTCGACGTCCCCGGCGTCCAGCCCGGCGGTCTGCAGCGCCCCGCGCGCGGCACGCTCCCCGTAGGACTGCACGGCCTGCCAGGCGGGCGCGGTGCGCTCCTGGACGGTCTGCGGGGCGGGTATGGACTCCAGGGCGGCGATCACACGGTCCACGTCCTGCTGTGCGAACCCTTCGCGTGCCAGCGCCTCTCGGGCCGGCTCGACGCCGACACCGTGCAGAGCGCTGCCCTTGCCGGGCGCGACGGCACTCTCCAGCGGCAGCATCCAGCCGCGGGTCTCGATGCCCGTACTGGCGGCGATGCCGTCGATCCGCGGCGCCCACGCGGCATGCCGGTGCCGGTCGCTCACCTCCGCCACGATCTCGCTGGTCTTCACGGCGTGTTCACCGTGAATCACGGCTGGCGGGCAGAGGTATGCAGCCATGCTGGGGCACCTTCCAAGGGGGGAATGTCGCGCGTGCTATGTCATGGGTCACTTCGAGCTTCGTGCCCAAGAAGGTGGAGGTGAGCCCCACTTCGGGAGCTGACGTCCGGTTCGAGCATGAATGCAATATGGACAATTCCGCTGTGATGCAGACAACTTAGGCGGGTCCTGAAAGGTGTGACACGGCACACACCGTCGATGCGGAAGGTGAGCTGCCGTTCTCACCGTCGGACGGGTTCGCGAACGGCAGGGGCGACGTCCTGGGTGACGGAAGCCGCCTGGTGCCCTGCGACCGCGCCACGCTCGTCGTCAGCGGCCGTCCGGCGGGCGGTGCCCGGTACAGTCCCGCCCCCACCGTGCTTGCGCGCCCGAGCGGACTCGGGCGTGGTGCGAGAGGTCCCCCTGCTCTACGCGAAGGACGCGAGTCACTCCGTCACCGCGGTCAGGCCGGCCGCGGCGCTGCCTGCTCCACTCAGTCGACGGGAATGCCCAGCCGCAGTGAGACGGAGCTCAGGGCCGCGCCCAAGGGGAGGGACACCCGGGTGAGGGCGTACTGGTCGCCGCGGGTCTGGTCCCGGTTGACGATCAGCACCGGCTTCCCCGCCTGCGCCGCCTGGCGGACGAAGCGGAGTCCGGACATCACGGTCAGGGAGGAGCCCAGGACCAGCAGTGAGGTCGCCGCACGGACCAACTCGCGGCAGTGCTCCACTCGCTGGGGCGGAACGGCTTCGCCGAAGAACACGACGTCCGGTTTGAGGATGCCGCCGCATGCCGTGCAGGGAACCACGCGGAAACCCTCGACCTGATCGTCCGTGAGGTCGGCGTCCCCGTCGGGGTTGATTCCCGCGGCCACGGGCTGGAACCCCGGGTTGGCCTCCTCGAGCCGCACGGCGAGTTCGCGGCGCGGGCTGTGGGCGCCGCAGGAGAGACAGACGACCCGGTCCAGCGCTCCGTGCAGTTCCACGACGTCGTCACTGCCGGCGGCCTGGTGCAGCCCGTCCACGTTCTGGGTGACGACCCCCGTGAGGAGGCCGTGCCGCCCGAAGGCCGCAACGGCCCGGTGTCCGGCATTGGGGCGTGCTCGGCCGAAGGTCCGCCAGCCGAGGTGGCTGCGTGCCCAGTATCGGCGCCGGGCGTGGGTGGCGGCGGTGAACTCCTGGTAGGTCATCGGGGTGTGCCGGCTCAGGCTCCCTCCCTCTCCCCGGTAGTCGGGGATGCCCGATTCCGTGGAGATGCCCGCACCGCTGAGCACCAGCACTCCGCCGCTGCGCAGCGCGTCGGCGACCGGCTCGGGATCCGTGCTGCCCGGCGGCAGGTCCTCGGCAGGGGTCCAGCTCAGGGTGGGACGCATGCGCATGCCGTCAGGGTACGAAACGCGGCTCGCGAACGCGTTCGCCGTCAATTGAAACGCAATGAACGCAACGTTGCGTTTCCATTCCTGGAAAACATACGCATGGCGACAGCGTCAGCGGAATCCGGTCCGCCGGTGGCCTGTCTCGATCGTTCCCCCTCTCGCCGAGCCGCCCGGCAACCGGGGTGCTTCAAGGCGGAGTTGGAGCCGATATCAGAAGGAGACGTTTGACCCGGCGGGATCGGCGTACCCGATGACTTAACAGAATCCTTATACGACGAAGCGGAGACGCACCATGGGCATCATTGCTTGGATCATCATCGGGCTCCTCGCCGGCGCCATCGCCAAGGCTCTGATGCCGGGCAAGGACCCCGGTGGCATCATCGTCACGATGCTCATCGGTATCGTCGGTGGTCTGCTCGGCGGATGGCTCGGCAAGGTCATCTTCGGAGTGGACTCCCTCGACGGGTTCTTCGAACTCTCCACGTGGATCGCCGCGATCGTCGGCTCCCTCATCCTGCTCGCCCTGTACCGGGTCGTCACCGGCAACCGGCGCTCGCACCGGCACGCCTGACCCCGTAGCAGGCGAACGCCTCTGAACACGTTCCGTCGGCTCCTCCCTGTCACGAGGGAGGAGCCGACGTACTTCGCTCAGTCGTTGGCCGCCCCGTACAGCAGGCCTCCCTCTCGCGGAAGCAGGTACCCGATCGAGCGCTCCTCCGGCAGCCTGCCCGCCAGCGTTGCCGCGTCGGTGCAGCCGGAGACCTCCCAGCCGATCACGCCGAGACTGAAGCGAACCCGTCCGAAGACGGCGGTCCCGATGGCCGCGAGCCAGGCGTCCATGACGGCGGACCTGAAGAACGGCCGGCCGTCCCAGTGGGCGATCCCCGCGTTGTCCAGTGCTCCGTCGGGGATGTAGAAGTCCAGCCAGTCGCTGCTGTCGTCACCTCCGCGGATCGCCACGCAACCGCACACCGCCGGTTGGCCGGTGGGCAGGCGGACCCGACCGTGGAGATGGCCGTACTCGGTGAGGGAGGCGACCGTGCACGGCACCGGCTCCTGCTCCTCGGGCTCACGATCGTGGAAAGCCCAGCAGCCCTGCACATCCGCCGCGGACCACACAGCGCTCAAAAGCGCCTGTATGTCGGCGTCGGCAGTCGATCCGACCTCGATGGCCAGCTCGTAATAACCGCCGGACCAGTTCGACCGGTCGCGGAACGCAGCAGGATTCGACATGCTCCGATCATGCAACACGCTCAGCAGGAGCTCCGCCACACCCCGAGTTCCGGCTTCTTCCGCATCGACGACAACCCCAGTCTGCGGGACTCGGCACAAAAAGCGCTCCGCGGCTCCGCGTACTCCACATGGAACACCGCCTTGCCCGCCGCGATGAACGGGGCGAGTTCCCCGCATTCGTCGTACTGCGCGCACTCCTCGTTGACCGCGAAGTCGAAATCCCCGAGCAGCTGCGGAATCTGCGGCAGGTCGTTCTTCAGCCCCACCGACAGCCCCCGCTCATGGGCGAGGGCCGCGATCATCCTGTTGTACCGGAGCTGGTCGCGTGCGGTCAGCGGAAATCCGGTGTCATTGCCGTAGCCCTCCACCAGATCGGGTTCCACCGCGTCGAAGCCCTTGTCGCGGCACATGTCGAAGCGCCGTTCCATGATCGGCCGCAGCACGGTCAGCCGTCGGATGTCCAGCCACCGCTCGCCGGACCACCCGTTGGGCTTGCCCAGCACCGAGCGCGGGAAGGCGTCCCGATCCGGCCGGAAGTCCTCCCACGCGCCGACGTTGACGTAACAGATGACCTTCCTTCCCGCGCGGTGCAGCCGTGCCACGTCCGCCGCGGAATTCTCGAAACCGTCGATGTCGTAGACCGGCACGTCGGCCGACGCGTCCACCTTGCCGTCGAGCTGCCACTGCCAGGCGAGTCCCGGGCGGGGCTTCCACACGGCCCGAGTGGGTGACTTGGTGCCGTGCCCGTCGACGGGCCGCCCGGCGCTGCCCGAACAGCCGGTCAGCGCCACGGCCGTCACGGCGGTCAGCAGAGCCGCACACCACACCGCCGCCCTGCTCATCGCCCCGCCTCGGTGAGCGCGGGTGTCAACCGGTCCCAGGGGTTGGGCGGTTCGCCGGTCACCGGACCGCAGATGCCCGCTCCGCGCTCGTGCGCGGTGCGCACGGCCAGGGGAACGAGGGCCTCGGGCACGCCGTACACGAGGTGGCACAGCCGCTCGGGCGGTTGCCGTGCGGTCCACGCCGGCCTGCTGAAGGCCGAGACATACGTCGACCAGTGGCCCTCGAAGGTGACGGTCAGGTCGGCGAGGCGGGCGTACCCCGGCGCCGGATGGACCCCGGGGTTGAGGACGACCGTCCCCGCGCCCAGCCTGCGCACCGTCCGCACCAGCCTGCGACAGGCCGGCAGTCCGTCCGCGGTCGCCGTCACCCGGTCCAGGAAACAGCCGTCCGCCGCGTACCACTCCCGGTGCCGGCGCACGTCCTCCGCGACGTCCGCGGACTCGCGCACCCCGTAGTCGGTGTCGACGTAGCCGAGCAGCCGCGCCCCCGCGGCCCGCAGCGCGTCCGCCGCCGCGATGAACGCCGGGTCGGGCTCCTCGCCCGGCCCGCTCGCCGGATTGAGCACTACACCGTAGGTGCGGGTCGCGCCGGTGATCAGCCGGTGCCAGGCACCGGGGTCCTCGGCCGGATGGACGTACAGCGGGATCAGCAGGCTCACGGTGTGCGGCCGCCTTCCCACAGCGCGGTCAGCGCGTCGTCGAGGGAGTGCGCCGGGCGCCAGCCGAGGGCCTGCTCGGCGGCGGAGACGTCGCTGCACTGCCACGACACCTGCGCCGAGCGCGCCGAGCCCGCTGCGCTCGCCGCGCTTTCCTCGATCCGCCCGCGGAAGCCGGCCAGGCCGGCCAGGCGCCGGACCAGGTCGCGCACCGGGACGGCCTCGCCCCCGCCGATGTTGAGCACGGGCGGCAACGGGCCCGGCGCCGTGGCCGCGAGCACCGCCGCCCGCGCCACGTCACGTACATCGACGAAGTCGCGGTGGGCGGACAGGTCACCGAGCCGCAGTACCGCCTCCGGGCCGGATCCCGCCTCGCGCAGCAGTGCGGCGATCCGGCCGGGCAGCCCGGTGGGCGGAGCTCCGGGCCCCACCGGATTGCCCACCCGCAGCACCACCGCGTCCAGGCCCGAGGCGGTCACCGTGACCGTGCCCGCGAGCTTGGTCGCACCGTAGGGACCGACCGGACGGGTGGGCGCCGACTCCGTCACCGGGACGTCCGGAGTGCCCGGACCGTACTCGGCGGCCGAACCCAGGTGCACCAGGCGGGCCGCGGGCGCCGCCTCGCGCAGGGCGGCGCACAGCACCGCGGGACCGCGGGCGTTGACCTCGGCGAGGGTGACTGCGTCACCGCCGGTCGCGCCCGCGCAGTTGACGACGGTGTCGGGCGCGGCCGACGCGAAGGTCTTCGCCAGCCGTTCCGGACGGACACGGGCCAGATCGACGTCGACGTCGGCGGCCGGCGACCGGCCACCGCCGATCACCAGCGCGCCCGGCAAGGCGCGCAGCCGCTCCACGACATGAGCGCCGAGATAGCCGGTGAAGCCCAGGACGAGAATGCGCATGACGTGCTCAGGCTCCCTTGAGCAGCAGCGACTTGCGGGTGGTGAACTCGGCGTTGGCCCGGTCGTAGTCGTCCGGGCGTCCGATGTCCAGCCAGTATCCGTCGAAGTCGTAGGCGTGCGGCTGGTTGTCGGTCTTGAGCAGGTCGAGCACCAGCTCGTCGAAACCGAGGGGGAGCCCGGGCGTGTAACCCTCCAACGTGCTGCGGGACAGGCCGTAGACGCCCATGGAGACGCGGTAGTCCATGCTCGGCTTCTCGGTGAACGCGACGACCCGGCTGGAGTCGGTGGTGAGTACCCCGAAGTCGATGTGCACCTTGCGAGCGTACGTCGCGATGGTCAGCGGCGCCCCGGACGCCCGGTGCCGGTGCAGGACGTCGGCGTAGTCGAGGTCGGTGAGGACGTCGCCGTTCATCACCAGGAAGGTCTCGGGCAGCCGGTGGCGCAGGTTGAGCAGCGGTCCCATGGTGCCGAGCGGGCTGTCCTCGGTGGCGTAGTCGACGGTCAGGCCCCACTGGGAACCGTCGCCGACGTAGGCGCGGATGATCTCGCCGAGGTGGCCGATGGCGATGGTGCAGCTGGTGAAGCCGGCCGAGGACAGCTGGCGCAGCACGATCTCCAGGATCGCGTGCTGGTCACCGATGGGCACGAGCGGCTTGGGCAGCGCGGTGGTGTACGGCCGCAGCCGGACGCCCTTGCCTCCCGCCAGGATCACTGCGTGCATGGGGCTCCTCCTTCGTGAACGCTTCGTGGACGTGCGCAGACGTGACGGACGAGATCCGCGGTGTGGTGTCAGATGTTGTAGATGCCGGTCTTGTACCGGGCGAGGTTGGCCGGGTCGCGGAAGAACTCCACGGTGGACGCGAGGCCTTCCTCCAGGGTGTGCCCGGGCTGCCAGCCGGTGGCCGCGCCGAGCCGGCTCGCGTCCGCGACCAGCCGCATCACCTCGGAGTTGGCCGGGCGGATGCGGGCGGTGTCCTCGCGGACGTCGAGGGCGGTGTCCATCACCTTGCCGATCAGCGCGACCAGGTCGCCGACCGAGATCTCCCCGCCGGTCCCGGCGTTGAAGGTACGGCCCACCACCCGCTCGGCCGGTGCGGTCCCGACGGCCAGGAAGGCCTGCGCGGTGTCCTTGACGAAGGTGAAGTCCCGGGTGGGGCGCAGATCGCCCAGGGTGATCGTGCGTTCTCCGGCCGCGACCTGCCCGATGACGGTGGGGATGACCGCGCGCATCGACTGGCGCGGCCCGAAGGTGTTGAAGGGCCGCAGCGTGACGACCGGGGTGTCGAAACTGGCGTGGTAGCTGTCGGCCAGCCGGTCCCCGCCCGCCTTCGAAGCGGCGTACGGGGACTGGGTGTTGATGGGATGGTCCTCCGTGATGGGCACGGTCTGGGCGGTGCCGTACGTCTCGCTGGTGGAGGTGTGCACCAGCCGGGGCGTGCCGAGGGCGCGCACGGCTTCCAGCACGTTGAGGGTGCCGGTGACGTTGGTGTCCACGTAGCTGTGGGGGGCCCGGTAGGAGTACGGGATCGCGATCAGGGCGGCCAGATGGTAGGCGGTCTCGGCGCCCTCGAGGAGGCCGCGGACGGAGCCGGGGTCCCGGACGTCCCCGAGGACGATCTCCACCTGGTCCAGGACGTCCGGGTGCAGGGTCTCCAGCCAGCCGTAGGAGGAGAAGGAGTTGTACTGGGCCATGGCCCGGACCCGGTGTCCGGAGGCGACCAGCGCCTCGGTGAGGTGCGAGCCGATGAAGCCCTCGGCTCCGGTGACGGCGGCGAGCGGTGCGGAGGTCAACTGCGGTGTCCCTTCGGATGGGTGGGATGTGAGCGGGAAGTGGGGAACGGGGGCTCAGGCGTGCGGTGCGGGCCGTCCGAGCAGCCACAGTGCGCACGCCGACAGACAGAGAGCGGCGGCGCCGCAGCCGAGCGGCAGCGCCAGGGCGGCGCCCGGTGGCAGATGGAACACGACCACCGCTCCGGCCCCGCCGGCTGCCGTCAGGCAGATCCCGGCCGACGGCCAGGCCGCCCCGAACGCCTGGAGCAGCAGCGCCGTCCACAGGACGGCGGCGAGCAGCAGCAGGGCGACCGGGTCGGCGCCGGTGAGCAGGGCCGCGGGCAGCAGCGGTGCGAGGTAGGCGAGCAGGCAGAGGCCGAGGATGCCGGCCGAGCGCAGCAGGAAGGCGGTGGGCGTGGCGGTGGCGCGCAGCGCGGCGACCGACAGTCCCCGGTAGCGGTACAGCAGCCACTCCGCGGGCCCCATGCTCAGCGTCAGCACGATCACCGCGTACGGCTCCTCCCGCCCCTCCAGCAGCACCAGCACCCCGGCGGCCAGCCCGAACAGGCCGTACGGCAGTGACCACAGCAGTCGCGGCCGGGTCGCGCCGGCGGCCGCCGGGACGGCGAGGGCGCCCCGGAGCACCCAGCCGGTGACGGTGAGGGTGGCGAGCAGCGCCAGCAGGGGAAGCCCGGCCCGGAGCACGGGGCCCGGCTGCCACCACGGCAGGACGGCCGCACCCGCGAGCAGCGGGCTGAGCGCGGCCAGCAGCAGCCGTTCCCGGCCCAGGACCAGCAGGACACCGGCGGCCGCCAGATACGCGGACTGCGCGGCGGCCACCAGGGTCACCGGTCCGCCGTCGGCGGGCAGCGCGGCGACCGCCGTGGCCACCGCCGCTCCCGCGGGCGAGCCCGCGAGGAGGGTACGGCCGGCCTCCCGGCGTCCGGCTGTCATCCGCAGGTGCGCGCGGTGGCCGAGCGCCTGCCCCCACGCCCAGGAGACGAGTCCGGCCACGATGAGAGCGGGGGCGTATCCGCCGGTGTCCCACAAGGGCGCGGCCAGCAGGTAGGCGAGCCCGGGCAGCGCGAACAGCACGCCCCGCAGCAGACAGCGCAGGGTGTCGGGGCGGCGCCAGGGGTCGGCCGCCGGGGCGGGTTCGGGGAAGGAACGCGGCACCCGCTCGTACAGGGCGGAGGCGAGGGAGAACAGGTTCGGATGACCGTAGCGTTCGCTGATCACTGAGGCGGACAGTCCCTCCGCCTCCAGCAGCGCGGCCACCTCATAGGGGTGGACGGCGGGCCCTATGCGGTCGGCGAGTTCGGCGGCGAGCTCACTGACCGCCTGCTCGTCGGGCCCGCTGCGGGGGAGCCGGATGGCGAGCGTGGCGTCGTCCAGGGCCCAGCGTGGCCGACGGCGGGGCGGGCGGGCGCCGGCCAGCCGGATGGCCAGGGTGTCCTGTTCGGAGCCTCCGGGTTCGAGGGATATCGGCCCGCTCACAGGGCGAGGCTTCCGGTGCCGTGGACGACGGGGGCGGAGATCCTGACCGTGGTGGTCATGGCCGTCGACTCCTGTCCGGGGTGGGCCAGCTCCAGATAGACGGACCGAAACGTGTCAATGGTCTGCCGGAGGGTGAACTGCTCGATGACCCGGAGCCGGGCCGCCTCACCCATGGCCCTGCGCCGCCCGGCGTCCCGCAGCAGCTCCAGCGCCGCCGTCGCCATGGCCTGCGGGTCGCGCGGAGGCACCACCAGGCCGGTGTCCCCCACGGCTTCGCGCACCCCGCCCACATCGGTGGAGACGGTCGCCCGGCCGCAGGACATGGCCTCGATCAGGGTGAAGGGAAAGCCTTCGCTGATGCTGGAGAGCATCACGACGTTCCCGGCGGCGTAGGCGTCCTTGATGTCGTCGACGCGCCCTTCGAAGGTGACGGCGTCGGCGTGTCCGAGTTCGGCCGCCAGCGCTTCGCAGCGTTCGCGGTAGGCCTCTCCACCCCGTGGCGTCCCTCCGAACAACCGCAGCCGTGCCTGCGGGAGTTCGGCGCGGACCAGGGCGAAGGCCCGGATGAGGGTCTCGAGGTCCTTGATGGGGTCGACACGGCCAGCCCAGCTCAGGGTGGGGGTGTCCGGCTCGGGCCCGGCCGCCGGGAACGCGGCGGGGTCGACGCCGTTGTAGACCGTGCGAATCGACTCGGGATCGGCGCCGCCCTCCTCCTCCCACAGCCGGTTGTAGCGGTTGCCGGGCGTGATCAGCGCGGCCCGGCGGTAGCTCTCCTGGGCGAGCAGCCGGAAGAATCCGAGGATCACGGCCTTCACCGGCCAGCGGTAGGGCGCGGTGCGGTACCCCAGGTAGCGCTCCCGGAGGTAGACCCCGTGCTCGGTCAGCAGCAGCGGGACGCCGTGGCGTTCGAGGGCGGCGAGTCCGGGCAGGACGGCGACCCCGCCGCTGACCGCGTGCGCGACCCCGGTCTCGGGAGCCGGGGCGGCCAGCGGGCGCAGGGCGTGTTCCAGCAGGGCGGTCGCGGTGAGCGCGTCGTGCAGGCTGGGCTGTGCCTCGCGCACGGCGAGACCGGGGCGGGTCCACAGCGCGGTGAGGATCGAGATCGCCCGGTCGCCGCGCAGGAAGGGGCTCAGCGTCCCGTCCGACGCGGCCCGTGCCAGCGTGTACAGGGCGGGCGCGAAGCCGTCCTCGGCGCGCGGATCGAGCAGCGCGGCCAGGAACCGCTCGTAAGCGGCGGCGAGTCGGTTGCGGAACCTGCCCCGGGGCGGGCGGCCCTCGGGCGGGGCGCCCCACATCGGGACGGACAGCACGCCGGCGACGTGCGGGGGCAGGTCCCACACGACCGGCTCACGTCCGGTGCCCGTGACGGCGATGACGTCGAAGGTGAGGTCGGGCATGCCCTGGACGAGCTGGTCGCACCAGACGCTGACGCCTCCGTGGCTGTGCGGGTAGGTGCCTTCGGTGAGCAGGGTGACGCGCGTTGCTTCGGTACGTCGCGCGCCCTGGGGAACGGGCATCGATGTGCTCCACGGCCGAGGAGTGGGGTGGTTCGGGCCGGCCCCGGCCGCCATGCGGCGGCCAGGACCTACGGTCGGTCTGGGGTGGATGCGCCGTTCAGCCGTCTGCGGTGTGACCCACGGGGTCGGTGACGCCCGCGGGGACACGGGTTCGTGGTGCGGGGCCGGTGGCCGGGGCACGCCCGGCCGCGCTGCCGGTGGCCGCAGCCGTGGCGGACGCCGGCAGGGTGAGGGCGAGCGGCGCACCCCCGGAGGGCGTCCATCCGGACAGGGCCCCGGCGTACGCCTCGCCGAAGGAGGCCCCGGCGAGCGTGGTGCCGGTGGGCAGGGTCGCGGGGACGGCCAGTCCGTTCGGCGCGTCGACGGTCACCGTGGTGCCGATGCGGTAGGCGGTGATCTCCCCGGCCCGGAGCGCGGCCTGCCAGTCGGCCCGGCGCCGGAGCTCGACGCCGATGTCCTTCATCCGCGGGTTCACCACGGGCGTGTTCTCGGCGAACAGTGCCGTGTAGCCGTCCAGGACGCCGTTGAGCACGGGGTAGGCGATGCGGTCCTCGGCCAGGTTCGACTGGTGGATGAAGTGGGGCTTGGGGTCGTTGGCCAGGACGTGCCCGAGGGCGATCCGGGTCTCCAGCGGGACGATGTGGTCGGCGTAACCGGTGGCCGGGTCGAGCGGCGCCGGCAGACAGGTGGTGGTGGCCGGGTTGTCCTCGCAGATGCCGCTGCCGCCCTGGGCGCGGCCGGTGTAGATCCAGTTGTACTCGTCGACCTGCTCGGCCGCCCGGCCGGCGTTGTAGAAGACGTTCATGGGGTAGCGGGGCACGGTCGTGGCCGGACCGACCCGACGCTGGTCGGGCTCACGGGAGTTGTCGGAGCCGAGCCAGGCGATGTCGTTGTCGTCGAGGGCGAGGGCCAGGTTGGGGTTGTCCTGGGGCTGCTGCGGCAGCACCTTCATGCCCGAGTGCTCACCGGTGACCAACTCGTCGTTCACCAGCGGCAGTCCGGCTCTCTCGCCCCAGACCCGGTTGATGGCGATCTCGTCGGAGATGTCGTTGCGGCTCATCCACCGGGTGCTGCCGTCGGCGTTGGTCGCGCACTTCCACGGGACCACGGTGGTGTCCTGCACACAGCCGAGGAAGGGGTGCGAGTAGGTGTGGTTGATCCAGCGGAACTCGCCCCGCCGTGCGATCAGCCGGTCGGCGAGTGGGTCGGCACCGTTGTTGTCCTCGCGGTGGTCGGCGCTGCCGGCGCCGTTGTAGGCGAAGTCGAGGGTGAACTTCTTGTCGTTCTGCCAGCCGATGGCGTGGTCGACGTCGGCGGGCGTCATCCGGATCGGGTCCGGTGTCGCGCCGGGGTCCTCGCAGTCGACGTCGCCGGGGGTGCAGTTGAGCTGGCTGTTCCAGCGGTCGTCGGCGGCGAACACGTCGTCCACGTGGACGGAGAAGTAGTTCCGTGAGGCGCCCAGGTGCACCCCGCCGGTCATCCACTCCACGATGCCGCGGGCCAGCAGCCGGAACTGCTGCTGGTACTGGTTGTAGACGAAGGTGACGACCAGCTCGCGCCGCCCGTCGTGCCGGTACTCGCCCACCAGCGTGCCCTTGGTCGTCCGTCCGGGGATCGTCGCTTCCACGTACGGGGTGAAGTCGGCCCCCGCCACGGGCTTGGACAGGTAGGCGTAACTCTCGCCAATGGCCGGGTCGTTGTCCTCGAAGGGCACGGCCCCGTCGAGGTAGCCGAAGGGGCCGGACCTGCCGGCGGCGGTCACCTCCGCCCGCTTGCCGTCCATGCTGCCGGAGTAGCCCCCCTGGACCGGGTACTGCAGACCGGCTTCGGGGCGCGCGTAGGTGTAGGCGTCGACCTGGGGGACGTTGTACGTCCGCTCGTACGCCGCGAGCGCCGCCATCTCGGCGGATCCGGCCGGGAACGGGTTGTCGTTCGGCAGCACCACGGCCTGGAACCTGGCGCGCGGCCTGCCGTCGACGGTGTCCGCGAGGAAGTCGGCGTCGATCACGGCCCGGCCGGTCTGCGTGAGATCGATCCGGGTGTACGGCGTTCCCGCCGCAGCCAGTTCGGCGGCTATCGCTTCGGTGGACGGGCCGCCGTCGCTCACCACCAGCACCCGCAGGTCGATGCGGGGCGTGGTGTCGGCGTGCGCCGCGCCGGCCGGCAGGCCCAGTACGGCGATGAGTGCACTCACCGTGAGCACGGTGGTGCGAAAGGTCCGCTTCATGCGGTGAGGTCCCCTCCCCGGGCAGGGGTGAGCACGGCTCCTGTGGAGCGGACACCCCCTTGCGTGCCGCCGGCGTCCCCCTCAGAAGCCAGTTCGTCACGCATCCGTTCGCGTCACATAGTGAGGTCTGTGTGGAGATTTCGCGGTCGTGTTGCGGAACATGACGGAAAAGCGCAGGTGTCGAACGGGGTGGTTCCGAAATCGAAACGAGCCGTTCCGTGCTGACGGGTGAGGCCGGACCGGGCGAGCGCTCGGGCCCGGCGTGGCTGGTCCGGGCCCTGTGCGGCGCACCGGCGGGCCCGTGGGGCCCGCCGGTCGGAGTGCCAGTGGTCTAGACCGGTGCCGATGTCTGACAGCGAAACGTTCAGGTCACGGCCGCCGGTTCCCCGAGTGGAGCGTCAGGAGCAGAGCACTCGGGTCACGGGCGTGTAGACCGGTCCGCCGCTGACGTTCGTGGAGTCGCTGAACTCGGCGTAGAAGTACGAATAGAAGCCGATGTTGCCGTTGCAGCCGGAGTCGGCGGCGACATCCAGGGTCAGCGTGACCGTGCGGCTCTGGCCGGGCGGAATGGTGGCGCCGTAGTTGCCGCCGAGGTTGGCAGGGCCGGTGCCGGAGCAGGCGGCGGGGCCGTTCGCGGTGTTCAGGCTGCACCCGGAGAAGCTGTACTTGAGGTCGGGGCGCTGCGTGGTCAACCATGTCGGCTCGATCGTCTGGTACACGAACCAGACGTCCTGGGTGTTGTTGTTGGTGAGGGTCATCGACAGCTTGACCGAGCCGCCGGGCGTGGTGGTGGCGCTGTCGGTGGTGAAGGTCAGCTCCGCCTGCGCTGCCGCCGCGCTCGCACTGGGGGCCAGGCCGAACACGGCGAGGGCGAGGGCGAGGACGGCACCGAGGCCGAGACGTCTCATCAGGGGTGATCGCATGGCCTGGGAGGCTAGGCAGGGCCGGGCGCACCGTCTGCCCCCTCGGGAGGGCGCGGATCACCAGGTGGCCGGAAGTGTTCGTAGCGTGGTTGAGCTGTGAGGGAAAGATGGAGACGTGGGGGAGGTCGCGTCGTCCCAGGCGGTCCGTGCTTGCCGGTTTTGCGATGTGGGCCGGACATCGGGGGCCACTCTCCCGGCGCGAGAAGATGACATTGGCGCATACCGGATCGACGGAACCGCGGTTCCTCCTGGGCCTGCCCTGAGATTTTCGGCCACCTGCCGGTTTCCGGCCTGCTCGCCGCCGGTGAGGCACGACGCTCCGCGGGTCGTGGGCGCGAGATCGTCGTCGACTCCGTCACGAGCCGGCCGTGACAGCTTCGCTCGTCACCTGCCAAAATGGTGACTACATGCGAGTATGGACGAATACGGGCAAGAAAGGTGATGCGCCATGAGTGATGTCGAGGAGAGGGCGCTGCTGGCGGGGGGCTGCTTCTGGGGCATGCAGGAGCTGATCCGGTCGCTTCCCGGAGTGATCCGTACTCGGGTCGGTTACAGCGGCGACGACGACAAGCCCCATGCCACCTACCGTGACCACGGGCGGCACGCGGAGTCGATCGAGATCGTGTTCGATCCGACCGCCACGGACTACCGAGCGATCCTGGAGTACTTCTTCCAGATCCACGACCCCACCACCCGGAACCGGCAGGGCAACGACATCGGTGAGAGTTACCGGTCGGCCATCTTCTACCTCGACGACGAGCAGCAGCGCGTCGCGCTGGACACCATCGCCGATGTCGAGGCGTCCGGCCTGTGGCCGGGCCCGGTGGTGACCGAGGTCGTACCGGCCGGTGCCTTCTGGGAGGCCGAGCCGGAGCACCAGGATTACCTCCAGCGCTACCCGGAGGGGTACACCTGTCACTTCCCGCGCCCGAACTGGCGGCTGCCCAGGCGCGGTTGATTCTCCTCTTCGGCGTGGCCGGGAAGGGCGACGCCCTTCCCGGCCACGCGTCGTCCACGGCGGGCGTATGCGGCTGGAGGGGCATGCGTGAGCTCGCCGCTCGTCACCTGCTCGACTGGTGATGCGCGGGGGAGGGATGCTGTTGCCGACGAGGGACAGCACCGCAGCGGCACGGCACGCTCCCCGAACGCGTCCGCTTCGCCGGCAGGACAGGAAGCATCACCGCTTCAGGCGGTACCGAGCGGCTCGCAGCGTGACAGCCGCTTCGCCGGACACAGGCTCGAACTCCAGCGGCCCCGAAAGCACGAAGGCAAGGAGATCTCTCCTTGCCTCTCCTAAGTTATAGCGCGCCGGGGGGCTTGCGGCAAGGCCCCGGTGCTGTCGCAGAATCGTCGACCGAAGCCACTACCTGCGGAAACGGGGACAAGAGGGGTGTGTGTCGGAGATGGGGACGTGCTCGACCAGGGGTTCGGCGGAGCAGGAGGTGTCGCGATGACCGAGCGGTACGTGCTGGATCTCCGCGACGTCGACGAGACGCACCTCCCGGCCGTCGGCGGCAAAGCCGCCCATCTGGGCGCGCTCGCGCGGATCGAGGGCGTCAGTGTGCCGGGCGGCTTCTGCGTGGCGACCGACGCCTTCCGGCGGATCATGGCGGAATCGCCGTCGGTCGAGGGCCTGCTGGATCAGTTGTCGCGCACCGACCCGGACGACCGGGAGACGATTCGCACGCTCAGCGCGCGGATCCGCCGGACCATCGAGGAGATCGCCGTCCCGGACGATCTCGCGGAAGCGATCACCCGGGCGGTCGCGGGACTCGGTGAGCGAACAGCCTGCGCCGTCCGGTCCAGCGCGACGGCGGAGGACCTGCCGACGGCCTCCTTCGCCGGTCAGCAGGACACGTACCTCAATGTTGTGGGGCCGACGGCGGTCCTCCGGCACGTCAGCCGGTGCTGGGGCTCGCTCTTCACCGAGCGGGCCGTGACCTACCGTCAGCGCAACGGCATCGATCACCGCACGGTCGACATGGCAGTGGTCGTGCAGCGGATGGTCTTCCCGTCTGCGTCCGGCATCCTGTTCACGGCCGACCCCGTCACGGGCAACCGCAAGGTCGCCACCGTGGACGCGGGCTTCGGCCTCGGCGAGGCCCTGGTCTCCGGCCTGGTGAACCCGGACGTCTACAAGGTCCGCCACGGCGAGGTCGTCGAGAGGACGATCGCCGCCAAGCAGCGTGCCGTTCACGCCCTGCCGGACGGCGGCACGCGGCAGGTGACGGTGGATGCGCAGCGGCAGCAGGAGCCGACGCTGACGGATGAACAGGCCGTGCGGCTCGTGCGGCTCGGGCGGCGCATCGAGCAGCACTTCGGCCGCCCCCAGGACATCGAGTGGTGCCTCGTCGACGACGTCTTCCATGTGGTGCAGAGCCGGCCGATCACGACGCTCTTCCCCGTCCCCGAGACCGACGACCAGGACAACCACGTCTACGTCTCCGTCGGCCATCAGCAGATGATGACCGACCCCATGAAGCCCCTCGGCCTGTCCGTGTGGAAGCTGACGGCCATGGCCCCGATGACCGACGCCGGCGGCAGGTTGTTCGTCGACGCCACCCGCACCCTGTCCTCGCCCGCGAGTCGCGCCGGCCTGCTGGACCTCGTGGGCAGGGGCGATCCCCTGACCAGGGACGCGCTGGAAACCGTCCTCAAGCGAGAGGACTTCGTCCCCTTGCTCCCGGACCCGGGCCCGGAAACGGCCCCCGGCGGACCGCGGCCCGGTGGCGGCGCACCCACCCCGATCGAGACCGATCCGGCCATCGTCACCGCACTCATCGAGCGCAGCCAGGCGTCCATCGCCGCCCTGCGGCGCGACATCAGCACGAAGACGGGGCCGGCTCTCTTCGACTTCCTGCGGGAAGCCTTCGAGGAGCACAAGCGAGTGCTCGCCGACCCGCTGAGCATCCAGGCCATCATGGCGGGCATGGAAGCCACCTGGTGGCTCAACGACAAGCTGCAGGAGTGGCTGGGGGAGAAGAACGCGGCGGACACCCTGACGTTGTCCGCCCCCGGCAACATCACGTCCGAGATGGGACTGGCGCTGCTCGACGTAGCGGACACGATCCGCCCCCACGCGCAGGTGGTGGAGTTCTTGCAGAACGCCGCCGACGACGGCTTCCTGGACGCGTTGCCGAAACTCGCGGGCGGCGTCGAAGCGCGCGACGCCATCGAGGCCTACCTCGACCGGTACGGCATGCGCTGCGCCGGAGAGATCGACATCACGAGGCCCCGCTGGCGAGAGCGCCCCGCAACGCTCGTGCCGGCGATCCTCGACAACGTCAGGAACTTCGAACCGGGCGCCGCGCAAAGGCGCTTCGAGCAGGGCCGGCAGGCGGCATGGGAGAAGGAACAGGACGTACTGTCACGCCTGCGGGCCCTGCCCGACGGGGAGGCCAAAGCCGACGAGACCAAGCGGATGATCGACCGGGTCCGCACCTTCATCGGGTACCGCGAGTACCCGAAGTACAACATCGTCAGCAGGTACTTCGTCTACAAGCAGGCCCTGCTGGAAGAAGCCGACCGTCTGGTGCGGGCCCAGGTGCTCACCGACCAGGAGGACGTCTTCCACCTCACGTTCCAGGAGCTCCAGGACGTCGTCCGCTCGAAGGACGTGGACGACGAGCTCATCCGGCAGCGCAAGGAGGCGTTCCGGGCGTACCACGCGCTCACCCCGCCGCGGGTCCTCACCTCGGAAGGCGAGACCGTCAACGGTGCGTACCGGCGCGACGACGCGCCGGCCGGCGCCCTGATCGGTCTGCCGGTCTCCGGAGGGACCGTCGAAGGGCGGGCCCGTGTCGTTCTCGACATGGCGCACGCCGATCTCGAGGCGGGCGACATCCTGGTCACGGCCTTCACGGACCCCAGTTGGTCCCCCCTCTTCGTCGGGATCGCGGGCCTGGTGACGGAGGTGGGCGGCCTGATGACCCATGGTGCGGTGATCGCGCGCGAGTACGGCTTGCCGGCCGTCGTGGGCGTGGACCAGGCCACCCGGCTGATCCGGGACGGGCAGCGGATCCGGGTCCACGGAAGCGACGGCTACATCGAGATCCTGTCCTGACGGGCCTGCTGCCGTCGTACACGACGCGCCCTCCCCCGGCCCGAGGGAGGGCGCGTCCCGCCGGATTCGTGGTGCCCTGAGGAGCGCCCTGGTTAATCTGCTCCGATGAAGCTGCCCGCGTACTGGATGACGCGACCTGCTCCACCCCCGGACCGCACAACGTCCGCTTCCTTCGACCGACTTCTGCGGCAAGCGCTCGCGGACGGCCCCGACGAGCCCATCGACTACCGGCTCGACGCCCCGAAATGGCAGTTCCTCTGCCATGCCGCAGACCGGGGGGAACTGCTGCTGCACGGTTCGGGTGATCCGGCGATCGGCCGCTTCGAACCCCGGCAGCCGAACGACAGCAGCGAGTTCGGCAACCGGCGCGCGGTCTTCGCCGCCGGCGACGGGCTCTGGCCGATGTACTACGCGATCCTCGACCGGGATCACCACCCGATGTCGTTGATCAACGGCTGTGCCCGCCTCGCCGACGGAGAAGAACGGCTCGGCGAGCCGCACTACTACTTCTCCATCAGCGCACATGCGCTGAAGCAGCGGCCCTGGCGTGCCGGGGCGGTCTACCTGCTGCCGGCCGACACCTTCGAGTTGCAGCCGCGGATCCAGGTCGGGAAGGTCTCGGTGCAGCCGGCCCAATGGGCAAGCTCCCTACCGGTGCGACCTGTTGCCAAGCTGGCCGTGCAGCCGGAGGACTTCCCGTTCCTGGACCGGATCCGCGGACATGACGATGACCGGGTCCGGGCCCGTGCCGCAGCGGACCCGGATGGCTTCCCCTGGCATGAGGAGGGCTGAACATACGTTGCGACGGGGGTGCCGCCCGATGACGGGGCACCGCGCGTGCCCCTCACCTTCCCCCGCGGAAGGTGTTGCGGTACGCACGCGGTGACACGCCGAGCGCTTCGCGGAAGTGCTGGCGCATCGCGGTGCCCGTTCCGAAGCCGGCCTCGGCCGCGATGCGGTCCACGGGCTCGTCCGTACGTTCCAGCAGCCTACGGGCGTACTGCAAGCGCTGCTGACCCAGCCACTGCATCGGAGGCACTCCCGTCTCCGCACGGAACCTGCGCGACAGCGTGCGTACGCTCGTCGCCGCCCGCCCCGCCAGGTCCTCCAGGGTGATGGGTTCACCCAGGTGTTCCAGAGCCCAGGCACGGACCACGGCGAGGGAGCTGTCGTCGGTCTCCGGTACGGGACGGTCGATGTACTGGGCCTGGCCGCCTTCGCGGTGCGGAGGTACCACCGTGCCCCGGGCGACGGTGTTGGCGATGTCGGCGCCGTGGTCGCTGCGGATCATGTGCAGGCACAGATCGATTCCGGCAGCGACTCCCGCGGAGGTCAGAACGCGGCGGTCGTCGGTGTACAGCACATCGGGGTCCACCTCGATCTCCGGGTACAGGGCCGCGAGTTCCGGGCAGGACTTCCAGTGCGTAGTCGCCCGGCGACCCGCGAGGAAACCGGCGGCGGCCAGCACGAACGACCCGGTGCAGATGGAAGCCACACGCGCTGTTTCCGGCACCTCCGCAAGGGCGGCTCGTACCGGCGGACTCACCTGACCCCGCCGCTGGGGACGGTAGTCCTCGACGGCGGCGGGCACGATGACCGTGTCCGCCTGGCGCAACGCCTCAGGTCCCAGGGCCACGTTGACGGTGAAGTCCGCCTCCGTGGAGATCTCACCGGGCTCCGCCGCGCAGGTCACCACCGAGTACAGGGGCCGGCCGCCGGCATCCACCGCCGTGCCGAACAGCCGGTGCACGATCCCGAGTTCCATGGGGAGCAGCCCGGGACGAACCAGGACGACGACTGTGTGCATCTCTTCGCCACTGACCATCATGACCAGATTCTTTCACTACGTGTCCAAACGGCCAGTGGTTTCGGGTGTCCGTCGCACTCGACGATGAGGACATGCATGAGACAACCGGCCATCACACCAAGGATTCCGGGCGCCGCGCCTGGTGGGTAGCCGCCGTCGCCGGGGTGGCGATCATCGTCGCCGGCGCCTTCTCCACCATGCCGGGCCTTCTGCAGGACCCGCTGCGGCAGGAGTTCCACTGGTCCCGGGGGTCCATCGGCCTGGCCGCCTCGGTCAACATGGTCCTCTACGGCCTCACGGCTCCCTACGCCGCCGCCCTCATGGACCGGTTCGGCATCCGCAGAGTCGTCATCGCAGCGCTCGGGACCGTGGCCGCGGGAGCGATGCTCACCACCGTGATGGACGCCGCCTGGCAGTTCACCCTCTTCTGGGGCCTTCTCGTCGGCCTGGGCACCGGATCACTGTCGATGACCCTCGGCACCACCGTCACCAACCGCTGGTTCCACACCCGACGCGGCCTGGTGACGGGCATCCTCGCCTCCGGCAGCGTCCTCGGCCAGATGGTCTTCCTGCCCGCTCTGTCCTGGACCATCGCCCGCCACGACTGGCGGCCCGCCCTCGTCACCCTCGCCCTCGCCGCCCTGGCGATCACCCCGCTGGTCCGCCTCGTACTGCGCGACCATCCCGCCGACCTCGGACGGCGCCCCTACGGCAGTGACACCTTCCGTCCGCGGCCCGAGCCTTCCCCCGGTGCCGCCCGCCGCACCCTGACCGTGCTGGGCCGCGCCGCCCGGACCGCTCCTTTCTGGCTGCTCGCCGGCGCCTTCGCCGTCTGCGGCGCATCCACCAACGGCATCATGTGGACCCACTTCACCCCCGCTGCCCACGACCACGGCATGCCCGTCACCACGGCCTCGACCCTGCTGGCATGCGTCGGCGTCTTCAACGTGGCCGGCACGATCGCCTCCGGGTGGCTCACGGACCGCATGGACGCCCGTCGGCTCCTCGCCGTCGCCTTCCTCCTGCGGGGCCTGCTCATGGTCAGCCTGCCACTGACGCTGACCGCCACGGTCAGCGCGCCCCTGCTGGTCTTCGTGGTCGCCTTCGGCCTGCTCGACCTCGCGACGGTGCCACCGGTCATCGCCCTGTGCCGGACCTTCTACGGGGAGGACAGCGCCGTCGTCTTCGGCTGGACCAACGCAGCCCACCAGGCCGGCGCCGCCTCGGCCTCCTTCCTCGGAGGCGTCGCCCGCGACACCTTCGGCAGCTACGACCCCGTCTGGCTCGCCCTGGGCGCGGCCTGCGCAGCCGCGGCCCTGCTGTCGCTGGTCATCCGTCACCACCCCACCTCCTGTGCCGACGCCGACCAGCAGGCGTACGCCCTGTCGGCCGCGGGGGAGTGACGCTCACAACGACGGCGGTACCAGGCATGGTGACGCAGGATCATACGTGTGGCGACCCGGGACGGTGTCAGTCGCATCGCAGTGTTCCGCAGGGTGACGGCCACCGGATGGGACAGTCGCTGGCCCATTCGCCCGGCCTGCCGGGCGGCTTGTGCGACGGCCTGGCTGCGCGGCCGACGCTCGGCGTCGTAGCGGGCGAGTGCCTCCTCGACGGTGGGCTCGGTGCCGAGAACGGCGGCCAGGGTGACGGCGTCCTCCAGCGCCTGGCAGGCCCCCTGTCCGAGGTGGGGAGTCATCGCATGGGCCGCGTCACCGAGCAGGACGATCCGGCCGACCGTGTAAGAGGGCAGTGGCGTGCGCAGTTCGCGCACGTCGTGATGCAGTACCGCCTCCGGCCGGGTCGTGTCGAGCAGCGCCGGGATCGGGTCGTGCCAGGTGTGAAACCGCCGGCGCAGTTCGGCCAGCGGGTCGGCGAAGCGCGTTCCCGCCGGGAGGCTGAGGACGGCGTGCCACTCCGCACGCCCGTCAAGGAACGCGATGTGCCCGAACTCCGCGCCGCGGCCCCAGGTCAGTTCGAAGTCGGTACGCAGGTCGACCGCGTGCTCGGTGATCCCGCGGAGCACCGTCGAACTGCTGTGGACCGGCCCGGGGTGGGCCGGGAAGAGTCGGCTGCGGACTCCGCTGCCGATGCCGTCGGCCGCAACCACCAGATCGGCCTCCAAAGCCGTGGTGCTGTGAACGACCTGAACGGTCCCCGGGTCGGCTTGCCCGACCGTGGCCACCTCGGAACCGGTCACCTGTGACCCGGCGGGCAACGCCTCGCGCAGCAGCCGGTGCAGGGTGGCACGGGGGATGCCCATGATCGGCGTGCCCACCGCCTTCTCCAGTGCCGAGCCGTCCAGCCGGGTCAGCCAGCGGCCCCGGGGCGTGCGGGTGCCGCCGCTGTACTGGCCTCGCGCCGCATCTCGAACCGCTCCGCCGACGCCGAGTTCGTCCAGTGCCCGCAGGCCGTTGGCGGCCAAGGAGATGCCGGCCCCCGTGTCCTCGAGCGTCGACGTGCGCTCGAGGACCGTCACCTCCCATCCGATGCGGTGCAGGCCGATCGCGGCAGCCAGCCCGCCTATCCCTCCTCCGACCACCACCGCTGTGTTCCCCACGCCGGACCCCCTTCTTCTACACCTGTAGAAACCGACTCTAGTCAACCCGAGGCTCTACGGGTGTAGAAAAGGACCATGACCTCGGATCGGCGCACCCTTCTCGCAGACGCGGCGCTCGGTGTCCTCGCCGACGAGGGAATGCGCGGCCTGACCCACCGTGCGGTCGACCGCAGAGCCGCCATGCCGTCCGGCACCACCTCGGCCTACTTCCGGACGCGCGCCGCGCTGCTGACCGGACTGGTGACCCGCCTCGTCGACCTCGACCAGTCGGAACTCCGCGCCACGGCCGCAGCGCTCCCACCCCTGACCACCCCGGAGCAACTGGTGGACGGCATGGTGCTGCTCACCCGCCGGCGGCTCACCGGCGAAGGCCGCCGCCGCTCACTCGCCCGCCACGCCTGCGCCGTGGAGAGCGTGCGTGACGAAGAGCTGCGGGCGATCCTCGTTCCGCACGAGAACGCCGGCCGCGAAGCCGTCCGGCTGTTCCTCGCCGCGCACGGCGTCACAGACGTCGAGAACCGCACGCACACTCTGCTGACCTGCATCGACGGCCTGGTCTTCGACCGACTGGTGAACGGCGGCGAAGTGCGGCGCGACGCCCTCGAAGGACTTGTCGCCGCCGCCCTGCGGTAGGGCTGTCCGGCGGATCCGATCAGGCCCTCCCCGGGGACGGTGATCCTCCACCCCGTCGAGGAGGCGTTCCGCCCCGACGGACCTCATCACTCGACGCCGCGTACTCACTCTCACTCGGCCCCGCCCGAGAGCGCCCCGTGCAGGAACACCTCCACCAGTTCCCGCGGGGTCAGGTCGGGCTCGTCCTCGGTGCGCGGCTGTACGAAGAGCAGCCCGAAGAAGAGGGCCGCGATCTGCTCCGGCGGCCGTCGCAGGGCGGCCTTGTCGGGCTCCAGGAGCTCCGCGAGGGCCGCGCGGATGCGGTTGGTCGACTCGGCGCGGCCCGCGCCGCGCACCGGGCCGGGGTGCTTGCCGCCGCGGTGCCCCAGTGAGCCCATGACCGCACCCATCCTGGCCGTGTGTGCCTGCAGCGCGTCGGCAGCCTCCGTGAGCCGCTCGGGCAGCGGCTGGGACACCTCGATCGCGTCGAGTTCGCGGACCGCGTGCTCGGGGGAGAGGGCCTCGGCCACGCAGGCCTGCAGCAGTTCGTCCTTGTCGGCGAAGACGCGGAAGATCGTTCCCTCGCCGATGCCGGCGGCGCGCGCGATCTTCGCGGTCGTCACCGCGGCGCCGTATTCGGCGATCAGCGGGATGGCGGTCTGGATGATCATTTCGCGGCGTTGCTCCGGCGACATGGCGGGGGCGCGGCGGCGGGTGGTCCCGTTCTCCTTGGCTGCTGTCATGCCCGCAAGGCTACGGAGTGAGGACTCACTCCGTCAATGAGTGAGTCCTCACTCCAAACGGCCGCGCTGCTCTCGGGGGCGGTGGATGATGCGGGCCGCCCCGTCCGTGGCCCGTCACCTGAACGCGCGAACACCGGGTGCACGCCGGAACGTGCAAGCGCCTGCTCTACCCTCATGTGCGTGGCCGGTGAGCACCGTTCGGCCTCCGAGGGGATCGGCAGAGTCACCTGCGCCGAGGGACCGGCGGCGCAGGGCTCGGACACAGGCGTGGGTTCGCCTGTCAGGAGGACCGTTGCACCAGGATCCGCGGGCGGACCGGCCCGGAAGCCACGGAGAGCACCAGATCCAGGGCGAGTTGGGTACCACCAGCCGTGCTGATCGCTTCTACGACGAACAGGTACTGGACCGGCTCAACTCCAGGATGAGGGAGTTCGTCGCCCGCCAGGAGATGTTCTTCCTCGCCACGTCGGACGGCCGGGGCGAGTGTGACAGCACGTTCCGCGCCGGGCCGCCCGGCTTTCTGCAGGTTCTCGATGACACGACCCTCGCCTACCCGGAGTACCGGGGGAACGGCGTCATGGCCTCACTCGGCAACATCCGGGAGAACCCGCACGTCGGCCTCCTGATGATCGACTTCTCCGAGGACCGCATCGGCTTGCATGTCAACGGACGGGCTCGCCTGGTCCCCGATGAGGCCATGCGCCGGAGCCGTCCCGGCCTGCCCGTCGATCCACTGCCGGGCCGCCGCCCCCAGATGTGGGTCGAGGTCGAGGTCGAAGAGGCCTACATCCACTGCTCGAAGCACATACCCAGGATGGTCAGGGCACCGCTGCGGCCGCATGCCGCGCAGGACGGCACCACTGCCGCCGACGGGGAACGGGCCTGGGGCACGGACGACGTCAAGCGCAAAGGCGGCGACTACTTCGAGGCGGCGGAAGCCCGACGCAATCAGACGGTGCGCTGATACCCGCACCGGGCCGGACGCCGACACGCCCACCGCCCGCCGTCCGACAGGGGTTAAGGAACGGGATAAATTTTAGGCTAAGGTTCCCAGGGTCGGGTGCGCGCGAGAGGAGTTCGGCATGGCCTCCGAGGAAGAGCTGTTCGCGTCCGTCGACGCGCTGCTCGAGGAAGAACCCCAGCTTCCCCCTCCGGCGGAGCGGGCCAGGCTGAGGGAGGCGGCGGGCATCACCCAGGCGCGCCTCGCGCTCGCGCTGAAGACCTCCACGCAGACGGTGAAGAATTACGAGAACGGCAGGTCGGAGCCGAAATCGCCGCGCCTGGAGGCGTACCAGAGGCTGCTGAAGGGCTGGGCGGCGAAGTACCCCGCCCACGGCGCCCCCGTCCCGCCCTCCGCCTCGGCTCCTCCTACGCCCTCACCGGCTCGGCCTGTCCCCGCGTCAGCCCCGCCTGCTCCCGCACCAGCGCCACCTGCCCCCGCCGACACGCCCCGGCCGGAGGCCCCTTCGCAGCCGCCCACTCCCGCTGCCGAGTCCTCACCCCCCGGTACGGCACCCGCGCCGACGCCGCCGCACGCGCCGCACCCCCCTTACCGACGGACGCCGGCGTCCTCGCGGAGACCTGCCACCAAGACGGTCGCGACGCCCGCCGCCGACCCCCGGTACCCGCACGGGCCGCTGCTCGTGCTCGACGGTGACGGTTCGGCGTACGGCGTCGACGGCATCGTCCTCGATTGCCCCGCCGCCTCCGTGCCGCAGTTGGTGGAGTGGACACTGCGCGAGTCCGGCATCGGCGCACCACGCCTGCACCGCAACGGCAAGGATTCCGACCCGCTGGTGGTGCTCACCCCGGCGGCGGCTGTGAGGCTCGGACTGCCCGAGCGTCTGGAGGGTCGTGAACAGCGCCGTTCGCTGCGCCTGCCCCATGACCATCCGGTCGTCGCGCAGGTGAAGAAGGCGGGGTGGCAGCTGACGCAGCGTGGGTTCGGCCCGTGGGCACGGATCTACCGCAAGGCCCGGGAAGACCAGCGGCAGTGTGTGCAGTTGGCCGTTCTGCCGTGGGACGCCTTGGACGAGCGGTCCTGGCCGGGCGTGACGGAGATGGAACCCCCCGAGATCGCCCGGGTGCTCGGCGTCTACGCACGGCGCGTCCTCACCCCCCGTGGCAGTACCGCCGTCTCGGGCCTGGAGCTGATGACGGCGCTGCGGCCGCCCACCCGTGCGGTCCGCGACGAGACCACGGGCAACTGGGTGCCCGGCCACAACCCCGGCTCGCTCGGGACGCAGCCGGTGGACCCGGCGCCGCCCGAGGCCACCCCGGAGCATCCCGTGGTCGTCGATTCCGGCTGGAACGGAGGGTTCCTCGACGAAGAGGCCTACCAATGGGTCCGCGACGTGGACTTGCTGAGCGACGAGGAGTGCCATCTGCCCTATGCGGTCGGTCTGGACCTCAACACCGCCTTCCTCGCCGCCGCCGCCCGGCTCACGGTCGGGCTGTCGGGCCCGGAGCACTTCGTCGGCCCGCAGTTCAATCCGAAGATCCCCGGCTCCTGGCTGGTCGACCTGAGCCACGTGGAGCTGGACCCACGCCTGCCCAGCCCCTTCACGCCGAGCGGTGAACCGCCGGCCGGCCCCGCCTGGTACCAGACCCACACGGTCGCCTACGCCCAGGAACTGGGCTACAACGTGCGGCCGCTGGAGGCCTACCTGCGCCGTGCGACGGGTGCGTACCTCGACCCGTGGCACGACCGGCTGAAGACTGCCTACGTCGACACCCTGGCCGACCTCGGTGTCACCCGGGACCTGGACGACCGGGAGTTCCTCGTGGCGATGGAGCGGCACAAGGACACCGATCCGGCCCTGGCCGCCGTCCTCACCGCGATCAAGGCCACCGTCAAGGGCGGTATCGGCAAGCTCCGTGAGCGCCCCCAGGGACGCCACTACAAGCAGGGCGAGCGGTGGCCGGCTCTGGAACGGCCGACCTGGCGGCCCGACATCCGTGCCGCCGTCATCTCCAAGGCCCGGGTCAACATGCACCGCAAGCTGCTGAACATGGCCAAGCTGACGGGCCGCTACCCGCTCGCCGTGCTCTCGGACTGCGTCGTCTACCCCAGCCCCGGCCCCTCGCCGCTGGACTTCCTCCCCTACGCGGCCTCCGGCAAGCCCCAGCCCGGCGGCTTCCGCCTCGGCCCCACTCCGGGCCTGGCGAAGCCGGAGGGCGTCCAGGAGATGCTCTGGGCGGTCGACCTGATGGAGAAGGGCCTGAACCCCGCCCGCCATGTCAAGGGCGGCGACGCCGTCCTTGACGACGGCGAGTAGGGCTGACCTGCGAGAGGATGGGACGCCGTGGGAGAGATCGACGAAGCGATCGAGCGCGCCGACGAGGAGGCCTTCACCCGCAATCCACCCAAGACCCTCAAGGGCCGGATCAACTTCCTGCTGAGGCAGCTGAAGACGACCCGGGCCGTGGCGGAGGAGCTGGGGGTGAGCCGGCGGTCCGTGGAGCGCTACCGCACGGGTGAGCGCAAGCACCCGCCGCAGGAGATCCAGCGGAGGATCGACGCCGCCGTCCGGTCCCGGTGGCAGCCCCAGGTCCGCAGGCGCCGCCGCAAGGAGGCTGCTTCGACAGGCGGGATCACGGTCGAGACGAGGGCCCGCTTCGGCTACACGGCACCGATCGGCACGACCGACGACGGCCGTTTCCGACGGCTCACGGTGCACCTTCCCCCGGCGTACGCGCAGCAGCTGTTCGACGCCCGTGAAGCAGGCGCCGGCGACCGGCAGTTGCGGCAGATCATCGCCGACGGATTCAGGGAGATCTACTTCCAGGACGGTGGAGCCCGGGCACTGGGGCTCTCGGACGTCTCCCTCAACGACATCGACTACATCGACCTCGATTACTGAGGCCGCTCGGCCGCCGGCCCCGGGCTGAGCCGAAGTGCGATAGGTGTCACCAAGGCAGCGTGTTGTCACAAGAGTTCGGCCCCTGTCAGGGGTCAGGCGGTGAGTGCCGTGCGCAGGGTGGTGGCCATGAGATCGATGGCTTCCTTCCCGGCCGGTACCGGGCCGGTGTGGGTGAAGTAGTGGTCGACACCTTCGAAGCAACGGTGGGTGACCGGAACGCCGGCAGCTTCCAGGGCTTTGGCGTAGGCATCGCCCTCGTCGCGCAGGCGGTCGTTCTCCGCGGTGATGACCAGGGCGGGCGGCAGCCCGGCGAGGTCGTCTGCCAGGCCGGGCGACACCAGCGGATGGGTCAGGTCGGCGGGATCAGGGACGTAGGCGGCGGTGAAGACCCGCATGAGCTGAGGGGTGAGCAGGGGCTTGTTGATGGGTGACTGCTTGCCGGCCGGGTCGGCGAGTTGGTCGAGCGGTGCGACGTCAATGATCTGGAGGCGGGGCGTGAAGGTGCCGCGGTCCCGAGCGGTGCGGCAGACCGCGGCGGTCAGGTTGCCACCGGCGCTGTGTCCGCCTACGGCCAGTCGCGAACCGTCCCAGTTGTTGGCGGTGCCGTTCTCCGCCACCCAGGCCGTGACGTCGTACGCCTGAATGACGGGGACGGGGTACGGCCGCTGCGGGGCGACGGCGTAGTCCACGTTGATCACCACGCAGCCGGCCGTGGCGGCTATGTAGCGGCAGATGTGGTCGTCCTGCTGGGGGCGGGCGATCACGAACCCGCCGCCGTGGAAGTTGACGTACACAGGGGCAGGGGCAGGGGCTGCGGCGGTCGGTGGGCGGTAGACGGTGCACGTCACCGGACCGGCGCCGGTCTCCACTCGGATGGCTTCCGTGCGCTTCGGGATGTCGCTGAAGCGCAGGTCCTTGTGCACGCGGCTCGCGATTCGGCCGAGCAACAGCTGAACCCCTCGGGCCTGGAATTCAAGCCTGAATGACATGACTGGACCCCATCGCTACAAAGTTAAAATACCAGGATTCCTGATAATGGGCGTTCGTCGCTGATCATGCAAGGGGCAACGCCCCTGGGACGCCGCCGGCGGGCCGCACAACGAGATCGCTGTAGAGGGAGTAGCACGGCTCGAGGATGACGACCTTGTCGCCGATATCGACGATCGCGAGGAACGGCGGCCGCGAGCGCCGCGGTGGCTCCGTGGGTGACCAGGAGCTGGTCGGGCTGATAGGGGTGGCCGACACGGTCTCCGCCCTTGCCGGCCGAGCTCGGCACCCAACGCTGGGTTGTGGAGCGCGCGTTCGCCCACCTCCACTGGTTCCGCCGCCTGCGGATCCGCTGGGAAATCCGCGACGACATCCACGAAGCCCTCCTCACTCTCGGATGCGCACTCATCTGCTGGCCACGCCTGGCAGCAGTTCAGCGCCGCCACTCATAGACACCCGGTGAGGACTGCAGGACCTCGCTCGGCCACTCCCTCAGCACCCGTCCAAGCAGCCTCCGCTGCTCGTCGATCCAACCCTCTTCAAGGTTCATGGGAAGGAACACAGAGACGCACGAACTGCTCGGATCCTCTACGTGGACAGCGGGGGTCTCGTGCTCTTCGTTGTGCGGCTGGATCCTGATCTCAGGGCTGTGGGCGTCGTCCCTCCAGCAGATGTCCTGACCTGCGGCGAGGAGATCCAGCGCCCGGGACCAGTCCTCCAGGTCGGAAGGGAACAGGGACATGCCCAGTCGACCGTTGATGAAGCTGCTCGTGATCAGGACCTCTGCGTCGAGTTGGTCGTGAAGATGCAGCACACCCGGCGACCGACGCCCCAGCACACGCACCCGGAAGCCGTTGTCACCATCCGAGAGGCTGATCAGATCCACCGTGCTCCCTCCACTCTGCTTACCTTCGCCCACGTGGACTCATGGCGCCGAAGCAAGATTGTCCCAATCTCATTCCGTTAGGAGTTCTTAGCCCGAAGGAGTTACCACATGGTCATCGCTGTTACCGGTGCCACTGGCCGCCTCGGCGGCCACGCCGTCGAGGCGCTGCTGCGTCGGGCGTACCGGCGTCGCAGATCGTGGCAACCGGCCGCGACATCGAAAAGATCAAAGACCTGGCCGCCGGTGGCGTCACCTCGCCGTGCCGACTTTGCCAGTGCCACCAGCCTGGCCGCGGCCTTCGACGGCGTGCAGAAGCTGCTGCTCGTCTGGTGACCATGAGCGCGAGGTGCTGGGCGACGGCTTCGGCGAGTTGGCGGGTGGTGCCGACCGGCTGGACGCGTGGCCAGCAGATCATGACCAGTCGCGCGAGCAGGATGAGTCGGTGCTACAGCACCTGGTGGCCGGCCGCGGACCCGCCGGGGTCGTCGGCGAGTACGACGTCGGCGGTGATGCGCTTGCCGACGGGCTCGCGGTGGATGGCGAAGCCGACGCAGACAGCGGCGACGATCTCGAGGCCGTGCTGTCCGATCCGGCTCGGGTCGGGCGCCAGGATCGCCGGCAGCGTGGTGCTGCTGTCCCACACGCTGGTCCGTACGGACCCGTCCACGATGTCAAGGGTCAGCAGACAGGGGCCGGGGGCGTACTTCCGGGCATTGGTGACCAGCTCGCTGACCACGAGCTGCACCATCCCCATGGCCCGGCTGGAGACCGGCAGGCCGTGCACGGCCTGTACTTGGGTCAGGAAGGTCCGGGCCAGGTCGCGGGCTTCCGCGATCCCGGTGTCGCCGTCGAACGCCGCGGATACGGAGATGACCCCGGCGGACAGCGGATCCGGGCGGTTTCCTCCCCTTTCCTGATCCATGGGGGCCGCCGCGTTCTTCGAGTATTCGTCCAGCACGAGCCGCGTCTACCCAGAATGCGTCAGGCAATGCCGGTGAGCGGCCGCCCGCACGGGAAGGGCCGTCGGTGAGCGGTGTCAGATCACCTCGTCCAGTTCGGCCTGCATCTGTGAAGCCGCGGCATCGCGAGCGACGGCCTGGGCGAGCAGCATCCGCAGCACGAGCACGATGAGGGCGACCCCCAGGATGGCCAGCCCGATGCCGCCCATGATGACGGTGACGCCCGGGTCGTCCCGCTGACCCGGCGCGTTCAGGATCGTGACCGCGAACCATATGAGGGCGGCCGCCACGATGGAGCCGATCACGACATCCACGTACCGGAAGGCGGCGGGGGAGAACACGGTTCTGCGGCGCACCATCGTCACCAGACGCCACACGCACACCAGTGCCGCCTGGGCCGCCGCCAGGCCCAGGACCGTGATCACGCGCAGGGGTGTCAGGGGGAGCGACCCGTCCTCGGGGTCGCTCCCGCTGACCAGGGCCCACAGCATCGATGCCTGGACCAACACGGTGCCGACGAGCAGCACTACGAGCACGGCGCGCAGCGCGCACACTGCCAGTTTCCCCATGACCCATCCCTCAATCGACTTGCGATGGGAAACTATCGAATTTCGATAGGTCAAGCAAGGGGGGTGACAGTGCAGGCGCTTGCGCGCCCTGAGAGAACCTTCGTCTCTAGAAGGTCAGATTCCAGGTGTCGATCCGGCCGGTGTCCTGGGTCGCGATGTCGCGGACGCGCAGCTTCCACGTGCCGGACGCGGTCTCGGACGAGGCGTCGACGGTGTATGTCTTCACCACGTCGTCCGCGCTGTCGCTGTCGGCGAAGTCCTCCAGCGGATAGACCGATCCGTCGGGGGCGACCAGCGACAGCACCAGGTCGCCGCGGTAGGTGTGCTTGACGTCCACGCCGACCTTGAGTGCGGCCGGCGCGTTGCCCGGCACACCGGTCACGGAGATCGCGGACTCCACCGTGGCGTTGTCGGCGACGGCGACATCGGTGGCGTTCTCGAAGTACCGGCCAGGCTGCGGCGTGGTGCCGCCGACGGCCTTCAGCGCGTCCACCTGGCCCTCCCCGAAGAAGGCGTTCCTGGCCGTCGTGCCGGTGCAGCGGCCGTCGGACGGGCAGGCGGTGTCCGTGGCCTGGCTGCCCAGCCGCGCGCGGAGGTCGGCGGGGGTGGCGGCCGGGTCGGCGCTCTTCAGCAGCGCGGCGACGCCGGCCACGTGCGGAGAGGCCATTGACGTGCCGTTCATGTTCCCGTACTTCCCACCGGGAAGCGTGGAGTAGACGCCGTACGCTCCGTCGCCGCCCGGGGCGGCGACGTCGATGACGTCCCGGCCGAAGTTGGAGTAGGACGCCTTGATGTTTCCGTTGCCCATCGCCGCGACGGTCACGACGCCGGGCAGCTCCGTCGGGATGTCGACGCAGGCGTTGGTGATGGTGCGGTTGACGGGCGTGGAGTCGTTCGGGCTCGAGGTGTCGGTGCGCTTGTTCGCCAGGTCGTAGTTGGAGTTGCCCGCTGCCGCGACCTGGAGCGAACCCTTGCCCTCCGCGTACTCCTGCGCCCGGCGCACACCCTCGATGATGGCCGCCTGGTCCGGGTCGTCGGGGCAGTTGAACATCCAGGGGTCCGTGTAATAGCTGTTGTTGGTGACGTCGAAGCCGTGGTCGCCGGCCCACATGAAGCCGCAGATCGTGTTTTCGGCGAAGAACATGCTCGTGTTCGGCTCGGCGATGCGCACGGAGGCGATCTTCACGCCCGGTGCCACGCCGACCACTCCCTTGCCGTTCTTCGCGGCGGCGATGGTGCCCGCCACGTGGGTGCCGTGGGTGCCGACGTCACGCCAGGCGCCGGTTCGGGTATCGGCCTTGCCGTACGCACAGGAGGCGGAGTCCGCCGCGTCGAAGTTGGGTGCGATGTCCTGGTGCCGGTCGTCCACGCCGGTGTCGAGGACACCCACCGTGACGGACGGTGATCCGGTGCTGACGGCCCAGGCCTTGTCGGCGTTGATCCTCGTCATGTCCCACCGTGCGGTCTCGGTGAGCGTGGTGGACGACTGCGCGGGAGCACCCGGCACGGTGGGGGAGTAGGCGTCCGCGGGAACGTCCGAGGTGCGGGTCGCCCCCACCTTCTGCACGCCCGTCGCGGAGCGCATCGCGGTGGCGAAACCCGCAGAGGAGGAGTGTGCGACCACCACGCCGATCGCGTCGTAGTGGGCGAAGACCGAACCGCCGTTCGCCGTCACGGCGCCGCGTGCGGCCGAGGTGTCACCGGGGGCGGTGATGACGAGATAGGAACGGGTCCCGGCGGCCCAACCGGCGGCGGACTCGGTGGACGTGGCCGCGCGGGCTGCTGCTGGAGCCTGGCCCGGAGGAAGGCCGGTGTCCACGTCGGCCGCGCCGGCGGGGGTGGCGAGCGTGAGAGCCGCTCCGGCAGCGGCCATGGACAGCAGCGACCGTCTGAGACGGTGCCGGGATATGCGGGGGGTTGTCACAGCATCCTCCGAGAGCCCGGGGCATGGGGTGGCGCCGCCCGGGCGGTGGGTCGAATGGGTCGACGCAAGATTTCAGATGAGGGCATGACAAGGGAAGAGGCTGCGGTGCATCGATGGCCGTGAGCAGGCAAGTGGTTGGCTCCGCTCCGGATCAGTCCCGGACATGACCGGTCCGGCGGCCGGTGGCGTGGCCTGCCGCCGCTCCCCCCAGGAGAGGAGCGCTGACGAATCCCAGGGCCAGCGCGCCCGCGAAAGCGACTGCCACCGCTGTCGAAGAACGAACACCGGGTTCGCCGAGGACCGTGAAGTCGAGAATCCAGAGCGACGGCCCCGCGGCGCCGCAGGGCGCCACCAGCCACCAGGCGTGAGCGCGTCCCAGAACGGTCCCCAGCAAGAAGGACGGAACGGGGCCGAAGATCAGCATGCTCAGGACGGCGGTCACGCCTGTCAGGTCCGCGGTGCCCATGCTGCTCGGCAGCCAGGGGCTCACGGTGATCAGTGTGGCCCACCCCAGGGACGCTGTGACGAGCCCGGCAACCCTCCCCGGGGCCACCGCCCCCTGACGCGCTGCCTTGTCCGGCATCCTCACCCACCCCCTGAGCCGTTGAGGGCGATGCTCTCACTGGATTTGAACGTGTTCAAGCTTTGATCGAGACGGCTCCGTCCGGCGGTCGCCGCCTCCCAAGGGCCGGGGGAGTGGCACGGATCACCACGCAGGCGAAATCAGTACGGAACAACCACCGCTGGTTGTCCGTTGAACAAAGCGTGGGTGCGGATGGGACTGTGTCCCCGGGCCTCACCATCCGCCCACAGGGACGATCGTTCGGCTGAAGCCCTGTGGAGCCTTTCGCCGAGAGGCGACCGCCCTCCGCACCCACCACCGGACCGCCCCGGCCGTGATGTCCCCCGTCCGGCCGGGGCTTTGCTCTGACTGAGGCCGTGGAGGTCGACCCGCCCTGCCGCGCGCAGCTCCCCACCAGAGGGCAGTACGACGTCGGCCATCTCGTGGGCAGTCCCGCGGGCGCCGCCCAAGTCGCGCGAACGCGAAGCCGAACAGCCCCGAGCCGGAGCCCGCCGGCATACTCAACGTCGCGGCCCACAGCGGGAGATGAGCGGCCGAGTCCCTTGCTATCGTGCGCCGATGGCATCGATCAGGCAGTTCCAGGTCACGTTCGACTGCGCGGAGCCCGCGCGCCTCGCCGGTTTCTGGTGCGAGGTGCTGGGGTACGTCGTACCGCCGGTCCCGCAGGGGTTCGCCACGTGGGAGGACCACCACCGCTCGCTGCCGCCCGAGAAGCAGGTCGTCTACTTCGCGTGCAGCGACCCCTCGGGCGTGGGCCCGCGCCTGCTCTTCCAGCGGGTGCCCGAGGGGAAGGTCGTCAAGAACCGCGTACATCTCGACGTGCGAGTCGGCACGGGGCTCGTCGGGGAAGAGCGCCTCGCCACGCTGGAGGCCGAGTGCGCACGACTGGTCGCGCTCGGAGCGGTGCACGTGCGGACGATGGTCGCCGATGAGGAAAACGAGTCGTGCATCCTGATGCAGGACATCGAGGGCAACGAGTTCTGCCTCGACTGAGCACCCCGCGCGACGCCCGAGATCGTGGCGTCCGCATGGCTTCGCACCCGCGGCCCGGTCGGCTCCCGCACCGCGTCCCACCGTCGGCACGGCACCGGCAGCCCCGGGTGCCCCGGCCGGCAACGGCTATGTGTCCGCTTCCGGGACCGGTCAGGTCAACAGGCCACGGTCGCGCAGAAGGTGGAGCCTGTGCCCGGACATGTGGCCTTCCGGAATCGCACACCGATCGGCCACCGGCGTCAGGGCTCACCGCCGAAGTCAGCGGCGTCCCGGACTCCGGACTGAGCATCGGCAGCCCCCTTGACGTGGCGGGAAAGCCCCCTGACACTCCAGGGGAGGGGTTCCCTAGTGCATGGGTAGGAAATGATGGAGCGTCCGGAGCTGATCGCCGACTGCGCCCCGCGCGTCGGCCGGTCTTCTCTCCTCCTCACCTCCCGCCGGCACATCGATCTGCTGCGTGTCTGCAGCGCCGCGAGCCCTCTGCGCTGAATCCGGGGTGTCCTCGGGCACCGCACTCCACCGCATGCGGGTGTGTGCCACGTCCTCGCGTGCCTCTTGCGTGCGTGCACCGCCGCCGCACCTCCCAAAGCCAGAGCCAGCAGCCGGAATCCGGAACCCAGGGAGACACATGCCGTCCACGCCCCTGACCACCGTGCCGTCCCTCGCTTCCTCGCGGTCCTTCCACGGCAGGATCGGCTGCGATGCGAACAGCGGCTATTACGCCGTGCCGCGCCGCTACCGCCTTCACCTTTCCTTGTCCTGCCCGAACGGTCTGCAGATCGCCATCACCCACAGCCTGCTCGGTCTGGAGGACACACTCCCGGTCATCCTGCTGCAGGCGATCCCCGACCGGCCCGACGGCGGACACTCCGCGCTGCACGCCCTGTACGAGGCCAGCTCGCACCGGCACCCCGGACCGGCTGTGGCACCGGTGCTGAGCGACAGCTGGACGGGCCGGATCGTCACCACGCACTCCTCACACATCCTCCGGGACCTGGCCCGCCGCTTCGGCGGCGACACCCAGGACCGGCCCCTCCTCTACCCGCGGGGCGCGGAGGAGGAGATCGAGGCCGTGGAACGCCTCTGCGAGGACCGCATCGAGGACGCCGCTCAGGTCGCCGGGCAGGCCGACACCGACGACGCGGCGCGCCACACCGCCCTCGGCTCCCTGCTCCGCGTCCTGGGCTCACTGGAGTGGCGGCTCGCCCACCGGAATTTCGTCCTCGGGGACGAGATGACCGCTGCCGACGTACGGCTGTGGGTCGCCCTGGTCCGGCTGGACACCGTGCACCGCCTGCACCTCGATGCCGCCGCGGTCCACCGCATCGCCGACCATCCGCACCTGTGGCGCTACGCACGCCGCCTCACCGCCCACCCCGCCTTCGGCCGCCATCTCGACCTGGACGGCATCGCGGACCGGCACCACGCCCGATGCCGGGGCCTGGAGGCGGCGGGGGCGGCGGTACAGATCCTGGACTGGGCGACCCACGTCGCGGACAGCGCACCACGAGGGCCTCTCCGAGCCGGTGCGGACGGCCGCACGGCCTGACCGTGCCTGTTCGGCCTGGCATCTCTCCGGATACGCGGGCCGATGATCACTCTCCGGTCTCGTGAGCCTCATCACGCATACGTGTCGACGGGATGCGTCGGAGCAGAGGAAAGGTTGGCATATACATCTGATCGAGTTTCCGCGCCGGGCGACCACCCGGCGCTCACCGGAGAGGCGCCATGAGCCACCACACACCCGAGAAGCCCGCCGACGTCGTGGCCCGGCTGCGCGCGACCTTCCGTACCGGACGCACCAAGCCCGTGCAGTGGCGCACCGGCCAGTTGCGCCGCATGCGGGCGATGCTGACCGAGCGGGGCGCCGACCTGGCCACCGCCCTCCACACCGACCTCGGCAAGAGCAGCAACGAGGCCTACCGCACCGAGATCGACTTCACCATCCGGGAGATCGACCACACCCTGGAGCACCTCGAAGGGTGGCTGCGCCCCGAGCCCGCCCCCGTCCCCGCGCACCTGGGCGCCGACGCGACCGCCTGGACGCGGTACGACCCCCTCGGTGTCGTACTCGTCATCGCCCCGTGGAACTACCCGGCCCAGTTGCTGCTCGCCCCGGTGGTCGGCGCGCTCGCCTCCGGGAACGCGGTCGTGGCCAAGCCGAGCGAGCTGGCCCCGGCCACCTCCGCCGCGCTGGCCGACCTCCTCCCCGCCTACCTCGACCCCGACGCGGTCGCCGTCGTCGAGGGCGGTGTCCCGGAGACCACGGCCCTGCTGGCGGAGCGGTTCGACCACGTCTTCTACACCGGCAACGGCACCGTCGGCCGCATCGTGATGCGTGCCGCCGCCGAACACCTCACCCCGGTCACCCTGGAACTCGGAGGCAAGTCCCCGGTGTTCGTCGACGACGACACCGACCTCGACGTGGTCGCCGACCGGCTGGCCCGCGGCAAGTTCATCAATGCAGGGCAGACCTGTGTGGCCCCCGACTACGTCCTCGCCACCCCGGAGACCGCAGCCGCCCTGGAGGCCGCCCTCGTCCGCGCCGTCAACGCCCTGTACGGGGCGGACCCGGCCGCCTCGCCGGAGTACGGCCGGATCATCAACGAACGGCATTTCGACCGGCTGTCCGCCCTGATCGACTCAGGGCGTGTGGTGACAGGCGGCGCCGGCGACCGCACCGGCAAGTACATCGCGCCCACGGTGCTCGCGGACGTCGACCCGAAGTCCCCCGTGATGCAGGAGGAGATCTTCGGGCCGATCCTGCCCATCGTCACCGTGTCCGGCCTCGACGAGGCGATCGACTTCATCAACGACCGAGACAAGCCCCTCGCGCTGTACGTCTTCAGCGAGTCCGGCGAGACGCGCGACCGGATCGCCACGGAGACCTCCTCCGGAGGCCTCGGGTACGGCCTTCCACTTGCTCATCTCACCGTATCCGACCTGCCGTTCGGAGGGGTGGGGGAGAGCGGCATGGGCAACTACCACGGGCGGTACTCCATCGAGACGTTCAGCCACCGCAAGGCGGTCCTGGACAAGCCGCTGGGCTGAGGCCGCCGTTGGGGCGCGCACCGCACCGCCATCGCCGTTCGTGAGGCCTCCGGCGTGTCGTGACCGTGGCTCGGCCCCGCCTGGGCGCTCGTCCCGCCCGTGGGTGGGGGAGAGGCGAAACGCTCTCGCCGTTGTGCAAGCGGCGGATGAATGGGTACCTGCGTTCGGCGGCGCGTCGACGGCGGGCCTGTGAGCGATGCGAGTGCGCGGAGTGGGGAGATCGAGGTGGGATTGCGCGAGGTGCGGGGCGCCCGGGCCTTTCGGGGCTGTGCCCGGATCCTGGGGGGCCGCTACCGTCTGGATGCGCTGATCGGTTCGGGTGGGGCGGCTGACGTGTACCGCGGGTTCGACCTCCGGTTGCGACGGCCGGTCGCCGTGAAGGTTTTCCGCCCCGGTACGGGCTTCGACACGGAGGAGATGTTCCGGAGCGAGGCCGTGATCCTCGCCCGACTGCAGCACCCCGGGCTGGTGACCGCCTTTGACGCCGGGCGCGATGACGGCGATGCCTTTCTGGTCATGCAGCTGATCGACGGACGCACGCTGAAGTCCCGCATCGCCGAGGGGCCCCTGTCGTGCGAGGAGGCAGCCGCGCTCGGGGCGTCCTTGGCCGAGGCTCTGGCCCACGCCCACGAGGAGGGGGTCGTCCACCGGGACGTCAAGCCGTCCAACATCCTCCTCGACTCCTCCGGTCACGCCCATCTGACGGACTTCGGCATCTCCCGGATGGTGGACGCGACCACCCGCACCGCCACCGACACCCTGACCGGCACGGCGGCCTATCTTGCCCCCGAACAAGTGCTGGGCCGGCCGGTCGGGCGGCCCGCCGACATCTACGCACTCGGCCTGGTCCTCCTCGAAAGCCTCACCGGCCGACTCGAGTACGACGGCGGCCCCCTGGAGTCCGCCGTGGCGCGCCTGCACCGCCGGCCCGTCCTGCCCGAGTTCCTGCCGGACGGCTTCGCCACCCTCCTTCGGGACATGACCGGTCTGGAAGAACATGCCCGTCCCGCGGCGTACGACTGCGCACGGGCCCTGACCCGTCTCTCCACAACGAGCGCGGAAGTGCCTGCCGTATCCGTTTTCCGGCCCGCACGCAGCGTTGTACCCCTCACGGCCACGGATCGCGCCGACCGTACCCACCGGAGCGTGTCACCTGCCGCGCAGGCGCCAAGGAGGCCGAGTTTCGGGGCAGGGCGTTCCTCCGAGGTGTCCCGGTCCGGCTCCGTACGCGGCCGCCTGCGAACGCGTGGGGTGGCGGCTGCGCTGGCCGCTCTTCTCGCCACCGGTCTGGTGGTCACGGACGGCTTGTCACAGCACGACGCCGCGGACGAGGCGGCGCCGTCCGCCCCGGACCCGGTCGCTCCCACCCGCTCGCGGGACACCGCCGATCACAAGGACGACACGCCCACCGCACCGGCGACCGGGCCCTCGCGCGGCCCTTCCGATTCCGCCCAGCCGCCGGAGAACGCTTCCGCCCCTGTACGCGACGCTCGTCCACGCTCTGCCAAGCCGAAGCCGGGTGCCCACCGCGCCGCCACTGCCGGCGCACCCGGCCCCGCGGCGGCCCGCGCAGTCGCCAAGGACAGGGCGAAGACCCCCGACGTGCCGCCGGGGCAAGCACGAGGCAGGCAAGGGGGAAAGAAGGCAGCACCCGCCAAGTAAGGTGCGCAGCCGAACGGCAGGTGCTGACCGCGGCGAGGGAGAAGACGTACATGCCCCATCTGGACTTCTACGCCCATGTGGCCACGCGTGGCGACGTGCTGGGTGTGGGCATCGGCGCGCAGCCCGCCGACTGGGAGGCCGCGCTCGGCACCGATTTTCTGGACGTCGAGGACAGGGGGCTGTTGCGGCGGGACTACGGGCTCGTGGAGCTGTCGTTCCAGGAGGACGACGGCGCCTGGCCCTGCTTCGGGGTGAGCGTGCAGGTGCACCGTCTGCGGCAGGGCACGGAGTCGTCGGTGCCGGCGGCCTTGCGTGGCGTCTACGGCGCCTTCAAGGCCAGGCCGGGTTTCGAGGGCCTGGCCACCGCGATCGCCGAGCGAGGCTGTTCGGTCGAAGCCGAGACGGACGGGAACGGCACGGCCGGCGACATGCACCGCTACCGTGTGCCCGAATCCGGAGTGACGATCTTCGTCTGCGCGGACGAAGAGGACGCCCAGGGGCAGTCGGGTGAGATCTGGCGCCTCAGCGTGCCTCCCACGTGGTGGCGCGAGGCCGGCTGATCAGACGCTCGGGCCGGGCCGTGTCACCACCAGACAGGGCCCGTCCCCGCTACCCGTATGCCGCCTCATGTGCCCTCACGCGTCCGTTCGCCGGCCGCTCGTGGTCGGTCGCCGTACGAGCAGGTGGCTCACCTCGTATGACATCTCCGTCGTTTCCGGCTGCGGTGCGGGGTGGTATCTCCCCGCGCACACGGAGAGGTTGACGATGAGGTGGGCGTGCCAGCTCCGGCCCACGCCTCGCCCGTCGGTGAAGACCGGTCTGCCGTTGAGCCACCAGTCCACCGAGCGGCTGCCGAATACGGTGCGCAGGTCCACCCATGCGCCCGGGTGGATCGCCTGGTCACGGTGGTAGCGGTTGGTGCCGCGGACATGGTTGGTGAATTCGAGCAGGTCGGGGTTGTCCGGGTGGTACTCGAAGACGTCGATCTCCTGGTCGCCGTCGCGCCAGGTCCAGATCGCGGGCCAGGCTCCGATCTCCACGGGCAGTCGCACCCGGGCTTCCAGTACATCCCCGGCACGGACGGTGAAACCCTCCTCGCTGCCCTCGGTGGTGAGCAGTCCGGTGTCCCACCGGCCGTCCTGTCGTCGTGTGGCACGGAAGACGCCGGAGCGGCTGTATGCGGCGTCGGCCACCAGATGGTCGAGCTTGTCGTCGAGCGGGTTGACCGGGCCTCCACCGGGATAGGCCCATGAACGCCCCGCGACCCACTGGGTGGTGGAGGTGAAGTCGGCGGTGAAGGCGACCGGAGCGGAGAGAGGGCGGCCGGGGACGGGAAGTGAGCCGGCCGGTAAGGGTTCTGTCATGGCGAATGTCTGACCCCTCGAAGGCCCCCTATGCGTCTGGCCCCCGGTTACAGGGCAGATCTGACCCGTTCAGCCGAACGGGCGGGGGTCGGAGGGGCGTTCGGGACCTCGGGCGAACTCGTAAGCGGCCAGTTCGTCCGCATTGCCGATGAAGGCCGGACCACAGCGTGGTGGCAGGTTGCGTAGGACCATCGCCACCGCACCTTGCGGACTGTCCGTCTCGGCGATCCGGGGGCTGTTCCGACTGGGCCCTTCGACGTAGTACCGGCCGTTGTGCAAGGTGCCGATGTAGGGGATGTCCCAGGTGTAGCGGACCTGCGTGCACCTGCTGAAATGCAGCTCCCACATACCCGTCCAGGGGTGAAGCCGACGCAGCAGCGGCTCGGCGTGCGCCACGCGTACGAGTTCGGCGAACGGAGCGTGGAGCGGTGATCGTTCCGGTTGGCAGTGCTCGGCCACAAGCATGATCTTGTGCCAGGCTGCTTCGACAGTGCTGCTCATGACGTGATTGTGCAGGTTTCGCGGTCCGAAGAGCGCGCCTTCCGGAGGAGGCAATCAGCTGAACTGATGCCAACTCGGCGCAGGCCGGGGCCGTTGGACGACAGGAGAACGGCATCTGTTCGCCTCCACCCGCCCGGGCTCCGAAGTTCGGAACCGCTCGATGGTGGAACTGATCATGGGTGGGAGACACTTCATCCTGGAAGGCTTTCCGGGAGTGGAGCCCGGGGGAGAGGCGGTGACGACGAGTGAGTGAGCAAGGCGGCCGCGACTGGGTGGGCATGACTCCGGACGACTTCGACCGTGACGCGCCGCCGCGCCCGGAGGTCGACGGACGGATACCTGCCGAGTTGGACGAATGCGGCACGGCTCCTCTCTTCGGCGACGAACCGGCGCCGGCATCCACAAGCCGGCCTGACCCGCGCTCCCTTCTGCGAGGCTGCCAGGGTCGGCTGTTCTGACCGCCGGGCAGTCCGCGCGCACGGCGTGGGCCGCTCGTGTCCGCCTCCGCGATGCGCCTCGGAAACTGCGCCGATGAGTTGATTCTCGTCGGGGTTTGCGAAGTGAGGGGCGAAGGTCACAGTGGCATATCAGGCATTTCTCTCTTCGATCTTCACGGAAGGCGCACAAGTTAGCTAAGTTGGTCACCGTGTGCACAACTCTCACCGATAGGCCGGTGGTTTCGTGTGCTCTCGGAACGGAAGGAGTGCCCTTCTCATGGCACTTGAACAACCCTCGCGCCCCGGAGTGACCGAGTTCCCGGACAGGGGCAAGTCCTCTGCCCCTCAGGCTCGCACTGCCGAGACCCGGCTCTCGCCGTTGGCCGGTGCCCGCGTTGGCGACTGAGAGCGAGGGGCCGAGCCCCGACGAGGTGCGGCGGTGGGTCGACAGACTCTACGACCGGGCCGAGAGCGACACCGGTAGGTTCAACGCGACCCGCGCCGCCGCCATCCCGCGCCAGCGAGACGCGGCCACCCGTGGCCGGTCCCAGAATGACGTGGAGCCGGCGGTCGCAACCATGGCCCGGAAGTGGTTCGACGCCGCCCGCACCAAGTTGGGCCCGACCATGCCGGCATGGCACGCGGGCCAAAGGGTGCCGGCCCTGCCCGACCACGCGCCCCAGGCAGCACGTCCCGTGCCCCAGGTGGAACGTCGTGCAGAACCTCGCGCCCTCGAAGCGCCCCCGACACCTACGGGTGCTCCGTTCGAGCTGACCAGCGGATCAGCCAAGGCGCCGGCCACCGAGTTCCTCCCGGAGCTCCCCGCCCAGCGTGCCGCACCGGCTGCGGCAGACAAGACCCGGCAGGACGAGAGCGCCTGGCGTACCGGTGCACAGCCGGCACTCGACGGCGGCATGGCGGCCTGGCCGCAGTACGAGCCCTCGTCGGTGCGCGCACCGGAGTTCAGCCCCCAGTCCACCGCGGTGCTGCCCGCCGCTCCGGACTCCACCGCGGCGCTGCCCGCCGTCCCCGCCCCCGCCACGGGTGCTCACCAGGGGAACCTTCCCGCAAGCGGCGCGGAGACGTACGGTGCCGGTCCGGCAGCCGTCGCGACCGCACCGTACGCCACAGCTGCGGCAGCCGATCTCACCGCCTACCACCCCTCCGGTCCCCTGGCCGAAGTGCCCCCCGCCGAGTACGGCGATGGCTTGCCGGCCACCCCCGTATCAACCGTGGCGGCTCCCGCTCCACCCATGCCCACCGGGCCGGTCACCGCACTCGCCCCCTCGGCGCCGACGCGGGCTGCCGCCCCACCGGCCCCGGACATCCCCACGGCTCGGGCGACCCCCTCCACGGCCTACACACCCGGCGCCTACGGTGGATCCTGGTCGTCGCCGGACCACGGCCACAGCACTCGGACCGAGCGGGTGATCGCCTTCGCCCGCGCGCAGATCGGTCGGCCCTGCGTATGGGGCGCGGTCGGGCCGGGATCGTACGACGCCCCGGGTCTCACCCAGGCCGCGTGGAAGACGGCCGGTGTCACGCTTCCCCGGACCGCCCAGGCCCAGTGGGGAGCGGGAGTGCAGGTCTCGCTCGCTGACGCACAGGTCGGAGACCTGGTCTTCTTCCACGACGACCTCGGCCACGTCGGTATCTGGAGTGGCGACGGCATGATGATCCACGCCCCGGGGCCGGGCGCACTCATCCGTGAGGAGTCGGTGTTCTTCGCCGGCCAGTCGGCGATCAAGGGTGCGATCCGCCCGGCCTGACGTCACTCAGCCGCCCGGTCCGGCCGGGGGACGGCATGGACGGGGGTCCGGCACTTCTGATTGGTCTGCTGGCCACACTTCTGGCCCTCCAACTGCCATGGGGCCGGGACCGGTCATCGGCAAGGCACGGAGAGCAGGAGACGGGCGCGGGCTCGCCGTCGAGGGCGCCCAATCGGACAGGCACGTCCCGACCTCACCTGGCACCATGCGGCAATGGCCCTTCAGCACCCCGACGGCGAGTACACGATCACCGCGATGTACTCCGTACCGGATGACGCCTGGTACCTGGAACTGGACGTCGTTGCCGGACAGCGGAATCTCGTGACGGCGATCGTCCCGGACGAGGATCCGGCACGGGAGCCGACGGTGTGCTTCCACCCACGGGGAGGGCACGTGGACGTCCCGTACGGGGTCATGCGCTGGTTCATGCACCGGGTCGAGGAGGAGATCCGGACCTCCCGGGCCTGGATGCGGTTGAGGCCCGATCTTGTCGAGATCATCCACCAACTTGGTCAGGAACACTTGGGCGTCATCGACGACGACACCTTCCGTCATGTTCTGGCGGGGCTGCGCGCCGCGGTCCCCGAGGCAGACCTCCCCGCCGTTCTGGAGGCCGCTTTCGGGCGCAATCCCGACGGCACGACCATGGACCATCTGCACAGAGCCTCCGAGTGAAAGCGGCCTGAATTGCCGGCGTACCGCAGGCAACCAAGTCCTGGGGCAGTCAGTCGTACTGGGCGTACGGATGAGGATCTTGGTCCCGGGACGGGACCGGCACCCGCCCGTGCTCAACTGCTCACACGACTTCCGGAGTCGACATGTCTCAGCCCTTACGGGGCACAGCCCGGCGCACCGTCGTGGTCGCGCTCGCCCTGCTCAGCTCCACCGCCCTCATGCCCGTGGCGCACGCCCGGCCCGCCGCGGCGGAGGTTCGCCAGGACTTCAACGGCGACGGGTACGAGGACCTGGCCGTTGCGGCCCCGGACGCCACAGTGGGCGGGAAGGCGAACGCCGGATACGTGGCGGTGCTGTTCGGATCCGAGCGAGGGCTGCGCCCCGCCGCCCGCACGGTGTACACGCAGGCGTCCACGGGCGTGCCCGGCACCGTCGAGGCCGGTGACCGGTTCGGGAGCCGCCTCACCGCCGTGAACCTCGACGGCGACGGCTTCACCGACCTTCTGGTCGCGGCCCCCGGAGAGCAGTGGGAGCAGAACGGCCTCGCCCGAGAGGGCAACCGGACCGTGCTGTGGGGCGGGCCCGACGGCTTCACCACGGGCAAGGTACTGCCCGCCGAGGGCACTGGCAGCTTCCAGGCCGGCCTGACGGTCGCCGGTGACTTCGACGGCGACGGGCACCGGGACCTCGCCCGCGAAGGCCTGGTGGCGTACGGGCCCTTCGGCCGCGACGGGCAGCCCTCGCGCGTCCAGAGCGGCGTGAAGTTCGCCGACGACGACGTGCTGACGGTCGGGGTGGCGGCCGGGGACACCAACGACGACGGCGCCACCGACCTGGTCACGGTGACCCGGGCATACGACCGGGACCCCGAGGGCGGCTACACCTCCGAGGTGAACCAGCTGCTCGGCAGCCGCGGCGGAGTGCGCCCGCTGACAATCCTCAGGGGCCTGGAGAGCCGCACGCACGCGGATCTCACCCTCGGCGACCTGAACAAAGACGGGAGGGCGGACCTGGTACTGGGCTCCAACTCACTGCGCATCCGTTACGCCGGAGCGGACGGCCTGACCGCCGGTGCGCCCCAAGTCATCGACCAGGACACCCCGGGCGTCCCGGGCGTCCAGGAACGGGACGACACCTTCGGCTGGTCGTTGTCGGTCCGGGACGTCGACGGTGACGGATACGGTGACGTGCTGGCCGGAAACCCGTACGAGAGCTTCGACGGGGTGAAGCGCGCGGGCACCTTCGCCGTCGTACCCGGCGGACCGCATGGACCGACCGGCGCCGGCACCACAGTGCTCAGCCAGAACAGCGCGAACATGCCCGGCACCGCCGAGCGGCAGGACTTCTTCGGCTCCACCACCCACCTCGTCGACGGCGACGGTGACGGCCGGGCGGAGCCGGTGGTCGCGGCTGCATCCGAGGACGAGGAGGCGGGCGCGGTCTGGGTGCTGCGCTCCGGCCCGGCCGGCGTCACGGCCCGGGGAGCCTTCTCCTTCGGCGCCCGGACTCTCGGCACGGTCGCCACCAAGGCTGCGCTGGGTTCCGCCTTCCCCGACTGAACCGACCGACGGGCCTCGGTGGTCCGCTCTGCGTGTTTCCGACCTCGCCCCCCGTCTCACAACCGGAGGCCGCAGTTCTCTGACCGCTTGCCGCAGGGGACCTCGTACGCCGCGACCCAGCTCCCGCGGCGTCCGACGTCCAGGAACCGGCCGACCGATGACACGGACGGCCGGTTCCGGCCTGTTGGGGCAGGCAGTGTCCTCGGTGAGCAGGCAGACCACTCGGCACAGGCCCCATCCGACCGGGTCGCGCGCACGCTGGTATCCACCTTCGACGTGCCCCGCCTGCCCAAGCGCTCCATGCGCTCCGGGAAGAGGTTCAGTGGACCACGGTTGCTGCGGTGGCACATCAGATGTCGACACGATGGTTCCTGAAGGGTCGACCAGGAAGAACGCAAGGATCTTGCGGTAGCCGGGGCGCGTGGGGTGCACGAGGCGGAATGAGCCGACCCGGTGTGGCAGGACGTTCGGGAACGCAAGACAGCGGCCCGCCGGCGTCGCAGCCGACCCCAGCATCTGGTTCAGCGCGTCCTCATCCTCCAGGCCGTAGACCTCGCGCAGGCCGTTGTCGTCGTTCTGCTGGGTATCCGGGTCGTCAAGCGCCGCCCGGAAGCTCAGTTGGCTTTCGGTGATGTTCTCACTGTCCCAGTAGTAGATGCCGGTGGAGACGATCCGCTCGTTCAGCATGCCTTCGACATGCCAGGATCCGCCGGAGTGCTCGGGCCTACCGGGCGTGAGGTGAATCGTGGAGCGGGTCGAGCCGTCGAGGTCATGGAAGACGGGCGCGGCGAAGCTCTGGACTTGCTCAAGAAGCGCTTCAGGCCACTACAACGCCGGGCATACTACGGGCAATCCGGGCACAGCTCGGCGAAAGGGGGCGTCGTGTTGATCGCATTGGTTTTGGTGGGCGTACTGGCTGTCGTCACCGTGGTCACTTGGATGGTGCGCCGGGCATGGCGTCGTGCCTGGGAGGATCTGGCCGTCCGGGCAACCGTGCACGGGACGAGCGCCGGGCCGGACTTCGGAACCTGGCCGACCAGCACCGGAACGCACAGCGCGACGACGACGCACGAGGCCTGCAGCCCGGTCGACTCGTCCTGGTGGGTGGCAGGCGCGAGCGAGGGCACCTCGAGCGGCTGCTCCAGCGGTAGCTCCTCGACGTGCGGGAGCAGCTCGTCGTCCTGTGGGAGCAGTTCGTCCTCGTGCGGGAGTTCGTCCTCGTGCGGCAGCAGCTCGTCTTCCTGCGGGAGCAGTTCGTCGTCCTGCAGCAGTTCCTGCTGACCGGAACCAGGCCCTTCGTCGACCGGGGCGTCCCACTCCCCGGTCGACGGTCGGTTCGAGTCGAGCGGCACCGCGTGGTGGGAGTTCCCCCGAGTGGGTCGTTCGGGCGGGGCCGGGCCGGGCACCTGGAGTCCATGACCAACGACGCAGGCCGCATCCGGCTGGTGCAGACCGTGCTCGACAGCACCGACGCCCGCAAACTCGCCGAGTTCTACCGGTCCCTGCTGGGGCTCGACTACGCGGAGGGGGACGAGCCGCCTCCGGCCGGTCAGCCGGACGAGCGCGGTGGGGACTGGCTCGTCCTGCGCCATCCCGGCGGTGGACCGCAGCTCGCCTTCCAGCGGGTGGACCGCCTGCGCGAACCGGAGTGGCCCGACGGACAGGTGCCCCAGCAGATGCACCTCGATCTGAGCGTCGCCTCGCTGGAGGAACTGCGCAACCAGCACGAACGCGTGCTCAGCCTCGGCGGCAGTCTGCTCGACAACCGGGACCGGCCGGACCCCGACGACGAGGAGCGCTTCCGTGTCTACCGGGATCCCGAGGGCCACCCGTTCTGCATCTTCGTCGCGGAGAGGGACGAGTAGCCCTGCATGGGCGCGGGGGCAAGGGCGGGTCGCACCACGGACGGTGGTGACCGACCTGACCGACATCAAACGCCTCGTGCTGATCGCCCGGGCGGTGGACGCCGAGCACACGCTGGACGGCCTCACCTGCTGGGACGAGACCCAATCAAGCCACGTACACGACCTGCGACTCGTTCGGTTGCCGACTCGGCAACGGCGCTCATGTGGGTGGCCCGCACCCGACCCGCCGGCTGCTGACGAAGACGGACAACGGAGTCGGGGGTGCTGCGCGCAGCGCGCGAGGCACAGGTCTGGCTGCGCGGACTTGCGATCCTGGCCGTCGCTGCAGTGCTCGGCGCCCTCACCGCCGGGCAGCGAGACAGGAGCCGTAACGCCGGTGAGGTGCGTGGCGGTTCCCTTCCCCGGGCCGGGCATCTCACCTTCGTTCATCGCCCCTGCCGGAGCAGCCGCTGTTCGGTCACTCTCGCCCTTGCTGTCCGGCGCGCCCCTCGAAGTCCCGGCGCACTGCCGCACCTTCGTCGTCGACCAGCCCGTTCTCGTGCGGGAAGTCCAGCACCGTTCCGCAGTGGCTGCACAGCTTCCCGTCCTCGGCGGGGGTGCCGCATGCCTTGCAGAACCGATTGCCCTTCTGGTTCTCGTTTTCCTGCGTCATGACTCTCCGGGAGCAGCTCGGAAGTAGCGGTTTCGGATGCGGGGTACCCATGGTGCCGGAGTCGATACAGTGGCCGGCCGGGCCGCGACGGCCGAGCCGTCCCGTGCGGTGGATCGGTGTACCGCGGGCTCTCGAAGCAGGGCGATGACCGTGTCGAGTTCCTCTCGACAGTGGCTCTCCCCACCTGCCGGCCGCCGGTGCGACGGTTCAGCCCGCAGCGCCGACGACTCCCCGGTCCTGCGTGGTGGAGCGTCTCAGCGCGAGGGCCGCGATGTCGTCGTCGAGTCGTCCGCCGCCGTGCCGGAGCAGATCCCGGTGCAGCCGGTCCAGCAGTTCCCGGGGGTGCTCCGGACTCTGTCGCCGCATCCAGTCCGGCAAGGGGAAGAACCGGCCGGCGTGGTCCCGGGTCTCCGATACGCCGTCCGTGTACAGCAGCAGCTGATCACCGGGCGCGAAGGAGACGATGTCGACCCGGTAGCGGTCACCGATGAGCGCCGCGAGGTTGAGGGGCGGGGAGGGAGCCGTGGGCTCCAGGACCCGGACTTTCCCGTAATGCGCGATCAGTGGCGGGGGATGTCCGCAGTTGAGGAGTCGTAGCCGGCTGCCGTCGTGCGGAATCTCGGCGAGGAGAGCGGTGGCGAAGTGCTCGGGCCGGTCCTGGGCGGGGAAGGCGGCGCTGTGGCGGGTGACGGTGGTTTCCAGGCGGTGGACGATGCCCTGGAGATCGGGTTCGTCGTAAGCGGCCTCCCTGAAGCAGCTGATCACCGCCGAGGCCGCCCCCACCGCGGACAGTCCCTTGCCCCGCACGTCGCCGATGAGCAGACGGACCCCGTGCGGTGTACCGATCGCCTCGTAGAAGTCGCCGCCGATGCGGGCTTGTTCCTGGGCTGCCAGATACAGCGATTCGATCTCGACGCCCTCGATGCGGTGCGGCAGCGGGCGCAGCAGCACCTTCTGGGCCGCGTCGGCGACGAGCCGGACCTGGAAGAGCGTCTCCTCCCGCTGAAGTCGGACATGACTGCCGTACGCGGCCGCCAAGGTGACCGCGATGATCGCGGCCGACGTGAACGGCGTGCCCAGATCGGTGTGGAAGAAGCTGAGGACGATCATGAGTACGAGACAGAACGCCCCCAGCGCCACTGTGGGGAGCACGGGCCACATCGCCGCCGCGAGGGCGGGAGCGGCGGGCAGAAGGCGGCTGAAGGCGATCTCCCTGGGGGTGGAGAAGGCCAGGACGGCGATGAGAACGGTCACGATCAGGGGCGACAGCCGGGCAGCATCCCATCGGCCGCTGTAGGCGGGGCGACGGCGCCACGGCCGTGCAGACGTGATCACAAAAGTATCTTATCGGTCTAATCGGTCACGGGGCGTGCAGGGATCGGGCGCGCCCTGGCTACCTGGGATCACCAATGTTAGAAAGGTCGCATGGCGAGTCTTTTCGCCCGTTTTCGACAGCTGTCGGTCAAGCGTCTGATCAGCAAGAGCACGCGGACTGTAGCCGGGCAGGTTCTGGTTTTCCAGGTGGCTCTGGTGGTGCTGCTCGTAGCCTGCGGCGTCTTCGCTCTCATCCTGCAGTCGGAGCGGGACAGCAGCGCCGAGGCCAGGCGCCGCTCCACGGCCGTGGCGCAGACCTTCGCGCACTCGCCGGGCGTTCTGGCGGCGCTGCGGACCCCGGACCCCAGCAAGATTCTCCAGCCGCTCACCGAGGCGGCACGCCGTGCCGCCGACGTCGACTTCATCGTGGTCATGGACACCCAGGGCATCCGGTACACCCATCCCTTGCCGGACCGGATCGGGAAACGGTTCGTGGGCGAGATCGGGCCCTCGCTGGCGGGGAAGGTCTTCGTGGAGAGCGTCGACGGCCCGCTCGGTCGTGAGGTGCAGGCCACGGTTCCGGTCAAGGACGCCGGCAGCGATGTGGTGGGCCTCGTCTCGGCGGGGATGAAGGTCAAGAACGTCGAAAGTCAGTTGAACCAACAACTACCGATCATCCTGGGCGCGGGGGCCGGAGCGCTCGCACTGTCGGCCGGCGTGACGGCGCTGGTGGGCAGGCGGCTGCGACGTCAGACCCACAGCCTCGCCCCGGACGAGATGGCCCTCATGTACGAGCACCACGACACCGTGCTCCACTCCGTACGGGAAGGGGTGCTCATCGTGGCCGCCGACGGGCGGCTGATGCTGGCGAACGACGAGGCCAGACGCCTGCTGGAGCTGCCCCCGGACATCGAGGGGCGGCCCGTCTCGGACCTGCCGGGCCTCGATCCCGAGACGAAGGCGCTGCTCACCTCGGGGCGCGAGGCGACCGACGAGGTGTTCCTGGCGGGAGAGCGGCTGATCGCGGTCAACCAGCGGCCCACGGGGCAGCGGCCCACGGGTCGCGAGGGAGGACCCAGGGAGACGGTCGTGACACTGCGCGACTCCACCGAGTTGCAGGCGGTGACGGGCAGGGCGGAGGTGGCACGGGAACGGCTCCGGCTGCTGTACGACGCCGGACTCCACATCGGCACCACCCTCGACGTGCTGCGCACCGCGGACGAACTGGCGCGGGTACCCATCCCGCGCTTCGCGGACTTCGTCACCGTGGACCTGGCCGACGCCGTCCTGCACGGCGAGGAGCCGGCCCCGACCGGGACGGCCATGCGGCGCGCGGCCGTGTCCGGCATCGTGGACAACCATCCGCTCATCGAGCAGGGCCGGCTCTTCGACTACGTTCCCGCGACGCCGCAGGCCCGCGGATACGGCAGCGGCCGCTCCCAGCTGGTGAGCGATCTGCCGTCCGCCACGAGCTGGCGCGTGCAGGACCCGGAACGGGCCCAGGCGGTCATCGACTACGGCATCCACTCCCTCATCACCGCGCCCATCCAGGCCCGCGGCGTCGTCCTGGGCATGGCCAGCTTCTGGCGTGCGCAGCAGCATGAGCGCTTCAACGAGGAGGACGTCTCGCTCGCGGAGGAGTTGGTGGCCCGTGCCGCGATAAGCATCGACAACGCCCGTCGCTACACCCGCGAGCACACCCTGGCGGTGACCCTTCAGCGCAGCCTGCTGCCGCAGGCCATGCCCGAGCAGAACGCCCTCGACATCGCCTATCGCTACCTCCCCGCGCAGTCGGGCGTGGGCGGGGACTGGTTCGACGTGATTCCCATGCCGGGCAGCCGGGTGGCCCTCGCCGTCGGCGACGTGGTCGGCCACGGCCTCCACGCCGCCGCCACCATGGGACGGCTGCGCACCGCCGTGCACAATTTCTCCGCCCTCGACCTGCCCCCCGACGAGCTGCTGAGCCATCTGGACGACCTGGTCGGAAGCATCGACCAGAGCGAGGCGGCGGAGAGCGCCGCGGGCGTCGTGGGCGCCACCTGCCTCTACGGGATCTACGACCCGGTGACACGCCACTACGTCATGGCGCGGGCGGGGCATCTGGCGCCCGCTCTGGTCCGTCCTGACGGGACCGTCACCTTCCCGGACGTGCCCGCCGGCCCGCCGCTGGGCCTGGGCGGCATGCCGTTCCGGACCGCGGAGCTCTGCCTCGCCGAGGGGACCCAGCTCGTCCTGTACACCGACGGCCTCATCGAGGACCGCAGGCGCGACCTGGACGTGGGAATGGAGCTGCTGCGCGAGGCGCTCACCGGCAACCCCGGCCGGCCACCCGAGGAGACCTGCCAGGAGGTGCTGGAAAGGGTGCTTCCCGGGCGCCCCAAGGACGACGTCGCCCTGCTCGTCGCCCGTACACGGCAACTTCCGCCCGACCACATCGCCGACTGGGACGTCCCCCAGGACCCCGCCGCCGTCGCGGGGATGCGCGACGCCGTCGCCCGAAAGCTCGAAGCGTGGGACCTGGCGGAACTCGGCTTCACCATGGAGCTCATTCTCAGCGAGCTCATCACCAACGCCATCCGCTACGGCTCCGGACCGATCCACGTCCGGCTGATCCGCGACCGCACCCTGATCTGCGAAGTCGCCGACGGCAGCAGCACCTCACCTCATCTGCGCTACGCCGCGACGACGGACGAGGGTGGCCGGGGCCTGTTCCTGGTCTCGCAGATGGCCGAGCGCTGGGGCACCCGGTACAGCCCGCAAGGCAAGGTGATCTGGGCGGAACAGGCCCTGCCCTGACTCCGAGCCGGAGGTGCCGCTTGGGGCGTGAGACCCCAGCATGCAGCCGGTTCTCGACGCATCGGGCGTAGGGCCCGTCGGGCCGGCATCGTCTCGGCGCTCCCCCCGGCTCACGGCAGATGCGCGCCGTGAGCCGTCCAAGTGATGTGCCATCAAGCCAAGTTGCGTCGGCTGCCTTCCGGGGTTCCTGCCCCGCCCATATCCTCGTGCGGCTGACGTTACCAACGGTAAGGGGTGGCGATGAGTGGCACCACGCGCAGAGAGTTCCTGGGTACCGCCGCGGCCGCCGGCGGCTTGGCTCTCGGAACCGCGGAGGGGGCTTCGGCCGAGGACGCCTCCTCACCGGGGACGGTGGCGGTCCTGGGCGGCGGCGTCGCCGGGCTCACGGCCGCACACGAACTCGCCGAGCGCGGCTTCCGGGTCACGGTCTACGAGCGCAGGGCACTTGGTGGCAAGGCCCGCAGCATGGACGTACCGGACAGCGGCACGGGCGGCCGACGCCCCCTGCCCGGCGAGCACGGCTTCCGCTTCATCCCCGGCATCTACCACAACCTGCCCGACACGATGCGGCGCATCCCCTTCCCCGGCAACCCGGGCGGCGTTCACGACAACCTCGTCGCCCCGAAGGAGATGCTCTTCGCCAGGTCGGGCGGCCGTGAGGACATCCGGATTCCGTTGCCCTGGCCCGACAACCCCCCGGCCGAACTCACCCCCGACGAAATCCGCCGCGCCTTCACCGCCGTTCTGGACACGGCCTTCAACCTCCCCCTCCACGAGGCGCTCTACTTCGCCAACCGCATGCTGGTCTTCCTCACCAGCTGCGACCAGCGGCGCGACACGGTATGGGAGCGAACGCCCTGGTGGGACTTCGTGCGCGCCGGACGGATGTCCTACGACTACCAACGGGTCCTCGCGGTCGGCATCACCCGCAACATCGTGGCCACCAAGGCGGAGGAGGCCAGCACCCGCACGGTCGGCACCCTGCTGGAGGCCTTCGCCTTCAACCTCCTCGGGCGGGGCGCGGACGGACCACTGGACCGGATCCTCAACGCACCCACCAACGAGGCCTGGATCGACCCCTGGGTGACCTATCTGAAGTCACTCGGCGTGGAGTTCCGCGTCGGCTGGACCGTACGGGACCTGACCCTGGACGCGGGGGCGATCGCCGGAGCCGTCGTGGAGGACCCCTCAGGCGCGCGCCGGACCGTCACCGCCGACCACTACATCTCGGCGATGCCCGTCGAGCACGCCCGCCGCACATGGAACTCCGCCGTCCGCGCGGCCGACCCCCAGCTGGCCGAGTGCGACCGGCTGGAGACGGACTGGATGACGGGCATTCAGTTCTACCTGACCGAGCGCATACCGACCGTGCACGGCCACCTCGACCTCATCGACTCCCCCTGGTCGCTGACCGCGATCGCCCAGGCCCAGCACTGGCCCGGCCGCGACTTCCCGGCCGATTACGGTGACGGTACGGTCGTGGACTGCCTGTCCGTGGACGTCTCCGAGTGGGACCGCCCGGGCATCCTGTACGGCAAGACCGCCAAGCACTGCACCCGCACCGAAGTGGCACGCGAGGTGTGGGCACAGCTGAAGGCGTCGCTCAACGACGGCGGTCGTACAGTCCTGCGGGACTCCGTGCTGCACTCCTGGTTCCTCGACCCCGCTGTCGACGGCCTCGGCACGCCGCATCCCGTCAACGAGGAACAACTGCTCATCCACCCGGTGGGCACCTTCCACCACCGCCCGCAGTCGGCCACGAAGATCCCCAACCTCTTCCTGGCCGGCGACTACGTGGCAGTACCCATCGACCTCGCCACCATGGAGGGCGCCAACTCCTCGGCCCGGCAAGCTGTCAACGCCCTGCTGGACCGATGCGGATCCACCGCACCACGCTGCGCCGTGACCCCCCTCTACCGAGCCCCCGAACTGGAGCCCCTCAGACGCCACGACCGCACCCGCTACCTCCTCGGCCTGCCGAACGCCTTCGACATCGGCTGAAGGCCCCCACGGAGGTCGAGGATTCGACCGGTGCGAGCACCCCCTCACAGTCCGGCGATGTGATTCCACCGCCTGCCGAACTCCACACGTTCGTCGGAAGCGACGTCCCGTGCGATGGCCAGCCGGCTGCGCATCTCCTTGTCGGGGAAGATCAACGGGTTCTCGGCGAGGGCGGCGCTCTCCGCGTCCCCCGCGGAGGCCAGGACCTCCCGTGCGGCAGGGACCGGGCAGACGTAGTTGACCCATGCGGCCAGCTCGGCGGCGACTTCGGGATCGTAGTAGTAGTCGACGAGCCGCTCCGCATTCGCTTTGTGGCGGGCGAGGTTGGGGATCGTCAGCGACTCCGCCCACAGCTCGGCGCCTTCCTCGGGGACGACGAACTCGATGTCCGGGTCGTCCGCCCGGAGCTGGATCACGTCTCCCGAATACGCCTGGCATGCCAGGACGTCACCACTGGACAGGTCCTTGATGTAGTCATTGCCCGTGAAGCGCCGGATCTGTCCCGTCTTCACCTGCTTCTCCACCTGGTCACAGACGGTGTGGAAGTCGTCGGCCGTCCACCGGGTGATGTCGACGCCGTTGCCCTGCATCAACAGTGCGAACGCTTCGTCCATGCCGGACAGCAGTGTGACCCGGCCCTTCAGGTCGCTCGCCCACAGATCCGACACCTGCCGTATCTCCCGGCCGGTCCTGCGCCGGTTGTACGCGATGCCGGTGATGCCGGACTGCCACGGCACCGTGAACGCGCGGCCGGGATCGAACACCGGCGAGCGCAACTGCGGGTCGAGATACCGGGTCACGTTCGGCTGCCGGGCCCGGTCCATCTCCTGCACCCAGCCGAGTCGCACGAACCGCGCGCTCATCCAGTCACTGATGACGATCAGATCGCGGCCGGTGGGCCGGCGGTTCATCAGTGCCGGGCTGATCTTGCCGAAGAACTCGTCGTTGTCGTTGATCTCCTCGACGTACTCGACCGAGATCCCCGTGCGCTTCTCGAAGGCCTCCAGGGTGGGCCGCCGCGAGGGACGCTCGTCGTCGGTGTCGATGTACAGCGGCCAGTTCGCCCAGTTCAGCCGCTGATCGGTGGAGGACAGGTCGACGGCGGCGCGGTCGCCGGGGCGTACGTACGCGGCCGGGACACCACACCCGGTGAGTCCGCCGAGCGCCGCGCCGGAGCCCAGCGTGCGCAGCAGCGTCCGGCGGGAGAGCGGAGGGATCGTCTTCAGGGGCATCGGGGCAGCATGCCGCGCCCGGTGACGACCGGACAATCGGCACGGCGTCGAGAGGCCGGCCACGCCTACCGGACACCTTGTCGATCAACGGGCACGGGCTGACGGCCCCGCCTCGGCGATCGCGCGTGCCGGCGAGCCGGTCCGGTTGCGGCCGACCTCTTGACCCCGGTGTCCTCCTCCCCGATGCTCGGTTGCGTATAGCGGTGCGCGTATCTGATAAAGCAACTCCTGAAGCAGTGCACCCGCGTGACTTCCCCGTCTGAGGAGCAGCCCATGGCTCACGAGGTACGTGCCGTCGTCGCCCGGAAGAAGGGCGCCCCGGTTTCCGTCGAGACGATCGTCGTTCCCGATCCCGGCCCGGGGGAGGCGCTGGTCAAGGTCGAGGCGTGCGGCGTCTGCCACACCGACCTCCACTACCGCGAGGGCGGGATCAACGACGAGTTTCCCTTCCTGCTCGGACACGAGGCGGCCGGCCGCGTCGAAGCGGTGGGGGAGGGGGTCACCGGCGTCGAACCCGGTGACTTCGTCATCCTCAACTGGCGTGCCGTCTGCGGCCAGTGCCGGGCCTGCAGCAAGGGCAAGCCCTGGTACTGCTTCGCCACCCACAACGCGACGCAGCCGATGACGCTGCTCGACGGCACCCCGCTCTCGCCCGCCCTCGGCATCGGTGCCTTCGCGGAGAAGACGCTGGTCGCCGCCGGGCAGTGCACCAAGGTGGACCCGGCCGCCCCGGCGGCGGCAGCCGGGCTGCTCGGATGCGGTGTCATGGCGGGCTTCGGCGCCGCCGTCAACACCGGCGCCGTCGGGCGGGGAGACTCCGTCGCCGTCATCGGCTGCGGTGGTGTCGGCATGGCCGCCGTCGCGGGAGCCCGGCTCGCCGGCGCGGCCAGGGTCATCGCCGTCGACATCGACCGGCGCAAGCTGGACCGTGCCCTGACCATGGGGGCCACCCACACCGTCGACGGAGCCAAGGACGACGTGGTCGAGGCGGTGCGCGAACTGACCGGCGGCTTCGGCGCGGACGTCGTCGTCGAGGCCGTCGGCCGCCCGGAGACGTACCGGCAGGCCTTCTACGCGCGGGACCTGGCCGGCACGGTCGTGCTGGTGGGTGTGCCCACCCCTGAGATGAAGGTGGAACTGCCGCTGCTCGACGTCTTCGGCCGCGGCGGCTCGCTGAAGTCCAGCTGGTACGGCGACTGCCTGCCATCGCGCGACTTCCCGGCCCTCATCGACCTCTACCTGGGCGGCCGGTTCGACCTGGACGCGTTCGTCACCGAGACCATCGGCCTCGGTGACGTGGAGGAGGCCTTCGAGAAGATGTACGGCGGCGACGTGCTGCGCTCCGTGGTGGTGCTGTGATGGCCGGCGCACCCCGCGTCGAACGCCTCGTCACGAGCGGGACGTTCAGTCTCGACGGCGGCACCTGGGACGTCGACAACAACGTCTGGATCGTCGGTGACGACGACGAGGTGATCGTCATCGACGCGGCGCACGACTCCGACGCCGTCCTGGAAGCCGTGGGTGACCGCCGCCTGTCGGCCGTCGTGTGCACCCACGCCCACGACGATCACGTGCGTGCCGCGCCCGACGTCGCCCTCGCCACCGGCGCGCGCGTCCTGCTGCACCCCGACGATCAGGTGCTGTGGAAGATGGTGCACCCGAACAGGCAGCCCGGCGCTCCCCTCGCCGACGGCGACGACCTCGTCGTGGCGGGCATCGGGCTGCGCGTGCTCCACACGCCCGGGCACGCACCCGGTGCCGTGTGCCTGTACGCCCCCGACCTCGGGGCGCTGTTCAGCGGCGACACACTGTTCGCGGGAGGGCCCGGCGCGACCGGGCGCTCGTACAGCGACTTCGGCACGATCCTGACGTCGATCGGAGACCGCCTGCTGACCCTCCCCGGTGAGACGGTCGTGTACACCGGACACGGTGACTCGACCACCATCGAGGCGGAAGCACCGCACCTGCAGGAGTGGGCCGCCCGCGGCTGGTGACACGAGCACCGCCGCACGGGCCGGGATGGCCGAACGCCCTCGGTCCTCCGTCTTCCGCGCGCGACTCACTCGCGACGTCACCGGCGGACCCCGCGGCCCCCGGCCCCTCCGGCTTCGGTGCCGGTCCCAGCCGCCGAGCAGCGTGCCGGTGCGTCCTGGTCCACGGCGTCGCCTCGACGGCCGACGCCGTGCGCGTGCCCGCCGGCCGGGGTCTCGGGTGCGCGCCGGCGCCGTCGCACACGCCCTCCTCCACAGCGCGCCCAGCCTCACCTGCGTTTCCTATGGCGCAGGTTGTTCCACATGGTGCAACCAGAAATATGGGCGCCGAGCGGCCCGTGAACTCCTTGACAAGGGTTTGCGGACGCCCTCACACTGGCGTTGCGTTGACCGCAATCCGTTTCGCTATACGCACCGAGGTGTCATGATGATTCCCGCGTGCCGTCTCGTGGATCTGCCCCGAGGCGAGGCCCACAGGCTCGACATCGACCCGCCGGTCTCGGTGTTCCACACCGACGACGGCGAACTCTTCGCCATCGACGACACATGCACCCACCAGGACGCCTCGCTCGCCGACGGCTGGCTGGAGGGCCGCGAGGTCGAATGCCCGTTGCACGCCTCGAAGTTCAACCTCACGACCGGAGCCGTCGACGCCCCGCCGGCCAAGCTCCCGGTGCGCACGCACGAGGTCTTCGTCGAGGACGGCATGATCTACGTCCGGCTGTCCACGGCCGCCCCGAACCTGCCTCCCTGCATAGCCGCCCGGCTCGCCGGGGGCGTCGCGTGAGGACGGTGGCCGTGGTGGGCGCGTCGCTGGCCGGTCTGTCAGCGGCGCGTTCCTTGCGCAAGCAGGGATACGACGGACGGCTGGTCGTCATGGGCGACGAGCTCCACCGTCCCTACGACAGGCCGCCGCTGTCCAAGGAGTTCCTGGCCGGCGGCATCGGCGAGGCCGATCTCGCCCTGGAGCCGGACGACGAGGACCTGCAAGTGGAGTGGCTGCTCGGAGCCCGTGCCGCCGGACTCGACACGACACCCCGCGCCGTACGGCTCACCGACGGCCGGAAGGTGAGGGCCGACGGCATCGTCATCGCCACCGGCGCCGCCGCCCGCACCCTGCCCGGCATGGACGGCCTGGCCGGTGTGCACACCCTGCGCACCCTGGACGACGCCCGCGCTCTGCGGGACGAACTGGCCCGGGGCGGACGCCTGGTCGTGATAGGCGGCGGCTTCATCGGCGCCGAGGTCGCCTCCACCGCCTGTGCGCTCGGCCTCGACGTGACCATCGTCGAGGCCGCGCCCACACCACTGGCCGGACCGCTCGGCGCCGCCATGGGCAGGATCGTCTCCGCCCTCCACGCCGACCACGGCGTACGCCTGTTGTGCGGAGTAGGCGTCAAAGGGCTGAGCGGAGAGACCCGCGTCGACGCCGTCCTGATGGAGGACGGCCGTAGCGTCCCCGCCGACATCGTCGTCGTGGGCGTCGGGGCCCGCCCCTGCGTCGACTGGCTGGCGGGCTCCGGTGTCGAACTCGCCGACGGCGTCAAGTGCGGCGCGGACGGCCGTACCAGCGTGGCCGGGGTGGTCGCGGTCGGCGACTGCGCCTCCTGGTACGACCCCCGCGCGGGCACCCACCGCCGTGTCGAGCACTGGACCGGCGCCCGGGAACGCCCCGACGCGGCGGTCGCCGCCCTGCTCTCCTGGGGCGAGACCGAACCGGGCGTCCCGAGACCGCCCTACTTCTGGTCCGACCAGTACGGCGTGAAGATCCAGTTCGCCGGCAACGCGTCCCGCGCCGACAGCGTCACGATCGAGGAAGGCGCCGCGGACGACCGTAATGTCCTGGCCGTCTACCGACGTGCCGGGCACCCGGTCGGCGTCCTCGGGATGAACCAGCCCCGGCTGTTCATGCGCTGGCGCAAGCAACTCGCGGCCAACGCGTTCTGACAGGGAGCTGCTCCCAGATCCGACGTCGTCCGGTGCAGCTCGTCCCGGCGCGTGTGCGTTCCCGTTCCACGACGTTTCTCCGAGGAGTGCACTGTGACCTCGACCGGTCTGCCGGAAAGTCTCATCGCCACCCTGCCCGGCTCCGCCTACACCGACCCCGGCATCTTCGCCCAGGAGCAGGAACGCATCTTCGAGGCGATGTGGTTCTGTGCCGTGCGCTCCACCGACCTCGCCGCTCCGGGGGCGTTCAGGACCGTCCAGGTCGGCCGCGAGAGCATCCTCGTCACCCGTGCACGCGACCAGTCCGTACGCGCCTTCCTCAACGTCTGCCGGCACCGCGGAGCCAAGCTGTGCACGGCGGAGAGCGGCGAGGTCAAGCGCGCCTTCCAATGCCCCTACCACGCCTGGACGTACGACCTGACGGGCAAACTCGTCGCGGCGCCCAACCTCACCAAGATGCCCGACGTCGGTCGCACCGAGTACGGCCTGGCAGCCGTGGCGACGCGCGAGTGGCTCGGCTATGTGTGGGTGTGCCTCGCCGAGAACCCGCCCCCTTTCGACGAGGTCGTGCAGGACGTGGTCGCGCGCCTCGGCGACACGGAGTCGATCGAGCACTACGGCATCGATGACCTCGAGGTCGGCAGACGGATCGTCTACGACGTCCGGGCGAACTGGAAACTGATCGTCGAGAACTTCATGGAGTGCTACCACTGCGCGACGATCCACCCCGAACTCACCGAGGTGCTGCCCGAGTTCGCCGACGGGTACGCGGCTCAGTACTACGTGGGACACGGCGCGGAGTTCGGCTCCGAGGTCAAGGGCTTCACCGTCGACGGCTCGGAAGGCCTCGACCGCATTCCGGGCGTCACCGAGGCCCAGGACCGTCGGTACTACGCGGTCACCGTCCGGCCGCAGGTGTTCATCAACCTCGTGCCCGACCACGTGATCTTCCACCGGATGTACCCGGTCGCCGCGGACCGCACCGTCGTCGAGTGCGACTGGCTGTACCTCAAGCACGTCGTCGAGAGCGGCAAGGACGTCAGCCGGTCGGTGGAGCTCTTCGACCGGGTCAACCGGCAGGACTTCGACGCCTGCGAGCGCTGCCAGCCCGCGATGAGCTCACGGCTGTACGCCAAGGGCGGGGTCCTCGTGCCCAGCGAGCACCACATCGGTGAGTTCCACGCCTTCGTCCAGGAGCGTCTGGGCGCGAGGCTGGGGCGGCCGCGGTGACGGCGGCTCCCGGCGGCCCGGCTCCCGGTGCCCGGGGCGGCCGGCGCAAGCGGCGCGGCGGGATCAGCCCAGATATCCCATCCGGTGGCTGATCTCGTCCGCGCCCTCGACCAGCACCGGAGCGAGATCGTGAATACGGTCCTCGGTGAGCCGGTACGCCGGCCCTGAGGCGCTGAGTGCAGCGATGACCTCCCCGTCCCGATTGCGGACCGGGGCGGCCATGGCGTGCAGCCCCGCCTCGAACTCCTCCAGCGTCCAGGAGTAGCCGCGCTCCAGCGCCTCGGCGAGGTTCTTCTCCAGCTTGGTCTTCGCGGTCAGAGTGCGCGGCGTCATCTTCTTCAGACCCGCGTCCGACAGCAGTGCGGCACGCTCCTTCGCCGGCATGTGGGCCAGCAGGATCTTGCCACTGGAGGTGGCATGCAGCGGCGTCAGCTGGCCGACCCAGTTGAACGCCGTCACAGCACCCGGACCGCGCACCTGGTACAGGTTGATCGCGTACTTCTCCTGCATCACGGCGAGATTCACCGTCTCGCCGATCTCCTCGGCGAGACGCTCACAGACCGGGCGGCTCTGCTGAGTGATGTCGATGCGTCCGGTGACCGCACCGGCGAGACGGACGATGCCGAAACCGAGGCGGTACTTGCCGCGCTCGCCCGCCTGCTCCACCAGTCCGCGCACTTCCAGGGCGCCCAGCAGCCGGAACGCGGTGGACTTGTGTACATCGATCTCGGCGGCCACCTCGCTGACGCCCGCCTCGCCGCGCCGGGCCAGGATCTCCAGCACGGTGATGGCCCGGTCGACCGACTGCACCCCGCCGGACGGCGCACTTGTCGTTTCGGTATCTGGATGGTAGTTGCTCACAACGCAACTATACGGGCGATTAACATAGCCGGCAGCGGTGCAGGTCACGGCCTTCACGAGAAAATCAGAAGTTGCGTTGTCCGCAACCTGGTGCGCATAGAGATACCGGTACTAGCATGCCGCGCATTCTCTACGGCGCGAGCGAGACGAGGCCTCATGGCTGACTTGCGGTACGACTTCGTCATCGTCGGTGGTGGATCGGCCGGCTGTGCACTGGCCAACCGGCTGTCCGCGGATCCCGGTAACCGGGTGCTGGTCCTGGAAGCGGGCAGACCCGACTATCCGTGGGACGTCTTCATCCACATGCCGGCGGCACTGACCTACCCGATCGGCAGCCGCTTCTACGACTGGAAGTACGAGTCCGAACCCGAGCCCCACATGGGCGGCCGGCGCGTCTACCACGCGCGCGGCAAGGTCCTGGGCGGCTCCAGCAGCATCAACGGCATGATCTTCCAGCGCGGCAACCCCATGGACTACGAGCGCTGGGCGGCCGACCCCGGAATGGACAGCTGGGACTACGCCCACTGCCTGCCGTACTTCCGGCGGATGGAGAACTGCCTGGCCGCCGACCCGGACGACGAGTTCCGCGGCCACGACGGCCCCCTCGTCCTCGAACGCGGTCCGGGGACCAACCCGCTCTTCGAGGCCTTCCTCAAGGCCACCGAGGAGGCGGGACACGCTCCCACCAACGACGTGAACGGCTATCGGCAGGAAGGTTTCGCAAGGTTCGACCGCAATGTCCACCGCGGGCGCCGGCTGTCGGCCGCGAAGGCCTACCTCAAGCCCGTGCGGAACCGGCCCAACCTCACCGTCACCACGCGTGCCCTCGTCACCCGCGTCCTGTTCCAGGGCAAGCGGGCCGTCGGCGTCGAGTACCGGCGCGGCCGCGGCAGACCGCAGCAGGTACGGGCCGGCGAGGTCATCCTCTGCGGAGGCGCGATCAACTCACCGCAACTCCTGCAGCTCTCCGGCGTCGGCAACGCCAAGGAACTCGCGGCGCTCGGCGTGGACGTCGTACACGATCTGCCGGGCGTCGGCGAGAACCTCCAGGACCATCTGGAGGTGTACATCCAGTACGCCTGCAAGCAGCCCGTCTCCATGCAGCCGTACCTCGCCAAGTGGCGTGCCCCCTTCATCGGCCTGCAGTGGCTCCTGCGCACGGGACCGGCCGCGACCAACCACTTCGAGGCGGGCGGCTTCGTCCGCGGCAACGACGACGTGGCCTACCCCAACCTGATGTTCCACTTCCTGCCCGTGGCGGTCCGCTACGACGGCTCCGTCCCGGCCGGCGGACACGGCTACCAGGTGCACGTCGGACCCATGTACTCCGACGCCGTCGGCTCGGTGAAGATCAAGAGCAAGGATCCCGCCGAGCACCCCGCGCTGCGCTTCAACTACCTCTCCACCGAGCAGGACCGCCGCGAGTGGGTCGAGGCCGTCAGGGTCGCGCGCAGGCTGCTCAACCAGCCCGCCATGGCCCCCTACAACGCCGGGGAGATCTCGCCCGGCCCGTCCGTGGAGACCGACGAGGAGATCCTCGCCTGGGTCGCCAAGGACGGTGAGACCGCATTGCATCCGTCCTGCACCTGCAAGATGGGCACCGACGAGATGGCTGTCGTGGATCCGGCCGACCTGCGCGTGCACGGCATGGAGGGGCTGCGGGTCGTCGACGCGTCCGTGATGCCCTACATCACCAACGGCAACATCTACGCGCCGGTGATGATGGTCGCGGAGAAGGCCGCCGACCTCATCCTCGGCAAGGAGCCGCTGCCGCCCTCCGGCGCCGCGTACTACCGGCACCGTGAAGCACCCGCGTAACCCGCTGTTCTCAGGCAGCCGACCGGCCCGGAAACACAGCGTTCCGGGCCCTTCGGCGGTCGGGTTCCCGGGATTGTCTCCTTGGCGAAACCGTCATCGGCCGACCCCTTGACGTGCGTTCCCGCCTTCTCCAGAGTGTTCCACCACAAGCAATGCGGTGCGTGATGCGCAACGCGATTCGCTCGAAGGGCCCCGACGTGGCAGACCTGTACGTGGACGGTGAATGGCGGGACCCCGTGGCCGGAGGCCACCGGGACATCCGCTGCCCCGCCGACGGCACACTCTCCGTGACCGTGTCCGAGGGCACCCGCCCCGACACCGAGGCGGCCGTCGCCGCGGCCCGCCGGGCCTTCGACGAGGGGCCCTGGCCGCGCACCCCCGAGCGCGAGCGCGGCGCGCTCCTGCTGCGCACCGCCGGCATCATCGAACGCGACGCCGAAGCGTTCGCCCGCGCTGAATCGCTGGACACCGGCAAACGGCTCGTGGAGAGCGAGTACGACATCGCCGATGTCGTCTCCTGCTTCCGCTACTACGGAGGGCTCGGCGGCACCGACGCCGGCCGGGTGATCGACACCGGCCGCGACGACGCCGTCAGCCGTGTCGTGTACGAGCCGATCGGCGTGTGCGCCCTGATCACCCCCTGGAACTACCCGCTGCTGCAAGCGAGTTGGAAGGTCGCCCCGGCGCTCCTCGCAGGCAACGCCATCGTCCTCAAGCCCAGCGAACTGACCCCCTCCACCTCGATCCTGCTGATGAAGGCCCTGGCGGAGGCCGGACTTCCGGACGGCGCCGCCAACCTCGTCCTGGGAACCGGGCCCGAGGCGGGTGCACCGCTCGCCGAGGACGCCGCCGTCGACATGGTCTCCTTCACCGGCGGTCTGGACACCGGCAGACGCATCATGGCCACCGCCGCCGCGACCGTGAAGAAGGTCGCGCTGGAGCTCGGCGGCAAGAACCCCAACGTCGTCTTCGCCGACGCCGACTTCGAGACGGCCGTGGACTTCGCGCTCACGGCCGTCTTTTTGCACTCGGGCCAGGTCTGCTCGGCAGGCGCCCGGCTGATCGTCGAGGACGCGCTGCACGACCGGTTCGTCGACGAGGTGGTCCGCCGCGCCCGGCGGATCCGCCTCGGCGGCCCCTTCGACCCGAACGCCGACACCGGACCGCTGATCTCCGCCCAGCACCTGGCGAAGGTCGAGGCCTACGTCGCGGCCGGCCTCGCGGAGGGGGCCGTCCTGCGCTGCGGCGGCGAACGCCCGGACGACCCGGCCCTGGCCGACGGCCACTACTACCCGCCGACCGTGCTCGACGCGTGCGCTCAGGACATGCGCGTGGTCCACGAGGAGTCCTTCGGGCCCGTCCTCACCGTCGAGCGCTTCACCGACGAGGACGACGCGGTCCGCATCGCCAACGACACCGCGTACGGACTGGCCGGCGCCGTCTGGACGCAGGACGCCGGCAAGGCCCAGCGGGTCGCCCGCCGGCTGCGCCACGGCACGGTGTGGATCAACGACTACCACCCCTATGTGCCGCAGGCGGAATGGGGTGGGTTCGGGCACTCCGGCGTAGGCCGGGAGCTGGGACCGACGGGCCTGGACGAGTACCGGGAGCCCAAACACATCTGGCAGAACATCCAACCCCGGCCGCAGCACTGGTTCCGCGGCTGAACGCCGAAAAGAGGTCGGACATGACCCCAGCAACGACCGAGGCGCCGCGGCGGCGCGACACCCCCCAGGACTCCGCGCCCACTCCCGTCATCTCCGTGCGCGAGCTGTGGAAGGTGTTCGGACCGAAGTCGGCCCAGGTGCCCGGCTCCGAGGAACTGCGCGGACTCACCCGCCGCGAACTGATGGACCGCACCGGATGCACGGCCGCCGTGCGCGACGTTCACTTCGACGTCGCGCCCGGAGAGGTGTTCGTCGTGATGGGCCTGTCCGGCTCCGGCAAGTCCACCCTGGTGCGCTGTCTGACCCGGCTCATCGAACCCACCGCAGGAGAGATCCTCTTCGAGGGCGAGGACATCCGCGACGCGGACGCGAGCCGCCTGCGCGAGCTGCGCCGCAGCAAGTTCTCCATGGTCTTCCAGCACTTCGGGCTGCTGCCCCACCGCCGGGTCGTCGACAACGTGGCCTTCGGCCTGGAGATCCGCGGCATGAGCAGATCCGAACGCACCAAGCGCGCGCTGGAGGTCGTCGAACTCGTCGGTCTCGCGGGCTACGAGAGCTCCTACCCCGACCAGCTCTCCGGCGGCATGCAACAGCGCGTGGGGCTCGCCCGCGCCCTGGCCGGCGACCCCGATGTCCTCCTCTTCGACGAACCGTTCTCGGCACTCGACCCGCTGATCCGCCGGGACATGCAGAACGAGGTCGTCCGCCTGCACCACGAGGTCGGCAAGACGATGGTGTTCATCACCCACGACCTGTCCGAGGCACTGCGCCTGGGCGACCGCATCCTCATCATGCGCGACGGCAGGATGGTCCAGTGCGGCACCGGCGACGAACTGGTCGGCGCCCCCGCGGACGACTACGTGCGCGACTTCGTCAGGGACGTGCCCCGCGGCGATGTGCTGACCCTGCGGTGGATCATGCGCCCCGCGGAGCCGGACGACCCCCTGGACGGCCCCGAACTCGGCCCGGACGTCGTGGTGAAGGAGGCCACGCGAGCGGTGCTCGCGGCCGACAAACCGGTCAAGGTCGTCGAGAACGGCAAGCTGCTCGGCATCGTCGGCGACGACGAGATCCTCGCGGTGGTCGCCGGGCGGGAAGGCGACGCGTGATGACCGTCGCCGTGGAGAAGACCGAGAGGCCGCGGAGGACCGGGACCGAGGAGCCGCCCGCTCCCGCCCGGCGCGCGCGCACGGTCAGCCGCTCGACGATCGTGGCCGCGATCCTGGTCGTCTGGCTGGTCCTCTTCGCCGTGCTGCGCGGCAGGCAGACCCTGTCCCTCGCCGCCGCCGATCTGACCGACCTGCACCGGTGGTTCAACGACGTCAACGACTCCATCGGCGCGAACCGCAACTCCAACCCGCTCTTCCTCTACTTCTTCAACGAGATCCGTCTGGTCATCGACACCCTGGTGACCTTCGTCCAGGAGCTGATCTCGCAGCCGACCGCGGGCCGCCCGGTTCCGCAGATCGGCTGGCTCGGCGTCGTGGGAATCGTCGGCTACGTCTCCTGGGCCGTGGGCAACTGGCGAGTCGCGCTGCTGGCCGTCGCCGGCTTCACCTTCCTCGGCCTCCAGGGCCTCTGGCAGGAAAGCATGGACACACTGGCGCTGACCCTCTCCGCGGTGTTCGTGGCGCTGCTGTTCGCCCTTCCCCTGGGGGTGTGGGCCGGGCTGTCCGACCGGTTCAACCGGATCGTGACGCCGTTCCTGGACTTCATGCAGACCATGCCCACCTTCGTCTACCTGGCGCCCCTGACCCTGTTCTTCCTGATCGGCCCGGCCTCCGCCACCATCGCGACCGCCATCTACGCGGCACCACCCGCGATCCGCATCACCGCCCACGCCATCCGCTCGGTGCCCGAGACCACCGTCGAGGCGGCGGACTCGATGGGCGCGACGCGGCGCCAGGCGCTGCTGAAGGTCCTGCTGCCGATGTCCAAACGGACCGTGGTGATGGGCGTCAACCAGACCATCATGGCCGCCCTGGCCATGGTGACCATCGCGGCCCTGATCAACGCGCCCGGCCTCGGAGCGACCGTCGTCCAGGCCCTGCAGTCACTGGACGTCGGCACGGCGTTCAACGCCGGACTCGCCATCGTGGTCATGGCCATCGTGCTGGACCGGGTCACCACCGCCGCGAGCGGACGGGCCGACTCGGCCCGGGGCTCGGACAGTGTCTTCCTCACGTGGCGACGGCACCTGCTGGTGGCCGGGGGAGTGGGCGCCCTGGTCCTGGTGTACCTCTCGCACACATACCTGTGGGCGGCCGAGTTCCCCGGCGAGGGCAGCACCGGCAGCACCATCGCCAGGGCGGCGACCGATGTGACCACCTGGGCACAGGACAACCTGTCGGGCCTGACGAACGCCTTCCGCGACCTCCTCACCAACGGCCTCCTCAACCCCTTCCAGACCCTGCTGACCGACTCCCCGTGGTGGCTCGTGGGCGCCGCCCTCGTCGCGCTGGGCACGGTACTGGGCGGATGGCGTGCCGGGGCCACCACCGCCGTGTGCGTGGGCCTGCTCGTCGGCACCGGTGTGTGGTCGGACGCCATGACGACCCTGGCCTCCACCGCGGTGGCCACCGTGCTCGTGATGCTGCTCGGCGTCGTCCTCGGGGTGTGGATGGGCCGCAGCGCGCTCGTCGACCGGCTGCTCAGGCCGTCCCTGGACGCGGCCCAGGTCATGCCGCCGTTCGTCTATCTCGTGCCGTTCCTCGCGCTGTTCGGCGCGACACGGTTCACGGCCATCGTCGCCGCGATCGTCTACGCGGCACCCGTCGCCATCAAGATCATCGCCGACGGGGTGCGGGCCGTGCCCGGGACCACCGTCGAGGCGGCGATGTCCACCGGATGCAACACCTGGCAGATCATCACCAAGGTCCAGCTGCCGATGTCACGCGGAGCCCTGACCCTCGCGACCAACCAGGGCCTGATCTACGTGCTGTCGATGGTCGTGGTGGGCGGACTGGTGGGAGCGGGCGCCCTCGGGTACGACGTCGTGGCCGGGTTCTCGCAGGGCCAGCTGTACGGCAAGGGACTGGCGGCCGGACTCGCCATCGTCCTGCTCGGAGTCATGTTCGACCGGATCACTCAGGCAGCGGCTCGCCGCGCCGGGGCTTAAGGAGCACCTCACCATGGCACGACACTGGAGAGCCGGCGCCGCCGGCCTGGCCGTCCTCGGCCTCACCCTCACGGCCTGCGGGGGCGCGAAGGTCGGCGACGACAGCGCCGCCGGCTCGGGCAGCTCGGGCAAGTGCGGCACCTTCAACCTCGCGATCAACCCGTGGGTGGGCTACGAGGCGAACGCGGCGGTCCTCGCCTACGTCGCCGAACACGACCTCGGCTGCAAGGTCGAGCAGAAGGACCTCAAGGAGGAGATCGCCTGGCAGGGCTTCGGCACGGGTGAGGTCGACGCCGTCGTGGAGAACTGGGGCCACGACGACCTGAAGAAGAAGTACATCACCGAACAGAAGACGGCCGTCGAGGCCGGCCCGACCGGCAACAAGGGCCTCATCGGCTGGTACGTGCCGCCGTGGCTGGCGAAGGCGCACCCCGACATCACCCACTGGAAGAACCTCAACAAGTACGCCTCGAAGTTCAAGACCTCGGAGTCCGGCGGCAAGGGCCAGCTCCTCGACGGCGACCCCTCGTACGTCACCAACGACGAGGCGCTGGTGAAGAACCTCAAGCTGGACTTCAAGGTGGTGTACGCGGGCAGCGAGACCGCGCTCATCCAGGCGTACCGCAACGCCGAGAAGAACAAGCAATGGGTGATCGGCTACTTCTACGAGCCCCAGTGGTTCCTGTCCGAGGTGCCGCTGAAGAAGGTCGGCCTGCCCGAGTACAAGGAGGGCTGCGACGCCGACGCGGAGAAGGTCGCCTGCGACTACCCCGTATATGAACTCGACAAGATCGTCAGCGCGAAGTTCGCCAAGTCGGGCAGCCCCGCCTACGACCTGGTGAAGAAATTCAGCTGGACGAACGACGACCAGAACACCGTGGCCAAGTACATCGCGGTGGACAAGATGGCGCCCGAGGCCGCGGCGAAGAAGTGGGTCGAGGCCAACCGCGACAAGGTCGACGCCTGGATCGAGTAGGCGCGCGAACGCCCGTGTGAGTCCGGTCGGAAAGGCCCGGCAGGCTGTGTCGTCAGCCTGCCGGGCCTCGTCGTTTTGCGCCGGTGTCTCCCCGTCCCGCCCGGGTGTTTTTCCGGCGTCGCGGACCCCTTGACACGCCGATGCACGGCGGGCACATTGAGTTGCGCAACCTGAACCTTGTTGCGTAGACAGCAACTGGATCACTTCAACGTCGGAGGTGCGGCGATGGCGGGACCCCGGGTGGTCATCATCGGAGCGGGCGTCGTGGGTGCAGCGCTCGCCGACGAGATCTCCGCGCGCGGCTGGACCGAAGTGACCGTGGTCGACCAGGGCCCCCTGCCCGCCACCGGAGGCTCGTCGTCGCACGCCCCGGGCCTGGTCTTCCAGACCAACCCCTCCAAGACCATGACCGAGATGGCCCGTTACACCGTCGAGAAGTTCTGCTCCCTCGACGTCGACGGGCAGCCCTGCTTCCTCCAGGTAGGCGGCCTGGAGGTGGCCACCAGCCCGGAGCGCGTCACCGAACTCCAGCGGCGCCACGGCTGGCTCGCCTCCTGGGGCATCGCATCCCGGCTGCTGACCACCGAGGAGTGCGTCGCACAGCACCCGCTCGTCAACCCGGACAAGGTCCTCGCCGGCCTCCACGTACCGACGGACGGCCTCGCCAAGGCGGTCCTCGCCGTCGAGGCGCAGATCCGCCGGGCCACCGAGCGCGGCGTCCGCTTCCTCGCCCGCCACGAAGTCCTCGACATCTCGCAGACCGAGAGCGAGGTGACCGGCGTCCTGACCGACCAGGGCGAGATCCCCGCCGACATCGTCGTGTGCTGCGCCGGCATCTGGGGCCCGAAGATCGCCCGCATGGCCGGCATGAACCTCCCGCTCACCCCGCTCGCCCACCAGCTCGCCTGGACGGGCCCGGTCCCGGCCCTGGCCGGACAGACGCAGGAGGCGGTCCGCCCGATCCTGCGCCACCAGGACGCCGACCTGTACTACCGCGACCGCTTCGACGGCCTGGGCATCGGCTACTACGGCCACCGCCCGATGCCGGTCTCCGCCGACGACATCCTCTCCGTGGACGAGTCCGACCAGATGCCCTCCGTCCTGAAGTTCACCGAGGAGGACTTCGAGGAGGCCTGGACCGAGACGCAGTCACTGCTTCCGGCGACGAAGGACGCCAAGGTCGAGGAGGGCATCAACGGCCTGTTCTCCTTCACCACCGACGGCCTGCCCCTGCTCGGCGAATCCCCGGACCTCAAGGGCTTCTGGGTCGCCGAGGCCGTCTGGGTCACGCACTCCGCAGGCGTCGGACGGGCCATGGCCGAATGGCTGGTCGACGGCTACTGCTCCTCCTTCGACCTGCACGAGTGCGACGTCAACCGCTTCGAACCGCACCAGCTCTCACCGGAGTACGTGCTCGCCCGCGACTGCCGGAACTTCGCCGAGGTCTACGACATCCTCCACCCCCTCCAGCCGTCGGGGGACCCGCGCCCGATCCGCACCAGCCCGTTCCACACCCGGCAGCAGGAGCTGGGCGCCTTCTTCCTGGAGGCGAACGGCTGGGAGCGCCCGCAGTGGTACGAGGCCAACGCGAGCTTGGTCGAGGGCCGTTCCATCGTCACCCCCAACGACTGGGCCGCACGGTACTGGTCACCCATCGTCGCCGCCGAGGCCCAGACCACCCGCGAGACCGTCGCCCTGTACGACATGACGGCCCTCAAGCGGCTCGAGGTCGGCGGGCGCGGCGCCGGCGAGTTCCTGGAGCGGCTGTGCACCGGCAAGGTCGCCAAGTCCGTCGGCTCGGTGACGTACACGCTGCTCCTCGACCACGACGGCGGCATCCGCAGCGACGTCACCGTCGCCCGGCTCGCCCCCGACCTCTTCCAGGTCGGCGCCAACGGCAACCTGGACCTCGACTGGTTCACCCGCCACCTCCCCGTCGGCGGCACGGTCCAGGTCCGCGACATCACCCCCGGCACCTGCTGCATCGGCCTGTGGGGGCCGCGCGCCCGCGACGTCCTCCAGCCCCTGACCGACGCCGACTTCTCCGCGACCGGCCTGAAGTACTTCCGCGCCAAGCGCGCCCACATCGGGTCCGTGCCGGTCACCGCGATGCGCCTGTCGTACGTCGGCGAGCTCGGCTGGGAGCTCTACACCACCGCCGACCTGGGCCAGAAGCTGTGGGACACGCTGTGGCGGGCGGCCGAGCCGCTGGGCGGCATCGCGGCCGGGCGGGGCGCCTTCAACAGTCTCCGCCTCGAGAAGGGCTACCGCTCCTTCGGCACGGACATGACGTACGAACACGACCCCTACGAGGCCGGTGTCGGCTTCGCCGTGAAGCTCGACAAGGACGACTTCGTCGGGAAGGCAGCGCTGGAGCGGCGCAAGGCCGATGTCCGGCGGAAGCTGACCTGTCTCACGATCGACGATCCGAAGGCCGTCGTCATGGGCAAGGAGCCGGTCTACGAGGGCGACTGCGCGGTGGGGTACGTCACCAGTGCCGCGTACGGCTACACGATCGGCAAGGGCATCGCCTATGCCTGGCTGCCGGTGGAGTCGGCGGCTCCGGGGACCGTTCTGCACATCGGGTACTTCGACCAGTCCGTCGAGGCCGTCGTGGCCGAGGAGCCGCTGTTCGATCCGACGATGTCCCGTCTTCGTGGGTGAGTCTTCGTCTGCGGGTGCGTTGTGGCTTGTCCCGCCCCGCGGCAGAGCCGCTGATTGACACAGCCCCGCGCCCCTTGAGGGCGTTCAGGCTCAGCCTCCTTGGAAGGAGCTCCCCAGGTGACCGCACAACTCCTCGACGGCAAGTCCACTGCTGCCACCATCCGTCGTGAACTCGCAGAGCACGTGGCCAAGTTGACCGCCGTCACCGGCCGGGCGCCCGGCCTCGGCACCGTTCTGGTCGGTGACGACCCAGGCAGCCACGCCTACGTCGGTGGCAAGCACCGGGACTGCGCTCAGATCGGCATCGCCTCCATCCGTCGGGAGCTGCCCGCCGACGCCTCTCAGCAGCAGGTCGAGGAGACGATCGACGAGCTCAACGCCGACCACGCCTGCACCGGCTACATCGTCCAGCTCCCGCTGCCCCGCCACCTGGACGCGGGCGCCGTACTGGAGCGCATGGACCCGGCCAAGGACGCCGACGGACTGCATTCCGTGAACCTCGGCCGGCTCGTCCTCGGTGTCGAAGCACCACTGCCGTGCACCCCGCGCGGCATCGTCGAACTGCTCCGCCGGCACGACGTACCGCTCGCCGGAGCTCGGGTATGTGTGATCGGGCGGGGCATCACGGTCGGACGGCCGATTGGGCTCCTGCTCACCCGCCGCTCCGAGAACGCCACCGTCACCCTCTGCCACACCGGAACCAAAGGCCTGGCCTGGCACGTACGCGAGGCGGACATCGTCGTCGCGGCCGCCGGCTCGCCCGGACTGATCACCAAGGACATGCTGCGCCCCGGCGCGGCCGTCCTGGACGTCGGCATCACCCGCACCGACCAGGGCCTGGTCGGAGACATCCACCCGGACGCCGCCGAGGTCGCCGGATGGCTGGCGCCGATGCCCGGGGGCGTGGGCCCCATGACCCGCGCCATGTTGCTCGCCAATGTCGTCGAGGCCGCCGAGAGGAACGCGAACGCCGTATGAACGCGCTGAACATCCCCCTGGCGGAGCTGGACCCCGAGGTCCATGCCGCGCTCCGCGCCGAGTTGCACCGCCAGCAGTCCACCCTGGAGATGATCGCCTCCGAGAACTTCGCGCCCTCCGCCGTGATGGAGGCCCAGGGTTCGGTCGCGACCAACAAGTACGCCGAGGGATACCCTGGCCGCCGCTACTACGGCGGCTGCGAACACGTCGACGTGACCGAGCGGCTGGCCATCGAGCGCGTCAAGTCCCTCTTCGGCGCGGGCTTCGCCAACGTCCAGCCGCACTCGGGCGCCCAGGCGAACACCGCCGTCTTCTTCGCTCTGCTCCGGCCCGGCGACACCGTCCTCGGCCTCGACCTCGCGCACGGCGGGCACCTCACGCACGGCATGCGCATCAACTACAGCGGCAAGATGCTCAACGTCGTGCCGTACCACGTCTCAGAGGCGGACAACCTCGTCGACATGGACGAGGTCGAGCGGCTCGCCAAGGAACACCGCCCCAAAATGATCATCGCGGGCTGGTCGGCGTACCCCAGGCAGCTGGACTTCGCGGCCTTCCGCAGAATCGCCGACGAGGTGGGCGCCCTGCTGATGGTCGACATGGCGCACTTCGCCGGACTGGTGGCGGCGGGACTGCACCCGAGCCCCGTACCGCACGCCCACGTCACGACCACGACGACGCACAAAACGCTCGGCGGCCCGCGCGGCGGCGTCATCCTCACCAACGAGGCCGACCTCGCCAAGAAAATCAACTCGGCTGTCTTCCCCGGCATGCAGGGCGGCCCCCTGGAGCATGTCATCGCCGCGAAGGCGGTGTCGTTCAAGGTCGCCGCGACACCGGAGTTCGCCGAACGCCAGGCCCGGACGCTCGCCGGCTCGCGCATCCTCGCCGAGCGTCTCACCCAGGCGGACACGGCGGCGGCCGGGGTGAAGGTGCTCACCGGCGGCACGGACGTCCACCTCGTCCTGGTCGACCTGCGGGACTCCGAGCTGGACGGCCGCCAGGCCGAGGACCTGCTCCACGAGATCGGCATCACCGTCAACCGCAACGCCGTGCCCTTCGACCCGCGCCCGCCCATGGTCACCTCGGGCCTGCGCATCGGCACCCCGGCCCTGGCCACCCGCGGCTTCACCGGGGAGGACTTCGCCGAGGTCGCGGACCTCATCGCCCTCGCCCTCCAGCCGGACCCGGACGTACCGGCCCTGCGTGCCCGCACCGAAGCCCTGGCCGCCAAGCACCCGCTCTACCCGCACCTGTCCGACAACGGAGACGCCCGATGAGCCCCCGCACCCCCGGCGCCGAGCTCCCGGAACACCCCGACTGGCTGTGGCGCAACCCCGAGCCGAAGCGCTCGTACGACGTCGTCATCGTGGGGGGCGGCGGACACGGCCTGGCCACCGCCCACTACCTGGCGAAGAACCACGGCATCACCAACGTCGCGGTGCTGGAGAAGGGCTGGCTGGCGGGCGGCAACATGGCCCGCAACACCACGATCATCCGCTCCAACTACCTCTGGGACGAGAGCGCCGGCATCTACGAGCACGCCCTCAAGTTGTGGGAAGGCCTGGCGGACGAGCTCGACTACCCGATCCTCTTCTCCCAGCGCGGCGTACTGAACCTCGCCCACAGCCTCCAGGACGTCCGCGACAGCGTGCGCCGCGTCGAGGCCAACCGGCTCAACGGCGTGGACGCCGAGTGGCTCGACGCGGACGGCGTCAAGGACGTCTGCCCGATCGTCAACATCTCCCCGGACGTGCGCTATCCGGTCCTCGGCGCCACCTACCAGCCCCGTGCGGGCATCGCCAAGCACGACCACGTCGCCTGGGGCCTGGCCCGCTCCGCCGACGCCGCCGGCATCGACATCATCCAGAACTGCGAGGTCACCGGCCTCGACGTGGCCGGCAACCGGGTGGTCGGAGTGCAGACCACCCGGGGCGCGATCGCCGCGGGCAAGGTGGCGCTCTGCTCGGCGGGCCACACCTCGGTCCTGGCGGCCATGGCGGGCATCGAACTCCCCGTCCAGAGCCACCCCCTGCAGGCGCTCGTGTCGGAGCTGCTCGAACCGGTCCACCCGACCGTCGTCATGTCCAACGCAGTCCACGTCTACGTCAGCCAGGCGCACAAGGGCGAGCTGGTGATGGGGGCGGGCATCGACGCCTACAACTCCTACACCCAGCGCGGCGCCTTCCACATCATCGAGGAGCAGATGGCGGCGGCCCTGGAGCTCTTCCCGGTCTTCGCCCGCGCCCACGTCCTGCGCACCTGGGGCGGCATCGTCGACGTCAGCCCCGACGCCTCACCGATCATCGGCCTCAGCCCGGTGGACAACCTCTACCTCAACTGCGGCTGGGGAACAGGCGGTTTCAAAGCCACCCCCGGTGTCGGCTGGGTCTACGCCCACACCATCGCCCACGACACACCGCATCCGCTGAACGCCCCCTTCTCGCTCGACCGTTTCACCACCGGCGCGCTCGTCGACGAGCACGGCGCGGCCGCGGTGGCCCACTAGGACCACTGGAAGTGTTGGGAGCCGATCCATGCTGCTGATCCCCTGCCCGTGGTGCGGACCTCGCGACGAGGCCGAGTTCCACTACGGCGGCCAGGCCCATGTGCCGTACCCGGAGGTCCCGGCATCCCTCACCGACGAGGAGTGGGCCCGCTACCTCTTCTTCCGCGACAACCCCAGGGGCCCCTTCGCCGAGCGCTGGAGCCACGCCGCGGGCTGCCGCCGCTGGTTCAACGCCGTGCGGGACACGTCGACGAACGAGATCCTCACCGTGTACCGGGCGGGGGAGGAGCGCCCGGACACGGTTGAGGCGCGTTCGGTCACCTCCCAGCCGACGCCGGCACCACCAGCCCGTCCGGCGTTTGAGGACGAGGCCGTTCAGGCCGATACGGGGGTCTGGGGGCAAAGCCCCCAGCGGGGTCCGGGGGCCGAGCCCCTGGTTTCGGGAAGGGGCGGGGTGGGGGAGAACAACCAGCCCTTCCGCCACCCCAGCCGAGGCCGCATCCACCGCGACAAGCCCCTCACCTTCACCTTCGACGGCACCGAATACCAGGGCTGCGAAGGCGACACCCTCGCCTCCGCACTCCTCGCCAACGGCGTCATCCAGACCGGCACCGGCATCAAGCTGGGCCGCCCCCGCGGCATCTTCTCGGCCGGCGTCGAAGAACCCAACGCGGTCGTCCAGATCGAGGAACCCTTCCCCGAGCCCATGCTCCCGGCCACCACCGTCGAGCTCTACGACGGCCTCATGGCGACCAGCCTCCCCGGCCAGGGCCGCCTCGCCACCGACCCGGACCCGGCCCGCTACGACGCCGTGCACACCCACTGCGACCTCCTGGTCGTCGGCGCGGGCCCGGCCGGCCTCGCCGCGGCGGCGGCCGCAGCACGCTCGGGTGCCCGTGTCATCCTCGCCGACGACCAGCCGGAGCCCGGTGGCAGCCTCCTCGGCACCGGCGAGCATCTCGACTGGGTGGCCGAGACGACCGCCCTGCTCGACGGCGCCCCCGACGTGCGGGTCCTGCGCCGCACCACGGTCTTCGGCTACTACGACGACAACCACCTGCTCGCCGTCGAGCGCCGTACCAACCACCTCGGCGCCGCGGCTCCCGAGAAGGTCTCCCGGGAGCGGGTCCACCGCATCCGGGCCCACCGCGTCGTCCTGGCCACCGGCGCCCACGAACGCTCGTTGGCCTTCGCGGACAACGACCGGCCCGGCGTGATGCTGTCAGCCTCGGCCCGCGCCTACGTCAACCGTCACGGCGTCCTGCCCGGCCGTCACGCGGTCGTCTTCACCACCAACGACAGCGCCTACGCGGTGGCGATGGACCTCGCCGCGGCAGGTGTCGCCGTCTTGGCCGTGGTCGACACCCGCCCCGAGCCGGGGGAATGGGCCGAGCGCACCCGCCGGGCCGGCATCGAGGTGCTGACGGGCCACGCCGTCACGGCCACCGAAGGCGCTCGCCGTCTCACCGCCGTCACGGTCTCCCCGTACGGGGAGACGACAGGGCGACGGGAGTTCGCCGCCGACCTGCTCCTCGTCTCCGGCGGCTGGAACCCGGTCGCGCACCTGTTCAGCCAGGCGGGCGGCAGGCTCCGCCACGACGAGGAGCTCGGCAGCTTCGTCCCCGACACCTGCCGTCAGGCCGTCGAGGTGGCGGGCGCCGCGAACGGGGTCATGGACCTGGCCCGCGTCCTCCCCCAAGGGGCGGCCGCAGGAGCCCGCGCGATCGAGGCCGAGGGCTACACGGCCGAGACGCCCCGCCTGCCGGAGGTGGCGGCACAGCCGCAGACACCGCCCATGCAGGTCTTCACCGTGCCCGGCAGGGAAGGCGCCCCACGGTTCGTCGACCTCCAGCGGGACGTCACCGTCGACGATCTGGCCCGGGCCACCGGCGCCGGAATGCGCTCGGTCGAACACACCAAGCGCTACACCACGGCCGGCACCGCCAACGACCAGGGCAAGACCTCCGGCGTCCTGGCCAGTGGCGTCGTCGCCGAACTGCTCGGCGTGGACATCTCCGCCCTCGGCACGACCACGTTCCGGCCCCCGTACACCCCGGTCTCCTTCGCCGCCCTCGCCGGCCGCGACCGCGGCGTGCTCAGCGACCCGGTCCGCACGACCGTCCTGCACGAGTGGCACGTCGCGCACGGCGCTCTCTTCGAGAACGTCGGCCAGTGGAAGCGGCCCTGGTACTACCCGCAGGACGGCGAGGACATGGAGACGGCCGTGCTGCGCGAATGCGCCGCGGCCCGCGAAGGCGTCGCCTTCATGGACGCCTCCACCCTCGGCAAGATCGACGTCCAGGGGCCGGACGCCGCCGTCTTCCTCGACCTGCTCTACACCAACATGATGAGCACCCTGAAGACAGGCATGATCCGTTACGGGGTGATGTGCCGCCCGGACGGGATGGTCTTCGACGACGGCACCGTCATCCGCCTCGGCCGGGACCGCTACCTGGTCACCACCACCACGGGCAACGCCGCCGCCGTGCTGGACTGGATGGAGGAGTGGCTCCAGACCGAGTGGCCCGAGCTGCAGGTCCACTGCACTTCGGTGACCGAGCAGTGGGCCACCGTCGCGCTGGTCGGACCGAGGTCCCGCGAGGTGCTCGGCTCCCTAGCGCCGCAACTCGCCGTGGCCAACGATGACTTCCCGTTCATGGCGTGGCGGGACACGACCGTCGCGGGCATCGAGGCACGGGTGTGCCGGATCAGCTTCTCCGGCGAACTCGCCTACGAGATCAACGTGTCGCCGTGGGAGGCCCTCGCCCTGTGGGAGACGCTGTACCAGGCGGGCGCCCCGTACGGCATCACCCCGTACGGCACGGAGACCATGCACGTCCTGCGCGCGGAGAAGGGATACCCGATCGTCGGCCAGGACACCGACGGCACGGTGACACCGCACGATCTCGGCATGAGCTGGGCGGTGTCGAAGAAGAAGCCCGACTTCATCGGCAAGCGCTCCTTCGCCCGTGCCGACACCGCCCGCCCCGACCGCAAGCACCTGGTGGGCCTGCTCCCGGAAGACCCGGGCACATTCCTCCCCGAGGGCACCCACCTGGTCGCCGACAGCGTGCTGCCCGCGCCGCCCGTCCCGATGCTCGGCCACGTCACCTCCAGCTACCGCAGCGCGGCCCTCGGCCGGACCTTCGCCCTCGCGCTGGTCAAGGGCGGACGCGAGCGCATCGGTGAGCGTCTCTACGCCCCCGTCGGTGACCGGCTGGTCCCGGTGACCGTCGCGAGCCCCGTCCTCTACGACCCCGAGGGAGCCCGCCGTGATGGCTGACACCGCCCTTACCGCCCCGCTCCGCAGCCCCCTGGCGCACGCCGCGGACCGGCTGGCCGACGCGACCCGCACCTCCGGGGGCGCCGTTCGTCTCGCGGAGCTCCCCTTCCTGACCCAGATCGACGTCCGCCTCGATCCGAAGGGAGCGGCGGCGGACGCCGTGGCACTGGCGCTGGGCCTGCACCTTCCCGTCGAGCCCGGCACCGTCGTCCGCGCAGGGGAGCTGACGACGCTGTGGCTGGGCCCCGACGAGTATCTCGTGGTCGGACCGCCGGGCGGCCGACGCGGACTGGAGGACCGGATCCGTCAGGCCGCCGGGGACGGGCCCGTGTCCGTCGTCGACGTCTCGGCACAGCGCACCACGCTCCTCGTCGCCGGTCCCCGCGCCCGCGACCTGCTGGCCCACGGCTGCTCGCTCGACCTGCACCCGCGTGTCTTCGGCCCGGGCCGCTGCGCCCAGACGACCCTGGGCCGCACCCAGGTCGTCCTGGTGGCCCGCGACGACCCGAGGGCCGGGTTCTGGGTACTGGTCCGCTCCTCCTTCGCCGGCTACCTGACGGACTGGCTGCTGGACGCCGCCGTGGAGTGGACGGGCTGACACCGGCACCACGAGAGCGGCGGCCCGGGAACCGGTATCCGGAACCGGTTCCCGGGCCGCCGCCCTGGGTGCGAGACCCGTCTGGCCGACGACCTGCCGGGCCTTCGTCTGCAGGGCCGGGCCTCAGCCCGTGTGGCCGAGACGGCGGCTGAGCTCGTCCGCTCCCGCGACGAGCAACCGCGCCAGCTCGTGCATCCGTTGCTCGGTCATCCGGAACGCCGGCCCCGACGCGCTGAGGGCGGCCACGACCTGGCCTTCATCCGAACGTACGGGCGCGGACACGGCGTTGAGACCCTCCTCGTATTCCTCCACCGTGATGGCGTAGCCCTGCTCGCGGGCCTCGGCCAGGTCCGCCTCGAGCTTCTTCCTCGAGGTCACCGTGCGTGGTGTCAGACGAGGCAGGCCGGTCTCGGCGAGGAGCTCGTCGCGGTCCTCGCGGTCGAGGTGGGCGAGGAGGATCTTGCCGCTCGACGTGCAGTGCAGCGGTGTTTGCCGTCCCACCCAGTTCTGTGCGGCGATGGCCGAGGTGCTGCGCACCTGGTAGAGATTGATCGCGTGGCAGGACTCGAGCACGGCGATGTTCAGCGTCTCGCCCACGTCGTCGACGAGCCGCTCGCAGATGCTCCGCCCGTACCGCGTGACGGCGATACGGCCCGTCACCGCGCCGGCCAGGCGCACGACTCCGAAGCCGAGGCGGTACTTACCCCGCTCGCTCTCCTGCTCGACCATCCCGTGCGCTTCCAGCGCGCCGAGCAGGCGGAAGGCGGTCGACTTGTGGACATCGATCGCCGCTGCCACTTCACTCACGCCCGCCTCGCCGTGCTGGGCGAGGATCTCCAGCACGGCGACAGCACGGTCAACGGACTGCACTCCGCCACTCGGAGCGCCTGCGGACTCGGCACCGTAGTTGCTCATGGCGAAACCCTAGGTGAATCGGTCAACAGGAGTGAGGGCCGGCGGCTGTGCTCCTCAACGGAAGACGACCGTGCGGTTGTCGTTGACCATGACGCGGCTCTGGCTGTGCCACTCCACCGCCCGCGCCAGGACCTGCGCTTCCACGTCGCGTCCCAGGGCGACCAGGCTGTCCGGTCCCTGTGAGTGGCTCACGCGGACGACGTCCTGCTCGATGATGGGTCCCTCATCGAGGTCCGGGGTGACGTAGTGGGCCGTCGCCCCGACGAGCTTGACGCCGCGCTCGTGCGCCTGGACGTAGGGGCGGGCGCCCTTGAAGCTCGGCAGGAAGGAGTGGTGGATGTTGATGGCCCGGCCTTCCAGCTGCTTGCACAGGTCGTTCGACAGGATCTGCATGTAACGGGCGAGGACCACCAGGTCGATGTCCAGCTCCTCGACGAGCTCCAGCAGCCGCGCCTCCGCCTCGGGCTTCGTCTCCTTGGTCACCGGCACGTGGTGGAACGGGATCCCGTAGCTCTCGGCGAGCGGCTCGAAGTCCCGGTGGTTGGAGACGATCGCCGGCACCTCGATGTTCAGCGCGCCCGTACGGCAGCGGAAGAGCAGGTCGTTCAGGCAGTGCCCGAACTTCGACACCATGATCAGTGTGCGCGTGGGGGTCGACGCCTCGTACAGCTGCCAGGAGATCCGGTACGCCTCCGCCACCGGGGCGAAGCCGGACCTCAGGTCCTCCAGCGACATGCCCGGGTCCGTGACGTCGAAGTGCACCCGCATGAAGAAGCGGTCCTTGAGCCGGTCGTCGAACTGCTGGCTCTCCTGGATGTTCCCGGAGTGCCGGACGAGGAAGCCGGTGACGGCGTGGACGAGGCCCGAGCGGTCCGGGCACGACAGGGTGAGGACGAACTCGCGACCGGCAGTGGGTCCAACAGACACTGAGCCCTCCCTGAGGGAAGTGCGTATCGCGCAACAGCGGGATTGATACGCAACATGGTCCCGGCTGCGCAGCCCCGTGGTCAAGGTCTTGACAGTGTTCCGGGCGAACTGCACTGTGAGTTGCGTAGCAAGAAGCTCGTTGCGCATGAGGCAACCACTCGCCCGACCGGGGCGCTTCACTCCGAGGTGAACCATGACCACGACCGGCCTGCCGGACAGCCTGATCGCCACCCTTCCCGGCGACCACTACACGGACCCGGAGATCTTCCGCCTCGAGCAGGAGCACATCTTCGAGTCCATGTGGTTCTGCGCGGCGCGCGCGTCGGAGCTGGCGAAGCCGGGTGCGTTCCGGACCGTGGACGTGGGGCGGGAGAGCGTCCTGCTGACCCGCTCACGGGACGGCTCCGTCAAGGCCTTCTTCAACGTGTGCCGGCACCGGGGCGCCAAGCTGTGCACGCAGGAGTCCGGCGAGGTGAAGCGGGCCTTCCAATGCCCGTACCACGCCTGGACGTACGACCTGAACGGCAAACTCGTCGCCGCCCCGAACCTGACCAAGATGCCCGACATCGGCCGCACCGAGTACGGCCTGGCGAGCGTGGCGGTGCACGAGTGGCTCGGCTACGTGTGGGTGTGCCTGGCCGAGAACCCGCCGCCGTTCGAGCAGTCCGTGATCGCCGACGTGGTCGCGCGCCTGGGCGACGTCGAGTCCATCGAGCGGTACGACGTCGAGAGCCTGGAGGTCGGCCGGCGGATCACCTACGACGTCAACGCCAACTGGAAGCTCATCATCGAGAACTTCATGGAGTGCTACCACTGCGCGACCATCCACCCGGAGCTGACCGAGGTGCTGCCGGAGTTCGCCGACGGGTACGCAGCGCAGTTCTACGTGGGACACGGCGCGGAGTTCGGCGCGGACATCCAGGGCTTCACCGTGGACGGCTCGGAGGGCCTGGACCGCATCCCGGGCGTCACCGAGGACCAGGACCGCCGGTACTACGCGATCACGGTGCGCCCACAGGTGTTCATCAACCTCGTCCCCGACCACGTGATCTTCCACCGGATGTTCCCCGTCGCGGTCGACCGCACGATCGTGGAGTGCGACTGGCTGTACCTCAAGGGCGTGGTGGACAGCGGCCGGGACGTCAGCCGGTCCGTGGAGCTGTTCGACCGCGTCAACCGGCAGGACTTCGACGCCTGCGAACGCTGCCAGCCGGCCATGAGCTCCCGCCTCTACGCCAAGGGCGGCGTCCTGGTGCCCAGCGAACACCACATCGGAGAGTTCCACGACTGGGTCCAGGACCGCCTCGGCACCCGCGTGAACCTGGCGGACCACTAGCCGATGACGGCAGGGCACCCGCCGAGAGGGCCGGCGGGAGCGGATGCCGGTCGTCGCGACGGCTTCGCTGATGTCGCTCGTGCCGCGCGTCTTCGGAGATGCGCGCGATGGCCGCTGCGCTCAGGGACGGAGCACGGTCACCGGGTCCCCGACGCCGATGGTGCCCGGATCGGTCACGGTGCCCAGTGCATCCAGACGCATGGCGTGCGCCTGGGCGATGGTCTTCAGCACGAGTGGCGAGTACGGCAGATCCTGTTGCGACTCATTGACCATGACGCAGCGCTCGCTCGAGCGTACGAACGCGACGCCCACCGACGTGCCGATGCGGACCTCGGAGCCGAGCCACTGGTCCTCCACGAACGCGGGCGTGCCCGGCGGTGTACGGATGAGGAGGTTGGGCCGGAACCGGCGTTCGTCGACCGCAAGGCCCGCAAGCGCGGTGCGCATCCAGTCGAGGGTGGCGGTGCTCAGCACGCTCAGCGCAAGCTGGTCGAAGTGCGATACGGACCCCTCCCGGGCCACCTCGACGTCGTGGCGCTGCAGGTAGCGGCGCAAGTAGGCGGTGGCGTCGGCCACCGGCACGCCGTCCGGGTCGAGCAGCTCGGGCTCGGCCAGGGGCTCCGCCTCCGGGTAGCGGGATCGCAGCCGCAGCAGGCCCGGCATCCTGCGGAACCGGCGGGTGTTCTTGCCCGAGCCGAACCTGCCCTCAGCGTCCCGCACCGCATACAGCCGGTCACCCAGCAGACCCCGCTCGTCCACGGCGGCCGACTCCAGCCGTTCTCCTCCCATGGACTTGATCGGGTATCGCCAGATCCGCTCGATGACGCCCAGTCGCATCCCCGCCCCCTTCCCGGCCGATGGCCGGCTCGACATGTCCTGAACACTCAATTGGCTCCCGCGGCCAGGCGCAAGCCGATCGAGTACGCCTGTCATTCCGCGGGGCGTCACAGGAGGGCGACCGAGCCGAGCAGCTCTACGCAGGACAGACGCTGTCGCAGTTGGTCGAAGGAGCGCACGACGGTGCCGAGGACGGGGTGGATGCGGCGCCGTAGACGGCCTGCCGGTCGATGGATGGAGCGCTATTCCGTGGGGTCTTCGTAGCAAGGCCAGGAGGGCGGCGCACCAGGACATGCCTGTGGGCCCCGGTGTTCCCGGGGCCCACAGGCATGTCCTCATGCTGAATGCGTTACCACCGATACCAGCGGCCCTTGCGGCCGCCTGTGTCCGCACTGCGCAGTACGAAGCCGAGCAGCCAGACGACCAGCACGATGACAGCAATCCACCACAGTGCCTTCAGCGCGAATCCCGCACCGAAGAGGATCAGAGCAAGAAGCAGGACGAGAAGCAGGGGAACCATAGTTATCAACCTCCGTCGCACCTCTTGCCCGGCAATTCGAAGCACACACAGCTGATCTGCCTGGTTTCTTCACCGGTTTTGCGGGAACTGAACCCAGTTTCGTCACCGACGTTCACCTCACGGTCTCCGCGGTCGTCGGCTTCGAGCACGGCGGCTGGCAGAAGCCGGTGACCGACGAGGAGGTCGGCGCGGCCATCGCCGGTTGGTACGAGCACGCGGCGCGATCCCCACCGCGCTGGAGCCGGTCAGCGTCTCGACGACGAAGGGCGGCACCATCGTCGGCGTCTACCGGCCGAGCGGTACGCCCGGCCACGACACTTATCAGGGCGCCGCGCGGCCAGGCCCTCGTCGATCGTCGGCGTGGAAACGAGGGATCCGGACACCTTCCCGCCCACCAGCCGAGCACTGCGCGCCCGGTTTTGATTCCCACCGTTGTACGTGACTCCGTAAGATCTCGGTGCGAAGCGGTGCCGCAGTGGCCGAGTGCTCGCCCAAAAACCTCGGAGAATTCCATGCGCCGCCGTCCCACCGTCCTCGCCGCTGCCGCCGCACTGCTGTGCGCTGGCTGCTCCGCGGCTGACACCGGAAACCGTGACGAGCCCGCGGCCGCGTCACCCTCCGTATCGCGCTCCGATCCCCGCTCTGCCGTGCGAGCGGCCGTGGCGGCTCTGCGCGAGGACAGCGCACGGTTGCGCCAGGAGGTCGCATTGGAGGGTGGGGGGCAGGTGTACGGCCTCACCATCACCGGCGGCTTCGACTTCGCCGCGGACAAGGGCCACCTGGCGGTCGACCTGCCCGGTGGCGCCATCGACCACAGCGATCAGGTCTTCGCGGACGACAAGATCTACATCAGCGGCGCCCGGGGAATCGGCGAGGGCGCCTGGGGGGTCGTGCCCCGGGACCGGGCGGAGGCCCACTATCTGCTGCGGTCCCCGCTCAACGACCCTGAGCACGTCCTGCAGCAAATCGCCGCGATGCGCGAAGTCTCCCGGGAGGGTGAGGAGAACTTCCACGGGGTGCGCGTCGTGCACTACCGGGGCATCCTCGACCACCGGACCGTCACCCTGCGCATGGCCCCCGGCGTGCGCACGAAGATGAAGCAGGCCCGCGACACCCTGGGCAGCGACCTCCCGGTCTTCGCCGACGCGTGGGTCGACGGCCAAGGGCGGCTGGTGCGAACCCGCATGAGTGTGAACATGTCCGGTGCGCGGTCGACGCTGACCATGATCCTCTCGGACTTCGGTGAGCCGGTCCGCGTGAGGGTTCCGCGTGGCGCCGACACCGTACCCGTCACCGAGGTCGGCGGCATCCTGAACGGCTGAGCCGGACAGTGCGGACACCTGAGCCGGCCCCGCCTGGTCAGCGTCGGTGTTCCGCCGGTATCGGCTCGGTATACGGCCGGGAGGTGGGGTGTGCATCCTTGAACTGGTCGTAGGCGACCTGTGCCGCGACGAGGACCTCGTCGTAGATCCGGTCCATGTGCGGGCCGGCGCAGATGGTCGAGGACCAGTGGTGGTGGTAGAAGAGGTTGCTCCTGCTGGGGCGTTCGCCGATCACCTCGGCGAAAAGCCAGCCGGCGAGACGTGCGGCGCTCTTCCAGGTGGTCTCCCCAACCGTCCAGTGGGGCTTGAGCGTTGCGTTCGCCATTTCGATACTGATCGAGCCCTGGTTGCCGGCCGTGTTGCCGACGGCCCAGGCGTACTCGTGCACCTTGACGAACTGAGCGACGGCACCGGAGGCGTCCACGTCGAAGTGGGCCGAAGCCGGACGTACCGTCCAGAGGTCGAGCACACCCTGGTGCGAAAGCCGGCCGGCGTTGTGATGCAACGTGACCGACGTCTTCCTGTACGACGTGTGGGTGACGTGGCCTGTCGCGCTGAGCTCGTCGATGAAGTCCGCTACAGGACGGTCGTAGGGGATGGTGGCGGTAGCTTGTGGGCCGGCCTCCGCGCCGTTGTCGGCGAAGCCGACGAAGTCGCTCTCCGGAAGCTCATCGAGGTTGTCGGTGCCGGGTCCATCGCCGGTGTCGGTCCGCTCGATGGCCGCCCTCACGTCGTCGTCGACGTTGTTCTCGGGCATGACGCCGTCCTTTCTGTTGCGTGACTTCGCCTGACGGGTGGCCCGGAGGCCGGGCGGGGGAGCGCGGCACGACGACATGAGCCGAGCCGGTTACGGCCCGTCAGACGCCGGCTTGCTCCGTGAAATGCTCCAGGAGGGCTGCCTGGATGTGCTGGAGAAGCAGAGTGTTCTGCTTGATCCGGGTCAGCCGGGTCGTGGCGTGGGCGGCGTACTCCGGCCCTTCCACGGCCGAGGCCAGGAGGTTGGCGGCGAGTACGTCGATGCCGCGCGCAGTGTTCGCGAACTGGCCCGCGGGGACCAGACGGCGGTCGAGCGGGACGGCGTCGTCGGCCACCACCTCGGTGACCAGTGACGGCTGCCAGGTGTCCGCGTTGTCGATCGAGTGGTGGGTGTCGAACCGGACGGTGACCGTCTCACCGGCGGGCACGTCGACGCTGTACGAACCGTCTTCGTCGGTGTAGGCGTGGTCGATGAGCGTGAGGTCGGGGCGGTAGACGCTGACCTTGATCATGGAGATCGGCTCGTCCCCGGTGATGGTTCGCACATGCCCGTGCATGCGAGGCTCCTCTCGGGCGCGGCCGGAGTCGACGAACGCAAGTCTGGTTGAATCGCAGACTTCTGAGAGGCCGTTCAGGGCGTCTGATTCCAGGTTCGCTCCGCGTGCAAACCCTGTCAATCTCGGACGCACCCCACTTCACCGGGTCCGACGGCGGCCGCCCGAGCGACGTCACTGGCGGGGTGGAGGACGATCTTCAGGAGCGTCATGATCCGCACGGCGCAGACATGAGCGCCCGGCCCCCGTGAGGTGGGCCCGGGCGCTCGATCAGGGTCCGGACTCATGGCCTGCGCATGCCGTGCCCGGGCCCTGCTTGTGCTTTTCGCACCTGAGCGCCGTCGGTCAGAACCAGCTGGTGCATTCGATGCTGCCACCGCGGCCGTTCGTGCCGCAGGCGCGCATCACGAGGCCGGCGTCGTTCCACTGGGTGGTGTACGCGTCGTTGCCCGAGGTGACGGTGGTGTATCCCAGCATCGGGTCCCAGGTTTTCCCTCCGTCGGTACTGCGGTCCACCCAGATCTCGTCGCCGACCGTGCCCCCGGTGATGCGGCCCCAGGCGCACTGGGTGGTGTCGTTGTAGCGGAGCTCCACGGTTCGGCCGAAGACGGTGGTCGACTTGGCCGTCCACGCGCCCGCGGAGTCGGGCTGGGTGCCGTCGCCGCAGGACGTGTTGTTCTCCGCGCCGGCCAGAGTTCCGCCGATCGCCGGAAAGTCACCGCAGGACGGTACGTCTTTCAGCAACGCCGGCCCTTGGACGAAGAGATTGCTGATCCAGCTGTGGTAGTCCGGCAGGTACGACCAGACGTTGTTCACCATGCCGTCGACCGTGGCCCGCTCGCCCACCCGCTGGCACAGCACCCGCACCTGCACGGAGATGCCGTTGCCGTTGGTGAAGTTGATGCGGCTGCCGGTGTTGGAGTCCTGCCGCAGATTGGGCCGGCCCCATGTCTTCTGGTAAGAACCGCGGCCGTCCCAGGTCCAGACCATCGGCACGGCGTCGGCGTGCGGGCGGAACGCGCCCTGGTAGCGGTCCCAGCGGGCGTTGATGGAATTGACCTGGATCTTCGCACCGGATTCCGGTGCTTCGACCATCAGTCCGTTGCCGAGGTAGAGCGCGACGTGTGTCGGCCCGAGGCCCTCAGGTCCGAAGTACATGATGTCGCCGGGCAGCAGCACGGCCGACCCTTGCGACTTCAGCAGCTTCGTGTGCGCGTACCCCGGTGCCGCGAAGGTCGCCTGGGTCGTGCGTTCCGTGATGATGTCCCGGCCGGTCGCCTTGTACCAGGCCCAGCGCACCAGGCCGATGCAGTCGAAGCTCCAGTACGTCGGATCCGCAGCGGTTTCAGGGTAGAAGCGATCGTATATCCCTTGGCTGGGACCGGGCATTCCCTGCGCGTGGCCACCACCCCAGGCGTACTGCTGCCCGACGTAACGGCACGCGACCTGGACGGCCGCCTGCGCCGCCTGGCTCGCACCGGACTGCAACGGCGCGCATCCGGTGGCGGCGGTCGCCGGAGCGGCCGAGGCGACCGGCAGACCGATACTCACCACTGTCACGAGCGCGGCCAGCAACAGTCGTACCCGGCTGACCCATCGCCGCTCACCCCGCCCCGCTTTCCCCGTTCCCCGTGATCTGCGCGCTCTGTCCACGGCATTCCCCCCGGTCTCGGTGGTCTACCGTGAACGTACGGGTTCCTGGCTGCCGAACGGCCCTGACATCTGTCAGGACCTGACCGGCACATCCGCTCCGTAAGGTCTGCGGTCATCACCCGATCTCACAGCGGAGGGACCACCTTCTATGCGCACCAAGCTGAGGCGCGCCGCCGCGCTGGCCTTTGCCGGCGTGACCGCGGTCGTCGTCACGACCGGCACCGCACAGGCCAAGCCGGCCGACACCTGGGCAGGTTGCCCGTACGGCGCAGTCTGCGTCTATCCGCAGAACCAGAACCCGGCCGTCTCGCCGAGCCACATCTACTGGACCTACGGCGCCCACAACCTCAGCAACCAGGTGGGCAACCACTGGGTGCTGAACAACCAGTACGACGGCGCGGTGGTCGAGCTGTGCCTCAGCTACAACGCGAACGACTGTACGTCGTCGATCGCTCCCCAACACGGCGAGTACCGCGACCTGGGGCCCATCAACTCGCTGCATCTGAGGCCGCACTACAACTAATGGAAGGGCATGGCCTGCGCGACGTCGGAAGCCGGTACGAAGCCCCCGCTCGCCGGGTGAAGGCCTCATCACCTCTCCGGACCGGCGCACCGCCCGTGCGCAGGCCACGCCGACAGACCCAGGCCGACTGGGCTCCCCGGTCGCCCTGTCCGCCACCGTCCTTCACCACACCAGGTGTTGGCCCAAACCTCAACTCATTACACCTGAAACACAGTTGTGGCTCGTCCTCCTGGTTGGCAGACTCGCCTCCGTCGACGGAAGTAAGCGGACAAGTGTGCGAACGAATGCCTGACGGCACGCACGCGGAACCATCACGTCGGCGGACGGGGCCTACGTCACCTCACCAGGGGGAACTCCATGAACCTCAGCTTGCCCAGACGCGTCCTGGGCCGCACCACCGCCACCCTCGCGCTGGCGCTGGCCATGGCCACCGGTACCACCGGTCTGCTCTCCGGCACCGAAGCGCACGCCCTGCCGGTCACCGAGGGCTCCTTCAGCTTCAGTGGTGACGAGGGCGACTACATCAGCGGCGGCCAGTCCTACGCCTACACGACGGCGTCCCAGGACCGCATGAACGTCTCCGGCAACACCGACAACAGGGTGGTCACCGTCTCCGTCGACGGAGCGAACGGCGACTGGTGGACCCTCAACCTCGCAGCACCATCCGGCAAGACCCTGACGCCCGGAACCTACACGGGAGCCACCCGCTTCCCGTTCAACGACGGGAGCGAACCGGGCCTGTCGCTCAGCGGCAACGGCCGCGGCTGCAACCAGCTCACGGGCACCTTCACCGTCTCAGCGGTGGAGTTCGGCCCCCAGGGCTACGTGAAGAAGCTCGACGCCGCCTTCGTGCAGCACTGCGAGGGAGGTACCCCGGCCGCTCGCGGTGAGGTCCACATCGAGAACCCGGCCCCGCCGGCCGAGCTCGGCCTCGACCTCGACATCGCCCTGGCCGGCACCGCGAGCTCACTCAACGGCAAGGCCACCTTCCACGGCGCGGTGAGCTGTAACAAGCCCGTGCGGGTGAGCGTCGGAGGTGACGTCACGCAGGTGAAGAAGCGGGACCTCATCCGCGGTTCCTTCTCCGCGTCGGTGTCCTGCACCCCGGGTGCCCCGGTCGCCTGGACCGGTACGGCCGTACCCACCGGATCGGTCCCCTTCCAGAAGGGGGACGTCGAGGTCGAGGGCCGCGCGACGGCGACAGACCCGGACTACGAGCAGCCCGTGACGGTCAGCGAGACAGTCGCGGTCCGCCTCAGCCGGGTCTGACCCCGACGTCCTGGCACCTGACCACAGCCGCGCCGCCCGGCCCGGGCGCCGAACCTCTCGAGGTCCGGCGCCCGGGCCGGGCGCGTCGGTCTGCGGATGGACCACGGGCGGGGTGATGCCCGTCAGTCCTGCCCGGCCTGTCCCTGCACCTGCTCCAGCACGTGCTGCGCGGAGCTCGCCCCGCTGAAGAGGTCGGGGCCGTACTGGTTGAGCTGTCGGTTGACCTGCTCCCAGTTCTTCGTCGTGCGCAGCGGAATCGCCGTGGCGTTGGCGGCTTCGAGGACCTCTCGGGCACCGGCGAGGTGGGCGTTGTCGTACCACGCGTGCTGTGCCGACTCGCGCGACGGATAAGCACGTCCCACCCCGCCGAGCCACTCCAGTTGCTTCCTGGCGGTCATCAGCGTGATCGCTTTGAACGCCCCCTCCGGATCCGGGCAGGACGTGGAGATGCCGAACCCGGAACCGGAGGTGTACGTCCTGCTGCCCTCGGGGCCGGCGGGAAGCGTGGTGAGACCCACCTGGAAGCCGGCCTGATTCCTCAGATTCAGCAACGCCCAGGGCCCGTTGGTCCCCATGCCCACGTTGCCGCTGAGGAACTCCCGGTCGGAGAAGGCCGGATCGGGCGCGGGCAGGCGGGGGGCGACCTTCTCCTTGGCCGCGAGGTCGGCGTACCACTGCACGCCCTCGGTCATGGCGGGGGTGGTGAGCCGCAGTCTGCCCGCCCCGTCGGTGGGCTGCGCCCCGCTCCTGGTCAGCACCATGGGGAACATCGACACATCCTGAGGCGCCGCCACGAATCCGTACTGGCGGTCCCCTGTCAGCTTGCGGGCGGCCGACTCGAATTCGGCCAGGGTCCATCCCACTCTGGGCTCCGGCACCCCCGCGCTGCGGAACATGTCCTTGTTGTACGTGAGGATCACCGGGCCGACGTCGTACGGCAGCGCGTACTGCTTGCCGTCCGCGCTCAGTCCGTCCAGGACGGACTTGTCGAAGTCGCTCACGTCGAACTTGTTCCTGGCGATCAGATCGTCGAGCGGCAGCATGCCCTGGGTGTAGCCCGTGGTGCGCAGCGCCTGCATCGAGACGATGCAGGGCGCGTCGCCGCTGTCGAAACGGGTGGCGAGCTTGGTGAAGTAGTCGTCGAAGGACGAGGTCTCGAGTTTGATCGTGATCCGGGGATCCTCGTTGGACACACGGTCCGCGAGTTCCTGCCAGACCTGTTGCTCCTCACCACCGTTGGCCCACATCGACCAGGTCAACGTCCTCGAACCATCACTGCCTGCGCCGCACGCCGTGGCCAGTGTCCCGGCCAGCGTCAGCGCGAGCGCGACGGCTGCCCTCACTGCGATGCGCGGCCTTGCCATGACACGTCCATATGTCCACTTGAAGGCAATATGCGTGCATTATGACATGGTGTGTATGCGGATGTGTGCACCATGCGCCGTTTCCCGTGAGAAGCATCATCGGCCACGGCGACGACCGGTCGATATGCGCCGACGCCGACGGCGGGTCACGATGGTCGTGAACGGCCCGCTCCGCTCGATCACGGCGCCGACAGGAGGTGCGGCGCCGGTAGGAGGTGACGATGCTCCGGACGCACCTGTGCGACGTACTCGGCATCGAACTGCCCGTGATCGGCGCGCCCTACGGCCCGTTCGAACAGGTGGATCTAGCCGCCGCCGTGAGTGGTGCGGGAGCCCTGGGCAGTCTGGGCACGGCGGTGCGTCCGCTCACCGACCTGCGCCGCCAGTGGGCCCGGATGCGGGAGCTGACCGACCGGCCCTTCGCCGTCAACCACACCTTGCGCCCTCTGAACGAGGAGGCGTTTCAGGCGACGCTCGAGGAACATCCGGCCTGCATTTCGTTCCACCTCGGCGTTCCCGACGACCTGATCGAGCGTGCCCATGACGCCGGCATCCTGTGGATCCAGCAGGTCATGGACGTCCGGCAGGCCGAGCAGGCCGTTCGGGCGGGCGCGGACGTCGTCGTCGCCCAGGGCGGCGAGGCGGGGGGCCAGGGCGGTGAGGTGGCCACCATGGTGCTCGTGCCGCAGGTCGTGGACATCGCGGGCGGGACCCCGGTTGTCGCAGCGGGTGGCATTGCCGACGGCCGGGGGCTGGCGGCGGCGCTGGCGCTCGGTGCGCAGGGCGTGGCTATCGGTACCCGTCTGCTCGCGTCGGCTGAGATGGACATCGCCGAGGAGTGGAAGGACCGGATCGTCCGCGCCGAGGCGCGCGACACGGTCAAGCTGGCTCACAGCGACAGGTTCATGCCGCCCTTCTCGCGCCCCGGCGCCTACGGCTTCCCCCGTTCCCTGCGTACACCTTTCGTCGAGGAGGCCGAGGAGCATCCCGAACGGGTGCGACCGGACGAGGCGGGCCCCCGACTCGTGGAGGCCATGCTCACCGGCCGGGGACACGAGTTCCTCCCCTTCACGGGACAGTCCGCCGCCCTCGTGCACGACGTCCTTCCCGCAGCCGAGATCGTGCGGCGCATCGTCGACGACGCGGAGATCATCCTCCGCCGAACAGCCGACGCCTGCACCGCTACGGGCGGGCGGCCCGGCCCCGGCGGTTCCGCCTCTTCCTGACGTCCGGCCCGTTTGGCTGGTTCTGGGGTGTGGTATCGGCTGCTGCCACAGCCGCGAGCGTGAGGCCGGTGGGCGGTGCGCGAGTGCCCGACGTGCGGCAGGCGGGGCTTTCGGTCAATGCGGGGGAGGGAAGCGGCCCGCTCTCGGAGCCCGTACCGAGCGGGCGGGGTGATCTTGCTGAGGGGGCGTGGCACACCCTGCACAACAGTGGGCAGCGGAGCGAATCGGTCGCTGCGGAGGTGCCGGTCCACTCGGATCCCTGGTCAGACGGCGCACGGTCACCGGCCTCGGCCAGATGGCCAGGCCTGCCGGAAGTGCTGGCGCTCCCGCAGGGGACCTCGGACACGCCCCCCGTCAGGGCGGCCGGCCCAGGCCACGGACGTGGCTCAGGCACGAGCGAGCTCGGCATCGGCCCCAGTGCTGCAGCTCCACGTCCGCCTCGGGCCAGACCGACGCCGAAGCGGCGGTCGCGCAGAATGCGCGAAGCGCTGCTGGGCCACCGACCCTGATCGCTGCCGGGAGCCGCCCCAGCCCGCGAGGGCTCAGGCCAGACGCCATAGGCGGCCATGAACATGTCGAGCAGACCATCGATCGCCGCTGGCGGACGAACCTGACTCCGAGGCAGTCGACGCCGCTGTCCGGGGTGACGAAATCGGCAGCCGGCCGCTGCCTCGGCCACCTTGCACCGTCGCTCGCACTCCAACCGCGTCGGCCGACCGTTGCCCGGCAACCGCAACGACTGCCAGGCATGAGAGCTGTCCGGCGCGCCTGAGGCACCAGGTCCAGGAGCGCGTGCGTTCAGCTGTCTCGGCGCACAGGGGGAAGCCTTCCTCCGACTGATCCACCACGATCATCGTGCGCGCAGGCGTCAGAACACGCGAAGCAGCCGAAGAAACGCTCGTGGTCACCGACCTCGAAGCGGGCCGGACCCCGATAGGGCGGCTCTGCGCCGGGGCCGCCGTCGCGGGTGTGCTCGGAGGCTTCATCCTTGGCTGGCGAAGGGGCCCGGAGGTTCGGGTGAAGCAACCTCCGGGCGCCTTCCGTGACTGTCGTTACTTGCTGGCTGCCGGATCGCCGTCGCCGAGGCCGATCCACCAGTGTCCGTCATCCTTGACCAACAGCAAGTTCTGCCGCTGGCCGGTCTCCTCGTACGCCACCGTCACCGGGTTGAAGTAGTCGACGGATCCCTCCGGCACAGAGACCTCGACCCGCCCGCTCGCTGCTTCGCCGTACTCGCGCACATACTTGGCTGCGGCCGGTCCGGGCTGTTTGTACGCCGGCCCGGCTAGCTCGGCGAGTCCCTCGGCGTCGCCGTCTTTGAGCCGTTGCACATAGATCCGGATGAGGGTGTCGACCTCCTCGGCCGTCTCCTGTACGTCGGGGTACACGGACTTCTCCGCACGCACCGTCACGTCCACCTTCGGTGAACTGGCCAGGGCATACGGTGCCCGCAACCAGTTCCACGACACCGCCGCAGCGATCCCGGCCACGGCGAGTACGCCACCGCACAGCAGGATGCCCCGCTTCTTCATACGCATCTTCCCCTCAGTACCAGTTTGGCTTGACGCGGATGATCGAGTAGTCGGTTCCCTTGTCGGAACCTGTCGGGTACTCGGTGAGCGGTGAGCGGTGACGAATGCGGGCTTGCCGACCTCACCGGCGCCGTAGCCCGATGTGTCGTCCGAGCCCTTCGTCTCATCGACCACGTCGAAAAAGCGGTGGCCGAGAATCACGGCGCCCGAGCGGACGGTCGCTCGCGCAGGATCAGACGGTCGTCCGGGTCGTCGGAAACGCCCAGGTGTGCAGGGCCTCGCCGCCCGTGCCCAACCGTTGTCCGGACCTGGTCGGGCCCGGTGACGAAGCCGTCGAGAGAGACCGAGATCTCAGCGATGGTGCGAGTCGTACCACTGCAGCCCCGGCACGCTGCCCGAACTCAGCGCTCGCGCAGCCGCCTCCTACCGATACGGCAGGGGGTACGCCGTTATCACTCAAGGTCCCCACCAGTGGATCCGAACTGCGCCATTGCTCATCGAGGCCGCCCAACGGCGCCAGGATTGAGACGGTTCCCCATACGCGGGTGCTGCCACGGCACCCTGGAACCCGGCGGGCCCGGGAACGACCAACAGGGCCGCCCCGCACCGGCCTTCGAAGACGCCAGCGTTTGCTCTCGTCGCGCGCTGAGCCGGAAGGCCATGTTCGCACGGCGATCGCGCTGCGTTGGCAACTCGACTCGCCGACGACGAGATTGGGCTACGGCGCATGCAACGGAAGCTGTTGATAGATTCACCCGTCGTGAGATCAAGTGAGTACGACCTTGACTCCCGTGACCGGGCCGACCGGACCCGAGCCTGGGGCATCGGTCTGCTGGTCGTGGCCGGGCTGCTGTGGAGCTGGTTCACCCTGCTGCTCCTTACCCCGTACGAGGTGGACCGCAAGCCAGACGACCGGTATCCCGTTGAATGCGAGCCGCGGCTGATGACGGAGCGCGGCACGGCCAACGAGGGGCTGATCCACGGCGACTACTGCCAGAACGAGCGCGACTGGCCGGAGGCCGTGGTCGTACTGGGACTGTCCGTGCCGGTGTCCGTGGCCGGAGCGGTCCTGTTCACCAGCGGCAGCGTCAGTCGGCGGATGAGCGCCCACGCCGAGGCCATGCGCGAACTGGACCGGATCGCCGATGAGCGCGAGGCGCGGACCGCCCGCGCGCGGTGACGCCCGGGAGGATTGAGACCGCACCCGCGCACGAGGGCGCTCGGCCCCTGGAGCCGCGCCTTGCGCGGCATACCGCCTGCGCTGTCGCTCGTGGTGTGGTGACAGGGCAGGCGGTCCGGGCGGCGTAGCAGTCGCTCTCGGGCATGGCGGAGGTGAGTGGCCGGCCGAGCAGGAAGTGGCCGGGCAGCCCAGGGACATCCGGGCGAGCCGCCCCCGGATGTCGGCTTGTCGGCCTCCGGCAGCGCCGCCCTGAGGTGGTTGCCCGCCCGGCTTGCCCGGACATCCCGGCTGACCGAAACCCAGGCGGTCAAACAGTGCCGAATCCAGACCATATATTGCAACAGGCCTCCAGGGCTGGGGAGTCTGGGCATTCTTGCCGCATGGCCCCAAACGAAGGTGCAGCGAGTTCGACGGAGTCCCAGCGAGGACCGAGGTCCTCTGACGGTCCGCCCACTCCTGTGGCACAGGCTTCCGGGTCCGGTGACGGCAGCAGCCCACCGCGGAATGCGTCTCCACCCGGGACAGGGCCCGTCACAGCACAGGTTGCGGCCCCACAGGGGGAGTCCGCACCATCCATGGATGCGGACGCCTCCGAGGAGCCCAGTACTGGCCCGTACCGCGTCACTGTGCTGGATCTCGGGCGGTTCGCGGTCGGTGCCGTCACGGTGGTGGCGGCAATGGCCGGGCTGATTCTCGGCATCCGGGCCGAACTGTACGCCGGAAGGGAGGACCAGCGAGCCGAGAAAGCAGAGCAACGGGCGGTCGCGGAGGAGAGCCGGTCCAAGGCGGACCGTGAGAAGGCGTACGCAAACCTCGTCGACTTCTACCGGATGGGCTCGGAAGTGATCGTGGTGAACGGAAGCTCCCGCGTCATGGCGATGCGGCTCACGCTCCCGGCGAACAAGGTGACATGGGACCTGGACCTCCTCCAGCCCTGCAAGCAAATCGCCGTACCGAATCAGGCGCTGCTCAACTCCATGGCCGTGGAACAGCCGTCGGTGCATCTGACGAAAGGGGACCTGGCCCAACTCCGACTGGAGTTCATGGATCCGATGAGCAAGGCCTGGATCCGTAACAGCGGCGGGGCCCTGGCGCGCATGGACGCATGGGCACCGTCCGGGCGGCCCACCCTGGTGAGCTCGGAAGCTTGGAACATGTCGGCGCAGGACGCACCCCAATGCGACGGATCCTGACCTGTTGCACGAAGCACGGGCACACCGACCGCAAGGCACATCTACAGTCCGGACACTCCGGGGCCCGGCTGTGCACCTCTCCAAGAGCACGTACGAATCAGGGGCTGGATGTCTCAGGTGGCGGGTGTGTAGGTGAAGGTCTGGTCGGGGCAGGCAGTGGCGAGGTCGTTCAGGGTGGCGTGTTCGGTGTCGCAGGCGATGAGGTCTTAGCGGAGTTTGGTGGCGGTCCATTCTGCGGCGTACTGGCAGTGGGCGTCGTTGGCCGGAGGCGGAGGGGACCGTGGTCTGGTCGTAGTACGACCACCAGCCGCCGCCGGTGATCCGGCACCTGGGGCCGACAGCTGGTGCTTCGACGGCTTCGTCGATGAGGACTTCGTCGCGGAGGTTGGTGCAGCCGTCGGCCGGGTCGTCGCCGGAGTTCCACTGCTTGAACGCCTCGCGGTTCTGCAGTGGAAGGAGTGGGGAGCGTGAGCTCGCGGAGTCCCTGCGTCAGCAGGCGCTGGCGCACGCCGACTGGTCTGCTGAGGACCTGTGCTGATTGCCCGACAGCGCGAATGCCGGGGAGAGGTCGGCGTCCCAGGGCACATGTGAGGCATGGATACGCGGATCTGCAGCACGCCCGTCTCTGCCGGCGCGATCGGGGAGGGTGCACGATGAGCGGCCGGCCGTCGATCACCACGTTGGCTCTTCGTGAGGGCAGCACGGTCATGCTGGGCGTTGTCGGAGAGTTGGATCTGCTGACGGGCCCGCAGCTGGTCTGCGTCGTCGGCCAGCGCCTGGATCAGCGGCCGGCCCCTCTGGTGACCGCCAGAGAGGCCAGCCTGCAATCGGGGACGCATTTCGTGCTGTCGGGGGCCCGGCCGGCCTTACGTCGGTTGCTGGCCGTCACGGACCTTGAGGGCGCGTTCGACACCGAGCGACAGCATGGAGCCATCAGCCCGGGCTCTGCAGCCCGGCGGTGACCCGCAGACCCGCCCCGGGCCCTGCTGGCTCCGGCCGGATCTTCTGTCAGAGCTCCTGGATGAAGGCGGGTCGATGCCCATCTCGGTCACGCCCCCGCGCACGGAGCGGTCGATGCCCTTGCTCCATGCCACGAGGACGTCTCAGCTAAGGGGCTTCGTACACGGCAGAGCGGAAGCCGGGTCAGGGACCCGGACGGCGTGCTGTCGGCACTGGTATGAGCCCCGGGCCGACAGTTGACGCCAGCGACCAGGATCACCTGGCACAGACCGGCCGTCGGCGGGTGTCACTGCTGCTCCTGCTCCTGCTCAAGGCGGTGAGGCCGTACCCGGACGGCCTCGAACTGCCACCCAGGGAAGGCCGTTCCGGTCAGCCTGGAACTCAACACGCTGAACTGGACAGGGAAGCCCAAGGCGCGCCGCGCCCGGCAGGTCTCGGGCATGCCGGCGACCGCGGTCCGCTCCCGCCCGAACCGCTCGAGATCGCGTCGTACACCTCCAGCCGACGCTCGGACTCCACATCGAGGTCGACGTCCGACAACGAGGTACCCCGCTCACTGGGGAAGCGCTCTCTACCGACCGGCGAGCTCACCGGTCTCCGCTCAGCGTCGTGCGCTTCTCGAAGTCTTCACCGGGCTGCGGTCACGGTGTCGCGCCTCGCCTGCTGTGCGCCCAAATGACCCCGCCCCTCGTGTGTGATCTTCGCCTGGCATGCGGGATGTCTTGCGGCTCCGGGAACGGGCAGGCGTACTGGGAAGTAGACCAGACCTCTTGATGGAGAGCCGGTGAGGACGACTTCCCGTGCGCAGCGCCTCTTGCCCGTGGACGGTCATGATGACGCAGTGAGCCGGCTGGAACGGGAGAACGCGCAGCTGCGCCGGGCGGTCGATTCGCATGCGACGGTCGATCAGGCCATCGGCGTGCTCGTGGCGGTGCACCGGCTTGAGCCAGCGGCCGGGTTCGAGGTGCTGCGGGAGGTCTCCCAGCACACCAACACCAGGCTGCACACAGTCGCGGAGACGGTGCTCGGCTGGGCGCTGGGGAAGGATCGTCTGCCACCGCCGGTCGACCAGGAGCCGGAAGCGGCCCTAAAGCGGCATCTGGATGCCGGGGACGGCGTGGGCCAGCCTGGCTAGTGGCGGGTGTCCCTCGTCCTGCGACTCGGCCTGGCTCGCAGCCTCAACGGCCAAGCCCGCTACGAGAAGGCCCTCACCGAGTGCACCGGGCCGACAAGCTGTACCGCGCTCTGCCCGTGGGCCAGCGCCATCCGGAAACGGGCGCCGTCGAACTGGTTTCTGCTATGGCCCTGTTGGGGTTGCGACGTGCTTCGATGCCCGTCGCCAGGCTGCAGCCGCTCATGATGCCTGCCTGGCCTCCTTCGGCCCGGACCACCGCCGCACCGTCGAAGCCCGAACGCTGCTCGAGCACATCGACGGCACTCGACCCTAAGCGCAGCGCCCCCGCTCGGGGGGAGTCGCAGGCGCTCCCCGGGGCAGCCTGTCCAGTGGGCAGCGCGGGCATTGGGTGGATGCAGCGCACATGCCGGCGTTCGGTGCGGCCGAGCACTTCGCGGGTGCCCGCGCTCGGGCGGTTGAGGCGGTTGAGGATGCGGAGTTGGAGCGTGTCGATCTGGAGCCGGTGCCGTTCACCTCCGCGCACCCGCACTTGAAGGGCCCCAATGATCTGCAGGCCTCACTGATGGCTCAGATTCCTGGCCTGGTGGGGGAGTACGGCGTCGGCATCACGGTGATCGCCGACGGTACGGGATCGGGTAAGAGCGTCGCCGCCCTGGAGGTCGGCCGGATCTGGAATGGCGGGTGTGGCACGGCCGGTGTGGCCTGGCTGATGCCGACCACGGCGATCACCGACGCGGCGTGGGAGATGCTGGAAGCGTATGTGCGCGCCCACCGGCCCGAGCGGGCTCCGGTCACGCTGGTCCACAGCCGCAGCGGGCTGAATGCTGCATACACCGATGCGCGGCTCACGACCGAGGCGGCCGGTGGGCAGGCTCATCCTGCCGGTGCTCTGACGGCACTGATGCCTGACGGCACCCACCGGGCCGACATTTCGGCACTGGCCGAACCAGGTGCGGTCGGACCGGACGACGGTGCGCGGGAGCCTACCGAGGCGGGGGAGCGCGTGACCGCGCCGGAGGGCTTCATGCGCAGCCAGGACGCTGCGCTGCTGGCCCAGTTCAGTGCGGCGACCGTCGATCAGGCGCGGATGGCGGTGCTGCCCGTGCAGTTCAGCGTGCAGCGGTTGCTGGCCCTGTCGGGCAAGACGGTGGTCGTCGACGAAGCCCATGCCCTGACCCCTCACAGCCACCTGCAGTTGCTGCGGCTGCTGGGCTGGCTGGGGAGTCTGCGCACGCCGGTCGTGCACCCCGCCTCCTGGCCGCGTATCGCCGGTCGATCGCGAAGCGACACCGAACTCTAGGAGATCGCGGCCGAAGCCCTCAAGGAGGCCTACTTCCAGGACGGCGGCCGCCGCGTCGGCAGCCTGGAAGAGGTCCGGTTCACCGACGTCGAACACCTCGAGTTCGACCTGTAGCAGCCCGCCCCGAACAGGCCGCGAGCCCGGCCCAGTTGGTCCGGGCTCGCTTGCGTATCCGTGGGGGCTCGGATGTTCATGCACACGTGCCGTGTCCAACGACCGCGGCCTCCACCAGCCAACACTCGAGGTGAGTACCAAATCCTGATCCATGCATGACAAAACGCCTTCCAGGGGCGCAGCCGGGGGCGGCCGCCCGGACCGCCGGAGTACCGGACGGCGTCACCGCCGGAGCAGCCGTCTTCGACCGCCGGACGGGCACGTTCACCGAGCAGATCGACGCGAGCGCCCGGTTCCGGTCCGCCTCTGTCGTCAAATTGCTGCTGGCCCTGGACTTCCTGTGGGACCGGGGCCCCGGCTACACCATCCCCGAGGCCGACCTGGCCCGGCTGGATCCAATGCTGCGCAGCAGTGACGACGCGGCAGCCAGCCACTACTGGGCGACGTGCGGCGGCTCGGCGATCATCGACCGGATGTCGGCTCGGCTGGACCTGCGCGACACCGCGCCACCGCCCGCCGGTCACGAACGGTAGTGGGGCTACACCGCGCCTGTGGCCCGGGACACCGTGACGATCTACCGCCACGTCCTGGAGAAGGCGCCCGAACCCGTGCGGGACTTCGTCATGGACAGCCTGCGCCGCTCGACACGCCGCGCCTCGGACCACTTCGACCAGCACTTCGACATCGCCGGGGCGTTCGAGCGGCCCTGGGCGGTGAACAGGTCTGGTCGGGGGCGTTCGAGGCGGGCGCACAGGCCGCGGCGGGGACCGGCCGCCGCCCCCGTGCCGGTGCCGTCGCGGACGTGGATCTCACGCGCCCGCGCTGCACACCGCCGGCACGGTGGGCGCGGACGACCGCGCGATCATGGCCGTGCTGACGCTGCATCCGGTGGGGACGTCGTACGGCAAGGCGTACACCGACCTCGGCCGGCTCACGCGGTCGCTGAGCGTGCCGGGCGCGGTGCTGCCCGCGGGGACGTGGCACGGCACCCGGGGCGAGTTCGTGCACGTCCGCGAGGGCCCGTCCACGGGAGACGCCCTGATCACGCAACTCCCGGCCGGTGTCGAGGTGTTGGTCGGGGCCGGACCCGTGGCCAGGTGGTCGCCGTGCCGACTTGCAGCGGCGAGTGGTGGGCCTTCCTGCCTCAGTACGGCGGGTACATCTCCACCCTCTGCATCGACTCGCCGGACAACCGGCTGCCGGACTTCCCGGAGTGCGGCTCGCCGCGGCCGTGATGTGTCAGCGCCGGGCGTCGAGGGCCTCGGCGATCCGTAGAGCGCATCCCTTCTTGACGAGGTAGTGGGTTCCGGTGTGCGGGGAGCTTCCGTTGTCCACGGTGACCGGCTTGGCAGTCATCTCGGTCCGGCGGTCCGGGTCGTGGTGGTGCGGATCGGGGAAAAGCTTCGTGTGGTCATGGTGCGCGGCGACGATGTCGTCCGGATCCGCGAAGTTAGCCCAGCGGCGCAGTCCCGTCGGGGGCCCGTAGGGCCGGCGCGCCAGCTGACGGCGGACGGGGTGGATGCCGAGCGGAGAGCCGAGGGTGAGGAGGAGTTCGGGCCCCTTCCTGTGGCCGGCGTCCGCTCGCTCCCAGAGCGCCTCGTAGGCGACGACGCAGCCGAGGGAGTGCCCGATCACCACCTTGGTGCCCGCGTCCAGGTACTTGTGCACCCGGTCCAGCACGTCGCGTCTGATCCGCGCCTCACCGAAGTACCGGGAGATCTGGCGGACCGGCGGCTTGGCGGCGCCGAGCGCCGCTAGGGCCGCGTCGCCGAAGTACGGCAGGCGCAGCAGTGCGTGGGTCACGGCGCGGGTCGCGGACCTGACTCCCATGGGCTCCGGCGGGGTCCCGCGTAGCCTGTCCAGTTCCCGCGCGGCGATGGCACGCTGTCCGGGATCCGTCGACCTGGTGGCGGCGTTCTCGAGGACGTACCGCGAGGTCGCTTCGTCCCGGAGGATGAGGCGCCGCTCGATCTCCTGTTGTTCCTCCGCGGTCAGCCCCTCCCCCTCCGGGGAGAGGAAGACGTCCCCGTAGAAGGCCATCCGGACATCGACGGCACCCGGCAGGCCACGGTGCCACACGCTCGTCGCGAGGTCCTCCCGGCTGATCTTGGTGAGTCCGTGCGCCAGGGCGGACAGCCACTCGGACTCCAGTGTCCCGGCGACACTCTGTTCATGGTCGATCCCATGTACGAGGACGATCTCGGCCATGTGCCCTTCCCCCCTTGGTGATCGCGCCTGCGTCGCCAACCCGCTGACACACCCCATCCTCACATGGCAGGCTTCCTCCCATGGGGGAACGGCGGTGTCTGCTGGTGGGGTCGCAGTGCGACACACAGGAGCACCTCTCGCGTCTGGGCCGGGCGGTCACCGATCTCGACGCGGTGTTCCGGGACCCGGCCCTGGGCGGTTGCCGGCCGGCTCTTCCCGACGGCACCTCGCTCCTGCTCGATCCCGACGCCTCCGCCTTGGAGGAGGGCCTGCGCACCGCCGTCGCCCGGGCCTCGGCGGACGGCGCGACGCTGTTCGTCGCCTTCACCGGGCACGGATTCGCGACCGCTTCGGACTTCCACCTGATGACCCGGAAGTCGTCGGTCGGCAAGCCGGAGTCGGCGTACGCGCTCGGGAAGTCGTTCACCGACCTGCTCCTGGAACATCCGCACCTCGACGGGCTCGTCCTGGTACTCGACGCCTGTGAGTCCGGGCACGTCCTGACCGTGCTTGGGGACGTCTTCAAGGACATCGCCCGAAGCACGGGGAAGCGATTCGAGGTGCTCGTCTCCACCGGTTCCGGCGCCGCCTTCGCCTGCGCCTTCACCGCGGCCCTCGCCCGGCTCATGCGCAGCGGGACCGGAACGCCCCGGGCCTTCCTCACCGCGCACTCGGCGCTGCCCCTGCTGTGCGGGCAGCTACGCGCCCAGCACCCGTCCCATCGGGTCTACGACCGCGGAACCGAAGTCTCCTACAACGACCCCTCGTTGTGGCTGACCCTGAACGCCTCACGGGCCCGCCGCGGTATCGAGCGGCTGGCCGACCTGCTCACCTGGTACCGGCCGACCGCCGGGGCCGACACGCTGGCCGGGCAACTCGACGGCCATCGCGCCGTGGCGGTCACCGCGCCCGCCGGCCAGGGCAAGTCGGCGTTCGTCGCCTCGCAGGCCGCGCAGCACGACGCGGTGGCCGTCGTGACCGCTGCGACGACGCCCGAGACCCTCGCCGAGGAACTGGCCCGTGACCTGCGCCGACTGCCAGGCTTCCCGGCGGCTGTCAGCACGTTCCGGCAGACCACGCCCGACGCGGTGCTGGCCGGCCTCGACGCGCTGCACGCCCAGGTCCTCGGCCCCCTCGCCCTCCTCGGGCAACCGGCACGCGTGGTCGTCGACGGGCTCGACCAGTTGAGCGCCACCGCGCACGATCCGGTGCTGGCGGGTTTGGACGACCTGGCGTCGAATCCGCGGCTGGAGCATGTGTCCCTCCTGGTCACCGCACGGACCGGGACGCGACTGCCGCACGGTGCCCGGGAGTTCGCCCTCGGCACCGCCACCCGCGCCGAGCTGGCCTCCTACCTCACCGAGCGCGGGGTGCCCCCGCACCTGCACGCGACCATCCTGGACCGCGCCGACGGCAACTGGCTGGCCGCACGCACCTACGCGGACGTCGCCGGCGCTCTGGAAACGGCGGACGACCTGCCGAGCTCCCTCGGCGCGGCGTTCGACCGATCCCTCGATGCGGCGAGGACCCGTCCGGACCGGGGCGACCCGCTCCTCGACGCGGTGCTGACCGTACTGGCGGCCGCGGGTCCGGGGCCCGTGCTGCCGATGTCCCTCCTCATGGAGGCCGTCCACTTGCTGGCGGGACCGGAGCCCGCCCACTTGGTGCGAGACGTCCTGGTGCGGCTCCAGGGACTGCTCGTGCGCTCCGCAGCGGGCACGGACGAGGAACTCGTGGGCTTCTTCCACGCCCTGCTCGTCGAACACCTCACCTCGGGTGACGACCTGGACCTGTTCGAGGACCTCATGGGCCCACCGGAGCCGGACGGCACCGAGGAACCGCTGCCCCCGTCCCGCCGGGTCCGCGTGACCGACGGGCACGGCGCGCTGGCCGATGTGCTGCACGCCCGTGTGCCGCACCAGACACAGGGTCACGGGACCCAGCCGTTCGACTACGCCCTGGCGGCGGAGCCCGAGCATCTGTGGCGGGCCGGCCGGCAAAAGGCCGTACTGCACGGGCTGCAGTGCCGCACCGCGGCCCGCCCCGCCGACAACCTGGCCCGTTGGAGTGCGTGGCTGCCGCGCCTCACCGACGCTTTCGGTGAGCGGAGCGCGGAGTCCCTGACAGCCCGTCACCAGCTGAGCGGCTGCACCGAGGCGACGGGACGGCGGGCCGAGGCGCTTGCCCTCGCACGCCGACTGGCCGACGACTGCCGAACAGCGCTCGGACCACGTCACACCGCGACGCTCGCTGTGCGCCACGACCTCATCCGGTGGGACGACGGGGGCGACCTCGACGAGCGCCTCGAGCAGGCTCACGCGCTCGTGTCCGACGTGCAGCAGGTCCACGGGCCCGCGCACGCCGACACGCTCGGAGCCCAGCAGACCGTCGCCTGGCTGATCGGCACGCGGGATCCGGCCCTCGGCCGGACCTACCTGGAGGAGATGCTGCCCACCGCCACCAGGGTGCTGGGGGCCGGTGACGCGCGCGTGCTCCTGCTGCGGCTGAACATCACCTACCGCCTGAAGCAGGAAGGCAGGCAGGAGGAGGCACGCAGCGCCCTCGCCGAACTCGTGCCCGAGATGGCGGCGCGCCTTCCGGCACACGACCGGCACGTCCTCACGGCCCGGGCCAACCTGGTCGAGCTCACGGCGGAGTGCGGGCGCCACGAGGAGGCTCTCGCCCAGTCGGCGGAGCTCGTGTCCGCGATGGAGCGGGTCTACGGCGACGAGCACCCCGACGTCCTCACGGTCCGCAGCAACTACGCCGTGCACCTGCTGCGCGCACACCGGCGGTCCGAGGCCCTCGCCCTGCTGCGGCAGGTCGCGAACGACCAGACGCGGGTGCTGGGCGCCACGCACACCGTCACCCTGGCCACGCGTGCGTTCCTCAACCGGCTGGATGGAGGCTGACCCCTTTGCCCGACGCATCTGCGCCCGACGCATCCGAGCCCGCCGCGCAGGACCTCTCCGAGCAGAGGGCCCGTCTGACGGCCAGTATTAAGCTGGCGATGCGACCACACGGCGGTAAACGCGACTCGCTGCTGCACAACGGCAGCACGATGGCGGCCATGGCCGCCACGACGGTGGCGACCGTGCTGCCGGTGGACTACTCCACCTGGGCCCGTGTGGCGGCGGGCGTGGCCACGTTCCTCATCGCGGTGGCCCGCGCCCTAGACTTCGGCGCACGCTGGCGGTGGCACCTGAACATGCGCTCGCGCTACGCCGTCCTGCTCGACCGGGTGGACCAGGCGGCCCTGCTTCCGGCCGGCGAACAGGCCGGGGCTCTGCACCGGATCTACGAGGACCTGTTCAAGGTGCGGTCCCTGGAACGGGGCATCCCCGGGGTGAGCGCGTTCAGCAACTCACTGCCCGGCGGTTCATGAGGAGGACCCGGTGCGGGGCTGAGCGAGCCCATACCAGTACCGGGCCTCGTCCTCGTCTCCCTCCGCGGACGCCACGTCGCCCAGCAGCGACAGCACGGCCGCAGGCAGCGGATGCTGAGCGGGCCCGGGCGGCTTCGCCGCCTCGGTCGTGGCGACGGACTCCTCCAGGGGGCGGAGGCCGGGCCGGGCCTGCGCCGGTTCGTCCTCCTCGGACACCTCCGGAGCCCACACCTCCCGGGCGCGCTCCCGCTGCCCCATGCTGAGCAGCAACTCGGCGAAGTCGTAACGGGAGGCGGACTCCGTCTCCGGATCGCCGCACGCGATGGCCTCCTCGAACCACGGACAGGCCTCCTCCGGCCTGCCGTCCGCGACCAGCACCTGCCCCAGCAATCGGAGTGCCTGCAGGCGGTGCTCGCCGTCATCGGAACGGGCCAGCGGCAGCAGGACCTCCTCCGCCTCTCGCAGCAGGCGCATACGGAACAGAGTGCTGCCCAGATACCGTCTCGCCAGCGGTTCGACGTCCGGGTCCCCGGTGTCCAGCGCGTCGGACAACAGACGCCGGGCCTCTTCCAGTTCGTTGTCGGAACGCCGTACGACGCCGAGCAGGGCGCCAGCCCGGGGCGCGGTCTCCGGATCCGCCACGCTGAGCGCGCCCTCGAGGAGTTCTCCGGCGGCCTGTACCTCGCCGACGTCCAGCAGGTACTCGCCCATGCCGAGGTAGGCCACGGCGATCGCCTCCGCGTCGCCCGAGCGTTCCACGCCGAGCAGGAGTTCCTCGGCGGCCGCGGTGGATCCTTCACGCAGCAGGAGCACGCAGAGGTAGGCGCGGGCGACCTCGGTGACGTCCGAAGGCTGGTCCTCGACCACGGACCGCAGCAGTTCCCGGGCGTCATCGTTCTCTCCGTCGTCGAGCAGGAACTTCGCCAGCTGGAACCGGGCCATCTGAGCCACGGGCACCTCGCCCGTCTCGCCCGCCTGCCGCAGGTGACGCAGGCCCTCGGCGCGTCGGCCGCCGTGCACGTGAACCATGCCGAGCAGGGTGGTCGCCCAAGCCACGGCGGTGGCGTTGTCCGACTCGGCGACCACACGCAGCAGGCTCTCCGCCCGGGAGAAGTCCTCGTTGTCGGCGAGCATGACGGCGAGGTCGAGCCGGGCGATCAGCGACCACTCGCCGTGACCGGAGTCGATCGCGGCGCGGTAGGCCTCCTCGGCCTCCCTGACCCGGCCCTCAGCCGCCAGGATGTCACCGAGGATGTCCCCGGCGCGCGGCGCCTGCTCCGGGTGCCCGGAGTGCATCACCTCCGTCAGCAGTTCCCGTGCCCGGGTCGTGTCCGGCGCCTGGGCCGCGAGCAGGGCGGCCAGGTTGATGCGGGCCAGCTGCGTCCAGTCCCGGTGCCCGAAGCCGATCGCGACGCGGTAGGCCTCCTCGGCCTCCTGCGCGTGGCCTTCGGCCGCCAGGAGTTCGCCCAGGATGTCCGCCGCGCGCGGCGCCTGCTCCGGGTGCCGGGACCCGGTCACCTCCGCCAGCAACTCCCGCGCCCCGTCCAGGTCGTCCTGCTGGGTGGCCAGTACGAACGCCAGGTCGACACGGGCGGTGTGGGCCCAGTCCGGGTGGCCGGAACCGACCGCGCGGCCCAGCCATTCCCGGGCGGCTCCGGCGTCCTCCTGGGCGGTGTACCACTCGCCGAGGACACAGGCCGCCCGCGGTCCTTGGTCGGGGTGTCCCAGCTCGGCCACCTCGCGCAGCAGGGGCAACGCCCGTGCGTCGTCGCCTTGCTGGAGCAGTGCGATGCCGAGGGCGACCTGGGCGACCGGGACGAGCAGCGGATGCCCGGAGCGCAGTACGGCCTCCAGCATCTCCTCGGCCTCCGCGTACCTGCCCTGCAGGATGTACAGCTCGCCGAGTCCCGACTGGGCCTGCGGGGCGGCATGGTATCCGCCGCTGTCGGCCGCCGATTTCAGCAGTTCCTCGGCTCGGTCGAGCTTGCCCTGGTGGGCGTAGATTCCGCCGAGGTTCACCGAGGCCAGAGCGGTGATCTGGCCGGCGATCGACTCTCCAAGGGCCCGGGACAGGGCCCACGGCTGCTCCCCGAGCTCCGCGGAGTCGGCGCGGGCCGCACCCGCTCCGGCGCCGGGCTTGACCCGCTCACGGCCCGTCCGTCCGGCCGCTCGTACGTTGCGCGCCTCACCGGTCACCACGCGAAGCCACTGGGTCTGGGCCAGCGTCGTCACCTCGGTGTCCCCCGCCGCCAGTACCGCTTCCAGCAGTTCCTCGGCCCGTTCCGCCTCGCCCTGTTCCGCCAGCAGCCGGGCGAACCCGACCTGGGCCATCTGCGAGACCTGCGGGTCCCGGGAGGCCACGGCGGTCTCCAGCAGGGCTCGCGCCCCCGTGCGGTCACCGGTGACCATGAGCACCCCGGCCAGGTCGACCTGGGCCAGCGGGACCACGTCCTCCACTCCCGAGGAGGCCGCTGTGTCGAACAGGGCCGCCGAGCGCGCGAAGTCGCCCTGGTAGAGGTGTATCTCACCGAGTATCAGCGAAGCCCAGGCCGCGCTGTCCCGGTCTCCACTGGTCTGCACGACCTGCTGGAACATCCGCTCGGCAACCTCCGGCTCCTCGCGCATCAGGGCCACGTACGCGCTGTGCAGCAGGTCCGCGGCGGGCCGGCGTTCGGCGAGGTGCTCCCAGGCGAGGAGGGGCACGGCGGCGGACGGGTCGTCGGAGCGGGTGTCCAGGTACTCGGACAGGTAGGGCGACCCGACGTACGCGGGCCCGCCGTCCGGGCCGGGGACGCGGTGCAGCAGGGCGATGCCGCCGGCGACCGGTTCGCGGGCCCAGGTCAGCCCGGTCAGGTACAGCTCGTCGTCGGCGTCGAACTGCGGTTGGTGTGCACCGAGGTAGGCGCCGAAGAGCTCGCGCAGCACGGTCTCGGGGACGGGCTCGGTCATGCCCATCCGCTGCCAGTCCGTGGCCGCCTTCACCAGGGCCCAGCCGGCGGGGCAGCTCTCGGCTCCGTCGGCGAAGCGCTGTTCCAGGGCGGGGGCGGCCACCATGAGTTCCCCGATGCCGCGGGCCGCGAAGTCCTCGCCCGGATACAGGTCCCGGGCGACCGCGGTGTCCGCCGCCCCCAGCCGCGACGGCAGTTCGACGGTGCGCGCCTTGCCGAGAACGGTCCGGGACACACGGCCGACGTCGTTCTCCATGGCCGTCAGCGCGGCCCGTTGCTTGGCCGGGATGGTGGCGACGACGGTGACGGCGGGGTGCCGGCGCGTCAGCCGGTCTAGGATCTGCAGGTCCAGACCGCCGGGCCGCAGGTAGCGGTGCAGGTCGTCCAGCCAGAGCACGCTCGAGTCCTGCCCGGTCGGCAGCGTCAGCCGGCTGAGGTCGTCCAGTGCCCGCTGCTCCGGGCCGTCGGGACGCGGCACGATCAGCCGGGCCCCCGGAGACGTCCGCAGCAACGCCTCGTACAGGGTGCGGGACTTGCCGGCCTTGGAGCGGCCGGCCAGGACGACGAACCGGGACTCGGCGAGGGCGGCGTCCAGCTGCCCGTCCTGCGGATGCCGCGGCACGTAGGGTGCCTCGCCCGGACGGTTGCTGTACTTGGATCGCGAGACACCGATGTCGTACGGGTCCACCTCGTCGATCCGGGGGATCCGCCCGTCCCCGGCCAGCGGGATCCACAGCAGGCTCTCCAGCCGGTTGCGCAGTTCCCCCGTCGTCGCGTCGCGTACCTGCGCGGCGAGCGGGGGCCAGTACCGGACCAGCGTCTCGACCTTGATGGCGTAGGCCGTGCGCCGGTCGACCTTGGACACGGAGTCACGGGCGACGAGCATCCCCACCACGCCCTGGCTGTTCATGTCCCACACCGGGGATCCGGAGAAGCCTTGTTCCAGTGCCCATCCGGTGTGCGGGCTCGCCTCCACCTGCAGCCACTCGCCGCCGGCATGGCCGATGATCTCGCCCCGGACGGGGACACCTTGGCGGGGATGCTCCTTGGGGTAGCCGTACGCGCGGAAACGGTGGTCCCAGGTGCCGGGGTCGGTGGTGCGCAGCGGTGCGGGCTCGGCTTCGGCCGGTGCCGGGGCACCGAGTTCCAGCACCGCTATGTCCCCGGAGTCGGACCCAGTGGCCGGGTGCCAGCCGTCGGGCACGACGGTGGCCGGGATCGCGCCGTGCTCCTGGGCGTACTGGAACTCGACGTACACCGGATCGTCGGGCACACCGAGCACGCTGCCCGGCCGTACGACGTGCGCACAGGTCAGCACGTGGTGGGGGGTGACCAGCAGACCGGCGCCGACCGGGTTGTCGTCCCGGGAACGCCGGACGCTCACCAGCCAGGGGGGCCGCTCCCGCACGGCGGACACCGCTTCACTCACCGGGGGTTCGAGCGGGTCCGCTCCACTGGAGCCTGACGCTGAAGTGGCCCTCGAGGGCCGTCCGGGCGACGACGACGCCGGACTCGGCGTTGAGCTTCATCCCGAACTCGACCTCGTACGCGTCCGGAGCGAGGGCTGCAACGGAGTCGACGACCGACCGGAGGGCGGGCCGGACCGAGGCCAGAGCCTCCTCCAACCGGCGGCCGGCCCGCACGACGCCGTTCGGATCGCGGGAGATGAGCTCGAGTCCCGCGTCGTCGTCCTCCACCTCCACCATCAGCGACGCCCCGTCAGGACCATCGAATCGCACCAACTCGGCCATGAATCCCCCGAATCAACTCCACCGGACGCTGTCCGTGCAGGATAGTGGGGGAACTCCGGCTGCGTGCGGGTTTGCGGTGATACGTCAGGGTCAGTCGGCCGCTGGGTCCGGAGCAGGCCGTGTCGCGCAGCGGCGGAGGCCTTACCAGGAACGACAAGGGTCCGCAGGGGATCCGTTGGGGGGCATCGTGGACGACAGCAGGCAGGGCATCGCGGACGCTCTGGCCGCCACCGGCACGACCGACCAGGAGGTCGCCCTGCGCGTACTCGGGCACGCCCTGCGGTGGGCCACGGCCGTGATACGCGGGCTTGACGGCGGGGCCGGGGGAAGCCACGCCCTCGCCGCTCTGTACGCGCTGGACGAGGCCTTGGAAAGCGGCCGGGACCTTGCCGAGGCGCTGCCGGGGCTGCTGGCCGCCGCCCGGCCGGGGGACCGGGTGGCGCGCGGCACGGACGAGTTGACGCGTGAGCTCGTGCAGACGGCCGACCGGGTCCGCGGCGAGCGCGAGACTCTGGAGAAGCTCGCGGCCTCGGAGGACACGCTGCGCCGCCGGCTCGCCGAGCACGAGGCGCTGCGTCGGCAGGTGGACGAGCTGCGCCGGCTGGAACGGCTCGTCGTGGCGCTGGACGCGCTGCGCGAGCAGCAGCAGATCATCGGCGCACGGCTGGCGGAGCTGCGGGGGCGGGACGCCGGTGTCGACGAGGCGCTGCGCACGAGCAGTGGCGCGCTGGTACGGCTCACCGAGGACCAGCTCTCGGTGCTGGCCCCGCAGACCCGGCAGGTGCTGGAACGGGCGGCGACGGCACAGAGCGCGCTGGCCGCGGCGGAACGCGAGTGCCAGGCGAGCAGTGAAGAACTGGCCTCGTACCAGGACCGTTTGGAGAACGTCCACGCCGCCCAGGGCGCCCGGCTGGCCTCCCTGAACCGGCACGCCCGGGCCGACCGGGTGCTCGCCCGGGCACTGCGGGAGGCCACCGGTCCGGGCGGCACGACCGCCTCCGCACCGCAGGAGCGTATGACGCCGGAGCAGGTGGAGGCCGTCGCGGACACCATCGAGCGGCGTCTCCGCGAGGCCGACGAGGCCCTCGCCGACGTACTGCGAGAGCGTGAGGAGCAGGACACACAAGGCCGCGACGTCATTCTGCGCACCACCGGCTGACCGGTCCCCCACCGCGCCCCGGCCGTGCAGGCCGCCCCGGCTGCTCGACACCGCTGGAACGCCCAACCGTCCGACAGCCGGCCCGGCACGGTTCACAACCCTTCGTGCCGGTGGACGGGTGGCGGGGGAGGGACGTCGTCGGCCCGGAGCTCGGGGCCGGTGGCTTCTCCCCGGGCGTAGCGGGCGGCCATCCGGCCCTCCATGCTGCCGAGCAGTCCGCGCACCGTGCGGGCGTTGCCGAAGGCGGCGGGATCGGCGAGGCGGGCGGCTCGCAGCCAGCGCGCGGCCCGCTCCGGGACCCCCTCGGCCAGGGTGTAGCCCTCGGCGGCGGCCATCCTGCTCAGGATCTCGACCAGGTCCGCCATGGAGTACTCCGGGAAGGGCACCCGCTCGGTGAAGCGTGAGGGCATGCCCGGGTTGAAGGCCAGCAGTTCGTCCATGTCCCGCGGGTAGCCGGCGGCGATCACCACCAGGCGCCCCCGCCAGTGCTCCATCTCCCGAATCAAGGTGTCGATGGCCTCGGCGCCGAACCCGCCGTGCCCTTTGGTGTCCCGGACCAGGCTGTAGGCCTCGTCGATGAACAGCACACCGTCCAGCGCGTCCTGCACGGCCTTGCACACCAGCGGAGCGGTCTGGCCCACGTAGCTCGCGACCAGGTCGGCCTTGGTCGCCTCGATGACGTGGCCCTTGCGCAGCAGACCCAGGTCGCGGAAGAGCGCCCCGATCAGCCGGGCCACGGTGGTCTTGCCCGTTCCGGGCGGCCCGGTGAACAGCATGTGGGGTGGGAGGAGAGGGCCCCGCTTGCGGAACTCCTGGCGCATCCTCAGTCTGTTGGCCAGGTTCTCCAGCACCTCCCGTACCGGGCCGAGGCCGACGTAGTCGTCGAGTTCGGCCAGCAGGGCCGCCGGGTCGGGTGCCGGGCGGGGCAGGTAGGCGCGGTAGGCATCGGGAATGTCCTCGGCGGTGACCGGCTCCCCGACGTCGCGCCGGACGCGACGGGCCCATTGCTTGGCGACGGCGTCGGCGAGGGTGCGCATCTCCCGGGCGTTGGCGAAGTCCGGGTTCCTGGTCCGGTACATCTCGGCGACGATCTCCCGCAGCCGGTCCGCCGTCCCCTCGGCGAGCAGCAGACCGCGCTCCGCCAGCCGGCGTTCCAGGATGGCCTGGAGCGTGCCGGGGGCGTAGTCGGGGAACTCGAGGATGTTGTCCAGCGGAAACCGGCCGGCGAGGCCGGGGTTGGCCGCGAGGAACTCCTTCATCTTCCCCGGGTATCCGGCGACGATCACGACCAGCCGGCCACGGTCGTCCTCCATGCGCTTGAGCAACGTCTGGATCGCCTCGTCGCCGAATCCGTCCCGCTGGTCGCTCAGTCCGTACGCCTCGTCGATGAACAGCACCCCGTCCAGGGCACGGTCGACCGTCGCGTTGGTCAACTGGGCGGTCTGGCCGACGTATCCGGCGACGAGGTCACTCATCTGCGCTTCGACGAAGTGACCGCGGCTCAGCAGGCCGAGATCTTGGTACATTTCACCGACCAGTCGCGCCACCGTGGTCTTTCCCGTACCCGGGTTTCCGGTGAACACCAGGTGCAGGGCGGGCGGCTCCGCGCCGGTGGCCCGCCCAAGGGCGCGCAGTTCCGCCGCGGCCTCGGTCTCGGCCCGCAGCTGCTCGAAGTGTTCCAAGAGCATGCCCATTCCGGGCATGGACTCCAGCCGTTCCCACGGGGTGCGGCCGTCGGCGGGCACGGTGCCGAGCCACTGCCGTACCGTGTCCCGGCTCAGCGTCCCGCCCTGTCGGGCCAGTCGGGCGAGCCGCGACTGCCAGGTGAGGGCCTTGCCGGGGTGGGCCGCCATCGCCTTGACGATCGGGTCGAGTTCCACCCAGTCGGCGATGCGCAGATCCTGCCGAAGCCGCACCGTGTGGATCAGCCGTTCCAGCTCGGCGGCCTCGGGGTGGCCGACCCGGAAGGTGCCGCCACGTCCCGGCGCGGCCCGCTGGTCATTCACGAAGGTCTCGAGGAACGGGAAGCTCCCGCGCACCCGCAGGAACTCGGCCACGTCGTCCAGGGTCGCCTTGCGGAAGACCAGAATCCACAGGTTGCGGTCGTCGCCGTGGTGCGCCCACCGCTCCATGGCGCCCGCCAGCTGCCGTGCGGCCCTGGTGTGGTGCAGGATCTCCTCGGCCTGGGAGAACACCACGGCGGTGCGGTGCCGCGACTGGCGGAGATAGCCGGTGAGGGTCATGACTCCGAACGGGTCGGATATCCCCGTCGACGGCGCAGGGGGCGCCGCCCCGCCACCGCTGCCGCCGAGCGGCGGTGGAGCGGGATGCGGCTCCGGGCCGGCGCGGGGCGTGAAGTCCCGTACCAGCAGCCCGTCCAGTGGGCCCCTGAGCTGTGGATGACGCATGGTGCGCCGGTCCGGCGCCCGGGAGGCCGCGGCTGCCCGGGCAGGGGCGCGCCGGGACAGGTCGCGGGAGGCGCGGTCACGGAAGTACACCGGATGGTCCAGGGAGCTGAAGACGATCCGCTCGAAGCCCTCGGCCCGCAGCAGCCGCCACAGGGCCTGTTCCAGGACGCACACCTGGTAGGCGCTGTCGACGAAGACGTCCCCCACGCCGGGTCCGTAGAGGACGGTGAACGGCTCACCGCTGTGCAGAGCGGCCGGGTCCAGCCGCTCCGTCGTGGGACCCGGCACGGACGGTGTCTCCGCAGCCGTCGCGGTCATTCTGCCGCCTTCCTCGACTGCCTCTGCTCGGCGGGACGGGGAGCGGGGCGCGGGGTGGGGTGGGGAGCGGGCCGCGGGGTGGGCAACTGACCGCCGCCGGGCGTGTCCGGCTCGCACTCCGGCGCTGACACACGGTGGCCGTCCGCCTCGAGCGCCTGCTGGATGGCCCGGGCACGGTCCATGAGTTCGGCCTCGGCCGTGACATCGTGGTCGTAGGACAGCACCCGGATCACACACTGGTCCGAATCCCGTTCCGCCTGGGAGACGTCCACCACGATCTCGTTGCCGTTGGCGCCGTTGCGGAGCTTGGCGTAGTAGCTGCCGCGGGCGTCGGCGTTCTCGTACTTGCCGTCGACGAGGTCGTAGTACGCGTAATCGCTGAGGGTCTGGGCCACCGCGTCGGCGAGGTTGACCCGGATCTGCGAGGCGAGGTGACGCATGCCCGCCCGCTCCACCGTGCCGCCCAGGGCCTGCTCGAGCCGGGTGGCCTCCTGGTCGCGCAGGCCGCGCAGCTCGTCGGTGTCCGTCACGTCGTCGCGGGCCCGGGCCAGGGCGTCGGCGGCCTCCTGGCGCAGTTCGTCGAACTCGCCCTCCGACCAGTGGACGACGTCCAGCCTGTACCCGGCCAGTGCCTCACCGTCCGGCCCGATGACCGGCCGTTGCTCATTGCCCGCGATCAGTCTCTCGACACGGACCAGGGCTTCGACCGCCTCCGACTGGGCCGAGCAGCGCTCCAGTTCCCGGTGCTCGGTGTCCACCCGCAGGTCGCTCAGCGAGTGGAAGGTCTCCTGTGCCACAGCGAGGGCGGCCTCGAATCGGCCTTCCGCCACGTTGTGCTCCACGGTGGCGAGCCGTCCGGTCAGCCGGTTGAGTGCGCCGGGCGCGTACCGCTCGTGCGGCAGAGTGTCGGCGATCAGTGCGGCCATCGTGCGAGCGTCCGCGAGCCAGGCCCGCACCATCTCCTCGGCGCGCGCCTCGCCCGCCTTGATCACTTCGATGTCCTGGGACAGCCTCGTCATCTCTGCGCGGCGCTCGGCACGTTCGGCGGCCAGCGCCCGCGTGGTCTCCTCGTGCTGCCGGGCCAGTTCCCGGCGGGTCTCCTCCCGGATCCGGCCGGCGGTCTCGTCCAGCGAGCGGTGCAGGTCCGCGGCCTGCTGCTGGAGCCGGCGCGTGGTGTCGGCCTCCAATTGCCGGGTCTGGTCGCTGAGCGCGCGAACGGCTTCCTCGTGCCGGCGCTGTCGCTGCTGGACACCAGCGAAGGTGCGGTCGATGTCCGCGCGTGTCTGGGACCGTACGTCCTCGATCAGCCGGGGGATGTTGCGCTGCACCTCCTTGAGCTGCTGCGCCTTGCGCTGAATGCGGTACCACTCCGACTCGTCGACCTGAATGCGCTTCCTACCGCTCATGGTGGTGCTTCCTTCCTCGGGACGTACGGGGTGACGTGCGGGGTGGCGTAGAGGCGCGGACGGCGTCGACCGCGCTGTCGAACGCGGTGAGCAGCCCGGTGGGTGGTACCCCGATGAGCAGGGCCTCCCGGCCGGTCACGGCGATCTCGGCGGTGCGGGGCCCCTGAGCCAGTTCGTGCCCGTGGACCGCCAGGCGGTCGGTGAGGTGGTGGATCCGCTGGTTGGAGCTGCCGCGCAGGCCCCGGCCGTCGTTCAGCGCGGCTACGTAGGTACCGTCGATCAGCACGTCGACGGCGGCGAGCAGGTCCGGTACGCCGGGTGAGGGAGGCCGGGTCAGCAGGTGCTCCAGACGGTGCCCGCTGAAGCAGATGACGGAGACGTCCCTGATCAGCCGGGCCTGGCAGACCAGCTCGGCCAGGCCGCCGGCCTGCTGCATCGGCTCCCCTCCGGAGAGGGTGAGACCGGTGACCCGGGGGTCGGCCAGGAGTTCCGCCGCCAGCGCGCCGGGCGCGACGTGCCGTGCCGGACGGTCCGGGATCCAGTCCGGGGCGATGCAGCCGGCGCAGTGGAAGGGACATCCCTGCACCCAGACGACGGACCGTACGCCCGGCCCCAGCGCCTCGGTGCCGATGTGTGTGGCGGCGACGTTGAGTACCGTGGCGGTCATCGCGGCCGCCCGCCCGTGGAGGTGACGCCGTCGGCGCGCCGCTCGGGCAGATAGGTGAACGACACTCCGTTGACCACGACCTGACCGCCGGGCCCGCATGTGGCGTCGCTCTCCCGGCCGGCGGATCCGTCCGGTGAGTAGCGGATCCGCAGATCGACCCGCGGTCCCTGCTCGGTCGACCGGCGCCGTCCGCGCACCGAGCCCCGTCCGCCGATCGCGTGTGGGCGCAGGTCCACCCGGCGCCCGTTGAGCTGGATCCGGTCGGGCAGTTGCCCGCCGTAGACCGGGGTCAGCAGCAACTCGCCGCTCAGCCGGGGCCGGTTCGTACGCCGCCACCGGAGCCAGCAGGCCAGCAGGACGGCGAACATTCCCGTGAGGAGGGCGGGCAGGAGGGCAGCGGATCCCACCGTGGCCCGCAGCGGCAGCGGTGCGCCGGTGACCTGGACCCGGCGCGGTACGTCCAGGCGCACGTCCGCGGCGAGCGGCCGCTCCCAGTCGGAGCTGACACGTCCGGCCACGCTCAGGCGGGCGTCGGCGTCCCGGTCCCGGCGGAACGGCAGCGGGCCGTCCGGGAGGGTGCCGCGCACCCTCACGGGGAATGTGCGGGACTCCCCCGGGCCCAGGGTCACGGAGGACGGCAGGCCGGAGATCCGCAGGTCGTCGCCCGGCACCGACACGTCCAGGCCACTCACGCTCAACGGCACGTGACGGGCCGTCGAGCGCAATGTGAGGCGCGCGGTGACCGAGCCGCCGGTGATGTCGCGGCGGGGGCCGTCGGACCAGGACGCGGTGATCCCCTTGCCCTCGTCGCCCGCGAGCAGGAGTCCCGCCTTGCGCGCCCGGGCACCGTCGCCGGCCCGCTTCAGGTATCCGCCGAGGTCCTCGATGCTGTCGGGGCGCAGCACCGTCGTGTCGTCGACGACCTCCCCCAGCAGCTCGGCACCGGTGGCGCCGTCGCCCAACGGCAGGGCGTATCCGGCCAGTTCGGTGCCCTTGCCGATGTCCTGCGCCCGCTCGTGCAGGTCGGTCCAGGCCGCACCGGTCGACTTCGGGTAGCGCGATCCCTTGGGCGGACTGTGCTCGCCGTCGGTGAGCAGCACCACCGAGGCGACCTCGGCGGCGTCGTCCCGTTCGAGCTCGCCAAGCGCGCTGTTCAAGGCCGACCCGACGTCCGTCTCGCCGTCGGGGTCGGGGGACGCGGGCAGCCGGGACATGATGGCGTCGGTGTCACCGCCCGAGCCGACGTAGCGCGGCTCCGTGCTGGAGTCGAAGGTGAACAGCGCGATGTGGTCCTTGGCCGACAGGCCGTCGAGGAACTGGCGCAGGGTGGAGCGGACGGTGTTGTACCGGCCTTTGTACGCCATCGAGCCGGAGGTGTCCACGAGGACCACGTAGTCGGCCGGTTGTTCGTCCAGTCCCAGGGCGTCGTAGATCTCGGCCCGGGACGGAGCGGTGTCGGCGGACGCCGTGGGCGCGGCGAGGGGCAGGAGGGCCATGAGGCTCGCGGCCACGAAGGCGCCGCGCCGGGCTCGCCCGGCGCGGCGCCGGGCAAGGCCGGCCGTTTCCTTGGACGGGGGCACGGCCGACGGCCCCCCGGCGGATGACATCACGAACGAGCTCCCTCGATGTGGGTCGGCAGGGCGCCGAGCGGGTGTTCACTGGGCGTCCCGGAACCCACCGGGTGCAGGACGAGACGGGCGGTGCCGTCGACGGCGATTCGGACGCCGACGTGGTAACGGGCTCCCTCGGCGCTCGCGGGGACCGTCAGAGTTCCGATCTGTGTCGCGTTGCCGCCCCGCGCGTCGCGTACGTGTATCCGCACGGGTCGCGCGGCTCCCGAGCCGATCGGCCTGGTCCGTACGCGGACGCGCCGGCCGCCAGTCTCGGCGAAGACGGTCGCCCCGCCCGGTTCCAGCGCTTCCGCCGGGCTGACCAGCAGATCCTCCGCTTCGATCTCGCCGCCCAGGGTCCGGTGGGTGCCGACGTAGACCGCGTACGGATACCGGTCGGCGGGGTCGACCCGCCCAGCGGCGACCAGCGCGGCGCCGAACGAGGCCGCCAAGGCGGGGTCCACACCGCCGGGCAGCGCGACCGGCGCTCGGTGATGCTGCGTCAGGTGGCGCAGAAGCGTACCCGACCGCGCCACGCCGCCCACCGCGATCAGCGGCGGCGCCGAGTCGTCCCCCGTCTCGTCGAGCACGGCGTCGAGCCCTGCGGTGAGCCGGTCGAGGGCCCGCCGGAGCACCCCGACGGTGATCTCTCCACCTGCCACCTCGAGGACCACGGTGTCGTCGTACCGCCCGGGACGGCGGGCGCTGTGACCGAGCGCGACATCGAGTCGCTGCTCCGCGCCGTCCCGGGTTCTGGCCCGCGCGAGCGCCAGGCGGGTGGCCTCGTCGTCCGGCAGCCCGGCGCCGGTCAGCAGCGCCGCGTCGAAACCGGCGGCGAAGCCGTCGCCAGGGGCTTGGCGTGCCGTGCCGGTCACCGCCACCGAGCCGGGGGCGAGGGCGCACACCGATACCTCCACTGCGGTAGCGCCCAGGTCGCACACCAGGAACCGGTGTGCGGTCGCCGTGCCCGCGTGCCGCAGGAGGGCCAGGACCGCGTGCGGGTGGCTCAGCGTCCGTAGCCGCGGCATGGGGTCGGTGCCGTGGAGGGCGGTCAGCACGTCGGTCGCCCGGCGCGCGTGAGTGGCCCGATCGTGCTGCGGGACGACGAGTACCACCTGCTCGGGGGTGCCGTAGTGCTCGCGGTACACGGCGTACGCGGCCCGAAGGGCAGCAGCAGGGTGGCCTGCCGTGTTTCCGGAAGCGGGCAGGCCTTCCCCCGGCACCTCACCGGGCAGCGCGGCCAGGGCCGGTGTGCCGTCCGAGCCGACGTGGGCGACGCGGGTGAAGCGGCCGCCCGGGTCGATGGCGATGGCCGTGGGAGTCGTCATCGCCGCATGCCCTGGAACCAGTCGGGGCGGCGAAACACAGGCCACCGCGCCTTGTGGCCCGTCCCTTGCGGCGCCGCCGGCAGGGGTGCGGCGGTCTGGGGCGAAGCTGTCTGCGGCGGCGCGGGAGCGGTCACCGGCGGCGCACCGGCCGGTGGCAGGGCGGTGAGCGGTGCCGTGGTGGGCGGCGTGCCGGTGAGCGCACCGTGGAGCCGCTGGTGTTGGTAGGTCTCCTCCGCGTGGAACCGGTCCAGCAGGTCCGCGACCGCCCGGGTCCCCTCGCTCCGGCGCAGCGCGCTGTAGAGGACCAGGTCGAGGTTCGGTGCCGTCCGGTGCAGCGGCGCCGCGAGGGAGTAGGCGATCCAGGGGCCGTTGGCCCGGATGAAGTCCGCGATCGCGGAGAGCAGTTGGGGGCTGAACCTGCCGCCGGGAGCGGCGGTGGCGATCAGCCGGGCCAACCGGTCCATCGGCTGCTTCTCACGCACCGCGCGGCCGAATTCCCACACCGATGTGAGCCAGCTGAGGTGGTGGCGCCGGCTCAGGTCCCGCACCAGGTGGTCGGGCAGGTCGAGGCGGAGCCAGCGGGCGTGCTTCTCGGTGAGCCGTCGGGCCAGGCCGTCCCGGACGAGGGATTCGGTGGAGACCCGCTGCTCCATCAGCAGTTGGAGCACACGCCAGCTGGGCGGATCCGGCTCGTCACCGAGCAGGGCTTCGACCGCCACCGCTGTGGAGGTCTGGTCCGTGTCGACACGCCGGCTCAGGGCCGCGGCGTACGCCTCCTGGGCACGGGTGTCGGTCAGCCGTCGGGCACGGGGCATCCCGGACGGGATCCTGGAGCCGTCCGCCGCGTGTGCGTGCAGAGCGCGCAGCAGGTCGGCGTCCGCCGCGACCTCCGGTGCCAGGCTCGCGCCCTCGGCCGGGGCGAGCCTGTCGAGCGCGGGCAGCAGCCGCGCGGACGCCTCCCGGCTTCGGGCGACTTCGCGCAGGCGGGGCCACATCAGATCGACGACCTCCGGCCGTCCCTCGGCCGTCGCCAGTTCAAGGGCGGTCTCCCACGCGTCGTCGTGTGCTCCGACGAACTCTTCGGCGTCCTCCGCCGTCGCGTGCGCGAAGCCCGCCCGTCCGGTGAGGGCCGCGGCGAACCGCGGCCATCCGGTGACGCCGCCCGAGGCGCCGCCGACTGCTCGCGTCGCCAGCCGCACGAGCGGCGCCAGGTCGCGTGTCCTGTCCTCCAGCCAGCTGCTGAGCCAGGCCAGCCCCGCCTCGCGGGAACGGATCAGGAGGGTGTCGGCGGCCTCCGGTGCCCGGCCGAACGTCTGCTCCGCCCAGTAGACGAGGTATCCGGTCCATTCGGGCCTGTGCTGCGGGGCTGACACCAGAGCGGTCAGCAGTTCGTCGAGTGCACCGGGCCGTTCGGCCTCCAGGGCGTGCATCAGTCCCAGATGGCCCTGCGCACGCTCGAACGACTCCCTTGTCCCGCCGCCCGCGATGACGTCCTCGGCCAGCAGGTGCGGGAGGGACCGGCTCCAGTGCAGCAGCAGCAGCGCACGCGCGGGCCCGCCCTCCGGGCCTTGCGCGCACCGGGCCAGGAAGGGCAGGAGCACCGCGAGCCGCACCTCGCCGAGGGACTCCACCGGGTACCGCTCCAACAGCCGCTGTACGTCGTGCAGGTCACCGCGGCCTTGCCGGACGGCCTCGATCACGGAGTCCAGCAGGTCGGCATCGCGCAGCGCCCGCAGTGCCTCGGCCGGGTTCTGCACCGGGATGACCTCGGTCCAGCCCAGCAGGTGCTCGACCAGTTCGGCGGTGGGCCGGGGTTTCGCCCGCAGCCGGAGCAGTTCGCTCATGTAGGTGCGGGCGGCGGTGCCCTGCGGGTCGGGCGGGCTGCCGGTGCCCGGCCAGACCTCCACCTGCCCGGTCGTAGGGGTGGCGGTGAAGACGAGCCGCAGTGCGTGGTCGGACTGCCCGGCCCAGGTCGCACCGCTCATCCAGGCGCGGCAGCCGTACGGCAGGAGAGCGCAGACAGCGTCGAGGACACGGACCCGTTCGGTGACCTCCGGGAGTGTCGTCCCGGAGGGCGGGACGATCGCGACCCGCCGGTTGTCCAGGAGCAGGGCGGCGACGCGTGCTGTCCATTCGAAGCCCAGCTCCTCCGCCTGTGCGGCGAGTTGCCCGGCCTGCGGCCGGGGCGGGGAGAGGAGCACCGGCCTCCCGCTGGTCGGCGGATGGCCGTCGTGTGGCAGCGCCTGGTCCAGCGCGGACCAGGTCAGCCGGGCAGCGCCTGCCTGGCACCAGTCGAGGAGGAAGAGTCGCCAGGTGTAACTGGGGGCGCCGGTCCCGTCCCGGCTTCCGTCCCAGGTCGTCTCGACGGTCGCGCAGACCGGGGTGGGGTCGGTGCGCACGCTGCCGAGGAACACACGCCAGGGCAGTGCCGCCGCCGGTTCGCGGCTCTCGGGGGTGCCGGTGGCGGCAGCCCACAGGTAGGACTCGGCCCGGTCCGGGGGCAGGCTGCCGTCCAGCACCTCGTATCCCATGACCTGGCCCGGGTGCTTGCCCAGCACGGCCCAGTGGGCGGCCAGCCGGTCCTGGCCCAGCTCCTCGTTCACCGCCGCCACCCCTTGCGGGCGTCCCGGACGGTACGGATCTTGCGTTCCAGGTCCGTCAGCGGCTCCAGCACGTTGATCGGCTCGGGGGAGGTGCAGATCCGGCGCACTCCGTCGACGATCTCCTCGTTGGCGTAGTTGCGGTAGTCGAAGACGTGCTGCGGGTTCAGCCGGAACCCGATGGCGGACGTCGCGTAGTAGGTGATGCGGTCGGGGTGGAAGAAGTTCGCGAGCCCGTCGCGCACCAGGCGCGCGGTGGAGCCGCGGAACTCGTCGCACAGCCACTGGAAGTAGCGCTCGCTGAGGTGCTCGGGTATGCGCGGCAGCTGGGAGCCGACGGTGTCCTGGGTGACCCAGCCTGCTTCCACAGCGGGCCGGAAGACATCCGGGTGGTCGAACTTGGCGACACAGACCGACACGTGGTGCGGCAGCCTGCCCCGGTAGTGGCCGCCCGCGTCCCTGATCCGGGTGTTCAGTTCGTTCAGCGTCGAGTAGAAGAAGGTCAGGCTCTGGGTCAGTTCCTGGGCGTCGCCGAGCGGGTCGAACAGGTAGATCAGGCCCTGGGAGCGGGCCAGTTGGTCGACCACCTGGGTCTGGAGGGGGTTGTTCGGCCGGAACGCCTCGCCCGGCGTGTCCTGGATCTCCAGGACGAAGCTCGGTTCCCGGGTGCGCCTGCGCATCATCCCGGTGCCGGGTTCCTGGCCCTGGAACGACCAGCTCATGCCCGTGACAGCCACGGTGCCGCCGGGGAACTCGCGCTGGATCGCAAGCTTGGACACGCTGTCGCTGAGGAACGTGTTGGCCTCCGCGGTCATGCCGCTGATCAGCCAGTTGCCCTGCCCGTGGCGCTGGTACTGCATCGCCGCGATGGGCAGTGCGGCCAGGTACGTGGTTTTGCCGGAGCGCGGCGCGCCCCACAGGCCGATGCGTACGCGGTCCGCGGCGGTGCCGTCTTCCTGGGGGGCTGTGGGGATCCGCAGAGGTTCGAGGTTGCCGTCCTGCACGGGTGGCATCGGCGGCGAGAGGGTGGGCTGGGACGGATAGCCCGGCGCGGGGCCGGCGTCCATGCGTCCGGGGGCCTGCGGCGGTACTACGCGGGGAGACCACCGGGTGCCGGGCTGCTCCGGCTCGGCGGGCTGCGCGGCTTCGGCGGGCTGTGGGCCGGCCGGACCGCCAGCCGGGGTGCCGGTGCCGCTCGGGCCGCCGCCGGGCTTGTCCTCATTGGGGTTGAAGAACTCTGGGGCCATGACGTTCTCCTCGTGCGGGAAAGGAATTCAGAGCAGGGGAGTGGCGAAGGCCAGACGGCAGGGTGGCCCCTCTAGTCGCCAGGGCGGGACGAGCGCCTGGGCGACATCGGCCGCCGAGTCCTGGCCGGGGCGGAAGGTGCCCTCGGCGGAGAGTTCGGCCCAGGCCGCGTCGGTGTAGCGTCGCGCCGCGATGCCCGGGTGGTCCTGCGGTGGTGGCCCGGTCTGCGGATCGGCCCTGGTCATCACCTTGACGCCGGCAGAGCGCAGGCGGCCGAGTTCCGCTCGCCAGTCGGCGCCGAGCGGGCAGGCCGGGATGATGCCGTGCTGTCGGGGCTGGCCGGGCGGGCGGCGAGCGACGATCAGGAGGACGCGCCGCACGTCCTCGGAGCTGCCCGTGGCCGCGCCGACGAGCAGAAGTACCGCCCGCAGCGCGTCTTCCAGTGAGGAGGCCATGTCCTGTTCGCGCCTGGCGGGCCGCCAGCCCGCCAGGGCGGTGAGCGCGGCGGGGGCGGGTCCGGCGGGGACGGGTGGCAGCAGGAGGGTGCGCCGGGAGGTGTAGCCGTTCTCGTGGATTTCGTGGTCGTAGTGACCGATCGCCCCGGTGCGGATCGCGGCACCTGAAGCGTCCTGCCCGGACAGTGTGGTGAGGAGGTCCCGGGCGAACGCCAGCCGCTCCTGCGTCTCGTCCCGGTCCGCGCCGCTGAGTTCGACCGTGAGGAAGACCTCGAGCCTCGGCGGGCGGAGGATCCGGTGGGGCAGGCGGGTGAGCAAGGCGGGCACGTCGACGGCGGCCGGTCTTCTCGGCGCGTGCGCACTTCCTTCCTGCGGGGTGACGAGTTCGACTTCGCCGGGTCCGCGCAGGACGAACCGTAACCGGACCTGGGACAGCGCAGCGACGGTGACCTCGTGCACGGTCAGAGGCTCGGCTCCGGTGCCGTCGGCCGCGGGCCTGCCCGCGAAGACCGGCAGGCGCACGGGCTCGGCGCCTGTGACCCCGCCGTGCACGGTGACGTCCGCGACCGCCGTCTCACCACGGCGGAGCCGGCGCCCCGCCGGGAAGAGCACGTGGCTGTGCGTCAGCACGGCACCGGTGGACCGGTCGGCCCGGGCCAGTACCAGTGTGTGGTCGGCGAGCAGGGGCGCGGTGCGCAGCACCTCTCGTACGGCTTGTGAGGTTGTGCCGTCCGCGTCGACGGCGCTGCCCCGCCCGAGTTCGGCTCGGAGGGTGTAGGCGGTACGCACGGCGGCCGCGGCCCGCTCCAGCAGGACCCATCCGGTGCGGGGGGTCAGCAGTACGACGGACTGCTCGTACGAAGGGGGGATGTAGGCCTTGAGCCAATGCAGAACGGTCGTGTCGAATTGCCTACGGGATACGGGAGGCAGTGTTCCGATACCGCCTGCGAGTTGGAATCGGCGGATGCGGTCACGGGAATCGATCATGGGTGCCAGAGAGGGCCATTGCATACTTCCCGCGTCAGCCTGCCGGGGAAGTCCGCCTTCCCCCACCGCTACCTTGATCACATTCACTTCGTCGGGCGTGAATTCGATGAAGAGTAATTCCATGATGCGCCGAGCGAACAGGTCGTCGAGGAATTCCGCGCCGTCCTGCGAACCGGGGTCACCGCGCCCGTACGAAAGATCCGGCGCTCCGGCCGGCGCCTTTCCTTCCGGTCTCCAGGGCCCGCCGCGGATCACGTCCGCGAGTTGGTCGCCGTCCGCGTCGGCCCGGCCGTTCGGCGCCCGGCTCGACAGGGTCGCGGCTCGCACGTCCCACGCGTGTCCGGCCGTCTGCAGTGCGGAGCGGGACTGTGCCACGTCCTCCTCGGTCAGTTCCCCGAGGACCCGGTCGTCCCGCAAACGCCACTGGCAGACCCCGCAGAACTCACCGACTTCCCCGGGAGTTCTGCACACAGGGCATGCCTGATCGACATGAGATTCCGTCACCCCACTCCCCCCCGATACGACGGCCGAAGATCTCTGTGGGCCGTCGCTTGATCCCCCTGAGCGTCGTAGCGGATCCCCACCCGCACGCACGCCAGCCAGAAGCACTCGCTCCGGAGGGCCTCATGATGGCACAAGTGCAGGCGGTGGGATGCCCTTTGGCGGGGAATTCCGGAACTGCAACACGCCAGTACGGGGAACTTTTGTTCCCTTTTCCGGTTGGGGCGGATCGCTCATCCGTTACGGGAGTGACTCAGGGGACGGTCTTGTCGCCCTGTACCGCCAAGCGTGCATGCCGAGCGCGCGGGGAAAGCGGCGGATTCAGCCGAGGCAGACCGGGCCGCCGTCGAGGCCTACGTCTACGACCAGCTCGGCGAGAAGATCGAAAAGTCCTACTGCTCGCAGTGCCCCTTCAGCGGGGTCTGTGCCTCCCGCGACCGGCACGAGGAGCGACTGCGCGAACACCCGCACGTCGCCGCCGAGGTACTTCTCATGGAGTTCGTGTCCCAGGCCCTCAACGAGCAGATGTCGCTGTACGGCCCGGCCGGCTCGCTCTACCAGCGGCTCGCCGAGGACGGCCGCAACAACGCCGTCCTGACCACCTTCGAAACCGCACTGGACCAGGCCGAGCACGCCGTCTGCGAAATCCGCCGCATGGCCTTCATCGGCCGGACCAAGGAGTGCCGAACCCACCACGGCAAGAAGTGCACCCGTCCGAAGTGGTGGTGCCACATGAAGCGCACCGCCCGCTGTCGACGCAACCACCCCCGGGCGGCTACACCGACCCCGAGACCGAGGAGTACATCAAGCACCCGCCCTGGTGCTCCGGCCCCGAGGGCTGCCGCGGCAAGGCCAAGAAGGGCCAGTCCTGGCGCTCCCTGCGCACCGTATGGGTCGGCGACCGATCCACCGCCCGAGATGCTCGTCCGCCGCCACGGGTCGAAGAACGCTGACGTGAAGCTCACCATCGGCGAGCACTCCCACATCCGCCGCGCCCACTACCTGCTGCCCACCGACGGCCTGCCCTCCGCCGAAGCCTTCCTCGTCGCTGCCCCCGCCGGCGTGGTCGACAAGCAGCGCAAATCCTTCGAGGCCCGTTGGCGAGACGTCACCGGCCGGACGGGCACCGTCTTCCGGCCCGTGCGGGAGCTGCCCAAGCCCGCCCCCAAGCGGAAAGGGAGAACCGATCCCGATCCGCCGGGTCATCGACACCACCGACGTCACGCTCACCGCGTGACGCCTGCCCTGGCCGGCTCGCGGCCGCGCCCCGGGACACATGTCCGGGCGCAGCCGCCGCGCTGTCGGGGGCAGGGGTGTGCCGAGTGATAAAAGTGCGGTATATGTCTCTTGCTGGTCGGGGTTGGCCATCCCCCCCCGAACTCTCGTCTGCACGGAGGCCTTTGACGCTGCGCCGCCCCACTCCCGCCCTCCTGCCGATCGTCGCCGCGGTGACGGACGGCGGAATCGGCACCGTCAACCTCGACGCCCCGTGATCCAAGTGGAAGACCGTGCCTGCCGACGCAACATCGCCGATCTCGCCCGCCCTTGACCAGCTCCGCGAGCAGCCCCGGATCGCGCCGGATGAGAGCCTCTCTCGCGCGTGGGCGGGTCTCTCGTGCGTGGGCCGGTCTCCCGGCTGTCGGGAGACCGGTCCGCGCTCCGTCCCGGCGCCTTCGCGTTCCCTCTGAAGAAGGATGAGGGGGCTGAAGTGGGTGTCACC
>NZ_LGEA01000048.1 GCF_001280065.1 Streptomyces sp. NRRL B-1140
ATTCCCTCAGACACCCAACAGCGTGCCCGACACACTCCCCGCTTCCCTCGACGTTCCACGCTCCGAAGAGCAGTACTAGAAGGAGAAGACGATCAAGTGTGCCGAGTAGTCAACGTTCCACCCATGAGCAACCAGCATCAGACGTTCGCTGATGTACTGGCCTCTGACCTCACCCCGAGGGGTTCGGTAAGAAGTGCTCCTTAGAAAGGAGGTGATCCAGCCGCACCTTCCGGTACGGCTACCTTGTTACGACTTCGTCCCAATCGCCAGTCCCACCTTCGA
>NZ_LGEA01000049.1 GCF_001280065.1 Streptomyces sp. NRRL B-1140
GGACGAGTCAGAAACCGTTGATGTAGGCGAAGGACATGCGAAAGGTCCGGCGTAGAGGGTAAGACCCCCGTAGTCGAAACGTCAGCGGCTCGTTTGAGAGACACCCAAGTAGCACGGGGCCCGAGAAATCCCGTGTGAATCTGGCGGGACCACCCGCTAAGCCTAAATATTCCCTGGTGACCGATAGCGGATAGTACCGTGAGGGAATGGTGAAAAGTACCCCGGGAGGGGAGTGAAATAGTACCTGAAACCGTGTGCCTACAAGCCGTGGGAGCGTCGGA
>NZ_LGEA01000050.1 GCF_001280065.1 Streptomyces sp. NRRL B-1140
CCCACAGGGTCCCCCCTGCAGTACCATCGGCGCTGTAAGGCTTAGCTTCCGGGTTCGGAATGTAACCGGGCGTTTCCCCTACGCTATAACCACCGAAACCCTAATGGTTTCGAGCGAACAAGCACACTCTTCAATTGTGAGTTCAGCTCAAAGCCGACAACTGTTCGTTGTCTCAGAACTAACACAGTGGACGCGAGCAACTGAGGACAAGCCCTCGGCCTATTAGTACCGGTCAACTCCACACGTTACCGTGCTTCCATATCCGGCCTATCAACCCAG
>NZ_LGEA01000051.1 GCF_001280065.1 Streptomyces sp. NRRL B-1140
ATTCCCTCAGACACCCAACAGCGTGCCCGACACACTCCCCGCTTCCCTCGACGTTCCACGCTCCGAAGAGCAGTACTAGAAGGAGAAGACGATCAAGTGCGCCGAGTAGTCAACGTTCCACCCATGAGCAACCAGCATCAGACGTTCGCTGATGTACTGGCCTCTGACCTCACCCCGAGGGGATCGGTAAGAAGTGCTCCTTAGAAAGGAGGTGATCCAGCCGCACCTTCCGGTACGGCTACCTTGTTACGACTTCGTCCCAATCGCCAGTCCCAC
>NZ_LGEA01000052.1 GCF_001280065.1 Streptomyces sp. NRRL B-1140
TGCTGAACCTGGGCAACGCCACCGGCCACCCCTCGTTCGTGATGTCCAACTCCTTCGCGGACCAGACCCTGGCCCAGATCGAGCTGTTCACCAAGCCCGACGAGTACCCCACCGGCGTCTACGTGCTGCCCAAGCACCTCGACGAGAAGGTCGCCCGCCTCCACCTCGACGCCCTCGGCGTGAAGCTGACCACGCTCCGCCCCGAGCAGGCCGAGTACATCGGCGTGAAGGTCGAAGGCCCCTTCAAGCCCGACCACTACCGCTACTGA
>NZ_LGEA01000053.1 GCF_001280065.1 Streptomyces sp. NRRL B-1140
AGGACGCGGGTCATGTCCGGGACGCCGGCGGCGACATCCACTCCCGGTTCCAGGGCCTGTCGGCGTATTACGACGCTCCGGAGGCGGAGCAGTTGTTCGGCACGACGAAGCCGGTGAAGGAGAAGGCGGACGCGTTCGGCGACGGCCTGGAGAGGGTCTCGGGCGCGTTGTCCTCTTATGCCACGGAGATTCGTCCTCTGGTGGCCAAGCTCAAGGAGCTGAAGACCAAGGCCCACACGTTCGTCGAGTCCGTCAAGGATGAT
>NZ_LGEA01000054.1 GCF_001280065.1 Streptomyces sp. NRRL B-1140
ATCATCCTTGACGGACTCGACGAACGTGTGGGCCTTGGTCTTCAGCTCCTTGAGCTTGGCCACCAGAGGACGAATCTCCGTGGCATAAGAGGACAACGCACCCGAGACCTTCTCCAGGCCGTCGGCGAAATCGTCCGCCCTCTCCTTCACCGGCTTCGTCGTAGCGAACAACTGCTCCGCCTCCGGAGCGTCGTAATACGCCGACAGGCCCTGGAACCGGGAGTGGATGTCGCCGCCGGCGTCCCGGACATGACCCGCGTCCT
>NZ_LGEA01000055.1 GCF_001280065.1 Streptomyces sp. NRRL B-1140
CCGCTGGGAGTTCCGGCTGCGGGACGGCCAGGAGCCGGTCCGCGAGCTGATCGCCCCGTGGCTGCCGCAGTCCTACGACGGGGACTTCGAGGTCGTCCGTGAGACGCAGTACACCTTCCGGGCGCGTGTCGCCGACCGCTGGCGCAGCGGACGGGTCTTCCTCCTGGGCGATGCCGCCCACCTCACCCCGCCGTTCATCGGACAGGGACTGTGCGCGGGCCTGCGGGACGCCTACAACCTCACCTGGAAACTCGCCCGAGTC
>NZ_LGEA01000056.1 GCF_001280065.1 Streptomyces sp. NRRL B-1140
CGGCGTCGACTTGGTGATCTTGCCGACTTCGGAGGTGGGCGAGTACTGGCCCTTGGTCAGGCCGTAGATCCGGTTGTTGAACAGCAGGATCTTGAGGTTGACGTTGCGGCGCAGGGCGTGGATGAGGTGGTTGCCGCCGATGGACAGCGCGTCGCCGTCGCCGGTGACGACCCACACCGACAGATCCCGGCGGGAGCTCGCCAGGCCGGTGGCGATGGCGGGGGCGCGGCCGTGGATGGAGTGCATCCCGTAGGTGT
>NZ_LGEA01000057.1 GCF_001280065.1 Streptomyces sp. NRRL B-1140
ACCTCGATCCAGCGCAGGCTGGTGCACTCCTTGGCCCCCGGCTCGGCGACGAACGCCTCCAGGAGCGAGGGCACGAAGTCGGCGCCGGTCACTCCCTCCCGCCGGATCAGCTCGGCGAGGTAGGACGGGTCCCGGCGTCCGTCCGGACGCGCGATCACGATCGCGGCGCCGACCTGCAGCGGCGCGAACAGCTCCGGCACCGACACGTCGAAACTCGCCGTCGTGCTCAGCAGCACCCGGTCCTCGGCACCCAC
>NZ_LGEA01000058.1 GCF_001280065.1 Streptomyces sp. NRRL B-1140
GGTGGCGTGGGACGAGTGGGGCAAGAACCCCGCCCGCGCCGCGGGTGCGGTCACTTTCAACGTGCTGACGACGGTGTTCACCGGCGGTGCGGGTGGTGCTGCGGCGGGTGCGGGCAAGGCCGGCGCGGTGGCCAAGGCCTTGTCGGTGGCGGGCAAGGCGGGCCGGGTCATCGACCCGATGACCTACATCGCCAAGGGTGCGGGCGCGGGCCTGTCGAAGATCGGCGACATCACCAAGGGCCTGAAGGGCGTCGGCACCATCGACATCCCGACGCTCCCCGACGGTTCGGTCCACCTCCCCGACGGCCATCAACTGGCCCCGAACGGCAACCTCATCACGCCCAACGGCACCATCGACGCGACACCGGCTCCGCAGGGAACCGGCCCGACGGTCCCGCACGGGAACACGCCGACGCTTCCAGCCCACTGGACGACACAGGGTGCCCCCACGCCCTCGTACGCGGGCGCCGACGCAGCCGCGCACACAGCGGACAGCGGGGCCCAGGCCGGGCACTACAGCACCCCGAACGCCAATCCCTACAGCGCCCCGACACCGGCCACAGCAGCGAGCCATACGCCGGGCGGCGCCTTCGACACGACACCGGCCCCGTCGTCGTACGACCACGCGCCACAGCCGCAGTCGACGGGCCCGTACGGCCACGCGCCGCAGCCGCAGTCGCCGGGCCCGTACGGCCACGCGCCGTCCGCTTCCCCGTACGGCCACGCGCCGTCCGCTTCCCCGTACGGCCATGCCCCGTCGCCGGGTATGTACGATCACGCACCGGCCCCGTCGGCGTACGACCACGCGCCTCAGCCGTCGTCGTACGACACGACGCCGACCGCCACGCCGCACACCGGCGGTCACCCCGGTGCTGGGACTCCCTGGTACAGCCAGACCACCGGCGCCAACCCGGTCCACGACGTTCCGCCGGCGCCGCACACGGGCGGTCCTGACGTTCCGGGCAGTGGCGCTCACCCTGGCTCCTCGACCCCGTGGTATCACCAAGATGCAGGCCCGGCGCACGACGTCCCGACGTCCACGCCGCACCCGGGAGGCCACGACGTCCCAGGAGCCGGCGGCCACGGCCCGGGCCACGACACCCCCGGCGCTGGGCACGCCGACGACGCCTCGCACGGCGCTGGTCATGGGGACGAGGGTGCCGGTCACGCGGACGACGCGACGCACGCCGGTGACCACGTCGGCATCGGGGATGCCGCTGTGCACCACGGCACCGACGCTCCGGGGCCTCAGGGCGCGGATGTGCCGGGCAGCGGGGTCGGGGAGCCGTTCGAGTACAAGCCGACCATGTCGCACGCACAGTTCGACGCGCTCAGCGACGCCGAGAAGCACGCGGTCGCCGAGGCGGAACTGGCACGTGGCACGAATCCCGGCCCGAGCGTGAGCAACAAGGCGGGGCTGGACTACGGGAATGCCTACTGGAACGACTTCCTGGACGACTTGCCTGCGGAGTCGCGGCAGGCGCTGAAGACGTACAGCGGCGATGCGTACACGCAAATCAACTCCCATCTGCGCTTCGGCACCGAGGTGGACGGCTCGCTCAAGTACGCCATCTCCGAGATCGACAACGTCATGGGTACCCGGCCAGTGCCTGAGGACATCATGGTGGTGCGCGGCACGGGGGTCGGTCACGTAGAGGTCGACGGCCTCCCGATTGAATCACCGCTGGACATGATCGACGGGACCTTCGACGACCCGGCGTTCACTTCCACCGCACTCGGGAAGACGCCGCCACCCCCGTTCGATCAGAATCCCGTGTGGATGCACCTACGGGTTCCGAAGGACACCCCCGCTCTGTGGATCGACCACCTCTCCGACTATCCCGGAGAACGTGAGCTGCTCCTGGCAAGGGGCTCCGAGTACAAGGTGACGCGCGTGTTCTTCGACGAGGCCCATGGCAAGTGGCACCTGTACGGAGAGGTGCTGCCGAGGCCGAAGCCGTAGCCGCGTTGAGGATCAGACAGAGTTAAGGGACTGTGGACTTCATGAGCAGTGAGCGACCGATCAATCCGCGCTTCGCCGAGGATGTGCACTTCAATCTCGTAGCCCAGGGGCAGCCGAAGTACCGGACCCGGACGGATAAACCGGTGCGGTACCTGACAGTGGTCGACAAGGAGGGCGGCGCGGTTCTCGGATACGTGTGGGCGGGCGACGAAGACGACGCCGCGGCATGGGCACCGCGCAAGGCTGCCGGTGGCCGGGCGCTCGCCGAGGGCGGTCACTGGCACGCAAGGCTGCAGGAGGCCAAAGAGCGGGGCCTCTCCCCGTCACAGGCCCTTTCGGAAATGCTCTCCAACCCCGAGGGCAACCGAGGACGGGCCCTGTCGGGCTCACTCACCGACGCTGCGAACGCCGATGTGGTCAAGGCGCTGGCTCAGGGTGAGTAGACAAGAGGCTCGGCCCAGTCATAGGGGCTTGAGTGACGTATAGCGGGCGGCCGGGCCTGAGCTCCATGACCAACCCCGTGCACTACATCACCGTCACGGCCCCCGACGGCGAGATCGTCGGATACGCCTGGGCGGACCCGCGAGCGGACGCGGACGCCGAAGTCGGCGACGTCGAGTGGATCAACCGCAGCGCGAGCAGCAGCCGTGCCTACGACGCCGGCACGGAGTGGTACACCCGGATCCGCGAGGCCCGGGACCGCGGCCTCACCCCCCTCGGCGTTCTCCACCTGCTCAGCCGCGAACCCGGCGTCGGTCCCGTCACCGAGGCCGCCGGTGCCGATGCCGTCGAGGAGCTCGCCCGCGTCGTCACCCCGGCCGACGACCAGCGCCTCCTCGCCCAGCTCGACCGTGGGAACGCGGAGGTGTGGCGGGAACTCGCCGACGCCTTCGACGGGCTCACGGACGAGGACCGGGACGTGCAGTGGGGCGGTGGGCAGAAGTCGCCGAGCGGCGCCATCCAGGTGCCGTTCCCCATGTACAGCGAGGGGGTGCACCGGGTCGTCCGCGCCCTCCGGCGCGTCGGTGCCGTCACCCCCGAGCACCGGTGGATGGACAACCCCATGCCCGTGCCCTCGCCCGAGGGCACGCTGCGGCCCGCCGACGCCGTGCGGGCCGCCACCGCCGTGGTGCGAGGGGAGAAGTTCGCCGACGGGACCATCGACAGGGCTCTGCAGAGCGGTCTCCTCGACGCCGTCGCCGAGTCACTCCGTGCCTGGTATGCCGACCCTTCCGCCCAGCAGACCGGCCGCGCGGCAGCCGGCCGCCGCGAAAGCCCCGGAAGTCACGGAAGCCCCGAAAGCCACGGGAGCCCCCACAGCACCCACAGCACCCACAGCACCGAGCGTCGGCGTCTTCCAGATCAGGATCTTCCAGAGCTCCCGGACCCGTCCCTCCCCATGTGCAGGTTCTGCGGAGGTTCTCCCGCCGCGGACGTCGCGTTCCGTGCGCATCGGGGCCTCGTCGTCCTCATGGGATTCCGGAAGACGGACGGCCCGATGTGCATGACCTGCGGGCTGGCCGTGTACCGCGCGCTGACCACCCACACGCTCGCCTGGGGCTGGTGGAGCCCCCTCTCCCTATTCGTCTTCGCGCCGTTGACGCTGGTCCGCAACGCGCTGGCCGTGCGCAAGGTGAAGCGACTCCCGGCGCCCGGGCCGGGCACGCTCGGCCCGCGCTACGACCCCGGCGTGCCCGTACGGCGACGACCCCGTGCGTACATCGCGCTCGTCCCCGTGCTGTGGGTGCTCTTCATGATCGTGACGGGGCTGTCCGGAGGTGTGTGAAGGCGCCCGGGTGGCTTGCCGGACCCCGGTTGTACGCGGGGTGCCTTCGTGTCTTATGTTGCGGAAGCGAAGCCAGGGGCTGGGGGGACCGGATGCCGCAGGAGATGAGTCTCGCCGAGGTCGAGGCCGTCGCTCGTACCGCGCACGCCGGACAGACGGACAAGGCCGGACGGCCGTATGCCGAGCATCTGTCGGCCGTAGCGGAGGGCGTGCGGGCCCGGGGCGGAGGCGACGAGCTGGTGGCCGCCGCCTGGCTGCACGACGCGCTGGAGGACGGCGTCCTCAGCGAGGAGTGGCTCGACGAGGCCGCGCTCACGCAGCAGACCAAGGACGTCGTACGGGCCATGACCAAGGGGCCGGACGAGGAGCCGAGTGCGTACGCCGGTCGGATCCTGGCCACACCGGGCGCCCGGCTGGTCAAGGCGGCCGACCTCGCGCACAACGCCGACCCCGGCCGCCTCGCAGTACTCGACGAGCACACCGCCCGGCGGCTCACGGAGAAGTACGCCGCCATGCGCAAGCGACTCGGTCTGGGCCCGGACGACTGACCACCGGCGTGACCGTACGAACGACCGACGCGTGGCGCACCCGACCGGCGCTCACAGGACGCATTGACAAGGCACAGGACGACTGAATGGCACGGGACTACGACAGCCAGTTGCTGGAGTCGGTGGCGGTGCGCCGGCGCCGGATGCGCGACGCGTTGCTCTTCGGCGCGCAGCGCGCTCGGCGGACGGCGGACGAGCGCTTCGGCAAGATGTTCGCGGGCATCGCGATAGCCGCCGTACTGTGCGCCGGGTGTATCGGCTGGTCCTTCCTCCAGGCCACGCTGGCGAAACAGAAGGCGGAGGAGGAGAAGCAGCAACAGCAGCAGGAGCAGCCGTACGATCCGACGCCCGGCGCCTCCGCGAGCGGTGCCGGCGGCACGGGTGGGGAGAAGCAGTGAACGGGATGTGTGGTCCGCGCGGTGCGGTCGGAGCGCGGCCGGGCCCGAAAAAACGCGATGATAGGTTCCGGTGAGTGGTGAGCGCAGCAACGATGTCTCGGACCCAGTTGAGCCGGGTCACCTTGATCGGCGAGCGACGACGAGCCGATCTGGTACTGCCGTCGGACACGCCGATCGCTCAACTGCTGCCCGACATACTCCACTTGCTGGACGACCGGGCGGCCACCAGGCCGACCACCCGCCAGCTGATCACCTCCGATGGCTCGGCACTGCCCCATGACGCAACGCTGTCGTCGGCCGAAGTGCCCGACGGCGCCGTGCTCCGTCTCGTCCGTGCCCACGCCGCGCCGCCGGCGCCGGTCGTGCACGACGTCACCGACCAGGTCGCGGACGACCTGGATCTGAGGATCTGGCGCTGGCGTCCGGCGGCCCGCCGGGTGAGCGCCGGCGTGGCCACGGTGGTGTTCACGGTCGCCGCGGCCGTGCTGGCCCGCCAGGAGTTCTCCCTGGAGTCCGTCACCACGGCACTCGCGGTCGTCACCGTGCTGTTCCTGCTCGCGGGTGCGGCCTTCGCCAAGGTCGGCGCGGGCAACCAGGGCCTGGCAACCGCGCTGCTGCTGGCGTCCGGCGGGCTCGGCCTGCTCACCGCTTGGACGGCCGCCGACGCCTACGACTGGGGCGGAACGGCCCGGCTGGCCGGGATCGCCGCAGCGCTGGTGATCACCCTCGTCCTGCTGGCCTACTGCTCGCCGCTGGGCAAGGGAGGGCTGATCGGGGCCGGGGCGATCGTGGTGGTCGCCCTGGTGTGGGAGGCCGTCGCCCTCCTCCAGGACCGGACGGACCGGATCGGCGCCGTGATGGCCGTGTTCTCCATCATCCTGCTGGGGCTGCTGCCCCGGTTCGCGCTGATGGCCTCCGGGCTCACCGCGCTCGACGACAAACGTTCCACGGGCACGTCGGTGAGCCGGCACCAGGTCGCCAACGCCCTTGCCGCTACGCACCGCGGACTCGCCCTCGCCACCATCGTGACCGCGGCGTCGGCCGCCGCCGGTGGCTGGATGCTGACCACCGCGAAGGAGCCGACGGTCTGGACGGTGGGCCTCCCCTCGCTCGTGGCCGTGGTGCTGCTCTCCCGGGCGCGGGCGTTCCCACTGGTCGCCGAGGTCGTGGCGCTGTTCGCGGCGGCTACGGTGCTCGTCGTGCGCCTCGCGGTGCTGTGGATGGACCACGCCGGGGGCGCCGGAGCCCTGGTGCTGCTGGGTGCCGCGGCACTGCTTCCGCTGCTGGTTCTCGGCATCGAGCCGCCCGACCACATCCGGGTACGGCTGCGCAGGTTCGCCGACCTGATCGAGTCCCTCGGCGTGATCGGGCTCTTCCCGCTCGCCATCGGGGCGTTCGGCATCTACGGGCAGCTGCTCAACAAGTTCTGAGGCTTCGAAGACCAGACGCTCGCCTGCTGCCGCTTCCGCGGAACGACAGCGCCGGGGCGTGGCAGGAGAGAAGGGCGACATGCCGAGCGGGGACAACTGGCAGAACGACGTGCTGCGCGACCTGAGGGGCAGCACGCCTCAGCAGCGTGCCGCGCAACAGGGCGGGCAGCCACAACAGGCGTCCCAGCAGGCGGCCGCGTCGCAGCAGCCGCAGGCGCCCCAACAGCCGGACCCCGGCCATGGGGCGCAGCATGGCGGAGTCGGCCAGTACCCCCAGGGGGAGGCACCGGCCTACGGTTATCCGCAGCCCGGCCCGGCCGACCAGCAGCAGGGGCGACAGCAGTCGCAGGCGCAGCAGCAGGCCTACGCCGAGCAGTACGCCGCCCAGCAGCAGGGTTACACCGGGCAGGCGCAGCAGCCGTACCCGGAGCAGGCCTACGCCCAGCAGAACTACGGCCGGCAGCACGCTCACCCCCAGCAGCAGGCCTACGCAGAGCAGCAGGCTTACGCCGAGCAGCAGGCCCACGCCGAGCAGCAGGCCTACGCAGAGCAGCAGGCCTACGCCGAGTACTACGCCGCGCAGCAGCAGGCCGCGGCCGGGCAGCAACAACAGCAGTACGCCCAGCAGGCCCAACCCCAGGCCCAAGGGCAGGGTCAGGGGCACGGCGAGGGCCAGGCGGTGCAGTACGCCGAGCCGGCCCCCGCTCCCCGCGCCCGCTCCTCCCGTGCCGCTCCCGACAGCCGCCCGGTGGTCGAGAAGAAGCTCCTGAGCGCGGGCAAGGGACCCCGGCGTGGAGAGTCGTTCGCCGCCCGCGCCCTGCGCGCGGTCCGCCGTACCGTCGCCTCCTCGGCGTCCCGGGAAGTGGCCGAGACGACAGCGACCGCCGAGACGCTCCAGCAGCCGGTGACCACCGGCCGGCAGATCGCCGTGACCTCCATCCGCGGTGGCTCGGGAAAGACGACGGTCGCCGCGCTGCTGACCGCCACCTACGCCCACTACCGCCAGGACCCGGTCCTCGCCGTCGAGGCCGATCCGGCGCTCGGCTCGTTGCCGCTGCGACTCGGCGCGGAGAGCCTGCGCTGGACCACCGGCGACCTCGCCGATGTCGTCGAACCGCAGATGACTCTCCTCGACATCACCGGCTACCTGGTGCAACTCCCGGAGAACGCCTGGCTGCTGCCCGGCAGCCAGGGGCAGGTCGGGGCCATGCTCGACACCAAGGGGTACGAGCGGATCATGGTGGCGATGCGCCGCTACTTCGGCGTGACCGTCGCCGACTGCGAGACGCTGCCCGCCGAGGTCGCCCGCACCGCCCTGTCCGCCGCGCAGGCCCGGATCCTGACCGTGCCCGCCACGCTCGAGGGAATCGCGAGCACCCACGCCGTCCTGGAATGGATGCGCGGCCTGCCCCGCGACATCACCACCTCCACCGTCGTCGTGCTCACCGAGACCGTGCCGCACACCGGCGTCGACCTCGAGAAGGCGGCCGAGCAGCTGAAGGCGACGGGGGCCAGTGTGTGCGTCCTGCCCTACGACCGGCATCTGGCGGCGGGCGGCACCATCCGCACCGAGCTTCTCGCGCGGGAGACCCGGCAGGCCGCCGCCCGCCTGGCGGCGGAGGCCTTCCAGCTCTCCCACAGGCGCCGCTGAAGTCGCCCCGCACGAAGGGACCTCGAGGACTCACAGGACAAGGCAACGACGATGAGCACCCGACTGATCCACCGGCCGGCCCGGACCACCCGGCCCCCGGCCGCCCCCGAAGCGCGCACCATCGAGGCGCCCCCCAACCTGCCCGACGGCAAGACGGGATCGATCGCGACCTCGCTGCTGCCCGTCGCGGGCGTGATGTCCTCCGTCGTGATGATGACGGTCGTGCGCAACAGCCAGTTCGCGGGACTCGGCGCGATCATCCTCGTCGTCACCATCCTCGGCTCGCTCGTCATGGTCTTCTCCCAGCGGGGCAAGGCCCAGCGCACGCGCCGTACACAGCGCGAGGCCTACCTCTCCTACCTGGAGGACCTGCGCGAGGAACTGTCCAAGGAGGAGCGGGAGCGACGTGAGAGCACCCAGGTGCTCAACCCGCCGCCGGACGCGCTGTACGACATCGTGCGAGACCCCGCCCGCCTGTGGGAGCGGCGCCGCCTGGACGCGGACTTCCTGCGGGTCCGCGTCGGCACCGGCGAGATGCCGGTGCGCGACCTGAAGGTGGCCCCGCCCGGGTCCTCCGTGCTCACCCCGCCCGACGAGTTCATGCTGAACGAGGCCTCGGCCCTCGTCGGCCGCTTCGGCAACGGCACCGAACTGCCGCTCACCGTCCCCCTCGACCGCGTCGGCAACATCACCGTCATCGGCCGGCGCGAGGACACGCTCCGCGTCGCCCGCGCTCTCATCGCCCAGGCCACCGCCACCCACGCGCCCGACGACGTGGCGATGGCGCTGGCCGTGCCCGGTGACCGGATCGCCGACTGGGCGTGGGCCAAGTGGCTGCCGCACCTGCTCGACTCCGAGCAGTTCGACGGCCCCGTCGCGGCCCGCCGCATCGCTCCGTCGCTGCCGCAGCTGGCCCGGCAGATCGGCGGCGAACTGCGCCGCCGCGCCTCCTACGCGGCCGAGGTCCGGCGCGGCCTGTCCGACAGGGACGCCCTGGCCATGACCTCCCGGCTGCTCGTCGTGGCGGACGCGCACGGCGATGACGCCGTGGACCTGCCGCGCCCCGACGACGCCGTGGGACTGCGCGACATGAGCGTCACCGTGCTGCACCTGCTCGACCAGCGCGTGCAGGAACCCGGCAGCGTGGGCGTCCGCATCACCGTCGACGGGGAGCGGGTCGTCATCGAGGACCTGCGCCAGAAGGAGCCGATCAGCGCGCACGGCACCGTCGACGAGATCGGTGCCCCCTTCGCCGAAGGGCTCGCCCGGATGCTCGCTCCGCTGCGCCTGTCCGCGGAGTCGATGGTCGACGCGCCCCTGACCGGTCCGGTCGACTTCGCCGAACTGCTCGGCATCGACGACGTCGCCGGGCTCGACCTGAGCCACCTGTGGGCCCCGCGCGGCGAGCGGGCCTTCCTGCGCGTGCCCATCGGCGTGAGCGACGCCAAGGAACCCGTGCTGCTCGACCTGAAGGAGTCCTCCGAGCTGGGCATGGGCCCGCACGGCCTGTGCGTCGGCGCCACCGGCTCCGGCAAGTCCGAGCTGCTGCGCACCCTCGTCCTCGCCCTGGTCGCCACCCACCCGCCGGAGGACCTGGCCATGGTCCTCGTCGACTACAAGGGCGGCGCCACCTTCGCCCCGTTCGCGAACCTGCCGCACGTCTCCGGCGTCATCACCAACCTGGAGAACCAGGCCGGCCTGGTCGAGCGCGTCCACGCCTCCCTCGCGGGCGAGGTCAAGCGCCGTCAGCAGGTCCTCAAGGACGCGGGCAACGTCGCCGACATCGGCCACTACGCCGCGCTCCGCGCCGAGAAGCGGCCCGACCTGGAGCCGCTTCCGCACCTGTTCGTCGTGATCGACGAGTTCGGTGAACTCCTCACCGCCAAGCCGGACTTCATCGACCTGTTCCTGTCCATCGGCCGCATCGGCCGGTCCATCGGTGTGCACCTGCTGCTGTCCAGCCAGCGCATCGAGGCCGGCAAGCTGAAGGGCCTGGAGACCTACCTGTCGTACCGGCTGGGCCTGCGCACCTTCTCCCCGGACGAGTCCCGCACCGTCCTGGACACCACGGACGCCTTCCACCTGCCCCCGCTGCCCGGCTTCGGCTACCTCAAGGTCGACACCAGCCACTACGAGCGATTCAAGGCCGGCTACGTGTCCGGCGCCTACCGGGGCCCCGTCCGGCGCGAGAGCGAGGAGGACACCGGGCCGCTGGTGCTGGAGTACGACGCGTACAACACGCTCGGCCAGGAGGACACCGTCTCCCCCGAGGAGCCGCAGATGCGGCGCCGGGAGACCGGTCCCACCGAGATGGGCATGATGATCGACCAGCTGGAGCGCTCCGGTGCCCGCAAGGTCCGTCAGATCTGGCTGCCTCCGCTGTCCTCCGCGGTCCCGCTCGACAAGGTCGCCGGCCCGGTGCAGGTGGGCCCGCGCGGCATGCAGCTCGCCAAGCGCCGCGGCCCGCTCCAGGTTCCGCTGGGCGTCCTGGACGACCCGACCAAGCAGTGGCAGGGCCAGTGGTACCTGGACCTGACGCTCGCCGGTGGCCATGCCGCGATCATCGGCGGCCCCCAGTCCGGCAAGACGACCCTGCTGCGTACTTTCGCCCTCTCCCTGGCCCTGACGCACACCCCGCAGGAGGTGGGCGTCTACGGCCTCGACCTGGTCGGTGGCGGTCTGCAGGCCCTGTCCGGGCTGCCGCACGTCGGCGGGATCGCGGGCCGGGCTGACCGGGAGCGGGCCGCCCGCACCATCGACTCGGTGCGCGCCATGCTCGACCAGCGCGAGGAGCTCTTCCGCGTCCACAACATCGACTCGCTGGAGCAGCTGCGCACCCTGCGCGCGGCCGGCCAGGTGACCGAACTGGCCAGCACCGAGATCGTGTTGCTCATCGATGGATTCGGTGCCCTGCGCGACGACTTCGAGGACCTCGACGACCCGGTCGTGGACATCCTCAAGCGGGGCAGCGGCTACGGCATCCACGTCGTCGCCGGCATGCTGCGCTGGAACGACGTGCGCATCGCCACCCAGTCCCAGTTCGGCACCCGGGTGGAACTGCGCCTGAACGACCCCAGCGAGTCCAGCATCGACCGCAAGCTCGGCGAGACCCTGTCGCCCGAGGAGAAGGGCCGCGTCCTCACCGACCGCAAGCTCTTCGCCCAGGTCGCCCTGCCCCGCACCGACGGTCTCGCCGACACCGCCGACCTCGGCGCCGTCCTGGAGACCACCGCCCGGGCGATCCGCGCCACCTGGACCGGCGAGGTCGCCCAGCCCGTGCGCGTGCTGCCGCACGTTCTGGAGGCACACCAGCTGCCGGGCCCCGCCGCCGAACCGCGGCGGGTCCCGATCGGCTTGGACCAGACGCAGCTGGCGCCGGTCCTGGTCGACCTGTTCCACCGCGACCAGCACCTGCTGGTCATGGGCGACAGCGAGTGCGGCAAGACCAACCTGCTCAAGCTGATCGCCCGCGGCCTCATCGAGCGCTACGGCGACGACGAGCTGGTCTTCGGCGTCTTCGACCCGCGCCGCGGACTGCGCGGTGTCATCCCGGAGGAGTACCGAGGCGGCTACGCCTACAACAGCAAGCTGTGCGCGGGCCTCGCCGCCGGTATCGCCTCCGAGCTGGAGAAGCGCCTGCCCGACGAGGCCGCCGACACCGCCGACCTGGAACCGGGCAGCTTCTCCGGTCCGCGGATCGTGATCCTCGTCGACGACTACGACGTCCTCACCACCGCGGGGCAGCAGCCGTTGGCGCCTTTCGTGCCGTACATCCCCTCGGCCGTCGACATCGGACTGCACTTCGTCCTCACGCGCCGCGTCGCGGGCGCCTCCCGCGGCCTGTACGAGCCGCTGACGCAGAGCCTGCGCGAGTCCGGCGCCTCGGCACTGGTGATGGCGGGCGACCGCAGCGAGGGGCAGCTCTTCTCCAACGTGTACGCGAGCCATCAGCCCCCCGGTCGCGGTGTGCTGGTCCGCAGGGGCGAACCGAACCGGCTCATCCAGACCGTCTACGAGGGGACGAGGTAAACGCGTGACGAAGGATGTCATCGCCCTCACGAAGAAGATGCCCGATCCGCTGAGCGTGCTCGCGGGCCTGCTGTCCGGAGGCCCGGACCTGCTGGTGGGCGCCGAGGGCGAAGGCGCAGTGGTGCAGCTGTGCGACCCGCGGGGCCGCCCGCTCGTGTCTGTCGAGGCGCCGCTGCTCGTGCAGGTCAGGGGAGAGGCCGAGCGGCTGCTGGGGGCGCAGGAGCCCGAGGTGCCGTACTGGTGGACCGAGGCCCGCGCCACGACCGGCGTCAAGGAGGCCGAGGAACTCGCCGGGACGTTCGCCGCCCGCATCGCCACCCTGGTCGGGGGTACGGCCTGGCCGCCGCAGACCGGGTGGTCCCTGGCGGTGGTCAAGACGGACGGCATGACGGTGGCGCCGGCTCCGGCCGCCGCCCAACCCGCCGTGGACGTGCTCACCGACAAGGTCGCCGTCGTCATCCAGGACCGTCCCGTGGTCGCGATGACGGCCTGGCTGTCGGACGCCTTCAGCGCCGCCGCGAACGCCGGCCTCGGGCTGCAGATCGTCACACCGGCGGGCACCCGCCTCTCCCCGGCGGTCCGGAACAGCCTCCCGGGCTGGCCCTCGCGCTGGGTCGTGCAGGACGAGCGGGACGGCTACTACGACGGACTGACCGGAGCGGTCCTGCAGTGGAGCAACGGCCTGTTCGTGACAGTGGAGTCGCCGGAGGCGACCCCCGAGGATCCGCGCACGCCCCTCGCCGCGTCCTTCCAGGAGGGTCTCGCGGAACAGCGCGACACGGGGGAGCGTCAGCTGGCGATCTCGTTCCGTGCCGTACACCCGGCCGACGACCGGCTCGTTCTCGGCGGCGCGGTGGAAGCGGTGTGGCGGGAGATCACCGGTGAGCCGCCGGCGGGCTGGGGCACGGAGGAGCCGGCCAACCTCCCCTGGTCACTGCGGCAGTTGACCGACGTCGCATACGAACGGGCCCCGGAGCCCACCTGGTTCGTGGTCGTCGGCACTCCGGAACGGCCGGGCCTGGCGACGGTCCGCGTCACCCGGACCAAGGCCGGCGTAGAGGAGGACGTGACCCTGGTCCTCGGATACGGACCCGGCGAGCACATGCCGACGGACGCCGTGGTCGCCGCGGCGGAGGCGCTCGCCACCCGGCACGATCTGCAGTCCATGCTGGTGCAGATTCGCCGGGCCCGCCGCGACCTGTCCGTCCCGCCGCGCTTCGAGGGCCCCGGCGTGCCCTACGCGTTCGCCCTGGGTGCCGAGGAGGTCCGCGAGATGCCGGGCGACCGGGCCCGCCGCACACCGCTGTCCGAAGCTCCTCGGGAGCTGGGCCCGAAGACCCGCCCGGCGCTGTACTACCCGTTCCGGGGCGACCCCTCCGACCTGTCGGGCTGGCAGGAGTTCGAGAGCCTGATGAGACACCTGAAGGGCAGCTAGGACCTCCGAACCCGTCGAGGCGGCCAAGCGGCCACGGGGACAAAGGGGCCGAGCAAGCAAGGGTCAGGCAAACAAGGGGACGGCCCGCACACTCCCGAGTGTGCGGGCCGTCCCCTTGTCCGGCAGTGGGTCAGCCCACGGCCACCTTCTCGCGCTCGCGCCGTTCGGCGCTCTGTCGTTCGCGGGCCTGCTCGGCCGGGTCCCGCTTGAAGGCCCAGTCCATCTTCGGCTCCATCGCGAACCGGAAGACGCGCTGCACCGGCTTGGTGCACAGCACCGTCACGACGGCGGCCGCGAGGACGGTCACGAGGATCTCACCGGCCGGCTGGTGCAGCCAGGACGCCTCGAACCAGCCCTGGTAGTCGCCGGCCTTCACCAGGAAACCGTGCAGCAGGTAGCCGTAGAGCGTGCCGGCGCCGAGGGCGGTGAACCACATGTGGCGGCGCGGCACCCAGGCGAAGAAGCATGCGGTCAGCACCAGGGAGCAGCCGAACATGGCGAGCACCATGACGGGGCCGGTCCACCACGGGGCACCCAGCTCCTGCGCGGCGTCACGGTGGTAGAACCACGCGGTGTTCATGTGCGGCACCGCCCACCAGCTGAAGGCCAGCGCGGCGGCGAACACGGGGACCGACGCGATACGCACGGCTCGCGTGCGCACCATGTGGAAGTGCTCGGGCTTCATGACCAGACCCAGCACGAAGAACGGCAGGAACTGCAGGACACGCTGCAGGTCGAGGTCGTCGCCGATCTCCGGGGTGACGGTCGCCAGCATGGCGATCCCCAGGGCGAGGGGCAGCGGCCAGCGCACCAGGTTCCAGATGGGGGTGGTCAGGCGCCAGATGAACAGCGCGACCAGGAACCAGGTCAGGTACCAGGGGTCGAGGAGGCTGATCTCCTGGTGCGGGTCGTTGTCGATGACCCGCTTGAAGAGCGGATAGGCCGTCTCGAAGATGATGTACGGCACGGCCACGCCGGTGATCAGACGCTTCAGCCGGTCGGGCCGCATGTCGAAACTGCGCGAGAAGTAGCCGGAGATGAGGATGAACGCCGGCATGTGGAACGCGTAGACGACCTGGTACGCGGCCTCGAGCACCCGGCTGTCGCCCTTGAGCGGCTCCCAGGCGTGACCCATGGCGACCAGCACGATCGCGAGGTACTTGGCGTTGTCGAAGAACGCGTCGCGTTGCTTGCCGTTCTGCTTCTTCTGCGTGCTCTGCGGCGAGCGGGGGCTCGGCACTCCGTCGGCCGGCGACTGTGCCGGGGGAAGTGGCGCCCTGCGGTCGCCGTTCGGTCGCAGCGAGTTCGTCACAGACCCTCCCACCAGGAGCTCGGGGAGACGATCCGGGACCTCGCTGCGCGTGCGGGGGACGAGGCAGCGTGGAACATCTGAGGCACCCTAGCGTTCCCCGCAGGTATTCGTAAAACGCCGGACGTCATTCCTGGCTATTCGCTGCGAGTACCCCGGATTACGGGTAGTTGACGTCACTGTCGGCGTGATGGCCAACACATCGCCTGGTGGCGGATTGTGCGCATCGTCCGGGCCCTGCTTGTCGTGATACATCCGGACTAAGTGCTGCATAAGACCAGCAGGCGACTCCCGCGGAATGTCCGCTTCCATCGTATTCGGACCGTGCTTCGTGCGGGTGTTGATGGTCCTGTGGTAACAATTCGAATTAGCTGCGAACGCGTTGTGTGGAGACGGAAACGAACCGGCCGAATTCCTGGGCGGGTGGCTCGTCGAATTGCCGTGCGACTGCTGGGAGTCGGGTCCCCGGCCCGCGGCCGGCTCACACCCGGGCGGGCGACACGGCTGTGGTCGATGTGTCAGCACCCGCATAGCCCGGCCACGTTGGTGGCACGATGGTTCTGGCGGGGTGCGCGGTCGCGTCCCCGGGCCGGGAGAGCGGACCGACCGAGGGTGTGATCAGTTGTGGCCATTTCACTGTCTGTGGTGCTGCTGTTGGCGATCATCCTTGTGGTGTTGCTCAGAGGCGGATCCATCAAGGCCGGTCCCGCGATCGTGGCGGTCCTCTTCGGCTTCTTCCTCGCCTCCACCGGCATGGCCGACGACATCCAGCGGTTCCTCAACTCGATAGCGGAGACGATCAACTCCATCAGCTTCTGACCGGGACGACGCACCCTCCCCGGGCCCGCGCTACGCGCCTGTGGCACGGGCGGTTACGCTCGCCCCGACCACTGGACGGTGCGTGACGGGGGGAACGTACGGGGATGGCGCTGCGCGATTCCGACCCGGCGGAGGTGGGCGGCTACCGGATCGAGGACCGCCTCGGCTCCGGCGGCATGGGCGTGGTCTACCTGGCCCGCTCGGCTTCCGGCCGCCGCCTCGCGATCAAGGTCGTGCACAGCCAGTACGCCGACGACGACGAGTTCCGCGCCCGTTTCCGCCGCGAGGTGGCCGCCGCCCGCCGGGTCAGCGGAGCCTTCACGGCCCCCGTGGTGGACGCGGACGCCGACGCCCCGCACCCCTGGATGGCCACGCTCTACATCCCGGGCGCGGACCTCGGCACCCATGTCCGCGAGCACGGCCCGCTCCCGCTGCCCCGCCTGCGGGGGCTCGCCGCCGGCCTCGCCGAGGCGCTGCGCGACATCCATCGCGCCGGAGTCGTCCACCGCGACCTGAAGCCGGCCAACGTCATGCTCGCCGAAGACGGTCCGCGGGTCATCGACTTCGGCGTCTCCCGTGCCGCCGAGTTCGCCGCCTCGGACGCCCTCACCCAGACCGGCCGCGTCATGGGCACCCCGCCCTTCATGTCCCCGGAGCAGTTCGCCGCCCCGCACGACGTCGGCCCCGCCGCCGACATGTTCTCCCTCGGCTCGGTCCTCACCTACGCCGCCACCTGCCGCGGTCCCTTCGACAGCCCGAGCCCGTACGAGACGGCCCTACGCGTCGTCGAGGGCGAACCCGACCTGACCGGCGTGCCCGACGAACTGCTCCCCTTCATCCGCGTCTGCCTGGAGAAGCACCAGAAGGCCCGCCCCGCCGCACACGAACTGTTCACCCTGCTCCGCGAAGGCGGCACCCCCGTCACGCTCACCGCGCCCGCGACCGGCGCTCCCCGCCCCGAGCGCCCGTGGCCGGGCGCACGGCCGACCGAGCCGGCCGGCACGGCCTGGCCCGAAGCGGCCCGCACCGACCGGAGCACCACCCTCCACGCCCTGCCCGCCGAAGCGGACGACGGGGCGGACGAGGCAGCGGCCGACGGGCTGGACGACGTGGGGGTCGTGGGAGCCGCCGGAGGGCTGGACGCACCGACGGCACAGCCCCGGCCGCCGCACGACCCGGCCGGGGCGCCGCGGCCCGAGCCCCGGCGCACCCGCGCCCGCCGCCGGCACGGGCTGCTGCTGGTCTCGGCCGCCGCGGCCCTCGCGCTCGCCGCGATCGTCACCACCACCCTCACCCTGATCCGCGACCACGACCGCCCACCCTCGTCCGCGGCCAGGGTCGGCGACCCTCCCAAGGGCGCGGCCGATCTCCCCGAGGGATGGAAGCCGTGGGCCGCCACGGCACAGGCCCCCGCGGGCAGCGAGGGCGGCCTCAGCGGAACCGACACCTCCTTCAAGGGCTGTTCCGTCGTCGACGCCTCCCTCGTCTGCGCCGGCTCCGACCTCATGGCGACCCGCTTCGGTCTCGCCGACGGCCGCAACACCTGGAGCCGGCCCGTCGACACCACACCCGACGGCACCTCCGGCGACGAGGGCGCACTCATCGGCACCGGCGACGGCCGCGTCTACGCCTACGGGTCCGAGGACGCGCGAGGCGCGAACGGCGTGGGGGCCGGCTACACGGTCCACGCCCTGGCCGCCGGCACCGGCAAGGAGCTCTGGCGGACCCCGACCGGCAGCGGCGAGATGGCGCGTGTCCCCGATGAGCCCCAGGGCGCCGCCACGGCCGTGCCCGAGGGTGTCATCACCTTCTACGGAGCGCAGGGCGACCAGTACGCCCTGCTCGACGCCCGGACGGGCAAGGTCCGCTGGCGGCAGCCGGAGCCGCAGACCCGCGGCGACTGCGTCCTTGAAGCGGCGGCCGACCGCGCCTACCTGCTCTGCACGATGAGGGCCGACGACGAGGAAGCCGCCGAGACCACCGTCTCGCAGATCGATCCGGCCACCGGGAAGACCCGCTGGACCGTCGAGGCCGAAGGCGCCCTGCAGCTGCTCGGCCGGCACGAGGACCACCTGGTGCTGGCGGACGGCTACTCCACGGCCCGTGGCCTCGCCCTGATCGACGTCGCCTCGCACGAGCTCACCGAGCGCCGCCTGGAGAAGCGCCGGCCCGAGGGGTCGAGGGCCTACCTGGCCCGCGGCACCGTCTACTTCACGAGCAGCAGCGGAGGCGTCCGCGCCGTCGCGCCGCTGACCGGGCGCACCTTGTGGGAATCGAACTCCACCCTGGAGCGGCAGGGGCCGCCGACGGCCTCGGCCACCCACGTGTACTTCGCGTCCCCCAGCGGCCGGCTGGCCGCGCTGAACGCGCGCAGCGGCAAGGTCGAGGACACCCGGGACGGCCGCGACGACGGAGGCCGGGCCAACAGCATGCTCGTCACCGCAGGGGCACCGCCCCTGCTCGTCGGCGACGCCTTGTACGTCCCGTACGGCGTCCGCTCCGTCTACACCGTGAACGTCCGGGACCTCTGACCAAGGACGCCGGTCGCGGCCGTCCGGCCCACCCGGCCGGTGGCCCCTCAGCCGACGCGACGAAGATCGGCGACGAGGCGGAAGCGTTCCAGAACCACCGGCGTCGTGTCGTCCACGGTGAAACGGGGGTCCTGCAGAGCCGCACGCATCTCCTCGCCGTGCCAGAACCGCTCGTGCCCTTCTCGCCACTCGGCCACGTCGGCATGCCCCTCACCCTCGGCCAGCACATGGGCGAGATCGACCTGGGCCAGCGGGACGACGCGCACACCCACCACCTCGATCACCGCGACCGGACGACCGGCGGAGTCGACGACCACGGAACGGTCCCCGACGGCCGGCAACGGGTCACCCTCGTGCTCATAGTCGATGACCAGACCTGTCGTTGAGGTCTTGGAACCGTCGAGGATCGCCGCGACGAGCCTGTCGCGCAGTGGGCCGGGGAAGGCGAACTCGACCCTGGGCATCGACGCGACGGCGGCGGGTGAGAAGAGATCGGGGGCCATGCGACGACCGTAACGGCCCCCGGAAACGTTCAGCGGCAAGATCGTATTCTGCAGCGGGCGAGACGTGCCATACGAACCAGCAGGAGGTTGACCATGGTCACACTGACCGCCGTCGCAGGAGTGGCTCTGGTCGAGCTGGGCATGGCCCTGACCCCAGGGCCGAACATGATCCACCTTGCCTCCCGCGCGATCACCCAAGGCCGAAGAGCGGGCCTGGTCAGCCTGAGTGGAACCGCAGTGGGCTTCGTGTGCTACCTGTTGGCCGCGGCGGCGGGGCTGTCCGCGTTGTTCGCCGCCGTGCCGGTGGCGTTCACCGTGGTCAAGCTTGTCGGCGCCGCCTACCTGGCCTACCTCGCGTGGGGCATGGTCAAGCCCGGTGGCAGTTCGCCGTTCGCCCCGAGCCGAGATCTGCCTGAAGTCTCAGACGCCCGCCTGTTCTCGATGGGGTTGCTGACCAACCTGCTCAACCCCAAGATCGCTCTGATGTACGCCGCCCTACTGCCCCAGTTCATGGACGCGCACGCAGGTCCGGCCTGGGGGCAACTGCTCCAGCTCGGTGGTGTGCAGATCATCGTGGGGCTGTCCGTCAACGCCCTGGTCGTGCTGGGCGCGGCGCGGGTGTCGGGGTTTCTGGCCGCCCGGCCGCGGGCCATGACCGCCCAGCGGTTCACGGCGGGCGGCCTGCTCGGCGCCTTCGCGCTGCGTACCGCCCTGTCCCGCGCGCCCGTCAGCACCTGAGCCAGGTCTTCAGTGCCACCTGTGGGTGTCGGAGCACTCGCTCCTGTCCAGCCCGCAGGAGCCGGAGGGCGGGCGGGGGACACGGCGGGCTGAACGCGGCCCCGGAAACACTCAGGGCCAGGCGGAGGAATGATTTTCCGCCTGGCCCTGAGCCGTATGGAGCGGGCGACGGGAATCGAACCCGCGTAGCTAGTTTGGAAGATCGCGTATGCGGACCAGGTCTGAGCTGGAGATGTCCTGACCTGGTCCTTTCCGCTGCACTCGCCGTGGTTCCCCGTGTTTCCCCGCCGTGCTCCGCCTCTCGGGGCACGGGGAGGGCACGTCTCTCTTACCTGCGGCCGTGTATTGGGGCGGCAGGACCCTTCCGGCTCGGAAGGACCCCAGAAATGCGCTAGTCCTGCGATGCCAGGGAGCGCACGACGCAGAACTCGTTGCCCTCGGGGTCGGCCATGACCACCCAGCTCCGGTCCGGGCCCTGGCCCACGTCCGTCCTGGTGGCGCCGAGGCCGAGCAGCCTGATCACCTCGTCCTCGGTGCTGGCGTCGATCGGGCTGACGTCGAGGTGGAGCCGGTTCTTCACAGCTTTGCCCTCCGGCACCTGGACGAACACCAGGGTGGTCGGCATCTGACGGGCCCGGACCTCTTCGACGGTTGGCACCCAGGAGCCGATCTCGACGCTGTCCTCGCTACGGTCGATCACCTTGAAATCGAAGACCTCGCACCAGAAGGCGGCGAGCCGCTCCGGGTCGTGGCAGTCAACACTCAACTCAGTGAACCTGCTTGTCATGCTTCTCCCAGATAGTACGAACGGGGCTCAGCGTAGGCCGCCCGTCCGACGGATCGGAGATCTCTTTGACCAGGGACATCAGACGGGTTTGACCCGGAGGAACCGCCTAGCGTGCCCACCCGGTCGGTGGAGCGGCTTTGGGCAACTCCCCGCCGCAACCACTTCAACCGGCTGTGGCAGAAGGCGTGCAATGAGACCGGGATCAAGGGCCTGCACTTCCATGATCTTCGGCACACGGGCAACACTCTCGCGGCCTCCACGGGGGCGAGCACGCGTGAGCTGATGACACGCATGGGTCACAGCACGGCCCGGGCCGCGCTGATCTATCAGCACGCAAGCGCCGAACGTGACCGGCTGATCGCCGACGCTCTGAGCGCCCTCGTCGACAAGGGCCGGAAGACCAAGAAGAAGCAAGATCCAGAGCGGAAGGGGCACGCGGGGGACACGACGGACTGAACACGCCCCCGGAAAACGATCAGGGCCAGGCGGAGGAATGATCCTCTGACCTGGCCCTGAGCCGTTCAGAGCGGGCGACGGGAATCGAACCCGCGTAGCTAGTTTGGAAGACTAGGGCTCTACCATTGAGCTACGCCCGCACAGCACGCGCCACAGGTCGGGTGACCGCGGCACTGAAGGCATCGTAGCGGGTCGGCCCCCTCCGTCGCACACCGCATTCCCGCCGGAGACGGCGCGGCACACACCCTCGGGAAATGCGGCGGCCGTACCGCCGTGCGGCATGTACCCTACGTGTCGCACCAGACGGGGTGTGGCGCAGCTTGGTAGCGCGTCCGCTTTGGGAGCGGAAGGCCGTGGGTTCAAATCCCGCCACCCCGACCAGCCACCCGATCACCTCGCGTGATCGCCCATCTGATCACTCATGTGATCGCCTTTTGGGCGGTGTAGTCGCTGCCGTTACTATGCAAGCTGCACGCCCGTGTGTCTCATCGTCTGAAGTCCTCCGGGCGGCGAAATCCGCCGGGCCGTTCTGGCCCCGGCAGAAACCAAGAAGTCAGCCATCAAGGAGACCGAACCGTGAAGAGCGCCGTGGAGACCCTGAACCCGACTCGGGTTCGGCTCACTGTCGAGGTGCCCTTCGAGGAGCTCAAGGACAGCCTCGACGCGGCGTACAAGAAGATCAACCAGCAGGTCACGGTGAAGGGCTTCCGCAAGGGCAAGGTCCCGGCCCGGGTCATCGACCAGCGGTTCGGCCGCGGTGCGGTTCTGGAGGAGGCGGTCAACGACGCGCTTCCGAAGTTCTACACCGACGCGGTCAACGAGGCCGAGCTCAGCGTGCTGGGCCAGCCCGAGGTCGACATCACGGAGCTGAAGGACGGCGAGACGCTGAACTTCACCGCCGAGGTCGACATCCGTCCCACGATCGAGATCCCGGACTTCTCCGGCATCGAGGTCGAGGTCGACGCGGTCGAGGTCACCGACGAGGACGTCGACAAGGCCGTCGAGGAGCTGCGCGAGCGCTTCGCCTCCACCGCCCCGGTCGAGCGTGCCGCCGAGGACGGCGACGTCGTGACGATCGACCTGCAGGCCAAGGTCGACGGCGAGGTGCTCGAGGACGGCGTCGCCGACGGCGTGTCCTACACCATCGGCTCCGGCGAGCTGCTGGACGGCATCGACGACGCCGTGAAGGGCCTGGAGGCCGGTGGCGAGGCCACCTTCACCTCCGAGCTCAAGGGCGGCTCCGCCGCCGGCAAGGAGGCCGAGGTCACCGTCAAGGTCACCCAGGTCGCCAAGCGTGAACTGCCCGAGCTGGACGACGAGTTCGCGCAGCTCGCCTCCGAGTTCGACACCATCGAGGAGCTGCGCGCGGACAGCCGCAAGCGCCTCGAGAACATGAAGCAGTACGACCAGGCCACGCAGGCCCAGGAGCGCGTCCTCGAGAAGCTGCTCGAGCTGGTCGAGGTCCCCGTCCCCGAGAAGCTGCTCGAGGACGAGGTCAACACCCGCAAGCACAACCTCGAGCACCACCAGCTCGGCCAGATGGGCCTCGACCTCGCGAAGTACCTGGAGATCCAGGGCAAGAGCGAGGAGGAGTTCGAGACCGAGACCCGCGAGGCCGCGGTCAAGGGCATCAAGACCCAGTTCGTGCTCGACGAGCTCGTCAAGCAGGAGAAGCTCAACGTCAACCAGGAGGAGCTCACCGAGCACCTCATGCGCCGTGCGGCCTCCTCCGGCATGTCCCCCGACCAGTTCGCCCAGGCGGTCGTCGAGGGTGGCCAGGTTCCGCTCCTGGTCGGCGAGGTCGCCCGCGGCAAGGCCCTGGCCGTCGTGGTCGAGAAGGCCACGGTCAAGGACACCAACGGCGAGATCGTCGACCTCGACGACGAAGAGGACGAGACCGAGTCCGCGGAGGCCGAGGCCACGGAGGCCCCCGCCGAGGAGAAGACCGAGGGCTGAGTCCCGGTCGCGGTGAGTTCGTGAGAAGGCCCTGGGGCACGCCCCAGGGCCTTCTTGTCACCGTGGCGGCGGGCGCCCTCAGGGGCGCGGGGAACTGCGCGACAAGCCCCCACACGCCCGCAGCCCGGCGATCGCGGAAGCACCCTCGGCGAGACCGCACGGCCCCACCGGCGGAGCCCACCGCGCTACGCCCCCGGCGAACACTCCCATCTCCGGGATTCCCCGAAGGGACCCGCGCGTTAGGGTCCATGAATACGAGGGCAGTGGAGTCCCCGAACGGCTCCTAGCCCCTAGGGAAACGTGAGACGGCCCGGCGCCGTCGTAAGACGAGCAGGTGGATACGTGACGAATCTGATGCCCTCAGCCGCCGGCGAGCCTTCCATCGGTGGTGGCCTCGGCGACCAGGTCTACAACCGGCTGCTCAACGAGCGGATCATCTTCCTCGGCCAGCCGGTCGACGACGACATTGCCAACAAGATCACCGCACAGCTGCTGCTCCTTGCCGCCGACCCGGACAAGGACATCTACCTGTACATCAACAGCCCCGGCGGTTCGATCACGGCCGGCATGGCGATCTACGACACCATGCAGTTCATCAAGAACGACGTGGTGACCATCGCCATGGGCCTGGCGGCCTCGATGGGTCAGTTCCTGCTCAGCGCCGGCACCCCCGGCAAGCGCTTCGCGCTGCCGAATGCCGAGATCCTGATCCACCAGCCCTCCGCCGGCCTCGCCGGCTCGGCCTCGGACATCAAGATCCACGCCGAGCGGCTGCTGCACACCAAGAAGCGCATGGCCGAGCTCACGTCCCAGCACACGGGGCAGTCGGTCGAGCAGATCACCCGCGACTCGGACCGCGACCGCTGGTTCGACGCCTTCGAGGCCAAGGAGTACGGCCTCATCGACGACGTGATTCCCACGGCCGCCGGTATGCCGGGCGGCGGCGGCACCGGGGCCTGAGCGGTCCCCACGGGGCCTGCGGCGCCCCGTGAGGCCCACGGAGCCCTCCCGGGCCCCAGCGACCCCGTACAGCCCCAGCCGACCGCCTCAGCCCTTTTCAGGAGACACCGTGAACCAGTTCCCCGGCAGCGGGATCTACGACCGTATGCACGCCGTGCAGGACATGAGCGCCTCGCAGGGTCGCTACACCGGCCCGCAGGCCGAGTCCCGCTACGTCATCCCGCGCTTCGTCGAGCGCACCTCCCAGGGCATTCGCGAGTACGACCCGTACGCGAAGCTCTTCGAGGAGCGAGTCATCTTCCTCGGCGTCCAGATCGACGACGCCTCCGCCAACGACGTCATGGCGCAGCTGCTGTGCCTGGAGTCGATGGACCCCGACCGTGACATCTCGGTCTACATCAACAGCCCCGGCGGCTCCTTCACGGCGCTCACCGCGATCTACGACACGATGCAGTACGTGAAGCCGGACATCCAGACGGTCTGCATGGGCCAGGCCGCCTCTGCCGCCGCCGTCCTGCTGGCCGCCGGTACGCCGGGCAAGCGCATGGCCCTGCCGAACGCGCGCGTGCTGATCCACCAGCCGTACAGCGAGACCGGCCGCGGTCAGGTCTCCGACCTGGAGATCGCCGCCAACGAGATCCTCCGGATGCGCTCGCAGCTGGAGGAGATGCTGGCCAAGCACTCCACCACGCCGGTCGAGAAGATCCGCGAGGACATCGAGCGCGACAAGATCCTCACGGCCGAGGACGCGCTGAGCTACGGCCTGGTCGACCAGATCATCACCACCCGGAAGATGGACAACTCGAGCCTGCGTTGAGGCGAGAGGCTGTAACGTCTGCCGCCCCTTGGCACGGTTTGGCTCGGTTCACGTCAAAGCGAACCGCGCCAAGGGGGGCCCGAACGGGGGGCCCGGCAAGGTACCGTCGGACATAAGGCAGCACCAGGAGTCCGCTGGACGTCGGCGTCCAGGAGTCTCCCAGGCGAAGGGGAAGCACACCGTGGCACGCATCGGTGACGGCGGCGATCTGCTCAAGTGCTCGTTCTGCGGCAAGAGCCAGAAGCAGGTCAAGAAGCTCATCGCAGGGCCCGGTGTGTACATCTGCGACGAGTGCATCGATCTCTGCAACGAGATCATCGAGGAAGAGCTCGCGGAGACCAGTGAGGTCCGCTGGGAGGAACTCCCGAAGCCCCGCGAGATCTACGAGTTCCTCGAGGGCTACGTGGTCGGCCAGGAGGCCGCCAAGAAGGCCCTCTCCGTAGCGGTGTACAACCACTACAAGCGCGTCCAGGCCGGCGAGAACGGCGGGGCGAACGGCCGGGACGACGCCATCGAGTTGGCGAAGTCCAACATCCTGCTCCTCGGCCCCACGGGCTCCGGCAAGACCCTCCTCGCGCAGACCCTCGCGCGCATGCTGAACGTCCCCTTCGCGATCGCCGACGCCACGGCCCTCACGGAGGCCGGTTACGTCGGCGAGGACGTCGAGAACATCCTGCTCAAGCTGATCCAGGCGGCCGACTACGACGTCAAGAAGGCCGAGACCGGGATCATCTACATCGACGAGATCGACAAGGTCGCGCGGAAGAGTGAAAACCCCTCGATCACCCGCGACGTGTCGGGCGAGGGCGTCCAGCAGGCCCTGCTGAAGATCCTGGAGGGCACCACCGCCTCGGTCCCGCCGCAGGGCGGCCGCAAGCACCCCCACCAGGAGTTCATCCAGATCGACACGACGAACGTGCTGTTCATCGTGGGCGGTGCCTTCGCCGGCCTGGAGAAGATCATCGAGGCCCGGGCGGGCGCCAAGGGCATCGGCTTCGGCGCGCAGATCCGCTCCAAGCGCGAGATGGAGTCCAAGGACCAGTTCCAGGAGGTCATGCCGGAGGACCTGGTCAAGTTCGGCATGATCCCCGAGTTCATCGGCCGTCTCCCGGTCATCACCTCGGTCCACAACCTCGACCGCGAGGCCCTGCTCCAGATCCTCGTCGAGCCGCGCAACGCGCTGGTGAAGCAATACCAGCGCCTCTTCGAACTCGACGGCGTGGAGCTGGACTTCGAGCGCGAGGCCCTCGAAGCCATCGCCGACCAGGCCATCCTCCGCCAGACCGGCGCGCGCGGCCTGCGCGCCATCATGGAGGAAGTCCTCCAGGGCGTGATGTACGAGGTCCCGTCCCGCAAGGACGTCGCCCGCGTCGTCATCACGGCGGACGTCGTCCAGTCGAACGTCAACCCGACGCTGATCCCGCGGGACGCGCGGGGGCGGGGGCCGGGCGAGCAGAAGACGGCGTAGCCGACCAGCACACGCGAAAGGCGCCCAGCACTGCTGGGCGCCTTCGTCGTGTCCGGCGTCAGGCGGCGACGCGGACTTCCTTGCGGGCCTTGGTGGTGAGATCGATCGCCACGTCCTTGGTGACGCCCTGCGCCGCGTCACCCGGCGACACGATGGCGATGGTGCTGTAGTCGGCCCACGCGCAGAACCAGTTGGTCTTCTCCTGCTTGGTCAGCCGGTCCATGCCCTTGATCGCCTGGCACTTCATGACCGCGCCGTCGAGGTCGGCCTCCTCGGCCTCTCCGACCGGTCGGGGCTTGCCGGACCCGGTGGCGGCTTCCTTGTCCAACGACTTCTTGAAGTTGGCGAGGAACAGATCCAGCGTCGCCTCCGGGTCGGCGATCTCGCCGTAGGCGCCGGCCACCGACAGGGTCTTGGCCGTCGCCATCTTCGCCGCGGACGACGGGTCGTCGGGGTCGTAGTCGCTCAGGTCCACCGTGGTGTACTGGCCCGCCGCGGTCTTGGCGTTCTTGACGCCGGTCTTCTCCAGTTCGGACGTCGAGTCGCTGCCGACGGTCGCTCCGTCCTTCGTGATCCGCTTGTACTCGCTGAGCACGGTCGCCGGCGTCGTCAGCTTGTGGGGTCCGTCGTCCTCCAGGCCACCGCCGCCGCCGATCACGAAGTAGGCGCCCACGGCGATCGCGGCGACAACCGCGACAGCGCCGATGATGATGCCCGTCTTCTTCTTGCCGCCACCCGGGGGCGGGGGCTGGGGGACGCCGTACTGGGGCTGCTGGCCGTAGGGCGGCTGCTGGCCGTTCTGGGGCTGCTGGCCGTAGGGGGCCTGCTGGGGCGGGACGCCCTGCGGGGGCTGCTGCGGGTAGCCGTAGCCGGGCTGGGGCGGAGGGGCCTGCTGGGGGTAGCCGTAGCCGGGCTGGGGCGCCTGCGGCGGCTGGCCGTACGGGCCGGGCTGGCCGTACGGGCCGGGCTGCTGGGGCTGCCCGCCGTACGGGCCCGGCTGGTTGTAGCTCATGTTCTGGGTTCCCCTCCAGATGCTTATGTGTTCCGGACATCCTGGCCCAGACCCGCCGTGTGCATGGCATCGGGGCCCCCACCGTTACAAACGAAACGCGTTTCGGGACGGGTCGGTGACACCTCTAAACTGACCCCCGTGACCGAGAACGCTCAGCAGCAGCCACCAGCGCCCAGCACCGACCTGCCGACCCAGTACGCGCCGGCCGACGTAGAGGGGCCGCTGTACGAGCGCTGGGTAGAGCGGGGTTACTTCGAGGCGGACGAGAAGAGCGACAAGCCGCCGTACACCATCGTCATCCCGCCGCCGAACGTCACGGGCAGCCTGCACCTCGGGCACGCCTTCCAGCACACCCTCATGGACGCCCTCACACGCCGCAAGCGCATGCAGGGGTACGAGGCGCTGTGGCTGCCCGGCATGGACCACGCCGGTATCGCGACGCAGAACAAGGTCGAGCAGCAGCTCGCCGAGGAGGGCAAGTCCCGACACGACCTGGGGCGCGAGGAGTTCGTCGAGCGCGTCTGGCAGTGGAAGGAGGAGTACGGCGGCCGGATCCTCGGCCAGATGCGTCGCCTCGGTGACGGCGTCGACTGGAGCCGTGAGCGCTTCACGATGGACGAGGGCCTCTCCAAGGCCGTCCTCACCATCTTCAAGCGGCTCTACGAGGACGAGCTGATCTACCGCGCCGAGCGCATCATCAACTGGTGCCCGCGCTGTCTGACGGCCATCTCGGACATCGAGGTGGAATACCAGGAGGACGCGGGCGAGTTGGTCTCCATTCGCTACGGCGAGGGCGAGGACAGCCTGGTCGTCGCGACCACGCGTGCCGAGACGATGCTCGGTGACACGGCCGTCGCCGTCCACCCCGATGACGAGCGTTACAGGCACCTCATCGGCAGGCAGATCAAGCTCCCGCTGACCGACCGCACCATCCCGGTCGTCGCCGACGCACACGTCGACCCCGAGTTCGGCACCGGTGCGGTCAAGGTGACGCCGGCGCACGACCCGAACGACTTCGAGATCGGCCGCCGGCACGACCTGCCGTCCCTGACGATCATGGACGAGCACGGTGTGATCACCGTCCACGGCCCCTTCATCGGCCTGGACCGCTTCGAGGCCCGCTCGGCCGTCGTCGGCGCTCTCAAGGAGCAGGGCCGCATCGTCGCCGAGAAGCGCCCGTACATGCACTCCGTCGGCCACTGCTCGCGCTGCAAGACCACGGTCGAACCGCGCCTGTCCATGCAGTGGTGGGTCAAGGTCGGCCCGCTCGCCAAGGCGGCCGGTGACGCGGTCCGCGACGGCCGCGTCAAGATCCACCCCGAGGACATGTCGAAGCGCTACTTCGACTGGGTCGACAACATGCACGACTGGTGCATCTCGCGCCAGCTGTGGTGGGGCCACCGCATCCCGATCTGGTACGGCCCGGACGGCGAGGTCGTCTGCGTCGGCCCGGACGACGAGCCGCCCACCGGCGAGGGCTGGACCCAGGACTCCGACGTCCTGGACACCTGGTTTTCCTCCGGCCTGTGGCCGTTCTCCACGCTCGGCTGGCCGGAGAAGACCCCGGAGCTCAAGAAGTTCTACCCGACCGACGTCCTGCTCACCGGCCACGACATCATCTTCTTCTGGGTCGCCCGGATGATGATGTTCGGCCTCTACGCCATGGACGGCGAGGCCCCCTTCCACACCATCGCGCTGACTGGCCTGGTCCGCGACGAGTTCGGCAAGAAGATGTCGAAGTCGAACCCGAACGCCGTGGACCCGCTGGTCTGGATGGACGCCTACGGCTCCGACGCCGTCCGTTTCACCCTCGCCAACGGCGCCAACCCGGGCGCGGACGTGCCGATCGGCGAGGACTGGGTCAAGGCCTCCCGGAACTTCACCAACAAGATCTGGAACGCCACCCGCTTCGCCCTCATGAACGGCGCCACGATCGAGGGCCCGCTGCCGGACGCCTCCGAGATGTCCGCGGCGGACCGCTGGATCCTCTCGCGCCTGAACACCACGGTCGCCCAGGTCGACGCGTACTACGACGACTACCAGTTCGCGAAGCTCGCCGACGCCCTCTACCACTTCGCGTGGGACGAGGTCTTCGACTGGTACGTCGAGCTGTCCAAGACCACGTTCTTCGCGGGCGGCGAGCCGGCCAGGGTCTCCGGGCGGGTCCTCGGCGAGGTCCTGGATGTGATGCTGCGGCTGCTCCACCCGGTCATCCCGTTCGTCACGGACGCCCTGTGGACCACTCTGACCGGCGGCGAGTCGCTGGTCGTCGGCGACTGGCCCAAGGACTCCGGGTTCCGTGACAAGGCCGCCGAGCAGGAGATCGAGCTGGTTCAGCGGGTCATCACGGAGGTCCGCCGGTTCCGCAAGGACCAGGGCCTGAAGGACGGCCAGAAGGTCCCGGCCCGCCTGGAGCTGAGCGGCACCGCCCTGGCCCCCCACGAGGCCGCCATCCGCCAGCTGCTCCGCCTCCAGCCGGAGGGCGACGCCTTCACCGCCACGGCGACCCTCCCGGTCGCCGGTGCCGAGGTCGCCCTCGACCTCTCCGGCACCATCGACGTGGCGGCGGAGCGCAAGCGCCTCGCCAAGGACCTCGCCGCCGCCGAGAAGGAGAAGGCCCAGGCGAACGCCAAGCTCGGCAACGAGGCGTTCCTGGCGAAGGCCCCCGACCACGTCGTGGACAAGATCCGCACCCGCCTGACCAAGGCGGAGGAGGACATCACCCGCATTCAGGCCCAGCTGGAGAGGCTGCCGCAGGGTTAAGGGTTCGCACGGTGCGTGAGGCCCCCGGAGCTTTCGGGCCCGGGGGCCTCACGCATGCCTCAGGGACACGTACCTGCTGTTCAGGGGCGCGGGGAACTGCGCGAGTCACCCCCACGGACCCGCAGCCGCCCAGGCACCCAAGCCACCGCGAACAATGTCGGTCGGTCTCCGTAGACTGGGCCCCGTGAGCGAGCTCCCTCCAGACCACAACGCCGACGACCAGCCCGACCCCCTCGACAGCTTCGACGAGATCATCGCGGAGGAAACCACCCGCGACCCCGACCTGGCCGTCATCGAAGCCGGCAGCCGCACCCTGCGCACCCAGGGCGGCCCGCCCGACGCCGACATCCCGACGCGCCCCGCCGACCCCGAGGTCGACAGGGCCCTGCGCGAGGTCGAGACCGAGCTCGCCACCCGCTGGGGCGAGACCAAGCTGGAGCCCTCCGTCAGCCGTATCGCCGCGCTGATGGACGTCCTCGGGGAACCGCAGCGGTCGTACCCGTCGATCCACATCACGGGGACGAACGGCAAGACCTCCACGGCCCGCATGATCGAGGCCCTGCTCGGTGCCTTCGAGCTGCGCACCGGCCGCTACACCTCGCCTCACGTGCAGTCGATCACCGAGCGCATCAGCCTCGACGGCGCCCCGATCTCCGCCGAGCGGTTCATCGAGACGTACCAGGACATCAAGCCGTACGTGGAGATGGTCGACGCCGCGCAGGAGTACCGGCTGTCCTTCTTCGAGGTGCTCACCGGCATGGCGTACGCGGCGTTCGCCGACGCCCCCGCGGACGTGGCCGTCGTCGAGGTGGGCATGGGCGGCTCCTGGGACGCCACGAACGTGATCGACGGCGACGTCGCCGTGGTGACGCCCATAGACCTCGACCACACCGACCGGCTCGGCACCACGCACGCCGAGATCGCCACGGAGAAGGCCGGCATCATCAAGCAGGGTGCGACGGTCATCATGGCGCAGCAGCCGGTCGACGCCGCGCAGGTGCTGCTGAAGAAGGCCGTCGAGGTGGACGCGACCGTGGCCCGGGAGGGGCTGGAGTTCGGCGTCGTCGAGCGGCAGGTGGCCGTCGGCGGGCAGCTGGTGACGCTGCGCGGCCTCGGCGGCGAGTACCCCGAGGTGTACCTGCCGCTGCACGGCGCGCACCAGGCGCACAACGCGGCCGTGGCGCTCGCCGCCGTCGAGGCGTTCTTCGGCGTCGGTGCGCAGCGGGCCGACGCGCTGGACCTGGACACCGTCCGCAAGGCCTTCGCCGCCGTGGCGTCGCCCGGCCGGCTGGAGGTCGTGCGCCGTTCGCCGACGGTCGTGCTGGACGCCGCCCACAACCCGGCCGGTGCCCGGGCGGCGGCCGAGGCGATCGGGGAGGCGTTCCAGTTCAGCCGCCTCATCGGGGTGGTCGGCGCGAGCGGCGACAAGAACGTGCGGGAGCTGCTGGAGGCCTTCGAGCCGGTGTTCGCCGAGGTCGTGGTCACGCAGAACTCCAGCCACCGCGCGATGGACGCCGACGAGCTCGCCGGTATCGCCGTGGAGGTGTTCGGCGAGGAGCGCGTCCAGGTCGAGCCGCGGCTGCCGGACGCCCTGGAGGCCGCCATCACGCTGGCCGAGGAGGAGGGCGAGTTCTCCGGCGGTGGTGTGCTCGTCACCGGTTCCGTCATCACCGTCGGCGAGGCCCGACTGCTCCTGGGGAAGGGCTGAGTCCCGTGCGCACGCTCTGTTCTTCGACGCTGATCGGCGAGTTCTTCGTCATCGGGTTCGCCGGTCTGGTCGCCATGAAGGACCCCGACCTGTCCACGGCGACCGTGTGGACGGTCAGCGGCGTCGCGATGTTCCTGTGCCTGGTGCTGTGCGGTCTGGTGACGCGCCCGGGCGGGGTCGCCCTCGGCTGGGCGCTGCAGATCGCGCTCATCGCGTCGGGGTTCGTCGTGCCGATCATGTACTTCCTGGGCGCGATCTTCGCGGCCCTGTGGTGGGCGTCCGTCCACTACGGGCGCAAGGTCGACGAGGCGAAGGCGAGATTCGCGGCCCAGGCGAACCCGTCCACGCCTGACGCTGCGTAACAGGCGCCCCGACACGCCGGGTAACCTCGTCCCACCGCAAGACCTTCACCACTAAGGAGCCCGTCGTGAGCCAGCGCACCCTCGTCCTCCTCAAGCCCGACGCCGTCCGTCGTGGCCTGACCGGCGAGATCATCAGCCGCATCGAGCGCAAGGCGGGCTGGCGGATCACCGCGCTGGAGCTGCGCACCCTGGATCAGGACACGCTGGAGCAGCACTACGGCGAGCACAAGGGCAAGCCCTTCTACGAGCCGCTGGTGGAGTTCATGGCGTCCGGTCCGGTCGTGGCGCTGATCGTCGAGGGGGAGCGGGTCATCGAGGGGCTGCGCGCGCTCGCCGGCCCGACCGACCCGATCGCCGCCGCCCCCGGCTCCATCCGCGGCGACTACGGCGTCATCGTCCGGGAGAACCTGATCCACGCCTCCGACTCCGAGGAGTCCGCCGAGCGCGAGGTGAAGATTTTCTTCCCCGGCCGGTCGTAGCGTCCGCACCTCACCAGCACATGCGGCAGAGTCTGGGGGCGAGCCCCCGGGCTTTGCGGCATATGCGTGGCGATCGAGGGAACGATGGGCCCCGAACGCCCGTCTCCAGAAGCGAATGCGGTCGGCATCTGCTGACAATGGCGGAGACCCTCCCGCAGTGTTCGCGAAGGCGCGTCTACGATGGAAGCCTTCACGTCACAGCACCCACCTTTGCCTACCTGAAAAGCCCTCAAAAGCTCCTGGGAAGGCCAGACGAATCCTGATGGGGAACTCAATGTCGTTCATCGGCCGTGACATGGCTGTCGACCTCGGGACCGCCAACACGCTGGTGTACGTCAGGGGTCGCGGGATCGTACTCAACGAGCCGTCCGTGGTCGCGATCAACACCAACACCGGTGGCATCCTCGCGGTCGGTGCCGAAGCGAAGAAGATGATCGGGCGCACGCCCGGCAACATCGTTGCCGTCCGTCCGCTGAAGGACGGCGTGATCGCCGACTTCGAGATCACCGAGCGGATGCTCCGCTACTTCATCCTGAAGATCCACAAGCGGCGGTATCTGGCTCGTCCGCGGGTCGTCGTCTGCGTGCCCTCGGGCATCACGGGCGTCGAGCGCCGCGCCGTCATCGAGGCGTCGTCCCAGGCCGGCGCCCGCCAGGTGCACATCATCGAGGAGCCCATGGCCGCGGCCATCGGCTCCGGCCTGCCGGTCCACGAGGCCACGGGCAACATGGTGGTCGACATCGGCGGCGGCACCACGGAGGTCGCGGTCATCTCCCTCGGCGGCATCGTCACCGCCCAGTCCATCCGTGTCGCGGGCGACGAACTGGACAACGCGATCATCCAGCACATCAAGAAGGAGTACTCCCTCCTGCTGGGTGAGCGCACGGCCGAGCAGATCAAGATCACGATCGGTTCGGCGTACGACCTGGATTCCGACGAGCACACCGAAATCCGCGGCCGGGACCTCGTCTCGGGGCTGCCGAAGACCGTGGTCATCTCCGCGGCCGAAGTCCGCAAGGCGATCGAGGAGCCGGTCAACGCGATCGTCGACGCCGTCAAGACGACCCTCGACAAGTGTCCGCCGGAGCTGTCCGGCGACATCATGGACCGGGGAATCGTTCTGACCGGTGGCGGAGCGCTGCTGCGCGGCCTCGACGAGCGGCTGCGCCGGGAGACCGGTATGCCGATCCACATCGCCGAGGACCCGCTCGACAGCGTGGCGCTCGGATCCGGGAAGTGCGTCGAGGAGTTCGAGGCGCTCCAGCAGGTGCTGGACGCCCAGCCCCGCAGATGACATAGCTCTTCGATTCCGCCGTACGGGACGATCTCCTCTCGTACGGCGGATCGTCGATATTGATGCATAAGCTCCCACAAAGCAGCCCCTCGGGTTTCCCTGGGGCTTCCCGAATTCCTATGAGGAAGGGCACGGCCGCCGCACGTGAGGGACACACGAGAGAGCCGGCTGCTCCTGGTGCTGCTGATCGCCGTCGCGTTCGCGTTGATCACGGTGGACATCCGCGGTGGGGAGGACTCGCCCGTCGACGGTGCCCGGCAGGGTGCGGCGACGGTCTTCGGCCCGATCGAGAGCGGCGTCTCGGCCGCGGTCGACCCGGTCGGCAACGCGGTCTCCGCCATCCGCGACTCCGGTGACCGGCACGACCGGCTCGCCGTGCTGGAAGAGGAGAACGCGGCCCTGAAGGCCCGGCTCGGCAGCGACGACCGCAGCCGCAGCCGCCTCAAGCAGCTCGACAAGATGCTGAAGATCGCCGGTAAGGGCCAGTACGGCATCAAGGGAGCCCAGGTCATCGCCATCGGGGCCGCGCAGGGCTTCTCCTGGACCATCACCATCGACGTCGGTGCCGACGACGGCATCAAGCGCGACATGACCGTCCTGAACGGGGAGGGGCTGGTCGGCCGGGTCACCACCGTCGGCCCCAACACCGCGACGGTCCTGCTGGCCAGCGACCCCGACTTCACCGTCGGCACCCGCATGGAGTCCGGCGACGAGCTCGGCTTCGCCTCCGGGCAGGGCGACCGCCCGCTGCGCGTCGAACTCCTCAACGGCAAGGCCGAGGTGAAGAAGGGCGACCGCCTGGTCACCTTCGGCTCGCAGGCCGACCGGCCGTTCGTGCCCGGCGTGCCCGTCGGCGTGGTGTCCCGCGTGGACCCCTCCGGCGGCGGCCTGACCCGCACGCTGTACGTCACGCCGTACGTCGGCTTCACCAAGCTCGACATCGTCGGTGTCGTCGTCGAGGCCCCGAAGAAGGACCCGCGTGACACGGTGCTCCCGCCCAAGCCCAAGCCGACCCCCAGGCCGACGGTGACGGTGACCGTGACGCCGTCCCCCGAGGCACCCGTCGACGGCCAGAACCAGCAAGAGCAGTAGGAGCTGTCACCCATGCGCGTCAACCGGATCCTGCTCTCCTCCGCCCTGGTCGTCGTCGCCCTGGTCATCCAGGTCAGCGTCCTCGCCCGCCTCCACCTGCCGGGCGCCGTGCCCGACCTGCTGCTGCTCACCGTGCTCGGCCTTGCGCTGGTGTACGGCCATGTGGGCGGCGCCCTCATCGGCTTCGGCGCGGGTCTGCTCGCCGACCTGGCCCCGCCCGCCGACCACGCCGCCGGGCGCTACGCCCTCGTGCTGTGCGTCATCGGCTACCTCGCGGGCCTGGTGAAGCCCGAGACGGGGCAGCTGAAGTCCGCCACCGGCCCCATGGCCGTGGTGGTGGCCGCCGCGGTCGGCTCCACCCTGCTCTACGCCGGCGTCGGTTCCCTCGTCGGCGACACCGCGGCCCGCCATGTGGGCCTCGGCGGCCTGCTGTTCACCGCCGCCCTGTACGACCTGCTGCTCGCCCCGTTCGTCGTGCCGGGAATCATGGCCCTGGCCCGGCGCGCGGACAACGATCCGCTCGCCGAGTCCACCTCGGCCGCCGCCAAGGCCACGGACATCTCCTCCGGCTGGCTCTCCGGCGGCACCGGCCTGAAGATCGGCAGCCAGCGCAACGGGCTGCGCGTGAAGGCCGCCCGGGCGCGGATGGCGCGCGCGGGGCGCATCAAGGGGGTCAAGCGGCTGTGAACGCGGCGAAGTTCACCCGAACGGGCCGGTCCAGTAGGAACGCCGGTTCGTGGGCGGGCGTTCATCACTCGTACCCGCACATCCGTACGCGCACCGAGAGGGGGAGGCAGCCGCAGTGACCAACATTCCCGAGACCGGCAGGAACTCACGGGTCCAGATCCGGCTCGTCGTCATCCAGATCCTCGTCCTCTCCCTCCTGCTCACCCTCGGCGGACGCCTGTGGTACCTCCAGATCCGTGAGGGCGCCGCCTACGCCGAGGAAGCGTCGGGCAACCACGTCCAGCAGGTCGTCCAGCCGGCCGTCCGCGGCTCGATCCTGGACGCGCGGGGCGTGGCGATCGCGGACAACGAGACGCGGCTGGTGGTCTCCGCCTCCCGCACCGACCTGCTGAAGATGAAGGACGACGGCAAGGAAGTCCTCACCAAGCTCGCCGGAGTGCTGGGCATGACGCCCGAGGACGTCCGGATGAAGGTCCGGCTGTGTGACGCCGAGACCCCGCAGCCCTGCTGGAACGGCTCGCCCTACCAGCCCATCCCCATCACCGACGAGGCCACCCCCAAACAGGCCCTGCAGATCCGCGAGCGCGCCGAGGACTTCCCCGGCATCACCGCCGAGCCGATGGCCGTGCGCCGCTACCCGAGCCCCGGCAAAGCCAACACGGCCCAGGTCCTCGGCTACCTCTCGCCGGTCACCGACGAGGAGATCAAGAAGGCGCAGAACACCAACTCGCCCTACCTGCGCTCCGACCAGGTCGGCCGCTCGGGCCTGGAACGCCAGTACGACAAGGCACTGCGCGGCAAGGCCGGCGTCACCCGCTACGAGGTCGACAACCTCGGCCGGGTCATCGGCCAGGCCGAGGCCGACCCGGCCCACCCCGGCGACAACCTCGTCACCAGCATCGACTCCCGGGTCCAGCGGATCGCCGAGTACCAGCTGAACGAGGCCATGAAGGAGGCCCGCAAGCAGCACGACCGCAACACGGGCACGAACTACAAGGCCGACTCCGGCGCCGTGGTCGTCATGGAGGCCAAGACCGGCCGCGTCGTCGCCATGGCCTCCAACCCCACCTACGACCCGAACGCCTGGGTGGGCGGCATCTCCGCCAAGGACTACGCGCGGCTCACCGGCAAGAACTCCAACTACCCGCTGCTGAACCGCGCCATCCAGGGCCAGTCGGCACCCGGCTCGATCTTCAAGGTCGTCCCCACGGCCGCCGCGGTCAACGCGGGCTACTCCTTCGACGGCCCCTACGAGTGCTCCAGCTCGTACAACCTCGGCGGCCAGGTCTTCAAGAACTTCGAGTCCAAGGGGTACGGCCCGATCAGCCTCGGCCGCGCCCTGGAGGTCTCCTGCGACACGGTCTTCTACCGGCTCTCCCACGAGGAGTGGAAGCGCGACGGCGGCTCCAAGCCGAAGAAGCACCCCAACGACTGGTTCTACAAGACGGCCCACCAGTTCGGCCTCGGCAAGGAGACCGGCATCGACCTGCCCAACGAGGTCACCGGCCGCGTCCCCGACCGCCAGTGGAAGCTCAGCTACTGGAAGGCCAACAAGGATGCCTGGTGCCGCACGGGCAAGCGCAACGGCAGCTACGCCGAGAAGATCGCCTACGAGAACTGCCTCGAAGGCAACCGCATGCGCGCCGGTGACTCCGTCAACTACTCCATCGGCCAGGGCGACACCCTCGTCACGCCCATCCAGATGGCCACCATCTACTCGGCCATCTCCAACGGCGGCACCCTCTACAACCCCTCCGTCGGCAAGGCCGTCATCAGCGCCGACGGCAAGACCATCACGCCGATCAAGCCCACGTCGCACGGCAGGCTGCCCATGACGCAGCAGACGCGCGACCGGATAGACGATGCCCTCGCGGGAGTCGCCACCCGCGGTACGGCCGCCTGGAGGTTCGGCGGCTGGCCGCAGGACAAGATCCCGATGCACGCCAAGACGGGTACGGCGGAGGTCTACGGCAAGCAGACGACCTCCTGGTTCGCCACGTACACCAAGGACTACTCGATCGTCATGACGATCTCCCAGGGTGGTACGGGCTCCGGCGCCTCGGGCCCCGCCGTCCGCAACATCTACAACGCGCTCTACGGCGTCTCCGAGGACGGCGACATCGACACGAAGAAGGCGCTGCTGCCCACGCCGCAGAAGACCCTCCCGAAGGTCAAGACGGACGGCACCATCGCCTCCCCGAAGGTCCCCAAGGACCCGGCCAAGGACCCCCAGGCGAAGAAGAAGGACCCGAACGCCCCGGCGGACCCGCTCCAGCCCGTCACATCGGCCCCGCCGTCCCCCGAGAACCGCAACACCCGAAGGCGACGGCGCCGCCGGGGAAGCCGGAGGTTGCCCGCATGACCGGCGGTGTGAACAGCTTCCAGGTCTCCGGTTACGGGCCCGAGCGCTCCGGCTGGACGCGACTGCTGGCCCGCGACTCGGTGGCGCGGCGCCTCGACTGGCCGATCCTGCTGTCGGCGATGGCCCTGTCGCTGCTCGGCACGCTCCTCGTCTACTCGGCGACCCGCAACCGCACCGAGCTCAACCAGGGCGACCCGTACTACTTCCTCATCCGGCACCTGCTCAACACCGGCATCGGCCTCGCCCTGATGGCTGCCACGATCTGGCTCGGCCACCGCGGCCTGCGCACGGCCGTGCCCGTCCTGTACGGCTTCTCCGTGCTGCTGATCCTGCTGGTGCTGACCCCGCTCGGCTCCACGATCAACGGCGCCCACTCCTGGATCAAGCTGCCCGGCGGCTTCTCGCTCCAGCCCTCGGAGTTCGTGAAAGTCACGATCATCCTGGGCATGGCGATGCTGCTGGCGGCCCGGGTCGACGCCGGCGACAAGCAGTACCCCGACCACCGCACGGTCGTGCAGGCCCTCGGCCTGGCCACCGTGCCGATGCTGATCGTGATGCTGATGCCCGACCTCGGGTCGGTCATGGTGATGGTCATCATCGTGCTCGGCGTGCTGCTGGCCTCCGGGGCGTCCAACCGGTGGGTCTTCGGCCTGCTCGGCGCGGGCACGCTCGGCGCGGTCACCGTCTGGCAGATCGGCATCCTCGACGACTACCAGATCGCCCGCTTCGCCGCCTTCGCCAACCCCGAACTCGACCCGGCCGGTGTCGGCTACAACACCAACCAGGCCCGTATCGCCATCGGTTCGGGCGGCCTCACCGGCTCAGGCCTCTTCCACGGCTCGCAGACCACCGGCCAGTTCGTTCCCGAACAACAGACGGACTTCGTCTTCACCGTGGCGGGGGAGGAGCTGGGCTTCCTCGGCGGCGGCCTGATCATCCTGCTCCTCGGCATCGTCCTGTGGCGGGCCTGCCGCATCGCCCGGGAGACCACGGACCTGTACGGCACGATCGTGGCCGCGGGCATCGTCGCCTGGTTCGCCTTCCAGACGTTCGAGAACGTCGGCATGACGCTCGGCATCATGCCCGTCACGGGCCTGCCGCTGCCGTTCGTGTCGTACGGAGGATCATCGATGTTCGCCGTGTGGATAGCGGTGGGGTTGTTGCAGTCGATCCGGGTGCAGCGGCCGATGTCGGCCTAGCGTTCCGGGAGAGGAGCGGAATGTCCGGGGAGTACGTGGCCCGGTGCCCGGTGACCGAGGAACTGGTGAACCAGCTCCTCGCGCTGGCCGAACTGGATCTGACCGACGACGACGCCATCGAGGCGCGGATGCGGGAGGCCGGCTGGCCCGACTGGTCGCAGACGGTGCAGGGCCCGGCGTACGAGGACGCACCAGACGTCCCCGACGCCACCCACATCACCCCGCAGGGACACTTCGTCACCTGTGACGGCGACGGCTCGCTCCACCTCCCCTTCGCCTACCTCTACTCGGTCGACGGCGGCCTGCTCGACGAGGACTGCTGGGGGCCCCTGCCCGGCTGGACCAGCGAGGAGGGCGCCTGGCGACCGGAGTTCGACGCCCACTTCACCGCCGTCGTGCAGCGCTTCACCGACCGGCTGGGGCTGCCGAACCACGACATCCGGCAGCCCCGGTACGACACGCGGTACGTCAGCTGGCGTCTGGAGCACAACGTGCTGATCGTCGGACAGGGCCCGGAGCCGCTGTCGTACCACCAGTTCGAGGACGCCCACGTGTACCTCGTCTCCCGGACCGCCAAGGACGCACCGTTCCCGGACGGCGAGGAGATGCGGGCCCTGCTGACGACCTGAACGGGACGGCCCGCTCGGAGCGCGCCCACCACTGCTGTCCGGGCCGGTCAGCCACTAGATTTGTCGCATGGCGGAGACGAAACGCGAGATCGAGCGCAAGTACGAATCCGACGAGAGCGGACTTCCCGACCTGACCGGCATCCCCGGGGTCGCAGCCGTGGCCGACCAGGGCCTTGCCCACCTCGACGCCACCTACCACGACACCGCGGACGAACGCCTCGCCGCATCGTCCGTCACCCTGCGCCGCCGCACCGGCGGCTCCGACGCCGGCTGGCACCTCAAGTTCCCGGTCGCCCCGAACGTCCGCGACGAGATCCGCGCCCCGCTCACCGACACCCTCCCCGAAGACCTCGCCGCGCTGATCCGCTCCCGGGTGCGCGCCGGCGAACTGCTTCCGGTGGTCAGGCTGCGCTCCGAACGCGACGTACGGCACCTGCTCGACGCCGACGGCCGGCTGCTCGCCGAGGTGAGCGTGGACACCGTCCACGCCGAGCGGCTCACGGGGCACCGCGGCGAAACGCAGTGGACCGAGATCGAGGTGGAGCTCGCCGACGGGGGAGACCCGGCCCTGCTCGACAAGGTGGAGAAGCGGCTGCGCAAGGTAGGCGCACGGCCGTCGGCGTCGTCGTCGAAGCTGGCCCGCGCCCTGGAGGAGACAGCACCGGGGAAGCGGCGCAAGCCGTCGTCCGCCCGGGAACCGGTGACCGCCGGAGACCACGTGCTCGCCTACGTGCGCACCCAGCGGGACGCGATCGTCGAGCTCGATCCCGCCGTCCGACGGGACACCGAGGACTCCGTGCACAGCATGCGGGTGGCCACCCGCCGGCTGCGCAGCACCTTCAAGTCGTTCGGAGAGATCCTCGACCGAAGCGTCACCGCCCCCCTCGCGGACGAGCTCAAGTGGCTCGCCGGCGAGCTCGGCCGGGACCGGGACCGCGAGGTGCTGACCGAGCGGCTGACGTCGGCCCTCGACGACGTTCCCCAGGCCCTGGCCCGCGGCCCCGTCGCCAAGCGCCTGCACTCCTGGTCGAGCGCCGAGCACGGCAGCGCCCGCGCCCGCCTCCTCGGTGTCCTCGACTCCCACCGCTACCTCAACCTGCTCGACACCCTGGACGCACTGATCGCCGACCCGCCCCTGCTGAAGGCGGCAGGCAGGAAACCCCGCAAGCCGATCGCCAAGGCCGTGCGCAAGGACTTCCGCAAGGTGGCGAAACTGATCGACCGGGCCGCGGACCTGGAACCCGGCGCCGACCGGGACGTCGTGCTGCACGACGCCCGCAAGAAGACCAAGCGCACCCGCTACGCGGCCGAGGCGGCCGAACCCGTCCTCGGCAAGCCGGCCAAGGCCGTGGTCAAGTCCATGAAGGCGCTGCAGAACCTGCTCGGCGAGCACCAGGACAGCGTGATGGCCCGGCACGCCCTGCGCGAGCTGTCCGCGGTCGCCCACGCCGCGGGGGAGAGCGCCTTCACCTACGGCCTCCTCCACGAGCGCGAGGAGCAGCGAGCGCTGCGCGCGGAGGCGGAACTGCCCGGGTTCTGGGCCGGGATCAAGGACCGTGCGGCGGACCTCTGATCCTCCGGCGTACGGAGGTACCCCGCGACCGCGTTAGTCTGGATGGTCACCCCTGTCAGTTCAGTCCAGCTCACGAAGGTGCGCGACATGCCTGCCGAAGTCGCTGCGTCGGTCTTCCCGCAGCTCGAAGCTCTGCTCCCGCATGTGCAGAAGCCGATCCAGTACGTCGGCGGAGAGCTCAACTCCACAGTCAAGGACTGGGACTCCTGTGACGTCCGCTGGGCGCTCATGTACCCGGACGCCTACGAGGTCGGTCTGCCCAACCAGGGCGTCATGATCCTCTACGAGGTGCTCAACGAGCAGCAGGGCGTCCTCGCCGAGCGCACCTACAGCGTGTGGCCGGACCTCGAGGAGCTCATGCGGGAGCACCACGTCCCGCAGTTCACGGTGGACAGCCACCGGCCGGTGAAGGCCTTCGACGTGTTCGGTCTGTCCTTCTCCACGGAGTTGGGCTACACGAACATGCTGGCCGCCCTCGACCTGGCCGGCATCCCGCTGGAGGCCAAGGACCGGACCGTCGACGACCCGATCGTCCTGGCCGGCGGCCACGCGGCGTTCAACCCCGAGCCGATCGCCGACTTCATCGACTGCGCGGTGATCGGCGACGGCGAGCAGGCCGTCCTGGAGATCACCGCGATCGTCCGCGCCTGGAAGGCGGAGGGCCGCCCCGGCGGCCGCGAGGAACTCCTCTTCCGCCTGGCGAAGACCGGCGGGGTGTACGTGCCCGGCTTCTACGACGTCGAGTACCTGCCGGACGGCCGGATCGCCCGTGTCGTACCGAAGCGCAGCGGGGTCCCGTGGCGCGTCTCCAAGCACACTGTCATGGACCTCGACGAGTGGCCCTACCCCAAGCAGCCGCTCGTCCCGCTGGCCGAGACGGTCCATGAGCGCATGTCGGTGGAGATCTTCCGCGGCTGCACCCGCGGCTGCCGCTTCTGCCAGGCCGGCATGATCACGCGCCCCGTGCGCGAGCGCTCCATCACGGGCATCGGCGACATGGTCGAGCAGGGCCTGAAGGCGACCGGCTTCGAGGAGGTCGGCCTGCTGTCGCTGTCCTCCGCCGACCACACGGAGATCGGCGACATCGCCAAGGGCCTCGCCGACCGCTACGAGGACGACAAGATCGGCCTGTCGCTGCCCTCCACCCGCGTGGACGCCTTCAACATCGACCTGGCGAACGAGCTGACCAGGAACGGCCGCCGCTCGGGCCTGACCTTCGCCCCCGAGGGCGGCTCGGAACGCATCCGCAAGGTCATCAACAAGATGGTCTCCGAGGACGACCTGATCCGCACGGTCGCGACGGCGTACGGCAACGGCTGGCGCCAGGTGAAGCTGTACTTCATGTGCGGCCTGCCGACGGAGACCGACGACGACGTCCTGCAGATCGCCGACATGGCGACGAAGGTCATCGCCAAGGGCCGCGAGGTCTCCCGCTCCAACGACATCCGCTGCACGGTCTCGATCGGCGGCTTCGTCCCCAAGCCGCACACGCCGTTCCAGTGGGCTCCGCAGCTCTCCGCGGAGGAGACGGACGCCAGGCTGCAGAAGCTGCGGGACAAGATCCGCGGCGACAAGAAGTACGGCCGCTCGATCGGCTTCCGCTACCACGACGGCAAGCCCGGCATCGTCGAGGGCCTCCTGTCCCGGGGCGACCGCCGCATCGGCGCGGTCATCCGCGCGGTCTACGACGACGGCGGCCGCTTCGACGGCTGGCGCGAGCACTTCTCCTACGACCGTTGGATGAGCTGCGCCGACAAGGCACTGGCCCCCTTCGGCGTCGACGTCGACTGGTACACCACCCGCGAGCGCACCTACGAGGAGGTCCTCCCCTGGGACCACCTGGACTCCGGCCTGGACAAGGACTGGCTCTGGGAGGACTGGCAGGACGCCCTCGACGAGACCGAGGTCGACGACTGCCGCTGGACGCCGTGCTTCGATTGCGGGGTGTGTCCGCAGATGGACACCAGCATCCAGATCGGCCCGACGGGCAAGAAGCTGCTGCCCTTGACCGTCAAGAACGCGGCACCGGCTCCCGGCGGGCACACGCACTGAGGAGAGCCGTCCGGTCCTGCTGCCGGTCCTTCGTGAGGGGCCGGCAGCAGGCGGAGGGTGCGTCAGCGCAGAAGTTCGCGGATCTTGAACAGCAGCATCGTGACGGCGATGAACGTGCCGCCTGCCCATTTCGCCGCGTCGAGGACCGTCGCGTGGAGCAGAACGGCCAGCACGCCCGCCGCGAGGCCTGTGAAGAGGCCGATCAGCATGGCGATGACGACGAGCAGGGCTCCCTGCGACAGGCCTCCGGCAGGAGGAGGCGGGGCCTGGGTCATGAGGCCTCCTGGTTGAGTGCTTGCGAACGCTCTCCGTCCGGCATCGGTGTGCGGAAGAGTTTCGCCCGTGGGGCAGAAAACTATGTCGGAGTCCGATTGGTTCCGCAGCGTGGGCGTCTTTACTGAATTTCCTGTCCCACCGCAACGCTCCGAGCCGAGGAGGATGGGCGCTCCAGTCGATGATGGACTGGGCGTAACAGTTCTCGATCTGCGAAAAGGCTTCGAGATGGTTCTCTGCGCTCCATTGTGCATCGGCCATCGCTTTATTGTTGCGGATAACGTGATTCGGTTCGCTGACGTGTCGCGGACGCCGAATCCGGGCCTCCATCTACTGGCGGCTGCCCAGCATGTGTCGGGCGCAGGTTGGTCCATCAGTAAACGCGGCTCGATGTCCGATGGTTTGCGCAGCACGCGCGCCTGGCGCAGCGCACGCCGTTCTCCTCGGTTTGTCGCGTGTAGGTGAGGCAGGGCTGAAAGGGCGCTTCCTCCGCGGTATGAAGCGATTCCGCGGCATTCTCGGGCGACGTGCAAGCGATGTCATTCCCTCGCGTCGGTGGCTTCTCTTCGGCGGCTCTCAGGAATTGCCGGTTCCACCCCACGGCTCATCCGGAGAAAGGGGAGCGCGGCGCACGAAGATCACGTCGCATCCCGGGCGGGAGAACATGGGAGGTGAGAGGGCCGTTTTGTGGGGGACCCGCCAGGGAGGTCGAGTTGGTGACGCTCCCCCGGGGGATCGACCCGGCCAGGTTCCCCCAGTTCAGAATGTGTGCTGGGGGAGCCGTCAGGTCAGGCGGCCCTCCGCGCAGACGCGCCGGGCGACCTCGCGGAGCTTGACGTTCTTCTCCTGTGAGTAGCGGCGCAGTACGTCGAACGCCTGCTCCTCGGTGAGGCGGTGGCTGCCCATGAGGATGCCCATGGCCTCTCCGATGGTGTGGCGTGTGGCCAGTGCCTGTTCCATCTGGGCGTGGCTGCGGGCGCTGGAGAAGGCCACCGCCGCATGCGAGGCCAGTAGCCAGCCGGCGGTCTCGCTGTCGTCCGTGAAGGCCCCGGGCCGGTGCGAGTAGAGGTTGAGCGCGCCCAGATCCTCGTCCTCGGTGTAGAGCAGGAAGCCCATCATGCTGCCCACACCCAGTTCGCGGGCCGGGCCGGCGTAGGCGGGCCAGCGGTCCTGCTCGGCGGTGAAGTCGGCGATGCGGAAGACGCGCTCCCCGGTGCTGGTCCGGGCCGCGTCGAAGCAGGGGCCTTCCGCGAGGCGTTCCTGGAGCCGGTCGCTCTCGACGACCAGGTCGTCGGTGGGCGCCAGCGTCTCCACGCTCTTGCCGTGCAGGAGGAGGATGCCGGCCGCATCGCATCCCGACACGCGCTCGGTGGCGGCTCTGGTGATGTGCTCGAGCGTGGCGCCGACCGTCTCCTGGGCGAGCAGGTCGCGCGACATGGAGGCCATCTCCCGTGCGAACACGCGCCAGTCCACTGTCGTCCTCCTCGGTCCGGTGCCGGGCATGCATACCTCCTGCCACGGTGTCACGTGTCGCACACACCGGCAGTGCGCGCGAGGTGGCCGAGGCGCGGGAGGCCCGCTCTTGCGTCATCTATCGAATCTCGATAGATTTCCATCGCAGGACGATCGAAGGGGTGGCAATGGGGAAGCTGGCCGTTGCGGCGTTGCGTGGGGTGCTCGTGGTGCTGCTCGCAGGGTCGCTCTTCGTGCAAGTGGTGATGGTGCCGCTGCTGGCCGCGGACATGAACGGGCTCAGGGCCGAATACGCGTACCTGCGCACCCCGATCCTCGTGATCACGGTTCTGGGTATCGTGGCGGCGCAGGTCGTCGTGGTCTGCGTGTGGCGGCTGGTGACGATGGTGCGCCGCGGGACGGTGTTCTCCACTGCCGCCTTCCGCTATGTGCATGTCGTGATCGGCGCGTTCGTGGCGGCCGCCCTGCTGGTCTTCGCGCTCGCGGTCGTGCTCGCGCCCGGCGAGGCCGTCGCTCCCGGGGTGGTCCTGGTGCTGTGCGGGGTCGTGGTGGCCGTGCTCGGCGTCGCGCTGGTCGTGCTCGTCCTGCGGATGCTGCTCGCGCAGGCTGTCGCACGCGACACGGAGGCGGCCCGGATGCAGGCAGAGCTGGAAGAGGTCATCTGATGCCGATCGCCGTCGACATCGACGTGATGCTGGCCAAGCGCAAGATGTCGGTGGGGGAACTGGCGGAACGCGTCGGCATCACCCCCGCCAACCTGGCGGTCCTCAAGAACGGCCGCGCCAAGGCGGTCCGCTTCTCCACCCTCGCCGCACTGTGCGAGGTGCTGGAGTGCCAGCCGGGGGATCTGCTGCGCTGGGAGACCGACGTGATGGCTGACCCGGCCATCCCCTGATCGGTGCGTCCCGCTGCTCCAGGCGCAGGTCACCCGGGCCTGTTTCGTATGATCTTGCGGCCGAGTGGAGGAATCGCGGGAGAACGGGGCGGGACTGTGCGGTGCTGGATCCGGACGGGCCACTGAGAGCGTCTACGACGGTATGGATCTGGAGAAGCATCCCCGCGAGGGTTTTGAGGCGCGGGTCGATCTGCACAAGCGGCCGGCCGGGCCGACCGTACGGCGCGAGCCGCAGCCGCCCGCCTCGCGCGAGCCGCAGGCCCCCGAGGGGTGCCTCGCCGTCGCCGTCCGGATCCCCGTACGGATCATCGTGCTCGTCCTGGTCGTCCCCGTGCGGATGCTGTGGGACGCGCTCGTCGTCACCGGGCGGTTCCTGAACGACGCGCTGCTCCGGCCAATGGGGCGAGCGCTGTTGTGGCTCGGGCGTGCGGTGTTCGTCTGGCCGTTCGTCGGACTGTGGCGCTACGTCGTCGTCCCGGTGGGCCGGGCCCTCGGATGGCTCGGCAACGTCCTGGTCGTCGTGCCCCTGGTGTGGTTCCACCGCTCCGTGCTGACCCCGGTGGGGCACGCGATCGCCTGGCTCGCCCGGGGCGCGGGAGCCGCCCTCGGCTGGGTCTACTCGTACCTCCTCACGCCCGTCGGGCACGCGCTGTTGTGGGTTGTGAAGGGGGTCGGCGCCGTGCTCGCCGCGCTCGGTATCGGTGTCTGGACGGTCGTGTCCTGGCTCGTGAAGTACCTCGTCGTCATACCGGCCGTGTGGCTGTACACCTGGGTGCTCGCGCCCGTCGGCCGCGCGGTCGCCTGGTGCGGCAAGGGGCTGGTGTGGCTGGTGAGCACGGCCGTCACCGGCATCGGCACGGCCCTCTACTGGATCGCCCGCATCCTGCTCGTCCTGCCCGCGCTCGCCCTCTGGCGGTGGGTCCTCACGCCGGTCGGACGCGTCCTCGCCGTCATCGGTCGGGAGGTGTGGGACGCCCTCGGCCACGCCTGGCGCATCGCCGGGCACATCTCGCTCACCGTCGGCCGGTTCCTCGGCGGACTCTTCCGGTGGATCTTCGTCGAGCCGGTGCGGTGGGCGTACCGCAGGGTGCTCACGCCCGTCGGGCACGTCGTCCGGGACACCTTCCTGCGTCCCGCCGCCGAGGCCGCCCGCAGTGTGCGGCGGGCCACCCGGCAGGCAGTGGCCGCCGCCCGGGAATCCGTACGCCAGGCCCGCGCCGACTTCCGGCGGATGCTCCTCGGCGAGCCGCGCAGGCCGCAGCTCGCCGACCGCGGGGAACCATCGGGACGCGAGGCACGTACTCTTGGTAGCAGTACGACCGCTCTCACGAAGGACTGAACGACACTGGGCAAGCGACAGCCCGAAGGCCCGCCGCCCGCACCCGCGGTGCAGCGCATCCGACTGCGTTACACCAAGCGCGGCCGCCTCCGGTTCACCAGCCACCGTGACTTCCAGCGCGCCTTCGAGCGTGCGTTGCGCCGTGCCGAGGTGCCGATGGCCTACTCGGCGGGCTTCACACCGCACCCGAAGGTGTCGTACGCCAATGCCGCACCCACCGGCACGGGCAGTGAGGCGGAGTACCTGGAGATCGCGCTCACCGCGCCCCGCGACCCGGAGCAGCTGCGGGCCCTTCTCGACGAGTCGCTGCCCACCGGGCTCGACATCACCGACGCGGTCGAGGCCCGCACCTCGGGACTCGCCGACCGGCTGACGGCTTCCGTGTGGGAGCTCCGGCTGGACGGGGTGCCGCCGGAGGAGGCCCGCCGGGCGGCGGACGCCTTTACCGCGGCCGAGACGGTCGAGGTCCAGCGCCTCGCCAAGAACGGCGTCCGCACGTTCGACGCCCGCGCCGCCGTGGCGAGCCTGGAGGTCCGCGACCTCACGGAAACACACAGTTCGCAGGCTGATAGGCCGACGGACCAGCCCTGTGCGATACTGCGGCTGGTTGTTCGGCACGTGACGCCTGCCGTACGACCCGACGACGTCCTGTCCGGTCTCCGCGCCGTGGCCGACCTGGCGCCGCCGGTCCCCGCAGCGGTGACCAGGCTGGCGCAGGGGCTGTTCGATGAAGAGACCGGCACGGTGACCGACCCGCTCGCGCCCGACCGCGAGGCAGTCGAGGCCCACCCAACGGCCGAACCGACTGCCACCGCGACGGCGCCGGCGTAAGGAAGGTCCCGCGTAGGGACGGACGTCGTAGCGCCGCCCTCGGACTCGGGAGCCACCTGGGTCGGGCAGCGCACCGACCAGAAGACTTTCGCCAGGCCGTACGCATTCGGCGTACGGAACCGGCGAGACAGGACACAGAGAGCTCCCGTGCGGCGCCCGCGCCCCGGACGGCGGCGAACGCGCACAGCGCGCGCCGCGGACGTCACCGGCATCGCCGGACCAGGCGCGGCGCCCGGGAGCCTGACGGGAGACAAGCCCGCATGCTCGAACCGACCGAACCCGCAGAGTCCTCCACGGGCTCCGAACAGAACACCCCCAGCGACACTCTGCCGCCCCGTCGGCGGCGCCGTGCCGCGTCCCGCCCGGCGGGCCCGCCCACGGGTGCCTCCTCGGACGCGCCGGTGGAGACCGTCGCTCCGGCCATACCGGCCGCCGAGGCCGAGGACCTCGCCGCTGAGGCCGTAGGGACCGACGAGGCCGAAGAGGCCGTTGCCGAGGCGGCCCAGGCCCCCGAGGCCGTCGAGAGTGACGAGGCTGCCGCGCCCGCCCCGCCCAGGCGGCGGCGCGCCGTGCGCCGTGCCTCGGCGCCTGCCGGCGCTCCGGAAGCCGCGGAGGCCGCCGAGACCGTGGTCCCGGTGACCGCCGCCCCCACCGCCGAGCCGGCCGAGGCCGCCACCCCGGTCGCGCCCGCCGAGGCGTCCGAGGACGCCGCCCCCAAGCGCACCCGGCGCCGCGCCACCCGCACCGTGACCTCGCCCGCTGCCGCTTCCGCCGAAACGGCCGAGAGCGCCGAGACGGCAGAGACCACAGCGGCGACCGCGGCACCGGCCGCGGCCCCGCAGCCGGCCGTCGTGACCGACGACGTCGACGAAGGTGCCGAGACCACTGAAGAGGCTGCTCCGCGTCGGACACGCCGGCGTGCCTCGCGGCGGGCGTCCGCGCCCGCCGGGGCGCCTTCGGCCGCGGACGCGGCGAAGGGGAGCGCCGAGGAGGCGAAGCCGTCCGTGACCGAGAGCCCCGCCACCGAGCCTGCCCGGGCGTCCGAGGCCGCCGCAGCCGAAACCGCTGCCGCCGAGCCCGCCCGCGCTGCCGAGGTCTCCGCCGAGGCCCCTGCCGAAACGGCCGCCGAGCCGGCCGAGCCGGCCGAGGAGACCGGTCCGCGTCGCCGCCGCCGGGTCGTGCGCCGGGCCGCCGGCGGTTTCGCCGAGCCCGCCCAGCCCGCCCGGGGCGGGAGGGCCTCGAAGGCCGCCGCTCGGGTGTCCGCGGATGCGGCCGACGGCGAGAGCGAGTCGTCCTCGCGTCCGAAGCGGCCCGCCGTCGCGCTGTTCCAGGCACCCGTCTTCACCGAGCCCCAGTTCCAGACGCCGGAGCGGGCCGCTGCCGCTGCCGCCGCCGAGGCGGCCGCGGAAGAGCCCCAGGAGGCCGAGGAGTCCGCCCCGGCCGAGGCCCAGCGCGAGGAGCAGAGCGGCGGCTCGCGTCGCCGCCGCCGTCGCCGCGGTGCCGCCGACGAGCCCGAGGCCCCGGCCCCGGAGACCGCCGCCGACACCACCGCCGAGGAGGCGGAGGAGACCGACGACGCCGAGGACCAGGCCGACGGCGACGAGCAGGACGAGTCCGAGGGCACCGGCTCGCGCCGCCGCCGTCGCCGGGGCGGTCGCCGCCGCCGGCGCGGTGAGTCCGCCGACGCCGACGGTGAGGGCGGCGAGGGCCCGGACGCCGAGTCCGAGCCGGCCGCCGCGCAGGACGCCGAGGACGGCGCCGAGGAGGACGACGAGGACTCCGACGACGCCACCGACCGCGACGAGTCCGGCGGGGGCGGCTCCAGCAGCAGCCGACGGCGCCGTCGTCGCCGTCGCCGTGCCGGTGACTCCGGCACCGACTCCGAGCCCTCCGACGACGACCCGGAGCGCACGGTCGTCAAGGTCCGCGAGCCCCGCCCCAAGGCGGAGCCGTCCGACGAGGTGCAGTCCATCAAGGGCTCGACCCGTCTGGAGGCCAAGAAGCAGCGCCGCCGCGAAGGCCGCGAGCAGGGCCGTCGGCGCGTCCCGATCATCACCGAGGCCGAGTTCCTGGCCCGCCGTGAGGCCGTCGAGCGCGTGATGGTCGTCCGCCAGCACGGCGACCGCACGCAGATCGGCGTCCTCGAGGACAACGTGCTCGTCGAGCACTACGTCAACAAGGAGCAGTCGACCTCGTACGTCGGCAACGTCTACCTCGGCAAGGTGCAGAACGTGCTGCCGTCGATGGAGGCCGCCTTCATCGACATCGGCAAGGGCCGCAACGCCGTCCTGTACGCCGGTGAGGTCAACTTCGAGGCGCTCGGCATGGCCAACGGGCCGCGGCGCATCGAGTCCGCCCTGAAGTCCGGCCAGTCCGTGCTCGTCCAGGTGACGAAGGACCCGATCGGCCACAAGGGCGCCCGCCTCACCAGCCAGGTCTCCCTCCCCGGCCGTTACCTCGTGTACGTGCCCGAGGGCTCCATGACCGGCATCAGCCGCAAGCTGCCCGACACCGAGCGGTCCCGGCTGAAGACCATCCTCAAGAAGATCGTCCCCGAGGACGCGGGCGTCATCGTGCGCACCGCCGCCGAGGGCGCCAGCGAGGACGAGCTGCGCCGGGACGTCGAGCGGCTGCAGCAGCAGTGGGAGGACATCCAGAAGAAGGCCAAGAACGGCAACGCGCCGACGCTGCTGTACGGCGAGCCGGACATGACCGTCCGGGTCGTGCGCGACATCTTCAACGAGGACTTCTCCAAGGTCGTCGTCAGCGGAGACGAGGCGTGGTCGACCATCCACGGCTACGTCTCGCACGTCGCGCCGGACCTCGCCGAGCGGCTGTCGAAGTGGACCTCCGAGGTCGACGTCTTCGCCACCTACCGGATCGACGAGCAGCTCGCCAAGGCCCTGGACCGCAAGGTCTGGCTGCCCAGCGGCGGTTCGCTGGTCATCGACCGGACCGAGGCGATGGTCGTCGTCGACGTCAACACCGGCAAGTTCACCGGCCAGGGCGGCAACCTCGAGGAGACTGTCACCAGGAACAACCTGGAGGCGGCCGAGGAGATCGTGCGCCAGCTGCGGCTGCGCGACCTCGGCGGCATCATCGTCATCGACTTCATCGACATGGTGCTGGAGTCCAACCGGGACCTGGTGCTGCGGCGCCTGCTGGAGTGCCTGGGCCGGGACCGTACGAAGCACCAGGTCGCCGAGGTGACCTCGCTGGGGCTCGTGCAGATGACCCGCAAGCGGGTCGGGCAGGGGCTGCTGGAGTCCTTCTCCGAGACCTGCGTCCACTGCAACGGCCGCGGTGTCATCGTCCACATGGAGCAGCCGACGGCCCCCGGGGGCGGCGGCAAGCGCAAGAAGCGCGCCCGTGCCGGTGCCGCCGAGCAGCCGCACGTGCACGAGGCGGCCGTCGACACCGCCGAGACCGCCGAGCAGGAGGCGGAGACCGAGGCGGAGGTCGTCGCCGAGGCCGCCGAGCCGATCGCACTGCCCGAGCCGGCCTTCGAGCCGGACGAGGAGCTGTACAGCAGCGCCGCCGAGGCGGAGGCCGCGGCCGGCCGTGGGCGGTCGCGTCGCCGGGCGAGCCGGCGGGCGTCGGCTCCGGCGGGCTCCCCGCGCGGTGAAGCCGCCGAGCCGAAGGCCGAGCAGGGCAGGGAGAAGACCCGGCGGGGCCGGGGCAGGGCCGAGCAGGCCGAGGCCGAGGTGCCGACGGCGCAGGACGTGACCGCCGAGCAGGAGGTCGCCCGTCCGGTGCAGCCGGAGCCGGCCGCCGAGGCGCAGGCCGAGCCGATGGCCGTGGAGGACCCGGTGGTCGAGGCCGCGCAGGCCCCGTCGGCAGCTCAGGCTGCCGAGGCCGCACCGGTCGAGGAGGCCGCGCCCAAGGGCCGTACCCGGCGGCGGGCCACCCGCAAGGTGTCCGCTCCGGCCGGTTCCCCGGCGGGGGCCGAGGCGACGGTGGTGACGGTCGCCGAGACCGCCCCGCTGGCCGAGGCCGCCGAGGCACCCGGGCAGGACGCGCAGCCCGAGGCCGCCGAGGCGCCCGCCCAGAGCGCCGCCCCGGCCCGTCCGCGGCGTCGCGCCGTGCGCAAGCCCACGGCGTCCACCGCGTCCGAGGAGACGGCCGTCGTGGTCGTCCCGTCGGCCGCGTCGGAGGAGGCTCCGGAGGCGTCCGTGCCCGAGGCCGCCGAGGCGCCCGCGTCCGAGGGCGCCGCCGAGGAGTCGGCGCCGGCCAAGAAGACGGCCCGCAAGACGGCGAAGAAGGCCACGGCGAAGAAGGCCGCCACCACCAAGAAGACGGCGGCGAAGAAGACCGCCGCCAAGAAGACGACGGCCAAGAAGGCGGCGAAGACCACCAAGACGGCCGCCAAGAAGACCGCGTCGAAGAAGACCGTGGCGGCGGAGCAGTCGGCCTCGTCCGCGCCCACCGTCACGGCCTCCACCGACGAGGGCTGAGATCCACTGCACCTGTGCGACCGGCGTGACCGGTCGCACAGGTGGCGGGTCCGGCTCGGTTTGACCCCTTCGGCCACGGCCCCGTAACCTTGACCGTCGGCGTGTCGACTGACGCGCCACATCCCCGTAAACCTTCATCCTCCGGGCGCCGGGCGCCAGGAGAGGCTGCTCGCTGAGCCGGGCGGCTGGCCTGCGGGGGTGCCGTTTCCCGAGCGAGAGAGTGAGTTCCGCGTGTACGCCATCGTGCGCAGCGGTGGTCGCCAGCACAAGGTTGCTGTCGGCGACATCGTTGAGGTTGACAAGATTTCCACTGCCAAGGTTGGCGACTCGGTCGAGCTCTCGACCCTGCTCGTTGTCGACGGCGACGCCGTGACCAGCGACCCGTGGGTGCTGGCCGGCATCAAGGTCCAGGCCGAGGTCGTGGACCACCACAAGGGCCAGAAGATCGACATTCTGCGCTACAAGAACAAGACCGGTTACCGCCGTCGCCAGGGCCACCGCCAGCAGTACACGGCGATCAAGGTCACTGAGATCCCCACGGCTGCGAAGTAAGGGACTGAGGAGAAATGGCACACAAGAAGGGCGCATCGTCCACCCGGAACGGTCGCGACTCCAATGCCCAGCGGCTCGGCGTGAAGCGCTTCGGCGGTCAGGTCGTCAACGCGGGTGAGATCCTGGTCCGCCAGCGTGGCACCCACTTCCACCCGGGTTCCGGCGTGGGCCGTGGCGGCGACGACACGCTGTTCGCCCTCGAGGCCGGTTCGGTGCAGTTCGGCACCCACCGTGGCCGCAAGGTCGTGAACATCGTTCCGGTCGCCTGATCGGACACTTTCGCGAGGCGGACCTCACTTCCCTCACGGGAAGCGGGTCCGCCTTTCGCGTGTTACGCAGAGAACAACCCCGTAGAACCCCGTACACATACGTACGCACCTGGAGGCACACACCATGACCACCTTCGTGGACCGCGTCGAGCTGCACGTCGCCGCGGGTAGCGGAGGCCACGGCTGTGCCTCCGTCCACCGTGAGAAGTTCAAGCCGCTGGGCGGGCCGGACGGCGGCAACGGCGGGCGCGGCGGGGACGTGATCCTCACCGTCGACCAGTCGATCACGACGCTGCTCGACTACCACCACTCCCCGCACCGCAAGGCCACCAACGGCAAGCCCGGCGAGGGCGGCAACCGCTTCGGCAAGGACGGCCAGGACCTGGTCCTGCCGGTGCCGGACGGCACGGTGGTGCTGGACAAGGCGGGCAACGTCCTCGCCGACCTGGTCGGGCACGGCACGTCGTTCGTCGCCGCGCAGGGCGGCCGGGGCGGACTCGGCAACGCGGCGCTCGCCTCCGCCCGGCGCAAGGCGCCCGGGTTCGCGCTGCTCGGCGAGCCGGGGGACCTGCGGGACGTCGTCCTGGAGCTGAAGACCGTCGCCGACGTGGCCCTGGTCGGGTACCCGAGCGCCGGCAAGTCGTCGCTGATCTCGGTGCTGAGCGCCGCCAAGCCGAAGATCGCCGACTACCCCTTCACCACCCTCGTGCCCAACCTCGGTGTCGTCACGGCCGGTTCGACGGTCTACACGATCGCCGACGTGCCCGGGCTGATCCCCGGCGCCAGCCAGGGCAAGGGCCTGGGCCTGGAGTTCCTGCGGCACGTGGAGCGGTGCAGTGTGCTCGTGCACGTGCTGGACACCGCGACACTGGAGTCCGAGCGCGACCCCGTCTCCGACCTCGACGTCATCGAGGAGGAGCTGCGGCAGTACGGCGGGCTGGACAAGCGGCCGCGGATCGTCGTCCTGAACAAGATCGACGTACCGGACGGCAAGGACTTGGCCGAGATGGTGCGGCCCGACCTGGAGGCGCGCGGCTACCGCGTGTTCGAGGTGTCGGCCGTGGCGCACATGGGCCTGAAGGAGCTGTCCTACGCGCTCGCGGAGCTCGTGGCGAAGTCCCGGGCGGCGAAGCCGAAGGAAGAGGCCACCCGGATCGTGATCCGGCCCAAGGCCGTGGACGACACCGGCTTCAGCGTGACGCGCGAGGCCGACGGCCTGTTCCGGGTGCGCGGCGAGAAGCCCGAACGCTGGGTGCGCCAGACCGACTTCAACAACGACGAGGCCGTGGGATACCTCGCGGACCGGCTCAACCGGCTCGGTGTCGAGCAGGAGCTGGTGAAGGCGGGTGCCCGGGGCGGTGACGGCGTCGCCATCGGCCCCGAGGACAACGCGGTCGTCTTCGACTGGGAGCCGTCCATGACGGCCGGTGCCGAGATGCTCGGCCGGCGCGGTGAGGACCACCGCTTCGAGGGCGAGCGGCCTGCCGCGCAGCGCCGCAAGGACCGGCAGGCCGAGCGGGACGAGGCGCAGCAGGAGTTCGACGACTTCGAGCCGTTCTGAGCTGACAAAAAGCAAATTCGCAACGGACTTGGGTGCAACCAAGGCGTTCTCCGGTGAGTCGTACAGGGCAGTGCGGGTGAGGATCTTGTTCCTCACCCGCACCCAACTGCCAGCGGAGCAACGGAGTTGACGTGCCACAGTCCATAGCCAAGCGCAGGGTCGGCCGAGCGGTCGGCGTGGCCATCGCCGTCGTCGCGGCCGTGACCACACCGGTGGCAGCCGCGCACGCGGCCCCCGCTGCCCCGTCCGTCGCCCAGAAGCTCCAGGACGACTTCAACGGCGACGGCTACCAGGACCTGGCCGTCGCCGCCTCGCGCGGCAAGGTCGACGGCCAGGCCCAGGCCGGGTACGTGGCCGTCGTGTACGGCTCGGCCAAGGGCCTCGACCTGACGCACAAGCAGGTCATCAGCCAGAACACCCCGGGCATACCCGGTGCCGCGGAGACCAACGACGACTACGGCGACGGTCTCGCCGCGGGCGACCTGGACGGCGACAGCTATGCCGACCTGGTCGTGGGCGCCCCGGGCGAGACCGTCGGGGAGGTCGCCTACGCCGGTACGCTCGCCGTGCTGTGGGGCGGGAAGCAGGGTCTGTCCGGCGGTACCGCCGTCGCCACCGGCACCGAGGAGGACCGGGTCGACCCCGAGACCCCGGCACTCGGCGACTTCAACGGTGACGGACAGCTGGACCTCGCCACCGGCAACCGTCTGCTGTACGGGCCGTTCGACCGCACCAAGGGCGCCGCGAAGAGCCAAACGCTCGCCCTCGAGTCCGAGTACTTCACGGACGACGTGGCCGCCGGGGACGTCGACCACGACGGCATCACGGACCTCGTCGCGCTCATCCACGACCGCAGCGACGACGACATGCACGACCCCGACTACAAGCACCGCCGGGCGGTCTTCCTGCGGGGCACCCGCGACGGCCTGAGCGCCCCCGCCCCGGTGAACAACCCCGACGGCACCCGCATGCGCGGCGGCGAGAGCCTCGGCGTCGGGGACGTGGACAAGGACGGATACGCCGACCTCGTGATCGGCCGCCCGAACGACGGCTACGGCGAAGTCGACCTCGACGACCCGCTGCTGAAGGGCGGTCAGATCGGCGTGGTGCACGGATCGGCCCAGGGGCCCGACACCTCGCGGACGACGATCATCACGCAGGACACCCCGGGTGTGCCGGGAAGCCCGGAGTGGTCCGACGGTTTCGGCGGGAGCATCTCCGTCGGCGACGTCAACGCCGACGGCTACGCGGACGTCTCCACCGGCAGCGCGAGCGAGGACCTCGGGGAGGTGTACGCGGCCGGCCAGGTCACCCTCCTGCGCGGCGGCAAGAAGGGGCTTACCGGAGACGGCGCCTACAGCATCAGCCAGAACACCGAGAACGTCCCGGGCACGGCGGAGCAGAACGACTTCTTCGGCGCAGACACCAACCTGCTCGACGTCAACGATGACGGCCGGGCCGAACTGTTCGCCGGCGCCACCGGCGAGAACCGGGACGGCGGGGTCTGGGCGTTCCCCAACCCGGTGAGCACTCCCACCGCGACGGGCTCGGTCAGCTTCGGCGCGGGCACCCTCGGCACGGTCCGGAGCGGCTCCTCGCTCGGCAGGGGTTTCGCTCACTGACCCGTCGCTGATCACCTGTCAGACTCGCCCCGGCAACGGCTTGTTCCGATGCTGGCGGCGAGTCTCCCTTTGTCTGCTTAGTTGTCATGTACGCGAACCCCGGCGTTCAGCGGGCGGACCGCCCGCGAGCGTGAAGCTTCCCCGTGTCCATGTGGCCAGCGAGGTAAGGGAGTCAGCCGATGACCGGAGCAGCATCCCCCGACCGACGCCGCTTTCTGACCGCGGGTGCCGCCGTGCTCGGTGCGGCGGCCTCCGCCCAGCTGTGGCTCCCGGCCGCCGCCCGAGCCGCGGCGACGCCGTTGCCGGACGGTGTGTTCAGCCTCGGCGTCTCCTCGGGTGACCCGCTCCCGGACGGCATCGTGCTGTGGACCAGGCTCGCCCCGGACCCGCTGAACGGCGGTGGGATGCCCGACCGGGTGGTGCCGGTGGAGTGGCAGCTCGCGGAGGACCCCCGGTTCAGAAAGCTTGTACGGCGCGGCACCGCCCAGGCCCTGCCCGAGTACGGGCACAGCGTTCACGTGGACGTACGCGGGCTGCGTGCGGACCGTACGTACTGGTACCGCTTCCGCACCGACGGTCAGATCTCGCCCGTGGGCCGCACCCGTACCGCGCCCCACTCCCACAGTTCCCGCGGCTCCCTGCGGATGGCCCTCGCCTCCTGCCAGAACTGGCAGCACGGCTACTTCACGCCATACGCGGACATGCTGGAGCAGGACCCGGACGTCGTGGTGTTCGTCGGCGACTACATCTACGAGTCCACGCCCTCGGCGACGGCCCTGCGGCGGCACGAGGGCACCGGTGAGCCCTTCAGCCTCGTCCAGTACCGCAACCGGTACGCCCAGTACCGCACCGACCCCGACCTCGCCGCGATGCACGCGAACGCGCCCTTCGTGGTGACCTTCGACGACCACGAGGTGGACAACGACTTCGCCGGTGAGATCCCGCAGGACCCGGACAAGCAGCCGCACGACGCGTTCGTGGCACGGCTGACGGCTGCGTACCAGGCGTTCTACGAGCACATGCCGGTCCGTGCCACCGCCGTCCCGGACGGACCGCACATCCGGATGTACCGCCGCCTGGAGTTCGGCCGGCTGGCACGGCTCAACGTCCTGGACACTCGTCAGTACCGCAGCGACCAGGCCACCAGCCAGGAAGGCGCCCAGGACCCCTCGCTGACCATGCTCGGCGCGCGGCAGAAGCAGTGGCTGCTGAACGGGCTGCAGGACTCGCCCGCCCGCTGGAACCTCATCGCCTCCCAGATCATGATGGCCGAGACGGACCTCAAGGCCGGCGAGGGCAAGCTCTGGTTCTACGACGCCTGGGACGGCTACCAGGCCGAACGCAACGCGTTCCTGGAGGAGTTCCGGCAGGTCCGCAACCCCGTGGTGCTCTCCGGGGACCGGCACCTGACGATGATCAGCGACCTCAAGGAGGACTACACCGACCCGGACTCGGAGGTCGTCGGCGCCGAGTTCGTCGGCACCTCCATCTCCAGCAGCGGTGACCAGGACCAGGAGGCCTTCCGCAAGGAGTGGGACCCGAGGCGCCCGGACAACCCGCACTGGAAGCTGCTCGACGCCCACCGCGGCTACCACCTCTTCGACGTCCGCCGCGACGGCATCGACGCCCAGGTCAGGGTGGTCGACACGGTGCGGCGGCCCACCGCGACGCCCAGCACGCTGGCCCGGCTGAGGGTCGAGGCGGGCCGGCCCGGCGTCGAGGTCGTCTGACCCGGTCCGCGAGCGAGTGAGCCCGGTACTCTCGTGAGTCCCGGGCTCTTCGCCGTACGGGGCGGACGGAAGGCCGAGAAGTCCGGCCCGGGTTTGCGGCGTATTGCTGCCGCCGAGACCGAAATGCTGCGGAATCGCAACCAGGAATTCCCTGCCATTGGGCTGACGGGAGAGCCGTATTCGCGGCCCGCCGTCATGAAGAACACGTGCAGCCGTGTGTACCGGGAAGTGGGGATCCGCGCACCTGGACCCACGTCCCCGGCCCCGCGGACGGCGGGCGCGGTACGCGGGGCGTCCCCAAAGGGCGTACCGTGCACTGGACATCGTCCGAGGAACCCGTGAAGGTGCCCCCGGTCACCGCTGTCCCGTGCGGCTCCGCGGCCCCTGAGCTTCTGTGCAGTTACTCACAGCGCAATTCACCGGGGCTCGCGCAACCGTCCGCAATCACCAGTGCCGTCAGGTGAATGAGAGGTGGCGCGCACATATGCGGTGGAGGGCGCTCACCTTGCATCGCGGTAACCACAAGTGGGACCATTTCCGGGTTCCCTGTCGCCCCAAGGTAGGTCACCTGTGTCCCAGCACATAGCCAAGCCCCGTACCACCGCAGTGATCCTGGCCGGTGGCACCGGTCAGCGCGTGGGTCTGTCGATCCCCAAGCAGCTGCTGAAGATCGCCGGCAAGGCAGTCATCGAGCACACGCTGACCACCTTCGAGAACGCCGACTCGATCGACGACATCATCGTGCTGATGGCGCCGGGTTACGTGCCCGACATCGAGAAGATCGTCGCGAAGGCCGGATTCAAGAAGGTCTCGAAGGTCATCGAGGGCGGCTCCACGCGGAACGAGACCACCGAGCGTGCCATCGCCGCGCTGGGCGAGGGCCTGGCCGAGGGCGAGGACGCCAACGTCCTCTTCCACGACGCCGTGCGCCCCCTGCTCTCGCAGCGCGTCATCGACGACTGCGTCGTCGCGCTGGAGCGCTACCAGGCCGTCGACGTGGCCATCCCGTCCGCGGACACCATCATCGTCACGCGCACGCACGGCGAGGACGGCGAGTTCATCACCGAGATCCCGGACCGCTCCCGGCTGCGCCGCGGCCAGACGCCGCAGGCGTTCAAGCTGTCCACGATCAAGCGGGCCTACGAGGTCGCCGCCGGCGACCCCAACTTCCAGGCCACCGACGACTGCTCCGTCGTGCTCAAGTACCTGCCGGACGTGCCGATCCACGTCGTCGCGGGTGACGAGTACAACATGAAGGTCACCCAGCCCGTCGACGTCTTCATCGCCGACAAGCTCTTCCAGCTGGCCTCCACGGCCGCGCCCGAGCAGGTCTCCGAGGAGGCCTACCGCGAGCTCCTCACCGGCAAGACCGTGGTCGTCTTCGGCGGCAGCTACGGCATCGGCAAGGACATCGCCGAGCTCGCCGAGTCCTACGGCGCCAAGGTCTACGCCCTCGGCCGCTCCACCACCGGCACCCACGTGGAGAACCCGGAGGAGGTCGACGACGCCCTGTCCAAGGCGTACGCCGAGACCGGCCGCATCGACTACGTGGTCAACACCGCCGGCGTGCTGCGCATAGGCAAGCTCGCCGAGACCGACAACGCCACCATCGAGGAGGCGCTGAAGGTCAACTACCTGGCACCGGTGCAGATCGCCCGCTCGTCGTACAAGTACCTCTCCGAGACCAAGGGCCAGTTGCTGCTCTACACCTCCAGCAGCTACACCCGGGGCCGCGCCGAGTACAGCCTGTACTCCTCCACCAAGGCCGCCATGGTGAACCTCACCCAGGCCCTGTCCGACGAGTGGGCCGGCGACGGCGTCCGTGTCAACTGCATCAACCCCGAGCGCACCGCCACCCCCATGCGCACCAAGGCCTTCGGCCAGGAGCCCTCCGGGTCCCTGCTGTCCTCCGAGGCCGTGGCCCGCACCTCCCTCGACGTGCTGCTCTCCGAGCTCACCGGCCACGTCATCGACGTCCGCCAGCAGGACCCGACGGCCGGCGCGGCCCGGGCCTCCGGCTTCGAGCAGGCCCTGGCCACGGTGCTGGACCGGCAGGACGGCGTGTAATAATTGGCGCCAAATAGACTTCAGTAATTCAGGCCTCTGCGCCCTCCTGCCAACGGGTTTCCGTGTACAGGGGGTTTCGCAGGGGCCTGAATCCATACCGTCTCGCGAATATTCACAGACCAGCCGCATTCTCGAACCACGACCGGCACACCCCTCCCAAGAGCAGGTTTATCCGTGATATCCACCGCTATTCGCGTCGCCCGGGTGGGCAGCGCGGCCCAGCTGGCCGCGGCGGTCCTCATGGTGGCGGGCTTCCCCGCCCTCATGCTGGCCGCGCTCGTCCCGAGCGTTCCCGCCTTCGCGGCAGCGGCCGCCGTGACGTACCTGGCGGACCACTATCTGCACCGCAAGGGCAGCTACCTGATCAACCGCCTCGGCAAGGTGCGGGCCGGCCTGTCGATCCGCTTCCTGATACGGCAGCTGCTGCTCGTCCTGCTCCTGGCCAGGCTGTCCCTCGCGGACAACCTGATCTACTACGGGGCGATCGCCTGCTTCATCGCCTTCTACGGCCTGCAGGCCCCGCACGGCGCGCTGGTCCAGCTGATCCGCAACCGCCGCCGCATGCCGGTCGCCACCCGCAACGTCGACCTGGCCTCCCGCATCCGCATCCCGGACGCCCCGCCGCGCAAGCTGCTGCACCGCTCCGCCGAGAAGATGCTCCACCTCGACCTCGCGGCCGTCGTCGGCGTCCTGCTCGCCGCCCAGGTGAAGTCGTCCCTGGTCGGCTTCATCGGCATCGGCGTCACGGTGGCCCTGGCCACCCTGTACGTCCTGGCGCTCGTGCCGTTCGTGCGCGGCCGGAAGATCCCGCCGAAGGCCGAGATCGTCCTGGCCGCCGTCGACGACTGGCTGGCCGAGTACAAGCCGGAGACGGTGCTGTACTTCTCCGGTTCCAAGGACTCCGCCTACCAGGTCAACATGTGGCTCGACACCATGGAGAAGCTGGAGTCCAAGCCGCTGATCATCCTGCGTGAGCGGGCCATCCTGAACAACCTGGCGCCCACCACGGTCCCCGTCATCTGCGTGCCCGGAGGGGTGCACCTGATGAACATGGACCTGTCCACGGTGCGCGTCGCGCTCTACGCGGCCAACGTCGGCAAGAACATCCACATGCTGCGCGTGCCCACCATCAAGCACGTCTTCATCGGCCACGGCGACAGCGACAAGCTCGCCAGCGTCAACCCGTACAGCAAGGTCTACGACGAGGTGTGGACGGCCGGCCGCGCGGGCCGCGACCGCTACGCCATCGCCGACGTCGGTGTCCGCGACGACGACATCGTCGAGGTCGGCCGCCCGCAGCTCGCCCCGATCCAGACCTGGCAGGGCGTGCCCGAGGGCCGCATCCCCACGGTGCTGTACGCCCCCACCTGGGAGGGCTGGGACGGCAACCCGGGCAACACCTCGGTCGTGCTGGCCGGCGAGAACATCGTGAAGAAGCTGGTCGCGGCCGATCCGCCGGTCCGCGTCCTGTACAAGCCGCACCCGTTCACCGGCAACGTCAGCAAGGAGGCCGGCGCCGCGCACAAGCGGATCACCGCGCTGGTGCAGAAGGCCGCCGCCGAGCGCGCCATGGACAGCCGGTTCATCGCCGACACCGCCGCCCAGGCACAGGCCAAGGCCGAGCTGGACCGGATCCAGGCCCGGCTCGCGCAGCTGTCCGGTTCCGGCGGGGACCGCGGCGACGAGGCCGTGGCCACCCGTGACGGGCTGGTCGACGTCGCCCGGCACGAGGAGGTCGCCCGGCTGCGCGCCGAGTGGAACGACGCCTACTGGCGCTCCTTCCCGTCCTGGGAACACCGCGTCATCACGGGCGCCGAACCGCGGCTGTACGACTGCTTCAACGTCTCCGACGCGATGGTCTCCGACATCTCCAGCGTGGTCTCCGACTTCATCGCGAGCGGCAAGCCGTACGCGGTCACGGACTCCGCCGGGGTGGGCGTCGAGGAGTTCAAGCGGAACAACACGGCGGTGCGTGCCGCGGTGATCCTTTCCAACAGCGCCGACGAGCTGGGCGAGCTGCTCGGCGCGGTCCGCGTCCCGGACGCCGACCCGCTGGCCGAGGACCGCAAGGAGCTCAAGCAGTACCTGCTGGGCCCGGACGAGCCGAGCTCGCTGGAGCAGTTCAACACCGCCGTCGCGAACCTCGCCCTCAAGGCCGAGACGCGCAACGTCGGCCAGCAGTCACGGGACGCGGCCGCCCTCGCGGAGACCGAGGCCGAGCTGGCCAACGCCGTGCCCGGGCAGCGGGTGTCCGCCCCCGGTGAGACGGACGGTGTCGGCACGGCCTGAACTGCCGCCGCTGACTGAAGAGTTCGGCCCCGAGGAGAAACTCCTCGGGGCCGAACTCTTTCTCTTTCCCGGACCTGTCGGATCACTGTGTGACGTGTCCCACTAAGACCCGTGTGCGAGGCAACCGCTTGCCTCGATCACCCGTCTATCAAGTAGCGAATGAGGCGATACGAGGGGGAATGTCCAGATGACTAGGGGGAAACGTGACCGTGACGCAGCCTGATGTGAGTGTGATCATCGGTGCGTACGAAGCGATGCCGTATCTGATCGAGTGCCTCTCGTCCGTCGAGGCACAGACCATCGATCCGACACGCGTCGAGGTCATCGCGGTGGACGACGGCTCGACGGACGGGACAGGTGAGTACCTGGAGGAGTTCGCCGAGCGGGCTCCCATGCACGTGCTGGTGATCCGGCAGGAGAACTCCGGCGGCCCCAGCGGCCCGCGCAACGTCGGTCTGGGAAAGGCCACCGGACGCTACGTCTTCTTTCTCGACGCCGACGACCGGCTCGGCCCCGAGGCCCTGGAGCGGATGGTCGCCATGGCCGACCGGGCCGGCACGGACGTCGTGCTCGGCAAGGTCGAGGGCGTCAACCGCTCGGCCCCGAAGTCCATGTGGGGCAGGACGGTGGAACGGACGGACGTCTTCTCCTCCAACATCAAGTTCACCCTCAGTGCGCAGAAGCTCTTCCGCCGCGCACTGCTGGACCGGCACGGCATGCGCTTCGACGAATCGCTGTTCACCGGCGAGGACGCGCTGTTCACCATGGAGGCGTATCTGCGGGCGGACGGCGTCTCCGTGGTCGCCGACCACACCTGCTACTACCTGGTGGGCCGTGACGACGGCAAGCACGTGACCAAGAGCGGCGGTTACACACTGCGCTTCGACTCCGCGCGGGCTCTGATGAACCTCATCGCCGAGCTCGTCCCCGCGGGCGGCCGGCGCGACCAGCTGATGGTCCGGCCCTTCCTCGTCACGCTGCTGCCGCAGTTCGGGCCGAAGTACCTGACGGACAGCGAGGAGATCCGCCGGCACAAGTTCGAGCTCGCCAAGCCGCTGATGGACACCTACTGGACCGAGGGCGTCGCCCACCGCCTCAAGGTGCACGAGCGGCTGCGGCTGCACCTGGTCGCCGAGCAGCGGCCCGAACTGCTTCTGGACGTGGTGAAGTTCGTCAAGAGCAAGAAGCAGGCGGCGGCCCTCCTCGAGAGGAAGGGCCGCCGTGTGTACCTGGCCTACCCGCACTTCCGGGACCGCGCCGCCGGAGTCCCCGACTCGGTCTACCGCGCCGAGCCCCGTGAGGCCCGCGCCTTCCCGGGGTACCGCGAAGGCGGCGTCGACACGTTCATGCGGCGCGCCGTGCGCAAGGCCCGACGCGTGCTGACATCCCGGGAGATGCGCCACGCGGCGTGACCGAGGCGGGGGTGTCCGGTGCTCAGCGCTGTGCGGTCGGGACCTCGGCCCCGGTGCGCTGGCCGGGCACCGCGGCCAGCCGCTCCGTCACCCGTGCCCGGTGCTCCCGGGCCTCCGCGCTCAGCGCCCGCACGGCCTCGTTGAAGCGCTCCTGCGAGGTCGGCTCCGCCGGGCCCAGCAGACGCAGCTTCAACTCGGCTCGCGCCTCGGCCAGGCCGTCGTGCTCCGGGTGCCGGACCGTCTCCAGCAGGCCCGGCACCCCGGCGGCGTCCGGCGTCAGCACCGTCGCCGCCACCACCGTCGGGAACGCCGTACGGAAGGCCTCCTCGGACAGCCCGCTGGTGTTGGCCACCGCGTATGGCTTCTCGCTCGCCAGGAAGTCGCTGATCACGCTCGACACATCGCTGATCAGCAGGTCGGACACGTTGAAGCAGGAGTACAGCGTCGGCCGGGCGTCCGTGACGATCTGGTGCTCACCCGCCGGCAGCGAGGCCCAGTACGCCTCCTCCCACGCGGTCGTCGCCCGCGCCACCGCCTCTGCGCGGCCCGGCTCCGGCGCCGACTGCACCAGCATCCGTTCCACGGTGTCGGCTCCGGACCGGAAGACCGACGTGGTGAGCCGTTCCAGCTCGGCGGTGCGGCGGGCCAGTTCCGCGCCGTCGGAGGGGCGCGTTCCCGCCCGCTCCCGGTTGGCCGCCCGGATGAGCTCCCGGATCCGCAGATCGGCCGCGCCGGCGCGCGGGTCCACCGAGCCCGTCAGCGGATGCGGCTTGTACAGCAGCCGCACGCCCGGGTCGGCGAGCAGTGCCCGCACCAAGTTCTCCCCGGCCGCGATGACCGACGTGTTGCCGGGGTTGCCGTCCCAGCCCTCCCAGGTCGGCGCGTACAGCACGGTCGTCCAGGGGCCGGCCGGCGGCCCCGCGTAGGGCAGTATGCCGTCCAGCTGCGGGCGGCCCGTCTCCACCACGTCCTTGTCCTCGACCCCGACCTCGGCCAGCGCGTACCGCTCGCGGGCGGCGGGTCCGGCCACCCACACCTCGTCGTACGCCTTGGCGTACGGGTTGCACGAGGACAGCTTGTCGCTCTCGCCGTGGTTGACGAAGGTGTGCCTGATGGTGGGGATGCGCAGCACCTGGGAGGTCTTGCCGGAGTTCGACGGGTGGATGAGGACCTGCAGCGTGGAGTGCTCAAGGCGCATCAGCGTCGACACCTTCGGCAGGCACACGATCGGGATGTCGGTCGCCGCGATCTTCTGCACCATGAACCGCTCGCGCAGGATGATGACCGGCCTGCCGTCGATGCCGGCGAGCGGCTCCAGCCACATGTTCGCCTGGTAGGCCGAGGCGGCGCCGCCGGAGAAGTACAGACCGACGGTCGGCCGGTACGCGGCCAGCCATGCGTCGAACCACTCCAGCACCTCCTGCTCGTCCGCCGGACGACGGCCCGGCAGCAGGCGGAGCAGCAGCGCTCCGAGGCCGGTCAGGCCGAGGGCGAGGGAGAGCGCGATGCCCGCCGCCGCGTACACCGGACGGTCGCCCGGCGTGCCGGCCAGCAGCCCGGCCGTCGCCGGCAGGCCGAACACCAGCAGCCGGTGGCCGGGGCGGCGCAGCAGCACGGACGGGGCCGGGGACAGCCGCAGAGCCGAGGCGTCGATGTTGCGGGTCAGCACCGGCAGGGTGCGGGTGCGGCGCACCAGCACGGAAACCGCCTGGATCGCGCAGTGCAGCACGTAGCAGACGAGCAGCCCGGCCATCAGCGGCGCGTACACCGTCTCCCGGTCCTGCTCGCCCAGCCGCAGCAGGGCCACGACCAGCAGCAGGTCCCGTACGACCTGGCGCACGGTGATGTCCGCGTGCGACTTCGCGAACAGCGACAGCACCCCGCGCTGCCACCGGTACAGGACACCTTCGGTGGCCAGGGAGACGATCGTCGCGGCGAGCAGCAGCGGGACGTCGGGCAGCAGCGCCGCGACCGCCTGGGCGGCGAACGCGGCGGCCAGGACGACGGTGACCAGCCCCTTGAGGAGGGTCTGCTGGCGGGGGAGAGGTACGGGCACTGCGGTCACTCCAGGAGCGTCGGGTCGGCGCAGGTCGGCCGTCCGGGTTAACGCGCGGCGGCCTCCCGACGACACGCGCGTGTCGCCGGGGCGTGGGGGCGGGGGCCGTATGGCGTGTCGTCGGACCGTAGCGGAAGATCCTGTTCCTGTCGTGGGGTGGGCCCGGAAGAAGCAGAAGGTCGGTTTCCGGCCAGGGGTGGAGCAGTGTCGGGGGGATGGTGATCGGCGCCCTGGTGTGGGGCCGAGGGGCTGCGCGATCGATGTTCCGCCGGGGGTTGTCGGGGGATGGGTGATCGGCCGCGGGTCCTCGGAGCGAGGAACGGCTGATCGGTTTTCGGTCATGGGCCCGGGGCGAAGGGACGGCTGATCGGTTTTCGGTCGTGTGTAAGCCGAGGGGCGGGGCATCAACTCCCCGGCGTGGCGGGCCGAGGAGGCGGTGAAGCGGCTCCGGCCCCGCTGCGGGACCGCGGGAGGGCGCGGGTGCTCCCGTGACACGGACGGCACCGTCCGTAGCGTGGACCGCCGCCGCACGCGGTCCGGCCGTCCCGTAGATTTCCTGGTGAGGGAGCGAATCGACGCGAGGGGACGGACGGCGACGTGGCAGGGGCAAGGCAGGCCGTGGGCGAGGCCCGCAGGATCGTCGTCAAAGTCGGGTCCTCCTCGCTGACCACCGCCTCGGGCGGCCTGGACGCGGACCGCGTGGACGCGCTGGTCGACGTCCTCGCCAAGGTCCGCAGCGGAGGAGAACGCGAGATCGTCCTGGTCTCCTCGGGCGCCATCGCCGCCGGTCTCGCCCCGCTCGGCCTGCGCCGCCGCCCCAAGGACCTGGCCCGCCAGCAGGCAGCCGCCAGCGTCGGCCAGGGCCTGCTGGTCGCCCGCTACACCGCCTCCTTCGCCCGCTACGGCGTCCGCGTCGGGCAGGTCCTGCTGACCTCCGACGACATGAGCCGCCGCTCGCACCACCGCAACGCCTCGCGCACCCTCGACAAGCTCCTCGCGATGGGCGCCTTCCCGATCGTCAACGAGAACGACACCGTCGCCACCGACGAGATCCGCTTCGGCGACAACGACCGCCTCGCCGCCCTGGTCGCCCACCTCGTCCACGCCGACCTTCTGGTCCTGCTGTCCGACGTGGACGGCGTCTACGACGGGGACCCCGCCAAGCCCGGCACCTCCCGCATCGGCGAGGTGCGCGACCCCTCCGACCTCGCCGACGTCGAGATCGGCAGCGCGGGCAAGGCCGGTGTCGGCACCGGAGGCATGGTCACCAAGGTCGAGGCAGCCCGGATCGCGGCCGCCGCCGGTGTCCCCGTCGTCCTGACCAGCGCCGTCCACGCCGCCGACGCCCTGACCGGCCAGGACACCGGCACCTTCTTCCACCCCACCGGCAAGCGCTCCGCCGACCGGCTGCTGTGGCTCCAGCACGCCTCCACCCCGCAGGGCGCGCTGACCCTGGACGACGGCGCCGTGCAGGCCGTCGTGGACCGCCGCAAGTCGCTGCTGCCGGCCGGTATCGCCGCCGTCGAGGGCGAGTTCAGCGCCGGCGACCCGGTCGAGCTGCGGGACGGTACGGGTCACGCGGTGGCCCGGGGGGTCGTCAACTTCGATGCCAAGGAGATCCCCCGGCTGATCGGCCGTTCCACCCGGGAGCTGGCCCGCGAACTCGGACCGGCGTACGAACGCGAGGTCGTACACAGGGACGACCTGGTGGTCCTGCACCCCTAATGTGTCGAAACGTCCGCCCCCGGTGGTGGACGTTCCGCAAAACCGCCACGCGATCCCTTGCGGCCTGCTCAACTTTGTCTCGGGGAACTGTTCCGCAGCAGCGCCACTGTGCAAAGGAGGCCGTCGTGAGACGAGTGCGCCCGGGGACTCAGGCGTCCCGCGGTGGTGCCGGCTCCCGCGCGGCCGGCGAGGAGCGCGCCCTGACCAGCGTCGCGGCCGGCGACCGGTTCGAGGGCGAGGAACCCGTGGACATCCCACGCCTGTGGCACGTCACCCTCAGCGTCTCCGGCAAGGAGGCCCCGCTCCCGGAGGTCCGCCGTGCCCTGGAGCAGCTCGCCCACGACCACCCCTTCTTCCTGACCAGCCGGTACGCGGTGGACCACGCGGAGATCCGCTACTGGGAGGAGGCCCGCGACCTGCACGACGCGGCCGCCGTCGCCCTGCGCCTGTGGGGCGAGCACCGGCAGACCGCCGGGCTGCCGCCCTGGGAGATCGTCGGCCTGGAGGTCATCGACCGCGCCACCTACCACCAGCGCGTCGCCGAGGGGTACGGTCCGCCGCCGGCGTCCCCGGTCGGCGTCCACCCGTTTTGACCCGTTCCACGAAGTGTCTCGCGCTGTGGAACGAACGATGAACCGAGCCGCCCGGCGCACTACCCTTCCCTCATGACCACGCTCTCTCCGTACGACTCCATGTCCCCGGTCACCGAGGCCGCCTATCGCGCCAAGGCCGCCGCCGCGAGCCTCGCGCCACTGCCCCGGGCCGAGAAGGACGACGCGCTGCTCGCCATCGCGGACGCGCTGGAGGTCCGTGCGAGCGAGATCGTCGAGGCCAACGCCGAGGACGTCGCCAGGGCCCGCGAGGCCGGCATCAGCGAGGGCATGATCGACCGGCTCACGCTCACCCCCGAGCGGATCCGCGCCATCGCCTCCGACGTGCGCGACGTGGCCGCGCTGCCCGACCCCGTCGGCGAGGTCGTGCGCGGCTCCACGCTGCCCAACGGCATCGACCTGCGCCAGGTCCGCGTACCGCTCGGCGTCGTCGGCATCATCTACGAGGGCCGGCCGAACGTCACCGTCGACGCCGCCGCCCTCTGCCTGAAGTCGGGCAACGCGGTCCTGCTGCGCGGCTCCTCCTCGGCGTACCGGTCCAACACCGCCCTCGTGCGCGTCCTGCGCGACGCCGTCGGCGGGGCCGGACTGCCCGCCGACGCCGTCCAGCTCGTCCCCGGCGAGAGCCGTGACAGCGTGCGCGAGCTGATGCGCGCCCGCGGCCTGGTCGACGTCCTCATCCCGCGTGGCGGCGCCTCATTGATCAACACGGTCGTGAAGGAGTCCGTCGTCCCGGTCATCGAGACCGGCACCGGCAACTGCCACGTCTACGTCGACGCGCAGGCCGACCTCGACATGGCCGTCGAGATCCTGATCAACTCCAAGGCCCACCGGGTCGGCGTCTGCAACGCCGCCGAGACCCTCCTGGTCCACCAGGACATCGCCGCCGAGTTCCTGCCCCGCGCCCTGGACGCCCTCGCGGAGGCCGGGGTCACCGTCCACGCCGACGAGCGCGTGCAGGCCCACGCCAAGGACTCCAAGGCCACCGTCGTCGAGGCGACCGCCGAGGACTGGGAGACCGAGTACCTGTCCTACGACATCGCCGCCGCGGTCGTGGACTCGCTGGACAAGGCCGTCGAGCACATCCGGCTGTGGACCTCCGGCCACACCGAGGCCATCGTCACGACCTCCCAGCAGGCCGCCCGCCGCTTCACCCAGCTGGTCGACTCCACCACCGTCGCCGTGAACGCCTCCACCCGCTTCACCGACGGCGGCCAGTTCGGCTTCGGCGCCGAGATCGGCATCTCCACCCAGAAGCTGCACTCCCGTGGCCCCATGGGCCTTCCGGAACTGACCAGCACGAAGTACATCGTCACCGGGGACGGGCACGTACGGCGCTGAGCCGCGCCCCGCGCGGAGCACGGGCATGCGCGGGGGCGCATGCCCGTGCGCACTCACCCGAATGGCGCAGAAGCGCACGGGAGGTGTGTCCTGCGGGGCGTGCGCCGTACGGCGCCCCTGGGAAGCGTCTCGACCAGTGGATGAATTTCCATACCGTCTGCCCAAATTGACCCCCCCGGTCTACTCTGGATCCGTGCCGGAGGACGTGGGGGGCACGCCGTTTCCGGACGGCCGGGAGCCCGACGACGACCACGACCGCGGGGTGTCGGACGAAGAGTTCGCCTCCGTGGTCTTCGACGAGGCCTTCGTACGCGCGGCCGTGGTGCACGAGCCGACCGCCGTGGAGCGCCTCCTGGCCGCCGCCCAGGCCAGAGCCGAAGCCTCCGAGGCCGAGGCGCGCCGCGCCCACAGCAGAGGCGAGCGCTACGACGACGGGTACGGCCCGGACCGGCGGGGCGTCTTCGGTCCTGACCCCGGCCTCGACGACCTCGACGACCCCGACGTCCTCGAGGACCACTACGGCGACACCGGACCGTACTCCAGACAGGTGCGCTGGCACCGCCCCGTCGCCTGGCTGCTCGCCCTCGTGATGGGGGTCGGCATGGTCGCCCTGGCCTTCACGGCGGTCTACCGCGGTGCCTCCTCCGAGCGTGAGGAGCCGGCGCCGCCGCCCGCCTCGACCGGGCTGGAACAGGGCAGCGCGGCGGCCCCCTCGGCGTCCGCCGAACACTCCCCGCCGGCCATCTCGGTGATCCCCCGCAGCCCCTGACCGGAACCCGCCCATCTTGGTGAGAACCTGTCAGAACTTGTGGAGCAGCCGGGCGTTTACCCGAGCTTCCCGCGACCTACCCTGAAGATATGGGCGGGCCTGGAAACCCACCTGAGGGGACTCCAGAGGGCGCCCCCGGAGGTGGAGAGGACGAGTACCGATCCGTCGTGTTCGACGAGTCGTTCGTCCGTGCTGCGCGCCTCCAGGAGTTCTCCGCGCAGGAGCGCATCGACGACCACGCCCCCGCGGTCCGGCGCCGCCCGCCGCTGCGCCGGGGCCTGTCCCGGCAGGCTCTGGTCCTCGTCCTGCTGATCGCGGTCGCCTTCGGCACGGCGATCTACATGGGCGTACGGCACCCCTACCAGACCCCGGCCGCCCAGGAGCCGGTCGAGCCCCTGCGGATGACCGTCATCCCGCTCGCCCCCGAGGGCAAGGTGCCCGGTGCGGCAGACCCCGCCTACCTGTACGAGCACAGCCCCGCCGCACAGTTCCGGACCGGAGCGGAGGGGGTGCCCCTACCCGCCTCGCGGCGCACCGCGCACTTCTCGGACAGCCAGGTCGTGAGCGCCCTGACCACCGCCAAGGACTACATCGTCCGCTCGGCCCTGGACCCCGAGGTCCTCACGGGCGGTGAGGTGCGCGCCGTCCGCGTGCTGCTCGACCCCGACCAGCTGGACCAGTTCGACCAGAGCTTCGCCCGCCCCACCGCCGACGGACGCCACGCGCCCACCGGCTGGCTGGTGCGCTTCGACCCCTCACGCGCCGAGCTCGCCGACCGGAAGGTCCGGGTCCAGGGCACGCTGCAGGCCGCCGAGGCCGACGCGTCGACGCTGGAGGTCACCGCCGACCACACGTTCGTGTACGCGCTGCGGGCGGCCGGAGGCGGCGACAAGGACGAGGTGTCGCTGTTCACCCTCCGGCGCGAGCTGCACTTCCGCTTCGACCGCGACGACCTGCGGCTGCACCAGGCCCAGCTCCTGGTCTCCTACGTCCAGGCCGGCCCTCTGTCCTGCGCCGAGGACTCCACGAACCACCTCCGGCCGCTCCTGGCCGGCCAGACGGCCAAGGAGGGCGGTCCCGCGGGCACCGACCCCTACGCCACGGGCGGCGCCACGGCCCTGTGCGGCACCCTGGCGACGAGCGCGCAGCCGAAGGTGTGAGGTCCTCCTGGTGTGGTGCCTGGTGCCGTTGCTGCCACGGCACTAGCGCTCGTCTCGCGGCGGCTGGTCGTCCCCCGAGGAGTCCGACGGGCCCGACGCGTCCGTGCCGGGGCTCTGAGGCGGCTTCGGGGGCGTGGTCGTGAAGCCGTTGAAGCCGCGGCGGACCCGGTCGCCCAGGTCGCCGGCGCCGCCCGCGAGGTCCGTGACCAGCTTCATCAGCGGGTCCTTGGAGTTCTTCACGTGGGAGGTGTAGTGGCTCGCCGAATCCCGCCAGGAGTCCCGGACCGAGGTGTCCTTGTCCTCGTCACGCCGCGCGTAGTGGCCGTCCATGATCCGCTGGTAGTCCCGCGACTCCGCCCACTTCTTCAGTTCGGCGGCCCGCACGGTGGTGAAGGGGTGGGAGCGGGGCAGCACGTTCAGGATCTTCAGCACGGAGTCGCGCAGGTCGCCCCCGGCCTCGTACTCCTCGGCCTGGGCCAGGAAGGCGTCCACGTTCATCTCGTGCAGGTGGTTGCCGCCCGCGATCTTCATCAGACCCCTCATCGAGGCCTGCAGGTCCTGCCCGACCAGCAGCCCCGCGCGGTCCGCGCTCAGCTCCGACTTGCGGAACCACTCCCGCAGCCCGGTCACGATCGCCATGATCGCCAGATTGCCCAGGGGGATCCAGGCGACCCGGACGGCGAGGCTCGTCAGGAACAGCAGGATCGTCCGGTAGACGGAGTGCCCGGACAGCGCGTGCCCCACCTCGTGTCCGACGACCGCCCGCATCTCCTCCTCGTCGAGCAGCTCGACGAGACCGGTCGTGACGACGATGATCGGCTCGTCCAGGCCGATGCACATCGCGTTGGGCTGCGGGTCCTGGTTCACGTACATCGGCGGGACCTTCTCCAGGTCCAGGATGTAGCAGGCGTCCCGCAGCATCACGTTCAGGTGGGCGAACTGCTGGTCCGAGACACGCACCGAGTCGGACAGGAACAGCAGCCGCAGACTGCGCTCGGGCAGCAGACCGCTGAGCGCCTTGAACACCGTGTCGAACCCACTCAGCTTGCGCAGGGCCACCAGGGCGGAACGGTCGGCCGGGTGCTCGTACGTACGCGAGGAGATCCCCGGGAAGCGCCTGCGCTGCCTGCTCGGCACGCGCTCGTGCCCGTGGTGCTCATGGCCGTCGGACATGTCTTCCCCCATGCGTCTGGTCTGACCTTTGCGGCCCCTTGTGCGGCCTTTTGCCTCCCCGAGGCAGGGCCCAGCCTAGGCGGAGTTACGGTGGTCGGGCAGTACAGCGAAGGAGACCACCGTCATGCAGCACCACCCCGCCACCGCCTGGCTCGCCGAGGCCGCGAGCGCCGCCGAGGGGGAGGGGCCGGGGTTGCTGCGGATCGTGCTGATCGTGATGATCCTGGGCTGTGCGCTGACCGCCTGGTTCCTGCTGCGTGGCTACAGACGCAAGGACGACTGAGGCCACGCGAAGGTTCCCCGACGGGCCCCGGGACCGGCCCCGGCGGCGGCACGTGGGAGCGCCCGGGGCACGAACAAGCGGAGTCGGGGTGATCGCGGAACGGGCGCCCGCTTACGATGAGCCGACGTCTTTAACCCGCCCTCACGCGATAGGTCCTGCCGAAGATGAGCTTCCACAGCACCGCTGCCCAGTTGGTCACCCTCGCCGCCGAGGGCGAGGAGCACGGCGGAAACCACGAGAGCCTCAGCCCGTACCTCACCGGCGGCGGCGCGCTCTTCATCCTGCTGCTCCTGCTGTGGATCACCACCCGCTTCAACCGCGACCGCTGAGACCGGCGGGGCATCCCGCCGAGGATGCCCGGGGGACCACGGGGGCGGCCGGAGCCCTCAGGCAGGGCCGGTAGGGTCTGCACGCATGGGAGAGCAGGACATGCCTACCGGTCCGGCGAACGAGACGCCGCACGACCCGGCACAGGAGACGGCGAGCGGCACCGAGCGACACTCGGCGCCCCGCCGTGCCTCCGCGACGGCCCCTCGCACCGGCGCCACCGGAGAAGGCGTTTCACCGCGGGGCAAGCGCCGGCTCGGCGTCATGGGCGGCACTTTCGACCCGATCCACCACGGGCACCTGGTGGCGGCCAGCGAGGTCGCCGCGGCGTTCCACCTCGACGAGGTGGTCTTCGTCCCGACCGGCCAGCCCTGGCAGAAGAGCCACCGCAGCGTCTCCCCGGCGGAGGACCGCTACCTGATGACGGTCATCGCGACCGCCGAGAACCCGCAGTTCTCCGTGAGCCGCATCGACATCGACCGCGGCGGCCCCACGTACACCGTGGACACCCTGCGCGACCTGCGCGCACTCAACCCGGACACGGACCTGTTCTTCATCACCGGCGCCGACGCCCTCGCCCAGATCCTCACCTGGCGGGACAGCGAGGAGCTGTTCTCCCTGGCGCATTTCATCGGGGCGACCCGGCCGGGCCACCACCTGGACGACTCCGGACTCCCCGAGGGCGGTGTCTCGCTGGTGGAGGTTCCCGCCCTGGCCATCTCCTCCACCGACTGCCGCGCGAGAGTCGCCAAGGGCGATCCGATCTGGTACCTGGTGCCGGACGGCGTCGTGCGCTATATCGACAAGCGCGAGCTGTACCGCGGCGAGTGAGCCGAGAGGGGCACCGGTGAACGACCGATACGACGCGGGGGCCGCGGACCACGGCGCCGACCAGTACGAACTCGTCGGCTACGACGAGTACGGCCGGCCCGTCTACCGGCAGGTCCAGGGCGCGCAGCAGACGTACGACCCGTATGCCCAGCAGCACCAGCAGGGCTACGGCTACGACCCGTACGCGCAGACGGCGCAGCAGCCCCCGTCCGCCTACGGCTACGGCACGGGCGCACAGCCCGCCACCGACTACGGCTCCTACGACCCGTACGGCACCGCGACCCAGCAGGGCGGCCCCGCGCACGACCCCTACGGCCGGGCCACCGCCGCCGATGCCACCGGCCGGCAGCCCCGTGTCGCGGAACAGGCGGCCCAGCAGACCGCCCACATCCCGCAGCAGGCCGGTCCGGTCCACGACCAGGAGACTCCCGACGAGCCGCAACGGGAGTACCACACGGAGCAGTTCGCCTTCGTCGAGGAGCCGGACGCCAACTCCGAAGACGTCATCGACTGGCTCAAGTTCACCGAGAACCGCACGGAACGCCGCGAGGAGGCCCGGCGGCGGGCCCGCAGCCGGATCGTCGCCCTGGCGGTCGTCCTCGCGCTCGTAGCGGCCGGCGGCGTCGGCTGGCTCTGGTACGCGGGCAAGCTGCCCGGAGTGTCCTCCGAGGACTCCAAGGCGGGCTCGGCGACGGCCGCGGGCGCCCAGAAGCGCGACGTGATCGTCGTCCACCTGCACGACACCAAGGGCGGTGGCACCTCCACGGCCCTGCTCGTCGACAACACCACCACCGAGCGGGGCACGACCGTCCTGCTGCCCAACTCCCTCGCCCTGACCAGCGACGACGGCACCACGACGACGCTCGCCAAGTCGGTCGAGGACGACGGCTCCGACGGCACCCGCGACGCGCTCGACACGGTCCTCGGCACCGACATCGAGGGCACCTGGCGCCTGGACACGCCCTACCTGCAGAACCTCGTCGACCTCGTCGGCAACATCGACGTCGACACCGACACCGACGTCCCCGACCCGGCAGCCAAGAAGAAGGGCGAGGCCCCGCTGGTCAACAAGGGCCCGGACCAGACGCTCAGCGGCAAGATGGCGGTCGCCTACGCCACCTACCGCGCTCCCGGTGAGGCCCAGAACGCCCAGCTGGAGCGTTTCGGGCAGGTCATGCAGGGCGTCCTGCGCAAGATGTCCTCCGATCCGAAGGCCGCCACGACCACCATCCAGACCCTGGCGCAGATCCTGGACCCGTCCCTCACCGACAACGACCTCGGCACCTTCCTGGCCGGGCTCTCCGACCTCGCCAAGGGCGGCGACCTCAAGACCGACCTGCTGCCCGTCCGGAACGACGGCACGCTCAGCGCCCAGGCGAGCGCCGGGGTCGTCAAGAACGTCCTCGGAGGCACCGCCAAGAGCCCCGACAAGGACGCCGCCGTCAGCGTCTCCGTCCAGAACGCCACCGGCGTCGAGGACAACACCGAAAAGGCCCGTGTCGTGCTCCTCAACGGCGGCTTCACCTTCCTGGAGGGCGGCACCGGCACCGCCCGCGCCACCTCCCGGGTCGTGTACGCCGACGCGGCCGACAAGGCGAACGCCGCCGAGGTCGCCAAGACCCTGGGCCTGCCCGCGGGCTCGGTCGGCAAGGGCAAGATCTCCGCGAGTGCCGACGTCTCCGTGGTGCTCGGCCAGGACTACAAGCCGTCCGCCGGCTAGGTCCTGGGAGCGCGCTCTCCACGTGATCGCCGTTTATCGCGTGGGGGGCCCGCGGCGGTCCGTGAGACCCTTGGTGTCAAGTGTCCGCCGACCGAAAGCCTTGCAGTGACCGTGACCGACCGCTCTCACGAGCTGATCAACACCGCCGCCCAGGCGGCCGCCGACAAGCTGGCCCACGACATCGTCGCCTACGACGTCAGCGACGTGCTGTCCATCACGGACGCCTTCCTGCTGGCCTCCGCGCCCAACGACCGCCAGGTCAAGGCGATCGTCGACGCGATCGAGGAGCGCCTCTCGAAGGAACTCGACGCCAAGCCGGTGCGCCGCGAGGGTGACCGCGAGGCCCGCTGGGTGCTGCTCGACTACGTCGACATCGTCGTCCACGTCCAGCACAGCGAGGAGCGCGTCTTCTACGCCCTCGAGCGGCTGTGGAAGGACTGCCCCGAGCTCGACCTGCCCGAGGAGGCCAAGGCCACCCGTGGCAAGGCCGAGGAGCACGCCAAGCTGCGGGCCGCCGAGGAGGAGGCGGAACTGGACGGTGACTGGCGGTGACATCCCCTGAGGTGTCCGCCAAGAAGGGCCGTGGCCGTCGCATCATCCTCTGGCGGCACGGCCAGACCTCGTGGAACGTGGAGCGCCGCTTCCAGGGCACCACGGACGTCGAGCTGACCGAGACCGGCCTCGCCCAGGCCCGCCGTGCCGCCCGGCTGCTCGTCTCTCTGAAGCCGGACGCCATGGTCGCCTCCGACCTGCGTCGCGCAGCCGCCACGGCCGCCGAGCTCGCCACGCTCACCGGTCTCGACGTCACCCACGACGAGGGGCTGCGGGAGACCTACGCGGGCGTCTGGCAGGGCCTGACGCACGAGGAGATCATCGCCCGGTACGGCGAGGAGTACGCCGCGTGGAAGCGCGGCGAGCCGGTGCGCCGTGGTGGCGGCGAACTGGAGACCGAGGTCGCCGACCGCGCGGCCCCGGTGGTGCTCCGGCACGCCGAGAAGCTCCCCGAGGACGGCACGCTCGTCGTGGTCAGTCACGGCGGCACGATCCGCACCACCATCGGCCGCCTGCTGGGTCTCGACCCCCGCAACTGGGAGAGCCTCGGCGGACTCTCCAACTGCTGCTGGTCCGTGCTCGGCGAAGGCGCCCGTGGCTGGCGTCTGCTGGAGCACAACGCCGGCACTCTGCCCGAACCGGTGCTCGGCGACGACGACTGACCCCGGATTTCACTTTCCGGCAGGTCGCAGGCTAAAGTTCTTCTTGTTCGCCCCGCCAGCGGGGAAGGACAGAGGGGCTATAGCTCAGTTGGTAGAGCGCCTGCATGGCATGCAGGAGGTCAGGAGTTCAATTCTCCTTAGCTCCACGACAAGATCCCGTTCCCGGTGTGGGGGCGGGATTTTTCGTGCTCCGGCTTGAGTCACTCGGGCTCGCTGAGGCGTATACCTCTACGGCCCCGCCGGGTGGCGTGTCCGGACTGGTACTGAGGCGTCGCTGACCGTATTGGCCCGGCCGTGGCAGAATCAAACGGCCGGAAGGGGGCGCGGCCCGACGGGAGGAGTAAGCGATGCCTGCGAGCATCCTCGAGGAGGTCGACCACCTCCTCGAAGCAGCGTTCACACGGGACATGTCCACCCGACTCAGCTGCCCTTCCTGCGGTTCCGCGCACGTGGCCCAGATGCTCGGCGACAACGGCGGGATCTCCTACGTGTGCACGGCCTGCGGCCACAGCTGGAGCTGATCGATGGGTGCACACAGGCGGAAGTGCGACTGGTGCGGCAGCGGGACTCCGATCGTCCGCGACATGGAGCCGCTCAATCCCGACTACCAGTACTGGTGCGAGGAATGCGCGCGGGCGCTGATCATAAAAGGCGACCCGATCGAGACGTACCGCGAGTTGGAGGGCGAGCCGATCTACGGCCGGCTCCTGGAGGAGCACTGCACGCTCAAGCGGTTCTATTCGTTCGTCACGGCCTGACGCCCGACGCCCCGGGAGCGTCATAACGGTCATATCGGACAAGGTGAAACCGATTTGGTGTTGGGCCCTCAGGGCCAGTAATGTTGGCGTCGCCGCCGGGGAAACCGGGCGGAACACAGCAAGGGGCTATAGCTCAGTTGGTAGAGCGCCTGCATGGCATGCAGGAGGTCAGGAGTTCAATTCTCCTTAGCTCCACAGCAGATGAGAAGGCGGGCCATCCGATCGGATGGCCCGCCTTCTTGTCGTTCCCGTCGCGCCCGTCGTGCGTATGCGAACGGCGGGCCTCCCGGAAGGGAAGCCCGCCGTTGCGTCCGCTCAGCGGCCGAGGGCGCGGCGGCCGCGGCCCTGGGAGAGGACCGGGAGGTTGCGGGACGGCGCGCCCGCTCCGCCCGACTCCTCGATGCGCAGGGCCAGCGCCGGGCAGCGGCGCACCGCGCGTAGAGCCTTGGCCTCGGCGTAGCGCGGTACCTGAGCCTGCGCCACGGTCGGGAAGCCGTCCGCGCCCAGCTGGAACACCTCCGGGAGGATGTCCGCGCACAGGCCGTGGCCCCGGCACAGCGTCCAGTCGACGTAGATCTTCTGACGGCTCGGGCCGTTCTCCTCGGACTCGCCGCCGCCCGGGATGCCCGTAGGGGCCCTGCCGCCCTCGAAGAGCGGCAGAACGCCCTCCACGGGCCGTCCGCAGCCGTTGCCGAGGACGTGGGCGGCCAGGTCGTCGGTGAAGGCCTTGATGGTCGACTCGATGAACATCGCGGAGCCGTCCGGGTGCGAGCACGCGCCGCGCCGCTTCACGTTCTTGGCGACCTGCTTGAGCGCCTCCAGGGCCGCGGGGCCGCCGCCGTTGAGGATGTCCTCCAGACCGCGCGCGGCGGCCGGCAACCCGAGGTAGCAGGGGCCGCACTGGCCCGCGCTCTCCTCCGCCAGCCACTGCGCCACCCGCAGCGACTCGCCCAGCGGGCAGGTCTCCTGAGTGATCGGCAGAATCGCGCCGGCGCCGAGCGCGCCGCCCACCGCGTCGAGGGAGTTGCGGGAGACGACCGCCTCGTTGACCGTCGCCGCGTCGATCCACTTGCCGTGGTAGCCGCCCGTGAGCACGCCCTGCGGCACCGGCGGCGCGCCGGCGAGCTGCAGGACGTAGCGCAGCGGCACGCCCGTCGGGACCTCGATCACCATGGGGCGGGCGACCGCACCGGAGACCGTGAGCATGACGGTGCCCGGCTCGTCGTACAGGCCGGTGTTGCCGTAGCGCTCGGGGCCGATGCGGGCGGCGATCGCCAGCTGGGCGAAGGTCTCGGCGTTGGAGAGCAGGGTGGGTGCGCCGCCGACGCCGTTCTGAGAGGCGCTGACCTTGCGGCCGGGCGGGACGGCCGGGCCGCCGTCGATCGAGCGGATCAGCGACGCGGCGGCGCCGGTGACCATACGGACCGGATTGCGCTGGACCCGCGCGCGCAGCGCCGACCGGCGGCCGTTGCTGAGGCCGCGTTCGGCGAGCGCGGCCTCCATGGAGCGCTGGGTCGACTCACGGGTGACCCCCACCACGAGCGTGCGGGCACCCAGGGCCTCGGCGCACAGCAGGGCGCCGTCCAGGATGAGGTGTGGGGCACGGTTGATCAGCACCGTGTCCTTGCGGCAGGCCGGCTCGTCCTCGCTTCCGTTCACGACGACGACCGGCCGGACGCCGCGCTTGATCGCCGCTTCGGCGACCGAGCGCAGCTTCTTGTGGAAGGGGAAGCCCGCGCCGCCGCGGCCCTTCAGGTTGATGCGTTCGGCGAGCTGCGCGAGCTGCTCACCGCCCATCGGCTCGAGCGGCCCGTGCACCTTGAGGTGCATGGGCAGATCGAGCCGATCGACAAGGTCGAAACCCGACGTGAGCTGGGGAAGACCGACCACGCGGACTTCGGGTACGTCGGGCAGGGCCTCGTTCACTTAAAGCCTCCGGAAGGCGTGTTCCAAGGTTCGCCCGATCCCGGTGCGTCGAAGTCGTAGGACGCACCGGGACGTGTGTCAGTGGCGGGACCGCTGTTGTACGTGTCGTTCGGGTAGTACGTGTCGAAGGCGGCGTTCGTCTCACCCGTGTCGTACACGTCACTCGATCCGTAACCGGCGGCGCCTGGATTGCCATAGGCCGGGATGCTTTGTCCGGTGTCCTGCAGGGGGTCGTAGGGCGGGATGTTGAAGCCCGTGTCCTGGAGCGGGTCGTAGGCGGACGGCGGCGCCTCGCCGACCGGCGGCGGGGATGGGATCGGCCAGTTGCCCGAGGTGCTGGAGGGGCCGTCCACGGTCGGGAAGGTCTCGGTGGGCTGCATGTCCAGCGGCAACTGCATGCTGGTGGTCGGCCCGGGCGCGAAGGCCTGCTGGCCCTGCGGCGGGCCCGAGACGGCCCGGTAGGCGGCGGCGAAGCCGTTCGCGGGCTCCTTGGCCGCGGGGCGTTCCGCCTTCTCGTACAGCGGCCCCGACGGGGACGCCGCGGCGCGCGCCGACGCTCCCCGGCCCTCCTGGTCGCCGCGCCCGAAGCCGCCGGCCGCCCGGGCCCGGCTCTCCTCCAGGTCCCTGCGGCCCAGACCCTCGCCGGGTCCGATCATCGACGCGATCTTGTCGGCGAACCGGCGCTTGACCTGGCGCGGAGCAGCGCGCAGGGCGAGCGCTCCGGCCACGCCGGCCAGGGCCAGGCAGTACAGGATGAGGAAGATCGGCTTGGCCGCGCGACCCGCGTAGAGTCCGTGGACCAGGGCGGCGCACCAGGCCGGGTAGGCCAGCATGTGCATGGCCCGCCAGCGGGCCGCGACGGGCGCGGGGGAGGCGAAGCGGTTGCGCAGCACGCCGGTGATGCCCACGAAGATCATGAGCATGCCGGCCAGGGTGCCCAGGCCGATCAGGAAGGACCTGCCCGCGACCAGTTCGTCGTCGGTGAACAGCAGCCCGAAGGGGATCACCGCGGCGACCCACGAGGTGTGGGACAGGGCCAGCTTCACCCCGATGTGCACCAGCAGGAAGGCGATCGAGGCGACGGCCGTGGTCCGGTGCACGGCCTGCGCCAGGATGCGGCGGCGGGTGTCGAGGAGCACTCGGTCCTGGGCGACCAGCCCCCAGATCACCGAGCACGTCAGGGACACGAGGGACAGCACGCCCGCACCGAAGTTGAGGAACTCGGCGAACGAGTCGTCTGCCGTGGAGTCGTAGGGGTTCACGACAAGCCTCCCCACGTCCCGGCGGCCGGGGGTAGGGAGGCGTTACTGCGATGAGGGTTCATGGGGGCAACTCCGAGCGGTTCGGGAAAGCAGCGGTCCCGCTGCCGAACTCTAAGCGGAGTCATACCGATCAGTACGAGGTTTGAGTTATTGCGTTGTTATCAAAGGACAATATGGCTGCGGCGATGTCCCTTAGCGGCTGTTACGCGAAGTAACTATTGACCAAGGTTCAGCATTTCGGACGCCGGATCGCCCCTCCACAGCGCGTCGCGGCACGCTGAGAGCCTGCGGTACCCTAGCGCCATGCGTGCCGTACGCCTTCTGCTTAGCGGGCCGCGCTGATCAGTCCCGGCCACCGGAGAAGTCGAGTGGCCGGCATCGGCGCGGCGTCCCCTCCTGTGTGAGGGGATTTTTCGTTTCTCGAACCAGACAGCCGCAGGCAGAGACGATCGATGGAGCTTTGAGGATCATGAGCGAGACGAACCCCGCCGCCGCCTCCGAGGTGGCGGCGCCGCACCGCTACACGGCCGCCATGGCTGCCGAGATCGAGGCACGCTGGCAGGACTTCTGGGACGCCGACGGCACCTACGCCGCGCCCAACCCCACGGGTGACCTGGCCGGTGACCGGGAGATCGCCGCCCGCCCCAAGAAGTTCATCATGGACATGTTCCCGTACCCCTCCGGTGCGGGCCTGCACGTCGGCCACCCCCTGGGCTACATCGCCACGGACGTCTTCGCGCGCTTCCAGCGGATGACCGGCCACAACGTCCTGCACACCCTGGGCTTCGACGCCTTCGGCCTGCCCGCCGAGCAGTACGCGGTGCAGACCGGCACGCACCCGCGCGTGTCCACCGAGGCCAACATGGAGAACATGAAGTCCCAGCTGCGCCGGCTGGGACTGGGCCACGACAAGCGCCGGTCGTTCGCCACGATCGACCCGGACTACTACAAGTGGACCCAGTGGATCTTCCTGCAGATCTTCAACTCCTGGTACGACCACGACGCCCGCCGGGCCCGCCCGATCGCCGAGCTGGTCGCCGAGTTCGAGTCCGGTGAGCGGCCCGTACCCGGGCACACACGCGCGTGGAGCGAGCTGAGCGCCGCCGAGAGGGCCGACGTCCTGGGCGAGTTCCGCCTGGCCTACGCCTCCGACGCGCCGGTCAACTGGTGCCCCGGGCTGGGCACCGTGCTGGCCAACGAGGAGGTCACCGCCGAGGGCCGCTCCGAGCGCGGCAACTTCCCGGTCTTCAAGGCCAAGCTGCGCCAGTGGAACATGCGCATCACGGCCTACGCCGACCGGCTGCTGGAGGACCTGGACGCGCTGGACTGGCCCGAGGCCATCAAGCTGCAGCAGCGCAACTGGATCGGCCGCTCCGAGGGCGCCCGCGTCGACTTCCCCATCGACGGCGAGCGCATCACGGTCTTCACCACCCGCCCCGACACCCTGTTCGGAGCCACCTACATGGTGCTGGCGCCCGAGCACCCGCTGGTCGAGAAGTTCACCCCCGCCGCCTGGCCGGAGGGCACCCACGAGATGTGGACCGGCGGCCACGCCACCCCCGCCGAGGCCGTCGCCGCCTACCGCGCCCAGGCCGCGTCCAAGTCCGACGTGGAGCGCCAGGCCGAGGCCAAGGACAAGACGGGTGTCTTCATCGGCGCGTACGCGACCAACCCGGTCAACGGCGAGCAGGTCCCGGTCTTCATCGCCGACTACGTGCTGATGGGGTACGGCACCGGCGCGATCATGGCCGTGCCGGCCGGCGACCAGCGCGACTTCGAGTTCGCCCGCGCGTTCGAGCTGCCGGTCCACTGCGTCGTCGAGCCGACCGACGACCGCGGCACGGACACCTCGACCTGGGAGAACGCCTTCTCGTCGCACGACGCGAAGATCATCAACTCTTCGAACGACCAGGTCAGCCTGGACGGCCTGGACGTCGCCGAGGCCAAGGCGCGCATCACCGAATGGCTGGAAAGCGCGGGCTTCGGCGAGGGCACCGTCAACTTCCGGCTGCGCGACTGGCTGTTCAGCCGTCAGCGCTACTGGGGCGAGCCCTTCCCGATCGTCTACGACGAGGACGGCATCGCCCACGCGCTGCCCGAGTCGATGCTGCCGCTGGAGCTGCCCGAGGTCGAGGACTACAGCCCCCGCACCTTCGACCCGGACGACGCCGACACCCAGCCCGAGACGCCGCTGTCGCGCAACGAGGACTGGGTGAACGTCACGCTGGACCTGGGCGACGGCCGCGGCCCGCGCCCGTACCGGCGCGAGACCAACACCATGCCCAACTGGGCCGGTTCCTGCTGGTACGAACTGCGTTACCTGGACCCGCACAACTCCGAGAAGCTGGTCGACCCCGAGATCGAGCGGTACTGGATGGGCCCGCGCGAGGGCATGCCGCACGGCGGTGTCGACCTGTACGTCGGCGGCGCCGAGCACGCCGTGCTGCACCTGCTGTACGCGCGCTTCTGGTCCAAGGTCCTGTACGACCTGGGACACGTCTCCTCCGCCGAGCCGTTCCACAAGCTGTTCAACCAGGGCATGATCCAGGCCTACGTCTACCGCGACAGCCGCGGCATCGCGGTGCCGGCCGCCGAGGTCGAAGAGCGCGACGGCGCCTACTGGTACCAGGGCGAGAAGGTCTCCCGGCTGCTGGGCAAGATGGGCAAGTCCCTGAAGAACGCGGTCACTCCGGACGAGATCTGCGCCGAGTACGGAGCCGACACGCTGCGCCTGTACGAGATGGCCATGGGCCCGCTGGACGTCTCCCGTCCCTGGGACACGCGCGCGGTGGTCGGTCAGTTCCGGCTGCTGCAGCGGCTGTGGCGCAACATCGTCGACGAGGCGACCGGCGAGGTGACCGTCGTCGACGCCGAGCCCGATGAGGAGACGCTGCGCGCCCTGCACAAGGCGATCGACGGGGTCCGCGGCGACCTGGAGGGCATGCGGTTCAACACCGCCATCGCCAAGGTCACCGAGCTGAACAACCATCTGACCAAGGCGGGCGGCGCCGTGCCGCGCTCGGTCGCCGAGCCGCTGGTGCTGATGGTCGCGCCGCTGGCCCCGCACATCGCCGAGGAACTGTGGCGCAGGCTGGGGCACACGGACTCGGTGGTGCACCGGGAGTTCCCGGTGGCCGACCCGGCCTACGTGGTCGACGAGACCGTGACCTGTGTCGTGCAGATCAAGGGCAAGGTCAAGGCGCGGCTGGAGGTCGCGCCGTCGATCTCCGACGAGGAACTGGAGAAGGCCGCGCTGGCGGACGAGAAGGTCGTCGCAGCGCTGGGCGGCGCCGGGATCCGGAAGGTGATCGTGCGCGCGCCGAAGCTGGTGAACATCGTTCCGGCCTAGCGAGCAGGGCGTGAGGGCCGCTCTCGGGGTGGTCCCCTACGGGCAGGTTCGGGGTTTTTCTGGAACTCCGGACCTGCCCGTTGCGTTTACCGTGGAAGAGCGACGCGAGGCGCCGTGACGTCCTGAGGAGGAGCCCTTGTGGAAGCAGTGATCGCAGTCTTCGCCCTGCTCTTCGTGCTCTTTCTCGGGCTCGGGGCGTACGCCACCGTGAAGGCGGTCGGCGCCGCCAGGCGCGGCGTGGACCGCGGCATCGCGCAGGCCCGCCGCACGGTCGAGGACCACACACTGCGCGCCAAGTCCTTCGCCCAGCCCGGAGCCGCGGGCGAACTGGCCCAGCTCCGGCTGAAGCTGCGCACCTCGATGCGCGCCACCCAGGACGCCTTGCACGCGGCCGCCGCCGAGGACGCGTCCCTGAAGGAGTCCGTCGGCCTCTTCGAGCGGCTCAGCGCGCTCGGACACGAGCTGGACGGCGAGCTCAAGCGCCTGGAGTCGGAGCCGGACCGCGCCGCTCTCACCGAGCGGCTGCCCGGCCTGCGCGAGCGCACCGAACGCATCACGCACTCGGCGGACTCGCTGCGCTGGGCGGCCCGCGACCGGGCCCGCCGCTTCGCCGACGACGACCTGGACACCCTCAGCGCCCAGATCGACCTGGAGTCCGGCGCGCTGCGGCACTGGACGGGGCCGGAACCGCAGTCCGGGTCCGCACAGAGGTCCGCGTCCTCGCAGCAGTCCGCGTCCGCGCGGCAGCCCGGCTCGCCGCCGCGGCCCGCGACGCCGCCGTGGCCCGAGGCGCCCGCCGCCGACGCCGGCACGGCCGGGCAGACCTGGCCGGACCGTGCGCAGCCGGGCCCCGCGCAGGAACCGACGCGGCCCGCCATCACGCCGCCGGGACCGCGTCTGACGCACCCCTGGCAGAAGAAGCCCCGTCCCGAGAGCACCACTTGAACCGGCCACTCGCGCCGCAGGGCGCGGGGCCCGGGCTGCCACACGAGCGCTACGGCAGGTAACCTCCAGCTCATGTCCCGCCATGTCGCGATCGTCACCGATTCAACGGCCTACCTGCCGACCCGGACGATGGAGCGTCACGGCATCACAGCGGTACCGCTGACCGTGGTCCTCGGTGACCGGGCCTTGGAGGAGGGCACCGAGATCTCGACCCGGGCCCTCGCCCAGGCTTTGCAGAAGCGGCGGTCCGTGACGACCTCGCGGCCCGCTCCGGCGGTCTTCGAGGAGACCTACCGCAAGGTCGCCGAGTCCGGCGCCACCGGCATCGTCTCCCTCCACCTCTCCGCAGAGCTGTCCGGCACGTACGACGCGGCCGTCGTGGCCGCACGGCAGGCGCCGGTGCCGGTGCGGGTGGTGGACACCGGCATGATCGCGATGGCGCTCGGCTTCTGCGCGCTCTCCGCGGCGCAGACCGCCGAGTCGGGCGGGACGGTCGACGAGGCCGTCGCAGCGGCGGAGAAGAGGGCCGCGGGCAGCTCCGCCTACTTCTACGTCGACACCCTCGACTACCTGCGGCGCGGCGGCCGTATCGGCGCCGCTCAGGCGCTGCTGGGTTCGGCGCTCGCGGTGAAGCCGCTGCTGCAGCTGGCCGACGGCCGTATCGAACCGCTGGAGAAAGTGCGGACCGCTTCCAAGGCGATCGCCCGCCTGGAGGAGATCGCCGCCGACCGCGCGGGCAGCGCCCCGGTTGACGTCGCCGTCCACCATCTCGCCGCCCCCGACCGGGCCTCGGCCCTCGCCGACCGGTTGCGGACACGGGTGTCCGGGCTGGCCGATCTGCATGTCAGTGAGGTCGGGGCGGTGATCGGGGCGCACACGGGGCCCGGGCTGCTGGGAGTCGTGGTTTCGCCCCGGTGAACGTTGCTGTGGGTCTCCGGTCGCCCGTGTGAGTGACGGAGTTGTCCACAACCGGTGCTCTGTCCCCGGGAATTGACCATGATCATCGCGGGTCGGGCGAGGTGGCCGATCCTCGTCACATGGCACTTCGATCACGTTCACGCACAGCGACAGCGACCAGTGGGCCCGGCCGTGGGCCGGGGTCCGACGGGCGCGTCCGTCCTCACCGACGCCCGCCGGCCGCGCGCGGGCGGGCCGGACAGCGTCATGCCTCGGCGGAGGAACTCCGGCGGCGCGCGGGGGCGCTGTTCGGCGACCGCACCGGGCCGGTGGTGCATCCGGGGCGGGCCGAGCCGGCCGAACGGCCCCCAGGGCACCGGGAGTCGGGGCAGGGACCGCCGGGTCCGCCAGAGGGTGAGGAGAACGGGCGGCCGGGCCCGGCCCGTGGTGAGGAGAACGGGCGGTGGCTCGGTGGTCGGGAGACCCTCGGGCAGCCCGTGGGCGTCCCCCTTCCGCCGGCCGGTCCGGAGGGCGGCGCCGTGGAGGGAGCCTGGAGGGAGCGGGCGGGCCTGGCGCTGCGGGAGCGCATGCCGCTGTGGGTGCAGTCCAGGTGCGGTCTGGAGCGGCGGAGCGTACTGGCCCTGACGGTGGTGCTCGTCGTCGCGGCGGCATTCGCCGCGCAGCACTTCTGGACGGGGCGGACGCAGTCCGTGCGGGCGCCGGAGGTGGTGCGGGCGGCGGTGCCGTTCGGCGAGCGGCAGGAGAGCGGGCCGGACGGACAGAAGCGGGGCCCTGGTGCCGTCGGAGCTTCCTCCGGTGCGTCCTCCGAGGCCCCGTCCGGGTCCCTGAAGGCGGCGGCCGGCGAGATCGTCGTGGACGTCGGTGGCAAGGTCCGCGAGCCGGGGATCCACCGGCTGCCGCCCGGCTCGCGGGTGGCGGACGCGCTGCAGGCGGCGGGCGGGGTGAAGCCGGGCACGAAGACCGACGGGCTCAACCGTGCCCGGTTCCTCGTGGACGGCGAGCAGGTGATCGTCGGGGGACCGGCTCCCGCAGGCGGACCGGGGATGAGCGGTACGGCTCCGGGCGGCCCGGCCGGGGTGACGGGCGGGGTGGCGGGACCCGCGGAGCCGGTCTCCCTCAACACGGCCACCGCGGACCAGCTCGACACCCTGCCGGGCGTCGGTCCGGTGCTGGCACAGCACATCATCGACTACCGCACGCAGCACGGCGGTTTCCGTTCCGTGGACGAGCTGCGCGAGGTGAACGGCATCGGCGACCGCCGCTTCGCCGACCTGCGCGACCTCGTACGGCCATGAGGAGCCGCCCAGGCGCCCCGGCACGGCAGGACGAGGCCGCGCCCGGGCTCCGCCCCGCCCGGTCGTCCGTGCACGCGTCCTCCGGCACGCGTCTCGGCACGGCCCGTCCACGCCAGGAAGGCCCGGCGGACCTGCGGCTCGTGCCGCCCGCCCTCGCGGCCTGGGGCACGACGGCGCTGGTCCTGCCCGCCTCGCCCCGGTGGGCGCTCGGCATCGTGATCGGATGCCTGGCGGCCGCCGGACTGCTGTCCCTGGCCCGGGGCCGTCGGGCCGCGTCATGGCCGCGCGCCACGCTCGCCGCCCTGCTGCTGTGTGTCGCCGGGGCTGCCGCCTCGGCCGGACTGCACGGGGCGGATCTGCGCCGGGGACCCGTGCCCGGCCTGGCGCGGGAGTACGCGACGGTGACCTCCGAGGTCGAGCTCACGTCCGACCCCCGGCTCACCCGGCCCCGCGTGAGCGGCGATCACGTGGCTCCGACAGCCGTGCTGATCGACGCCGACGTGCTGCGGGTCCACGAGACGGGCGGCGCGGTGCTGACCACACGGACACCGGTGCTGATGATCGTGGACGTGGGCCCGGCCCCACTGGACCGGGCGGCCGGAGGGAGAGGGAGGGGGCGGTCGCCATGGCTCGGGCTGCTGCCGTCGACGCGGCTGCGGGTCGACGCCCGGCTGGCACCCGCCATGACGGGCGGAGACCGCGTCGCGGCAGTGCTGCGCGTGCGGGACCAGGGCGCACCGGACGTGGTGCGAGGGCCCTCCGGGCCGCAGCGGCTCGCCGGGCGGCTGCGTGCCGGGCTTCGGCAGGCGACCGACGGGCTGCCCGCGGACGCCCGGGCACTGCTGCCGGGACTGGTGGTCGGGGACACCTCACGTGTCACGCCCGAGCTGGAGGAGGCGTTCAAGGAGACCGATCTCACGCACACCCTGGCCGTCTCCGGCGCCAACTTCACGATCCTCCTCGCGCTGCTCCTCGGTCCGCCCGGCCTGGCGCAGCACGTCGAACGGCGGGGGCTCGCGCCCCGGCTGGGTGTCTCACTGCGCGGTACGGCCGTGCTCGGCGGGGTGCTCTCGCTCGGGTTCGTCGTGGTGTGCAGACCGGATCCGAGCGTGGTGCGGGCCGCGGCCTGCGGGGCCGTGGCCCTGCTCGCCCTGGCGACCGGTCGCCGGAGGTCGATGATCCCGGCGCTGGCGACGGCGGTTCTGCTGCTGGTGCTGTACGACCCGTGGCTGGCACGGAGTTACGGGTTCCTGCTGTCCGTCGTCGCGACCGGTGCCCTGCTCACACTCGCGCCGCGCTGGAGTGCCGGGTTGCGGCGGCGAGGGGTGCCGCCGAGGTGGGCGGAGGCCCTGGGCGCCGCCGCAGCCGCGCAGGCCCTGTGCGCGCCTGTCGTCGCCGTGCTGTCGGCGCGGGTGAGTGTGGTGGCGGTGCCGTGCAATCTGCTCGCGGAGTTCGCGATCGCGCCGGCGACCGTGCTGGGGTTCGCGGCACTGGCGACGGCGCCGGTGGCGATGCCGGTGGCCAAGGCCCTGGCCTGGTGCGCGCACTGGCCCGCCGAGTGGATCGCGGGGATCGCCCGGGCCGGGGCGGCACTGCCGGGCGGGGGAGTGGACTGGCCGGGCAGTTGGGCGGGCGCGGCGCTGCTGCCGGCCGTGACCCTCGCCCTGGTGCTCGTCGGACGGCGGCTGCTCGGGCATCCCTGGTGGTGCGGGATCTGCGGGGTGCTGCTGCTCCTGGTGGTGGTGCAGCCGCCACCGCTGACCCGGGTGGTGACGGGCTGGCCGCCGCCCGGCTGGCGGCTGGTGATGTGTGACGTGGGGCAGGGCGACGCCCTGGTGCTCGCGGCGGGCGAGGGGGCCGGGGTGGTGGTGGACGCGGGGCCCGACCCGCGGCTCGTCGACCGGTGTCTGCGCTCACTGGGCATCAGCCGGATCCCGCTGGTCGTGCTCACCCACTTCCACGCCGATCACGTGGCGGGCCTTCCCGGGGTGCTGCGTGGACGGGCGGTGGGCGCGATCGAGACGACGGGGCTGGAGGAGCCCGCGGACCAGGCCGCGTTCGTGCGGAGGCTGGCGGCGGCGCGGCGGATTCCCGTGACACGTGCGGCGGTCGGGGAGCGGCGGCGCACGGGTGAGTTGTCCTGGCAGGTGGTCTGGCCGCCCCCGAGCCCACCGCCGGACAGCCCACCGCCGGACTCGCGGCCGGGGGTGCTTGCGGGGGTGCGTCCGGCCCACCCGGCGCCGGAGGGGCCGAACGACGCCAGCGTCGCCCTGCTGGTCCGCTCGGCCGGACTGCGCCTGCTCCTCCTCGGAGATCTGGAGCCTCCGGCACAGAGGGCACTGGCGCGCTCGCCGGCAGCCGAGGCGCTGGAGGGGGTGGACGTGCTGAAGGTCGCCCACCACGGCTCGGCCTACCAGGACCCGGGCCTCATACGCCGGGCGGCCCCGCGCCTGGCCCTCATCTCCTGCGGTGCGGACAACTCGTACGGGCATCCGGCACCGGGCACGGTGGCGGCGTTGAGCGCCGGGGGCGCGACGGTGCTGCGGACGGACCGGGACGGCGCGCTCGCGGTCATGGGAGAGGGCGGCGACGAGCTGGCGGTGGCGCGAGACTGAAGGCATGAACTCAAGCCAGGTTGATGCGTACCTCCGCCGACTGGGAGTGGGACACCCGGCGTGGCCCACCGTCGACGCGCTGCGCGAACTGCACCTGCGGCACCTGCGGGCCGTGCCGTTCGAGAACCTCTCGATCCATCTGGGCGAGGAGATCGTGCTGGAGGAGAAGCGGTTGCTGGACAAGGTGGTGGACGGGCGGCGGGGCGGGTTCTGTTACGAACTCAACGGCTCCTTCGGGGCGTTGCTCACGGCGCTGGGATACGACGTGACGCTGCTGGCGGCGCGGGTGTACGGGGACGAGGGGCGGCCCGGCATCCCGTACGACCATCTCGCGCTGCGGGTACGGACGGTGGACGGGGGTGACTGGCTGGCCGATGTCGGGTTCGGCGCGCACAGTCATCTTCCGCTGGCGTTCGGGGAGCGGGGGGAGCAGCAGGATCCGGCGGGCATGTTCCGGGTCGTCGAGGCGGGGCCGGACGCGGCCGGAGTGCGCGGGGGGCACGGCACGGTGGAGGCGGCGGACCTGGACGTGCTCCGGGACGGCAGGGCGCAGTACCGCCTGGAGGTGCGGCCGCGGGCGCTCGCCGACTTCGCGGCCGGAGCGTGGTGGCACAGCACCTCGCCGGTCTCGCACTTCACACGGTCGCTGGTGTGTTCGCTGGTGACGGAGGAGGGAGGACGGATCACGCTCAGCGGGCGCCGGCTCACGGTGACGGCGGCCGACGGCACGCGCGAGGAGAGGGAGCTGGCGACGGACGAGGAGGTGCTCGGGGTGTACCGGGAGCGGTTCGGGATCGAGCTCGACAGGGTGCCGGTGTCGCGAAATCCCGCTTAGAGGTCAATTGCGGCCACAGGGGGCTACTCAGGCGTAGTACCAGCACATCTGCTGGATTCCCGTGATGTGGTCCCGTGTTGCCTCGAAAGCCTCATGGGTGGTCGAATGCGTCTTCGGTACGTGTGATCAACAGTGATCAACAGGCGATTTCGAGTCACTCAGAGGAGCCGTGGATGATCGGCCGCTGGCGGGCAAGCCGCACCGACCGGGTGCACCGGACGAGTCCCCTGGCGGCGGTGCCGACACCGCCGAGCGCGGGGGTGCTGGCCTGCCGGGTGCTGGACCCGGTCAACGAACCGGTCCGGCACGCGGAGTTCGCGGTGACGGACGCCGTGGGGCGGCCGGTCGTCAGCGGCGGAGCGGATCCGTACGGATCGTTCGTGACGACGGTGCCGGCGGGGGAGTACCGGCTGGCGGTGTCGGCGGAGGGGTACACGCCCTACCGGGCGACGACGCAGGTCACCGAGAACGCGCTCGCGTCACTCGGGGACGTGACGCTGCAGGTCGCCCGGCCGCCGGAGCTTCCCGCTACCGGTGACTGGGAGGTCGAGTCGGCGCACTCCTCGATCGGCTTCACCGCGCGGCACATCGGACTGGCCCGCATCCACGGGCAGTTCAAGTCGTTCGCGGGAGTGCTGCGGGTCGCCGATCCGGTGGAGCGGTCGGCGATGCACGTGGTGATCGACGCGGCGTCCATCGACACCAACATGAGGATGCGGGACGACCATCTGCGCTCGGCGGACTTCCTGGACGTCGAGAGGTTTCCGACGCTGGAGTTCTACAGCGACCGGTTCGTGCACAAGGGCGGGAACCGGTGGGCCGTGACCGGGGCGCTGTCACTGCACGGCGTGACGCGGACGGTCACGCTGGACACGGAGTACCTGGGTCTGGGCAACGGCATGGAGGGCGAGGTGCGGGCGGCCTGCCGCGCCACGACCGAACTGCACCGGGACGACTTCACGGTGAGCTGGCAGACCATGCTGGCGCGCGGCATCGCGGTGGTGGGGCCGAGCATCAGGGTCGACCTCGATGTGCAGATCGTCCGCAAGGGCTGAGTGACCCGGCCGCGCGGCGGTGTCGGACAATGTCCGGCGTGAGTGATGTGCGACATGTGCTGGTGCTGCCCGACCGTGATGCCGCGGAAGAGGTGGTGGAGGCGCTGCGGGAGCGGTTCGGGGTCGTCGAGGAGCCGCACCTGGTGCGGGACGCCCTCGCCGGGGAGGACGACGCCGAGGACGCGCAGTGGCTGGTCGTCCTGCGGGACGAGGACAAGCGGCTGGATTCCGGGGAGCTGGACCGGCTGGCCGGCGAGTGGGAGGGCTGGCGGGAGGAACCGTAGGCGGTCCTCCGAGCGCGTACGGCCCGCGTCGGGGTCCGCTGTCAGTGGCGCGTGGGATGCTTGGGGCGATGGCCAGGAAGACTGCGAATGACGACCCCCTCGCCCCGGTGACGCTAGCCGTGGGCCAGGAGGAGCTGCTCCTCGACCGTGCGGTGCAGGAGGTGGTGGCCGCGGCGAAGGCGGCCGACGCCGACACGGACGTACGGGACCTGACCCCGGACCAGTTGCAGCCCGGCACGCTCGCCGAGCTGACGAGCCCGTCGCTCTTCGCGGAGCGCAAGGTCGTGGTCGTGCGCGGCGCGCAGGATCTGTCGGCCGACACGATCAAGGACGTGAAGGCATACCTCGGGGCACCGGCCGAGGAGATCACCCTCGTGCTGCTGCATGCCGGCGGGGCCAAGGGCAAGGGGCTGCTCGACGCGGCGCGCAAGGCGGGGGCCCGCGAGGTGGCCTGCCCGAAGATGACGAAGCCGGCGGACCGGCTGGCGTTCGTGCGGGGCGAGTTCAGGACGACGGGGAGGTCCGCCACGCCGGAGGCGTGCCAGGCGCTCGTCGACGCGATCGGCAGCGATCTGCGGGAGCTGGCCTCGGCGGTGTCGCAGCTGGTCGCGGACGTCGAGGGGACGATCGACGAGGCGGTCGTCGGGCGGTACTACACCGGGCGGGCCGAGGCGTCGAGCTTCACGGTCGCCGACCGGGCGGTCGAGGGGCGGGCCGCGGAGGCCCTGGAGGCGTTGCGCTGGTCGCTGGCGACCGGGGTCGCGCCGGTGCTCATCACGAGCGCGCTCGCGCAGGGGGTCCGGGCGATCGGGAAGCTGTCCTCCGCGCGCGGAGGGCGGCCGGCGGATCTCGCGCGGGAGCTGGGCATGCCGCCGTGGAAGATCGACCGGGTGCGGCAGCAGATGCGGGGCTGGACCCCGGACGGCGTGTCGGTCGCGCTGCGGGCCGTGGCCGAGGCGGACGCGGGGGTGAAGGGCGGGGGCGACGACCCCGAGTACGCCTTGGAGAAAGCAGTGGTCACCATCGCCAGGGCGGCCCGCTCCAGGGGGCGCGGCTAGCGGGACCCGGGCCGACAGGGACTGCCTCAGAACACCGGCTCCCCCATCCCCAGCAGATTGCCCTCGCTGTCGTGGAACCAGGCGCCGCGTTCGCCCCGCGCGACCTTGCTGGGGTAGTTGCCCTCGATCTCGGCGATTCCGCCCCGCGTGCGGAAGCCCGGGGCGTCGACCTCCTCGAAGACCACCCCGCGGCGCTTCAGTTCGGCGACCGCCGCATCGAGATCCTCGACCTCCAACGCCATCTGCGTGAAGGTGCCCGGGGAGGCCCCCGTCGAGCGGAACAGGACGAACTCCGCGCCGCCGCACCGGTAGAGCAGCCCGCCGGGGCGTTCGTCCACGGGATCCAGACCCAGTTTCTCCGCGTAGAAGCGCCGCGCCCGCTCCAGGTCCTGGGCGGGGAGCCTGGTCGCCGCGCGGACCAGGACCGGTGCCTCGGTGTCGTGTGCGTCCATCTCTCCACTGTGCCGTGATCGAGTCGCCCTCTTCCTGCCGGAGAGGAGAATCGGGTGTATCAGCCGTACGTCGCCAAGTGACGGAGAGGTGGCGAAGACCATGGCTGAACACCCGCACGCAGCGCTGGTCCGCAAGGGATTCGAGGCCTTCTCGCGTGGTGACATGGACACTCTGCGCGGATTGATGGCGGGGGACGCCACCCACCACGTGCCCGGCGATCACCCGTTGTCGGGCGACTACAAAGGGGTGGACTCGATCATCGAGATGTACGAACGGCTCGGCGCGGAGACGAACGGAACCATGCGCGTCGACCTGATCGGCATCGCTGTCGACGGCCGTGGTCACGCGGTCGGCATGACCCGCTTCATGGCCGAGCGCAACGGCAAGAGCCTCGACGACACCGGCTGCATCGTCTTCCGGATCGTCGGAGACAAGGTCACCGACCTCGACGAGTGCGTGGAGGACATCGACAAGAACAACGAGTTCTGGTCCTGAACAGGCCGAAGGCCCCGCCGACCGCCCTGGGGAAGGGCGGAAGGCGGGGCCTTCGGTACGAGCTGCTGGATCCGCGCCCGCGTGGCGAACGCAGGCCGCGCGCGGATCCGGGGTGCCGGACGGGAGCGGATGAGAGAGGGCCCGCTCGGTTCCCTCCGGCGTCACATCAGATGTCAGCCCTTGAGCGCGTCGACCTTCGAAGCCAGCGCCGACTTCTTGTTGGCGGCCTGGTTCTTGTGGATGACGCCCTTCGAGACGGCCTTGTCGAGCTGACGCGCGGCGACGCGCTGGTACTCGGTGGCCTTCTCGACGTCACCCGCGGCAGCAGCCTCACGGGCCTTGCGGATCGCGGTCTTGAGGGAGGACTTGACGGCCTTGTTGCGCAGCCGCGCCTTCTCGTTGGTCTTGATCCGCTTGATCTGGGACTTGATGTTCGCCACGAATGAGCCTTCTCAGGTTCTGGCACGAGGCCGCACGGACACCGCACGATTCCCGCACCGGGTGATTTCTTGGGTCGTGCCTCCTGCGAGAGGGCATGAGGCACAGCCACCCAGGCTACCAGCGGCCCCTTCCGCGGCCCAAACCCGTCCGTGGTCCCCACCCGTGGGACCATGGAGGCTACGTATCGATCCGACCCGAGACCGCAGACACTGCGGACGCCTCAAGAATCAGGACCCTGCGTGCCCGCGATCCCCAGCCACGTGCCCGAGCCGAGCCGTACCGACCCGGCTCTGATCCGCAACTTCTGCATCATCGCGCACATCGACCACGGCAAGTCCACGCTCGCCGACCGGATGCTCCAGCTCACCGGAGTGGTCGAGCAGCGGCAGATGCGCGCCCAGTACCTCGACCGCATGGACATCGAGCGCGAGCGTGGCATCACGATCAAGTCACAGGCGGTGCGTCTGCCGTGGGCTCCCACCCACGACAAGAACGACACGCACATCCTGAACATGATCGACACCCCCGGGCACGTCGACTTCACCTACGAGGTCTCCCGGTCGCTCGCCGCGTGCGAGGGGACCATCCTCCTGGTCGACGCCGCCCAGGGCATCGAGGCGCAGACCCTCGCCAACCTCTACCTGGCGATGGAGAACGACCTCAAGATCATCCCGGTGCTCAACAAGATCGACCTGCCGGCGGCGCAGCCCGAGAAGTTCTCCGAGGAGCTCGCCAACCTGGTCGGGTGCGACCCCGAGGACGTGCTCAAGGTGTCCGCCAAGACGGGCCTGGGCGTCGAGGCGCTGCTCGACAAGGTCGTCGCGGAGATCCCGCCACCGGTCGGTGTCGCCGACGCCCCCGCCCGCGCGATGATCTTCGACTCGGTCTACGACTCCTACCGCGGTGTCGTGACGTACGTCCGTGTCATCGACGGCCAGCTCAACAAGCGCGAGCGGATCCGGATGATGTCCACCGGAGCCACGCACGAGCTGCTGGAGATCGGCACCAACTCCCCGGAGATGCTGTCGGCCGACGGTCTCGGCGTCGGCGAGGTGGGCTACCTCATCACCGGTGTGAAGGACGTCCGCCAGTCCAAGGTCGGTGACACCGTCACCAGCCAGCACAAGGGCGCCGAGGAGGCGCTCGGCGGTTACAAGGACCCCAAGCCGATGGTCTTCTCGGGCCTGTATCCGCTGGACGGCTCCGACTACCCCGAGCTGCGCGAGGCGCTGGACAAGCTCCAGCTCAACGACGCCGCCCTCGTCTACGAGCCGGAGACCTCCGCCGCCCTCGGCTTCGGTTTCCGCGTCGGTTTCCTCGGCCTGCTGCACCTGGACGTGATCAGGGAGCGGCTGGAGCGCGAGTTCGGCCTCGACCTCATCGCCACCGCGCCGAACGTGGTCTACCGCGTCCTCATGGAGGACGGCACCGAGCACACGGTGACCAACCCGAGCGAGTTCCCCGAGGGCAAGATCTCGGAGGTCTACGAGCCGGTCGTGCGGGCCACCATCCTCGCGCCCAGCGAGTTCATCGGCTCGATCATGGAGCTGTGCCAGACCCGGCGCGGCACCCTGCTCGGCATGGACTACCTCTCCGAGGACCGGGTCGAGATCCGCTACACCCTGCCGCTCGCCGAGATCGTCTTCGACTTCTTCGACCAGCTGAAGTCCAAGACCCGCGGCTACGCCTCCCTCGACTACGAGCCCACCGGCGAGCAGACCTCCAGCCTGGTCAAGGTCGACATCCTGCTGCACGGCGACAAGGTGGACGCCTTCTCGGCGATCACCCACAAGGACGCCGCGTACGCGTACGGTGTGCGGCTCGTCGCCAAGCTGCGCGAGCTCATCCCGCGGCAGGCCTTCGAGGTGCCCATCCAGGCCGCCATCGGCTCCCGGGTCATCGCCCGCGAGACCATCCGCGCCATCCGTAAGGACGTCCTCGCCAAGTGCTACGGCGGTGACATCTCCCGTAAGCGGAAGCTGCTGGAGAAGCAGAAGGAGGGCAAGAAGCGGATGAAGATGGTGGGTTCCGTGGAGGTTCCGCAGGAGGCCTTCATCGCCGTCCTGTCGAGTGATGACAGCGCGGGGTCGGGCAAGGGCAAGAAGTAATCACTGATTACCGCGGGTTACACCGCAATCCGGGTTGAACAGGGGCCCGCCGTGCGAAAGTGCGGCGGGCCCTGCGCGTTCGCGGGGTAGCTCTCTGTACGAAGTGACAGGCCGCGGACCCTTACGCGGGGGCCGGTCGCCCTTTACTCTGATCCCTGCTCGATAGTTACTCGCGAGTTAAACAAGGGCTCGCGAGCGAACCCAGCCGCACCTGAGCCAGCCGCACGTCGCGGGCCCGGAGGATGTCGTGAGCGACACACAGACCCTGATCGAGAACCGTCCGCCGTCCGTGGCGGGCCTCTTCCTGGAGCGCGTGGCGGCCACGCCGGACGCCGAGGCCTATCGGTATCCGGTCCCGTCGGCGGGCCAGGGGCCGGACGACTGGAAGTCACTGACCTGGGCGCAGTCCGCCGAGCGGGTCTACGCCATCGCGGCGGGCCTCATCGAGCTGGGTGTGCAGCCCGAGCAGCGCGTGGCCCTCGCCGCCGGTACCCGGATCGAGTGGATCCTCGCCGACCTCGGCATCATGTGCGCCGGAGCGGCCACGACCACGGTGTACCCGCAGACCAACGCCGACGAGTCCGCGTACATCCTGTCGGACTCCGAGAGCCGGGTGCTGATCGCGGAGAACGCCGAGCAGCTGGCCAAGGCGCGGGAGAAGCGCGCCGAGCTGCCCGAGCTGACGCATGTCGTGGTGATCGACGGGGCCGGTGTCGAGACCGCCGACTGGATCCTCACCCTGGACGAGCTGGAGAAGCGCGGCGCGGCCCGGCTGGAGAAGGACCCCGACCTGATCAAGGAGCGGGTCGGCGCGATCACCAAGGACCAGCTGGCCACCCTCATCTACACCTCCGGCACCACGGGCCGCCCCAAGGGGGTGCGCCTGCCGCACGACAACTGGTCGTACATGGCGAAGGCGATCGCGGCGACGGGGCTGGTCGGCACGGAGGACGTGCAGTACCTGTGGCTGCCCCTCGCGCACGTCTTCGGCAAGGTGCTGACCTCCGGGCAGATCGAGGTCGGGCATGTCACCGCCGTGGACGGCCGGGTCGACAAGATCATCGAGAATCTGCCGGTGGTGCAGCCGACGTACATGGCGGCCGTGCCGCGCATCTTCGAGAAGGTCTACAACGGCGTGGCCGCCAAGGCCCGGGCGGGCGGCGGTGCCAAGTACAAGATCTTCCAGTGGGCGGCCGAGGTGGCCCGCGAGTACGCCAAGGCCGCCCAGGACAACTTCCGCCGGACCGGCACCGCGTCCGTGCCGTTCGGGCTGGGCGCGAAGCACAAGGTGGCCGACGCGCTGGTGTTCGCCAAGATCCGCGAGGCCTTCGGCGGGAACCTGCGGGCCTGCGTCTCCGGTTCCGCCGCCCTCGCGCCGGAGATCGGCTACTTCTTCTCGGGGGCCGGCATCCACATCCTGGAGGGCTACGGACTGACCGAGTCCTCCGCCGCGTCCTTCGTGAACCCGGGCGAGGCCTACCGCACCGGTACGGTCGGCAAGCCGTTCCCCGGCACAGAGGTGCGGATCGCCGACGACGGGGAGATCCTGCTGCGCGGCCCGGGCATCATGGAGGGCTACCACAAGCTGCCCGAGAAGACCGCCGAGGTGCTGGAGCCGGACGGCTGGTTCCACACCGGGGACATCGGGGAGCTGTCGCCCGACGGCTACCTGCGGATCACCGACCGCAAGAAGGACCTCATCAAGACCTCGGGCGGCAAGTACATCGCCCCGGCGGAGGTCGAGGGGCAGTTCAAGGCGGTGTGCCCGTACGTGTCCAACATCCTGGTGCACGGGGCCGACCGGAACTTCTGCACGGCGCTGATCGCGCTCGACGAGGTCGCCATCACCGACTGGGCCAAGGACAACGGCCTGGAGGGCAAGTCGTACGCGGAGATCGTCGCCGCGCCGGTGACCGTCGAGATGGTCGACGGGTATGTGAAGCAGCTCAACGAGGGGCTGCAGCGGTGGCAGACCATCAAGAAGTTCCGGCTGCTGCCGCGGGATCTGGACGTCGAGCACGGTGAGATCACGCCGAGTTTGAAGCTGAAGCGGCCCGTGGTGGAGCGGGAGTACAAGCATCTGATCGACGAGATGTACGACGGGTCTCGCGAGGCGTAGGGGGTGGTTGGGGCTGTGTCGCGGCTGCGGGTCCGTTGTGGCTTGTCGCGCAGTTCCCCGCGCCCCTAAGTGGCCTGTCCCACCCGACGTTTGAGCTCCTGGATCTCTGCGCGCAGGCGTTCCACCTCTCTTCCTTTGCGGTAGAGGTCCAGGAAGACGCTGACCTTTGCCCTGAGGACCCACGGGTCGAAGGGCTTGGTCACGTAGTCGGCGGCGCCGGTCGCGTAGCCGCGGAAGGCGTAGCCGGCGTCGTCGTCCGCGCCGGTGAGGAAGATGATCGGGACGTCCCGGGTCTGGTCGAGGCGTTTGATGTGGGCGGCCGTCTCGAAGCCGTCCATGCCGGGCATGCGGATGTCGAGCAGGACCAGGGCGATCGGCTGCCGCAGCAGGGCCTTCATCGCCTCCTCGCCGGAACGGGCGCGCAGCAGCGGCTCGTTGAGGGAGGCGAGGACGGCCTCCAGGGCGGTGAGGTTGTCCTCCATGTCGTCGACCAGGAGGATTCCGGCGCGTTCGGGGTGGGTGGGCGTGCCGCTCATGCCTCTTCTTCCGTGCCCTCGGGGTCCAGTAGGGCGCACACGACCGTCAGCAGGCCGTCGATGTCCACCGGCTTGGGGACGTAGTCGTTGGCGCCGCGGGCGATGGACTTCTCCCGGTCGCCGGGCATCGCCTTGGCGGTCAGGGCCACGATCGGCAGGCCCGACCAGCGGGGTGTGCGGCGGATCGCGGAGATGGTCTCGTAGCCGTCCATCTCCGGCATCATGATGTCCATCAGCACCAGTTCGACGCCGGCGCTGCGCTCCAGCGTCTCGATGCCCTCGCGGCCGTTCTCCGCGTAGAGCACGGTCATGCCGACCCGGCCCAGGACATGGGTGAGGGCGAAGACGTTGCGGATGTCGTCGTCGACGATCAGCACCCGCCGGCCGGCGAGGATCCGGCCCGGCCGGCCGGACGTCCACGCCTCCAGCTTCGTCGGCGACGGCCAGGCGTCGTCCGTGTCGTGCGCGACCGGGACGGTCCCGGCGGCGGGCTCGAGGGGCAGCGGGAGGGCGGCGCGGTCCTGGGGCACGGATGCGGGCGCGGTGTGGCCGGGGCTGACGACCGGCACGTACAGGGTGAACGTAGAGCCCTTCCCGGGTTCGCTCTCGGCGACGATCCGGCCGCCGAGCAGGCCCGCGATCTCCCGGCTGATGGACAGGCCGAGGCCGGTTCCGCCGTACTTGCGGTTGGTGGTGCCGTCGGCCTGCGCGAACGCCTCGAAGATCACCGGGAGTTTCTCCGGCGCGATCCCGATGCCGGTGTCGGACACGGCGAACGCGATGACGTCGTCGGTGTCCCGGACCCAGCGGTGCTCGGCGTCCTGCACCCGGTCCACCCGCAGCTCGACCTTGCCGGACGCGGTGAACTTGATCGCGTTGGAGAGGAGGTTGCGCAGGATCTGCTGCAGGCGTTGTTCGTCCGAGTACATCTCCCGCGGCACGTCCTCGCCGACCGCGACCTCGAAAGCGAGCCCCCGGTCGAGGGTGAGGGGCCGGAAGGTGGCGTGGACGTAGTCGAGCAGCTTGATGAGCGGGAGCCGCTTGGGGCGTACGTCCATCCGGCCGGCCTCGATCTTCGACAGGTCCAGGATGTCGTTGATCAGCTGCAGGAGGTCCGATCCCGAGCGGTGGATGGTCGTGGCGAACTGCACCTCCTGGTCGGAGAGATGGCCGTCCGGGTTGTCGGAGAGCAGCCGGGCCAGGATCAGCAGCGAGTTCAGCGGCGTACGCAGCTCGTGCGACATGTTGGCCAGGAACTCCGACTTGTACTGGGACGACGTCGCCAGCAGGGCCGCCTTCTCCTCCAGTTCGGCATTGGAGCGCTGCAGTTCGCCCTGCTGCTTCTGGAGTTCGTCCGAGCGCTCCTGGAGCTGCATGGCCAGGCGCTGGGACTCGCCGAGCAGCGACTCCGTGCGGGAGTTGGCGATGATCGTGTTGATGGCGACGCCGATGGTGTTGACGAACTGGTCGAAGAACGCCAGGTGGACGTCGGAGAAGCGGGAGAACGAGGCGAGCTCGATGACGCCGAGGAGCTTGTCCTCGAAGAGGATCGGGATGATGACGATCGTGGTCGGGGCCGCCTCGCCCAGACCGCTGTTGATCTTGATGTAGTCGGGTGGGGCGCCCTCCACCAGGATGCGCTTCTTCTCCCTGGCCGCCTGCGCGACCAGGCCGTGCACCGGCAGGCCGCCGGTCTCGACGGTCGCGTCCTGGGCGGCACCGTACCCGGCGATGAAGGCGAGCCCCTTGGTGGGAGTCGCGGCTCCGGCCTCTTCCGGGTCGGCCAGGTAGAACGCGCCGTACTGGGCGTTCACCAGCGGGGTCAGCTCGCGGAGTATCAGGTCGGCGACCTCCATCAGGTCCCGGTGGCCCTGCATGAGGGCGGCGAGCCGGGCCAGGTTGGACTCCAGCCAGTCCTTGGCGCGGGTCGTCTCGCGCAGGTTGGCCACCATCAGGTTGATGTTGTCCTTGAGCTCGGCGACCTCGCCCTGCGTCTCCACGGTGATCGAGCGGGACATGTCGCCCTGGGCCACCGCGGAGGCGACCTCGGCGATGGCGCGGACCTGGGTGGTGAGGTTGGAGGCGAGTTCGTTGACGTTCGTCGTCAGGCGCTTCCACGTGCCGTAGACGCCTTCGACCCGGGCCTGGCCGCCGAGCCGTCCCTCCGAGCCCACCTCGCGGGCGACCCGCGTGACCTCCGAGGAGAAGGAGGACAGCGTGTCGACCATGGTGTTGATGGTGGTCTTCAGCTCCAGGATCTCGCCGCGCGCGTCCACGTCGATCTTCCGGGACAGGTCGCCCTGCGCCACGGCCGTCGCGACCTGGGCGATGTTGCGCACCTGGGAGGTGAGGTTGTCGGCCATGTAGTTGACGTTGTCCGTCAGGTCCCGCCAGACGCCGGAGACGCCCAGCACCTGGGCCCGGCCGCCGAGCCGCCCGTCGGTGCCGACCTCCCGGGCCACCCGTGTCACCTCGTCGGCGAAGGCGCGCAGCTGCTCCACCATCGTGTTGACGGTGTCCTTCAGCTCCAGGATCTCGCCGCGCGCGTCGACGGTGATCTTCTTCGACAGGTCGCCGTTGGCGACGGCCGTCGTCACCTGGGCGATGTTGCGGACCTGCGAGGTCAGGTTCAGCGCCATGAAGTTGACGTTGTCGGTGAGGTCCTTCCAGACGCCGGAGACGCCCCGCACCTGGGCCTGGCCGCCGAGGTTGCCTTCCGTGCCGACCTCGCGGGCGACGCGGGTGACCTCGTCGGCGAAGGCGGAGAGCTGGTCGACCATCGTGTTGATCGTGGACTTCAGCTCCAGGATCTCGCCCTTGGCCTCCACCGTGATCTTCTTGCCGAGGTCGCCCTGCGCGACGGCGGTGGAGACCAGGGCGATGTTGCGGACCTGCGAGGTGAGGTTGTCCGCCATGAAGTTGACGTTGTCGGTGAGGTCCTTCCAGACGCCGGAGACGCCCCGCACCTGCGCCCGGCCGCCGAGGTTGCCCTCGGTGCCGACCTCGCGGGCGACGCGGGTGACCTCGTCGGCGAAGGCGGACAGTTGGTCGACCATCGTGTTGATGGTCGACTTCAGCTCCAGGATCTCGCCCTGAGCGTCGACCGTGATCTTCTGGGACAGGTCGCCGTTGGCCACCGCCGTGGTCACCTGGGCGATGTTGCGGACCTGGGACGTCAGATTCGACGCCATGAAGTTGACGTTGTCGGTGAGGTCCTTCCAGACGCCGGACACGCCCCGCACCTGCGCCCGGCCGCCCAGCCGGCCCTCGGTGCCGACCTCGCGGGCCACCCGGGTGACCTCGTCGGCGAAGGCGGAGAGCTGGTCGACCATCGTGTTCACGGTCAGCTTCAGCTCCAGCAGCTCGCCGGTCGCCTCCACCGTCACCGTGCGGGTCAGGTCGCCGCGGGCCACCGCGGTCGTCACCGCCGCGATGTCCCGGACCTGGGCCGTCAGCCGGGACGCCATCGTGTTGACGGCCTCCGTCACGTCCCGCCAACTGCCCGACAGACCCTGCACCTTGGCCCGCCCGCCGAGCCGCCCCTCGGTGCCCACCTCGCGGGCCACCCGCGTCACCTCGCCGGTGAACAGGGAGAGCTGGTCCACCATCTTGTTCACGGCCCGGCCCAGGTGCCGCAGATCACCGCGCAACTGCCGCGTCCCGTCGTGCAGATCGACCCGCTGGGTCAGATCGCCGCCGGCCACCGCGTCCAGCACGCGCGTGGCGTTCGCCGCCGGGGCGACCAGGGCGTCGAGCAACTGGTTCACGTCATCGACCCGGGACGTCCACAAGCCCTGGCCCGGGCTGGCCGAGAGCCGCTCGTCGAGCCGTCCGTGCCGCACCAGTTCCCGACGGACGCGCTGCACCTCGGAGGTGAAGTGGACGCTGCGGTCCATGATCTGGTTGTAGACGGCGGTCAGTTCGGCCACCATCCCGTGGCCTGATTCCGGCACCTTGCCGAAGTCGCCGTCGCGTGCAGCGGTCATGGCGGCGAGCAGCGGGCGCAGATCGGATGCACGAATCTGACCGTCTTCGTACCGGTCTTCGACCACAGGAGTAGCACTGTTCTCACTCATGGCGGCCCACTTCGGTAACTCGGCGCTTATGGGCGGGGTCAGTCTGTCACTCTGTCGGCATCGACTGTGGCGTATTCGTACGAACTGCCCGGGGAGCTGTCCATGGGGGCCATTCCGACGCAACGGGAGACCGCCTCCCGTGCCTCAGAAGCGCCTGTACCCGCTTGGGAGACGCCCGTGCCCGTCCAGGAAGGGCCCGTTGCCGAGGAGCCCGCACCGGCCGCGGAGGTGGGGACACCGTCCGCCGGGGCGCCCGCCTCCGGCACACGCGCGCCCGCCCGCACGGCGCCCGGGTCCGCCGCCGAGGCGCCCGTACCGGAGCGCACGCGGGCGCACGCGACCCTGCCCGGCACCTCGCTCGCCCCGGGCGCCGCCCGCGCCCTGGTGCGCGAGGCTCTCGCCGGGTGGACCGGGCTCGGACTGCCCGGCGCCGAGCACCTCACCGACCGCCTCGCCGACGACGCCACCCTCGTCGTCAGCGAACTCGTCACCAACGCCGTCGTGCACGCCGGCACCGACGTCGAGACGGCGTTCCGGCTGGAAGGCGCCGTGGGCGGCACCCCGGACACGACCGCGGTGGTCGTCGAGGTCTCCGACCACCACCCCTCCCGTGCCCCGCGCGGCGGCGAGCCGGAGACCCCCCATGACACCCCCGATCACGGGCGCGGGCTGCGGCTCGTCGCCGCGCTCTGCGAGGCGTGGGGGGTCACGTACCGTACGGGCCGCAAGACCGTATGGGCCCGGCTGCCCGCCGGCGGCTGCGCCGCGGACGAGCAGACCGAGGCGTACGCCGGTGAGCACGCGCTCGCGCGCGGCCTGCGGACGGCCGAGACCCCGCCACCCGAACCACGCCCGGGCGAGGAGGCGGAGAAGGCTCTGCGGTCCGGGGGCGGCGGAGACCTGTGGGACCCGCGTGCGGACCGGGAGCCGTGGGGGCGGCCGAGGGGCACCCGATACAACTGGGGCACACGGGGCGACGGCGAAGAGCGGTGGGACGGGCAGGACCCGGCGGCCCCCCACGCGGAGGCGCAGCCCCGGCCCGGCTTACGGGAGTCCCGTGACCTGCGCGACTTCAACGATCTGCGGGACTGGCGGGACCGGCACGAGAACCGCGACGGACGGCACGGCCCCGACGGCGCCTGGCTCGGCCGCGGCGCCCTGTCCTTCCTCGCCGAGGCCTCCGACCTCCTCGCCGGACAGCTCGACGAGGACCTCGTCGCTGCCCTCGCCGGGCAGCTGATCGTGCCCCGGCTGGCCGACTGGTGCGCGGTGTGGCTGGAGGACGAGGCCACCGCCGGCGGCTGGAGCGGTGGAGCCGGCCTGGGCGGACCGCGCCTCGCCCGGGTCTGGCACGGCAGCGAGAACCGCATCGAGGAGCTGCGCCGCGCCCTGGAGAAGGACCCTCCGCAACCGTTCGACCCGATGGGTGCGTCTCCGTTCGAGCGCGGCCGGGACCAGGGCGGATCCGGGCCCGTCGACTGCCCCTGGCCCGGCGAGGCGCTGGGGGACGACGATCCCGGTTCGGCCCTCGCGTACCGCCTGGTCGCCGGGGGACGCCCGCTGGGCACCCTCGTCATCGGGCGGTCCGGGCCGGCCGGCTTCCCCGACGAGATCACCGGCCTCGTCGAGGACCTCAGCCGCCGGGTGGCCCTCGCCATCGGCGCCGCCCGCCAGTACGCCCGGCAGGCCACCATCAGCGCCGTGCTCCAGCGCGGGCTGCTGCCCGGCGCCGTCGCCGAGATCCCCGGTGTGCGCAGCGCCCTCGTCTACGAGCCGTGCGACAAGGGCGGTCCCAGCGGCGACTTCTACGACCTGTTCCCGGCCGGCGACGGACGCTGGTGCTTCGCCGTCGGCGACGTCCAGGGCAAGGGTCCCGAGGCGGCCGTCGTGATCGGGCTGGCCCGGCCCTGGCTGCGGCTGCTGGCCCGCGAGGGCTACCGGGTCGCCGACGTCCTCGACCGCCTCAACCAGCTCCTGCTCGACGACGCCACGGAGGCCGCCGACGCGGCCGCCCGGGCGCTGGTCGCCGCGGGCGCGCTAGCCACCCCGCCCGGCGACGGCCCCCAGACCCGCTTCCTGTCCCTGCTCTACGGCGAGCTCGTCCCCTTCGACGGTGGTGTCCGCTGCACCGTCGCCTCCGCCGGGCACCCGCTGCCCCTGGTGCTGGGGGCGGGCGGTGAGGTGCACACGGTCGCGCAGCCCCAGACCCTGCTCGGCGTCGTCGACGACGCCACCTACACCAGCGACACCTTCGAGCTGCGGTCCGGCGACACCCTGCTGTGCGTCACCGACGGGGTGACCGAGCGCCGCTCGGGCTCCCGCCAGTTCGACGACGGGGACGGGCTCGCGGCGGCGCTGGCCGGGTGCGCGGGCCTGGACGCGGAGCTGATAGCCGAGCGGATCAAACGGCTGGTGCACGAGTTCGGCGCCCGGCCCCCGGCGGACGATCTGGCGCTGCTGGTGCTCCAGGCGGACTGACCGCCCGGGTGCTGGACAATGGAAGGCATGCCTTCCGCACTCCCCGACGGCGAGCCCGTCCCCGACGACGGCGCGCTGCCCGCGTCCGCCCTCGCCGGGGCCGCCGATCGTCCGCTCGGGTTCTACCTGCACGTCCCGTACTGCGCGACCCGCTGCGGCTACTGCGACTTCAACACGTACACCGCGACCGAGCTGCGCGGCACCGGCGGCGTACTGGCGTCCCGCGACAACTACGCCGAGACGCTGGCCGACGAGATCCGGCTGGCGCGCAAGGTGCTGGGGGACGATCCGCGGCCGGTGCGGACGGTGTTCGTGGGCGGCGGCACGCCCACACTGCTGGACGCCGGTGACCTCGTACGGATGCTGAAGGCCGTGCGGGACGAGTTCGGGCTGGCGGAGGACGCCGAGGTCACGACCGAGGCGAACCCGGAGTCGGTCGATCCCGCGTACCTGGCCGCCCTGCGCGAGGGGGGCTTCAACCGGATCTCCTTCGGGATGCAGAGCGCGCGGCAGCACGTGCTGAAGGTGCTGGACCGTACCCACACGCCCGGGCGGCCCGAGGCCTGTGTGGCGGAGGCCAGGGCGGCCGGGTTCGAGCACGTCAACCTCGACCTGATCTACGGCACACCGGGCGAGTCCGACGACGACTGGCGGGCCTCGCTGGACGCGGTGCTGGGGGCCGGGCCGGATCACGTGAGTGCGTACGCCCTGATCGTCGAGGAGGGCACGCAGCTGGCCCGCCGGATCCGCCGGGGCGAGGTGCCGATGACCGACGACGACGTCCACGCCGACCGGTACCTGATCGCGGACGGGGTGCTCTCCGGGGCGGGCTTCGAGTGGTACGAGGTGTCGAACTGGGCGACCTCGGCGGCCGGGCGGTGTCTGCACAACGAGCTGTACTGGCGGGGGGCCGACTGGTGGGGGGCCGGGCCCGGTGCGCACAGCCATGTGGGCGGGGTGCGGTGGTGGAACGTGAAGCATCCGGGGGCGTACGCGGCCGCGCTGGCTTCGGGGAGGTCGCCGGGGGCCGGGCGTGAGGTGCTGTCGGGGGAGGACCGGCGGGTCGAGCGGATTCTGCTGGAGCTGCGGCTCAAGGAGGGGGTGCCGTTGTCGCTGCTGCGGGAGGAGGGGCTTGCGGCGTCTCGGCGGGCGCTGTCCGAGGGGTTGCTCCAGGAAGAGCCGTATGCGGAGGGCCGGGCTGTGCTGACCTTGCGCGGGCGGTTGCTGGCGGACGGGGTTGTGCGCGATCTCGTGGACTGAGGTGCTGGGCGTGGGTGTTGAGGCCGGGTGGGTCCGCAGCCCGGCGTAGCGGGGCGCCGCTGCGCCCACCCTTCCCCAAGCTCTCGGCTTCGCTCGAGCAGGGGGGACCGCCATCGCCCCTCGCGGCACGCATGCCCGCAGCTAGGGCGCCGTGACGAAGTCGATGAGTTCTTCCACCCTGCCCAGCAGTTCCGGCTCCAGGTCCTTGTACGAATGGACGCCCGACAGGATCCGCTGCCAGGCCGCGCCCGTGTTCTCCGGCCAGCCCAGGGCCCGGCACACGCCCGTCTTCCAGTCCTGGCCGCGCGGGACCCGGGGCCAGGCGGTGATGCCCAGCGACGACGGCTTCACCGCCTCCCAGATGTCGATGTAGGGGTGGCCCACGACCAGCGCGTGCTCGCTCGTCACCGACTGTGCGATGCGCCACTCCTTGCTGCCCGGAACCAGGTGGTCCACCAGGACGCCCAGCCGCGCGTCCGGCCCGGGACCGAACTCGGAGACGATCGACGGCAGGTCGTCGACGCCCTCCAGGTACTCCACGACCACGCCCTCGATGCGCAGGTCGTCGCCCCACACCCTCTCGACCAGCTCGGCGTCGTGTCGGCCCTCGACGTAGATGCGGCCGGCGCGGGCCACGCGGGCGCGGGCGCCGGGGACGGCGACCGACCCCGAGGCCGTGCGGGCGGGACGTGCCGGGCCGCCGGGCGCGGGGCGGACCAGGGTCACCACCCTGCCCTCCAGCAGGAAGCCGCGTGGCTCCATCGGGAACACCCGGTGCTTGCCGAAGCGGTCCTCCAGCGTCACCGTGCCCGCCTCGCAGCGGATCACCGCGCCGCAGAAGCCGGTCCCCGGCTCCTCCACCACCAGGCCCGGCTCCGCCGCCACCTCGGGCACCGGCTTCGGCTTCTTCCACGGCGGGGTCAGATCGGCGGAGTACTGGCGCATTCGAATGACGATAGGAGAAGGCCGTCGGCGATCACCGCGACACGCCGAAACGCGCTGCCAGCGCGTCCCGTTGCGCCCGCACGAACACCGCGTCCACCACCGCTCCGTGACCGGGCACGTACACCGCGTCCTCGCCGCCGAGATCGAGCAGCCGGTCGAGGGCGGCAGGCCACTGCGACGGCACCGCGTCGGGGCCCGCCTGGGGCTCACCGGACTCCTCGACCAGGTCCCCGCAGAACACGACCTCCGGATCACCGGGCACCAGCACCGCCAGGTCGTGCGCGGTGTGCCCCGGCCCGACGTTCGCCAGCAGCACCTGCCGGCCGCCGCCCAGGTCGAGCGTCCACTCGCCGGAGACCAGATGGCCTGGGGTGACCAGCCGCTCCGCCGCCTCCCGGGCCGCGGGCGCCGCCAGACCCTGGCGCACCGCGTCCTCGCGCAGCTCCTCACGGTCCCGCACCCGCGACAGCAGCGCGTCCACGCCCACCGCGCCGAACACCTCGGTGCCGGGGAGGGCCCCGGCGCCGAGGACGTGGTCGAAGTGCGGATGGGTCAGCGCGAGATGTGTCACACGGTGACCGGTGAGCGCCCGCGCCTGCGCACCCAGCTTCGCGCCCTCGGCGAGGCTCGACCCCGCGTCGATCATGAGGACCGCCCCCTCGCCGGCGACCAGCCCGATCGTGCAGTCCCACACCGGCAGCCGGCACCGCCCCACCCCGGCGGCCACGCGCTCCCATCCGAGGTCTTCCCAAGTCACCGTCATACGGCGACGCTAGCGGGTACGCCCCGCTCGGGGCGCGGCGCCGCACGACCAGCCTTGCCGGGGGTGTACCCCACCGCCGTACACTGGGCCGGGGAATGCTGGCACTCGCACGCGCAGAGTGCCAGGCCGGACCGGCAGGGCAAGCAGGCGGAGACTTCTGGAGGTGTGCGCGATGCTCAGTGAACGCAGGCTGCAGGTGCTGCGCGCCATCGTCCAGGACTACGTCGGCACCGAGGAGCCGGTGGGCTCCAAGGCCCTCACCGAGCGGCACAGCCTCGGCGTCTCCCCGGCCACCGTCCGCAACGACATGGCGGCCCTCGAGGACGAGGGGTACATCGCCCAGCCGCACACCAGTGCCGGGCGCATCCCCACCGACAAGGGATACCGGCTGTTCGTCGACAAGCTCGCCGGCGTCAAGCCGATGACCGCGCCCGAGCGGCGCGCGATCCAGAACTTCCTCGAGGGTGCCGTCGACCTCGACGACGTCGTGGCGCGCACGGTACGGCTGCTCGCGCAGCTGACGCGTCAGGTCGCCGTCGTGCAGTACCCGTCGCTGACCCGTTCGACCGTGCGGCACGTGGAGTTGCTCTCCCTGGCGCCCGCACGCGTGATGCTGGTGCTGATCACGGACACCGGGCGGGTCGAGCAGCGGGTGGTCGACTGCCCGGCGCCCTTCGGCGACGCCTCGCTCGCGGATCTGCGCGCGCGGCTCAACAGCCGTGTGGCGAACCGGCGTTTCGCGGATGTGCCCGGTCTGGTGGAGGATCTGCCCGAGGCGTTCGAGCACGAGGACCGGGGTACGGTCTCCACGGTGCTCTCCACACTTCTGGAGACGCTCGTCGAGGAGAACGAGGAGCGGCTGATGATCGGCGGCACCGCCAATCTGACCCGCTTCGGGCATGACTTCCCTCTCACGATCCGGCCGGTGCTGGAGGCGCTTGAGGAGCAGGTCGTGCTCCTCAAGCTGCTCGGCGAGGCGAAGGATCCGGGCGTGACCGTACGGATCGGTCACGAGAACGCCCACGAAGGACTCAACTCCACGTCCGTCGTGTCGGTCGGCTACGGTTCGGGCGGCGAGGCAGTCGCCAAGCTCGGCGTGGTCGGACCGACCCGCATGGACTACCCGGGAACGATGGGAGCGGTACGCGCAGTGGCACGGTACGTCGGACAGATCCTGGCGGAGTCGTAGTGGCCACGGACTACTACGCCGTACTCGGCGTGCGCCGCGACGCGTCGCAGGAAGAGATCAAGAAGGCCTTCCGGCGGCTCGCGCGCGAGCTGCACCCGGACGTCAACCCCGATCCGAAGACCCAGGAGCGGTTCAAGGAGATCAACGCCGCTTACGAGGTGCTGTCGGACCCGCAGAAGAAGCAGGTCTACGACCTCGGCGGCGACCCGCTCTCGCAGGCCGGAGGCGGCGGCGCGGGCGGCTTCGGAGCCGGTGGCTTCGGGAACTTCTCGGACATCATGGACGCGTTCTTCGGGACGGCGTCGCAGCGCGGACCGCGCTCGCGCACCCGCCGCGGCCAGGACGCGATGATCCGTATCGAGGTCGAGCTCGACGAGGCGGCCTTCGGTACGACCAAGGACATCCAGGTCGACACGGCCGTCGTCTGCAACACCTGCAGCGGTGAGGGCGCGGCCCCGGGCACCTCCGCCCAGACGTGTGACATGTGCCGCGGCCGCGGTGAGGTCTCGCAGGTGACCCGGTCCTTCCTGGGGCAGGTCATGACGTCCCGGCCGTGCCCGCAGTGCCAGGGCTTCGGCACGGTCGTCCCGACCCCGTGCCCGGAGTGCGCCGGTGACGGCCGCGTCCGGTCCCGCCGTACGCTCACGGTCAAGATCCCGGCCGGTGTCGACAACGGCACGCGGATCCAGCTCGCCGGAGAGGGCGAGGTCGGCCCCGGCGGCGGCCCGGCCGGTGACCTCTACGTCGAGATCCACGAGCTGCCGCACAGCACGTTCCAGCGGCGCGGCGACGATCTGCACTGCACGGTGACGATCCCCATGACGGCGGCGGCCCTCGGCACGAAGGTGCCGCTGGAGACGCTCGACGGCATGGAGGAGGTCGACATCCGCCCGGGCACCCAGTCCGGCCAGTCGATCCCGCTGCACGGCCGGGGCGTCACGCACCTGCGCGGCGGCGGACGCGGCGACCTCATCGTCCACGTCGAGGTCCAGACCCCGACCAAGCTCGACCCCGAGCAGGAACGCCTGCTGCGCGAGCTCTCCAAGCTCCGCGGCGAGGAACGGCCCACGGGGCAGTTCCAGCCGGGGCAGCAGGGGTTGTTCTCGCGGTTGAAGGACGCCTTCAACGGTCGCTGACGGGGCGCCCGTAACCGGTGATACAGGGCGCCTCCCGGGTGACGGGAGGTGCCTGTTCCTCTGGTCTATGCCAGTCGGCAGGCCGGTTTCGGAGTGGTGCGCGGGACGTGACAACATGCGGTCATGTCCTCCGCACTGACCGATCTCTTCCCCCACCCGATCGTGCAGGCCCCCATGGCGGGCGGCGTCTCCGTACCGCAGCTCGCCGCCGCCGTGTGCGAGGCGGGCGGGCTCGGATTCCTCGCCGCCGGGTACAAGACCGCCGACGGGATGTACCAGGAGATCAAGCAGCTCCGGAGCCTCACGAGCAGGCCCTTCGGCGTCAACGTCTTCATGCCGCAGCCGGAGTACGCCGACCCCGCCGCCGTCGACGTCTACGCCCACCAGCTGGCCGGCGAGGCCACCTGGTACGAGGCCGAGCTCGGCGACCCGGACAGCGGACGCGACGACGGCTTCGAGGCCAAGCTCGTGGTGCTGCGCGACAACCCCGTACAGGTCGTGTCGTTCCACTTCGGCGTCCCGGGCCGCGAGGTCGTCGACGCCCTGCACCGCGTCGGCACCTTCGTCCTGGCCGCCGCGACCACCCCCGACGAGGCCCGGGCCGTGGAGCGGGCGGGTGCGGACGGGGTCATCGCCCAGGGCGTCGAGGCCGGCGGCCACCAGGGCACCCACCGGGACATCCCCGAGACCGACCGTTCCGGCGTCGGCCTGCTGTCGCTGATCGCCCAGGTCCGTGAGGCCGTGAGCATCCCGATCATCGCCGCCGGCGGCATCATGCGCGGCGGCCAGATCGCCGGTGTCCTCGCCGCGGGCGCGAGCGCCGCCCAGCTGGGCACCGCCTTCCTCGCCACACACGAGTCGGGGGCGAACGCCCTGCACAAGCAGGCGCTGACCAACCCCCTCTTCGTACGTACGGAGTTGACCCGGGCCTTCTCCGGCCGTCCGGCACGCGGCCTGGTCAACCGGTTCCTGCGCGAGCACGGCCCGTACGCGCCCGCCGCCTACCCCGAGATCCACCACCTCACCTCGCCGCTGCGCAAGGCCGCCGCCAAGGCCGGGGACGCGCAGGGCATGGCACTGTGGGCCGGGCAGGGGCACCGGATGGCGCGGGAGCTGCCCGCCGGGCAGCTGGTGGAGGTACTGGCCGGTGAACTGGCCGCCGCCCGCGCCTCGTTGACCGGCGGGGGTGTGCTGTGACCGCGCCGGTGTTCGTGGTCGACCACTTCGACGCCGGGGGTGGCGGCCGGTACGTACTCGACGGACCGGAGGGACGGCACGCCGTCTCCGTGAAGCGGCTGCGCGCCGGTGAGGACGTCGTCCTCACGGACGGGGCCGGCCGCTGGGCGGACTGCGTCGTGCTCGGCACGGAGGGCAAGGACCGGCTGATCCTTCAGCTGGACTCGTGGTCCGAGGAGCCCGCGGAGCAGCCCCGGATCACCGTCGTCCAGGCCCTGCCCAAGGGCGACCGGGGCGAACTCGCCGTCGAGACGATGACCGAGACCGGCGTCGACGCGATCGTGCCGTGGGCGGCGTCGCGCTGCATCACGCAGTGGAAGGGCGAACGCGGGCAGAAGGCCCTGGGCAAGTGGCGGGCCACGGCCCGGGAGGCCGGCAAGCAGTCCCGCCGGCTGCGCTTCCCCGAGGTCGCGGCGGCGGCGACGACCAAGCAGGTCGCCTCCCTGCTGGCCGGAGCGGACTTCGCAGCCGTGCTGCACGAGAGCGGGGACACCCCCCTGGCCACCGCCGAGCTGCCGGCCACCGGTGAGATCGTGCTGGTCGTGGGACCCGAGGGCGGCGTGGCGCCGGAGGAACTGGCGCTGTTCGAGGAGGCGGGGGCGCGGGCGTACCGCCTCGGACCCAGTGTGCTGCGCACATCGACCGCCGGGACGGCCGCCGCGGCCGTACTCCTGGCACGCACCGGACGCTGGTCCTGATCTCTGGAGGCACCAAGTTCAGCCCCGCGGTGGGCTCCGCGGGGATCGCGTTGCAGGACCGGTCGATGATGGCCGAGGTGCTCGACGAAGTGGGCGACGCGGCGGCCGGCCACCGCTCCCTGGTCGTACTGCGGGTGGACGGCCTCGACGCGTACTGCGAGGAGATCACCATGCGCGGCGCCACGGTGCTGCACGGCCCGGCGCCCATGACGGACCGCATGCGGGTGGCCCATCTCAAGGACCCCGAGGGCAACTTGGTGGAGCTTCAGGAGTGGCTGCTGCTGCGCGGCTGACGCCTTTGCGCCCTACCGCGCCGCCTCCGACAGTGGCAGGCTCCCCTCCATGGGGGCTTCGAGGAGGATTCGGAGGGGGCCGCGCGGCCGGCGCGTCGCGGTGGCGGCGGTGTTCGCCGCCGTGGCCGTGGGCGGCGCCGTCGCCTGCGAGCCCGGCAGCGTCAGCGCCGCGTCCGTCGCGTACACCACCGACCAGACGGTGACCGAAGAGCTCGAGCGGCAGAAGGCGGACGTGCGGTGGCTCACGTGCACCGCCTCCTACGGGGAGAACGGCGGGAAGTCGTCACCCTCCGCGCGTGAGCGGACCGTCGCGACCGTCGACTGCGAGGGCGAGACCGACGACGGCAAGGACATCACCGTCGACGGCAAGGTCACCCACGCGGTGAACGGCGCCTGCGTACGCGGGAACATCACCGCCAAGGTGGACGGCAAGGTGTGGTTCGAGGTCGACGGCCTCGGCGACTGCGACTCCACCAGCCCGCCGCCCGTCGGCGGCCCCTCGAACGGGCAGCCCGGGCCGACGGTCACCGTGACCGTCACCCAGACCATCTGGTGCGAGCGGTACCCGGACTGCCGCCCTGTCGAGGGCAAGTGATCCGAACCCTGTCCGCGCGGCGTCGTCCCTGCATAGGGTGATCGGGTGACATCGCCTGCTTACCTCCGGTTCCCCCATGTGCACGGCGACCTGGTCGCCTTCACCGCCGAGGACGACGTGTGGCTCGCTCCGTTCGACGGCGGCCGGGCCTGGCGGGTCAGCGCCGACAACATGCCGGTGACCCAGCCCCGGATCTCGCCCGACGGCACCACCGTCGCCTGGACCTCCACCCGTGACGGCGCCCCCGAGGTCTTCATCGCCCCGGTCGACGGCGGTCCGGCCAAGCGGCTGACGTACTGGGGGAGTCTCAAGACACAGGTGCGCGGCTGGACCCCGGACGGCGAGGTCCTGGCGATCAGCGCCCATGGGGAGGCGAGCCTGCGCCGCACCTGGGCGCGTGCCGTACCGCTGGACGGCGGCCCGGCCACCACCCTGCCGTACGGGCCCGTCGGCGACGTCGCGCACGGCCCGCACACGGTGCTGCTGTCCGCGCCCATGGGGCGTGAGGCGGCCTGGTGGAAGCGGTACCGCGGAGGCACGGCGGGCAAGCTGTGGATCGACCCCGAGAACGACGGGGAGTTCGTGCGGCTGCACGAGGACCTCGACGGCAACATCGAGTACCCGCTCTGGGTGGAGGACAGGATCGGCTTCCTCTCCGACCACGAGGGCACCGGAGCGCTCTACTCCTCCCTCGCCGACGGATCCGACCTGCGCCGGCACACACCCCTCGACGGCTTCTACGCCCGGCACGCGGCGAGCGACGGCACCCGGGTCGTCTACTCCAGCGCCGGTGAACTGTGGGTGCTGGACGACCTGGAGGGCGCCGAGCCGCGGCGGCTGGACGTGCGGCTGGGCGGACAGCGCGCCGATCTCCAGCCGTTCCCGGTGAACGCCTCCCGGTGGTTCGGCTCGGCGTCCCCGGACCACACCGCACGCGGCAGCGCCGTCGCCGTACGCGGCTCCGTGCACTGGGTCACCCACCGCTCCGGCCCGGCCCGCGCGCTTGCCGCGACACCGGGCGTACGGGCCCGGCTGCCGCGGACGTTCCGCGCGGACGGCGAGCAGTGGGTGGTGTGGGTGACGGACGCCGAGGGCGACGACGCCCTGGAGTTCGCCCCCGCCACCGGACTCGCCCCGGGCGCGACACCCCGCCGGATCGCCGCCGGACAGCTCGGCCGGGTGCTGGACCTCGCCATGGCGCCCGACGGCAGCCGTGCCGCCGTGTCCTGCCACGACGGGCGCCTGCTGCTGGTGGAGCGGGAGACGGGCGAGGTGCGGGAGGTCGACCGCAGCGAGGACGGTGACGTGTCGGGCCTGGTCTTCTCGCCCGACTCGTCGTGGCTCGCCTGGTCCCACCCCGGCCCCCGGCCGCTGAGCCAGCTGAAACTCGCCAACACCACCGACCTCTCGGTCACCGAGGCCACCCCGCTGCGCTTCCAGGACTACGCGCCCGCGTTCACCCTGGACGGCAAGCACCTCGCCTTCCTCTCGACCCGCTCCTTCGACCCGGTCTACGACGAGCACGTCTTCGACCTGGCCTTCGTGGTGGGGGCCCGGCCGCACCTGATCACCCTCGCGGCCACCACGCCCTCCCCGTTCGGACCGCAGCGGCACGGCCGGTCGTTCGAGACGCCCGACCGGGAGGAGACTCCCGACAGCGAGGGCACCCCCACCACCCGCATCGACCTCGAAGGCCTCGCCGACCGCATCGTGCCCTTCCCGGTCGAGGCCGCCCGCTACACCAACCTGCGCGCCGCCAAGGACGGAGTCCTGTGGCTGCGCCATCCGGTCGCCGGGGTGCTCGGCGCGTCCCGGGCCACCCCGGACGACCCCGACCCCAAGTCCGAGCTGGAGCGCTACGACCTCGCGCAGCAGCGCCTGGAACACCTCGCCGTGGACGCCGACCACTTCGCGGTCAGCGGCGACGGCAAGCGGGTGCTGCTGTGGACCGACGGACGGCTGAAGGTCGTCCCCAGCGACCGGCGCGCCTCCGGCGACGACGACAGCGACTCCAACATCACCGTCGACCTGGGCCGGGTGCGCCAGTTCGTCGACCCGGCGGCCGAGTGGCGCCAGATGTTCGACGAGAACGGCCGCATCATGCGGGACCACTTCTGGCGGCCGGACATGAGCGGCGTCGACTGGGACGGCGTCCTCGACCGCTACCGCCCGGTCGTGGAGCGGCTCGCCACCCACGACGACCTGGTCGACCTGCTGTGGGAGGTCCAGGGCGAGCTCGGCACCTCGCACGCCTATGTCACCCCGCGTGGCGGACACGGCGGCGGCCCCCGCCTCGGCCTGCTCGGTGCCGACATCTCCCGCCACGAGGACGGCAGTTGGCGGGTCGACCGCATCCTGCCCTCCGAGACCTCCGACCCGGACGCCCGCAGCCCGCTGGCCGCGCCGGGCGTCGCGGTACGCCCCGGGGACGCCGTCGTGGCGGTCGCGGGCCAGCCGGTCGACCCCGTTCTCGGCCCCGGCCCGCTGCTGATCGGCACGGCGAACAAGCCGGTGGAGCTGACCATCTCCCCCTCGGGCGGCGGCGACCCCCGGCACGCCGTCGTCGTCCCGGTCGCCGACGAGGAACCCCTGCGCTACCACGCCTGGGTCGCCGACCGCCGGGCCTACGTCCACGAGAAGTCCGGCGGCCGCCTCGGCTATCTGCACGTCCCCGACATGCAGGCCCCCGGCTGGGCCCAGATCCACCGCGACCTGCGCGTCGAGGTCGCCCGTGAGGGCCTGGTCGTCGACGTCCGGGAGAACCGCGGCGGCCACACCTCCCAGCTGGTCGTCGAGAAGCTGGCCCGCCGCATCGTCGGCTGGGCCGTCCCGCGCGGCATGCGCCCCTACAGCTACCCCGAGGACGCCCCGCGCGGCCCGGTCGTGGCCGTCGCCAACGAGTTCTCCGGCTCCGACGGCGACATCGTCAACGCGGCGATCAAGGCCCTTGGCCTCGGCCCGGTCGTCGGCACCCGCACCTGGGGCGGCGTCATCGGCATCGACAGCCGCTACCGCCTGGTCGACGGCACGCTGGTGACCCAGCCCAAGTACGCCTTCTGGCTGGAGGGGTACGAGTGGGGCGTGGAGAACCACGGGGTCGACCCGGATGTGGAGGTCGTGCAGCGCCCCCAGGACTACGCGGCGGACCGAGACACCCAACTGGACGAGGCCATCCGGCTGGCACTGGAAGCGCTGGAGGCAGTACCGGCGAAAACGCCCCCAGGCCTGCCAACTTAAGGGGCGCGGGGAACTGCGCGACCAGCCCAGACGCACCCGCACCCGACGACGATACGATGCCGTCGGCACCGCAACGCCAGGACTATCGGAGGTAACCGAATGGCCGGGGAACCCCAGGACGACTGCCTGTTCTGCAAGATCGTCGCAGGCACCATCCCCGCGACGATCGTCCGCCAGACGGAGACGACCATCGCGTTCCGCGACATCAACCCCCAGGCCCCCACCCACGTCCTGGTGATCCCCAAGGCGCACCACGAGAACGCCGCCGCCCTCGCCGCCGCCGACCCGGCCCTCACCGCCGACGTGCTCCGCGAGGCGCAGGCCGTCGCCGACGAGGAGAAGCTCGACAGCTACCGCCTCGTCTTCAACACCGGCAGCGGCGCCGGCCAGACGGTCTGGCACGTGCACGGCCACGTGCTCGGCGGCCGCGGCCTCGAATGGCCCCCCGGGTAGTCCGCCTTGTCCGTACGTGAACTCGTCGTCCTCGGCACCGCCAGCCAGGTCCCGACCCGGCACCGCAACCACAACGGCTACCTGCTGCGGTGGGACGGCGAGGGCATCCTGTTCGACCCCGGCGAGGGCACGCAGCGCCAGATGCTGCGTGCCGGGGTCGCCGCGCACGACCTGAACCGGATCTGCGTCACGCACTTCCACGGCGACCACTCCCTCGGCCTCGCCGGTGTGATCCAGCGCATCAACCTCGACAAGGTCCCGCACGAGATCACCGCCCACTACCCCCGCTCCGGGCAGCGCTTCTTCGACCGGCTCCGGTACGCCACCGCCTACCGCGAGACCGTCGGCATCACCGAGGCCCCGGTCGCCGCGGACGGGCCCCTCGCCCGCACGGACGGCTACACGCTTGAGGCAAGGAAGCTGTCCCACCCGGTGGAGTCCTACGGCTACCGGATCGTCGAGCCCGACGGCCGCCGCATGCTGCCCGAGCGGCTCGCCGCGCACGGCATCAAGGGCCCGGACGTGGGCCGGATCCAGCGCGAGGGCGCGCTCGGCGGGGTCTCGCTGGCGGACGTCAGCGAGGTGCGGCGCGGGCAGCGGTTCGCGTTCGTCATGGACACCCGGCTGTGCGACGGCGTGCACGCGCTCGCCGAAGGCTGCGACATGCTCGTCATCGAGTCGACGTTCCTCGACGAGGACGAGGAACTCGCCGTGGAGCACGGGCATCTGACGGCCGGTCAGGCGGCACGGGTGGCGCGGGAAGGCGGGGTGCGGCATCTCGTGCTGACCCACTTCAGCCAGCGCTATACCGATCCCGACGAGTTCGAGCGGCAGGCCCGCGCCGCCGGGTACGAGGGTGAGCTGACCGTGGCGCACGATCTACTCAGGGTGCCGGTTCCGAAGCGTCGGTGAAACGGCCGTACGATGAGTTGATGTCCCTCCCCAAAGCCGAACTGCACCTTCACATCGAAGGCACCCTGGAACCGGAACTCGCCTTCGAGCTCGCCGCGCGCAACGGCGTCACGTTGCCCTACGCCGACACGGACGAGCTGCGCGAGGCCTACCGGTTCGAGGACCTGCAGTCCTTCCTGAACCTGTACTACGAGCTCATGGCCGTCCTGCGCACCGAGCGGGACTTCGAGGACCTGGCGAACGCCTATCTCGCCCGGGCCGCCGCGCAGGGCGTCCGGCACGCGGAGATCTTCTTCGACCCGCAGGCCCACACCAGCCGCGGGCTGAACATCGGCACGGTCGTCGAGGGGCTGTGGCGGGCGCTCGGGAACAGCGAGGCGAACCACGGCGTCTCGACCCGGCTGATCCTGTGCTTCCTGCGCGACGAGTCCGCCGAGTCTGCCCTGGCCACGCTGGACGCCGCCAAGCCCTACCTGGACCGGATCACCGGCGTCGGCCTCGACTCCGCCGAGGTCGGGCACCCTCCGGTGAAGTTCCGCGAGGTCTGCGAGGCCGCCGCCGCGCTCGGTCTGCGCAGGGTCGCGCACGCCGGTGAGGAGGGCCCGCCGGAGTACATCACCGAGGCGCTGGACATCCTCGGCGTGGAGCGCGTCGACCACGGGCTGCGCTGTGTGGAGGACCCGGCGCTGGTGGAGCGGCTGGTGCGCGACCGGGTGCCGCTGACGCTGTGCCCGCTCTCGAACGTCCGGCTGCGCACGGTCGACACCCTCGCCGACCACCCGTTGCCCGCCATGCTGGACGCCGGCCTGATGTGCACGGTCAACTCCGACGACCCGGCCTACTTCGGCGGCTACGCCGGCGACAACTTCGACGCCGTGCGCGCCACCCTCGGCCTCACCGAGGAGCGGCTGCGCGAGCTCGCCCGCAACTCCTTCCTCGCCTCCTTCCTGGAGGACGACGAGCAGTTGCGGGCGCGATATCTCGCCGAGGTGGAGGCCTACACCTTCGGTTAGGGCCCGGGCAGGTCTCAGAAGACCTCCGACCCCGCCTTGTCGTAGGCACGCTGGGCGGGGACGGCCGGGGTCTCCACCTCGATCTCCACCACCGGCTGCTCCGGGGCGCCGATCTCCGGAACGGCGCCGGTGGGCGCACCCGGGGCGGCGGCGACCAGGGCGGCCGGGTGCCCGCCGCGGCGGCGGATCGCGCCGGGCAGCAGCGGACGTCCTCCGGTGTGCAGGGCGACCGCGGTCATCGGCAGGGCGATCACCAGCAGTCCCGCGCCGAGGACCGCGCCCATGACCGGGAACCCGGCCTGCGCCGACAGCACACTGCCGGTCAGCGGCCCGGCGGCGGTGCCCAGCGAGGACGCCGAGCCGACCAGTACCGCCCAGCGGCCGCGCGGGTCGAGCGAGGCGGCGAGCCCGATCAGGTACGACAGCACCACTGGGTAGAGCGTGTTCCAGGCGATCTCGCCGGCGGCGAAGCTTCCCAGGTCGGTCGCGGAGGCGCTGAGTGCGATGCAGGCGGCGATGAGGACGGTGCCGCCGCCGATGGGTATCGCGCGTCCGAGACGGGCGCCGAGCGCGCCGGCCGCGAGGACCCCGGCCAGGCCGGCGCCGAGGCCGAGCGCGAAGACGACACCGACCGTGGCCTCGCCGAGGTGCACCTGCTCGAGGCCGATCCGGCCGCTGACTCCCCACAGGGAGTTCTGGGCGAGCGACCAGCACACCATCGCGGCGGCCAGCAGCAGCCCGGAACGGGCGTGCGGCAGCCGTGCGTTGTCGTGCCGGGCGGGCGCGACGGGAGTGCCGGCGGGCAGCCGGCCGGTGAGCGGCCAGACCGCCAGGGCCGTGAGGGCGATCGCGGCCAGCGGCAGGCCGTGTCCCGGTCCGAGGTGCGGCACCGTCAGGTACACGGCGCCCGCGAGGGCGGAGACGCTGAGCAGCCCGGCCGTGGAGGCCCGGTGCGGATCGCGCTCACCGGCGATGAGGGTGGCCGCGACGGTCGTGGCCGTGCCGGAGCCGAACCCGCCGACGATCGCGCCGACGACGACGGCGGGGATCGCGGTGGTCAGGGCGGCGGCGCCGTAGCCGAACAGGGCCAGGGCGAGGCCGAGCCGGGCGAGGGTGCGGGCTCCGACCCGCTCGACCCGGGAGGCCAGGGCGAACCCGGCGGCGGCCGAACTCAGAAGCAGGGCGCTGCCGACGGCACCGGCCTGGGTGGCGGAGAGCGGAAGAGACGAGTCGAGCCTGCCGACGGTGGTGGGGAGCAGATACGGAGCGAGGTACCCGGCCGTGAAAAGGGCGACGAGGGGCCACGGAGTGGTGCGGGGGGCGAACACGGGCGTTCCCAGGGCATGCGAAAGGAGCGGGAGAAAAGGGGGGTTGGGCGACGACCGTCGACGGACAGGAACGCGCGAGCAATTTGTATCAAGCACGTAGTCACCCACGGGAGCCCGGGGTGTGTGATCTGGGGCACGTTGCGTTTGGAGTGGTGAAGCGGGGGTAAACGAGCGCCTTTCGTCAGGCGTCGAGCGCGCTCTCGCCGACGCTCATGGGCGCTTCGTCCCACGCCGTCGCACCGCTCCGGCCAACGCGGTACACCGTCCCGGCCAACGCCGGTACACCGCTCCGGCTAACGCCAGTCCACCGCTCCGGGGCCCGCCGGAACGGTCTCCTCGGCCTTCGCCCGGACCTCCAGCATCACGGCGACGATCCGCTCCTCGTGTTCGGGCGTGAGCCGGGCGACCGGCACCGAGCAGCTGATCGCGTCCTGCGCCGGGATGTCGTAGCGCAGGGCGAACCCGAAGCCGACGATGCCGGGCACGCCCTCCTCGCGGTCCACCGACCAGCCGCGCGACCGGATCCGCGCGAGGTCGGCCGCCAGGGACTCCCGGCTCGTGTGCGAGTTGGGGGTGAGCGCCTCGTACGGGCCCTCGGGCAGCTCCCCGTCCGGGCGTTCCGCCAGCAGCGCCTTGCCCAGGGCCCCGGCGTGCGCGGGCAGGCGCCGTCCCACCCGGCTGATCGTGCGCAGGTACTCGTGCGACTCCCGCGTCGCCAGGTACGCCACGTCCCGGCCGTCCAGCCGGCCCAGGTGGATGGTCTCGCCGAGCGCCTCGGACGCCTCGTCGAGGTACGGCCGTACCGCTCGGACCCGGGGGTCGGAGTCGAGGTAGCTCGTACCGGTGAGCAGGGCGTGGATGCCGATGCCGTACAGGGAGCCGGTGACGTCGGTGCGGACCCAGCCGCGCGAGATCAGGGTCTGCAGCAGCGCGTACATCGAGCTGCGCGGCACGCCGAGTTCACCGGCCAGCTCCTGCAGCCGGGCCGGGCGGTCGCCGCGCGCGGCGAGGAGTTCCAGCAGCTCGACCGTGCGCGCCGCGGACTTCACCTCGCGGACGCCCCCTGTGTCTGACATGCGCCGATGGTAATCGGGCCGCCCCGGCGATTGACGTTCTCCCGTCCGGCCCGCATTCTCATCCATGGATGACATCTACATGAGGAGACGGCTGCGTGGACCTCACCATCACCGACGTACGGCTCACACCGATCCTGGTCGCCGACCCGCCCCTGCTGAACACCCAGGGCGTGCACCAGCCGTACACGCCCCGGCTGATCGTCGAGGTCGTCACCGCGGACGGTGTCACCGGCGTGGGGGAGACCTACGGCGATACCAAGTACCTGGAGGTGGCCCGCCCCATCGCCGAGCGGCTGAAGGGGCGCCGGGTCAGCGACCTGAACGGCCTGTTCACGGTCGCGGACCAGGTCACGGTGGACGCCTCCCGCATCGACGACGCCGTCGACGTCGGCGGGCTGCGCGGTGTCCAGACCGCCGACAAGCTGCGGCTGTCCGTCGTCTCCGGCTTCGAGGTCGCCTGCCTGGACGCCCTCGGCAAGGCGCTCGGACTGCCCGTGCACGCGCTGCTCGGCGGCAAGGTGCGCGACTTCGTCGAGTACAGCGCCTACCTGTTCTACAAGTGGGCCGGCCACCCCGAGGGCGTACCCGCCGAGAAGGACGACTGGGGTGCCGCCCTCGCCCCGGCGGGCGTGGTGGAGCAGGCCCGCCGCCTCACGGAGCGCTACGGCTTCACCTCCTTCAAGCTCAAGGGCGGCGTCTTCCCGCCCGACGAGGAGATCGCGGCGATCAGGGCCCTCGCCGAGGCTTTCCCGGGGCATCCGCTGCGGCTCGACCCCAACGGCGCCTGGTCCGTCGAGACGTCCGTGAAGGTGGCCCGGGAGCTCGGGGACGTCCTCGAGTACCTGGAGGACCCGGCGCTCGGCACCCCCGCCATGGCCGAGGTCGCCGAGCGCACCGGGGTGCCGCTCGCCACCAACATGTGCGTCACGACGTTCGCCGAGATCGAGGAGGCCTTCACCCGGGGTGCCGTCCAGGTGGTCCTCTCCGACCACCACTACTGGGGCGGCCTGCGCAACACCCAGCAGCTCGCCACCGTCTGCCGCACCTTCGGGGTCGGCGTGTCGATGCACTCCAACACCCACCTCGGCATCTCGCTCGCCGCGATGACCCACGTGGCGGCCACCGTCCCGAACCTGCACCATGCCTGCGACTCCCACTACCCCTGGCAGTCCGAGGACGTCCTCACCGAGCGGCTCGCCTTCGACGGCGGCCGGATCGCCGTCTCCGACGCGCCCGGCCTCGGCGTGAAGCTCGACCGGGAGCGGCTGGCCGCACTGCACCGGCGGTGGCTGGAAGACGACGGCGCCCTGCGGGACCGCGACGACGCGGCGGCGATGCGGATCGCCGACCCGGACTGGGTGACCCCCGCGATGCCCCGCTGGTAGGGCCCCTCCGGCGCCGCGACAGGGCGCCGGAGGGGCCCGGCGCGAGCCTGTGGGACGGGTGGGTCCGGCGTGATCGGCGTCACGCCGTCCGCGATGTGGTGCAGACTGGCCTGATCCGCACCACGTCAGGGAGCGCATCGTGACCGCGTCCACCGCCCCGGCCGGAAAAGGCCCGGCCGGAAAGGCATCGCACCGCCAGAGCCAGGTCGACCCCCTCGCCCCTGTGCGCACACCGGACGACCCGCCCTGGGACGTCTACCTCACCGGCACCGTCTTCCTGGACATCATCTTCACCGGCCTCGACTCCGCCCCGGTACGCGGGACGGAGTCGTGGGCGCGCGGCATGGGGTCGAGCCCCGGCGGGGTCGCCAACATGGCGACGGCCCTGGCCCGCCTCGGCCTGCGCACGTCCCTCGCGGCGGCCTTCGGCGACGACCACTACGGCGACTACTGCTGGGACGCCCTGGAGCACGGTGAGGGCATCGACCTCTCCCCGTCGCGCAGGGTGCCCGGCTGGCACTCCCCGGTGACCGTCTCCATGGCCTACGAGGGGGAGCGCACGATGGTCTCGCACGGCCACGAGCCACCCCCCGAGGAGACCGCCCCGGCGTGCCCGCCCCGCGCGCGTGCCGCCGTCGCCTCCCTCGCACCCGGCGTGAGCGCGCCCTGGATCGCCCAGGCCGCGAGCAACGGCACACGGGTGTTCGGCGACGTCGGCTGGGACGACACCGGGGCGTGGGACCTGGCGGGCCTGCCCGACCTGCGGCACTGCGAGGCGTTCCTGCCGAACGCCGAGGAGGCCATGCGGTACACGGGTGCGGACTGTCCCCGGGACGCCGCCCACGCCCTCACCGAGTACGTGCCGCTCGTCGTGGTCACCCTCGGCGCCGACGGGGCGTACGCGGTGGACCGGCGCACGGGGGAGACGGCGGAGGTGCCGGCCATCGCGGTCGAGGCGCTCGATCCCACCGGTGCCGGAGACGTGTTCGTCGCCGGGTTCGTGACCGGCACCCTGGCGGACTGGCCGCTCGCCGACCGGCTGGCCTTCGCCGGGCTGACGGCGGCACTGTCGGTGCAGGAGTTCGGGGGGTCGCTGTCGGCGCCGGGGTGGTCGGAGATCGCGGCGTGGTGGCGCAGGGTGCAGTCGGTCGAGGAGCAGTCACCCGCGGCGCTGGGGAGGTACGGGTTCCTGGCGAGGCTGGTGTCGGAAGAGCTGGTGCGGCCCTGGCCGTTGCGGCGTGCCGTCCCCACGATCGGCTTCCGGCGCTCGGCATGACCCCCTGCCCTGCCAGGGGCCTCCGCCCCGTTTCCGGCCCCGCCCCCAAAACCCCTACGGCGTTGTCACTCCCCCGTCGTACCCTGGGAATCGCGAGGCCGCCCTCAGCTGCGCGGCCGTGACGAGGAGGAACCGCAGGCCTTCAGCGCCGGCCCATGACTCAATCATCGACAGCTCACACCCCCGCGCAGGAGCAGGCGAGAGCACAGCTCACCGTCCCCGCCCAGCACCCCATGGTGACCGTTCTGGGGTCCGGCGACTCCCTCCTGCGCGTGATCGAGAAGGCCTTCCCGGCGGCCGACATCCACGTCCGGGGCAACGAGATCAGCGCGGTCGGCGACCCGAAGGACGTCGCCCTCATTTCGCGCGTGTTCGACGAGATGATGCTGGTGCTCCGCACCGGGCAGCCGATGACGGAGGACGCAGTGGAACGCTCGATCGCCATGCTCAAGGCGAGCGACAACGGCGAGAGCGACGGCCAGGAGACCCCGGCCGAGGTGCTCACGCAGAACATCCTGTCCTCGCGCGGCCGCACGATCCGCCCCAAGACGCTGAACCAGAAGCGCTACGTCGACGCCATCGACAAGCACACCATCGTCTTCGGCATCGGCCCGGCCGGCACCGGCAAGACCTACCTGGCCATGGCCAAGGCCGTGCAGGCCCTGCAGTCCAAGCAGGTCAACCGCATCATCCTGACCCGCCCGGCGGTCGAGGCCGGCGAGCGGCTCGGCTTCCTCCCGGGCACGCTCTACGAGAAGATCGACCCGTACCTGCGGCCTCTGTACGACGCGCTGCACGACATGCTCGACCCGGACTCGATTCCCCGACTGATGGCTGCGGGGACCATCGAGGTGGCGCCGCTGGCTTATATGAGGGGCCGTAGCCAGCCGCTCTTCACGAAGGTCCTGACTCCGGACGGCTGGCGCCCCATCGGCGACCTCCAAGTCGGTGACTTGGTCATCGGCTCGAACGGTGAGCCGACCCCGGTCCTGGGCGTCTACCCACAGGGTGAGCGGGACATCTACCGTGTCACAGCCCAGGACGGCTCCTGGACGCTGTGCTGCGGCGAGCACCTGTGGACGGTTCGGACAGCGTCGGACAAGCGTCGCAACAAGCCGTGGCGGGTCCTGGAGACCCAGGAGATGATCGGCAACTTGCGGGCAGCGCACGCCCGCCGGTACGAGCTGCCGCTGCTCACGGCGCCGGTCCAGCTGCCGGAGCGAGACGTCCCCATGGACCCGTACGCGCTGGGACTGCTGCTCGGTGACGGCTGCCTCACCGGTTCCACGACCCCCTCCTTCGCGACCGGGGATCCGGAACTGGCCGAGGCTCTGGAGGCCTCGCTGCCCGGTGTCGCCGTGCGGCACAAGAGCGGACCGGACTACGTTCTCAACCGGATCAAGTCCCCGGGCGACGTGATCACCCTGGAGAACCCCGTCACGCGTGTCCTGCGTGAACTGGACCTGCTGCGTACTCGCTCGCACTCCAAGTTCGTCCCGGACGACTACCTGTACAACTCGGCCGAGGTACGGCTGGCGGTCCTCCAGGGCCTGCTGGACTCCGACGGCGGCCCGGTGACACAGAAGGACCGCACCTGCCGGATCCAGTACACGACGACGTCGGCCCTGCTCCGCGACGACGTCGTCGCCCTGGTGCAGTCGCTGGGCGGTGTGGCGTACACCCGCCGCAGGGCTGCCGAGGGGCGCAGGCCCGGCCTCGCGAAGGGGCGGGAGGTCGGATACCGGTACGACGCTCATGTCGTCGACATCCGCCTCCCCGAAGGCATCGACCCCTTCCGCCTCCCCCGCAAGCGCGACAGGTACCTCGCTGCCGGAGGCGGCGGGCGCCCGATGCGGTTCATCGACAGCATCGAGCCCGCCGGCCGGGAGGAGACCGTCTGTATCCAGGTGGCGGCCGAGGACTCGTTGTACGTCACGCAGGACCACCTGCTGACGCACAACACGCTCAACGACGCCTTCATCATCCTGGACGAGGCCCAGAACACCAGCCCCGAGCAGATGAAGATGTTCCTCACCCGCCTCGGCTTCGACTCGAAGATCGTGATCACGGGTGACGTGACGCAGGTCGACCTGCCGGACGGCACGAAGAGCGGTCTGCGGCAGGTGCAGGACATCCTGGACGGCGTGGACGACGTCCACTTCTCCCGGCTGTCGTCGCAGGACGTCGTCCGGCACAAGCTGGTGGGCCGTATCGTCGACGCGTACGAGAAGTACGACACCACGCACGGCACCCAGAACGGCACGCACAAGAGCCGGGGCAAGTCCGGGCACAAGGGGAAGTAGACACACACAGCACCATGTCGATCGACGTCAACAACGAGTCCGGCACCGAGGTCGACGAGCAGGCGATCCTCGACATCGCCCGCTACGCGCTCGCTCGGATGCGCATCCACCCGCTCTCCGAGCTCTCGGTGATCGTCGTGGACGCCGACGCCATGGAGCAGCTCCACATCCAGTGGATGGACCTGCCCGGTCCGACGGATGTCATGTCCTTCCCCATGGACGAGCTGCGCCCGCCCTCCAAGGACGACGACGAGCCCCCTCAGGGGCTCCTCGGCGACATCGTGCTGTGCCCCGAGGTCGCGCTGAAGCAGGGCAAGGAAGCGGAGACGCAGCACTCCATGGACGAGGAGCTCCAACTGCTCACCGTCCACGGCGTGCTGCACCTGCTGGGCTACGACCACGAGGAGCCGGACGAGAAGGCCGAGATGTTCGGCCTCCAGGCGGCCATCGTGGACGGCTGGCGCGCGGAGCGGGGCCTGACCGGCCCGTCCCCGGCGCCGACGGTCTCGTAACGCCCGCCGATGAGTCCTCAACTCGCCCTGGGCGCCATCGCCCTGGTCGTCGTGGCCTGGCTCGCCGCCTGCGCGGAGGCGGGCCTCGCGCGCGTCTCCAGCTTCCGCGCCGAGGAGGCCGTGCGCTCGGGCCGCCGAGGCAGCGCCAAGCTCTCCCAGGTCGCCGCCGACCCGACCCGCTACCTCAACGTGGCGCTGCTGGTCCGCGTCGCCTGCGAGATGGCCGCCGCCGCGCTCATCACCTACGGCTGCCTGAAGGAGTTCGACGGCACCACCGAGGCGCTGCTGGTCGCCATCGCGGTCATGGTCCTCGTGTCGTACGTCGCCGTCGGGGTCTCCCCGCGCACCATCGGCCGCCAGCACCCGCTGAACACCGCGACGGTCTCGGCGTACGTCCTGGTGCCGCTGGCCAGGATCATGGGCCCGATCCCGTCGCTGCTGATCCTCATCGGCAACGCGCTCACCCCCGGCAAGGGCTTCCGCCGCGGTCCGTTCGCCTCCGAGGCTGAGCTGCGTGCCCTGGTCGACCTCGCCGAGAAGGAGTCCCTCATCGAGGACGAGGAGCGCCGCATGGTGCACTCCGTCTTCGAGCTGGGCGACACCCTCGTCCGCGAGGTCATGGTCCCGCGCACGGACCTGGTCGTCATCGAGCGCTTCAAGACCATCCGCCAGGCCCTCACCCTCGCCCTGCGCTCAGGCTTCTCGCGCATCCCGGTCACCGGGGAGAGCGAGGACGACATCGTCGGCATCGTGTATCTCAAGGACCTGGTCCGCAAGACGCACATCAGCCGCGACGCCGAGTCCGAGCAGGTGTCCACGGCCATGCGCCCGGCGTTCTTCGTGCCCGACACCAAGAACGCCGGGGACCTGCTGCGCGAGATGCAGAAGGAACGCAACCACGTCGCCGTCGTCATCGACGAGTACGGCGGCACGGCCGGCATCGTCACCATCGAGGACATCCTCGAGGAGATCGTCGGCGAGATCACCGACGAGTACGACCGTGAACTGCCGCCGATCGAGGAGCTCGGCGACGACCGCTTCCGCGTCACGGCCCGCCTCGACATCAGCGATCTGGGCGAGCTGTACGGCCTGGAGGAGTTCGACGACGAGGACGTCGAGACGGTCGGCGGGCTGCTGGCCAAGGCACTGGGCCGGGTGCCCATCGCGGGTGCCTCGTCCGTCGTCGACCTGCCCGACGGCCGGGAACTGCGCCTGACCGCGGAGGCCGCGGCCGGGCGCCGGAACAAGATCGTGACGGTGCTGGCGGAGCCGCTGGGCCCGGCGGAACCGCCTGCGGAGGAGGAGAAGCCGGAATGACCCCGCAGGAGCTGCGCGCGTTCTGCCTGTCCTTCAACGCGGCGGTGGAGGACTTCCCGTTCAGCCCGGAGATCTCGGTCTTCAAGGTGCGGGGGAAGCTCTTCGCCCTGTCGCACCTCGACGCGCGGCCCCTGAAGGCCAATCTCAAGTGCGACCCGGAGGAGGCGGTCCGCCTCCGCGGCGAGTACGAGGGGCTCATCGTCCCCGGCTGGCACATGAACAAGCGCCACTGGAACACCGTCACGGTGGACGGCGGACTCCCGGACCGGCTGGTCCGGGAGCTCGTCGAGGACTCGTACGATCTTGTCGTGGCCGGACTACCGCGCGCCGAGCGCCTCCGGCTCGACCGCTCCTGAGGCCGTCTCCGCAGCCGCCCTTCGGCCCCGCAGGCCGAGGGCGACGAGGACGGCCGCCGCCAGCACGATCGCCGCGTCCACCGCGAGGACCGTGTGAAGGCCTGTCAGCAGGTCCGACGAGGTCGTGGCGAGGACGCCCAGCAACGGAATGCCGATGGTGATGCCGACCTGCTGGGTGGAGGTGACCAGACCGGTCGCCAGGCCCTGCTCCGCGTCGGGGACCCCGGACGTGACCGTCAGGCCGTAGGAGACGATGGCGCCGAGGTGGCACATGCTCGCCAGGGAGACGGCGGCCGTGGCGAGCCAGACCGACCAGACGTGCGTGTCCAGCCCCAGCATCGCGGCGGTCAGCACACCCTGTCCGGCGAGCGAGCCGACGAGCGTGCGGCGGGCGCCGAAACGCCCGATCACCCGGGCGGCCAGGGTCCCGGCGACTGCCGACAGCACGCCCTGCACACCGAAGACCAGCCCGGTCTCGAACGCGGACAGGCGCAGGGTCTCCTGCAGGTACAGGGTCAGCACGAACACCACCGTCGACATCATCGAGAAGGTGACCAGGCCGCCCAGGTTGCCCCACGCCACGGTGCGCCGGCGCAGCATCGGCAGGGAGACCAGGGGCGCCTCGGTACGGGACTCGACGAGCACGAACGCGATGAGCAGTGCCGAACCGGCGGCCAGGGTCGCGATGACGTCGGCATGACCGAAACCGCGGTCGGCTGCCGTCGACAGGGCGTAGATCACGGCGAGCAGACCGCCGGTGACGGTGACCGCACCGGGCACGTCCAGGCGCCGGTGCTCAGGGGTGCGGGACTCCGGCAGCAGACCGGGGGCCAAGGGCAGGACGATCAGCGCGAAGAGGGCGAGGACGCCCATGGTGGAGCGCCAGCCCAGGACGTCGGTCAGGACACCGCCGGCCACCATGCCGACGGTGAAGCCGAGCGAGAGCAGCGTGCCCGAGATGCCGAGGGCGCGTTCGCGGGCCGGCCCCTCGGCGAAGGTCGTGGTGAGCAGGGACATCCCCGTCGGCACGATGGCCGCCGCGCCGATCCCCTGCAGGGCACGCCCGGTCAGGAACGACGCCGGGTCCCAGGCGAAGGTGGCCAGCAGTGAGGCCGCCCCGAACAGGGCGAGTCCGCTCAGGAACAGCCGTCGGCGGCCGTACAGGTCGCCGACGCGGCCGAAGAGCAGCAGGAAGCCGCCGGACGGCAGCGCGAAGGCGGTGACCGCCCACTGCAACGCCGACTGGCTCATGCCGAGGTCGGCGCCGAGGACGGGCAGTGCCACGTTCAGCACGGAGAAGTCGAGGGCCACCATGAACTGGGCGGCGCACAGGACGAACAGGACGAGTCTGTCGCGCGTCGACAGCCGTGGGGTGCCGAGCGGTGAGGATGCGGGTGTGGTGTCGATCGCCATGGGCAAGAGCCTGCGGCCGGCGGAATAGCCGTGGGGAGCGGCAGGTTGTCCTGGTGGTCACACCACCAGACACGAGGGGGACCGGTCCGTGCCTGTGGACGAGCTCAAGGCCCGGCGGCGAAGCGAGCTGCGCGAGTTCCTGATGAGCCGGAGGGCCCGGGTCAGCCCGGCCGAAGCCGGACTCCCGGACGGTGGCGCGCGCCGCCGTACCCCGGGGCTGCGCCGCGAGGAGGTCGCGGTGCTCGCCGGCGTCGGCGCCTCCTGGTACCAGTGGCTGGAACAGGGCCGGGACATCTCGGTCTCCCCGCAGGTCCTCGACTCCGTCGCCCGGGTGCTGCGGCTGAACAACGCCGAGCGCCGCCACCTCTACGTCCTCGCCGGCATGAACCCGCCCGTGCCCGAGGTCGAGCCGCACAGGCAGCGGGACGATTGCGAGGGGCTGCGGCGGCTGATCGACGCGTGGATGCCGTACCCGGCGCACATCATGGACTCGTACTACAACTGCGTGCTGTACAACGACGCGGCCGCGACCGTCCTCGGGATGCGGCCCGGCATCACGCAGAACTGCATCGTCGACTTCTTCACCGACCCGATGTACCGCTCTCGTGCGCTGAGTTGGGAGCAGAACGCGCGCACGGTCGTCGCGCAGTTCCGGGCCGCCTGCCTGGCCAGCCCGGACGACGAGGGGTTCCAGGCGGTGGTGGCCGAACTGAAGGCGGCGAGCGCGGAGTTCGCCCAGCTGTGGGAGCGGCGGGACATCGAGGAGGCGGGGCAGATCCGCAAGGAGATGGACCACCCGGTGGTGGGGCTGCTGTGCTTCGAGTCCAGCGTGATGAAGCTGCCGGCGCGGCCGGATCTGTCGATCGTGCTGCACACGCCGCTGAACGAGGCGGACACCGCGGCGAAGCTGGAGTGGCTGGCGTCACCCGAGGGGCGGCGCGGGGCGATGTACCCCGTGGCGGGATAGCGGCGGGCCTTGTTCGTATGCTCAGGACATGACCGACAGCAACGCGCTCGACCCCGAGGACCGCAAGATCGTCACCCTGGCCCGTTCCGCACGGGCTCGCAACGGTGTGCCCGAGGGGGCGGCCGTGCGGGACGAGACCGGACGGACCTATGTCGCGGGCACAGTGACCCTCGACTCCCTGAAGCTCAGTGCCCTGCAGACGGCGGTGGCGATGGCGGTGGCCTCGGGCGCGACGTCCCTGGAGGCGGCGGCGGTCGTGACCGAGGCGGAGACCGCGACCGAACAGGACCGGGCGGCGGTGCGGGATCTCGGCGGCACGCAGACGCCGGTGCTGGTGGCCGGGCCCGACGGAACGGTCCGGACCACGGTCACGGCCGGCTGAACTTCGCTGTAACCGCCGGTAATTAGGCCAGTTTTCAACCTTGCCGCGCCCTGCCCCACGCGCATCAATGGAACCGTAAGTTCCGACGGACCGTCAGGTTCGGCTCTCGCGCAGCGTGCCCGCACTCACCTGCCGAGCGGTCCCCCCCACATGGAAAGGGAGCCGGAATCCCATGAGATGCAAGCGAATCGGAGCGGGTGCGGCACTGGCGGCCGGGGCCCTCGCGGTCACCGGGCTCGCCTTCGCCCCGGCGGCCCTCGCCGTCACCCCCCAGACGGCGACGATCAGCGCGGACTGCGGCGCCTTCGGCAGTGGCGAGGCCACGCTCACAGCCACACAGGACGGCACCGCCGCCACCCTCACGGTCAAGTCCTCCGCGATCACGGCGCCCATCGCGCTGGGAGAAGACTCGATCTCGTCCACCCTCACCCTGGTGAAGAGCGGCGGCGGGACCGTCGACTTCAGCGGCACGGAGAACCCGGCGATCGCCGCCGGGGCCCCGGTCGAGGTCGGTCCCCTCAGCGGCACCGTGGCCTCCGGCGACAGCCTGGAGGCCTTCGGAGGCTCGCTGAAGATGACCGTCTTCGGCATCACCATCACCTGTACGGCGGCCGGGCCGCAGTCACCGGGCCCGTTCGTGTTCGACTGAGAACGAAAGCGGCGCGGCCCCGTGTCAGAGCGCGTCGGGGCCGCGCTCGCCCGTCCGCACCCGCACGACGGTGTCGACGGGCAGCGCCCACACCTTGCCGTCGCCGATCTTGCCGGTGTGCGCGGCCTTCACGACCGCGTCGATGACCGCCTCGGCGTCCGCGTCCTCGACGACGACCTCGATCCGGACCTTGGGCACCAGGTCGACCTGGTACTCGGCGCCGCGGTACACCTCGGTGTGGCCGCGCTGCCGGCCGTAGCCGCTGGCCTCGCTCACGGTCAGACCGTGTACGCCGAGTTCCTGCAGGGCGTTCTTGACCTCGTCGAGACGGTACGGCTTGACGATCGCGGTGATGAGCTTCATGCCTGGGGGGTGACCTTCTGGGCGGGGGAGACGACGGAGGAGGAGACCGGGGCACCGTGGCCCAGGACCCCGTGATCGTAGGCCGTCTCGGCGTGCACCGTAAGGTCCAGGCCGGTCTGCTCCTGCTCCTCGCTCGCCCGGAAGCCCATCGTCGCGTCGATCAGCCGCCCGATCCCGTACGTCACGCCGAACGCGTACAGCGCCACCACGACCACGGCCACCAGCTGCTTGCCGAGCTGGCCGAGCCCGCCCCCGTAGAGCAGGCCCTCGGCGCCTCCGGTCATCGACTCCGCGGCGAAGACGCCGATGAGCAGCGTGCCGATGACACCGCCGACCAGGTGGACTCCGACGACGTCCAGGGAGTCGTCGTAGTTCAGCTTGAACTTCCAGCTCACGGCGTACGAGCAGACGACACCGGCCGCGAGGCCCACGACCAGCGCGCCGAGCAGCGAGACGGACCCGCAGGACGGGGTGATGGCGACCAGGCCCGCGACCGCGCCGGACGCGGCGCCCAGGGTCGTGGGGTGGCCGTCGCGCTTCTGCTCCACGAACAGCCAGCCGAGCAGGCCGGTGCAGCCCGCGGCGAGGGTGTTGAGGAACACGGCGGCCGCGAGCCCGTTGGCGCCGAGCGCGGAGCCGGCGTTGAAGCCGAACCAGCCGAACCACAGCAGACCGGCGCCCAGCACCACCATGGGCAGGTTGTGCGGGCGCATGGCTTCCTTCTTGAAGCCCATGCGCGGGCCCAGGACCAGGCACAGCGCCAGCCCCGAGGCACCGGAGACGATCTCCACGGGCAGGCCGCCCGCGAAGTCCAGGGCGCCGAGCTTCTCCAGGATCCAGCCGCCCGGGCCCCACACCCAGTGCGCGACCGGAACGTATACGAGCAGCGCCCACACCGGCACGAAGACCAGCCACGCGCCGAACTTGGCACGGTCGGCCACGGCACCGCTGACCAGCGCGGCCGTGATGATCGCGAAGGTGAGCTGGAACGTGGCGAACAGGAGGGTGGGGACGGTGCCCTGGACGCTGTCCGGACCAAGGCCGGTCATCCCGGCGTGCTCCAGCCCGCCGATCAGGCCGCCGGCGGCGTCCTCGCCGAAGGCGAGGGAGTAGCCGGCCGCCAGCCACACCACCGTCACCAGGGCGATCGACACGAAGCTCATCATCAGCATGTTGAGCACGCTCTTCGTGCGGACCATGCCGCCGTAGAAGAGGGCCAGGCCCGGGGTCATCAGCAGGACGAGGGCGGTGGCGGCGAGCAGCCAGGCGGTGTCGCCGGTGTCGGCGCTTGCGGCGGCCAGAGGCACGGTGTCTCCAACGGGGTGGGGGCTCCGGGGGCTCGTCAGAGGTTCACCGGCGTGCGTTTCGGGTTGCGCACGGGTGTGTTTCCACGGTGTTTCGTTGCGTGAGGGTTTCGAGAAGCTCACCGTGCCGGGGGTGCGTGGACCGCTGTGCGGAGGGGCTTGGTGGATCAGGGAGAATGGGCGGCATGAGCGTTCGCATGCAGTCATCCGAAGAGTCGGGCGAGACCGTCCACCGCGCCGGCTTCGCCTGCTTCGTGGGCCGCCCCAACGCGGGCAAGTCCACCCTCACGAACGCTCTGGTCGGCCAGAAGGTGGCGATCACGGCGAACCAGCCGCAGACGACCCGGCACACGGTGCGCGGCATCGTGCACCGCCCGGACGCCCAGCTGATCCTGGTCGACACCCCCGGGCTGCACAAGCCGCGCACGCTGCTGGGGGAGCGGCTCAACGACGTGGTGCGCACGACGTGGGCCGAGGTCGACGTGATCGGCTTCTGCCTGCCGGCGAACGAGAAGCTCGGCCCGGGTGACCGTTTCATCGCGAAGGAACTGGCGTCCATCAAGAAGACGCCGAAGATCGCGATCGTCACGAAGACCGACCTGGTGGACGGCAAGACGCTCGCCGAGCAGCTCATCGCGATCGACCAGCTCGGCAAGGAGCTGGGCTTCGAGTGGGCCGAGATCGTGCCCGTGTCGGCGGTCGGGGACCAGCAGGTGGGCCTGCTGGCCGACCTGATCGTCCCGTTGCTGCCGGAGGGCCCGGCCCTCTACCCCGACGGGGAGCTCACCGACGAGCCCGAGCAGGTCATGATCGCGGAGCTGATCCGCGAGGCCGCGCTGGAGGGCGTCCGCGACGAGCTGCCGCACTCCATCGCCGTCGTCGTCGAGGAGATGCTCCCCCGCGAGGACCGCCCCGCCGACAAGCCGCTCCTCGACATCCACGCCTTCGTCTACATCGAGCGCCCCAGCCAGAAGGGCATCGTCATCGGCCCCAAGGGCAAGCGCCTGAAGGAGGTCGGCATCAAGTCCCGCAAGCAGATCGAGGCGCTGCTCGGCACGCCCGTCTTCCTCGACCTGCACGTCAAGGTCGCGAAGGACTGGCAGCGGGATCCGCGGCAGTTGCGCAAGCTGGGGTTCTGAGGCGTCCTGCGGGTCTCAGGCCGTGCGCGGCGCGCGGAGGTCGCCCGGCTGCTGGGCGAGGATGAGCGAGCGGTAGTGCTCACTGCTGTCGACGAGATCCCGGTGGCTGCCGGTGGCCACGACCCGGCCGGCGTCGAGCACCACGATCAGGTCCGCGGCGCGAATGGTCGACATGCGGTGCGCGATCACGACGAGCGTGCACTCCCGAGCTGTTTCCCGCATCGACTGGCGCAGCGCCGCTTCGCTGACCGCGTCGAGATGCGCGGTCGGCTCGTCCAGCAGGAGCAGACGCGGCCGGGCCAGCAGCGCACGGGCGATCGCGATCCGCTGGCGCTCGCCACCCGAGAGAGCCATGCCGTGCTCCCCGGCGTCACTGTCGAGACCCCGCGGCAGGCGGTCGATCAGGTCCGTGAGGTGCGCCAGCTCGACCACCCGGTCCAGTTCCTCCTGCCCGGCGTCGGGGACGGCGTAGGTCAGGTTCTCCCGCAGCGTGCCGTACAGCACCGGGGCATGCTGTTCCACCAGCCCGACCCGGGCCCGGTGTTCGACCCTGCCGGTCACTCCTATGTCACGGCCGTCGAAGAGGATGTGGCCGTCGTCCGGGTCGTAGAACCGCTCGATCAGTGCGAAGACGGTGGACTTGCCGACTCCCGAGCTGCCGATCAGGGCGACATGGGACCGTTCCGGCGCCTCGAAGGTCACGCCGCGAAGGACGGGGCGTCGCGGTTCGTAGCCGAACCAGACGTCGCGGAACTCCAGAACGGGTGCCCTGGACGGGCCGCCGGCCCTCGCCGGGCCGGGCGCCCGAGCCCCGGCCCCGGGCACGGTGTCCTGCTCCGTGGGCAGCTCCAGCACCTCCGTGACCCTGCGGTACGCGCCCACGCCCTGCTCCATGGTGCTCAGGGACTGGAACAGCATGCCGATCGGCTCCACCAGATAGATCATGTACAGCAGGAAGGCGGCGAGATCGGCGACCGACCCCTGCCGGTCGGCGACCCGCATGCCGCCGATGAGCAGCACGACGACGAAGGACCCCTTGACGGCCAGCTGGATCGCCGGTGCCACCACGGCGTCCAGCTTCGCCATCCGCACGCTTCCCGCGTAGGCCGATCTGGCGCCCCCCGCGATGCGGTCGGTCTCGCGCTGCTCGGCGCGGCTGGCCCGGACCGTGCGGATGGCACCGAGTGCGCGCTCCAGATCAGCGGTCATCGCCCCCGTCGCCCGCTGCGTGGTCAGTGACGCCACCTCGATGCCGTGCAGCACCGAGACGACGATCACGGTGGCGATCGCCACCATGGCCAGCACGACGAGGAACATCAGCCAGTCGAGCCAGACCATAAGCACCACGATGCCGATCAACCCGATGGCGCCGGTCACCGCTTCGGTGAAGCCTTCCGCGACGAGCAGCCGCAACGTCGTGCTGTCGGTACTGGTGCGCGAGATGAGGTCGCCGATGCGGTGGCGGTCGTAGACGGCCATGGGAAGCCGCAGCACGTGCCTGATCAGGCCGAGCCTGATCCCCAGGACGATCCCCTCGCCGGTCCGGGCCAGGACGAACTGGGCGAGGCCCTGAACCAGTGCCTGGGCGAGGAAGAGGACGACGAGCAGCGCCAGTGCGGGCCCGACGGAGGAGCCGGACCCGGTCGACTCGATCACCTGCTTGACGAGTAGCGGCTGGGCCAGGCTCAGAGCCGAGGCGCCCAGCGTCAGCAGGACGGCGAGGGCGACCCACCGCCGGTGGCCGTACAGCAGGCGCAGGAAGTCCCGTGGGCCCCTCCGGCTGCGCTCGCCGTTCTCATCCGTCGCGTCGGGCTTCATGGATCACGGCCTCACGGCTGACGGAACCCGGAGCGCAGGGCACGGTGAACAGGGGGCGGAAGTAGTCCGGCGGGTGGTCCTCTCCCACCGGCACCCCTTCCGCCTCCACCCAGGCGTGCGCGCCGAAGGGCGGCAGGCGCCGCGCGCCCACGCACCACGTGGGCCACTGGCCGTGCAGACGGCACAGCATGACCGTGGCCAGGGACCGGGGCAGGCACCCTTCCCGTCCCCCGCAGGCCAGGCTGACCGTGACCACGGAGTCCCGGGCGGCCCGGGTCTGCTCGAGGGTGGCCGGACGGGCGCCCCGGCGCAGCCACTCCAGTGCTGCCCGAATGCGCCGGGGGCGCCGACGGGCCAGGAGCCGCGCCGCGCCCACGGCGAGCCGGACCGGGATCCGGCGCCGCAGAGGCACCGAGCGCGGATCGTGGAAGATCACCTCCGGTGAGGTCATGGCCGCTGGCTCCCCCCGCGCCGGCCGCGCAGGTGCGGCCATCGGCCGTGCGTCCCGGGCCGGGCCGTCCCTCCCGAGGGGGCCGTCGAAGCTCCCGTCCGCTCTTCCGGCACGCCCGTTCCCTCCGCTGCCAGGCCCGCCGCGCGCAGTCCGCCGACCAGATCCCGGACGTCCCGTCGCGCGGTGCCGATGTCCACCGCGTACTCCTGGGTGAGCTTTCGCGCGGCATCGGCTTCGGTGCCGCCTTCCAGCAGCGTCCGCAGGGCGACGGCGGCACTGGGATTGAGTGTCCAGTACTGGTCGCTGTCCTCGTCGAGGAGGGCGATCCCGTAGTCGGTCTCGGCCGTGAACACGCCCTCACGCAGCTTGAACGCCATCGGCGGTCTCCATTCAGCCCGGAACAGTGGTCGTGATGGCTTCCAGTGAGCGCAGCCACATCTCGCACACCACCGTCTGGTACAGCGCGTCGAACGGCAGCGCCGGGGGCAGGGGGCCACCACACGTCTCGCGCAGCACCTCCGCGTCGATCAGACCCAGCCGGGCCAAACGGGAGTCCTCGCACAGGGCCAGCAACTCGGCCCTCTGCTCCCGCATCCCTGCCTCCGCCTCGTAGGAACCCTCGTCCTTGGTGTGCCGGGTCAGGCTCTCCTCGGGGACGATGCCGCGCATCGCCTCCACGATGAGCGGCTTGTACCGCCAGGGGGTGACCCGGTCCTGCGGTCGCACGGCCAGGGCCGCTTCGACCACGCGGTCGTCGTAGTAGGGGGCGGTGAGGGTGATCCCGGTGCGGGCGACCAGTTGGCTCACCTGACGGACCATGCGGGAGTTGTTTCCCAGGGCGTCCAGCTCGACGTGCTGCCCGCGCCCTTTCGCCAGGGGTTCGGCGGTACGCGCAGCGCTGCGGATCAGCCCGCGTACGGCCGCGACGGCGTCCGGCGTCGCCCACGGAGGGAGCCGCGGTGGTGTTCCCCAGTCCAGCGCGGGCGCCTCCAAGGGGAGCGGTGCGGCGGTGAGCAGGTCGCCGGCCCGGGCGAGCCACGTCCGGTAGGAGCTGTTGTCCCACAACTGCCGCAGCGTTTCCCGGTACGGCCAGGGCCCCTGGGCGGCGAAGCCGCGCAGACGCTGCAGCGCGGTCCTGGGGTGGGTCCGGGCCAGCGCGTGCAGATGCGCCGGTGAACCGGAGAGCAACTCGTCCCCGCCGAAGCCCGTCAGGTGCGTGCGGGAGCCCTGTGCCGCGGCCAGCCGTGGAATGAGCAGACAGCGGCTGGGATGCATCATCGCCGGGCACGGTTCGTCGAAGTGCTCGTCCACGTCCCGGAGGCCCTCGTACACCATGGGCAACCGGTCTCCGGCGATGACGTGGTGACCGACGTCGCCCAGTCCCGCGACCGTGCGGCGAGCCCAGGTCACGTCGTCGCACAGCGGATCGAGACCGTCGGCGGTGTAGGCGATGACCTTCGCCGTGCCGCGCGCGGCCAGAGCGCACATCGACGTCGAGTCCAGGCCGCCCAGATCGCAGCTCACCACGTTCCGGCCCCGGACCCGGACGTCCACCGCCGCCGACAGCGCCTCCCGCAACACCGGCGCGCCCTCCGGCATCGGCACCACCGGCTCGGGAGGAGCCCACCATCCGACGGGGTGTCCCCGGCCGTCGGCGTCGAGGGCGAGGTAGTGGCCGATTCCCAGGGCGCCCACGCCTCGCCAGACCGGTTCCGCGGCCAGCGGGTGGGGCGCGCACGGGTTCAGCAGGCGGGTTGCCAGCCGCTGCGCGTCGACCTCCGCGTCGAGCAGTGAGGCCAGTACGTCGGCCCGGTCAGCGGCCACGGTGGCGTCCCCGATCCTGGCGTGGAACACCCGGCGAAAGCCGGTGACGCTTCCCTGGACCCGTACCCGTCCGGCGACCGAAGCGGTCAGATGCGAACTGCCGGCCATGCCCCGGGCCAGGCCGTCCAGACCGGCGATCGTCCCGATGCGGGCGGCCGCCGGGGTGAGCCGGTCGGCGGTGACGGCGTGTTCACCGACGACTGCGATCTTCGTCCGGCCCGCCTCACCGATGGTCAGAGCATCGGGAGACCAGTGGCCGAGCAGCCACGGCCGTCCCGACGGGTGGCTGACCTCCTGCACTTCGCGGGTACGCAGGGCGGCGGACACCGGTGCCGCCGCAGCACAGTCCGGAAGGACGACGAACCAGCCCGCCCCTTCGCCGGATCCAGGAAAAACCATTCCGGTCCCTCCCTGCACACCGAGCCCTGAGGTGATCAAGAGATGCGGGCGGCAGGACTGACGTCCCACCGCCCTCGGAGATCCTGCGCCGGCGACCTGCCCGGCGGATCAGAAGAACCTCCTCCGGAAGAACCAGAACCTCTCCGGCCCTGCCCTGAAGCCCAGACCGGTCTTGCGGAAGGAGCCGACCGCAGTCAGCGTCGGACGCTCGTAGGTGCGCATGGCATTGCACCTCCTGAACTGCGCGCGTCGCTATCGGTTATCTCTTCCACCATAGACACCGATGGGTGCTATTTACCAAAGGGACCGGTATACCCGAAGAGGCACATTGTGTTACTGATTCAACCTTTCGGAATTCTCAGGGACATCGCCCTGCCACCAGGCTCGCCCACACCGCGTTGCCGCCGGTGAGGGTCGAGCGGGTGATGCCCCAGCTCTCGGCCATCTCGCGTACGAGCAGCAGGCCGCGGCCGCCCTCGTCGTCGGGGCCGGGGCAGCGCTCGGGGATGCCCCGGCCCGTGAGGTCGCCGTCGTGGACCTCCAGCCGGAAGCGCGCGTCCCTCATCAGCTGCACGCCGCACAGGATCCGCTCGCTGAGCGTGTGCAGCACGGCGTTGGTCACCAGCTCGGACACGAGCAGCACGGCGTTGGCGCACGCCTCGTCGGGCACCTGCCACGCGGCCAGCCGTGCGCGCAGGGCGTGGCGGGCGGCTCTAACGCTGGTCCGCTGCGGGGGCAGCTCCAGCCAGTCGGTGCGGTCCGGGCGCACTGCGTCCAGGAACCGGGGAGTGGATGTCGTGTGGGGGGACACGGCGATCGCCTTCCGTGGGGGGTGGGCGCAGTCAGGGAAGGGGCGAGCGGACAACGGACCGTCCGGCTGGGGGAGTTGCTGCTTCCGGAACCCTGGTCACAGAAGTAACTATGCGCGTGAAGCAGTTCACGCGGCAACCATCTGTCTGGTCATCACACCGGGGGCCGCTGCGCCCGCAGCAGCTCCCGGTACCAGGCGTACGAGGCCTTCGGCGTCCGCTCGAGCGTTTCGAAGTCGACGTGGACCAGGCCGAAGCGGCGTGCGTAGCCCTCCGCCCACTCGAAGTTGTCGAGCAGCGACCACACGAAGTAGCCGCGCACGTCGACGCCCGCCTCCACCGCCCGGTGCAGGGCGCGGACATGGCCGTCCAGGTAGGCGATGCGGTCCCGGTCGTCGACGCCCGGGTACGAGCAGCCGTTCTCGGTGATGACGACAGGCGGAAGCCGGTCGCCGTAGCGGTCGCGGAAGATGGTGAGGACTTCGGTGAGTCCCTCGGGGGCGACCGGCCAGCCGAAGTCGGTGACCGGGTACCCCTCGATCTCCCGTACGGAGAAGGGCAGTTCGGCGGGCATGGTGATGCCGCCGAACTCGATCTCCGCGCCCTGAGGGGCCCCGACCCGCGTCGGTGCGTAGTAGTTGATCCCGTACCAGTCGAGCGGCTCGGCGATCACCTTCAAGTCGGCCTCCACGTCACCCGGCATCAGTTCGCCGATGCCGTCCGGGTAGCGGCCGAGGAGCAGCGGGTCCGCGAAGAGGCGGTTCAGCAGCAGGTCGTAGAAGTCCGCCGCCTCCACGTCCGCCGCCTCGGCCGACGCCGCCCAGGTGGGACCGTGCGAGTTGGCGATGCCGATGTCCGACGCGCCCGCGGCGCGCAGGGCCCGTACGGCCAGGCCGTGGGCGAGCAGCTGGTGGTGGGCGGCCGGCAGCGCGTCGAACAACAACTGCTTCCCCGGCGCGTGCACGCCCAGGGCGTGGCCCAGCAGGGTGTGCTCGGCGGGCTCGTTGAGAGTGATCCACTTCGTCACGCGGTCGCCGAGACGGGCCGCGACCCGGGCCACGTACTCGGCGAAGCGCTCGGCCGTGTCCCGTTCCAGCCAGTCCAGGTCCGCCGGCAGGTCCCAGTGGAACAGCGTCGGCACCGGGCGGACGCCGGCCGCGCCCAGGTCGTCGACCAGCCGGTCGTAGAAGTCCAGGCCCTTTTCGGAGCGCACCCGCGGCCACGAGATCGAGAAGCGGTAGGCGTTCACGCCCAGCTCGGCCAGGAGAGCCACGTCCTCGGCGTGGCGGTGGACGTGGTCGCAGGCCACCGCCGCCGTCGAGCCGTCCTTCACCCGGCCCGGCCCGGCCGTGAAGGCGTCCCACACGGACGGCTCACGCTCGTCCGCGCCGCCCTCGATCTGGTGCGCGGAGGTGGACACGCCCCAGAGGAAGCCGGCCGGGAAGCGGGGGATCGGGTTGCCTGCGTCAGTCGCCATGCGCGAGATCATCCGTACCGGCGGTAACGGAAGTCAACGCCCGGGCGGGAAGGAGCTGTTGCACCCGTGCTGTCACGCCCCCGCCGCGGCCCTTGCAGCGCCCTTCGTCACGCCCCCTCCTTCAGTACCCGTGAGATCAGCGTGCGCTGCTCGTCCGTCAGCCGGGGGTCCGCGCAGTACACGGTCTTCCCGTCCACCGTGAGCTGGTAGACGAACCCGTCCGGTACCCCGACCGGCGGGGTGCTCCGGCCGGCTGCCAGGGCCTGATCGGCCAGGGCGTGCCAGTCCGGGGCATCGGGCCGGTCCGAGGTGTCCACCTCGGCGTACCGCTCGATGCCCGCGAACCCGCCCGTGCGCCTCACCTGAATCCGCATGGGACCTGTCTAGTACGGAACTACAGGGTCCGCACCCCGACCTGCTCCCAGCCCTTCGCGACGGCGTCCAGCTCCTCCCCGTCGCCGAAGCGCTCCCGCGCGGCCTTGACGGTGAGCGTCGCGAAGTCGGTGAACATCGCGTCCTGCCGCAGTTCGCCACCGGTCAGCACGTCGTACCAGACCTGCCCGGCCCGCTCCCAGGCGTGCCCGCCGAGGGCGGTGGCCGCGAGGTAGAAGGCGTGATTCGGGATGCCGGAGTTGATGTGGACACCGCCGTTGTCGCGGCCGGTGCGCACGAAGTCGTCCATCGTCGCCGGCTGCGGGTCCTTGCCGAGGACGTCGTCGTCGTACGCCGTGCCCGGCGCCTTCATGGAACGCAGCGCCGTGCCCGTCACCCGCGGGGCGAGCAGCCCCGCGCCGATCAGCCAGTCGGCCTCGGCTGCGGTCTGGCCGAGCGTGTACTGCTTGATCAGGGCGCCGAAGACATCCGACAGGGACTCGTTGAGCGCGCCGGGCTGGCCGAAGTAGGTCAGGTTGGCCGTGTACTGCGTGACGCCGTGCGCGAGTTCGTGGCCGATGACGTCGATCGGGATGGTGAAGTCCAGGAAGATCTCCCCGTCCCCGTCGCCGAAGACCATCTGCTCGCCGTTCCAGAACGCGTTGTTGTAGTCGCGGTCGTAGTGCACCGTCGCGTTCAGCGGGAGGCCGCAGCCGTCGATCGAGTCGCGCCGGTACGCCTGGAGGAACAGCTCGAAGGTGGCGCCGAGGCCCGCGTAGGCACGGTTGACGGTGGCGTCCTTGCCGGGCTTGTCGCCCTCACCGCGGACCTTGTGGCCGGGCAGGCCGGTGCCGTGCCGGGCGTCGTGGACGGTGCGCTGTGGCGTGCCGTCGGCGACCGCGGCGACGGCGCTCGCGCCGATGACCGTGGTCAGGCGGCGCTGGGTGCGCTCGAAGGCGTCGCGCTGCAGCGTGCGGCGGGCGGGTCCGGCGAGCGCGGGGTCCTCGGCCTGGGCGAGCCGGTCGAGGACATGGGGCGGAACGATGGTGCAGAAGACGGGCTCGAAGCCCCCGTGAGTCGTCATGCTCGGCACCTTTGCACTGAGTGACGAGGCTGTCACCGGTCGCCACCATGATTGGTGAAATACCGGGACAACGACCATCACGCTCCGTGATTGATGCTATGGCAAAGTGGTGTAGCGCACTTTTTGTCCCGTTTGGGTGTCCGGTCCCGCATACTGATACGACCCCACGCGCCGGGGAGTGGCTCGGCTAGCATGCTGCGCATCATGCGTTTCGGGCTGCTTCTTCTTAGCTGCCGCGGCGAGGGCCTGTAGTCGAGGCCGACTCCCTCCCCGCGGAGCTTGGTGCTGCGTCGTCGGCCGTCCTTCCGGACACCCTCTGAGGAGCCCTAAGCATCATGGCCAACCGCCAGCAGCCCAGTTCCATGCCGATCCACAAGTACGGCCGCTACGAGCAGGTCGACATCCCGGACCGCACCTGGCCGGAAGCGCGCGTCACCACCGCCCCCCGCTGGCTCTCCACCGACCTGCGCGACGGCAACCAGGCCCTGATCGACCCCATGTCGCCCGCCCGCAAGCGCGCCATGTTCGACCTTCTGGTCAAGATGGGCTACAAGGAGATCGAGGTCGGCTTCCCCGCCTCCGGCCAGACCGACTTCGACTTCGTGCGCTCCATCATCGAGGAGCCCGGGGCCATCCCCGACGACGTCACCATCTCCGTACTGACCCAGGCCCGCGAGGACCTGATCGAGCGCACGGTGGAGTCCCTGAAGGGCGCCAAGCGCGCCACCGTCCACCTGTACAACGCCACCGCCCCCGTCTTCCGCCGGGTGGTCTTCCGCGGCTCCCGGGACGACATCAAGCAGATCGCCGTCGACGGCACCCGCCTGGTCATGGAGTACGCGGAGAAGCTGCTGGGCCCGGAGACCGAGTTCGGCTACCAGTACAGCCCGGAGATCTTCACCGACACCGAGCTGGACTTCGCGCTGGAGGTCTGCGAGGCGGTCATGGACGTCTGGCAGCCCGGCCCGGGCCGCGAGATCATCCTGAACCTGCCGGCCACCGTGGAGCGCTCCACGCCCTCCACGCACGCCGACCGCTTCGAGTGGATGGGCCGCAACCTCTCCCGCCGCGAGCACGTCTGCCTGTCCATCCACCCGCACAACGACCGCGGCACCGCAGTCGCCGCCGCCGAGCTGGCCCTGATGGCCGGCGCCGACCGCGTGGAGGGCTGCCTGTTCGGCCAGGGCGAGCGCACCGGCAACGTCGACCTGGTCACCCTGGGCATGAACCTGTTCTCGCAGGGCGTCGACCCGCAGATCGACTTCTCCGACATCGACGAGATCCGTCGCACGTGGGAGTACTGCAACCAGATGGAGGTCCACCCGCGCCACCCGTACGTGGGCGACCTGGTCTACACGTCCTTCTCCGGCTCCCACCAGGACGCCATCAAGAAGGGCTTCGACGCCATGGAGGCCGACGCGGCCGCCAAGGGCGTCACCGTCGACGACATCGAGTGGGCCGTCCCCTACCTGCCGATCGACCCCAAGGATGTCGGCCGCTCCTACGAGGCGGTCATCCGCGTCAACTCGCAGTCCGGCAAGGGCGGTATCGCCTACGTCCTGAAGGACGGCCACAGCCTGGACCTGCCGCGCCGAATGCAGGTCGAGTTCTCCAAGGTCATCCAGGCCAAGACGGACGCCGAGGGCGGCGAGGTCACGCCGAAGGACATCTGGGCGGTCTTCCAGGACGAGTACCTGCCGAACCCCGAGAACCCCTGGGGCCGGATCCAGGTGCGCAACGGCCAGTCGACGACCGACACCGACGGCGTGGACACGCTGAAGGTGGAGGCCACGGTCGACGGGCAGGACACCGTCCTGACCGGCACGGGCAACGGTCCGATCTCGGCCTTCTTCGACGCCCTGCAGTCCATCGGCATCGACGTACGCCTGCTGGACTACCAGGAGCACACGATGAGCGAGGGCGCCTCCGCGCAGGCCGCCTCCTACATCGAGTGCGCCATTGACGACAAGGTCCTGTGGGGCATCGGAATCGACGCCAACACGACGCGGGCCTCGCTGAAGGCCGTCGTCTCGGCCGTCAACCGCGCGGCTCGCTGACCAGCCGTACGGGTCTGCGGCACCAGGCCGCTCAGGAGACCACAGGGGCTCCGTCCGCCGATACCCGGCGGGCGGAGCCCCGTCGCATACCGGCCATTTGTTGTGGAGGTCACGGAAAGGTCTCCTCCGGGGTGCTGACTCCTCGTCTCTGATGTGGCTAACATCACGCAAGCGCGGCGACGTTGCCGTGCGGCGTGACGGAGGTGCGACGTGCTGCCAGGACGGGGACGAAACGGCCATGCCGCCAGGCTTTCGCGCATCCTGGGCACCCGGACCGCGTGGACGGCCACCGGTGACGGAGAGTTCTTCTGCCCCGGGTGCGGCGGCGACCGCAACTACCAGCGGCTGACCGGCCAACGCCGCTTCACCCTGCTCGGTGTGCCCGTGCTGCCGCGCGGCGAGACCGGCCCCGTCGTCGAGTGCGCGGCCTGCCGCCGCCACTTCGGCACCGACGTCCTCGACCATCCGACCACCACCCGCTTCTCCGCGATGCTCCGCGACGCCGTGCACACCGTCGCCCTCGCGGTGCTGGCCGCGGGCGGTGCCGGGTCCCGTTCGGCACTGGAGGCCGCCGTCCTCGCCGTCCGTGCCGCCGGTTTCGGCGACTGCACGGAGGAGCAGCTGGCCGCCCTCGTCGAGGCGCTGGAGGCCGACACCGGCCGGATCGCCGGCGAACCCTGCGGCGCGGGGCTGGCCATAGAGCTCCACGAGGCGCTGGACCCGCTCACTCCGCACCTCGCCGCCGTCGGCCGCGAATCGATCCTGCTGCAGGGCGCCCGCATCGCCCTGGCGGACGGCCCGTACACCACGGCCGAACGGGACGTGCTGGCGACGGTGGGGGCGGCGCTCACCATCTGCTCCGACGACGTGACCCGCCTCCTCGCGGCGGCACGCACGCCTTCCTAGGGCACTCCTCCCGTTACTCCCCCGGGAGTAACGCCCCGCCGGGACCGCCCCCGGCAGTACTCCCCAACTCGCCCCCACGCCCGACGAACCGGCCCCCGCTCGGCGGGAGTCTGGAGACCGATCCAGACACCCGACCGGAGGGAGCCGTACCCATGGGGGCCGTAAGGACGCGCAGCGGGCGGAAACGGGCCGTGCCCTGGGTGGTGGTGGGGCTGTGGCTCGCCGCGCTCGTGCTGGTCGGGCCGCTCGCCGGAAAGTTCGCCGGCATCCAGCAGAACCGCGCGGTCGACTACCTGCCCGGCAGCGCCGACTCGACCCAGGTGGCGCGGATCCAGGACGAGCTGCCGGGCGGTGAGTCGACCGACCTGGTGCTCGTCTACCACCGCGACGGCGGACTGACCGACGCCGACCGGCGCACCGCTGACGAGCAGATCGCCGAGGTGAGCGGCGCCTATGACCTGGCGGCGGAACCGAAGGGCATTGGGTCGAAGGACGGCTCCACCCTGATGTACCCGGTCTCCAGCACCCAGCCCGGCCACGACGAGGAGGCCCGGGACGCCTTCGTCGACGGGGTGCGGGACATCGCCGAGGGCGGCGGCGGACTGAGCGTCGAGGTCGGCGGGCCCGGCGCGCTGAACACCGACATGAACGAGGTGTTCGGCACGCTCGACGCCACGCTGCTGCTCGCCACGCTCGGCGTCGTCACCGTGCTGCTCGTCCTCATCTACCGCAGCCCGTTCCTGTGGCTGGTGCCGCTCGCCGTGGCGGGTGTCGCCGCCGCTGCGGCGATGGCCGCCGGGTACGGACTGCACGAACTGTTCGACGTCACCGTCACCGGCCAGAGCGGCGGCGTGATGACCGTGCTGGTCCTCGGCGCCGGCACCGACTACGCGCTGCTGATCGTCTCCCGCTACCGCGAGGAACTGCGGCGCCACGAGCGGCCGTACGACGCCATGCGCAGCGCCCTGCGCGGCTGCGGGCCGGCCGTGCTGGCCTCCTCGGGGACCGTCGCGGCCGGGCTGCTGTGCCTGCTCGCCGCGGACCTCAACAGCAGCCGCGGCATGGGACCGGTCGGCATGGTCGGGGTGCTCGCCGCGCTGGTCGCCATGACGACCCTGCTGCCGGCCGTCCTGGTGCTGCTGGGGCGGCGCGTCTTCTGGCCGCTGGTCCCCGCGTTCGGCAGCGAGCCGAAAGCCCGGCGGTCGCTGTTCGCCGCGATGGGCTCCTCGGCGACACGGCGCCCCGCCACCGTGCTCGCCGGCGGGGCCGTGCTGCTCGGAGCACTCGCGCTCGGCACCCTCAACCTGTCCGGCAGCCTCAAGCAGGAGGACTCCTTCACCGAACGGCCCGAGTCCATCACGGCGATGCGGACCCTCGCGCAGGAGTATCCCGAGCGCAGCAGCCGGCCCGTGACGGTCATCGCACCAGAGGAGCGGGCCGGGGCGGCCGCGGACCGGGCCCGCACGACCGAGGGCGTCGCCGAGGTGGCTCCCGGCCGCAGCGGCTCGGGCTGGGCCGAGATCGCCGTCTTCACCACCGCCGCCCCCGAAACCCCGGCCGAGACCCGGACCATCGAGGCGCTGCGGGCCGGGCTCGACCCGCTGGGCGCCTACGTCGGCGGGCCCAGCGCCCAGCAGATCGACCTGGCCGACAGCGAGTCGCGGGACCGGAAGGTGATCGTGCCGCTGGTGCTGGCCGCCGTGTTCGTCATCCTGGTGGGGCTGTTGCGCAGCCTCGTCGCGCCCCTGTTGCTGCTGGCGGCGGTGGTCGCGGTCTGGGGCGCCGCGCTCGGCATCGGCGGGCTGGTGTTCGAGCCGGTGTTCGGGTTCGCCGGGACCGATCCGGGGCTCGGGCTGCTGTCCTTCGTGTTCCTGGTCGCCCTCGGTGTCGACTACGGCATCTTCCTGATGCACCGCATGCGGGAGGAGTCCGTGCGCGGGGCGGAACCGGCCGCGGCGGCGCTTACCGCGCTGCGGACGACCGGTGGGGTGATCGCTTCGGCGGGGGTGGTGCTGGCGGCGACCTTCGCGGTGCTGACGACGTTGCCGATGGTGGGGCTGGTGGAGCTCGGGTTCGTCATCGCGGTGGGGGTGTTGCTGGACACGTTCCTGGTGCGTACGTATCTGGTGACCACGGCAAGTGTGCTGCTCAAGCGGCGGATGTGGTGGCCGGGCACGCTCTCCCGTGCGCCGGAGCGGACGGGAGAGCCGCCGGAGCGCGAGCCCGTGGCCGCGAACGCCCCCTGACCGACCGAAGGCTTCCCTCCCCTCCCGGAGGGACGCCTTCCTCGCCGAGGATGACCCCTGTGCAGGCACCCACCACCACGACGGCGGCCTGGTCGCGTCCCGCGGAGCGGATCATGGCCGCGATCAACCGCGATCCGCTGACCGCTCCGAACGCCCTCCGCAACGACGCGGTCCTCACCATCCTCGTCGCCGGCTTCTCCGCCGTCCTCGCGCTCACGGTCGACGACGGCCGCAGGCCCGACGCGCTCGGCTGGACCCTGCTGCTCGCCTCCCACGTACCGCTGGTGCGGCGCCGCCGCCATCCGGTGCTCGTCCTGCTCGCCGTGGTGGCCTGTGTCTTCCCGTACCACTTCCTCGGCTACCCGCACACCGCGGCCACCCAGGCCGCGTACGTCGCCCTCTACACCGTCGCCGTCACCGGCCGTCCGCTGCGCACCGTCCTGGTCGGCATCGGTGTCATCGCCTTGGCGGTGAGCGTGATGCTCACCATCAGCGCCCACGAGGCACTGGGATTGCTGAAGGCGTCCGGCTGGGTCGTAGCCGTGCTGTTCTGCGGAGTCGACGTGCGCGTCTACCGCCAGTACGTCGCCTCGATCGTGGAGCGGGCCGAACGCGCCGAACGCACCCGCGAGGAGGAGGCCCGGCGACGCGTCGCCGAGGAGCGGCTGCGCATCGCCCGGGACCTGCACGACCTGCTCGCCCACAGCATCACCCTGATCGGCGTGCAGACCTCCGTCGCCGCCCACGTGCTGTCCGCCGACCCGGAGCGGCTCGACCGGGAGACGGTGGCCAAGGCCCTCGACGACATCGCCGAGACCTGCCGCAGTGCCCGCGGCGAACTCCGCACGACCCTGGAGGTGCTGCGCGAGCATGGCCCCCAGGACGCCCGCGGCCCGCTGCCCGGCCTCGACGGCCTGCCCGACCTGGCGGAGGCGGCGCGGCTGGCCGGCGCCCGCGTCGAGCAGACCGTACGCGTTCGGCGGGCACCGCCCGCCGTGGGCGCCGCCGCCTACCGCATCGTGCAGGAGGCACTCACCAACGCCGTACGGCACGCGGGACCCGAACCGGCCGTCCATGTCGAACTGGACGAACGGCAGGACGCCCTGCACCTGTCGGTCCGCGACGACGGCACCGGACCGGCCCCCGGCGGCACCCCGGGCTTCGGGCTCGTCGGCATGCGGGAGCGGGCCCGCAGCGTCGGTGGCACACTCGACGCCGGACCGTGCGCCGGGGGCGGATTCGAGGTGCGGGCGGTCCTGCCGCTGACCACGACGGGGGAGAGAACCGGATGACCATACGGGTGCTGCTCGCGGACGACCAGACCCTGGTGCGGGAGGCGTTCGCGATGCTCGTGGAGTCGGCCCGGGACATGGAGGTCGTCGGCCGGGCCGCCACCGGCCGGCAGGCCGTCGAACTGGCCCGCTGCGCACGGCCCGACCTCGTGGTGATGGACATCCGCATGCCCGACCTGGACGGCATCGAGGCGACCCGGCTCATCGCGGCCGACAAGGACCTCGCGGACGTACGGGTGCTCGTCCTCACCACGTACGACACCGACGAGAACATCGTCGAGGCGCTGCGGGCAGGCGCCTCGGGATTCCTGGTCAAGGACACCAGACCGGCCGAACTCCTCGACGCGGTCCGCACGGTCGCCGCCGGCGAGGCCCTGCTGTCCCCCGGCCCCACGGCACGGCTGATCGAGCGGTTCCTGCGCAGCCCGTCCGCACCGGAGACGGGCGGGCCCGAGTGCCTGTCCGGGCGGGAGCGGGAGGTGCTCGCGCTCGTCGCGCGAGGCCTCACCAACACGGAGATCGGCGACGCGCTCGGCCTGAGCCCGCTCACCGCGAAGACACACGTCAGCCGCATCATGGGCAAGCTGGCGGCACGGGACCGGGCGCAACTGGTCATCGTGGCGTACGAGTCGGGAATCGTGACGCCGGGCAGCGTCTGACGGGGATGCCGCCCTCAGAGCAGTCCGGCCGCCGCGAGGTGCTGCCCGACCCGCTCCACCTCGTCGGGGGACAGCGGGATCTGCGGCTGTGCCGTCGCCGGGCAGGCGATGACCCCGCGCAGGTGCAGCGCGGCCTTGAAGGCCCCGATCGCCGAGGAGTTCGGACCCATGCGGGCCGGGTCTCCGACCGTCACCATGCCGAACAACGCGCACAGGCGCTCCTGTTCGGCACGGGCCCCGTCGCGGTCCCCGGTGCGGCACAGCCGGTCCAGACGGACGTAGCCGTGCGGGTCGACGTTGCCGAGGCCCGGCACCGTTCCGTCCGCGCCGACCGCGAGGGCCGCGTCGACGATCAGCTCGGACCCCGTCAGTACGCTGAAGCCGGTGATGGCCCCGCGTTCCCGGGCGCCGGTCACCACCTGGCGGAAGGCGGCCAGGTCACCGCTGGAGTCCTTGAGCCCGGCCACCACCCCGTCGGCGGCGAGTTCCAGCACCACGTCGGCCGACAGCTTCGTGTGGACGGCGACGGGCAGGTCGTAGGCGATGACCGGCACCGGGCTCGCGGCGGCGACCGCGCGGAAGTGGCGGGCGATCTCCGCGGGATGGGTGCGGGTGTAGAACGGGGCCGTGACGACGACCGCGTCCGCGCCCGCCGCCGTCACCGACGCGACGTGGTCCAGGACCCGGGGCGTCGTCATGTCGATCGCCCCGGCCAGCACCGGGAGTTGCCCGCCCACATGACCGGTGACCGACTCGACGACCAGCCTGCGCTGCCGGTCGGGGAGGAACGCCGCCTCCGAGGTCGAGCCGAGCACGAACAGTGCGTGCACCCCGCCCGCCACCAGATGGTCGACGAGCGAGAGCAGCGAGGCGACGTCCACCTCGCCGTCAGGTGTCAGCGGCGTGCAGACGGGCGGGATGACACCGGTCAGCGGGGCGAGGGTCATGGAGCCTCCATCGGGGTGCGCCGGTGGACGAGGCCGCGGGTCGGCTCGTCCTCCCGGACAGGATGGTCGCAGCGGAAGCGGTGCGCGGGCCCCGACGCGGCCGAGAAGCCCGGCATGGTGAGGTCGAGCATCAGGCCGAGGATCCGGATCAGGAATGACACGTCCAGGGCGGGAGCGGACCATGATGGGGGCATGACGACCGAGCTGTGGAGCGAGAGTGACGCCGGTGTCCTGAGGCTGCCGTCGGGCCGGCTGGTGCGGGGCCGGGGCCTTCGCCACTCCCTGGATCCCGGCGCGCCCCGTCCCGCCTACGGTGTCTACCTGCTCGGCCGGCGGCCGCCCGAGGTCTCCTGGGAGTCGGACTGGATCCGCTGGCCCGACTTCCGTCTCCCCGCGGACCGGGCGGCAGCCCGAGCGGTACTGGCCGAGGTGTGGGAACGGGCCGCCGGGGAGCGGGTGGAACTGGCCTGCGGAGGCGGCCGCGGCCGCACCGGCACGGCCCTGGCCTGCCTGGCGGTGCTGGACGGGGTGCCGGGGGAGGAGGCGGTGGGATACGTCCGGCGGCACTACGACCGGCATGCCGTGGAGACGCCCTGGCAGCGGCGGTACGTGCGCGGCTTCGGCGCGGGGTGAGCCTTCCTCCGGCCCGGGGTCCGCCCGTTCTACCGGGACTCCTCGGTCATCGCCGCGGCCTGCGCCGGGCCCGGGGCTGTGCGCTGAGGAGCAGGGTGTCGCAGCATGAAGACGTCGACCGGGTCCTGGGTCTCCACCGTGAAGCCGTGGCGTTCGTAGAGGTGGCGGGCCGGGCTGCCCTGGAGGACGTTCAGGCGGACGAGGTCGCCGGAGGCGTCCGTGGTGCTCAGCAGGGTGCGCAGGACCGCCGAGCCCAGGCCCCGGCCCTGCAGCGCCGGGGTGAGATAGAAGTGCTCCAGCCAGTGGCCGTTCTCGGACGGACGCAGGGAGACGCTGCCCGCGAAAGCGCCCTCCGACGTGATGACCCACGTGTGCCCCGGGGAGAAGCCGTCCCGCAGGCGCTGCCTGACCCGGTGTCCGTCGTAGCGGCCCAGCCGCTCCAGGTCCGGGCGCATCACCACGGCCCGTAGTTCCGCTATCGCCTCGACGTCCGCAGGCCGTGCGGGGCGCATGCCCCACTCCGGCTCCTCGTGCCCTTCCGTCGCTCCCACGACTGAATTCTTTCGAAAACACCCACGTTTTGCAGCGCCTTGCGCCGAACCCCTCTGCGTTGACCGGCAGTTGTAGAACACAGACCCCTCCGGAGTGTAGTCGCCGAGCGTCACCGAGGAGACGCGAAGAGTGAAAAACCGCAGGAGAGGGGAGCACGGTGGAGGCACGACACTCGGCGCTTCGCGCCGAAGAAGCGGAGGACGCGGTGAAAGAATTGCGGGCAGAACTCGCCAACGCCGGAATTATCCGGCCGTCACTGGGACTTGACCCGGCGGGTCTCGCGCGGAAAGCGCCCTGCCCGCTCGACGTACCGGGCCGGACGTCCCCGGACAGCGCCCTGCGGCCCGCGGTGGTGCGGCGATGAAGCCCCCCGTCGGCGCGTATGTCGTGGACACCCGCAGCGGCCGGATCGGCATCGTGATGGGGCACGAGGGGCCCTATGTGCAGCTGAGGCCGTACGGAGGCGGCAGGGAGTGGGACGCCGACCCCGGAGCCGTCCGGCACGCCACCCCGGCCGAGCGGCTGCGCGCGGCGACCGCGTACGCCAACGCCCGCAGCAGGGGCGAGGTCCCTTGACGTGACGGCCCTGCCAGAATGGCTCCATGAGTCTGTTCCGCGACGACGGCATCGTGCTGCGCACCCAGAAGCTGGGTGAGGCGGACCGGATCATCACGCTGCTCACGCGCGGTCACGGACGGGTACGCGCGGTGGCCCGGGGCGTGCGCCGGACCAAGTCGAAGTTCGGCGCGCGTCTCGAACCGTTCTCCCATGTCGACGTGCAGTTCTTCGCCAAGGGGAGCGAGCTGGTCGGACGCGGGCTGCCGCTGTGCACCCAGAGCGAGACCATCGCGCCGTACGGCGGCGGCATCGTCAGCGACTACGCGAGGTACACGGCCGGGACGGTCATGCTGGAGACCGCCGAGCGGTTCACCGACCACGAGGGAGAGCCGGCCGTGCAGCAGTACCTGCTGCTGGTCGGCGGACTGCGGACCCTCGCCCGGGGCGAGCACGCACCCCACCTCGTGCTCGACGCCTTCCTGCTCCGCTCCCTCGCCGTGAACGGGTACGCCCCGAGCTTCACCGACTGCGCGAAGTGCGGCATGCCCGGACCCAACCGGTTCTTCTCGGTCGCCTCGGGCGGTTCCGTCTGCGCGGACTGCCGCGTCCCCGGCAGCGTCGTACCCTCGCCCCAGGCCCTGGAACTCCTCGCCGCCCTGCTGACGGGAGACTGGGAGACCGCCGACGCGTGCGAGGCACGCCACGTCCGGGAGGGCAGCGGGCTGGTGTCCGCCTACCTGCACTGGCACATGGAGCGCGGACTGCGCTCCCTGCGCTACGTCGAGAAGTAGCGCGAGCAGCGCACGACCGAGCATCCGCACAACCGAGCAGCACCGAGCAAGCGAGCACGAGGAGACGAGAGACACATGGCCGTACGCGGGATCCTGGGGCGTCAGCGCCGGGAGTACAGGACGCCGGAGCCGCACCCGTCCGGCGCGCGGCCCCCGAAGATCCCCGGGGAGTTCGTACCGCAGCATGTGGCGATCGTCATGGACGGCAACGGCCGCTGGGCCAAGGACCGGGGGCTGCCCCGGACCGAGGGGCACAAGGTCGGTGCCGAGCGCGTGCTGGACGTGCTCCAGGGCGCCATCGAGATGGGCGTGGGCGCCATCTCGCTCTACGCCTTCTCCACCGAGAACTGGAAGCGCTCGCCGGACGAGGTGCGCTTCCTGATGAACTTCAACCGGGACTTCATCCGCAAGACCCGGGACCAGCTCGACGAGCTGGGCATCCGCGTGCGCTGGGTCGGACGGATGCCGAAGCTGTGGCGGTCCGTCGCCAAGGAGCTCCAGATCGCCCAGGAGCAGACCAAGGACAACGACAGGCTCACGCTGTACTTCTGCATGAACTACGGCGGACGGGCCGAGATCGCCGACGCGGCGCAGGCGCTGGCGGAGGACGTGAAGAGCGGCAGGCTCGACCCGTCCAAGGTCAACGAGAAGACCTTCGCGAAGTACATGTACTACCCGGACATGCCCGATGTGGACCTGTTCCTGCGGCCCAGCGGCGAGCAGCGCACCTCCAACTACCTGATCTGGCAGAGCGCCTACGCCGAGATGGTCTTCCAGGACGTGCTGTGGCCGGACTTCGACCGGCGTGACCTGTGGCGGGCCTGCCTGGAGTTCGCCTCTCGGGACCGCCGCTTCGGCGGGGCGATCCCGAACGAGGAGCTGCTGGCCATGGAGGGCGAGCAGCCGTAGCGAGCAGCGGCCCGGCGGCCTCCTGATGGCAGCCGGGCCGCGTTGCTTCGACTGAAGCCCAAGGTCACCGACTCAGGGGCGCGGGGAACTGCGCGAACAACCCCCACGCACCCCCAGCCGAGAAGAAGCCTCACCCACCCCGGCGGGGAGTGAGAACCGGCTCAACCGCCGGAGGCAGCCGCGCAGTCGGCGCACGTTCCGAAGATCTCCACCGTATGAGCCACGTTCACATACCCGTGCTCCGCGGCGATGGACTCGGCCCACTTCTCCACCGCCGGTCCCTCCACCTCGACGGCCTTCCCGCAACCACGGCACACGAGGTGGTGGTGATGGTCGTCGGTGGAGCAACGCCGGTACACCGACTCCCCCTCGGCCGTGCGCAGGACGTCGACCTCACCGGCGTCGGCGAGGGACTGCAGGGTGCGGTAGACCGTGGTGAGCCCGACCGAGTCGCCCTTGTGCTTGAGCATGTCGTGCAGTTCCTGCGCGCTGCGGAACTCGTCGACCTCCTGCAGGGCCGCCGCCACAGCGGCCCGCTGCTTGGTGGCGCGGCCCTTCACGGACGGTCCAGCGGTCGTCACCGTTGCCTCCTCACGTCTGCCTTGCCCGGGCCATTGTGCCAGCCCGGGGTGGGGGCGGTCAGACGCCGACCTCGTCGGCCGCCTGGCGGCTGCCCGGAATCGTGCAGTCCCCGGGATCGGCCGAGCCGTCCGCGGCCGCCCGGGCCCGGGCGCGGCGCCGGGCCAGCGGGGCCGCGAGCGCCGTCAGCGCGATGAACGCGCCGATCGTCAGCAGCACGATCGTCGCGCCGGGCGGCACGTCCTGGTAGTACGAGGTGACGGTGCCGCCGATCGTCACGCTCACGCCGATGGCCACGGCGATCACGAAGGTGGCGGCGAAACTGCGGGCGATCTGCTGGGCGGCCGCGACGGGCACCACCATCAGCGCACTGACCAGGAGCAGCCCGACCACCCGCATCGCCACGGTCACGGTGACGGCCGCGGTGACGGCCGTCAGCAGGTTCAGCACGCGCACCGGCAGCCCCGTCACCCGGGCGAACTCCTCGTCCTGGCTGACCGCGAACAGCTGCCGCCGCAGGCCGAGGGTGACCAGGACGACGAACGCGGCCAGGACGCAGATCGCCGTGACGTCCGACGGGGAGACCGTCGACAGGGAGCCGAACAGATACGACGTCAGGTTGGCGTTGGAGCCCGTCGGCGCGAGGTTGATGAACATCACACCGCCCGCCATGCCGCCGTAGAACAGCATCGCGAGGGCGATGTCGCCGCGGGTCTTGCCGTACCAGCGGATCAGCTCCATGAGGACCGCGCCGAGGACGGAGACCAGGGTCGCCATCCACACCGGGGACCAGGTCAGCAGGAAGCCGAGGCCGACGCCGGTCATCGCGACGTGGCCGATGCCGTCGCCCATCAGGGCCTGGCGGCGCTGGACCAGGTAGATGCCGACCGCGGGGGCGGTGATGCCGACGAGGACGGCGGCGAGCAGGGCCCGCTGCATGAAGGCGTAGTCGAGGAAGTCCATCAGCTCAGCAGTCCCGTGCGGATCGGTTCGGCGCCCGCGGGTGCGTGCGGGTGTACGTGGTCGTGGCCGGGCAGGGCGTGCTGGCCGACGGCCTTGGGGGGCGGCCCGTCATGCACGACGCAGCCGTCGCGCAGCACGACCGCCCGGTCGATCAGGGGCTCCAGGGGGCCCAGTTCGTGCAGCACGAGCAGCACGGTCGCGCCCTGGGAGACCTGCTCGGTGAGGGTGTGCGCGAGGACCTCCTGGCTGGCCAGGTCGACGCCGGCCATCGGCTCGTCCATGATCAGCAACTCGGGTTCGGAGGCGAGCGCGCGGGCGATCAGGACGCGCTGGTGCTGACCGCCGGAGAGGGCGTCGACCGAGTCCTTGGCCCGGTCCGCCATGCCGACGAGGTCCAGGGCCCGTCGTACGGCCGCGTGGTCGGCCTTGCGCAGCACGCCGAAGCGGGCCCGGGACAGGCGGCCGGAGGAGACCACCTCGGTCACGGTGGCGGGCACGCCGCCGGCTGCCGTGGTGCGCTGTGGGACGTAGCCCACCCGGTGCCAGTCGCGGAACCGCCTGCGGTCCGTGCCGAACAGCTCGATCTCACCGGCGCCGGTCTGCACCTGCCCGATGACGCTGCGCACGGCCGTCGACTTGCCCGAGCCGTTCGCGCCGAGCAGCGCGACGACCTCGCCGCGGTGCACGGTGAGGTCGATGCCGCGCAGCACGGGGCGCGAGCCCAGGTCCGCGCGGACGCCGCGCAGGGATACGACGGGCTCGGTCATGCCGTCCTCCGATGGGTCGATCACTTGGCTCCCAGGGCCTTCTGCAGGGCCTTGAGGTTGGATTCCATGACCTGGAAGTAGTCCTCGCCGCGGGAGGAGTCCGTGATGCCCTCGAGCGGGTCGAGGACGTCGGTCTTCAGGTTCGCGTCGCGGGCGAGGGTCTTCGCGGTCTTGTCGGAGACCAGTGTCTCGTAGAAGACGGTGGTGACGCCGTCGGCCTTCGCCTCCTGCTGGAGCTCCCGGACCCGGGCGCCGCTGGGCTCGCTCTCCGGGTCGATGCCGGAGATGGCCTCCTGGGTGAGGCCGTAGCGCTCGGCGAGGTAGCCGAAGGCGGCGTGGTTGGTGAAGAAGACCTTGGTCTTCGTGTCCTTCAGGCCGTTCTCGAATTCGCTGTTCAGCCCGTTCAGCTTCGTGACCAGGGCCTCGGTGTTCTTCTTGTAGTCGGCCGCGTGGTCCGGGTCGGCCTTCTCGAAGGCCTTGCCGACGCCCTGGGCGATCTCGGCGTACTTCACCGGGTCGAGCCAGACGTGCGGGTCGCGGCCGTGCTCGTCCTCCTCGGAGTGGCCTTCCTCGCCCTCGTGGCTGTGGCCGCCGGTGCCGTGGTCCTCGAGGTGGGTCAGCGTGGCCGCGTCGATCCTGGTCTTGATGCCGGTCTGGCCGACGGCCTCGTCGACGGCGGGCTGGAGGCCCTTGAGATAGAGCGCCGCGTCGGCCTCCTCGAGCTGCGCGCGCTGCTGGGTGCTGATCTCCAGGTCGTGCGGCTCCTGGCCGGGCTCGGTCAGACTGGTGACGTTCGCGTGGTCGCCGCCGATCTGCTGGGCGAGGAACGCCATCGGGTAGAACGACGCGACGACGTCGAACTTGTCCGTGTTGCCCGAGGCCGCGCTGTCGCTGGAGCAGGCGGTCAGGGCGCCGAGGCCGAGAGAGGCGGCCGCGGCGGCGGGTATGAGGCGTCGTCGTACGTTCATGACACTCATTTTCAACAAATATGGAAACCGTTGTCAACAAACCGCCCGAGCAGGGCCTTGAGGTCCCCGGAGGGGGAGCGATTTGATTGAGGGGGCGTCCCCGCCGGTAACCTGAAGCATTCGCTGGAAGCAACTCGCTCCGTCGCCCGTCGTCGTAATGAAGAGAGCACCGTGGCCGCCGAGAAGATCGACACCATCGTCAGCCTGAGCAAGCGCCGTGGCTTCGTATTCCCCTGCAGTGAGATCTACGGCGGTCAGCGCGCCGCTTGGGACTACGGCCCCCTGGGTGTCGAGCTCAAGGAGAACCTCAAGCGCCAGTGGTGGCGCTACATGGTGACGTCGCGCGAGGACGTCGTGGGTATCGACTCGTCCGTGATCCTGGCCCCCGAGGTCTGGGTCGCCTCCGGTCACGTCGCCACCTTCACGGACCCGCTGACCGAGTGCACCTCCTGCCACAAGCGGTTCCGCGCGGACCACCTGGAGGAGGCGTACGAGGAGAAGAAGGGCCGCGCCCCGGAGAACGGCCTGGCCGACGTCAACTGCCCCAACTGCGGCAACAAGGGCCAGTTCACCGAGCCCAAGCAGTTCTCGGGTCTGCTGTCCACCCACCTCGGCCCGACGCAGGACTCCGGCTCCGTCGCCTACCTGCGTCCCGAGACCGCCCAGGGCATCTTCACCAACTTCTCGCAGGTGCAGACCACCTCGCGCCGCAAGCCGCCGTTCGGCATCGCCCAGATGGGCAAGTCCTTCCGCAACGAGATCACGCCCGGCAACTTCATCTTCCGCACCCGCGAGTTCGAGCAGATGGAGATGGAGTTCTTCGTCAAGCCGGGCGAGGACGAGAAGTGGCAGGAGTACTGGATGGAGCAGCGCTGGAACTGGTACACCGGCCTGGGCCTGCGCGAGGAGAACATGCGGTGGTACGAGCACCCGAAGGAGAAGCTCTCCCACTACTCCAAGCGCACCGCCGACATCGAGTACCGCTTCCAGTTCGGCGGCAGCGAGTGGGGTGAGCTGGAGGGCGTGGCCAACCGCACCGACTACGACCTCGGCGCCCACTCCAAGGCCTCCGGCCAGGACCTCACCTACTTCGACCAGGAGGCCGGCGAGCGCTGGACTCCGTACGTCATCGAGCCCGCGGCCGGTGTCGGCCGCGCGATGCTGGCGTTCCTGCTGGACGCCTACATCGAGGACGAGGCCCCCAACGCCAAGGGCAAGATGGAGAAGCGCACGGTGCTGCGCCTCGACCACCGCCTCGCCCCGGTGAAGGTCGCGGTGCTGCCGCTGTCCCGCAACCCGGAGCTGTCCCCGAAGGCCAAGGGCCTGGCCCAGGCGCTCCGGCAGAACTGGAACATCGAGTTCGACGACGCCGGTGCCATCGGCCGCCGCTACCGCCGCCAGGACGAGATCGGCACGCCGTTCTGCGTGACCGTCGACTTCGACACGCTCGAGGACAACGCCGTCACCGTCCGCGAGCGCGACTCGATGAAGCAGGAGCGCGTCTCCCTCGACCAGATCGAGGGCTACCTGGCGGCCCGTCTGATCGGCTGCTGATCGCCCTTTCTCGCACAGCGGTGCCGGGTTCCTCCTCGGAGGGGCCCGGCACCGGTGCGTTCCGGCGGCTTCACAGATCCAGGTCCACGTAGACGGCAGCGTGGTCCGAGGCGCGGTTCCACTTCGAGGTGACCGAGTCGAAGGACTTGATTGTCGAGGGCGCCCAGACACCGCGCCGCTCGACCTCCACGTGCTGCACCTGGTCCCAGAGCGGTGGCGGCAGCATCAGATAGTCCAGCTTCTGGCTCTCGGTCTTGCCCGTCCCGTGGGTGCCCGGGGTGCCCCGGTACCCCGGGTGGCTCATCACGTCCCGCAGACCCGTGCCCAGCAGGGCACGGATCGCCTCGCTGGAGGGTTCGTCGTTGAGGTCGCCTGCCACGATGACGTGCGGGGAGCGTTCCAGGGCGGCCTGGTAGATCGACGCCACCCGCCGGGCCTGCGCGATGCGCAGCTCCGGGTTGTCGTCGCTCTGGCTCTTGAGGTGGTTGCCGAGCAGCCACAGCGGCGGCCCGCCGATCTGGATCTCGTACTCGGGGCAGTCCCGGCTGAAGAGGTGCTTGCCCGGGCGATCGGGGTCGGCGTCGAAGACGTGGGACCTCATGGACGTGATCGGGTGGCGGCTGAGGATCCCGACGTCGATGCCGCGCGGGTCGTTGCCGTCGATCACCATGTCGTAGGGGTACGGCGTCTTGTTCAGATCGGCGCCCAGCACCTGCTCGTTGAACCGGCGCAGGGTCGTGCGGTCCTCCACCTCCACCGTGAGCAGGATGTCGGCGTCGATCTCGGCGATCACCCGGCCGGTGTTGTACACGACCTCCCAGTCCAGGTCGTCACGGACCAGTTCCACCCAGCCGGTCCACGCGCGGCGGCCCTTGGCGACGATCGTGAACTTGATGTTGTCGCCGCTGCCTGTCGTGTCGAACAGCGTGTCCTTGCCGCGCGTCTCGTTGATGAAGAACGGCCTGTCCTTGCGGGAATCGTGCACACGGTGCTTCTTCAGCAGTTCGGCGATGCGGACCTTGGTGACGTCGTCGTAGGTCTTCTTCTCCAGCAGGGACACCAGCTCGGCGTAGTCGTCGAGGATCTCGCGGCGCTCCTTGTCGTCCGGCAGGCGGAAGACCTTCGGGCGGCGGAAGAGGTTCTCCGTGTTGAAGGTGGCGATACGGATCGTCATGGCGCGCTCCCTCGGGCGGCGCAGGAGTTCCGCGCGGCCGATGGCGGGCGCCGCCGGGGAGACCGCTCACCGGCACTTCCATTGTCGGAGCTCATGTGAACGGTGTCGAACGGTGGGGCTGTTGAGTTCCCTGGAGTGGTGGTGAGCCTTGAGACTCCCGGTCCGCGCGCAGGATTGGTCCTGGAGCGCCGACGCCGATCGGTCCTGTTCTCCCGGGCCGGGCGGAGTCAGGGTGACGCCATGAGCATCGCGTTCTTGCTGACCACCGTTGTCGTCGTCGCCACACCGGGCACCGGCGTCGTCTACACCCTGGCCGCCGCGCTGTCCCGGGGGCGCCGCGCCGGGGTCGTCGCGGCCGTGGGCTGCACGCTCGGGACCGTGCCGCATCTGCTGGCCACCGTCACCGGCGCCGCCGCGTTGCTGCACGCGAGCGCGACCGCCTTCCAGGTGCTGAAGTACGCGGGCGTCGCCTACCTGCTGTACATGGCGTGGGCGACGGCACGGGACAAGGAGGCGCTCGTGGTGGAAGCGGGCAAGGAGGCGCCCCCTGAGGTGTCGGAGCGGCGGGTGATCGTGCGCGGCGTGCTGGTCAACATCCTCAACCCGAAGCTGACGATCTTCTTCTTCGCGTTCCTGCCGCAGTTCGTGAGCCCGGGGGAGCCGCACGCGGTGCTGCGGATGGCGGGACTCGGCGGGTTCTTCATGCTCGCGACCTTCGCCGTGTTCGCGGGCTACGGGGTGCTGGCCGCGTCGGTGCGCCGGCACGTGGTGGGCCGGCCGCGGGTGACGGCCTGGCTGCGGCGGGGCTTCGCGGGGTCCTTCGTGGCGCTGGGGGCGAAGCTGGCGCTCACGGCGCGGTAGGACCGGTGGGGTGACAAGTATCGACTGACAGATATTGAAATCTGTCATCTGTCATGGCAAGGTGGGGGCATGACGATGCGAACCCGACCCCTCGGAACCACAGGCCCACAGGTCTCCGCCCTCGGCCTCGGCTGCATGGGCATGTCCGCCCTGTACGGCGAGGCGGACCGGACCGAGTCCATCGCGACCGTCCACGCGGCCCTGGAAGCCGGCGTCACCCTGCTCGACACCGGCGACTTCTACGCCATGGGTCACAACGAGATGCTGATCGGCGAGGCCCTGCGCACCGCCCCCGCGGCCCGGCGCGAACAGGCCCTCGTCAGCGTCAAGTTCGGCGCTCTGCGCGGCCCGGACGGCAGCTGGCTCGGATACGACGGCCGTCCCGCCGCGGTGAAGAGCTTCGCCGCCTACTCCCTCCAGCGGCTCGGCGTCGACCACATCGACGTCTACCGCATCGCCCGCCTCGACCCTGACGTGCCGATCGAGGAGACGGTCGGCGCGATAGCGGACCTCGTCGAGAAGGGCTATGTGCGGCACATCGGCCTCAGCGAGGTCGGCGCCGCGACGATCCGCCGGGCTGCGGCCACCGCTCCCGTGTCCGACCTCCAGATCGAGTACTCCCTCATATCCCGCGGCATCGAGGACGAGGTCCTGCCCACCGTCCGCGAACTGGGCATCGGCATCACGGCGTACGGTGTGCTCTCCCGCGGCCTCATCTCCGGCCACTTCACCGCGGACCGGCAGCTCGGCGCGGGCGACTTCCGGGCGATGTCGCCGCGCTTCCAGGGCGACAACCTCCGGCACAACCTGAACCTCGTCGAGGCCCTGCGGAAGATCGCCGAGCAGAAGGGCGTCAGCGTCGCGCAGATCGCGATCGCCTGGGTGCTCTCCCGGGGTGAGGACATCGTGCCCCTGGTCGGCGCCCGCCGCCGCGACCGGCTCACGGAGGCGCTGGGCGCGCTGGAGGTGACGCTGGAGCCGGCCGACCTGGCCGCGATCGAGGAGGCCGTGCCGGCCGGTGCCGCCGCGGGCGACCGCTACCCGGCGGCCCAGATGGCACACCTCGAGAGCTGAACCCGGCTGCGGGTACGGTCAGGGCATGGCACCGACCAGCGAGACTCTGACCGCCGAGCGCATCCTCGAGGCGACCGAGGAGGTGCTGCGCCGTCACGGCCCGGCCAAGGCCACCGTGGTGGATGTGGCGCGTGCGCTCGGTGTCAGCCATGGCAGCGTCTACCGCCACTTCAGGACGAAGGCGGCCCTGCGCGAGGCGGTCACCAAGCGCTGGCTGGACCGCACCTCCGGGCAGCTGTCGGGGATCGTCGCCGCCGACCGTGTCCCCGAGGACCGGCTGCGGGACTGGCTCGCCGCGCTGTTCGCCGCCAAGCGCCGCAAGGCGGGCGAGGACCCGGAACTGTTCGCCACGTACATGGTCCTCACCGACGAGAACGGCTCGGCGGTGGGCGAGCACATCACCGACCTGGAGACGCAGCTGACCCGCATCATCCAGGCCGGCGTCGAGGCCGGTGACTTCGCCGCCACCGACCCGGAGGCCTCGGCCCGCGCGGTCTTCCAGGCCACGGGCCGCTTCCACGACCCCTGTTACGCGAGGGAGTGGGAGGAGCCGGGCACCGAGGCCGACTTCGCGGCGGTCGTCGACCTGCTCGTGCAGGGGCTGCGGCGAGCACCGTAGTCCCCGGCGCGTCAGCGGCCCGCGCCGGCCCCGCCGCCGCGCCCCCTATGCCGCCGTCGGATCCACGGTGGCCTGGTGCGCTTCCAGCAGATGCTCCTCCGCCTTCAGCCAGGGCAGGAACTGGGCGCCTCTGCGCCAGCCGCACGTGTCGCATCTGATCGTGCGCTGCACACCCGTCCGCTGCACCCGCACCACGTGCTCCCGGCCGTGCTGGTCCCACCGGCTGACCTTGCTCGTGTCGATCTGTGTCATGACGCCTCCCGCGTCGAGAAATCCGCCGTCCCGGCCTGCTCGCAGCAAGGAGTGTGCAGCACGACCGACATCAACGGGGTTTCCCCGCAAGCCCGTTATCAGGCCGTGAGAGAGCTCAGTTCACCGTGCGGGGCAGCCGCAGGCTCAACAGGCCGGTCAGCACGACACCGCAGATCTGCACCAGCAGAGTCGCGACCAGGGCGTCCCGCATGCCCACCCCCGGGACCAAGGACAGGAACAGCGTGCCCAGGGTCGCCACACCGAGGGCCAGCGCCGACTGCTGGGTGGTGATCATCACGCCGCTGCCGACACCGGCGCGGACGGGCGGCACCTCGGAGAGGATCACCCGGTAGATGACGGGGAGTTGAAGCGCCTGTCCGGCACCGGCGACCACCCCGCCCGGAAGCAGTTCGACGAAGCCCACGTGCGGCCAGAACCACCAGGCGGCCAGCGCCATCAGGGTCAGGCCGATCCCCTGGAGGACGGCACCGGCCGTCACCACCCGCGTGCCGTACCGGGCGACCAGGCGCGGGCCCAGCAGCGAGAACACGAAGAACGCCACCGCCAGCGGCGCGAGTGCCAGACCCGCGGCGACCGGGCCCAGCCCGGCGCCCTGCTGCAACGCCACCGCTATCACGAACATGAAGCCGCTGAAGCCGATCGAGAAGGGCAGCACCAGCAGCAGTCCGCGGCGCAGCGAGGTGAGCGCGAACAGGCTCGGCGGCACCAGCGGTGTACGGCCCGCGCGGTCGGCCCGTCGCTCCACCGCGTAGAACGCCGCCGCCACGAGGGGAAACGCCGCCAGCGACAGCCAGGTCCACAGCGGCCAGCCCGCCGCCCGGCCCTCGGTCAGCGGGACGAGCAGCGTGAGGAGCGAGGCCGCGAGGAGGAACGTGCCCGGGACGTCGACCGGCTCGGGCCGCGGCGACCTGGTCTCGGGGACGGCACGGACGGCCGGCGCCAGCCCGGCGAGCACGACCGGAACATTGACCAGGAAGACCGACCGCCAGCCCGTCCCCGCGATGTCGGCGGCCACCAGGACCCCGCCGAGGATCTGCCCGGCGACCATCGCCAGACCCGCGGTCGCGCCGTACAGGCTCATGGCCTTCGCCCGCCGGGGGCCGGTCGTGGTCGCCTGGATGGTGGCGAGCACCTGCGGCAGCATCGCGGCGGCCGACGCGCCCTGCGCGACCCGGGCCGCGACCAGCGACCAGGCTCCGGGCGCCAGTCCGCACGCCAGCGAGGTCAGCCCGAAGGCGGCCATCCCGGCGAGGAACAGCCGCCGCCGCCCGAACAGATCGCCGAGTCTGCCTCCGAGCACCAGCAGGACGGCGTACGACACCCCGTAACCGGAGACGACGAGTTCGAGCACCGACTCGCTCGCGGCGAGGTCGGAGCCGATGGTGGGCAGGGCGACGTTGACGATGAAGAAGTCGATGAGAGGGAGGGCGGCTCCCAGAAGCACCGTGAACAGCCCGAGGCCGCCCAGCGCGGGCACGGTGGCGGGGGCAGGGCCGGTGGGTGAACGGACAGGACGGGGAGCGAGGGATTCAGTGGTCACGATCACGAGCCTGCGACCTCCCACAAGGTGGTACCAGAGTGTCCTTATCCTGGTAGTGGCACCACCTGGAACAGGGTCCGGGCGGGGGGCATGCTGGGAGGCATGACGACCATGGCGCAGGAGACGACGGCCCGCGGCCCCGAGGTGCCGCCCCCGACCCGGGACGCCGACGTGCGCCGGCACGAGCTGGCGGCCTTCCTGCGCAGCCGCCGTGAGCGGATCGCCCCCGAGCAGGTGGGTCTGCCCCGGGGTGCCCGGCGCCGCACACCCGGACTGCGCCGCGAGGAGGTCGCCCAGCTCTCCGCGGTGGGCGTCACCTGGTACACGTGGCTGGAGCAGGCCCGGGACATCCAGGTCTCCGTCCAGGTCCTCGACGCGCTGGCCCGCGCCCTGCTGCTCGACCCGAGCGAACGCGCGCACCTCTTCCAGCTCGCCGGGGCGGCCGATCCGGCCCCGGCGACCACCTGCCCCTCGGTCACACCGGCGATGCGGGCGCTGTTGGAGCAGGTCGAGCCGTTCCCGGCGTGCCTGCAGAACAGCCGGTACGACATCCTCGCCCACAACCGCACGTACGGGCTGCTGCTGTGCGACCTGGACGCGGTTCCGCCCGAGGACCGCAACTGCATCCTCCTCTCCTACACCCACCCCGAGTGGCAGTCCTCGATCGTGCACCTGGAGGAGACCCAGCGCCTCATGGCGGCCCGCTTCCGCGCGACGATGGCCGGCCATCTCGCCGAACCGGCCTGGAAGATGCTCCTCAACCGGCTGCACACGGAGTCCCCCGAGTTCCGCCGGGCCTGGGACCGTCACGAGGTGGTCGCCCACCGCACCAAACGCAAGGAGTTCCGCAACCGCCACGTGGGCCGCATCACCGTCGACCACACGGACCTGTGGCTGACGCCGGGCGCGGGTCCGCGGATCGTCACCTATGTCCCGGCGGACGCGGAGTCACGCGGCCGGCTGGAGGAGCTGCGGGCGATCGCCGTGGACCGGCAGGCCGTTCACACCGGCACATGACCGCTTCTCCGCGGCCGGCCGCCGACCGTGCGACGCGGTGGTGCCCCCGGCCGTTGGGTCACCTACCGAAGGGCGTCCTGACGCGGACGACCGGAAGGCGCACCGGCCGTGAGGGCCGCCGTCGGCTCAGACACGGACCCCGGCGGTGTCCCGCTCCTGCGCCGACTCCAGCCTGGCGGCGGTCCGTTCGGCTGTGCCCCTCGCCCACCGTCCGTTCGTCACCGCGCCCAGTGCCAGCACCGCGAAGCCGCACACCGCGAGGATCCACCACCCGGGCCGCGCCGCGGACACGAACGTCTCCCGGTACGGCGACGCGCCGACGCCCGAGGCGAGCACCGCGCCCACGACGGCCACCCCCAGCGTCTGCCCGAGCTGGCGGCTCGTGGAGGCGACCGCCGCCGCGACGCCCGCCTGGGCACGGGGCATGCCGGAGACGGCCGTGTTGGTGATGGGCGCGTTGACGAACCCGAAGCCGACGCCGAAGAGGACGTAGCCGGCGAGGAGCGCGACGTTCGATGTCTCCGCCTCGAACGCGGCGAACAGGACACCGCTCGTCGTCATGGCGAAGCCCGCGATCAGCAGGGGGAGTCGGGGGCCGCGCGTGCCCACCAGGCGGCCCGACAGAGGCGCGCACAGGAAGGTCGGGACGGCCATCGGCAGCATCCACAGACCCGCCTCCAGGGCGGTCAGTCCCCGCACGTTCTGCAGGTACAGCGTCGAGAGGAACAGGAAACCGCCGAGCGCGGCGAAGGCGCTGACGGCGATGACGGTCGCTCCGCTGAACGGCGCCGAGCGGAAGAAGCGCAGGTCGATCAGCGGTTCCTTGCGGCGCGGCTCGTAGAGGAGGAGCCCGGCGAAGGCGGCCAGGGCGAGCGCGGCGAGCGGGGCGAGGGAGCGGAACGGCGTGCTCGGCGCCTCGATGATCGCGTACGTCAGCGAGCCGAACAGCGCGATCACCAGCACCTGCCCGACGGGATCGGGGCGGCGGGCGCGAGGGGCGCGGGACTCGGGGACGAAGCGCAGGGTGAGCAGCAGGGCCGCCAGGCCCACCGGCAGGTTGATCCAGAAGATGGAGCGCCAGCCGACGGAGTCGACGAGGAGGCCCCCGACCAGCGGACCGGCGGCCATCGATATGCCGACGACCCCGCCCCAGACGCCGATCGCCCGGGCCCGCTCGCGCGGATCGGTGAAGGTGTTGGTGATGATCGACATGGCGACCGGGTTCAGCATCGAGCCGCCCACCGCCTGCACCATCCGGAACGCCACCAGCGCCTCCAGGTTCGGCGCGAGCGAACACAGCACCGAGCCGATCGTGAAGACGACCAGACCCGCCATGAAGACCCGCTTGCGGCCGACCCGGTCGGCCGTGGAGCCCGCGAGCATCAGCAGCGAGGCGAGGACCAGGGTGTAGGCGTCGATGGTCCACTGCAGGCCCGATGTGCTCGCGTGCAGGTCCTGCTGCATGGAGGGCAGGGCCACGTTCAGGACCGTGTTGTCGAGGCTCACGATCAGCAGGCTCATGCAGCAGATCGCGAGCACCAGCATGCGGCGGCGGGGGCTGAGCTCGGGCATGCGGTCCATCGTACGCCGATTTCGATAGTGTGGCTAACTAACGAATTTTGCCTTCTCATTGCACGGCACAATGGAGGCATGTCCACGCCCCTCCAGATCGGCCCGCACACCGTCCAGCCGCCCGTCGTCCTGGCCCCCATGGCCGGGATCACCAATGCGCCCTTCCGCACCCTGTGCAGAGAGTTCAGCGGCGGCAAGGGCCTGTTCGTCAGCGAAATGATCACCACCCGGGCGCTGGTCGAACGCAACGAGAAGACCATGCAGCTGATCCACTTCGACGCGACGGAGACGCCGCGTTCGATCCAGCTGTACGGCGTGGACCCCGCGACCGTCGGCAAGGCCGTCCGCATGATCGCGGAGGAGGACCTCGCCGACCACATCGACCTGAACTTCGGCTGCCCCGTGCCGAAGGTCACACGCAAGGGCGGCGGCTCCGCGCTGCCCTACAAGCGGAACCTGCTGCGGGCCATCCTGCGCGAAGCCGTCAGCGGCGCGGGCGACCTGCCCGTGACGATGAAGATGCGCAAGGGCATCGACGACGACCACATCACCTTCCTCGACGCCGGCCGGATCGCCGTCGAGGAGGGCGTCACCGCCATCGCCCTGCACGGCCGCACCGCCGCCCAGCACTACGGCGGCACCGCCGACTGGGAGGCCATCGCCCGGCTGAAGGAGCACGTGCCGGAGATCCCGGTGCTCGGCAACGGCGACATCTGGTCCGCCGGGGACGCCCTGCGGATGGTGCGCGAGACCGGCTGCGACGGCGTGGTCGTCGGCCGTGGCTGCCTGGGACGGCCGTGGCTGTTCGCGGACCTGGTGGCCGCCTTCGAGGGCCGCACCGAGGACATCGCCCGCCCCGCCCTGCGCGAGGTCGCCGACGTCATGGTCCGGCACGCCACGCTGCTCGGCGAGTGGATCGGCGACGAGACCAAGGGCGTCGTCGACTTCCGCAAGCACGTCGCCTGGTACCTGAAGGGCTTCGCGGTCGGCTCCGAGATGCGCAAGCGCCTCGCGATCACCTCGTCCCTGGAGGAGCTGCGCGCCGGGCTGGACGAGCTGGACCTCGGCCAGCCCTGGCCCGCCGGCGCCGACGGGCCCCGGGGCCGTACGTCCGGCAACAACCGGGTGGTGCTGCCGGACGGCTGGCTGAAGGACCCCTACGACTGCGCCGGGGTCGGCGAGGACGCCGAGCTGGACACGTCCGGCGGCTGAATCAGCCCCTGGAGGGGTGCGGGGTGGAGCCGAACGCCTTCAGGAAGCGGTCCCGGAAGGAGCTCATCCTCCACACGGGCGCGTCGTGGTCCGGCCTCAGCCCCTGCGTCCACTTCCAGTCGGCGACCTTGTCCAGGACCTTCGGGTCCTTCGCGACGATCGACACCGGCACGTCCCGGGAGGCGTGGTTCCCGCTGACCCGGGCGATGGGCTGGTGGTCGCCGAGGAAGACCAGGACGGTGTCGTCGGTGCCGTAGCGCTCCAGCCACTGGGTGAGGCTGGTGACCGAGTACTGGATGGACTTGCCGTACTCCTCGCGGGACTTGGTGGTGTCGGTGATGACGTCCGCCGCCTTGTTGCCGGCCTTCTGGATCGCGTCGAAGACCGAGCCGTCGCCGAGCTCGTCCCAGCCGACCGTCTTCGGGATGGGGGCCCAGGGCTGATGACTGGAGGTCAGGATGACGAACGACATCAGCGGCTTGTCGCGCTTCTTGCCGTGCACCCGCCGCTGGAAAGCCTCCAGCGCGTACTGGTCCGGCATGGTCGACCAGCTGAACTTCGGGCCCTGGTAGCCGAGGTCGAAGGCGTCGTAGACCTTGTCGAGGCCGTACCACTTCTCCTCCGGCCAGCCCTTCTGCACCCCCGGCATGACGCCGACCGTGTCCCAGGCGCCGGTCTTCCGGAATGCCTTGGTGAGGGTGAGGTGGTCGCCGGCGCTGACCGTGCGATAGCGCCGCTGGTTGTCGATCCACAGGCCGGACATGGTCGTGGAGTGGCCGAGCCAGCTGCTGCCGCCGTACGTCGCCGAGGTCAGCCAGCCGCTGCGGGCGTCGAAGCCGGCCTTCTTCAGGGCCCCGGTGCTCGAGTCCAGGGTGCGGTCGACGCCGGGGGCCATGATCGGGTCCTCGATCGCGCTGCGGCCGTAGCTCTCGATGAACGTGAAGATCACGTCCTTGCCGCGCAGGTCGGGGAGCAGCTCGCCGGGCGGTGTGTTGCCGAAGGTGTCCGCCTTCGACTCCTCCACGAACGCCGCCTCGTCCCGCAGGGACTCCACCGTCCGCTGCGCGTGCACTTTGAGGGCACCGGCCCCGCGCTCGGAGGCGATCGGTCCGCCGAACAGGGTCAGGCCCAGCGCGGAGCAGGCGACCCAGGCGGTGCCGGCGATCAGGGCGCCCTTGGACGCCCGCACCCGGTGGCGTGCGAGCACCTCGGCGAGCCGGACCGACGCCGCGACCATGACGGCCGCCACGAGCAGCACGAGCACCACCGCGCCGACGGCGGCGGCGGTCGCCACACCCGCGCCCAGCGTGTCCTCGACGTACGCCTGCGCGTCGGGCAGCAGGTCCCAGTCGAGCGCGGCGTTGAAGCCCCGGCCCAGGTACTCGTTGAACCCCATGTCGAGCAGGTTCACCGTGGTGAGGGCGGTGAGACCGAGCCCGTACAGCACCGCCGCCGCGAGCCGGGGCCGACGGGGCAACGCCAGGACGACGACGGCCCCGAGGACCGCCTCCGCCGGGATCCGCGCGAAGCCGGCCGCCTTGAGGGCGGGGAGCGTGTTGGGCAGGAGCAGGGCGCCCACGACCAGGACGGCGGCGAGGGCGGTGGTGGCCAGGTTCAGGGCGCGGGCGGCCCGGGGGTGGTGAGTGCGCCAGGTACGCAGGTGGGTGAAGCGTGAGGCGGCCGGGGCGGGATCGGGCGTTGCCGCCTGCGCTCCGTCGTCCTCTCCGCCGTCCCCACCCTCCGTCTTGCCGACCTCGGCCTCGGAAACGCCGTCACCCGGCTGCGGTGACTCGCTGAAGCGTGTGAAGACAGGCACCCGGAGGTCCTTCCCGTACGGAACCGGCGTGGTGGCGGACCCGGGTGGGGGTACGGGTCCGCCACCGTTGCGTACGGTGCGTCCACCAGGTGTGTTCAGCCCGCCGGGCCAGCGCTCGGCAAACACCCGGCAAACGGCGGGCCAACCGGCCCTCAGACCACCCCGACCGCAGTGAGCAGCGCCAACGGGGCCGATGCCGAACGGGATTCCCGCACACACGCGTGCGGGTAGGGCACCGGCTCCGGGTGCGTGTCACGGCCGTAGCCCGCGAGGACCTCCGGGAGCCGGTGGCCGGTCGCGCCCGCCGCGTCGACCAGGCCGTGCGCGATCGCGCGGGCCTCGTCGTGCAGCCCGTAGCGGGCCAGGCCCAGGGCGATCAGCGCGTTGTCGTGGGGCCAGACCGAGCCGCGGTGGTAGGAGAGCGGGTGGTAGGCCGGCTGGCCGGCGGCCAGGGTGCGCACGCCCCAGCCGGAGAAGAAGTCCGGTTCGAGGAGTCGCCGGCCGACGAGTTCGCCGTACTCCTTGTCCAGCAGGCCCGACCACAGCAGGTGCCCGGCGTCGGAGGCGAGCGCGTCGACCTGCTTGCCCCGGCCGTCGAGCGCGAGGGCCGGGAAGGAGTGCTCCGGCATCCAGAAGTCCCGCTGGAAACGGTCGCGCAGGTCACCGGCCGCCTGCTCCAGCAGATGCGCGTACGTGGTGTCCTGCCACACCGTGCGGGCGAGGCCCGCCGTGCGGCGCAGGGCGTCGTAGGCGTAGCCCTGGGCGCCCGCCGCCGTCACCGGCCCGTGCGGGCGGGTGCCTTCGGCGGAGCAGATGGCGCCGGGGGAGTCCTTCCAGTTCTGGTTGGCGAGGCCGCCCTGGTCGGCGCGGTAGACGAGGTAGCCGCGCGAGGTCAGGCCGCCGTGGTCGAGCATCCAGGTGATCGCGGCCCGGGCGTGGGCTTCGAGGCGGCGGGCCGGGCCGGTGTCGCCGGTGTGCTCGGTGTACGCGCCGAGCAGCACGAGGAAGAGCGGGGTGGCGTCGACCGAGCCGTAGTAGCGGCCGTAGGGAACCTGGCCGAAGTGGGCCAGTTCGCCGTGCCGCACCTCGTGCACGATCTTGCCGGGCTGGGCGATCTCGTCGGCGCTGGTCCCGGTGGCCTGGGTCGCGGCCAGCGCGGGCAGGGTGGCGGCGGCCAGATGCGGCCGGTAGGGCAGGGCGAACAGCGAGGTCAGCAGGGCGTCCCGGCCCAGCAGCGTCAGGAACCAGGGGGCGCCGGCGGCCGGGACGCGCACGTTCTCGCCGTCCGGGCCGGTCGCCGGGACCTGGAGGGCGGCGAGGTCGGCGAGGCCCCGGGTGCAGGCGGCGGCCAGCTCGGGCCAGCCGGCCGGGAAGACCAGGTCCCGGACGAACTCCTCCTCGCGGGCGCGCAGTTGCTCGTGGGCGGCGGCGGGGGAGCGGGGCACGCGCAGGGCGCGCCGGTCACCGTGCGGGCGGGCCATGACCCGCAGGGCCAGCTCGGCCGTGCCGTGCGGTTCGAGGTCCAGGGTCCACACCAGGCGACGCGCGCCGGTGCCGGTCTCCTCCACGGCGTCCGGCCGCGGCTCGGCCGTCACCGTCGTGACGGAACGCCATTCGCCGCGCCGGTAGACGAACTCCACGCCGTGCGCGAGCACGTGGCGGGAGCGGACGGCGCCGGGCTTGGTGTAGGTGCGGTGGTCGGAGCGCAGCTCGAACTGGTCGGTGAAGTCGGCGTCGGCGGTGACCGCGAGACGGACGGTCGTGGGCACCGGACGGTTGCTGGTGACGCGCAGCGACTCCACGAAGGCGGAGTCCCCGACGGCCTGTTCGCGGAAGAGCGTGCAGGCGGGCGGTTCGTCACGGCCGCCGCGTGGGACGAGCACGCAGCGCGCGGTGTCCCCGTCGGCCACCGGGGTCAGCGTGTCGGGTACCGCCCCGTCGACGGTGAGCTGCCACCGGCTCAGATGCCGGGCGTCCCGTACGAACAGGCCGTCCGGGGCGCTGCCGCCCCGGTAGCCGCTGATGTCGCCGCGATCGCCGACGGCGGCGAACGTCCGGCCGTGCACGAGCAGATGATGCCGGTCCGTCATCCCCGGTCCTCTCCCTTGATCGCCGTGAGGCCGTTCCTGCCCCGTGCGGGCCGGTCGTGCAGCAGGTCGAGCGTGAGCGCGGCGGTCCAGCCGAAGCCGGTGACGCCGCAGGCCTGTGCCGTGTAGGGGTCGACGTACTCCGCGAAGCCGGAGGCGCCGGCGGTGTGCAGCATGCCCCTGCGCAGGGCGTCGGCCCGGCCGCGCTCACCGTGCAGCCGCAAGCCCCGCTCCAGCAGCCAGTTGGTGTTGAACCAGGCCGGGCCGCGCCAGTAGCGGTGCGGGTCGAAGGCCTCGCCGAGCAGGTCGTAGCTCGGGACCAGGCGGGTCGTGCCGCCCAGGCCGAAGTGCGGACCGCAGGCCGTGCGGACCAGGGTGGCCGCGAGATCGCGCGGCAGGGCCGGGAGCAACAGGGGGACGAGCCCGGAGACACCGCGCTCGGGGATCAGCTCCCCTTCGTGTACGTCCCGGCACAGGAACATGCCCGCCGCCGGTTCCCACAGCCGTTCCACCAGGGCCGACGTCAGGCGCTCCGCTCGGGTGCGCCGGGCCGATCCGGTCACGCCCAGCTCGTCGGCGATGTGGGCCAGGGCGTACTCGGAGGCGGCGAGCAGCGCGTTGAACGCCGGGTCCTCCACGGCGAAGTCGCCGGGGCCGTCGGCGTATCCCCGGTCCCGGTAGTCGGCGGCCAGCCGCACGTACCGTCCGTAGTCCAGATCCGTCGGCCGGTCCTCGGGGGCGCCGTGGTCGAGGTCGGCGCGGCGGAAGGAGCCGGCCGGGGCGGGGGTGACGCGGGACAACGGGCGGTCCCAGCAGGGGCTGTTGTCCATACCCTGTTCCCAGGGGTGCACGACGGACACCAGCCCGCCCCCGCCGAGGTCGCGACGGTGCAGGAGGTAGTCGTGCCAGGCGGCGAGCCGGGGGTACGCCCGGGTGAGGAAGCCGCGCGCCCTGGACAGGCCCGGGTCGGCGAGGTGCACCAGCCACGCGGCCAGGGCGTGGACGGGCGGCTGCACGATCCCGGAGGTCTGTACGGTGCGTGGGGCGCCGGCGGCGCGCCCGGCGGTCGACGAACGCCAGAAGTCGGGGCTCGGGAAGTACGCGTCGAGGGGGACGGAGGGGTTGAAGACGATGTGCGGGACGCGCCCGTCCGCCCACTGGGCCGCCAGCAGCGTCTCCAGTTCCGTCTGGGCCCGTAACGGTGAGAGGTGCCGGAGGCCGATCGCGATGAACGCCGAGTCCCACGACCACTGGTGCGGATACAGGCCGCGCGAGGGCACGGTGGACCTGCCCGTCCAGTTGCCCTCCAGCACCTGTGCGGCTCTGACGTGCAGGGAAGGCGGCGCGGCGGCCGGGTCGTATGCGATCGGGCGCCCCGCGGGACGCGTGGTGAGCTGGGCGATGCGATCCACTCGGGGCTCTCCCAAAGACGTACTCCTGGCCGGGATCGGCAGGAGCTACCGTAGGGTTACGTCTATTTAACACGCAAAACCCAATATGTAATGCAGGCTTGGGAAACACAAGGGGGTGTACATGACCGGACGGCCCGGGAGAACCGGACGAGGGGCGGGCCAGGCGAGCGCCGGCGATCTGCTCGAACTGGTGCGCAGCCGCCGCGCCGTGACCCGGGGTGCGCTGCAGCAGGCGACCGGACTGTCCCGGGCCACCGTCGGGCAGCGGCTGGACCGGCTCTTCCGCGCGGGCTGGCTGCGTGAGGGCGCCGGGGGGCCGGTGGACTCTCCGTTGGGCGGGCGGCCCTCCATCACCCTGGAGTTCGACGACGAGCACGCTGTGGTCCTGGCCGCCGACCTCGACACCCGGCACGCCCGGGCGGCGCTGCTGACGCTGAGCGGCGAGATCCTCGCCGAGCACTCCGGCACCCTCGTCGTCGAGGACGGACCGGACGCCGTCCTCGGTGAACTCGGCCGCTGGTTCGCCGGGCTGCTGGAGAAGACCGGGCACGGGGCGGAGGCGGTCTGCGGGGTCGGGCTCGCGGTGCCCGGCCCGGTCGACACCGAGACCGGCCGCGTCGTCCAGCCGCCGATCATGCCCGGCTGGGACGGCTACGACATAAGGGACCGGCTGTCCCGGGCGCTCACCGAGCACGCGGGCACCGCCGGGGTGCCGGTGCTGGTGGACAACGACGCCAACCTCATGGCGTACGGCGAACAGCGCACCGCCTACCCCGACTGTTCCGCCTTCGTGCTGGTCAAGGTCTCCACGGGCATCGGCGCCGGGGTCGTCGTGGACGGCTCGGTGTTCCGCGGCATCGACGGCGGCGCCGGCGACATCGGGCACATCCGGGTGCCGGAGGGCGCCGGAGCGCTGTGCCGGTGCGGTTCCTACGGCTGTCTGGCCGCCGTCGCGAGCGGCGGCGCCGTGGCCCGGCGGCTCGCGGAGGCCGGGGCGCCGGCGGCGTCCGGCTCGGACGTCCGGGATCTGCTGGCGGCCGGGCACCCGGAGGCGGTCGGGCTCGCCCAGGAGGCCGGGCGCCGGGTCGGGGACGTCCTCGCCACTGTCGTGACGCTGCTCAATCCCGGTGTCCTGATGATCGCCGGGGATCTGGCCGGAACCGCCTTCCTGACAGGCGTGCGCGAACTGCTGTACCAGCGGGCGCTGCCCCGCTCCACCGCACACCTGGAGGTCGTGACCGCACGGCTGGGCGAGCGGGCCGCGCTGGTCGGAGCCGGTGCGATGGTCGTGGAGCACCTCTACGCGCCCGAGCGGGCCGAGGAGCGGCTGCGCGCGCTGGGGGTGTGACGGCCGCGTTTCCGGTCCCGAGACACGTCCGCATGGTGAAATCCCGGCGCTTGTGGCAGCGTGATTCTCGCCACCCCTGATAAGGATTGCGCTCAGATGAGCGGATCATGAGCGGCTGCACTTCTCCAAGGGGTGGCACTGAGTGCCACCGTTTGATCGTTCATCGAGCGAACTCACATGTGCGGAAACTCCGCTCACATGAGCGCCTAAAGGGCTCCTGGAAGGCTCTTGCGTTCAAGAAGTGAAAACATGCGGCTGCGATCGCTTGCTCAGCCTTGACTTTCGATCCGCTGGCGGACGAGTGGTTACAGGCGCATGACGCACAAGTGGACGTACCCAGACGCCTTTGATCTGGGTATGTTCCTGCCCGTCAGGGCAGCCACCGCGTCCTCGAGGAGTCGAGACCCGTGTCGGAAAACAAAGATCTCCCGGTAGCCGAGCAGGCCGCGAGCGTTGAGGGCGTGAAGTTCGTCTACGACTTCACCGAGGGCAACAAGGACCTCAAGGACCTCCTCGGTGGCAAGGGCGCGAACCTCGCGGAGATGACGAACCTGGGCCTTCCGGTCCCTCCCGGCTTCACCATCACCACCGAGGCCTGCAAGGTCTACCTCGACAGCGGCGAGGAGCCGGCGGCACTGCGTGACGAGGTGACCTCACACCTCGACGCGCTCGAGGCCCGCATGGGCAAGAAGCTCGGCCAGGCCGACGACCCGCTGCTGGTGTCGGTGCGCTCGGGCGCCAAGTTCTCCATGCCCGGCATGATGGACACCGTCCTCAACATCGGCCTCTCCGACAAGTCGGTGCAGGGCCTGGCCAAGCAGGCCGGCGACGACCGGTTCGCGTGGGACTCCTACCGCCGCCTCATCCAGATGTTCGGCAAGACCGTCCTGGGCGTCGACGGCGAGCTGTTCGAGGACGCGCTGGACGCGGCCAAGGCGGCCAAGAAGGTCACGGTCGACACCGAGCTGGAGGCGGCCGACCTCAAGAAGCTCGTCACCAAGTTCAAGAAGATCGTCAAGACCGAGGCCGGCCGGGACTTCCCGCAGGACCCGCGCGAGCAGATGGACCTCGCCATCCACGCGGTCTTCGACTCCTGGAACACCGACCGCGCCAAGCTCTACCGCCGCCAGGAGCGCATCCCCGGCGACCTCGGCACCGCGGTCAACGTCTGCTCCATGGTCTTCGGCAACCTCGGCCCCGACTCCGGCACCGGCGTCGCCTTCACCCGCGACCCCGCCTCCGGCCACCAGGGCGTCTACGGCGACTACCTCCAGAACGCGCAGGGCGAGGACGTCGTCGCGGGCATCCGCAACACCGTGCCGCTCGCGGAGCTGGAGCAGATCGACAAGAAGTCGTACGACCAGCTGATGCAGATCATGGAGACGCTGGAGAACCACTACAAGGATCTCTGCGACATCGAGTTCACCATCGAGCGCGGTGTGCTCTGGATGCTCCAGACCCGCGTCGGCAAGCGCACCGCGGGCGCGGCCTTCCGCATCGCGACCCAGCTGGTGGACCAAGGCCTGATCGACGAGGCCGAGGCGCTCACCCGCGTCAACGGCGCCCAGCTCGCGCAGCTGATGTTCCCGCGCTTCGACGAGAGCGCGAAGGTCGAGCAGGTCGGGCGCGGCATCGCCGCCTCTCCGGGCGCGGCCGTCGGCAAGGCCGTCTTCGACTCCTACACGGCCGTCAAGTGGTCGCGGTCCGGCGAGAAGGTCATCCTGATCCGCCGCGAGACCAACCCCGACGACCTGGACGGCATGATCGCCGCCGAGGGCATCCTGACCTCCCGCGGCGGCAAGACCTCCCACGCGGCCGTGGTCGCGCGCGGCATGGGCAAGACCTGTGTCTGCGGCGCCGAGGAGCTGGAGGTCGACACCAAGCGCCGCCGGATGACCGTCCCCGGCGGGCACGTCGTCGAGGAGGGCGACGTCGTCTCCATCGACGGCTCCTCCGGCAAGGTCTACCTCGGTGAGGTGCCGGTCGTTCCGTCGCCGGTCGTGGAGTACTTCGAGGGCCGGATGCACCCGGGCGCCGACGACGCCGACGAGCTGGTCGAGGCCGTCCACCGGATGATGGCCTTCGCCGACCGCAAGCGCCGCCTGCGCGTCCGGGCCAACGCCGACAACGCCGAGGACGCGCTGCGCGCCCGCCGCTTCGGCGCCCAGGGCATCGGCCTGTGCCGCACCGAGCACATGTTCCTCGGCGACCGGCGCGAGCTGGTGGAGCGGCTGATCCTGGCCGACACGGACACCGAGCGCGAGGAGTCCCTCAAGCAGCTGCTGCCGCTGCAGAAGCAGGACTTCGTCCAGCTCTTCGAGTCGATGGACGGCCTGCCGGTCACCATCCGCCTCCTGGACCCGCCGCTGCACGAGTTCCTCCCGGACATCACCGAGCTCTCGGTGCGTGTCGCGCTCGCCGAGTCCCGCCAGGAGCCGCACGAGAACGAGCTGCGGCTGCTCCAGGCGGTCCACCGCCTGCACGAGCAGAACCCGATGCTGGGTCTGCGCGGTGTCCGCCTCGGCCTGGTCATCCCCGGCCTGTTCACCATGCAGGTCCGGGCGATCGCCGAGGCCGCGGCAGAGCGCAAGGCCGCCAAGGGCGACCCGCGCGCCGAGATCATGATCCCGCTCGTGGGCACGGTCCAGGAGCTGGAGATCGTGCGCGAGGAGGCCGACAAGGTCATCGCCGAGGTGGAGGCGGCCTCGGGCGCGCAGCTGAAGCTGTCCATCGGCACGATGATCGAGCTGCCGCGCGCCGCGCTGACCGCCGGTCAGATCGCCGAGGCCGCGCAGTTCTTCTCCTTCGGCACGAACGACCTCACCCAGACGGTGTGGGGCTTCTCCCGGGACGACGTGGAGGCCTCGTTCTTCACCGCGTACCTGGAGAAGGGCATCTTCGGTGTCTCCCCGTTCGAGACGATCGACAAGGACGGCGTCGGCTCGCTCGTGAAGCTGGCCGCCAAGGCCGGCCGCGAGACCCGCCCCGACCTCAAGCTCGGCGTGTGCGGCGAGCACGGCGGCGACCCGGAGTCGGTCCACTTCTTCCACGAGGTCGGACTCGACTACGTCTCCTGCTCCCCGTTCCGCATCCCGGTGGCCCGCCTGGAAGCGGGCCGGGCGGCGGTCCAGTCGCAGGGCAGCGACCACCGCTAGACCCGTGGCCCGTGCGGGGCCACGCAAAAACCCGGAGCCGTCGGCGGTCCCCGACCCTCACCGATCGCGGCGGCTCCGGAGCACGAGACGAAGGGGCGGCACCTGTGCGGAGGTGCCGCCCCTTCGGCGTGCCCGCCTGCCCGGGGACCCCCTCGCCCGCCGGAAGACGTTCGTCTAGCCGGGGAGCCCTTCCCGCAGGCACACGACGCTGCCGGTCCGGGCAGCCTCCAGCAGCGCGGTGAGGGTGGGCAGCCCCGTCGCCAGCGGGGTGGACTCCAGCTCGGCGAGGGCGAAGAGGCCGTGCTGGTCGTGCTCCGTGCTGCGCCGGACGGGCTGCCCGGCCGGGAGCCGGCCACCGTGGAAGTAGAAGTCGATCACCGGCCCCGTCCTGAGCACATCGGCCCGGTGGTCGTACCCGAGGAAGCGCAGGTCCTCCTCCAGGGTGATCCCGGTCTCCTCGTGCAGCTCCCGGCGCGCGGCCCCGACGGGGTCCTCGCCGTGGTCGAGCATGCCGCCCGGCAGCCCCCAGAGCCCCGCGGCGGGCAGGCCCGGGGCGTAGCGCAGCAGCAGGATCCGGTCCTCGGCGTCGAGGAGCAGGACGCAGGACGCGACGATGGTCTGCGGCAGTGTCTTGACCCACTCGGCACGGGGCAGCACACCCGGCGCGTCCGGGACGGGCACGGTCGTGTCCACGGTGGTGTTCCTTCCGTCGGCTGGACAGCCCGCTGCGAACTGCCCAACCGGTGGAACGGCCGGACCCGCCGATGGTCACCGGCGGGTCGGGCTCAGGGGGCGCACGCGCCCCCGTTCACGAGCGGAACGGGGGCGTCACCTCGTACTTAAGCCGGCAGTGCCGGTGCCTCCCTTTTCGGCCTTCTCGGGCGGTCGGCGCCCGGGCCGACACCGGTCTCGCCCGGCGGTCGGGCGGACGGCAGCCGGATCACCACGTCCAGGCCCCCGGTCGCCGCCGCGCGCAGGACCGCCTCGCCGCCGCTGGCATGGGCGAGGCGCTGCACCAGGGCGAGGCCCAGTCCCGTACCGCCCTTGGGGGCGCCCGGGGCACGCCAGAAACGGTCGAAGGCGCGGGTCCGCTGCTCCTCCGTCATGCCCGGGCCCTCGTCGGTGACGTGCAGGTCGACCCAGCGGGGCCTGCTGTCGCGCAACGCCCGCCGCTGCGGGGCCTGCAGCCGCAGCTCGATCGTGACGGTGCTGCCCGCCGGGGACGCCCGCAAAGCGTTGGACAGCAGGTTGTCCATGATCTGTTCGACGGCCCCCGGCACCGCCAGCACCGGCCCCACGCTCCCCGCGAAGAGCACGAGGGACACGCCCTCCCGCGCGAACAGGGGCTGCCACGTCCGGTGCCGCTCCGCGCAGACCGTGCCCAGGTCGACCGTGGCGGAAATGGCGGCGTGCTCCTCCAGCCGGGCCATGGCCAGCAACTGCTCGACCATCCGGGCCAGCCTGTCCGTCTCCGTGACGGCCGCGGTGAGGCTGCCCCGGCCCCGCGCGGCGATGTGCGGCTCCAGGTTCTCCAGGCGCAGCCGCAGCGCGGCCAGGGGTGTCTTGAGCTGGTGCGAGGCCTCGCCGGCGAACGCCCGCTGGGACGACAGCAGATGGGCGAGCCGGGCGGCGGTGCGGTTGAACGCGGCGGCCAGCGAGCGGACTTCCGGCGGGCCCTTCGTGATCGTCACCGGCGCGAACCGGCCGCCCTCGGCCAGGTCGTGCGTGGCCTGCTCCAGTTCGCGGATCGGGCGGCCCGCCCAGCGGGCGAAGGCGAAGCCCACCACGGCGACCGCCGTCAGCACGGCCAGTCCGCCCAGCACCAGCAGCAGCCACACATGGTGGACCCGCTCGTGCACCGTCCGGGTGGGTACCGTCAGCCACACCGCCCCCGCCGGCCGCGCCTCCTGGCCGACCGGCGCGGCCACGGACAGATACTCGACCCCGCCGATCGTGGAGGTACGGACGTCCACCGTCGCCGTGCCCCGCAGCGCGGCCGCGATGCCCGGCCGCGCGGCCAGGTCGCCGGTGGCCCGGACGTCCACCGGGTGCGAGGTGGCGAGCGGCGCGCCCGAGGCGTCGACGATCACCACCTTCCCGCCGATGCGCTCCGCGCAGTGCGCCACCCGGGTGGGCAGGTCCCGCTCGGCCCGTCCCGCCGCCAGGGACAGCGCGGCGTACGCCGAGACCGACTCGGCCTCGTCCTTCGCCGCGTTGACGACCCGCTCCCGCTCACCGCGCGAGTAGACGAAGCCCAGCGGGATCTCCAGGCAGAGCAGCACCAGCGCGGCGAGGCTGAGGTAGCTGAGCAGCAGCCGGCGGGTCACGGAGAGGCCACCTGCGCGGTCGGCCCCGTGTGCACCGACAGCCGGAAGCCGACGCCCCGCAGCGTCCTGATCCACGCCGGGTGCCCCAGCTTGCGGCGCAGCGCGGCCACATGGACGTCCAGGGTCTTGGTCGGGCCGTCGTAGTGCGGGTCCCAGACCCGGTCGAGGATCTGCTGCCGTGAGTAGACGGCGCCCGGGTCCTCGCTGAGCAGCGCCAGCAGGTCGAACTCCTTGGGTGTGAGCAGGACGGGGGCGTCGCCGACCCAGACCTGACGGGTACGGCGGTCCACGACCAGCGGGCCCGGGTCGTGCGGCGGGTCGGGGGCGGGATCGTGCGAGGCGGTCGCGGGGGGTTCGTAGGACAGCGCCGTGGCCGGCTCGTGGGCGGGCGCCGGGGCCGGCTCGTACGGCGGCGGCTCGGGGGTGCCCCGCGTGCCCGGAGCAAGGCCGGCGGCCTCGGTGAACACCTGATGGGTGCGGTGCGCGCGGCGGGTCACCGCACGGACCCGGGCGACCAGTTCGCGCACGCTGAAAGGTTTCGCCAGGTAGTCGTCGGCGCCCAGCTCCAGCCCCAGGACGCGGTCGGCCTCCTCGCCGCGTGCGCTGAGGATGACGATGGGGACGTCCGAGACCTGCCGGATGCCGCGGCAGACGTCGATGCCGTCCATGTCCGGCAGCCCCAGGTCGAGCAGGACGACGTCGTTGTACGGGCCTCTCAGGCCGTCCGTCCCGGTGGCGACGTGGTCGACCGTCAGCCCGAAGTGGCCGAGCCCTTCGGTGAGCGGCTCGGCGATCGTCTCGTCGTCTTCGATGAGCAGCACTCGTAGGCCCATACGTCCTGTCTCTCCGTGAAACCGGCATGAATCCGGGCAGCGTGAATTCGCATTCCCTGCCGCGGAGTTCACACGCTACAAGAAGACACTCCGTCTGGGAATGAGGGCAAAGAATGTTCAATTGCTGTCCGGGCTCTGTGCTTTGCTTAACCTTCCGCTGTAGGTAGGCGGTCTACGGTGGGACGCATCGGATGAACTCCCAGTTCAGGAGTGTGCGTTGAAAGCTTTGCTGGACCGTGCCCGTGCGTTCAGGACGCGTGCCGATTTCGACAGCGGCGAATTTCGGCAACTGGCTGAAGGGCAATATCCGGAGGCATTGTTCATCACCTGCTCGGACTCGCGGGTCGTCCCCGCGCTGATCACGGGCGCACGACCCGGGGAAATATTCGAGCTTCGGAACGCGGGCAATATCGTGCCGCCCTACGGACGGCCCGGGGCCAGTGGCGAGGCGGCCACCATCGAGTACGCACTGGAGGTGCTCGGGGTTCAGGACATCGTCGTGTGCGGTCACTCACACTGCGGTGCGATGGGTGCGCTGAAGTCCGGCGACGACCTGTCGGCGCTGCCCGGTGTGGACGCCTGGCTGCGCATCGCCCGCCCCGAACTGACCTCCGTACTGCGGACCGCGCCGGACGACCCGTCCCTGCCGGAGGTCTCCCAGGGCAACGTCGTCAACCAGTTGGCGGCACTGCGCAGTCACCCCGCGGTGCGGCAGCGCCTCGACTCGGGACGGCTGCGGCTGCACGGCTGGTACTACGAGGTCGACACCGGGTTCGTGTACGAACTCGGCGACGACGGCGACTTCCGGGTGCACGCCGCGTGAGCGGGGCGCATGCGCGGGGGCGGACTTGGGGAGGCCCCGGCGGCGGGCGGTACGGGGGCTCGCCGGGCGGCGACGGCGGCCGGCAGGGGGGCGGGCCGCCGTCGGGGAGCGATGCCGGGTGGGGGACCGGTTCCGTGG
>NZ_LGEA01000059.1 GCF_001280065.1 Streptomyces sp. NRRL B-1140
TGGTGCCAAGGCATCCACCGTGCGCCCTTAAAAACTTGGCCACAGATGCTCGCGTCCACTGTGCAGTTCTCAAACAACGACCAGCCACCCATCACCCCGCCCTACTGGGCGAGTGCACTGGGGCCGGCAACTGAGGAAAGTTCATTCCCTCAGACACCCAACAGCGTGCCCGACACGATCAGTTGACCAGATCAGCGTTCCACGCCCCGAAGGGCAGTACTAGCGCCTGATCCATCCTGGATCGTGCCGAGTAG
>NZ_LGEA01000060.1 GCF_001280065.1 Streptomyces sp. NRRL B-1140
GTTGACCAGATCAGCGTTCCACGCCCCGAAGGGCAGTACTAGCGCCTGATCCATCCTGGATCGTGCCGAGTAGTCAACGTTCCACCCATGAGCAACCAGTGCGAGACGTTCGCTCGCATGCTGGCCTCTGAACCAGCCCCGAAGGACCGGCTTAGAAGTGCTCCTTAGAAAGGAGGTGATCCAGCCGCACCTTCCGGTACGGCTACCTTGTTACGACTTCGTCCCAATCGCCAGTCCCACCTTCGACAGCT
>NZ_LGEA01000061.1 GCF_001280065.1 Streptomyces sp. NRRL B-1140
GGTCGGGCCGGAGGAGACGGTGATGCCGACCGGCGTGGAGTCCGCGGAGGCGCCCATGCTGTCGTAGGCCTTCGCCACCAGCGAATGACCGCCCACGGCCAGATCGGAGACGGACAGCGCGTAGGGCGCGCTGGTGTCCGTGCCCAGCAGCTTGGTGTCGTCGTAGAACTCCACCTTGCTGATCGTGGCGTTGTCCGCGGCCGCCGCGGTGGCCGCCAGCGGCACCGCCTGACCCTGG
>NZ_LGEA01000062.1 GCF_001280065.1 Streptomyces sp. NRRL B-1140
GGTCGGGCCGGAGGAGACGGTGATGCCGACCGGCGTGGAGTCCGCGGAGGCGCCCATGCTGTCGTAGGCCTTCGCCACCAGCGAATGACCGCCCACGGCAAGGTCGGAGACGTTCAGCGCGTAGGGCGCGCTGGTGTCGGTGCCCAGCAGCTTGGTGTCGTCGTAGAACTCCACCTTGCTGATCGTGGCGTTGTCCGCGGCCGCCGCGGTGGCCGCCAGCGGCACCGCCTGACCCTGG
>NZ_LGEA01000063.1 GCF_001280065.1 Streptomyces sp. NRRL B-1140
CCGTTTCCTGGAGCTCTACGGGAAGATCACCAACCCGGCGAACGGCTACTTCTCTCCCGAGGGCATCCCCTACCACTCGGTCGAGACGCTGATCGTCGAGGCGCCGGACCACGGCCACGAGACCACCTCGGAGGCGTACAGCTACCTCCTGTGGCTGCAGGCCATGTACGGCAAGGTCACGGGTGACTGGTCGAAGTTCAACGGCGCGTGGGATCTGATGGAGAAGTACATGATC
>NZ_LGEA01000064.1 GCF_001280065.1 Streptomyces sp. NRRL B-1140
CCGTTTCCTGGAGCTCTACGGGAAGATCACCAACCCGGCGAACGGCTACTTCTCTCCCGAGGGCATCCCCTACCACTCGGTCGAGACGCTGATCGTCGAAGCACCGGACCACGGCCACGAGACCACCTCCGAGACCTACAGCTACCTCCTGTGGCTGCAGGCCATGTACGGCAAGGTCACGGGTGACTGGTCGAAGTTCAACGGCGCGTGGGATCTGATGGAGAAGTACATGATC
>NZ_LGEA01000065.1 GCF_001280065.1 Streptomyces sp. NRRL B-1140
TCGGTTTAGGGTACGGGCCGCCATGAAACTCGCTAGAGGCTTTTCTCGACAGCATAGGATCATCCACTTCACCACAATCGGCTCGGCATCAGGTCTCAGACACGTGTCAGGCGGATTTGCCTACCTGACGTCCTACACCCTTACCCCGGGACAACCACCGCCCGGGATGGACTACCTTCCTGCGTCACCCCATCACTCACCTACTAACCGCTTGGTTCAGCGGCTCCACC
>NZ_LGEA01000066.1 GCF_001280065.1 Streptomyces sp. NRRL B-1140
TCGGTTTAGGGTACGGGCCGCCATGAAACTCGCTAGAGGCTTTTCTCGACAGCATAGGATCATCCACTTCACCACAATCGGCTCGGCATCAGGTCTCAGCCTTATGTGATCCGGATTTGCCTGGATCACGGCCTACACCCTTACCCCGGGACAACCACCGCCCGGGATGGACTACCTTCCTGCGTCACCCCATCACTCACCTACTAACCGCTTGGTTCAGCGGCTCCACC
>NZ_LGEA01000067.1 GCF_001280065.1 Streptomyces sp. NRRL B-1140
GCCACAGATGCTCGCGTCCACTGTGCAGTTCTCAAACAACGACCAGCCACCCATCACCCCGAACCCTTACGGTCCGAGTGCACTGGGGCCGGCAACTGAAGGCAGCCTTTCGGCCGTACCCTCAGATACCCAACAGCGTGCCCGACACGATCAGTTGACCAGATCAGCGTTCCACGCCCCGAAGGGCAGTACTAGCGCCTGATCCATCCTGGATCGTGCCGAGTAG
>NZ_LGEA01000068.1 GCF_001280065.1 Streptomyces sp. NRRL B-1140
TCGCGCCCCGCCTGTCGTTCTTCTTCGTCGCCCGCACGACGATCCTGGAGGAGGTGGCCAAGTTCCGTGCGGCGCGCCGGATCTGGGCCCGGGTGATGCACGAGGAGTTCGGCGCGAAGAACCACAAGTCGCTGATGCTGCGCTTCCACACCCAGACGGCCGGGGTGCAGCTGACCGCCCAGCAGCCCGAGGTCAACCTGGTGCGCGTCGCCGTGCAGGGACTG
>NZ_LGEA01000069.1 GCF_001280065.1 Streptomyces sp. NRRL B-1140
GACACGGCAGAGGAAAGCGCCGGCACCGCAGGGGGGACAAACCCCGCCCCACGGCACCGGGACACTCCACGACACCCCTAACCGGCTTCCGGACCGCCGCCGTACCAGCTGCTGCACACGAGTGCTTCCCATTCGAGGCCATCGAAGGAGGGGCTTAGCCCGACGGTACGGTGATCAAGTGGCGAACATCTTCTCTGGTGGAGACCGAGAGCTGGATCTGTCCAACGGCGGTACCCAGGCGTTTGTCGAGGTGCTGATGCTCGCTGCGTCCGATCTTGCATCCCAAGCCTGGGACTTTCGCTTTGCGGCGCTACTGATCTTGCAGGACCAGAACGTGATGGGCCGTGGTGCGGTCGGCTTCCACCTGGAGGAAATCGACTGGGGCTCCAACGAGTCCGAGCGCGCTCGCTCCAAGGACTTCGTACTACGCGCCACGGCTCTCGCAGCGAGCGGGCATCGCTGGGGCGAGTTGGGCTACCACCCGACCCGCGTGCATGACCACCTGGATCAATTCAGGATCATGGTGGAATACTTCACCCCGCCGACCAGCAGCAGCCCCTACCAACACTTCCCGGGACCGGACGTGGCTATGGCGTCGTGTACGCGTCACCGTGTCCTCAGCGGACTCCCGTATTGGGAAGGCTGTTTCCTGTGTAACCAGGCCTGATAGCTGTGGTTGTCAGGTGGATCCAGCCCGCGACAGACGACTCTGCGGTGCTGGGCTGACGGGGATCGCGATGGCATGGAGCGGCGTCCTGCAACCCTCCTAACTCACGGCTGCCAGCACCGGTCTCTCCCCCACCAACGTCCCCTTCATGGCCACGTCTCCGAAGCGCCCGCGCCCGGTCGCGTGTGACTCAACGGCCGTACAGCCAGCTGCCGTACTCGGCGCCCTCTACGAGGAAGTGCAGGCCGAAGGCTCCGGGGAGCAGCACGAGTGCCGAGACGCCGACCCGTAGCAGGACCGGGGCTGCGACCGTGATGGGTCCGCCCTGGCCGGTGACGGTGTGCCAATCGCGGCAGCGGCGGATGTCTGGCCGGCAGGCCCACCAGAAGAAGAGGCCAAGAAGGATCCCCACCCCGACGAGGAAGGCGGCCAGCAATCCGACCACACCGAGGAACGTCCTGCGGTCGTTGTGGTCGCCGACGAACAGGGAGGCCACCCCGAGCAAGGGCACGGCGGCCAGCCCGTACAGGGCCCCACGCGCCGCCACATCCCGAATCCGCAGCAGGGGCTGGATGATCGGGTCCTCGGTCCGCATATACGGCACCGTAACTCAACCGCACCACCAGCAGCACACCGCGTCCTACCACTCGCCGCCCCCTGGAGCAGCCCTTCAGCGTGAGGCCGGTCGGACGCCCGCGCTGGAGGGGCGGCGGCGTCCAGACGGCCGTGCCGCCGGCGGCCGCCCAGCAGGCGTTGCAGCGTGGTGGGCGGGGGCGTGGCGAGCACGCCGCCGGGGGCGTTGATCTGCGCGGAGGCGGCGGCGACAGTGATGGTCGAGCCGATGCCGACGCGGACGTCGGCACCGAGGCGGGAGAGGTCCGCACCCGCAGGACCTCGCGGGATGGTCCTCCTCCAGACAATTCGTACGTGTCTCCGAAAGTCGGCCAGGCAGGTCGAGGCGTATGTGTAGCTCCGGGACCGTCGTCAGGACGGTGGTACAACGTCTGGCCCAGCCGCCGGTACGCCTGATCGGTGACTCGTCACCCCGAGCCGTAGTACAACCGGAGGAACTCCTCCATCGCCGCGTCGACGCCGGCGCGGTCACCCGTGGCGAGCAGGTCCAGCAGCAGGCCGCGGACGGTGGCGAGTCCCAGCCTGGCCCGGTTCCGGGCCAGGGCAGGGTCCGCCCCCGCCCCGACCTCGGCGGCCACGAGCGGCTCCAGCCAGTCCGTCACCAGCCCTTCGAGGACCGGGACGGCCTCGGGGCGGCCGCGCAGCGCGTGCCCGCAGATCTCGAAGAAGAGCCGCTCCTGACCGGCCAGCCGAGGGTCCGTGAGCTGCCGCCACAGCAGCCGCGAGACATCGGCGGGCGAGAGACCGGGCTCCAGGCGGAGCCGGGACAGCACCTCGCGCTGGCGCCGCTCCGAGGTCCGGACGATCTCGACGAGCAACTGTTCCTTGGAGCCGAAGTAGTGGATCAGCATGCGATGACTGACACCGATCGCAGCACCCAGCCTGCGCAGGCTCAGGTTTGCGATGCCGTGGGCCGCGACGTGATCGACAGCCGCGTCCACCAGTTGTGCGCGCCGAGCCCCGTGCGCGCCTTGCTCGGCCTCGCCCTCGGGTTGCGAGTCGTCCATGGTCACCACGTCGCGACTGTACCAATCGGTACATGCCGCATGTACCGTGTGGTATATGAAGCCTGTCACCGTGTCGATCGACGTGTCTCAGACTCCCGAGCAGGTCTACGGTTTCCTCGACGTCATGGCGAACCACGAGCGGTTCACCGACCACTACCTGACCAACTGGCGCTACACCGGCCCCGCCAGGGGCATCGGATCGTGCGCCACGGTCACCGCCGCGCTGGGCGGCACGAAGACCGACGTCACCATCGATGTCGTCGAGGCCGAGGCCCCTCGGCGCATCGTCGAGCGCAACGTCAGCGCGGCCGGCCGGCGGCAGGGCCGCGGCACGTACGCCATCGAGCCGCTGCCCACCGGCGGGGCCCGCGTCTCGTTCACGTACACGTGGGTACGCGCCCCGCTCGCCGACCGACTGCTGGCCCCCGTCGTACGGGCCACGATGCGGCACGCCAACCGCACGGTCATGCGTCGCCTGGCCACCGAGTTGGCTTGCCAGGTGTCCGCCGCCGAGTCCTGACGGCGGTAGGTGCCGCCCCTTCTCCCCTGCGCAGGCCCGACACCCGCCGGGGCCCTGCCCTCGAGCACGGACTCCTCCAAGAGGTCATCTCAAGTGGACCGGCCGCGCGCTCGAATGCGGGTGGCTTGGGAGCGGGTCCGATGGGCTACTACGAGCTGGCCACAGAGCAGGCTCCCGTGCCGTGCACATTTGGCTCGGCGACCGAGTTTGGCCACCTCCACGGTCAGATCCGTCTGCGGACGGGCCAATTGGTCGCGTGCGGTTGTGTGGCGATCCGGCTGTATGTGGCAGAGGTTGCCGTCGGTGTCATTCGGGCCGTCGGGGGTGACGGCTCATCGGCGCTGTTCCGAGTGGAAGAAAGCCAGGGCTTGGGCCAAGCTCCACCGCCTGGTCCTGGACGAGCTCGGCTCCCGCAGCGAGTTGGACTGGTCCCGCTGCGCGATCGACTCGGTGAAGCCATTCTGCGTCACGACGTACCTGAAGAACGGCCGACCGTCCCCGTACGCAAGACCCGAGCCAATCCAGGACCCCACATCTCCGATCCGCAGCTCCGGCAGCGAGCTGACCGCCCTAGACTCCCCCACGATGAAGCGATGTGTTCATTTCACCGAGCAGGCAGGGCGATTCCGCGACTACCTCCCAGCCGACGATCGGAAGAAGCTGCTGCACGTCGTCGACCGGATCGCCGGCGATCCACAAGGCCCACACACTCACCTCGCCTGCAGAGACGATGACGCGACCCGCTCGACCTGGGCCGACGGCCTCATGGTGGCCTACCTTGTGACCCCATCCGCCGTGGTCATTGTCGAGGTCGACATATACGACGCCGACAGAGGCTTCAACATCGTGTGAACAGCGGGTCGCCGTCACCAGGCATTCGGGACGAGCAGGACCGTGGTGGAGGGCCCCAGGTACAGTGCGCCATGAGTGCTGACCGGGGGTGAACGTGGGCCAGGATGCCGGGAGTTCCGTACCGTCCGTTGCCGTGCGCGGGCGGGACGGGAGCGTTTGGCTCGACGGTGGGGCGGTCCAGCTGACGCAGGACGGTCTGCGGCGGCGCATACCGCTCGCGGCGATCCAGGAGGTCCGGGGCGCCGTAACGTCGGCGGGGTCCGTCGAAGTCGTCCTCACCGCAAGCCCTGGTACCACCGCTACGGTATACCGGCTGGACGGCGGCAATGCGAAGTCGGCAGTCCATTTCGCGGAGGTCGTCAACGGAGTGCTGCCGCGGCGGGAACCGGGGAGTTCACCGCGGGACGGGAACGGACTCGTCGAGTTGGTCGGGCCGGTTCCGGGGGCGAAGCCCGGACCTCCGGCCGGGCACAGGCGAGCCCTGCCGGTCGTCGTGTGCGTGCTCCTCGTTTATCTCGGTGGTCTGACCCTCTTCCTGGTCGCGGACGATCCGGTCCGGGCGACGCTGTGGGGCCTTGGAGTCCTGCCCCTCGCCTTTGGTGCGCTCATCCTCACGCCGGGGCTGACTTGGGTGTACGACTGGCTTGTCCTGAACCGGCGGGGCATCTCCGTCATGGCCACGCACTCCCACGGCTACGGGAACAAGCGCGCCTTCAGCTACGCCGATGTGGAAGGCCGCAAGCACGAGATCAAGCCGTACCTGTCCCCCAGGCACTACCGAGGCGACCCCTCACGGATCGAGATCGTCTTCGATCCCCGATGTCCGAGCCGTGCCAGACCGGCGCTTCCCGGCTGGCACGTTGCCCTGCAGGCATCGGGACCTCTCGTCCTCGGTCTGCCGTTCTTCGCCGCCGGGCTCTTCCTCGTCCCCTACCAGATGGTCGACTTCCTCCTGCGGTGAGGCAGGGCACTCGCTGGGCGCGGTCGTCCCCGCGCCGCTGAGAGCGCGGCACATCCCGAGGGTCCGGCCTGCTCGGCCCGGACCCGTTACGTCAGGCCGGGTGAGTTCGGTCGGCTAGAGGTCGGCGGCGTCCGCCACGTCGCCGAGGTCAACGAACTTGAAGCCGGTCGCGGCATGTGCGCCTGCCTGGCCGGGCGGGAACTCGGGGGTCTCGTGACCGTCCTGGACGACCAGCAGGCCGTTCGGGAAACGGCTGCCCATTGGTGCGTTGAGGACGGTGGCGCCGTCGCACTCCTCCGCCCCGTCGAGGGTCGGTGAGGCCGCGCCGACACGGAAGCCGCCCTCGTACTCGTTGTCCTCGCCGACTTCGCGGTCGTAGAGGGCGAAGGTGTTGTCGCCCTGGCTGGAGGCGAAGAGGTAGCCGTCGCCGTCCGGCTCCTGGAAGAGCGTCAGGCCCTCGACGTCCGCTGACAGCCGGGCGCCACCGTAGCCGGGGTCTGCGCCGGCCGTGCACTCCTCGGTCGCCTCGTCGTAGACAGCGGGGACGCCGTACTGGCGGACCTTGTCCAGCAGGACCGGCTTGGCGGTGAGGTCGGCGCGCATCCGCCAGGTGCCGATGTCCTCCTGGCCGGCGTAGAGCGTGCCGGTGGCGGGGTCCACCACCATGCCCTCGACCTGCGGGAGCTCGCCGGGCTCCGCGCAGGGGGACCAGGTGGCGCCGTTCGGGAGGCGGAAGGAGGAGGGCAGGTCGAGGGTGCGGACCTTGTGGTAGGTGACGGTGCCGTTCGCGGTTGGCTTCAGTTCGACCAGCGCGAGACGCGTCCGCTCCCGTCGGCTGATCAGGGCGTCGGAACGCCCGGTGGTCTTGTCCTGCCAGGTTGCCAGGCCGTAGGAGGTGCGCTCGCGTGCAACAGGCCTCGATCTGTACACGTGAGCACCGACAAGACGGTCAGACGCCGACTGCCGTTCATCCCTCACCGTTGTGGCCGGATCCGACATGCCCCGTGCCCTCTCGCCACCGCGAGCGCCGCTCCTCCCCCTCCGCGCCTGCATGGAACCCCCACAGGCGGGGCAAACGGTGTCTCTGAAATGGGGAGGACGCGATGACCATGACGGAGCAGTCCGTCGGCCCGGAAGGCCGGAACACCGATTGCTGCGCGCGGCACGACAGCCGGCAAGCGAAGCCGGACAGGGAAACGCCCGAGACACCGCATGAGCGGGTCAACAGACGCTGGAACGAGATCCTGCAGGAGACACGGGTCACCCAGACCGGCGTGCAGATTCTGTTCGGCTTTCTGCTCAGCGTGGCCTTCACGCCGCTCTTCAGGGAGTTGGAGGCTTTGGACCGCGGCCTCTACGTCGCCACCGTGGTGTTCGGGGCGTCGGCCACCGGATCGCTCATAGCGCCGGTCTCCATCCACCGCTTCCTGTCCGGTCAGCGCATGAAGGACGACGTGGTGGAAATCGCGGGCCGCCTGATGATGTGCGGCATGGTCCTCCTCGCCCTGACCATCGGATGCACGCTCCTGCTGATACTCCGTTTCGTCGTTCCCGGAGTTCTCGCCGAAGTGCTGGTCACCGGCGTCATGCTGTGGTTCGGCCTGTGCTGGTACGGGCTGCCGCTCTACCTTCGGCGCCGTGCCGATCGGCGCTCCCGCGCACGCGACGCGTCATGATCTTGACGTCCTCGCTCCGGCGGCGCGGTAGTCGGTGGTCGTGAGCGGGGGGGGCGCCCCTATGTGTTTGGTCGAGGTCGAAACCCAGTAGGTTCGTGTGGTCGAGGGCGGACCGAGCCGTAGGGGTGTGCATGGCTGACAGCCAGGTGACGATCAAGCTCACGAGCGACGAGGCACTGGTGCTGTCGCACTGGCTGGAGAAGCTCGAGATGACGGAACTCAGCCGAGTTGGCGACGATCCGGCGGGCTGGGCACCGATCCATGGAATCGCCGGAACGCTAGACAAGACGCTTCCTGGGCTGTTCGCGCCTGACTATGACCAGCGGCTGGAGGCCGCTCGTCAGCGGCTTCGGCCGGAGGACTGATCGAGCGGTCTGGACTCCTCACCTGGCCGCAGCCGGTTGGGGTTCATGGAAGGTTCCGTCGCGGAGCATGGCGAAAGGACGGCATCGAGGTCAGGGTTTTGGAAAGAGGGTAGGTCTCCAGGAGTTCCTCGATCCGCCCGGCCGGCAGTTTGCGCTGGTCTACGGGTACTTCACGACTCACGCCGACTTCGGGTGAGGGTTCGCCTTGGTCGGCGCCCCGCAAGGCAGCCATCGCCGCCACCTCACCGGCCTCGGTCGCCACTCCCACTGACTTCAACGGCGCCTGTGGCAGCGGATACGACGCCTTTGGCGAAGGCTCTCGGCCTTGACCCGATGGCCGCAGCGCAAGTCGGCGCCGCTCGCGCCCCGGCGCCCGAACGGGGGACGCTCAGTGGTCGACCGCATCCGGCGCCGGTCCGGAGGGGAAACCTCATCACCCGTACGTGTGCCCTACCCCTGGCGGAAGGCTTGCTCCCATGCCCACCCCGCACTGGCTCTTCGGTGACCAGCTCGGCCCGCATTTCCTCACTCCCGCCGGTGAGCACGGCCCCGACCGTGGGGCGCCTGTGGTGATGATCGAGGCAAGGTCGGTTTTCCGGCGCAGGCGTTTTCACCGGGCCAAGGCCCATCTGGTGCTCTCGGCGATGCGGCACCGCGCGGCGTCGCTGGGTGAGCGTGTGACGTACGTGCAGGCGGAGACCTATCGCGAGGGTCTGCGCCGGGCGGTGGGCGACGCGCCGGTGACCGTGTGCCACCCCACCTCGTACGCGGCCCTGCGGCTGGTGCGTTCCCTGCCGGGGGTGCGGGTGCTGCCTGCCCGGGGCTTCCTGGTCTCGCACGAGGAGTTCGCCGGCTGGGCCGGGGAGCTCGGTGGGCGGCGGCTGCTGCAGGAGAACTTCTACCGCTGGGTGCGTGCGCGGCACGACCTGCTGATGGACGGCGGCAGCCCGGCCGGGGGCCGGTTCAACCACGACCACGACAACCGTGAGCCGCCGCCGCGCGGCGCCACGGCACTGGACGTGCCGGGACCGTACCTGCCACGGGAGGACGACATCGACGCCGGGGTGCGCCGGGACCTCGACCGATGGGAGCGTGAGGACGGGGTGTGGTTCGTCGGGCGGGACGGCCGCCGCCGCTTCCCCGCCACCCGCCGCGAGGCCCTGTCTGCGCTGCGCCGCTTCGTTGCGCACCGGCTGTCCGCCTTCGGGCCGTACGAGGACGCGATGCTGGCCGGCGACCCGGTGATGGCCCACAGTCTGCTGTCGTCCTCGATGAACCTGGGCCTGCTGCACCCCGCCGAGTGTGTGGAACGCGCAGAGGCCGCCTGGCGGGAGGGCACCGTCCCGGTGAACAGCGCGGAGGGGTTCGTCCGGCAGGTCGCGGGCTGGCGGGAGTACGTCTGGCAGCTGTACTGGCATTTCGGTGAGGGCTACCGGCACGGCAACGCTCTCGGGCACACGGAGGAACTGCCTGCCTACTTCAGCGAACTCGACGCGGACGCGGTCACCGCCCGCTGCCTGTCAGAAGTGCTCGCCCAGGTCCGGGACACCGGATGGACGCACCACATCCCCCGCCTTATGGTGCTGGGCAGCCACGCCCTGCAGCGCGGCTGGGATCCGGCAGCCGTCACGGACTGGTTCCACCGCTGCTTCGTCGACGGTTACGACTGGGTGATGGTGCCGAATGTGGTCGGCATGTCCCAGTACGCGGACGGCGGCCGGATGACCACCAAGCCTTACACCTCGGGGGGTGCCTACATCCACCGCATGAGCGACCTGTGCGGCGGCTGCGCCTTCCGGCCCGCCGAGCGCACCGGCCCGCGCGCGTGCCCCTTCACCGCCGGGTACTGGGCCTTCCTGCACCGGCACCGGCACCGGTTGTCCGGCAATGCCCGTATGCGGCGCGCGGTGCAGGGTCTGGACCGGCTCGGCGACCTGGAGCACGTGCTGCGTCAGGAGCGGCGCCGAGGAGACGAGGCGCCGTGACACAGGTCGCGTGGCGGAGGGTACGCGCCCCCCGCTGAACGGCTCCCACCCGGACCGCGTCTGGTGATGTGCTTGTCGCCTCGCGGGATGACCAGCGCTCCCGTAGGGTCTCGATACCGTTGCGCAGAACGCACTGACGGCCCTTCACGACCCGCGCGGACCGAGTGACCGAGGAGCCCTCATGTCAGGACTGTTCGAAGCGACCACCGAGATCGACCGGCCCGTCGAGGCGGTGTTCGACTACCTCGCCGACGGGCGTAACGACCCACAGTTCAGCCCCCGTGTGCTGAGGATCGAGCGTTTTCCCGACACGCCGACCGCGGTGGGAACGGTCTTCCGCAGCACGGTAAAGGACGCAGGGGTCAAGACAGCCAGGGAGTTCCGGATCACCGAAATCGCGGCACCGGGGCGGATCCGATGGACCGAGGTGTCCAAGAACAGCGTGGCGGTGGCCGAGGGCGGCTACGATCTGGAGCCGCTGGCCGACGGCAGGACGCGGGTCCGTCTGCACAACACGCTGGAGGGGCACGGGCTCGGCAGGCTGTTCGTCGGCCTGGCTCTCGCCGCGGCCCGCAAGGACGCCCCCGCATTCGGTGCCCGGATCAAGGCGGCGGCCGAGGCGGCGATCCAGCCACGTTGACTGAACCCTCGCCCGGAACAGCTACCTGGGGCAGGGCGCATCAGTGAGGGGCCAGGGGCTCATCGTGACTGCCGAGAAGGGGCCCAACCGCCGTGGGATCGACGCGGGGTGCCGCTTCCCCACGACCCGGCCGCAGGCGGATCCGCACGCACGAGTGGCCGGGCGCGGCCACGTGGCAGGCGGCGCGCGTACGAGGTCCCATGACGATCAGCCCGTGCTTGTCGGTGCGCAGGAGAAGTGTGGTGGCGTGATCGGGCACATCGACCGCCGCCGCACCGGACGCGGTGACGACATCGATCCCGGCTGTCCAACGCAGCAGGCGGGGCGGCAGGTTGAGGGTGCTCACGCGGCCCACCACCGTGCCGAATCTCGCGGTTCCGCGCGCTGATCCAGGCCGGAGAGCCGATCCCCGCCCTGATCGGCGCGTCTCGGCAGGCCATCGTCGACCCGCGGGACGTGGCGGCCGTCGCGGTCGCCGCCATGACCAGCGACGCGCACGACGGGCAGCGGTAGGAGCTGCCCGTGGGCTTGAGGGGACTTGTCAGGGCCGAGGTGCGCTGTGCGAACCTGGTGTCGATCGTCGAGGGAGTTCGCCATGCCCACCGCCCCGCACATCGCACTCGATTCGCCTGGGGCCGTCGACGGACGCCATATCCGGGCCGTGACCTTCCAGTCCGTACGGATGGAGTATCTGCGGCGTGTGCTCGGGGAGCTGAGCCTCGTGGCAGCCGGTAGCCGGGCACTCGTCGTCGGCAGCGGGCGCGGTCTTCTTGCCCGTGGTCTCGCCGGGCTGGGGTTCGAGGCGGTGGCCGTCGATCCCTCCCCCGCCGCGACGGCTCTTGCCCGGGACGCGGGCGGCGGGCCGGGCGTCACGTACGTGACGATGTCCGCGGAGGAACTCGACCTGGCGGACCACTCTTTCGACCTCGTGTACTGCACCGACACCCTCGAGATCACCGAACGGCCCGATGCGGTCCTCACGGAGGCGGCACGCGTCCTGCGTCCCGGCGGTGCCTTCGTCTACGACACGGTGAACCGCACCCCCGTGTCCCGGCTCATCTACCTCGGCGCCTTCCAAGCCATCCCGAGCACACGGATCATGCCGAGGGGCCGCTACGCCGCTCACCGGTTGCGCCGCCCCGTGGACCTTGCCGAGTCCCTGGGCCGGGCAGGGTTGTGCGCGCGGGACGTCTCGTCGTTCAAGCCGCGCGACGTGCGCGCTCTGGTGCGCGCGACACGTGGGCTCCGGCGTGGCACACTGACCGACGACCAGCTGCCGGAGCTCGTCGGCATGGTGCTCGAGCCGAAGGGCAGGCCGGTCGTCACGTACCTGGGATACGCGGTTCGCCGGGTGTGAGTCATGCTGTGTGGACCCGGCCCGGTCATCCCGAACGGAACGACGTGGTGGGTCAGGGCTGCGTCGTCGCGACCTTCACGCCGAAGCCGATCAGGACGACGCCGGTGAACCGGTCCATGGTCCGGCGCACGGCGGGCCTCCGGAAGAAGACGCTTGCCCTGGCCAGCAGCATCACGTAGCCGCTGAGCCATGCGGCGGTCAGCGCCGCGTGGAGCAGGACCAGCAGTGCCATCCCGCTGTGAGGGGAAAGCCCGGACGGGGCCAGCGTCGGCAGCAGGCCGGTGTAGAAGACGGCGATCTTGGGATTGAAGACGTTGCTGACCAGGCCGGTCCGCCAGGGGTTGCCGGCGGGGGCGTCGGGGTGGCCGCCGGGGCCTTGAGCCCGAGAGTGTCGGCTGTGGAGCAGCACCTGGGCGCCGAGGAAGAGCAGGTAGGCGGCCCCCGCCAGTTTGACCACCGTGTACGCGACGGCGGAAGCGGCGAGGACCGCGGCCAGGCCGACGACCGTGAGCACGCCCCAGACGAGCAGTCCGGCGGTGATGCCGCCGACCGTCCGCAGCGCGTCCTGCGCTCCGCAGGAAACCGCCCGCTTCGTCACCACGGCCATGTCCGGCCCGGGCACCATGGTCAGCACGGCGAGCACACCGGCCGCCGTGAGGAACTGTATGAGCATGCCAGCAGTTTCACATCCCGTGGCCCGCTGCACGGGATCGCGGCGGCCCGGACACCCGGCGAGCGGAAGCGCCTGAGTACGCGTACTCAGACCGCCCGAGCTGTTCGCCCCTGCTGTCCTCGGGCCGCTCGTAGCCACACTGGACCGCCTTGTCCCCGTACGAAGAGGTTCCGATGGCCCGTGCCCTCGTTCTGCGTTCCGCCACTGCCGGCGACATGTCCTGGATCCATGAACTGCGGCACCGCGTCTACGCGGAGGAGTTGGGCCAGCACGTGCCCAATGCCGAGGGGCGGCTGGTCGACGGGTTGGACGGCGACAACGTCTACCTGGTCGCGGCGCGGGGTGCGGATCGTGCCGGGTTCGTGAGCGTGACGCCGCCCTGGGCCGGCCGGTACGGGCTGGACAAGTACCTGAGCCGGGCGGAACTTCCGCTCCTCGACGAGGCGGACGTCTTCGAGGTGCGGCTGCTGACCGTCGATCCCGACGCGCGGGCGGGCGCGGCGGGCGCACTGTTGATGTACGCGGCGCTGCGCTGGATCGCGTCCCGGGGCGGGCGGCGAGTGGTGGCGATGGGCCGTGCCGACCTGCTCGGCATGTACCGGGCGGCGGGTCTGCGTCCCGTCGGCCGCACCGTCCGCAGCGGGGCGGTCGACTTCGAGGTACTGACCGGGGAGGTGGCGGAGCTGTCGCGGGGTGCCGCGGGCCGGCATGCGGCGACGGTGGCCCGGTTGGCGGCCTGCGTGGACTGGCGGCTGGACGCGCCGTTCGCTCCCCGGCCGGACGGCTGTGAGCACGGTGGGGCCTCGTTCACCGCGATCGGCGCGGACTTCCGCACTCTCGAACGGCGTCGCGAGGTGGTCACGGCCGACGTGCTCGACGCCTGGTTCCCGCCGGCTCCCGGGGCGCGCGAGGCGCTCGCCGGTGACGTGGGGTGGGTCGCCCGGACCTCACCGCCGACCGGTGCTGAGGGCTTGCTCGCGCAGCTCGCCGAGGTCCGTGGCCTGCCCCCGGAGTCGCTCGCGGTGGGCGCCGGCTCCTCCGATCTGATCTTCCGGGCCTTCGGCCGGTGGCTGGCGCCGACGAGTCGGGTCCTGCTGATGGATCCCGGATACGGCGAGTACGCCCATGTCACGGAGCGGGTGATCGGCTGCCGCGTGGACCGGTTCCGGCTGCGGCGCGACGAGGGCTGGCGCATTGATCCGGTGAGGTTGGCGGCGGCCGTCGCCGAGGGGGCGTACGACCTTGTGGTCGTGGTGAATCCGAACAACCCGACCGGTCGTCACGCACCGGCCGCCGAGCTGCGCGAGGTGATCACCGGCGCCCCGGCCCGGACACGGTGGTGGATCGACGAGGCGTACCTCGGCTACGTCGATCCCGCCGAGTCGCTCGCCCCGTTCGCCTCGGGGGACTCGCGCGTGGTGGTCTGCACCTCGATGTCGAAGACGTATGCGCTGTCTGGCGTGCGGGCCGCCTACCTCGTGGCCGACCCGCATACGGCGGCGGAACTGAACAGGTGGACGCCGCCGTGGGCGGTCGGGCTTCCGGCCCAGCTCGCGGCCGTGGCGGCTCTGCGCGACCCCGCCTACTACGCAGCCGCGCTGCGGCGCACGCACGAGCTGCGCGGCCGGCTGGCCGCTGATTTGGGCGCGGTGGATGCCTCCGTCATGGTCGAGGAGTCGGTGGCCAACTTCCTGACGTTGACGCTGCCACAGGACGGGCCGAGCGCCGCTTCCCTGGTCGCGGGGTGCCGGCGCCACGGTGTGTACCTGCGGGATCTGTCGCCGCTGTCTCCGGTGTACGAGGGCCGCACCGTGCGCGTCGCGGTCCGCGACACCGGCGAGAACGCGCGCATCGTGGACGCCTTCCGGGCTGCCCTCGGTGACGTGCGCACGGACGGCCGCGCTGTGCAGGGTGCCGGGGCGGCACGGTGACCTCGGTGGCCGCGCTGGCGCCGTGGCTGGGCGGCGCGCTGCTGGTGAGCGGTGTGGCGGTGGGGGCGTCGCGGCGGCGGGAGCTGATGGTCCGGTGGTGTGCGTGGGCCGTGGGTGTGCCGGTGGTGACAGCCGCGTTCTGGTGGGGGCGGACCGGGATCGCGCTGCTCGCCGGGGTGGTCGCGGTGGTCGCGGTGCTGGAGTTCGGGGTGCTGGCCCGGCTTCCCCGCGTCGACCGGGCAGTGCTCGCCACGGCCGTGGCAGGGTTGATCGCCGCCGCCGCGTGGGCGCCGGAAGAGGTCGGACGGGTGGGCGCTGCCGGGGCGCTCGCGGTGGTCGCCGTACCGCTGGTGGCCGGCGACGCCGAGGACGGACTGCGCCGGCTCGGCACCGGTCTGCTCGGCTTGGTCTGGCTGAGTGTGCCGGCCGTGCTGGCGCCGATGGGGGCGCTCGCTCTGGCGCTCTTCGCCGCGGTGTCGATCGCCGACGTGGTGGCGTACTTCGCCGGCCGACGGCTGGGCGGGCCGCGGTTGTCGCCCCTGTCCCCCGCCAAGACGTGGAGTGGAACGCTGTGCGGCGCCGCGGCGGGGCTCGCCGTACTCGCGCTGCTCTCGGCGTGGAGCTGGCCGGCGGCGGTCGCGGTGGCCGTCGGCGGACCGGCGGGCGACCTCGTGGAGTCCCTCGTCAAGCGCGGCGCCGGGGTGAAGGATTCGGGCCGGTGGCTGGCGGGAGCGGGAGGGCTGCTGGACCGGATCGACTCGCTCGTGGGGGCGTTGGCGGTGGCCGTCGTGCTGGGGTGAGCGGGGCGGCAGGCCGAGGACGGAAGTCCGACCGAGTGATCAGCTTCCTTCGCTGCCCGGACGGGTCAGGGAGCCGGTTTGTCCGTGGCCTCCCGCGGAATTGTCCGAGATCCGTAACGGAGGGATCCCTCAGCCGCCGTCCGTCGTCCTGTCAGGTGGTCGCAAGGTGGCCGGGGATCGGGCGAGCAACTTCCAGGGAGCGGGGCGGACATGGCGCGGCACGGTGGTGGGCGGGGCTGGTACGGCAAGGTCATCGGGGCGGCGCTCGGGGTGACGGTGCTCGCCACCGGCGCGTCGGTGTGGACCGCGCAGGCCGGCGCCACCCGCAGTCCGGCACCGAACGCGACGGCGTCCGTCTCGCCCGGCGGTGGCTCCGAGCCGGTCGCCGCCGGTATCGCGCACGCCTCCGAGAAGGGGGCGCGTGGCGTCAACATCACCATCGACGACGGGCCCGACCCCGTGTGGACCCCGCACGTGCTCGACGTGCTGCGGGAGTTCGGGGTGAAGGCCACGTTCTGCATGGTGGGGACGCAGGCGCAGGCGCATCCTGACCTCGTGAGGAAGGTCGTCGCGGACGGGCATCGGCTGTGCGACCACTCCGTGTCGCACGACACCACCATGGACAAGAATTCCCAGGCGTATCAGTCACAGCAGATCCTCGACGCCGAACGCATGATCACCAAGGCGTCCGGAGGGGTCCGGCCGATGTACTACCGGGCACCGGGCGGAGCGTTCACCCCGTACAGCCGCAAGCTCGCCGCGTCCCGGGGGATGCGGCCGCTGGGCTGGAACGTGGACACCAAGGACTTCGAGCGGCCCGGGACGGACGCCATCGTCGCCACCGTGCAGCGCGAACTGACCAACGGGCCGACCCTCCTCTTCCACGACGCGGGAGGTGACCGGTCGCAGACCGTCGAGGCGCTGCGCCGGATCCTCCCTTGGCTCAAGGAACAGGGCTACTCCTGCGGCTTCCCGGTGCGTTGAGGGGGCCTTCCCCGGCGTTGTCCAGCCGCAGTGCCGCGCGCAGCCAGTCGTCCGAGGAGCCCGGAGTCGGCTGCGGCGGGCTGCCGGGCGGGGTCAGGACGATCGCGGCGAGTTCCCAGTACCGGTCCAGGCGCGCCTCCGCCGACAGCCTGGTCGCCAGCGAGCGGCGGAACGCGCGGGTGTCGCGGCTGCGGTAGGCGCTCGCGTAGGCCGCGACGTAGGCATCCAGGGCTTCGCCCGGCTTCGGGTCGTGTGCCCGGCGCAGGTGCGGGGCGGCGAGGTCGAAGGCTTCGGTGAGGCCCGCGTACAGCAGGACGGCGCCGTCGGCTCCTGCGGCTCGGTGGACGTCCGGCTGGGGCTGCCGGCCGCCCGGGCAGGGAGCCGTCGTCATCGCGTGCAGCCGGGCGAAGGCGAGGACCTGGGACGGGTGTGGTTCGTCGGGCGGTTGGGGGACGGCGGCTTCCAGGAATGCGGCCGTTGCCCGGCGCGGCATCCGGGCCGGCAGCCAGGTACGCCAGAATCTGGCCAGTGGTGCGGTGCTCGGCGGGGTGTTCAGCGTGCCGAGCAGCCGCAGCCGGTCCGCGCGCTGCGCCGGGGGGCAGTCCCGCACCAGCTGGAGGGCCGCTTCCCGCCAGCGCAGTGCCTTCAGCTCACTGCCGAGCTCGCGCAGGCGGCTGTCGAGGGCGCCCTCCAGTGCCCGGCCGGCTGCCTCTTCGTCGTCGAGGATGCGGCGTACTTCGGGCAGGGGCAGGTCGAGGGTGCGCAGGGAGCGGATCAGCTGCAGTCGTTCCAGGGCCTGCGGGCCGTAGCGGCGGTGTCCGCCACCGGTGCGGGCGGCTTCGGGCAGCAGCTCCTGGTCGGAGTAGAAGCGGACGGTCTTCACGGTGGCACCGGCACGCTCGGCGAGCTCTCCGATGCTCCACAACGACTCGTGTGAAATAGACAGTTGAACCTCCCTCAGGGGGAGTTCCTACGGTACCGGGGCGCGGGCCGGCAGACGCCGTAGCCCGCGGACGAGGGCGTACGCGATCGGCGTGGCGTCCTGGACGAGTCCGGGGAGGGCTTTGTGCGGGTGTTCATCATGGTGGCGGGTGTGTTCACCGGGTCTCATGTCTGGCAGGAGACGGCCGCGCGGCTGGTAGCGGCGGGCAGCGCGGCGCACGCGGTCCCGCTGACGGGCGTCGACCCGGTCCGGCCCGCCGCACCGGCCCACGTCGGTCTGGAGACGCACATCGAGGACGTGATCGCGGCGATCGACGCGGTGGACGTGGCGTCCGCTCGGGAGATCGTGCTCGTGGGGCACGACTACGGGATCCACCCGGTGCTCGGCGCCGCCGACCGGCGGGCGGAGCGCATCGCACGGGTGGTGTACCTGGACAGCGGGATGCCGCAGAACGGTGTTCCGGCGCTGGCCGCCGTGCCGGACCAGGCGCTGCGCGCGCAGCTGGCCGAGCGCGCGGAGGCAGGCGAGCGCGAGGGGGTGCTGGCGCCACCGGCTCGTGACGGGTGGGGGCGCTGGGGCAGTACCGATGGCATCGGCGAGGCGGCTCTGGAACGGCTGACCGCTCTGGCGGCGCCCCAGCCGCTGGGCACCCTGCTGCAGCCGCTGCGGCTGACGGGAGCGGTCGCCGCGGTTCCCGTGACCGGCGTGCTGTGCACCGGGAACGGCCCCGGTATCGGCATGGTGCAAAGGCTCGTCGACTTGGGCGACCCTGCGCTGGCGGCCCTGACCCGACCTCAGGTCACGTTCTTCGAACTTCCCACCGGGCATTGGCCGATGCTGTCGTGCCCGGGTGAACTGGCAGAGGTCCTGCTGCGGGCCGCAGCCGGTGAGGGGCACCGTCTGCGGCCGGTGGGGGGCGATGCGCCGGTGCCCGCCCATCTGCGCCCGTTCCCGCTGGACGTTCCCGAACTGCCTCGCGACCGGCAGGGCTGTGTCGATCTGTACGTTCCCGAGGGTGAGGGCCCGAGGCCGGCCGTGGTGCTGGTGCACGGAGGGCCGGTGCCCGCCGGGGCGCGGCCGAGGCCGCGTGAGTGGCCGACCCTGGTGGGCTACGCCCGATCGGCCGCGGCGGCGGGGGTGGTCGGCGTGACCCTTGACCACAGCCTGTACGACGTCACGGACTATGAACGCGCCGCCGCGGACGTCGCCGCCGCGGTGGACCGGGTGCGGGCCGATGCCCGGGTGGACGCGGACCGGATAGCGCTGTGGTTCTTCTCGGGCGGCGGCCTCCTCGTCACGGACTGGCTGACACGGCCCCCGGCCTGGCTGCGCTGCCTGGCCGCCTCCTATCCCGTCCTGGCGCCTCTTCCCGCCTGGGGGCTGTCCGGCAGCCGCTTCCACCCTGCCCGGGCGGTCGAGGAGGCGGGCTCCCTGCCTCTGGTCCTCCTCCGTGCCGGGCGGGAGGAGCCCGAGATCGCCGCGACCGTCGACGCGTTCGTGACCGCGGCCGAGAAGTGCTCGGCGCGACTCGAAGTGGTCGACGTCCCCCATGGGCATCACGGTTTCGAAACCCTCGACGCACCTGAGGAGACGATCCCGGCCCTGCAACGGGCGATGCGTTCGGTGGTCGGGCACCTGACCGAGTGACGGCCGCAGCCACGGCGAAGGGATCAGGCCGGGAAGGGACGGCGATCGGCGGCCGCGCTGCGGTCTTTCCCCCGGACCCATGGTGGCGCTAGCTCCACCTCAGGCAGGGGGCGGACACCATTCTGCCGCCGGGGAACGGCTCGGATACTGAGTCGCATGACCAATCCACTGGTGCTTCCGGCAGTCCCGCCGACGCGAGGAGAACGACCGGAGAGAAAGCGGGGAAGTGACTTCTCCGAATTGTCTCGGCGCATATCCGAGGCCGGTCTTCTCCGGCGGCGTCCGCTGTATTACACGGTCCGTTTCGGACTGGTCGCCCTGGCTCTGGCGGGGTGCGTGGGAGCCTTTGCCGCGTTGGGGGACAGCTGGGGCCAGGTGTTCGTCGCCGTCGCGCTGGCCGTGGTCTTCGGTCAGCTCGGGCTGGCCGCGCACGACCTGGCTCACCGACAGGTGTTCACCGGTCGGCGGCCCAGCGAGGCGGGCGGACTGCTGGTCGCCGACCTGCTGCTGGGCATGAGTTACGGGTGGTGGATGAACAAGCACACCCGGCATCACGCCAACCCCAACCACGAAGGGAAGGACCCGGACGTCTCGCCCGACATTCTCGTCTGGTCGCGCCGGCAGGCGCGTGCGGCCCGGGGTCTGCCGCGTTTCGTCGGGAAGCATCAGGCCGCGCTGTTCTTCCCGCTGTTGACTCTGGAAGGGCTGAATCTGAGCTTCAGCAGCTTTCGAGCGCTGAGAAGTCCGTCGATGAAAAGGCCCGTACTCGAAGGCACGCTCCTGGTTGCGCATTTCGTGGTGTACTTCGGCGGCCTTTTCACCGTCCTCTCCCCCGCCAAGGCGCTTCTTTTCCTCGCGGTGCACCAAGGCCTGTTCGGGATCTACCTGGGTTCGGTGTTCGCGCCCAACCACAAGGGGATGCCGATGATCGAGGAGGGGACCAGGCTGGACTTTCTGCGCCGCCAGGTTCTCACCTCGCGCAACGTCCGGGGCGGGGCGGTGGTCGACGCCTTCATGGGCGGGCTCAACTACCAGATCGAGCACCACCTCTTCCCCAGCATGCCGACACCCGCACTCGCCAGGGCCCAGGTCATCACCGAGCGGTACTGCGCGGAGTTGGGCATCCCCTACCACCAGGCCGGGCTGATCGCCTCGCACCGGGAGGCGCTGCGCCATCTCAGGAGCGTCGGTGAGCCGCTGCGCGCACCGGCGGCGGGCTGACTCGGCGGGGCCCCCGGTGGTGACCTTCCCGGCCCGGGCGCCGGAGCGGTCCCGGCGTGGAACAGTGGAGACGAGGAGACACGCGCCCTCGAGGGTGCGGGCCGGACGAAGGAGGCCGGGATGCGCCCCTCTGTGCTGGCGGGTATCGACGGATCCGAGTGTGCGGCGGCAGCGGCCCGCTGGGCGGCGGAGGAAGCCGCTGTGCGCGGTGTTCCGCTGCGGCTGCTGCAAGTGGCCCCGCGGCTCTCCGGAACCACGGTTCCGGGCCCTGCGCTGGAACGCCTGCAACGGATGGGCGCCCAGCTGGTCCGGCGGACGGTCGAGGACCTCCTCGCCCGCCACCCGGACCTCGAAGTGACGGGCGAGCAGGCGGACGAGGCCCCCGCCGCGGCGCTGCTCGGTACGGCACGCGATGCCGGGCTCCTCGTCGTGGGCACGCGCGGAACAGGCGGTTTCCGGGATCTGGCGGTCGGCTCGGTCGCCCTGCGGATGGCCGCAGCGGCCCCCTGCCCCGTCGTGCTCGTCCCTCCCCCTGCCAGTTCCTTCGCCGAGGGAACGTCCGCGACGCGTGGCACCGGCCTGATCGTGCTGGGCTTCGACGCCCACCGGCCGGCCGGTGAAGCGGCCGGCTTCGCGTTCGCGGCCGCCGACGCCCGCACGGCGAACCTGCGCGTGGTGCAGGCCTGGGCCCTTCCCGCGGAGTCGGTGTCGCCGCGCACCTACGTGGTGACCGAAGAGGACCGGGCCACCTGGGAGGACCAGGAGGTGCTGAGGCTCTCCGACGCGCTGCGTCCGTGGCAGGAGAAGTACCCGCGCGTGGCGGTGGCCACCGATCTCATGCTGCTCCATGCCGCGGAGGCGCTTCTGAACGCCTCCCGGAAGGCGGACCTGCTGGTCGTGGGGCGCCGCACCGACCCGGGCGCCGCCGAGGGACGGCTGGGCCCGGTCACACACGCCGTGCTGCACCATGCCCGCCGTCCGGTCGCGGTCGTACCGCACGGAGCATGACGACTCAGCCGAAGAACACCTCGAACTCGTCGTACAGCGACGGCTCCACCACCTTGTTCGTCGCCGTTGCGGCCGCCAAGGGCACCCGGACGATGCGCGTGCTCTCGAGAGCGACCATGCAGCCGAAGTCCCCCTCCTTGACGGCCTCGATCGCGTGCAGCCCGAAGCGGGTGGCCAGCCATCGGTCGAAGGCACTCGGAGTGCCACCGCGCTGGATGTGCCCGAGCACCGTGGTGCGGGCGTCCTTCTGGGTGCGCGCCGAGATCTCCTGGGCCAGCCATTCCCCGATTCCGGAGAGCCGGACATGACCGAACTCGTCCAGCGACTGGTCCTTGAGGATCATCTGCCCTTCTTTGGGGACGGCACCTTCGGCCACGACGACGATCGGCGCGTAGTTGATCTGGAACCGGCTCCTGACCTGCTCACAGACCTGTTCGATGTCGAAGGGCCGCTCCGGGATGAGGATCACGTTGGCACCGCCCGCGATGCCGGCGTGCAGGGCGATCCAGCCGGAGTGCCGTCCCATCACCTCCACCACGAGGGCTCGCATGTGTGATTCGGCGGTGGTGTGGAGGCGGTCGATAGCCTCTGTCGCGATGCCGACAGCCGTGTCGAATCCGAAGGTGTAGTCGGTCCCCGTGACGTCGTTGTCGATGGTCTTCGGCACGCCGACCAGGTTGATTCCCTGCCGGCTGAGTTCCGTGGCCGCCCCCAGCGTGTCCTCGCCGCCGATGACGACGAGGGCGTCCACCTCGTGCGCGGCGAGGGTCTCCCGTACGCGCTGCAGCCCGTTGTCGTGCTTGAAGGGGTTCGTGCGGGAGGATCCGAGGATGGTCCCGCCGCGGGGGAGGATCCCGCGAACGCCGGCGATGTCCAGGGGGACGACATCGTTCTTGAGCAGACCGAGCCAGCCGTCACGCACCCCGACGAAGTCGAACGAATACTCCTGCACGCCCTTGCGGACGACGCTGCGGATCACGGCGTTGAGGCCGGGGCAGTCACCGCCGCCGGTCAGCACTCCGACCTTCATGGGTCCTCTCCCATCCGCCGCACACTGCCCGCCGACGGCCCTCGCGACGGCCGTGGCGAGCCGGGGCACAGGAACCGGCCCCCTCGCTTACAGCGTCCCTCGGTTCCGTCCGCGATGGCCACTCGGAGGACACCTGCGGGGGCCCTACGCCCCCCGGGGACGGCCGGATCGCCCCACGCGGTCCGGGCCTGCCGTCCGTCGCGCGGGTGAAGCCGCGCCGGCACAGTCGGTCGGGGGCGGTCGATCGGCTGCGCCGGCACCAGCGCTTCACCGGACGTCCTGACGTCGCGGTGTGGCGGAGGGCGTGTTGTCCTGAAGTAGTACGCAGGGAGTGCAGCGATGCGGCGTTTCCGGACTTCCGTCCTCGTCTCCGCGCGGTCGCCCGCACCCACCGGGTCGGGCGGGGGGTTGCTGCCGGCCCGACAGCTCGCGCTCGCCTGGTCGGTGGTCGTCCTCATCACGGTTCCCGCCTGGGTACTGACCGTCGGGCAGGCCCGGGACATGGGCGTCGAGCCCGGCACGATGGGTTTGGCGCTGCCACTGTTCCTCCTGCTCTGGGTGGCGATGACGGCGGCCATGATGCTGCCGTCCATGGCGCCGGTGGCCGTCACCTGGGTACGGGGGCTCGGACGCCGGTCGTCCGGATGGAGCCGGGCGGGGCGCATCCTGGAATTCGTGAGCGGGTATCTGCTGGTGTGGACCGCCTTCGGGCTGCTCGCCTACGTCGCTCTGGACTTCACCGGCGATCTGGTGGGCGACCATCCGGCGGCGGGCCGCTGGATCGGAGCGGTGGCCTTCCTCCTGGCGGGCCTCTACCAGCTGGGCCCTCTCAAGAACGTCTGTCTGCGGCACTGTCGCGACCCGATGGGCCAGCTGGTGCGCTACGCCGGGTTCCGGCAGCCGGCCCGCGATCTTCGGGTGGGCCTCCACCACGGCGGCTACTGCGTCGGCTGCTGCGCGGGTCTGATGGTCGTCCTCATACCGCTCGGGGTGATGAACGTGGCGGCGATGGCCGGGCTGGCGGTGGTGATCTTCCTGGAGAAGCTGTGGTCGCGGGGGCCGCTGCTCGCAGGAGTGGTGGGTGTGGTCTTCCTCGTTCTCGCGGTGCTGGCGCCGTTCCAGGACTGGCTGCTGCCGGGGCTGGAGCGGTCCGCGCCGTCGATGAGCGACATGTGAGCATCTGCGGCAAGCTGGAGAAGAGGCCGCCGCCTCACGATCCGCGTGCGGGCTCGGCCGTGCGGTCTCGGCACTCCGATGGGGCTCCCTCGGGCTCGACGGGAGGGATGCGAGATGACGGAACAGGTCGGCAACGGGACCAGCTGGCATCTGGTGGGCGACTGGTTCGACGTGTGCAAGTGCTCCATACCGTGCCCCTGCACGTTCGCACAGCCCCCGACCTACGGTGACTGCGAAGGCGTGCTGGTCTGGCACATTCGCGAGGGCAACTACGGCGACGTCCGCCTCGACGATCTCAACGTCCTGATGCTGGGCGTCTTCGTGGGCAACGTCTGGGCCGGCGAGCACAGCGACGCGTACGCCGCGGTCTTCCTCGACGAACGCGCCGACGACCGGCAGCGCGCCGCGCTCGGGACCGTTTTCGGCGGTGAGGCAGGAGGCTGGCCGGCACGGTTCGGGGAGATGCTCAGGCCCGAGATGCGCGGCATGGACGTCGTGCCGATCCGCGTGGAGATCGACGAGGACCTCGCCACCTGGAGAGCCGAGATTCCCGGCCGGGTCACGGCCACCGCCGAAGCGCTCACCGGCCCGACGACACCGGGAGGCGCTCGCGTCCAGGTCCACAACGCCCCGGGCGCCGAGGTGGGGCCGGGCCAGGTCGCCACGTGGGGCAGGGCCACCGCGGACCGCGCGGATGCCTTCGGCTTCTCGTGGGAACGCTCGGGAAAGTCGAGCAAGTACTTCCCCTTCGACTGGAGCGGGCCCGACTGAGCGCGGGCGTTTCGCCACCCCTGCACGTCACCGGCCGTCTCACCATCCGGGCGGCAGCCCCGGCTCCCCGCCGTCGACGAGCCGCGGCCGCCGGTGGCGCCACCATCGCCCGCCTCCGGGTTGCGCCCGGTCGGCGCCGGCTCCTCGAAGGGGCACGGTCGCATCGAGGTAGCGGGCGTCCAGAGCTCTCAGCTCCGCATCGCGAAGCGCGCGTACGGGTTCGGTCAGCATGGGCCATGCCTCGGCGAGCCAGTCCCGGCACCGCAGGTCATGTGGGTAGTCGAAGGCGCTGTCCGCGTCGAACCCGTCCTCGACGTCCTCGATGAAGGACGTCCAGCGCTCCAGCATGGCGTTGAGCGTCACCATGCCGTATCGATCGGCCAGAGCCTGCCCGGCGTCACGGATCGAAGCGTAGTCATCCGAACCGAGCACTGGGGATTCCATACCCGTGACCATGCCAAGCTCTCCTTCGTCTTACAACGTGCTTGCGCGCTTCACCGCCGGATCCAGCAGGCCTGTCCTCTTCACGGCGCGGGGAGACAGAGTCATGGGTCCGGCCCAGCCCTGCTGGATCAGCGCGACCTGCGAGGGCAAGGGCTGGACCGGGGCCGCGTCCACACCTCGCGCCCAGTTCGCGAGCAGTCCCTCGGTGGTGTCGACGGCCGAGACAACCATGGTGATGCGGGACTGCCCGTTGCCCCAGGTGTTCCACAGTGCCCAGCCCTCCCCGCGGGGCTCCACCCCGATCCGGAGACACGCCTGCTCATAGGTCTCGTCCAGCGCGGCCGGCATGACTCCCGGCCGAATGAGCACGACGCCCGCCAGCTCGAGCAGGGGGCGATCCTCCTCCTCGACGCACCCGTCACCGGGGAAGTGATGGTGCTGCAGAGCCCGAGCGAGCGCGTTCACCGCCCGCTGAAGAGTCGTCGCGTCGTCAGGGTCATGGCCGTAGCAGAGCCAGCCTTCGTCCGACGCGGCAGACCGGACCTCTCTGGCGAGCCTCTCGACTTCGCTCAAGTATTCGCTCTGGGTGAGGGCACGTCGCGTCATGGCGTGAAGTCTCGCAGTCGGCGCCGCCCGGGGTCGCCTGAGTTTCCGGTGCCGGCACCACTCTTCGGGGGACGCGGGGTCAAGCGCTGTGCGGGGTCACCAAGCCGGATTCGTAAACGAGGACGACGAGTTGGGCGCGATCACGGGTACGGAGAGCCGGCCTGGTCCTGTGGGGGTGGGCGTGGAGAGGTCGGCCGTACCCAGGGCGGTCCCTTCGAGCGGGAGCGGTGAGTGCCTCGTACAGTTGGATGACGGGAAGCTTCTCTCTTCCCTCGCACCCATCTGTACGGGAGCACTCATGCACCACCCGTCCGGCAGCCCGGGCGACGACCCCGACGCACTGTTCGGGCTGGACGCCCTCTCCCCCGGGCCCGTCCCAGCCGATCGACGCTCTTCGTTCCGTGCTTCCGCCGTGGCCGGCCGGCTGCTGCCCGTGCGGGAGATCTACGCCGAGCCCGCGGCTGCCGCGTCCCCGCGCGGGAGGCAGATCAGCGCACGGTTTCCCGACGCCCGGGTGACCATGGTGCAGTCCCACTGGGGCATCCCAGGGCTGCACGGCAACCAGGGCAACATCGAGCGCTGGGTGCGCGTCAAGGGGGAGACGCTGGTCCTCGGTGAGAAGAAGACCCTCACCACACGTCCCAACGGCCGGTCCGCGGACTGGATCGCTCCCGGCGCCTCCAACGGTTGCGCCATGGCCTGCGCCTACTGCTATGTGCCCCGGCGCAAGGGATACGCGAACCCCATCACCGTCTCCACCAACATCGACCGGATCATCGGTCACGTCGGCCGCCACGTGGCGCGGCAGGGGCGCAAGTCCGAGCCGAACCAGTGCGACCCCAAGGCGTGGGTGTACGACATCGGGGAGAACGGCGACTGCTCGGTGGACGCGCTGATCTGCGACAACACCGCGGACATGGTGCACGCCTTCCGGCAGTGGCCCACGGCGAAGGCGTCCTTCGCCACCAAGTTCGTCAACCCCGACCTGCTGGCCCTCGACCCTCGCGGCCGCACCCGCATCCGGTTCTCGCTGATGCCGCCGGACGACGCCCGGCTGCTCGATGTGCGCACCTCACCGGTCGCCGAGCGGATCGCCGCCGCTGCGGACTTCCTGGACGCCGGGTACGAGGTGCACTTCAACCTCTCCCCCGTGGTCGTCCGGCCGGGCTGGCAGGAGGCCTGGACGGAGCTGCTCATCCACCTCGACGACGTCCTGCCCCGGCGCGTGAAGGAGCAGGCCGCCGCCGAGGTGATCATGCTGACGCACAACCAGGAGCTGCACGAGGTCAACCTCGGCTGGCATCCCCGTGCCGAGGAGGCCCTGTGGCGGCCGGAACTGCAACAGGCCAAGCGCTCCGAGAACGGCGCGCTGAACCTCCGCTACCGCAACGGCGTCAAGGGCGAGGCCGTACGGGCGCTGCACACCTTGATCGACCGCCATGCGCCGTGGCTGCGGGTGCGCTATGCGTTCTGATCCGCCGGGGGTCTCCCGGGCGGCCGCCGGCGGACACGGGAACGCCGAGGTCACCAGGAGTCGGCGATCAGTTTCTCCACCTCGGGCGGCAGCTCGCCGCCCGAGTGGACGGCAACGAACCTGACGTCGTCGGGTGCGTCGCCGACGGCGATGGCCACGGTGGGAGAGACGCCGTCCACCGCGTAGGCGTTTTCGGTGGTGGATGGCTCCTCGCCCCGGTTCTGGCCGCCCGTGTCGTCACAGGGCGGCTGGGTCGCCGTGCCCAGTTCGTTGCCCACGGTGAACTCCACATTCGCCACATCGCGGTACGTGCGCCCTTCGTAGGTCACCACGTAGACGCACGACGGCGCGGCCTCCCCGCTGTCCTCCTCCGGGTCGCAGGCGGACATCGACGCCGCTGCGGCCGCCGTCAGCAGTGCGAGCACGGATCGCTTGACCCAGCTCATGATCGGACCTCCAGGTTTCGAGTTCTCGACCGGCGTGCCTGATTGCGAAGACTCGTCCGGCCTCATCGACAACGACGGACTGGAGGTCCTGTTCGTTCGGGCGACTTCTGGGCCTACCTCGCGGGGCCGGTCCCGTACAGACGGTCCCGGCCCCGCGAGGTCGCGCTCACACGCGGTCGGCCGCGATCAGGACGTACTGGAAGGAGCCGTCCCGGTAGGACTGGATGAACGCCTCCTCGATCCCGGTGACCAGCGAGGACGTGGCCCGCAGCTCCCAGTAGGGCAGCGTGTCCGGGGTGAGGTCGACGATGGTCTGCGGCACCAGCCGGTTGTCCGCCATGGCGCGCAGATACTCGCGGCGGGAGTGGATGTTGCACTCGAAGTGGGCGTTGATCTGGGAGACCCACTTCGAGGGCTGGCCGTAGCGGGGGTTCCAGCAGCCGGTGATCGTCACGTACCGGCCGCCCACCTTGAGGAAGCGGGAGTGCTCGGCGAACAGGTCGTGCAGGTCGACGTACATCGTCGACTCGTTGTTCCACGACGCGGTGACGCCGCCCTTCTCGAAGGGCGTGTCGAGCATGTTGCACACGCGGGAGCGCACGTGGTCCTCGATGCGCAGTTCTCGCGCGCGCCTGTTGCCGAAGTCGGCCTGGGTGGCGGACAGGGTGACGCCCTCCACCCTGCAGCCGAAGCGGCGGTGGGCCATGACCATGGACCCACCGCGCCCGCAGCCGGCATCGACGAGGGTGTCGTCGGGCCCGACCGGGCCGAGGTGGTCCATCAGGAACTCCGCCTGTGCCGATTCCAGCCGGTGCAGCTCCGCGATGAGCTTCTTCTCGTACTCGCTGTGGGCCGGGTCGCCGAGCGCGGTGTGGTCCACGGCGCCGATGCCGTAGTGGTGGTGGTAGAGCCCGTCCACGTCACCGAGACGGAGATTGACCGGCCTCGCCTCGTTGTTCCAGTACCGCGCGATGTCCCCCTGGTACGGCGTCGCCGGGGCCGGGATCTTCGCGGAGAGGGAGGGGGTCGTTTCAGTGGTCACAGAGATGTCCGTTCCTTACCAGAAGTCGGGCAGGCTGTAGCGGTAGGTGTTGGTGCGGTGCCAGTCGTGGTTGCCGTCGACCCACGCCGCCACGCCTTTGAGGAAGCGCAGCACGGGGGGCAGGGGGCAGGCCTCCGCGAGGCCTGCCGCGGCGGCCTCGAAGGCGTGCTGGAGTTCGTTGTGGACCTCGACGGCCTTCAGATAGGCGTCGCGCGCGGAGAGCCGCTCGCGTTCGGCGATGACCACGGGCAGGTTCAGGTGGCGGCCGGGGCTGTTCAGTTCCTTGGTGTACGAGTAGAGGTCGTTGACGATGGTGGTCGCGTTGCCGGCGAGGGCGATGACCCGCTGCATGTCCGGGCGGGCGTGCAGGTCCGCGGGCAGTTCGTAGCCGCCGACGGTGTCGGTGATCGTGGGGCAGGGTCGGAAGTTGTTGAACTGGCGCATCGCCAGGTACTCCCACACCTCCGGGACGTGGTCGGTCTGTGCCCAGGCGGCCTCGGCGAGGTAGCCCATGTGCAGCCGGGCCATGTCGTGCCGGTAGCGGTCGGCCTGGGAGTCCGTGGCCGCGCGGACGAAGTAGTCCATCGCGCTGCGGTACGCCCGGCGCGGGGCGTCCGAGGTGAGCGACTCCTGCCACGCCGGCGCGTACTCCGCGGTGGTGTGGAAGTGGTCGAGGGCGGTGTGCGCGAGCAGGAGCCGGCCGCCCAGTCCGACGGGCGACCCGCCGTGGTCCTCGCAGTAGCAGTCGTCCAACGCGTTCTCCGCGACCATCAGCCGCGTGGCGAGCATCAGGTGGTCGACCGTCGGCGCGTCGGGGTGGCAGGCGACCATGTAGCGGCCGACGGAGAAGCCGTCGAACTGCCCCTCCCACTCCTCGGGGTAGAGCTGGACCTCGTCCTCGGCCCAGGCCTTGATCCGGCGGCTCACCTCCTCGACACGCACCGGGTCCGGCTCCGGGACGGGGTGGTGGTAGAGGCCGGGCACGGCTTTCCCCGCGGCGGGCTCGGCGGGAGCCGGGGACGGCGGTTCCGGGAGGTCGGGTGCGAACCTGCTCGCCACGGAGAGCGAACTGGTGCCCGGTCCGGTCGGGCCGCGCAGGATTCGCCGCAGCGCGGAGCCGGCCGCGGTCGCATCGGGCGTGGCCGGTACGGCCGAGCCGACGGCGGCCGTGTCGGGCGCGGCCGAGACGGCGGAGGGGGGCATCGACGGCGGTGGCGTCGGCGGGCCGGGGATCGTGACCGGCGGATGCAGCGCGGCCAGGAAGTGCCGGACGGTCGGCGTGATCTGACGGTCGGGGGCCGACGGGGCCGGGGCGTCCGGCAGGACGGTCGGTGGCGTCGGCCGTTGTTCGGGTGGGCTTGTTCCGAGGTGCCCGGAGTCGGGCATCGGCGGCTCCTTGCTGCGGTGGGGTGGGCGCTCGGTGGCAGGCGGGGGCGACAGGCGTGCCGCTGCCGCGCGTCACGGCTTCAGCGCGGTCTGGGGGCGATCTGCACGTTCTCCATCACGCCCAGGGCATCGGGCAGGAGCACCGCGGCGGAGTAGTAGGTGGTGACGAGGTAGGAGATGATCGCCTGTTCGTTGATCCCCATGAACCGCACGGAGAGCCCCGGTTCGTACTCGTCCGGCAGTCCGGTCTGCCGCAGTCCGATGACGCCCTGGTTCTTCTCGCCGGTGCGCATCGCGATGATGGAGCTGGTCTGTTCCTTGCTGATCGGGATCTTGTTGCAGGGCAGGATGGGGACGCCGCGCCAGGCGGGGACGGATTGTCCTCCGAGGTCCACGTGGTCGGGGTAGAGGCCGCATGCGTTGAAGCCGCGTCCGATGGCGGCGATCGTCCTGGGGTGGGCGAGGAACATCTTGGTGCCGCGCCGGCGGCAGAGCAGATCGTCCATGTCGTCCGGGGTGGGCGGGCCGGAGCGGGGCTGGATCCGCTGCTTGAAGTCGGCGTTGTGCAGGAGCCCGAAGTCGCGGTTGTTGATCAGCTCGTGTTCCTGGCGCTCACGCAAGGCCTCGACGGTGAGCCGGAGTTGCTCTTCACTCTGGTTCATCGGACCGTTGTAGAGGTCGGCGACCCGGGTGTGGATCCTCAGAACGGTCTGTGCGACGGAGAGTTCGTACTCGCGCGGGTGCAGGTCGTAGTCGACGAAGGTGCCGGGCAGTTCGGCTTCGCCGACGTGGCCGGCCGACAGGGCGATCTCGGCCTCGCCGTGCTTGTTCTGCCGTAGCCGCGTGCGGGCGCTGAACTCTCCGACATGAGCCCGGAGGTGGGGGGCGGTGGCCAGGACCGCGCTGAAGTCGGCGCGGGTGAGGGTGAGGAGGGTGCCGGAGGTCTCGGCGGTGGTCGTGCAGTCGTGGCGGGCGTCGGAGTCGAGCAAGGCGCTCTCACCGAAGTGGTCGCCGTCCGCGAGCACTCCGACGGCGATCACTCCGCCGTACCGGCCCTCGGAGGTCTGGCCGACCCGGCCGTGGGCGATCAGGTGGAGCCGGTCTGCGGGGCTGCCGCGGGTCGCGAGGATTTCCCCGGCCGCGAAGTCGCGCTGCGTGCAGCGGTCGGCGAGGGCGGTGAGGACGTCCGTGTCCTCGAAACCGCGCAGCAGGGCCAGTTCCCCCAGCTCCCGGGGGATCACCCGGACCGTGGCACCCTCCTGGACGAACTCGATGTGCCCGTCCCCGAGGGTGTGGCGCAGCCGCCGGTTGACCCGGTAGGCACCGCCGTCGGCCTCGACCCAGGGCAGCATTCGCAGCAGCCAGCGGGAGGTGATCTCCTGCATCTGCGGGGCGGACTTGGTGGTCGTGGCGAGGTTGCGGGCGGCGGCGGTACCGAGGGACTGCTGCGGCGGGTCGGACGTGGTCCGGGCTTCCGGGATGCTGTCGACGGTCATCGAGGGCAGGTGCTCCTTGCACGACGGGTCGTCCGGTGCACACGGGTGCGCCGACCGGGAGACAGGGAGGGGTGGGCAACGAGCGGGACCGGATCACGTGAATCCGTCCACCTGCAGAAAGCTAGCCGCTGGGGGGCTCGCATCCACCGGCGAGACGAGATGCTTACCTCGAAGCGGTGACAATCACTTGAATGCGGTTTATCGGTCCGTCACGTGTCGTTGCCCGGTAGCGCTCGGGATGTTTGCGGCGTCGCGGGAAGCCGAACGGTGACCAGGAGGCGACGAGGGTTGTGGACGATCGGCCCGGACGAGGCGCGGAATGTCTGCGACGGACGCACCCGGGCGACCGCTGAGCGTTAGTGTCGGACCTCATGATCGTATGGATCAACGGTACTCACGGCGCCGGCAAGACGACGACAAGTGCCCTCGTGCGTGAACTGATCCCCAATGCACGGGTGTTGGACGCCGAGAAGGTCGGCGAGACACTCATGGACATCACTCCGGCGCTGCCCGGGCGCGGCACGGAGAACTTCCAGCACTGGCCGCCGTGGCGGCCCCTGGTAGTCGAGACGGCCCGTCGCGTGCTCGACTACACGGGAGGAACTCTGGTGATTCCCATGACCGTCCTGGTCGAGGAGTACTGGCGGGAGATCAGCGCCGGGCTCGCCCAGCACTCCATCGAGGTACGGCACTTCGTCCTCCACGCCGATCAGGACACTCTGCGCGGGCGTATCGAGGGGGAGCATGTCGTGCCCTCCCCGTTCGGTCTCGCACACCTCGCGCCGTACGCCGAGGCGGCCCGCACATGGCTGCACGGCGCGGCCGAAGTCGTCGACACGACGCACCTCACGCCTGCCCAGGCCGCCGCGCACATCGCGGAGGCCGTCGGCGCACACCGCCCCTGACCGGTCGGCGCTGCTCATCGGTAGCCTGCTTCACCATGACGCGTGTGTGGATCCTGCCGGTACTGCTCGTGCTCTGCGGCGCGTTCGCCGCGGCCGGACTGGTTGTCGCGGGGAGCCCGGGTACAGCAGCCGCACTCCTGCCGGTTTTCCTGCTGCTCGCCGGCGTGAACTCGCCGCTGGTCTTCCCGCGATCGATCGGTGCGCGGGAGGCACAGCGGCGCAGCACGGTCGACGGCCGGCCGGTGGTGTTCTGGCGCCCGGGCTGTGTGTACTGCCTGCGCCTGCGTATCAGGCTGGGGCGGAGCGCTCGCCGGTTGCACTGGGTCGACATCTGGCGGGATCCGGCCGGAGCGGCAGCGGTCAGGGAGGTCAACGACGGCAACGAGACCGTACCCACGGTCGTCGTGGACGGCAGCCCGCACACCAACCCCGATCCGGCGTGGGTACGCGGCCGGGTCTCCCCGTCCCGATGACGCGGAGCCCCCGGCCACCGGCCGGTGGTGCCACGGGGCGCCGGTGTCCTTTCGATGGAAAGGACCTGCATGCCGCCGTGGAACGGCGAGGTGCGCTGCCTCGCTTCATACCGCTTCATGCACGGTCCGTGCCAAGACCGCCGGCTGGGCTCGTCAGGCATCTCCGACCGGTGCGCCGTCGGGGAGGTGCCGCCGGGGCGGGTTGTCCAGAGGCATGGTGGCCTGTTGGGGAGACAGCGCCACGTCGTTCCCGTGCGGGGCGGGCGCAGGTCCTGATCGCTTCATCCGGGGGGAGCCGTCGTCACGGCAGGCCCGGAGCCGGAGGCACCGGTGACGGCGGAGGGTTCGGTCAGGGCGATGCGGGCGGTGATGCGCTTGCCGACCGCCTCCCGGTCGACGGACAAACCCTCCGACACGGCCTTGACGATCTCCAAGCCGTGACCCCCGATCCTGCCGGGATCCGCGGCGCGGGCCGTCGGGAGCTCGGGGCCGCTGTCCCATACGGCCACCTCCACGGCGCCCGCGGTCAGACCCAGCTCCACCAGGACGGGTCCAGGAGCGTACTTGCACGCGTTGGTGACCAGCTCGCTGACCACCAGCTGGGTGAGGTCCCTCACACGCGCGGTGATCAGCAGGCCGTACTCTTCGCCCGCCTGGTCGAGGAAAGCGGCCGCGTGCTGGCGTGCGTCGGCGATGCAGCCGTCGTCGCCGCCCAGGGCGAAGCCGACACGCACCACATGCTCGTCGCGTGCTGTACAGCCGTCACCGTCGGTACCATCTGCCACTGGCCTCGCCCTCACTCCCCCGTTTCGCGCGCGACTACCCCCCTGGCCGGCATGCATGCCGCACGGGGATGTCGGAAACGATCCCGTGGGTGCATCCGGGCGATCGGTGGGGCAGAATCATCCGCGCACGTCCTGAACCGGTGACAAGCCTAAATCGCAGTCGAGGAGACCGTGGCCCACATCGAACCAGCGGACCGGCCAGAACGGCTCTCCGTCGAACACCGCATGGTCGAGGGCATCCGTGTCGTGACGCTGCGGGGCGAAATCGACCACGACGTCCAGGATGTGCTGCGGCGAGCCCTGCAGGCCGAGGGCGGGGCCGCTCCGCCGCGGATAGTGGCAGACCTCAACGCGGTGACGTTCATGGACTCCAGCGGCATCAACGTCTTCGTCGCGGCCTATCAGGAACTGAGCGACGCAGACGGCTGGGTGCGCATCGCCGGGGCCCAGGACTCCGTCCTGCGCGTCCTGCAACTGGTCGGCGTCGACACCCTCATCTCCTGCCACCCCACGACCGAGCAGGCTCTGACTGCCTGACATCTGCCGTCGAGCGGTGTCGGGCGGCGCAGAGGGACGCCGGGCACCGCGCGGCCGTGCCCGGCTCCCGGCAATGCGGTTCAGGTGAGTGCCTGCGCTGCGTAGAGCGCGCCGATCGTGGCGGCGAGGGTGCCCAGCAGGAGGCGGAGAAACGCTTCCGGCAGACGGGGTTGGAGACGTGCGCCCAGATAGCCGCCGGTCAGCCCGCCCAGTCCGCAGGCCAGTCCGAGGAACCAGTGAGGGGCGATGTCGTCGCCGCCGGTGAGGGCGAGGAGTCCGTAGGTGCCGGCGCCGATCAGCGAGGTCAGGAAGGTGGAGGCGAGGGCGGCCGGTGCTACCTGGGCGATGGGCATGCCCCGGCCGACCAGGACGGGTCCGAGGATGGAACCACCCCCGATGCCGTAGATGCCGCCGATCGTGCCGACGGCCAGCGCCAGCATGGTGATCGTGCGCGGGGAGGGCCCGGTCGTGCCGAGGGCGGTCGGTGTGCGGAGCGTGCGGGTGATCAGCCAGAGTCCGAGGGGGAGCAGCAGGACGGCGACCAGCAGGCGGAACACGCCCGGCCCGGGAACGGCGAACACACGGATGACGGCGCCGAGGACGACGCCCGGGAGCGTGCCTGCGATCAGACGGCGGGTCAGCGGGCCGAAGAGGTTGCCGTCACGCCGGTAGCGCAGCAGCGCGCCAGGTCCGGCAACGACGTTGTAGAGCAGGTTCGTGGGGGTGACGGCGGGACTGGGGACGCCGAGGACGCTGAGCTGGACCGGCAGCAGGAACACGGCGCCGGACACTCCGACCGGTGCGGTGACCAGCGCGATCAGGGCGCCTGCGGCGAAGGCGAGCAGCGGTGCCGACCAGTCCAACCGTTTCCCGCCCTTTCCCGAGCCTCCGTCCAGTATCGGGTGCGGACCGGGGGCGGTCGTCGGGGCCCCCGACCTGATGGACGGAGTCGGGACGGTCTGACCCCGACCGGCACGACGAGCGTTCCCCGGCAGGCGACGGCCACCTGAGCCCGCTCGGGCCGGCTGACGTCCTCCAGCGCCTGTATTTCGGTCACAGGCGTTCGATGATGGTCACGTTGGCCTGGCCGCCGCCCTCGCACATCGTCTGCAGCCCGTAGCGGCCGCCGGTGCGTTCCAGCTCGTGCAGGAGGGTGGTCATGAGCCGGGTGCCGGTGGCTCCGAGCGGGTGGCCGAGGGCGATGGCGCCACCGTTGGCGTTGACCTTCGCGGGGTCGGCGCCGGTCTCCTTCAGCCACGCCAGCACCACGGAGGCGAAGGCCTCGTTGATCTCGACCAGGTCGATCTCGTCGAGCGTCATCCCCGACTTCTTCAGGGCGTACGCGGTGGCCGGGATCGGGGCGGTCAGCATGCGGATCGGGTCCTCGCCGCGTACGGAGAGGTGGTGCACACGGGCCCTGGGGGTCAGACCGTGCTCCTGTACGGCCCGCTCCGACGCGATGAGCAAGGCCGAAGCGCCGTCGGAGATCTGCGAGGAGAGGGCGGCCGTCAGCCGGCCGCCCTCCACCAGCGGCTGCAGGCCCGCCATCCTCTCCGGGCTGGTGTCGCGGCGCGGCCCCTCGTCGTGGGCCACGTCGCCGTACGCGACGGTCTCCCGGTCGAAGCGGCCCTCGTCGATGGCCCGGATCGCCCGCTGGTGGGAGCGGAACGCGAACTCCTCCATCGCCGTGCGGGAGATGTCCCACTTGCGGGCGATCTCCTCGGCACCGAGGAACTGGTTGACCGGCCGGTCGCCGTAGCGGGCCCGCCACCCGGCCGATCCGGCGAACGGGCCTTCGGTCAGGCCGAGCGGTGCGGCGGCCTGCCGGGTGGCGAAGGCGATGGGGATCTGCGACATGTTCTGCACGCCGCCGGCCACGACCAGGTCCTGGGTGCCCGACAGGACCCCCTGCGCGGCGAAGTGCAGGGCCTGCTGAGAGGAGCCGCACTGGCGGTCGACAGTCACACCGGGCACCTCCTCGGGCAGTCCGGCGGCCAGCCAGCAGGTGCGTGCTATGTCACCGGCCTGCGGGCCGACGGTGTCGAGGCAGCCGAACACCACGTCCTCGACGGCGGCCGGATCGACGCCCGATCGATCCATGAGCGCGGTCAGCACATGGGCGCCCAGGTCGGCCGGGTGAACGGCGGACAGTCCGCCGCCGCGTCGGCCGACCGGGGTGCGCACCGCTTCGACGATGTAGGCCTCGGCCATGACGTCTCCTTCTCTGTGTCTGCGCGTTGCAGGACTGCCTAGGAGTCGTGCAGGGCGATGCCCTCCAGCACCATCGACAGATACTGGCGGGCGATCTCCTCGGGGCTGTGCCGGCCGCCCGGCCGGTACCAGGACGCGGCGACCCAGACCGTGTCGCGAACGAAGCGGTAGGTGAGCCGTACGTCCAGGTCGGGCCGGAAGACCTTGGCGGCCACTCCGCGCTCCAGGGTTCCCAGCCATGCCTTCTCGAACTTCTGCTGCGACTCGACGAGGTAGGCGAAGTGCGGCCGGGTACCGAGGTGCCTGGATTCCTTCTGGTAGATGGCGACCGCGTCGAGGTGCCGGTCGATCTCCCGGAAGGACTCGGTGACCAGGGCCTCCAGGGTTTCCCTGGGGCCGAGACCGGCACCGAGCACGGCGTCGTACCGGGCCCAGAGCTCGTCCAGGAAGCCGGAGAGGATCTCGTCCAGCATCGACTCCTTGGAGTCGAAGTGGTAGTAGAGGCTGCCCGCCAGGATCCCCGCCGCGTCCGCGATCTTGCGGACGGTCGTGGCGTTGTAGCCCTGCGCGGCGAACACCCGGGCCGCGATGGCCAGGAGTTCCTCGCGCCGCTCGGCCGGGCTCACCGTGGACTTCTTGTGGTCGCTGTCGCTGCTTTTCGGCACGGGACCATTCTCGCCTCACGGGTGCTGGCTGCTGACCGACAGGACCTCGCCGGTCAGGTACGACGAGTAGCCGCTGGCCAGGAAGACGATCACGTTGGCCACCTCCCACGGTTCGGCACAGCGCCCGAAGGCCTCCCGGCCGGTGAGTTCCTCCAGCAGCTCGGGGGTGGTGACCTTGGCGAGGTGCGGGTGCATGGCCAGGCTCGGCGAGACGGCGTTCACCCGCACTCCGTAGGCGGCGGCCTCCATCGCGGCACAGCGGGTGAGGGCCATGACACCGGCCTTCGCGGCGGCGTAATGGGCCTGCCCCTGCTGCGCCCTCCAGCCGATCACCGAGGCGTTGTTGACCACGACGCCGCCGGTGCCCGCGGCTTTCATGCGGCGTAGTGCGGCGCGGGTGCAGCGGAAGGTGCCGTTGAGGGTGACGTCGAGGACCTTGTGCCATTGTTCGTCGGTCATGTCGGCGATGTCGGCCGTGCCGCCGAGGCCCGCGTTGTTGACCACGATGTCCAGGCGTCCGTGGTGTTCCTCGGCATGGTCGAACAGCGAGGTGACCTGGTTTTCGTCCGTCACGTCACAGAGCAGTGCGGTGACGCGGTCCGCTCCGAACTCGGTGGCCAGTTCCGCCTCGGACTCCTTCAGGCGGCGGGCGTGGGCGTCGGAGATCACGACCCGTGCGCCCTCCTCCAGCAGCCGGCGGGCGGTCGCGCCTCCGATCCCGGCGCCCGCGGCTGCCGTGACGACGGCGGCGCGGCCGGCGAGCAGGTGGTGGCCGGGCAGATAGGGCGGTGGGGCCGCGGTCATGGCCTGCCTCCTCGGACAGCGTGCCGCCGGTGTCCGTTCCCTCGGCGGGCTGTGGCGCCGGGACGACGCTCGACGGCCGACGCCTCGTACGTTAACCTACCAAACACTTGTTAGGGAAGGAGGGGGCGATGTCCACTGCCCGCCCCGCGCCCACCGAACCCGTCCGTTACGAGCGCCGGGGAGCCGTCGCCCTGGTGACGATGGACCGGCCCGAGTACCGCAACGCCCAGAACTCCGCGATGACCTACGCACTGGACCGGGCCTTCTACCGCGCGTCGGACGACGACGAGGTGAAGGTGGTGGTCCTCGCCGGAGCCGGAAAGCACTTCTCCGCCGGCCATGACATCGGCACTCCCGAGCGGGACGCTCATCTGCCGTTCGACCGCAGGGCGGGACTGTGGTGGGACCACTCGCGGACGACGGGGGCCGAGAACCGCTTCGCCCGCGAGTCCGAGGTGTACCTGGGCATGTGCCGGCGCTGGCGCGAACTGCCCAAGCCGCTCGTCGCCTCCGTGCAGGGCGCGTGTGTGGCCGGTGGGCTGATGCTGGCATGGGTGTGCGATCTGATCGTCGCCTCCGAGGACGCCTTCTTCGCCGACCCGGTGGTACGCATGGGCATACCGGGCGTCGAGTACTTCGCCCACCCGTGGGTGATGCCGCCGCGGATCGCCAAGGAGTTCCTCTACACCGGCGACCGGATGAGCGCGCGGCGCGCCTATGAGGTCGGCATGGTCAACCGGGTCGTGCCCCGCGAGGAACTGGCCGGGCACGCCTTGGAACTGGCGGAGCGGATCGCGGCGATGCCCCGGCTGGGCCTGGCGCTGACGAAGCGTGCCGTCAACCAGGCCGAGGACCTCCAGGGCCTGCACGCGGGGCTGGACTCGGTCTTCGGGCTGCACCATCTCGCCCACGCCCACAACGCCGAGACGAGCGACGACCCGCTCGGCGGGATGGACGTGCGCGCGATGAAGGAGGCACGCCGCTGATGGATCTCGACTTCAGCGCCGCCGAGGAGGCGTTCCGGACGGAGGCGCGGGACTGGCTCGCCGCCCGTGTGCCGTCCGTCCCGCTGCCGTCGCTGGAGACCGCCGAGGGGTTCGCCGCCCATCGGGAGTGGGAGGGCACGCTCTTCGCCGACCGCTGGTCGGTGGTCTCCTGGCCGGAGCAGTTCGGCGGCCGGGGCTCCTCCCTGCTGGAGTGGCTGATCTTCGAGGAGGAGTACTACTGGGCCGGCGCGCCCGGCCGGGTCTCCCAGAACGGCATCAGCCTCCTGGCCCCCACGCTCTTCGAGCACGGCACCGAAGAGCAGTGTGCGCGGGTCCTGCCGTCCATGGCGAGCGGTGAGGTGATCTGGGCACAGGCCTGGTCCGAGCCGGAGGCGGGGTCCGACCTGGCCTCGCTGCGGTCCGCGGCCGTGCGGACGGAGGGAGGATGGCGCGTCAGCGGCCAGAAGACGTGGTCGTCCCGGGCGGCCTTCGCGGACCGTGCGTTCGGTCTGTTCCGCAGTGACCCGGACGCCGGCCGGCCGCACCTGGGCCTGACGTATCTGATGTTCCCGCTGGACGCCGACGGGGTGACCGTGCGGCCCCTCGGCCGGCTGGACGGCAAGCCCGCCTTCGCCGAGTTGTTCCTGGACGACGTCTTCGTGCCCGACGAGGACGTCATCGGGGAGCCGGGACAGGGATGGCCGGTCGCCATGAGCACCAGCAGGAACGAGCGGGGGCTGACCCTGCGCAGCCCCGGCCGCTTCACCGCCGCCGCCGGCCGGCTGACGGAGCTGTGGCGCTCCGGCGCCGAGCCCGGTGCCGCAGCGCTGCGCGACCGGGTCGCCGACGCGGTCATCCGTGCGCGCGCCTACCAGTTGTTCACCTACGCCCATGCCTCACGCATCGCCGCCGGTGGGTCGATCGGCGCCGAGTCCAGCCTGAACAAGGTCTTCTGGTCGGAGCTGGACATCTCGCTGCACGAGACCGCCCTCGATCTGCTCGGCCCCTGGGGCGAGCTGTCCGACGAGGCCGGTGAGGCTCCGGCGCACGGCAGTTGGGCGGAGGGCCACACCTTCTCGCTCGCCGGCCCCATCTACGCCGGCACCAATGAGATCCAGCGCGACATCATCGCCGAACGGCTGCTCGGCCTGCCGAAGGGCCGCCGGTGATGCGCTTCCTCCTCGACGACGGGCAGCGGGAGTTCGCCCGCACCCTGAACCGCATGCTGGGATCCGCGGGCACGCCCGGTGTCGTACGGTCCTGGGCGGCCGGCGACCACGGCCCGGGGCGGGCCTTGTGGGCCGGGCTCGCGGAGGCCGGCGTCTTCGCCCTCTCCGTTCCGGAGGAGTACGAGGGCCTGGGACCGCTCCCCGTGGAGCTGGCCGTCGCCTTCACCGAGCTGGGCCGGCATGCCGTGCCCGGTCCGCTGGCCGAGGCGGCCGCCGTCGGTACCCTGCTGGGCCGGCTCGGGGGCGACGTGGCCCACGCCTGGCTGCCGCAGCTCGCGTCCGGCAAGGCGGTGGCGTCCCTGTACGTCCGGTCCCCAGGGGGCAGCCCGTACGCCCTGGACTCCGACGCAGCGGACGCGGTGTTCGTCGTGGACGGCGCCGCTCTGGGGCTCGCCCGGTCGCACGGTCCGGTGCAGCCGTCGGCCGACCCGGCACGGCGGCTTGCCCGTCCGCTGGGGGAAGCCGTGCTCGTGCGGGGGCCCGCGGTGGTGGCGGCTGCCGCGTACGCCGCCGATGTCGCGGCGCTGGCGACGGCCGCGCAGGCCCTCGGGCTGGGACGTGCGCTGCTGGAACGCACGGTGGGGTATGTGCGGCAGCGCACCCAGTTCGGCGTGGCCGTCGGTTCGTTCCAGGCGGTGAAGCACCGACTGGCCGACACCCTGATCGCCCTGGAGTTCGCCCAACCCCTCGTGTACGGCGCCGCCTTGGCCCTGGCCGCGGACGACCCTGCGGCGGGCCGGGAGGTCGCCGCGGCGAAGGTGTCGGCCTGCGAAGCGGCGTGCGCGGCGTCGAGAACGGCACTGCAACTCCACGGCGCTGTCGGATACACCGAGGAATACGACCTCTCGCTGTGGATCCGCAAGGCCCGCCCGCTGCGCAGCGCTTGGGGCACGCCGGCCGCCTGCCGTGCACGCGTCCTGGCGGCGCACGGTCAGCGATGAGCGGCGCGCGCAGCACCCTCACACGACCGTCGGCAGACGGCCCAGAGTGGCGTGTGCCTCTGCCATGATCCTTTCGACCAGTTCGGCGCAGGACGGCAGGTCGTCGATCAGTCCTGCGACCTGGCCGCCGGCCATCACACCGAGGTCGGTGCGGCCGTCGACCATCGCGGCCTTGAGGAGCATCGGGGTGTTGGCGGCCAGGAGGACCTGGCTCCAGGTCAGTTCCCTGCCGTGTTTCATGGCCAGGCCGTCGCGTATCACGGCGGCCCAGCTCATGCCGGAGTCCCGTTTGAAGGCGGAGGCGTGCCGCAGGGCACGCAGCAGGGAGGCCGTACGGCCGGAGCGCTCCAGCGCGTCCACGAGGTCGGTGCGCAGCATCCGGTGGGGCAGGCCGTCGACCTTGGTGGTGACGGTGACGTCCTGGACGCCCGCGGCGAGGTAACGGGCCTTGACCGCGTCGGGGACGGTGCTGTCGGAGGTGAGCAGGAAGCGGGTGCCCATGGCCACGCCGGCGGCGCCGTAGGCGAGGGCCGCGACGAGTCCGCGTCCGTCCCGGAAGCCGCCGGCGGCGATGACGGGGATGTCGACGGCGTCCACGACCTGCGGCAGCAGCACGGTGGTGGCGACGCTGCCGGTGTGGCCGCCGCCCTCGCCGCCCTGCACGAGTACGGCGTCGGCGCCCCAGGCCGCGACCTTCTCGGCGTGCCGGCGGGCGCCCACGGAGGGGATGACGACGACTCCGGCGTCCTTCAGCCGGGCGATCAGCTCCGGCCGGGGCGCGAGCGCGAACGAGGCGACCTTGACGCCCTCGTCGAGGATGATCCGGACCCTCTCCCCCGCGTCCGAGGCGTCGGCCCGCAGATTGACACCGAAGGGCGCGCCGCTGCGGGACCTGACCTCGCGCACGGCCGAGCGGAGCTGCTCCGGGGTCATGGTGGCGGACGCGAGGATGCCCAGGGCCCCCGCGTTGGCGGCGGCGGAGACCAGGCGGGGGCCGGCCACCCATCCCATGCCGGTCTGGACGATGGGAGTGCGCACACCGACGAGTTCGGTGAAGGCCGTGGCGATCGGGGTGTCGCTCATGCGGGCACCTCCCGGTCTCGGACGCCCTCCGGGTCGATGACCTCCCGGACGAGGCGCAGCTCCTCGGTGGTGGGTTCACGGGTGTACGGCACCTCGTCGGGGACGGTGAGGGCGAAACCGGTGGCCGCGAGGACCTGTCCGACCGTGACCCCGGGGTGCAGCGAGCGCAGCCGCATCGAGCGGTCCGGGGTGGCGAAGTCGAAGACGCCCAGATTGCTGATCACCTGCGGGACGTGGTGAAAGCGGGTGGCCGACGGGCCGGCCTCGGCGGCACGGTCGTAGCCGACTCCGCACACCATGTCGACCTGCTCCACGAAGACCCGCCGGGAGTGCTTGGGTACCCAGTAACTGGTCGGATTGTTCAGGGTGTTGACGGGGGCGCCCCGGGCCCCCAGGAGTTGCCGGGCGGGTCGGGTCCAGTCGCCGATGCACGAGATGTTCTGGTTGCCGTGGCGGTCGATCTGACTGGCCCCCATCATCACGTGCCGCCGTCCCGTGGCCACGAGAGCCAGGTGCTGCCGGTAGGGCAGCCAGCCCTCCACCACCTGGGCCCGGGCACCGAGCGCCGGGACGTCGCCGATCAGCAGTGCCTCGCCGTCGGTGAGCAACAGGTCGGGCGCGAACGTCAGCTTCGCCAGGCGGGCGCCGGCGGTGGGGACGGTGCCCATGGGTGCGGCCAGGACCTCCCCGGCGTGGCGCCATGCCTCCGCGCAGGCCACCACGCAGTGCTCGGCGCGCGTCGCCTTGTCTGCAGGACTGCTCATGCCCGCTCCTCGTGGAATGCCGTGACCGCCATCTGGTAGGTCTCTTCGTCTGCGGACAGCCAGCGCTCCGTGAACGCCTGCCACGCCTCCGGGTCGCGGGCGGCGACGGCGTAGGCGCGCTGGAAGGCTTCGTCGCGGTCGTAGTCGGGGGCACAGGAGGTGAAGTGGGCGCCGTCGGGTGTCCGGACGACCCCTGTCACGAAGGCGCGCTTGACGAGCAGGGTCTGCGGGGCCGCGTCCTTGAGCAGGTCGGCCGTGTCGACGAGCTGCTCGCAGGAGACGTAGGCGGCGTCGGCCGCCTGGCAGAACAGGTCGTCGAAGTACGGGTCTGGCCCCAGGTACTGGGCGTTGCCCTGTGCGTCCGCCCGGTTGAGGTGCACCAGCGCCGCGTCCAGGCGCAGCGCCGGAACCGCGACGAACTCCTCGCCGTCCGCATAGGGCGAGACCACCGTGCGCAGGTGCGGGTTGACCTTCATCACGTCGGAGCCGAGACCGGCCCGGACGGGCAGGAAAGGCAGCCGCTGCGCGGCGGCGGTCAGACCCCACATGAACATCGCCTCGTCCAGTTCGACCAGGTCGAAGGCCGCGCGCTGCCGGGCCGCGGTGAAGTGGGGCTCCAGCGGGATGGAGTCCAGGGTGGCGAACGGGGCGACGAGGGTACGGATGCGTCCCGCCGCGGCGAGCAGGCCGACGTCGGGACCGCCGCAGGACACCACGGTCAGGTCGGTGACGCCGGAGCGCAGCAGTGCGCGGATCAGGGCCATCGGCTTGCGGCGTGATCCCCAGCCTCCGATGCCCAGCGTCATGCCGCTGCGGAGCCGGCCGACCACCTGTTCGGCCGTCATCGTCTTGTCGCTCAACGCGTCTCCCCTTCGGACGGCTTGGGCGGTGTGGACGGCTCGGAGGACGTCGACGACACGAAGGCCTCGCGGTAGCTGTCCGACACGCCCCGGAGGTTGGCCTCGAAGGTGAAGCCCTGCTCGAAGCGGTAGCTGCGGCGGACGTCCACCGGGTCGATGCCGTTGATCGAGGCCTTGGCGAAACGGATGAGGAGCCCGTCCTTGGCGGCGATCTCCCTGGCCAGCTCCATCGCCGCGGCGTGCAACTGCTCACGCGGGACGACCCGCCACACCGAGCCGTGGCGGTGGAGTTCCCCGGCCGTCACGGTGCGCGAGGTGTAGTAGAGCGTGCGCATCAGGTGCTGGGGGACCAGCCGGGCCAGGTGGGTGGCCGCGCCGAGCGCGCCCCGGTCCAGCTCGGGCAGTCCGAAGGTCGCGTCGTCGCTCGCCACGATCGAGTCGGCGTTGCCGATGAGGCCGATGCCGCCGCCCACGCAGAAGCCCTGCACTGCGGCGACCACGGGGACCTCGCATTCGTAGACCGCCGCGAACGCCTCGTAGCAGCCGCGGTTGGTGCCGACGAGCGCCGTGTACCCCTCGGTGCGCTGCATCTCCTTGATGTCGGCGCCGGCGTTGAACCCGCGCCCCGCGGCGGTGAGGACGACACAGCGCACGGCGGGGTCGGAACCGGCCGCGCGCACCGCGGCGGCCAGGTCGTACCACCCCTGGACGGGGACGGCGTTGACGGGTGGGAAGTCCACGGTGATGACGGTGATGCCCTCTTCGGGGTTTGCGGTGGAGACACCCATGGGCGGATCAGCTACCTTTCCACCAAACGTTTGTTAGGTGTGAAGGTAGCAGCGCGGTACACGTCGCGGGAGGCCCCTCATGGCAACGATCACCGACCTGAGCGGACGGGTGGCGGTGGTCACCGGCGGCACGAGGGGCGTGGGCGCGGGCATCACCCGGGCCCTGCTGGAGGCCGGTGCCGAGGTGGTGACCTGCGCCCGGCGCCCCCCGGCCCGGCCCGTCGAAGCGGCCGGGCGCACCGCCCGGTTCTTCCCGGTCGACCTGCGCGAGGCGGACACCGTCGGTGCCTTCTTCACCCGCCTGAAGGGCGAGTACGGCGGGCTGGACATCCTCGTCAACAACGCCGGGGGCACGCCGTACCGGATGCTCGCGGGGGGCGGCGCCGAACGGCACGCCCGGGTCGTCGAGTTGAACCTGCTCGCTCCCCTGACCGCCTCCCTCGCCGCCTACGAGCACATGCGCGGCCGGCCCGGCGGCGGGTCGATCGTCATGATCGGCAGTGTCAGCGGCAGCCGTCCCTCGCCGGGCTCGGCGGCCTACGGCGCCGCCAAGGCGGGGCTGGAGCAGCTGGCCCGCAGCATGGCCGTGGAGTGGGCCCCGCGGGTCAGGGTCAACACCGTGGTCCTCGGCATGGTGCGCACCGAGCTGTCGCATCTGCACTACGGCGACGAGGAGGGCGTCGCGGCCGTCGGCCGCACCGTGCCGCTCGGCCGGCTCGCCGACCCGGCGGAGGTGGGTGACGCCTGTGTCTTCCTCGCCTCCGAACGCGCGGCGTACATCAGTGGCGCGAGTCTGCTCGTCCACGGCGGCGGCGAACGCCCGGCCTTCCTCGATGCCGCCACCGCCGACAACTGACGTGCCGAGCACGCCCGTTCCCCGGTCTCCCAGACTTCTCAGCGAAGGGAATCAGAGCATGTCCGGACTGTGCAGCGAACGTGTCGCGATCGTCACCGGGGCGGGGCGCGGGCTGGGCCGGGCGCACGCCCTCGCTCTCGCCGGCGAGGGCGCGAAGGTCGTCGTGAACGATCTCGGTGCCGGTCTCGACGGGACCGGCACCGAGGCGGGGCCCGCCCGGCTGGTCGTCGACGAGATCGTCGCTCGCGGCGGGCAGGCGGTCGCCCACGGCGGGGACGTCGCCACGGCGGAGGGCGCGGCCTCGTTGATCCGTACCGCCGTCGAGACCTACGGCCGCCTCGACACCCTGGTCAACAACGCCGGGTTCCTGCGCGACCGTATGCTGGTGAACCTCGACGAGGACGACTGGGACGCCGTCATGCGCGTCCATCTCAAGGGGCACTTCCTGCCGCTGAAGCACGCGGCGGCCCACTGGCGCGCGGAGACGAAGGCGGGCCGTGCCCCCGCGGCCCGGGTCGTCAACACCAGCAGCGGGGCCGGGCTGTCGGGCAGCCTCGGTCAGGGCAACTACTCCGCGGCCAAGGCCGGGATCATCGGGCTGACCCTGGTCGCCGCCGCCGAGATGGGCCGCTACGGCGTCCTGGTCAACGCCATCGCCCCGGCGGCTCGCACCCGCATGACGGAGGCGACGTTCGCCGAGACCATGGCGGCTCCCGACGCCGGTTTCGACGCCATGGCACCGGCGAACGTGTCCCCACTCGTCGTGTGGCTCGGCTCCGCGGCTTCCGCCGGTGTGACGGGGCGGGTCTTCGAGGCGTCGGGCGGTCGCATCACGGTGATGGAAGGGTGGCGCCCCGGTCCCACGGCGGACAAGGGCGCCCGCTGGTCCCCGTCCGAAGCCGGGGAGGCCGCACGGAGACTCCTTGCGGAGGCGGCGACTCCGGAGCCGGTGTACGGGGCGAGGTGAACACCGGACGGGTGTGCCACCTCGGGTACGTGCCCGCGGGCGGCACGTCAGCCCGCGAGGGACGTCTCCGGCAGCGTCTCGGGTTCTGTGGCGGGGGCGTCCGGGTGCCGGCGTTCGTTTCGCCACGAGGCCGCCCAGGAGAGCAGCGCGCCGCCCATGGCGTAGGCCCCGCGCACCCAGAGTGCGGACGTGACCGCATGGCCCGAGAAGTAGACCGTGTTGCGGACCAGCGTGGTGCCGGCCCCCGGCGGCAGTGCCTGTCCGATCGCGCTCCAGAACGCGGGGAGCAGCGGTGCCGGGTAGACGCCGCCGGAGCTCGGGTTGCCCAGCACCACGAAGAGCAGGATGACCACGCCGGTGCCCAGCAGTCCCAGCAGGGTCTGCAGGGCGAGCGCGGTCGCCGCCGAGGCGAGGACGACCAGGGCACCGATGCCGCTCAGGGCCCAGAAGTGACCGTCGAGCGCGCCGAACACCGGTCCCACGACGGCCGCTCCGGCGATGGGGCGAGACGGACCCCGGATGGCTGCAGCGGCCCGATGTGGAGCGTGGCCTGGCGGCACTCCGGGACCGCGGGCTCGGCTACGACGTGCTCGTCCGCAGCCACCAGCTCGACCAGGCGATCCGGCTGGCCGAACGGTTCCCGGACCTGCCCCAGGTGCTCGACCACGCGGGCGAGCCGCCCATCGCCGCGCGTGACCTGTCGGGCTGGGAACGCGAGGTGCGCCGGCCGGCCGGTCATCCCCACGTGGTGTGCAAGGTGTCGGGACTGATGACCGAAGCCGACCACGACAGCTGGACCACGGCCGACATCCGGCCCGTCCGGGAGGTCCTGCTCGACTCCTTCGGCCCCGACAGGCTGATGTTCGGCTCGGACTGGCCGGTCGCGAACCTCGCGGGCGGCTGGAAGCGCTGGCCGCCACCGTGGACGAACTGCTCGACGGCTGCACCGATGACGAGATCCAGTCCGTCCTGTCCGGCACCGCGACCGCCTTCTACCGCCTCACGCCGCCTCGGCAGGAGGCGACCTCACGAGGCGCATGACGAGGGCGGACGGTTGACCTTGCGTCTCCGTCCGCCTGCGGCCCGCGAAGGACACGTGGCGCGGCGGACCATGGGAAACATCTCGATCGCCGTGACAGAACCGGGCTTCGGGGCCTGGGTGTTCGGGCCTCGGTGTTCGGCAACCTCGACCAGCTGACTCCCGCCCAGGCAGCGTCGGCCGCCGTGGACGCGGGCCGGGACGCGGGCATCCGGTGGAACGACACCGGTGGCCCGAAGACAAACACGAGCGCCGACAGGCGCCGACAGCCGGCTGCGGTGGCGGTGGAAGGCACGCAGTTCGACCGAGACGGCCTGGGCGACCTCCCGCACGAGGCCCTCGTCCCAAGTCGCCCCGAGCCCCAGGGCCCCGCGGGAAAACGGTCGCTTCGCCGAGCCAGGACACACCGTGCAGTGCCTCCGTGCCGGTGCGGAACGAGGCGAGGACGAGTCGCTCGACGGCCGGGGCGTACTGGTGCAGGAGGGCGATCCGCTCGTCGAGTGTGAGCCGCCCCGGCAGGTCGTCGACGCGCTTCGCCACGGGCAGCGCGGGGCCACGGAGCGGAAGCCGATCGGCGGCGGGCAGGGACGCAGAAGCCACGAGGCACATCCCTTGAAGCAGGCCGGTTTTGGAGTGTTGAAGCGCTTCGACAATGCCACCGGTCTCACGAACTGTCAATGCACAGGCGGAAAGGGATGCTTTCTCTGGTATCACGCCCTCTTGTTTCGAGAGAAACATGTCATTAACGTTCGCCGACAAGTGAAGCGCTTCGACGCTTTGAGAAAGAAGGCCGCTCATGAGCACCCCGACGCCGGCGCCCGGGCCCTGGCGGGCCGCCGCTCGCACGTCATCGCCCTGGCGGTGCCGCTGCGCACCGACGTGCACGTCCCGATCATGATGGAGAGGCGGTCAGGCAGTTGATGCGTCGGCCCGACGCCACGTCCCGGGGCGAGTCGCCGCGGACGAACGGCTGCTCCTCACACCGCTTCTGACGGTGCGCCAGAGCAGCAGCTTTGCCACGTCGATCCATCGGGAGGGCCCGTCATGACCTCGCTACACCTCACCGACCGTCTGGGCGGACTCGCCTTCGGTGGCGATTACAACCCCGAGCAGTGGGACGAACCGGTCTGGAAGGAGGACGACGAGCTGATGCGCCGGGCCAGGGTCAACCTGGCCACCGTCGGTGTCTTCTCCTGGGCCCTGCTGGAACCCGAGGAGGGCCGCTACGACTTCGCCTGGCTCGACACCCACGTCGACCGGCTGCACGCGAACGGCGTGGCCGTCGACCTGGCCACCCCCACCGCCTCCCCGCCGCCCTGGTTCACCCTGGCCCACCCCGACGCGCTGACCGTCCGGCCCGACGGCACCCGCCTCACCCACGGCAGCAGGGACACCTACTGCCTGACGGCTCCCGCGTACCGGAACGCGTCCCGCCGGATCGCCGGGGCCCTCGCGGAACGCTACGGCGACCACCCCGCCCTCGCACTGTGGCACGTGCACAACGAGTACGCCACGCTGTGCTACTGCGACCACACGGCGGCCGCCTTCCGGGTGTGGCTGCGTGACCGCCACGGATCACTGGACGCCCTCAACGAGGCGTGGGGGACGGCATTCTGGAGCCAGCGCTACGGCTCCTGGGAACAGGTGCTGCCGCCGCGCGCGACCAACTGGCACAAGAACCCCGGCCAGCAGCTGGACTTCCACCGCTTCTGGTCCGACGAGGTGATCGCCGCCTACCGCGAGCAGCGCGAGACGATCCGCGCGCACAGCGACCGCCCGGTGACCACCAACCTCATGCTGCCCGCCTACCAGAACATGGATCTGTGGGCCCTCGCCCGCGAGCTCGACGTGGTCAGCTCCGACCAGTACCCGAGCGCTCCGGGTCTGGATGCCGCCGCCGACGCCGCCTTCCACGCCGACCGCGCCCGCTCACTGGGCGGCGGACGGCCGTGGCTGCTGATGGAACAGGGCACCAACACGGTGTACGACCGGGACCGGGTCCTCGCCAAGGAGCCCGGGGACGTCCTGCGCCACACCCTCGGCCACATCGCGCGCGGTTCGGAGGGCGCCCTCTTCTTCCAGTGGCGGCAGTCCCGGGCCGGTGCCGAGACATGGCACTCGGGGATGGTGCCGCACGCGGGATCGGACAGCCGGATCTTCCGCGAGGTCACGCAGACCGGCGAGGCGGTCGCCCGGCTCGGCGAGCTGGCCGGGTCGACCGTCACCGGCTCGGTGGCGGTCCTGCACGACGCGGACGCATGGTGGGCACTCGGCGTGGACGGCCTGCCGTCTGCGGGCCTCGACTACCACGCGGCACTCGGCCGGGCCCACCGCGCTCTGTGGGACGCCGGTGTCACGGTCGACTTCGCCCACCCCGGACACGATCTGGGCCGGTACCCGCTCGTCGTCGCACCGGCCCTCTTCCTCCTCTCCGACGAGGCAGCCGAGAACCTGCGCCGCTACGTCGCGGGCGGCGGAACGCTTCTGGTGCAGCACGCGAGCGGATACGTCGACGACCGCCTGCACGCCCGTCTGGGCGGGTATCCGGCGCCTCCCCTGCGCGAGGCACTGGGCATCCGCGTCGAGGAGTACCGGCCGCTGCGGCGGGACGAGCGGCTCACCCTGTCGGACGGGTCGCACGGCACCGTGTGGAGCGAGTCCGTGCGCGCCGACGGTGCGCAGACGCTCGCCGCGTACACCCACGGCATGCTCGCCGACCGCCCGGCGCTCACCCGTCACCGCTTCGGCACCGGTCAGGGCTGGTACCTCTCCACCCTCCTCGACGACACCGCATACGCGGCCCTGGTCGCCCGGCTCCTCGGCGAGGCGGGCGTGGGACCCGAGGTGCAGGGTCTGCCTCGCCGGGTCGAGGCCGTGACCCGGCACGCCCCGGACGGCCGCCGCTGGCGCTTCCTGATCAGCCATCGCACCGAACCCGTGCCGCTGCCCGAGCCCGCCCACGACCTGCTCACGGGCGGCCCGGTGTCCGAACTGCCGCCCGGCGGCTGCGTCGTGCTCCGTATCGCCTGAACCCCGCCGACCGATCGGAAGGGCACCCATGACCAGCGCACCGCAGATCCTCCGATGGGGCCACCGGGCCCTGGAGGTCGAGATCGGCGTCGCCGAGGACGGCATCGCCCGCCTCACCCGGATCGGCCGCCCCGGTGGCACGCCTCCCGAGCCGCGTAGCCGGCCTCCGCTGCCCCTGGTGGAGGTGACGGCCGCGGGTCACGGCCGCGCCTGGTCGGGCGGGCGCCTCATCGACACCTCCCTCGGCACGCGTCTGCGGTACCGCGAGCACCGAGTGACGCGTGACGGCGAGTGGCATCTGCTCACGGTCGGACTTCACGACCCCGAGAGCGGTCTCGCCGCGGAAGTCACCTACCGCTCCCCGGGCGGCGTGCCTGTGCTGCGTGCCGAAGTGGCCCTGCGCAACGAGGGGGAAGCCACCCTCCACCTGGAGTCGGTCTCCTCCCTCGTCGTGGGCGCGCTAGCCGACGGGCCGGATGCGGTCGAGGCGGCGGACCTGCTGTGGGCCGAGAACGACTGGGTCGCCGAATGCCGGTGGCAGCGGCAGCCGATGCGGGTGACCTCTCCCTTCCTCGGCGACCGCGTCGTCTACGACAACGGCAAGGGCGAGTTCACCCGGACCGGCCGGGGCGTGTGGTCCAGCTGCGGCCGGCTCCCCATGGGGGGCCTAACCGGTCGTGGCACGGGCCGTACCTGGCTGTGGCAGATCGAGCACAACGGCGGCGGCTGGCACTGGGAGTGCGGCGAACGCGACACGCTGGTCTACGTGGCCCTGTACGGCCCGAACGACACCCACCACGGCTGGCGGCAGCCGCTGGAGCCCGGTGCGCAGTTCGCCACCGTACCGGTCGCCCTCGCCTTCGGCGACGACGGCGGCCCGGACGAGGCGTTCGCCGCACTCACCCGCTACCGGCGCCTCATCCGCCGCCCGCATCCGGACCACGAGCGGCTCCCCGTCATCTTCAACGACTACATGAACTGCCTGATGGGCGACCCGACGACGGAGAAGCTGCTGCCGCTGATCGACGCGGCCGCCGACGCGGGGGCGGAGTACTTCGTCATCGACGCCGGCTGGTACGACGGCGACGACGGCGGCTGGTGGGACAGCGTGGGCGCCTGGGAGCCCGCCGCCTCGCGCTTTCCCGGCGAGCGCGGGATCCACGAGGTGCTGGACCGCATCCGGGAGCGCGGCATGGTGCCCGGTCTGTGGCTGGAGCCCGAGGTGATCGGCGTCCGCAGCCCCATGGCGAAGTCCCTCCCGGACGAGGCGTTCTTCCGCCGTGACGGTGTCCGCGTCACGGAGACCGGCCGCCACCACCTCGACCTGCGCCACCCCGCCGCCCGCGCCCACCTGGACCAGGTCGTGGACCGACTGGTCGGCGAGTGGGGCGTCGGCTACCTCAAACTCGACCACAACATCGACCCGGGCTCCGGTACCAGTGCCCACCCCGGGGAAACACCGGGCGCCGGTCTGCTCGGTCACAACCGGGCCCACCTCGACTGGCTCGACGGCATCCTGGACCGCTTTCCGCAGCTCGTGGTGGAGAACTGCTCGTCCGGCGGTATGCGCTGGGACTACGCCCTGCTGTCCCGGCTGCAGCTGCAGTCCACCAGTGATCAGCAGAACCTCCGGCTGTACGCGCCCATCGCCGCCTCCGCCCCCACAGCGGTCACCCCCGAGCAGGGCGCCGTCTGGGCCTACCCGCTGCCGCAGGACTCCTTGGACGAGGTGGCCTTCACCCTGGCCAACGCCCTCCTCGGGCGCATCCACCTGTCGGGTCCGCTGCCGGACCTGCGGCCCGAGGCCCTTGCCCTGGTGCACGAGGCCGTCGCCGTGTACAAGGCCATCCGCAGCGACCTGGCCCGGGCCGTCCCCCTCTGGCCGCTCGGCCTGCCGGCCTGGGAGGATCCGTGGCTCGCCCTGGCCCTGCGCACCTCCGACACCACGTACCTCACGGTGTGGCGCCGCTCCGGCGCCGAGGCCACCACGCGTCTTCCCCTACCGCACCTGCACGGCTCCGCGGCGCGCATCGAGGTGCTCTACCCGGCCGCGAGCCAGGCCGCCGCCCACTGGGATCCCGGCACATCCGACCTCATGCTGACGCTGCCCACGGCTCCGTCCGCGGTGCTGATCCGTCTCGGCACCACGTCGACCGACCGCTGACCAGAAGGATGTGACCAAGTGCCAGAACATCAGCTCCCCGAGACCGCCGTGACCAACCCCGTGATCCCCGGCTTCCATCCCGACCCCAGTGTCTGCCGGGTGGGTGACGACTACTACGTGGTGTGCTCCAGCTTCGAGTACTTCCCCGGCATCCCCGTCTTCCACAGTCGCGACCTGGTGCACTGGACGCAGATCGGCAACGCCCTGGACCGGCCCAGCCAGCTGCGTCTGCCCACGGAGATGTCGTCGTCCGGCGGCATCTACGCCCCCACTCTGCGCCACCACGACGGCCGTTTCTGGCTGATCGTCACCAATGTGGCCAAGGGCGAGGGGAACCTTCTGTTCACCGCCACCGACCCCGCCGGGCCCTGGTCCGAACCGGTGCGGCTGCCGGGCGTCAAGGGCATCGACCCGGACCTCGCCTGGGACGAGGACGGCACCTGCTGGTGCACGATCGCCGGGGTCTCTCAGGTGCGCATCGACCCGTCCACCGGGGAGACGCTCGGCGAGCCGCGACCGCTCTGGTCCGGCGGCGTCGACGCGATGGCCCCGGAGGCACCGCACCTGTACCGCATCGGCGCGTACTGGTACCTGCTCATCGCCGAGGGCGGCACCGAGCGCGGCCACGGTGTCTCGATCGCCCGCGGCACGTCTCCCTCCGGCCCGTTCGAGCCGTGCCCCCACAACCCGGTCCTGACCCACCGCGGCACCAACCGCCCGGTCCAGAACACCGGACACGCGGATCTGGTCCAGGCACCCGACGGCTCGTGGTGGATGGTGCTGCTCGCCGTGCGGCCGCGGGGCGGCACGCCGGGCTGGCACGTGCTGGGCCGTGAGACGTTCCTGGTGCCGGTGGAGTGGGTGGAGGCATGGCCGGTCGTCGGCGAGGTGCCGTCCGAACTGCCCGCACCGGCCTGGCCGCTCGTCCCCGTGCCCACCGAGCCCGTCCGTGACGACTTCGACCTCACTGAGCTGCGGCCGCAGTGGATCTCCGTGCGGGACCGTCTCGTGGAGCACTGCACCACCAAGGAACGCGCCGGCTGGCTGACCCTGCGCGCCCGCGGCGCCTCGCTCGACGAACGGGACGTCGTGTTCGTGGGTCGCCGTCAGCAGCACCTGACGTGCCACGCGCGGACCCGCGTCGACCCGGCGGAGGGCCGCGGCGGCCTCGCGGTCCGCCTGGACGAGGAGCACCACTACGAGATCGAGGCGTCCGCGGGAGAGGTGCGGATGCTCGCCCGGGTGGGGCCCCTGCGCACCGTCGTGGCGTCACGGTCCGTGCCCGCCGGGCCCGTGGTCCTCGGGCTCCACGTCTCCCCCACCCGTGCACGGGACGCCCGCACCGGGCCGGACACCCTCACGTTCGGCGTCGAGGAGCCGGACGGCACGTTCACCGAACTCGGCACCCTCGACGGCCGCTACCTGTCGACCGAGGTGGCCGGCGGCTTCACCGGCCGCGTCATCGGCCTGTACGCCGGGGCCGGCACGGTCCACTTCGACTGGTTCGACTACGAGCCCCTCGGCTCCTGATCCGGCGCCGGGGCGCACCGCGCGAGCCGCTCTTCCTCGACCTGCCTGAAGGCACCATCCCCCCACGGGCGGGTTCCGCCCGGCTGACAGAGAAGGGTCAGACATGAAGAGATCGCACCACCTGACCGGCCGCCGTCGTCGCGGCCCGGGCCGCGTGCTCGGCCTCCTGCTGGCGCTGGTCACCATGATCGGGCTGACCAGCACCACGGCCTTCGCCGCTCCCGGCCATCGGGGCTCGCTCCCGACACGGCTCCCGAAACTCGCCGCCACCCCGATGGACACGGTGGCCGCGATGCAGCCCAGCTGGAACCTGGGCAACACGCTGGACGCCATTCCCGACGAGACGTCCTGGGGCAACCCGAAGGCCACCAAGGCCGTGTTCGACACCATCAAGGCCCAGGGCTTCCGCAGCGTCCGCATTCCCGTCACCTGGACCGACCACCAGTCCTCCACGGCCCCCTACACGATCGACGCGACGTGGATGAACCGCGTCAAGGAAGTCGTCGACATGGCCCTGGCCGACGGTCTGTACGTCGTCATCAACGTGCATCACGACTCGTGGCAGTGGATCGCCGACATGCCCACCGACCACGACGGCGTCCTGGCCCGCTTCAAGGCCAGCTGGACCCAGATCGCCGCCAAGTTCAGGAACTCCCCGCAGAGGCTGCTGTTCGAGAGCAACAACGAGCCGCAGTTCGACAACACCACCGACGCCCAGGGCATCCGGTACAACAGGGAGCTGAACACCGCGTTCCACACCGTGGTACGCCGGTCCGGCGGCAACAACGCGACCCGGCTGCTCGTCCTGCCCACCCTGCACACCAATTCCGGCCAGGCCTTCCTGGACGCCCTGGCGGGCGAGATGAAGGCGCTGGACGACAAGAATCTCGTGGCCACCGTGCACTACTACGGCTACTACCCGTTCAGCGTGAACGTCGCGGGCGGCACCACCTTCGACGCCACCTCGCAGCAGGACATGAGGGACAACTTCTCCAGGATCCGTGCCACCTTCACGTCCAAGGGCATCCCCGTCTACCTCGGCGAGTACGGCCTGCTGCAGTTCCCCGACTCCAACCACCCCTCCCGCATCGAGCGGGGCGAGGCGCTGAAGTTCTACGAGCAGCTCGGCTACGACGCCCGCACCGCCGGTGTGACCACGGCCCTGTGGGACGCCGGAAGCTGGAACTACCTGAACCGCACCACCCTGCGGTGGTCCGACCCCGAGCTGTTCGCCGCGATCAAGTCCAGCTGGACCACCCGCTCGGGAACCGCCTCCTCGGACCGGCTCTACCTGGCGAAGTCGAGCGCCATCACGGCCACATCGCTCACGCTGAACCCGAACGGCACCACCTTCCGGGGCCTCTGGCAGGGCAACACACCACTCGTCCGGGGCCGGGACTACACCGTCTCCGGAAACCAGCTCACCCTCACGGCCTCCGCTCTCACCAGACTGGCGGGCAACCGCGCCTACGGGATCAACGCGACGATCCAGGCCCGTTTCTCCGCGGGCGTCCCCTGGAACATCTACGTGACCACGTACGACAAGCCGGTGCTCTCGGGCGCGAGCGGCAACACCTCCGACGGGCTCGGCATCCCCACCCGCTTCCGCGGCGACGAGCTGGCGACCATGGAGTCCAAGTACGCCGACGGCAGCGTCGCCGGCAACACCTCCTGGACCCCCTACCAGGAGTTCAACGGCGCCTTCTCACCCCTCTACTCCGGCAACGCGATCGACCTGACCCCCGCCTACCTCAACGCCCTGCGTGACGGTGAGCAGGTGACGCTGACCTTCCACTTCTGGAGCGGCTCGACCGTGACGTACCGGGTGACGAAGAACGGAGGCTCGGTGACGGGAACCGTCGCCTGACCGTGCCTCGCCTCGCCCCGGATGAGTGACGGGCGCCTGGCCCACGCCCGGCATCACACCGGCCTGACCGCCGGGCCGACCGTTCACCTGCCCGCCGCCTCAGCAACGCACGTGGTGCACGGTGGCGCGCTTCGCCGTGAACTCGGCGAGGACGAAGCCTCCCTCCAGTGCGGTCCACCGCGTCTCGATGCTGTCGGAGAGGTCGTCGGTGACGGCCGGGAGCGGGTCGGACGCGGGGAGCCGGACGCGGTACCGGCCGGGGCGCGGGAGGTGCAGGCGGGCGTGCGAGAGCCGGCCGTGCCGCCAGTCGAGGTCGACGGTGACGCCGCCGCGGGCGCGCAGGCCGCGGACGGTGCCGCTGGGCCAGGCGTCCGGCAGCGCGGGCAGCAGCCGCAGTTCGCCGGTGTGGCTCTGCAGCAGCATCTCGGCGACGGCTGCCGTGGCTCCGAAGTTGCCGTCGATCTGGAAGAGTTCGGGCGGGTGCAGGTCGAAGAGGTTGTCGGAGGTGGAGTCGGCCAGCAGCCTGCGCAGGCTCTCGTGTGCCAGGGCACTGTCGCCCAGCCGCGCGGCGAGTGCGACTACCCAGGCCAGGCTCCAGCCGGTGCCTCCTCCCCCGTGCGCCAGCCTGAGGTCGAGGGCGGCCCGGGCGGCGGCGAAGAGCTCCGGAGTGCGCTCCGCGTCGACCCGGTCGCCGGGATACAGCCCGTAGAGGTGGGACAGGTGGCGGTGGCCCGGATCCTCGGGCACGGCGTCGTGACGCCACTCGGCGAGGGGCTGTCCGGGACGGTACGGCAGCGGGGGCAGCCGTCGCCGGGCGCTGTCCAGGCTGTCCGAGAGCGAATCGGTGAGTCCCAAGTCGTCGATGGCATCGAGGCAGTTGCCGAAGAGCTCGTCGATGAGCCACAGGTCCATGGTGACGGCGGCGGTGGTCGCGACGAGGGCCGGCCCACCCGGTGTCTCCACCTGGAAGCGGTGCTCGGGGGAGGTGGAGGGGCAGGTGACGAGGTGGCCGTCGGCGTCCTCGACGAGGAAGTCGAGCAGGAAGACGGCGGCCTCGCGCATCACCGGCCAGGCCCGCTCGGCGAGGAAGGCGCGATCGCCGGTGAAGCGGTAGTGCTCCCACAGGTGGGCGCACAGCCAGGCGCCGGCCATCGGCCAGTTGGCCCACTGGGGGCCGCCCTGCACCGGGTTGGTGCTGCGCCAGACGTCGACGTTGTGGTGCGCGGTCCAGCCGCCGCAGCGGTAGTAGGCCCGGGCCGTGCGCCGCCCGGCCGTGGCGAGGTCGGTGATCAGGTCGAACAGCGGCTCGTGGCATTCGGGCAGACCGGTGGTCTCGGCGTGCCAGTAGTTCATCTGGAGGTTGATGTTGGTGGTCCAGTCGGACTGCCAGGGCGGCTGGACCTCGGTGTTCCAGATGCCCTGGAGGTTCGTCGGCTGGGTGCCGGGGCGGGAGGAGGCGATGAGGAGGTAGCGGCCGTAGGCGAAGAACAGGGCGGTCAGGCCAGGGTCGTCCGCGCCCGAGCGGACGGCGGCGAGGCGTTCGTCGGTGGGCAGGGCGTCGAGCGCCCGGTCGTGGCCGAGGCTGAGGACGGTCCGGTCGTGCAGCGTGCGGTGGTCCGCGATGTGCTCGGCCCGCAGACGGTCGTACGGAACCTCGGCGGCGGAGTCGAGGAGCCTTGCCACCTCGGCCTCGGGGCCGGCTTGCGGACCGGCGGGCTCGGTGTCCCACCCCCGGAAGCCGGTGGCGGCGGCGACCAGGACGGTGGCGCCGGTCGCCCCGGTCAGTCGCAGGCCACCGGTCTCCGGTTCGGGAATGACGGTGCCGTCGTCGGGGACGATGCGCAGGGCCGCCGCGAACCCGGTTCCCGCGTCGACGGCGTAACGGACGGCATCGGGGCCGGTCGCCTGGAACGCGACGTCGGCGGGGGCCCGCCCTGAGACCATGGCGCCCGGTTCCGCGCCGGGGTGTGCGGATTCCAGGCGGGCGGTGAAGGACAGCGCGCCGGGTGTGTCACACGTCAGCCGGACGACGAGGACGCCGGCGACGGCGGAGACGAACAGCTCGCGGGTGTGGCGCACGCCGTCGGCGCTGTAGGTCACCGAGCAGAGCGCCTCCGCGAGGTCCAGTTCCCGTCGGTAGCCGGCGACTTCGTCATCATGCCCGAGGTCGAGGAGCAGGGCGCCCAGGGGCTGGTACGCCTGGGTGTCGGGGCCCTGCATGCGCTCGGCGAGTTCCTCGGCGCGCAGGTGGTCCCGGTCGTGGAGCACTGCGCGGCGCAGTGGACCGAGGTGCTGCGCGGCGTCGTGATCGTTGTGGTCCGCCGGGCCGCCCGACCACAGCGTGTCTACGTTGAGGTCGACGCGCTCGTGGGCGGGGCGGCCGGGCACCATGGCGCCGAGGGAGCCGTTGCCCAGGGGCAGCGACTGCGGGAAGCCGTCGGCGGGGCGGCGGTACCAGAGCTTCAGCATGTGCGGAATCCGAGGGTGGGGCTGACAGGGAGGTGATGACGATTATGGCCACGGCGTCGAGGCAGGGGCCGGGGGACGGCACAGGTTCCGGCGTGCGGGGCGGCCCTCAGGGTGACTTCTCCGACGGCACGCCGGCGGGGGTCGGTGTGTCCGGGGCCAGCAGTCCCTCGGCGCGCAGCTCGTCCCAGAGGGCGGCCGGGACCGGGTGCCGCAGCTGGGCCACGGTGTCGCGCACCTCCTCGGCGGAGCGGGCACCGGTCAGGACGCTCGCGACCGCGGGGTGGCCGTGGGGGAAGTGCAGGGCGGCGCTGCGCAGTGGCACGCCGTGACGTTCGGCGACAGTCTTCAGCCGCAGCGCGCGGTCGAGCACCGGTTGCGGGGCGGGCGCGTAGTCGTACATCGCGCCGGGTTGCGGGGCGGTCAGCAGCCCCGAGTTGAACACCCCGCCGATGATGACGCTCCTGCCGCGAACGGAGGCCTCCGGCAGCACCTCGGCGAGGCCCTCCTGTTCGAGCAGGGTGTAACGGCCGGCGAGCAGGACGACGTCGATGTCGGTCTCCCGCAGGAAACGGGCGGGCAGCGCGCACTGGTTCATCCCGGCGCCGATCGCCCCGATCACACCTTCGCCGCGCAGCCGCTCCAACGCCGGGTACGCCTCGCGCAACGCCTGGTCGGCGTGGTCGTCGGGGTCGTGCAGCAGGGCCACGTCGACACGGTCGAGGCCGAGGCGCTCCAGGCTCGCCTCCAGGGAGCGCAGCACCCCCTGGGCGCTGAAGTCCCAGACGCGCCGGTGGGTGTCGGACACGGCGAAGCCGTGCGCCAGGTCGTCGGCCCTGCCGCCCTGTGGGTTGGGCTCCAGCAGCCGCCCGACCTTGGTGGACACGGTGTACGCATCCCGGGGGCGGTCGCGCAGTGCCGCGCCGAGGCGGCGTTCGGACAGGCCCAGTCCGTAGTGGGGCGCGGTGTCGAAGGTGCGGATGCCCGCGTCCCAGGCGGCGTCCACTGCGGCGAAGGCCGCCTCGTCGGTGATCGGTCGGTAGAGGTTGCCGATGCCTGCGGCTCCGAACGACAGCTCGGTGACCCGGACACCGGTGCTGCCCAGTGCCGCCGTCCTCATGAGCCGGCCGCCGGGCGGAGCCTGAGCCCCTGCATGCCGCCGTCGACGGCGAGGGCCGTCCCGGTCACGGAAGCGGCGGCCGGTGACGCCAGGTAGACGATGGCCGCGGCGACCTCCTCCGGTGTGACCAGGCGTCCCATCGGCTGACGGGCGTTCAGCGCGGCGCGTTCGGCCTGGGGATCGTCGGCGGCGTCCAGGAGCCGCGCCACCCAGGGAGTGTCGGCGGTCCCGGGGTTGACGCAGTTGACGCGGATGCCTTCGCGGACGTGGTCGGCGGCCATGGCGAGGGTCAGCGACAGGACCGCGCCCTTGCTGGCGCAGTAGAGCGCGCGCTGCGGCAGGCCCGCGGTGGCGCCGATCGAGCAGGTGTTGACGATCGCCGCGTGCGCCGAGGCCCGCAGATGCGGCAGGGCCGCGCGGGTGGTGCGCACGATGCCGAGGACGTTGACGTCCATCACGCGGTGCCAGTCCTCGTCGGGGTTGTCCTCGATGGTGCCGATGGCCCCGATGCCGGCGTTGTTGACGAGGATGTCGAGACCGCCGAGATGTGTGGCCGCTTCCTCCACGGCGAGGCGCACCGACGCGTCGTCCCGGACGTCGGCCTTGACGGGGTACAGCGGTCCGGGCACCCCGGACGGTTCGAGGTCGAGCACGGCCACCCTCGCGCCCCGCTCGGCCAGCGCGCGTGCGGTGGCGAGCCCGATGCCCGACGCGCCGCCGGTGACGAGGGCCCCGAGTCCTGACAGTTCGCTCATGTGTCACTCTCCTGCCGGGCGCGGTCGGCGACCCAGAAAGTTCCGTCCGGGAAGTGGTAGGCGGCGATGGACTGCTCGCTCATGGTGGCGGAGAAGCCCGGGCCGAGGGGGGCGGTGTAGTGCCCGTCCCGCATCACCACGGGCGCGTCGAAGTGCTGGTGGAGGTGGTCGACGTACTCGATGGCCCGGTCCTCTGTGGTGCCGGACAGGGCCAGGTAGTCGAACATGGAAAGGTGCTGTACCAGTTCGCACAGTCCCACGCCGCCCGCGTGCGGACACACCGGCACACCGAACTTGGCGGCGAGCAGCAGGATCGCCAGGTTCTCGTTCACCCCGCCGACCCGGGCCGCGTCGATCTGCAGCACGTCGATGGCACCGGCCTGGAGGAGCTGTTTGAAGACGACGCGGTTCTGCACGTGTTCGCCGGTGGCGACCTTGACGGGGCCGACGGCCCGGCGCACGGCGGCGTGTCCGAGGATGTCGTCGGGGCTGGTGGGTTCCTCGATCCAGTAGGGCCTGAACTCGGCGAGCGCGTTGATCCATTCGATCGCCTCGTCCACGCCCCACCGCTGGTTGGCGTCGATGGCGATGCGGATGCCGTCGCCGACGGCCGTACGGGCGGTGCGCAGGCGCCGGATGTCGTCACCGAGGTCGGCCCCGACCTTGAGCTTGATCTGGGTGAACCCGTCGTCGACCGCCTGCTCCGCCAGCCGGGTGAGCTTGTCGTCCGAGTATCCGAGCCAGCCCGGGGACGTGGTGTAGCCCGGGTAGCCGCGCTCCAGCAGCGTCACCTCGCGATCGGCGAGGCCGGTGCGGCCCTTGCGCAGGAGGGCGAGGGCCTCCTCGGGGGTGAGGACGTCGGTGAGGTACCGGAAGTCGACCTGGGAGACGAGCCATTCGGGTTCGGCGTGGGCGAGCAGGCGCCACAGCGGCTGCCCGGCGCGCTTGGCGGCCAGGTCCCACACGGCGTTGACCACGGCGCCGATGGCCATGTGCATCACGCCCTTCTCGGGGCCGAGCCAGCGCAGCTGGCTGTCGCCGATCAGGTCGCGGCTGAGTGAGCCCGGGTCGTCGCAGAGCTCCGCGACGGAACGTCCCACGACATGGTGCTTCAGGGCGTCGATCGCGGCGACCTGCACGTCGTTGCCGCGTCCGATGGTGAAGGTGAAACCGTGGCCTTCCGGACCGTCCGCGGCGTCGGTACGCAGCACCACGTAGGCGGCGGAGTAGTCGGGATCCGGGTTCATCGCGTCGGAGCCGTCCAGTTCCCGCGAGGTGGGGAAGCGGATGTCGTACGTGTCGAGCGTGGTGATCCGGACTGGGGTGGCGGTCACGGGCGACCCTTTCACGCTTGGCGGAAGGTCTGGGCCTGGCTGCCGAGGCCGTCGACGGAGAGTTCGACGGTGTCGCCCGGGCGGAGGTAGGGAGTGCCGGGCAGACCGAGGGCCACGCCCGCCGGCGTACCCGTGTTGATCACGTCCCCCGGTTCCAGGACCATGTACTGACTCAGGTACGCGACGATGTGGTCGACCGGGAAGATCATGTCCCGGGTGTGTCCGTCCTGCCGCTTCACGCCGTTGACGCTGAGGTGCAGCCCGAGGTTCTGCGGGTCGCCGACCTCGTCCGCGGTGACCAGCCACGGCCCGAGCGGATTGAAGGTCTCGCAGGACTTGCCGAGGTCCCACTGCGAGGAGTACTCCAGCTGGAACTCCCGCTCCGAGACGTCATGGCTGATCGCGTACCCGGCGATGACGGCCCGGGCGGCTGGCGGGCCGTCCAGGTAGCGGGCCCGGCGGCCGATGACGACCGCGAGTTCGACTTCCCAGTCGGTCTTCACCGAGCCGCGCGGGACGAGCACCTGGTCGTAGGGTCCGACGACGGTACCCGGGTCCTTCATGAACACCACCGGCCGCCCGGGGATCGCGGCACCGGTCTCGGCGGCGTGGTCGCGGTAGTTCAGGCCGATGCAGACGATCTTGCCGGGGCGTGCGAGGGGCGGGCCGATCCGCAGCCCCTCGGCGTCCAGCGCGGGGAGGGTCCCGGCCGCGATCGCGGCGCGGGCGCGGTCGATTCCGTCCGAGGCGAGGAACGCGCCGTCGATGTCGGCGGTCACGGAGGACAGGTCCAGCAGCCGGCCCTCGTCGGTGCGGACAGCTGGGCGCTCTTCGCCGGTGGCGCCGACTCTCAGCAGTTTCACTCGTGGTCTTCCCTTGCTGCGGCGGTTCACGGAGGGAGGCGACGGCCGGTGTCCGCGCTCTCCCAGTCATCGGATGTATGACTACACGCGACTGTAAGCGCAAGAGAACGCACTGGCAACGAACACCTCGGATGTATTTACCCACGCGCGAGTGAGGAGCCTGGCCCTCTTGGGGCGCAAATGCGGGTACGGAGTCTTGTCAACGCCGACAACACCGTCGTAACGTCCTCGACGTCCGAGATACATCGGAGGAATCACAACCCTCTGCTTTCCAGCTGCCCCTTCCCGTCGGCCGCACCGGCCGGCAGGCGCTCGGGCGCGGGCCGCACTGCCCCGTGCCGGGCCGCCCTTCGCCCGGCTGCGTACTTCCCGGCATCCGGCAGGCCGGTACGCACCTCCCCACCGACGCCCCGCGGTCCATCGCCCCGCCAAAGGAGACAACACGGCCATGACGCTCACTCGCACTCGCTCCACCACCGCGGCCGCCACCGCTGTCCTCGCCGTCCTCGCCCTCGCCACCGCATGCAACCGCGAGAGCGCCTCCACAGCCGCCTCGGGCGGCGGCGACAAGCCCTCCATCGGCATCGACCTGCCGCGCTCGGACTCGGACTTCTGGAACTCCTACGCCCAGTACGTCAAGAAGGACATCAAGACCGACGGCATCAAGGCCCTGCCGATCAGCAACTCCCAGAACGACGTCACCAAGCTCGTCGCCAACGTCCAGGTCTTCGAGAACACCGGCGCCAAGGCCGTCGTCATGGCACCCCAGGACACCGGTGCCATCGCCTCGACCCTCGAATCGCTCGCGTCCAAGAAGATCCCCGTGATCAGCGTCGACACCCGGCCCGACAAGGGCGACGTCTACATGGTGGTACGCGCCGACAACCGGGCGTACGGCACCAAGGCCTGCGATTTCCTCGGCAAGCAGCTCGGCGGCAAGGGCAAGGTCGCCGAGTTCCAGGGATCCCTGGACTCCATCAACGGACGCGACCGCTCCGAGGCGTTCGCGCAGTGCATGAAGACCAAGTTCCCCAAGATCAAGGTCTTCGAGCTGCCCACCGGCTGGAAGGGCGACGTGGCCTCCGCCAAGCTGCAGTCGCTGCTCGCCCAGCACCCGGACCTGAACGGCATCTACATGCAGGCCGGCGGCGTCTTCCTGCAGCCCACGCTCGCGCTGCTGGAGCAGAAGGGCCTGCTGAAGCCCGCCGGGCAGAAGGGCCACATCAGCATCGTCTCCAACGACGGCATCCCGCAGGAGTTCGACGCCATCCGCAAGGGGCAGATCGACGCCACGATCTCCCAGCCCGCCGATCTCTACGCCAGGTACGCCCTCTACTACGCCAAGGCCGCCGCGGAGGGCAGGACCTTCGAGCCGGGCAAGACCGACCACGACTCCACCATCATCAAGCTGCCCAACGGCCTGGAGGACCAGCTGCCCGCCCCACTGGTGACCAAGGACAACGTGGACGACAAGGCCCTGTGGGGCAACAACGTCGGGCACTGACGGCAGGCGGCCACGTCGGCGCCGGCGGCCTCGCCATCCGTCTCCCCGGCCGTGGCCTCCACCCGGGGCCCGGGTCCACTCCCCGCTCCGCGGTTCCCACCCTCCGTACCCGAAGGACGGTACCCACCATGGCGGACACCGCCACCACCCCGGCAACCGGCTCCGGACCGCGGTCCCCGGTCGCCGAGGCGACCGGCATCGGCAAACGGTTCGGCGCCACCGTCGCGTTGCGCGACGCCCGTATCAACATCGCCGAGGGCGAATCGCACGCCCTGGTGGGGCGCAACGGCGCCGGCAAGTCGACGCTGGTGTCCATCCTCACCGGTCTCCAGCAGCCCGACACCGGTTCCCTTCGCTTCTCCGGCGAACCGGCCCCCGCCTTCGGCGACATCGACGCCTGGCGCTCCAAGGTCGCCTGCGTCTATCAGCGGTCCACGATCATCGGTGACCTGACCGTCGCCGAGAACCTCTACCTGAACCGGCAGAGCCCCACAGCAGTACGCCCCATCCGGTGGAAGCAGCTCAGGCAGCGGGCGGGGGAACTCCTCGCCGAGTACGGCGTGGCCGTCGACCCCGCCGCGCGGGCCAAGGATCTGACCGTCGAGCAGCGGCAGTTCGTGGAGATCGCCCGAGCACTGTCCTTCGGAGCCCGATTCATCATCCTGGACGAGCCCACCGCGAAGCTCGACGCCCGCGGCATCGGCCGGCTCTTCGCCAAACTCCGGGACCTTCAGGAGCAGGGCGTCGCCTTCCTCTTCATCTCCCACCACCTGCAGGAGGTGTACGACCTCTGCACCACCGTCACCGTCTACCGCGACGCGGCCCACATCCTGACCGCACCCGTGGCCGGACTCGATCACCACTCCCTGGTGGAGGCCATGACCGGCGAGGCCCCGGCGGCACAAACCCTCGTGAACGAGTCTCCGGTGGCACCGGTGGAGGGCGCGGAGCTGCTGCGCATCGATGCCCTGACCGTGCCCGGCGCCTGCGAGGACCTCTCCCTGTCGGTGCGCTCCGGCGAAGTGGTCGGGCTCGCCGGAGCGGCGGCCAGCGGCAACGTACAGGTGGGCGAGGCGATCGCCGGGCTGCACCGTGCCGAGGCCGGCGGGATCTCGGTCGGTGGCAGGGCGGTGCGCACCGGAGACGTCCCGTCCGCGCTGGCCGCAGGCGTGGGTTTCGTCCCCGAGGACCGGCATCTGCAGGGGCTGGTCAACAGCCGCAGTGTGGCGGAGAACGCGACGCTCACCGTCACCGACCAGCTCGGTCCGTTCGGAGTCGTGCTGCCCGCCCGCACCCGTACCTTCGCCCAGCACATGATCCGCGACCTCGACATCAAGACCCCGGCGGCGGCCACCCCGGTCTCCGCCCTTTCCGGCGGCAACCAGCAGAAGGTGGTGGTCGCCCGCGCCCTGGCCACCGACCCCCGTGTGCTGGTGGCCATCCGTCCCACCAACGGCGTCGACGTCAAGTCCAAGGAGTTCCTGCTCGGCAGGATCCGGCGGGCCGCCGGCGAGGGCAAGGCCGCGCTGATCGTCTCCGACGAACTGGACGACCTCAGGGCCTGCGACCGGGTCGTGGTCATGTTCCACGGACGGGTGGCCGGCGAGTTCACCCGCGGCTGGAAGGACGAGCAGCTCGTCGCCGCCATCGAGGGCGTCACCGGCACCACCACCCCACCCGCCGCGTCGACGGCGTCCGGCACTCAGCACGGAAGGTAGACATGTCCGCCACCACAGATGTCACGGAGCCCGCACCGGGCACGACGGCGCCGGCCGCGGTGGACACCGCCCGGAGCCGGCTCGACCTCGGCCGTTTCCGTGAACTGTCCCTGATCCCGGCCATCCTGGTGCTGGGCCTGATCGGCTTCATCGTCTCGCCGGCCTTCCTGACCGCCGACAACCTCATCGGTGTGCTGCAGCAGTCCACCGAACTGAGCCTGCTCGTCCTCGCCGCCGCCCTCATCCTCATCTGCGGACGGATGGACCTCTCCCTGGAGTCCACCATCGGCGTGGCCCCGGTCATCGCCGTGTGGCTCGTCCTGCCCTCCACCGGCGGTCGGTTCAACGGCCTCGGCCTCTTCCCCGAGTGGACGGCCATCCCGCTGTGCCTCCTGGTCGGCGTGGCGATCGGCGTCCTGAACGGCTTCCTCATCCTCAAGCTGCGGCTCAACGGGTTCATCGTCACCCTCGGCGGGCTGACGATGCTGCGCGGTCTCCAGGTCGCCCTCTCCGAGGGGCAGTCGATCGTGGACCTGCCGTCCTCGTTCACCTACCTGGGCAGGGCGTCCTGGCTCGGCGTACCGGCGGCCATCTGGATCTGCGCGCTGCTGTTCACGGCGGGCGGCAGCGCACTGGCCTGGCTGCGGCACGGCCGGGCGCTGTACGCCATCGGCGGCAACGCCGAGGCGGCACGCACCGCCGGCATCCGCGTCGACCGGATCGTGTGGGTCGTCCTCGTCATCGGCAGCCTGCTCGCGGCGTTCGCCGGCATCCTCTACAGCGGCCACTACGGCTCGATCTCGGCGACCCAGGGCAGCGGCTGGATCTTCCAGGTGTTCGCCGCGACCGTCATCGGCGGGGTCAGCCTCAACGGGGGCAAGGGCTCGGTGTTCGGCGCCCTCACAGGTGTCCTGACGCTGCAGCTCGTCGTCAACGTCATGACGCTGGCGGGCGTACCGGCGCTGTGGAACCAGTTCCTGAACGGCGCCATCATCATCGTCGCCCTCATCATCTCCCGCTTCGCCTCCGGCGAGAAGCAGGACTAGTGCCGTGGCAGGCACCGTTCGCGCCGCAGCGACGCGGGGCGGCGCCCGCACCGTCCCCCGGCACAGGAAGGCACGCGCGTGGCACTCACCGACGAGGCGATGGACAAGATCAAGGCGATGATCGTCGCCGGCGAGCTGGCGCCGGGTGCGCGCCTGCCGAAGGAGGAACTGCTCGCCTCTCAGCTGGGCCTGTCCCGTAACCCGTTGCGCGAGGCCGTCCGCGCGCTCACCGCGATGCGCATCCTCGTGGCGCGGCAGGGCGACGGCACCTACGTGTCCAGCCTGGAGCCCCAGCTCCTTCTCGAGTCGCTCTCCTTCGCCTCGGACGTCTCCCAGGGGCACACCGCTCTGCAGCTGTTCCAGATCCGCAGGCTTCTGGAACCGGCGGCGACGGGGCTGGCCGCCACCTCACTGACGCCCGATGACCTGCGTGACCTCGGCGACATCCTGGAGAGGTCCACGTCGTCGGCCACGGTCGAGGACTTCGTGGCGCACGACATCGCCTTCCACGCGAGGATCGTGGAGGCGGTCGGCAACCCGGTGTTGTCCATGCTGCTGCGCGTGCTGTCCACCAGCACCCAGCGGGTACGCATCGTCCGGGCCAGCCAGGCCCGCCGTGCGGTGGCCCACGCGTACCGGGACCACCAGCAGATCCTCGGCGCGCTCCGGTCCCGCGACGCCCTGCTGGCCGCATCGGCCGCGACGGTGCACATCACCGCCGTCGAGCAGTGGCTGGCGGCAAGCCTGACCGAGGCACCGTGAGCACCCCCTGACCGGCTGACCGCTCCCGTCCGGACGCAGCAGCGACGGCAGGCTCCGGCGTCCGGGAACGCCGGGAGCCTGCCGTAGGAGCCGGAAGGCGTCAGTCGCCCGCCGCGGTTCGTGTCACCGCTTGCGCGATGACACCGGCGACCTCATCGGTGTGGGACAGGTGCGGTGAGTGCCCCGAGGGCACGCGCAGGGTATGCGCGGCGCGGTCGGCCCACTGCTCCTGGACAGGGGGCGGCAGCGCCGGGTCCTCGGTGGCAACCACGTACGTCAGCGGGACGTCCGTCGGCGCCGCGCCCAGCTTCTCGGTGAAGGCACGCATGCCCTGCCAGTTGAGGCGCTTGACGGCCTCGGCGGTGAGGAGGGGGTCGACGCCGCTGAAGACGGACTTCTCCGCGTCGCCCGCCTTGACGGCGAGCCCGTCCGGTGAGTGATTCCAAGTGGGCGGAAAGTCTCCGCCCATCCACTCCATCATCGAGGTGCCCGGCTCCAGGGCGAACGCGGCGATGTAGACCAGTTCGACGACTTGGTCCGCTTCGGCGGCGACCCAGGTGGCGGGAACACCGCCGTAGGAGTGGGCGGCGAGTACGACAGGCCCCTCGACGCCCTCCACGGCGGCGCGGACCACCGCGACGTCCTCGGTCAGCCCCTGGGCGGCGGCGCTCAAGGGGTTGCTGCTGGGGAGCTGCACGGCGAGGGAGCCGATGCCGCGGGCCGTGAGCCGCTCGCGCAACGGGTTGAAGATCCACGGGGTGTGCATGGCACCGTGGACCAGCACGACGGTCGGGTTCATCGGAGGGGCCTCACTCGGTCATCGCAGCGCGGACGAGCGCGGTGTCGGTGAACTGTTCGAAGCGGACGATCAGGCCGCCGCGCACCACGAAGTGATGGGCCACCCGGACGTCGATCGGCTTGCCCGTGCCCTTGTGGGTCGCGGTGTAGCGGGCGAGGACGACGACGTTCTCGCCGTCGACGACGTAGGTGTCGTCGTGGGCCGCCCAGCCGTCCCAGTCCTGGCCGAGCTTCTCCATCACGTGGGACGTGACGCCCTCGGGGGTGCGGTAGGTGCCGGCGAGGGGGAAGCCGGCCATCTCCGTCCACTCCACGTCGGGGGCGAGCGTCGCGCGCAGGGCGGCCAGGTCGCCGGCCGCGGAGGCCAGGTACTGGCGGCGTACCACGTCGGCGGGTGCGGTGGAGGTGGTGAACTCGCTCATCGTCAGCCCCACTGCATTTCGCCCGTGGCGACCTTCGCGCCGATCTGGGCGGCGATCAGCATGCCGTTGCCGGGGTAGCGCTGGACGAGGGCGTCGGTCAGCGCGGCACCGTCGGCCGCCTTGCCGAGCTCGTCCTCGAAGGCGACGAGATACTCGCGGGTGGCGGTGATGGCGGAGGCGTCGGCGGGGGCGCCGGGCAGGCGGTGCCCGGGGACGACGAGCTCCGGCTGCAGGGCGGCCATCTCGTCGAGCAGCCCGATCCACGCGGAACGGTCACCGGGAGTGGGGGTGTCGGCCACCCAGATGTGCTCCTGCTGGAAGAGCAGCACGCCGCCCAGGATCGCGCGGTGTCCGGCCTGCCACAGGTAGTGCCGGTCGGGGAGGTCGGCCGGGCCGCCCTTGAGCTCGAAACGGTTTCCTTCGAGGGTGAGGTCGCCGGTCAGCGGCTCCAGGTCGACGAGGCGGGTCGGCAGGTTCTGACCCAGAGCCGCCCATGCCTTGAGCTTGCCCTCGTAGGAGTGCCTGATGTGCTCGATGACGAGCGGGGTGGCGACGAACCTGGCCTCCGGGAAGGCGTCGGCGAGGACCTCGGCGCCGAAGTAGAAGTCGGGGTCGCCGTGGCTGACGAAGACGGTGGTCAGCTTCTTGCCGGAGTCGAGCACCTCGGCGGCCAGGCGGTGACCGTCGGCGCGTGTGAAGGCGGCGTCCACGAGGAGGGCCTCGTTCTCACCGGTCACGAGGGTGGCGGTCTTGTTCTTGCTGCCGACGGGGAAGTCGAGGTCGAGGACCTTGAAGGCGAGAGCGCTCATGGCGGGTTCCTTGCGGTGTGCGGTGGCGTGGGACGGGGGGAAGGCTGGGAACTGCAGGAAGGCTCAGTGGGCGGTGAGGGACACAAGCCGCTGCGCGACCTCGGTGGCGGTGGCGTTTCCGTAGGCCAGCGGGGTGACCCGGTCACCGTCGACGGCGAGGAGCGTGGGGAAGCCGGTGACGCCCAGGGCTGCAGCCCGGCGGAAGTCGGCCTCGGCCGCCTCGTGGGCGAGGGGTGCCTCGAAGGCGGCGACCACGGCATCGGCGTCCAGTCCGGCCTCCTCGGCGACCTTTCGGTACGTCGCCGCTTCGGAGAGGCTGAGACCGTCGACGTAGAAGGCCCGCTGGAGTGCGGTGGCCAGCTCGACTTCTCGCGCGGGCGCGACCTGGCGCAGGGCGGCGACGCCGCGCGCGGCGGCCTCGGAGTCCATCACGAACGAACCGTCGGCGATCAACCGGTCGTACGCCGCGCCGAACTCGGCGCCGGTCAGCTCGGCGATCTTGGCGTTGGCGCCCTGGACGTATCCGAACTCGCGGATCGGTACCCGGCGGGGCCCGGTGAAGAGGCCGCCGGAAACCACGTCGACGTCGAGCTCGGGATGCAGCGCGACCACCTCACGCAGTGTCCCGGAGAACCCGTGGGACCAGCCGCAGTAGGCATCGAAAACGTAGACGATCTTCATCGGGAACCTCGGCAGAACGGTAGGGCACCCGCCTCGTGCGGGCGATTCTCCTGACTCAACAGTACCTGAGGCGTCAGATATTTCCGGTAGCCCTGCGGCGCAGGTCACATTGGTCCCCGAGGATGCGACCGCCGCACGGACGTTCCCGGCCGCGAGAAGGGACCCGCTGATACAGCGGGCCCCTGGTCTCGGTTCATCTCAGTGGATGTGGGACCCGCCGTTGACGTCGTACGTGGCGCCGGTGACGTATCCGGAGCCGGGCCGCGCCAGGAACGCGACGACCTCGGCGACGTCGTCGACACCCCCGATGCGGCGCACGGGGATGTCCGCGACCATGGCCGCCTTGCGGTCCTCGTCCAGCTTGCCCTGCGTGATGTCGGTGTCGATGAGCCCGGGCGCCACGCAGTTGACCGTCACGCCCGACGGGCCCAGCTCGCGGGCCAGCGCCCGGGCGAAGCCGAGGAGTCCTGCCTTGGCCGCGGAGTAGGCCACCCCGCCGAAGACCCCTCCCCCGCGTTCGGCGGAGACGGAGGAGAGGAAGACGATGCGCCCGAATCCTCGTTCCGCCATGCCTGCCGCCACGCGCTGGGTGATCAGGAAGCCGCCACGCACGTTGACGTCGAAGATCCTGTCCCATTCGGCGGGCGAGACCTCCAGGAACGGCACGGGCGAGGTGATGCCCGCGTTGTTGACGAGCGCGCCGATGGGTGGCAGAGCCGCTTCCGCCTGGGCGACGGCCGCGTCGACGGCATCGGCGTCGGTGACGTCCGCCGCGAGGGCGAGGGTCTCGACCCCGTGGCGGGCGGCGATCTCGCGGGCCGCTTCCTCGGCGGATTCCTTGTCGAGATCGAGTACGGCGACGGCATAGCCGTCGGCCGCGAGCGCGTGAGCGGTGGCGCGGCCGATGCCGCGGCGGGACCCGGCTCCGGTGACGAGAGCGGTGCGCGGGGTGTTCTGGGGGGTCATGCGGGCTCCTGACGGGGCGGTGAGTTCACGGTCGTCGAGTCAGTGGCTCTCGGTGTCACAGTTCACGGCGGACGAGGTCCTTGATCGCCGCCACCGACAGGCCGTACCGGTCGTGCAGCGTGGGCAGGGCGCCGGCCGCGAGGAACTCGTCCGGCAGGCCCACCGGGACGAGGTGTGCCGTCACCCGGGCGAAGGCCAGACTGGAGGCCACGGACTCCGCCAGGCCCCCGATCACACTGTGGTTCTCGAGGGTGACGACGAGCCGGTCCTTCGCCGCTTCCCGGACGACGGCCTCGTGGTCGAACGGCTTGATGGTCGGCACGTGCAGGACCGCGGCGTCGACGTGGTCGCGTTCCAGTTCCCGGGCCGCCGACAGGGCGCGTACCGTCATCAGGCCGGTGGAGATGAACAACACGTCCCGCCCGCCGCGCAGTTCGGCGGCGCGTCCCAGCCGGAAGGTGTAGTCGTACTCATCGAGCACGGTGGGGACCGCGCCGCGCAGCAGCCGCAGATAGGTGGGGCCGGGGTGCGCGGCCAGGACGGGTACGGCCTGCTCGATGTCGACCGAGTCCGCCGGATCCACGATGGTCAGACCGGGCATGGCGCGCAGGATCGCGAGGTCCTCGGTGGCCTGGTGGCTGGGGCCGTAGCCGGTGGTCAATCCGGGGAGGGCGCCGACGACGTTGACGTTCAGTCCCGGTTCTGCGATGTCCAGGCACAGGAAGTCGTAGGCACGGCGGGTGGCGAACACGGAGTAGGTGGAGGCGAACGGGGTCAGGCCCGACTTGGCGAGCCCCGCGGCCGCGCCGAGCATCGCCTGTTCCGCCATGCCCATCTGGAAGAAGCGTGCGGGGTACGCCTCGCGGAAGACGTGCATGTCGGTGTACTTGGCGAGGTCCGCCGACAGGCCGACGATGTCCGGCCGTTCGCCGGCGAGCCGGGCGAGAGCGTGCCCGAAGGGGGCCTTGGTGGTGCGCTGCCCCTCCTCCGCGATGGAGGCGATCATGGCGGAGGTGGTGAGCCGGCGAGTGCCGGTTGCGGGGGCGCCGGCGGCGTTCATGCGGTGTGCTCCTCGTGTGCGTTCGTTGTGTTCCGGTCGGCGCACTCGGCGTGGAATCCCGCGGTCAGCTGGTCGCGGGCGATCTGCCACTCGTGCTCCTCGACCCGCAGGAAGTGCGCCTTCTCCCGCGTCTCGAGCATCGGCACCCCACGGCCGACGCGGGTGTCGCAGATGAGCACGGACGGCGAGCCACGGTGGGTGCGCAGGGCGTCGAAGGCCGCGACGAGGGCGGCGACGTCGTTGCCGTCCACCCGGACCGCGTGCCAGCCGAACGCCTCCCACTTGTCGGTGACGGGCTCGGTGCGCAGCACGCCGTTCGTCGGCCCGTCGGCCTGCAGGGCATTGACGTCGACGATGGCGGTGACGTTGTCGAGGCCGTGGTGGGCGCAGGCCAGGGCGGCCTCCCAGGTGGAACCCTCGTCCAGTTCGCCGTCGGAGAGGAGGTTGTACACGTGTGCGCGGCTGCCCTGGTGGCGCAGGCCGAGCCCCAGTCCGGCGGCGATGCCCAGGCCGTGGCCGAGCGAGCCGCCTGAGATCTCCATACCGGGGGTGTAGGAGGCCATGCCCGACATGGGCAGGCGGGAGTCGTCGCTTCCGTACGTGTCCAGTTCCGCGACGTCGAGGATCCCTGCCTCCGCGAGCGCCGCGTACAGGGCGATGGCGTAGTGCCCGATCGACAGCAGCAGCCTGTCCCGCCCAGGCCACTCGGGGTCCTCCGGACGGTGGTTGAGCACGTCCTTGTAGACGACGGCGAGGATGTCGGCCACACCGAGTGCCTGTCCGACGTAGCCCTGGCCCTGGACCTCGGCCATGTTCAGGGCGTGGGTGCGGATGCGGTACGCGGACTCGCGCAGGGCACGCAGTCGCTCGGAGTGCGACGCGGGTGGGTCGGTCAGCGGACCGGCGGCCGGCGTGGTGGTGGCGGTGGAGGCCACGTCTGCTCCTTCTTCGGGGTGCGAGTCAGTGGGAGAGGGCGGCGGGAGCGGTGGTCTCGCGCGCTGTCCGGGCTGCCAGGTCGGCCTGCCGTCGCTCTGGCGCTCCCCAGGTCTCGCGGGTCAGCACGGTGGCGACGAGGCCGAGAAGCCCGTAGAAGCTGAAGAGGACGGCCGGGCCGGTCCAGCCGACGGCGGAGTACAGCGCGGTCGCGATCATGGGCGTGAACCCGGAGACGACGGCGGAGAGCTGGTAGGCGAGCGAGGTGCCCGCCGTGCGAGTCCGGGTGGCGAACAGTTCGCAGAACCACGCCCCCTGGACGCCCGCCAGGGAGTTCTGGCAGATCGTGTAACTGATGACGAAGGCGACCAGGACGAGCGCGGCGGTGCCCGTGTTGACCAGGAGGAACAGCGGGAAGCCCCACAGCAGGGTCACGGCGCAGCCCAGCAGGTACACCGGTCGGCGTCCGACCCGGTCGGACAGCAGTCCCCACCCCGTCGTGGTGAAGATGCCCAGGGCCGCGGCGGTCACCAGCGCGGAGAGGCTGACCGCGCTGGTGACGTCGGGGGCACGGTCGTCGTTCAGGTAGGAGAGGACGAAGGTGATCGAGACCGCGTACCCGGCCGTTTCCGTGGTCCTGAGGCAGAAGGCCCGCAACAGACCCCGCCAGTCCTTGCGGAGCACCTCCCCGAGGGGGTTCTTGGCGACGTCGCCGGACTCCTTCAGCTCCTCGAACTGCGGGGATTCGTCGATCTTGAGCCGGATGAAGATGCCGACCGCGATCAGTACGGCACTGAGGAGGAACGGCACGCGCCAGGCCCAGCTGTCGTCCAGGGTGTGCCTGCTGAGGAGAAAGGCCAGGTTGGCCAGGAGCAGACCGACGGGGAAGCCCGCCTGGGTGATCCCCGTGTACAGACCGCGTCGTCGCCACGGCGCGTGCTCGAAGGTCATCAGGATGGCGCCGCCCCACTCCGCGCCGAAGGCGAGTCCCTGGACGACGCGGACGGCCACGAGCAGCACCGGGGCCCAGACGCCGACCATCTGATAGGTGGGCAGACAGCCGATCAGGACGGTCGCGACGCCCATCAGCAGCAGCGATCCGACCAGTACCGGCTTGCGTCCGATGCGGTCTCCCAGGTGTCCGGCGATCACACCGCCGAGGGGGCGGGCGGCGAAGCCGATGCCCAGCGTGGCGAAGGACAGCAGAGTGGCGGACAGCGGGTCGGAGTCCGGGAAGAACACGTCTCCGAAGTAGAGCGCCGCGGCCGTGCCGAAGCCGATGAAGTCGTAGGTCTCGATGGTCGCGCCGACACCGCAGCCGATGGCGACTCTCATGCGCTCGGGGGAGCCCTGGGCCGACGGCCCGGGGTGCGGGGAAGCAGCCATGCCGATCCTCCTTGATCGCTGACGGGACGGTCCGTCCCTGAACCGTCACCTGTTGGCTGTTGACTGTTAACAGTTAACAGTCGAGAGTCGACTCTGGGGAGTGCGCCCGCATGTGTCAACCCCTGGCCACGAAAAAGCCCACCAGCGGTCGCCGGTGGGCCTGTCGAAAAGGACGGAAGAATCAGCGAACGGCCTGGTCCTCACCCGCGTCCGCGTCCGCGGCGCCGAGCTGCTCGACGGCGGCGGCCATGTGGGCGCGCAGAACTGCTTGCGCCGCGGCCGCGTCCCCGCGCTCTATGGCCTCCACGAGGGGCAGGTGCGCCGACGCCGCCATGGCCACCTCACGCCGCTCAGCCGCCGCGCTCATGACGACCACCCGGATCGGCCCCTCGAGCCCGCGCCAGGTCTTCAGGAGGACGGAGTTGCCCGACAGTTCACACAGCAGAAGGTGGAAGGCGAGGTCGGCCTCCACCTTGACGCTCAGGTCCGCACCCGACTCCACGGCGGCGTGGAGCCGCGCCACAGCCTCCCGCAGGGACCGAAGCACCTCGGGCCCTGGCGACGACTCGATGATCTGCGTGATCGCCAGGCCTTCGAGCACTTCGCGGACCTGGAACAACTCCCGGACCTCGGCCGGCGACAGCTGGGACACCCGCAGCATGCCCCGGGCGCCGGCGGTGACGAGCCCCTCCTGCTGGAGGTGACGCAGCGCCTCCCGCACGGTCCCTCGACTCACGGCCAGCCGCTCCGCGATCTCCACCTCGCCCAGATGGTCACCGGGCCGGTACCGGCCACTGGTGATCGCCGCTCGCAGCGTCAGGAGCGCCTGCTCCCGCAGGGTCGTCGAGCGGGCCAGACTGGAAAACGTCGGACCGGTCACGGACGAGGCCTCCTTCAGGCTCCGGGGAGACCCATCGTAAGGGACGGCCTGTCATCTGTTGACAGTCGGCACCGCTGCCCGGCCCGGCCGTCCGCCTGGTCCGGACCCGTCGGTCAAGATTCGGTCTCGCTTCACCGAGTAGTCGGCAAGCAGATGCGTTACCCACGGTAAGTTCCGCTTCCCCACTCCCCGTTGTCAGGAGCCCCGGTTCTCATGCGCCGACTTCCAGCCGCCATCGCGGTGGTGACCATGGCCATCGGCGGGTTCATCAACATCAAAAAAACCCCCGAGGGCGGGTTCCCGTCCGGGGGGCTCGGCGACGGCCCCTTTTCCCACCCCCCATCGGGGTGGTTACAATGCACATGGGCGGGTTAATCATAAACACTCCCCCCGCCGCTGCCGCCGATCCCGCGTCCGGTTCCTTCAGCGTCCTCGCCTACAACGTCGCGGGCCTGCCGGAGAGCATCTCCAGTGCTCCCACCCCGCGCGAGCCCGCCACCACGGAGATCGGCCGGCGGATCGCGCCGTACGACATCGTCAACGTCCAGGAGGACTTCAACTACCACGCCTTCCTCTACGCCGGCGACACCGCGCACGCCTACCGCACCCCCACCAGCGGCGGCGCGGGGATCGGCAGCGGCCTCAACACCCTGGCGCAACTCCCCTACGACACCGACGACTTCGAGCGGGTGCGCTGGAAGTCCTGCCAGTTCGACTCCGGTGACTGCCTCACACCCAAGGGATTCACCTTCAGCCGGCAGCGGCTCGCCGAGGGCGTGTACGTGGACTTCTACAACCTGCACACCAACGCCGGGACGAACCCCGGCGACCTGGCCGCGCGGGCGGACAACCTCAACCAGCTGACCGCCTTCATCAAGAGCCACTCGGCCGGGAACGCCGTCGTCGTCATGGGTGACACCAACACCCGCTACACGCGCTCCGGCGACACCATCGCCGAGTTCGCCGCAGCGAACGGCCTGACGGATCCCTGGGTCCAGCTCATCCGCGGCGGCACCCCGCCCGCCAAGGGCAGCGACGCCCTGGTCTGCGACCAGACCGGCCCGACCGTGCCCAACACCTGCGAAGTCGTGGACAAGGTCCTGTACCGCAACAGCAAACTGGTCTCGCTCGACGCCACCTCCTACAACAACGAGCACTCCAGGTTCCTCACCGAGGACGGGCTCATGCTGTCCGACCACGACCCGATCAAGGTGGACTTCTCCTGGTCGCGCGCCGCGGACTTCCAGTTCAGCGACCAGTTCGGCGGGCCGCACGGCGACTACTTCAACGACATCGACGCCGTGCCGGCGGGCGCGCGTCCGGTCAGCCTCTCGCTGCGCAGCGGCACCCGCGTGGACGCCATCGGCCTGACACTCGGCAACGGCAAGGCCCTCGGCCACGGCGGAACCGGCGGCACGGTGTCGACCCTGAACCTGGGCAGCGGGGAGTTCCTCAGCTCCGCCCAGCTGTGCCGGGGCGAGAAGGACGGCCGCACACGGATCTTCTCCGCCACGTTCACCACGAACCTCGGCAGGACCCTGTCCGGCGGAACCACCACGTCCGACTGCGTGACGCGCACCGCGCCGGCGGGGTGGCAGATCGCCGGGTTCCACGGGCGCGCCGGTGCAGAGGTCGACAAGCTGGGCCTCATCTACACGAAGCGCTGACCGGCTTCCTGGCCGACGTCGGCACACATGCGGCGACGGCCTCTCCGGCTGTCGCCGCCGTCCTGCGAGACGGAGCCGTCCGCCGCCCCTCCCCCACGACCGCGCGGGCCGCCGACGGCAGGCCGGGGTGCGCTCGCCGCCTGCCCTGGCGGCGCCGTCAGGGCAGGCGGGGCAGCATGTCCCGCGCGCTGTGGCTGAGAACGCGGAGGTTCTCGAAGAACCGTTCCCGGTCCTCTGCCGGCAGGGGCGCCAGGAAGTAGCGCTTGATGTTCTCCACGTGCGCGCGAGCCGCGGCGACCGTCGTCTCCTCCCCCCTTGCGGTCAGGCGCACCAGGCGCGCACGCCGGTCAGCGGGGTCCTCGACCCGCTCGACCAGGCCGGCCGCCACCATGCGGTCCACCAGGCGGGTGGCCCCTCCCGTGGTCAGCACCTGCTCCTGGGCGATGGCGCCCATCGACAGCCCGGGTTCCCCCGCCCGCCCCAGAATCAGCAGCACCTCGAACATCAGGTGGCTGACGCCGCACTCCGCCTCCAGCGCCCGGCCCAGGATGTACTCCAGCCGGTTCGCAGCCCCCTGCAACCGGCCGAAGGCCAGCACCAGGGCGTCGTTCGCCGCTTCCCCCGGCGTGGAGATCTCCGCCTGCTCGTTCACGGCTCCGACACCCCTTTCCTCCTCGCAGCCATCCCTCCCGATCATGCCGCACTCCCGCCGGGCGCCACCTGGAGGCTTTGATGCGCCTGCCGGAACGTACCCGGCGGCACGCCCGTGTGACGGCTGAAGAACTTGCCGAAGTTGGTGGGTTCGGGGAAGCCGAGGCGGCGTGCGATGGTCGCCACGGGCTCGTCGGTGTGGGCGAGCAGGCGCCGGGCCTCCAGGGCGACACGGCCGTCGATGACGTGCTTGACGGGCTGTCCGGTGGCGGCCGCGCAGGCGCGGGTGAGGGTCTTGACGGTGTAGCCGAGACGCTGGGCGTAGTCGGCTGCGCGCCGGGTGGTGGCGTAGGAGCGCTCCAGCTCGGCGCGGAAGCGGGCGTAGACATCCCCGCCCGCGTGCGGGTCGCCGCCGCCCTCCGGGCGGGGCAACCGGTCGACCTGCAACAGCACGGTTGCCAGCAGGAGTTGCAGGATCTCCGAGGACACCTCCTGCAGCGGCCGGCCGTACTCGGCCCGCAACTGGCCCAGCAGGGTGGACAGCACGGCGTACTCGGGGCTTGCGCCCAACTGACGGCATGTGGCCCCGTACCAGTCGCCGACCAGCCGGTCGGCACTGCCGGCGTGCGGCAGGAAGGCCGAAGTGAACAGCAGGTGCGTGCCGTTCGCGGTGCCCGGCCGCATGAAGCTCTGCACCTGTCCGGGGCGGACCCACAGCAGGGTGCCCGGGCGGATGGGGTAGGTCACGAAGTCGACGGTGTGCTCGCCGCTGCCCTCGGTGATGAGGGTGAGGGTGTGGAAGTCGACCCGGTGGACCGCGTCCGGGCGACTCCGCCGGCGTCGCCGTCGCTCGTGCAGGGTGGACAGGTCGATGATCTCGAAGCCGGGGATCCGCTCCTCGGGCGGGTTGAAGTCGAACCGGGGGATGGCGCCGCCCCGCAAAGGGTCGTCCGCGCCACGGGCGGGGGCGATCATCGCACTCTCCGAATGTCCTCGATCTACCATGCCGGGTCTCCAGCGTATCTCGCCTGCCTGCGCTTTCGCGTCGAGAGTGGAGGACATCAAGGGCGACGCAAGGCCGCCCTCACCCTCAGGGAGCACCCCATGAACGGCACGGTCACGGTCCTCGACAAGGGTGCGGTGCGCATCCACAGCTACATGTCCCCGGCGGACAGCTTCCACACCACCACCCAGCTGATCGAGACCCCGGCGCGCATCATCGCGATCGACGCCCAGCTGATCCCCGCCTACGCGGACGAGGCGATCGCCTACGCCAAGGGGCTGGGCAAACCGCTGGACCGGCTCATCGTCACCCACGCCCACCCCGACCACTACAACGGTGCCGCCCGGTTCGGCGTCCCCGTCCACGCTCTGGCCGTGGTGCGTGAGCAGATCATCGCGCGGGGCGACAGTCGGCTCCCGACCGGACTGGTCATCCCCGTCGGCGACTTCACCCCGACCGTGGATCTCACCCCCGGCACCGAACTCATCGACGGCGTCCCGTTCGTCTTCGAGGCCCTCTCGGGTGGCGAGGCCGCCGACGAACTGCTCATCAAGCTGCCCGAGCAGGGCGTCCTGGTCGCTCAGGACCTCGTGTACAACGACGTCCACCTCTACCTGGGCAACAACGACATCACCGGCTGGCAGCAGGCGGTCGACGCGCTGGCCGCCGAGTCCGGCTACGACACGATCCTGGCGGGCCACGGCCTGCCCACCGGGCCCGAGATCTATGCGGACGTGCGCCGTTACCTCACCGACGCCCGCGAGCTGCTCGGCGACGACGGTGACGCGTACAAGAAGGCGATCGTGGACCGCTACCCCGCCCACGTCGGCCCGTTCATCCTCGACATCGCCAACCGGTCGCTGTTCGGCGCCCACTGACCGCGAGTGCAAGGGCGGGGCCCTCGCTCACCGGGAGGTCCTCTTCGGTCGCGGGCCGCGGGGGAGGACCGGGGGTGGACCCACCTCTCCCCCGCCGCCGCGTCGCTCCCGGCGAGCGCACGGGCACCTTCCTCCTCGGCATACCGACCGCCGGCGGGCCTCACAGAGCCGTGAAGGTCCACATCAGGTTGGTGCTGCCGTCGTAGGTCCACTGCTTGGTGACGGAGCCGGAGGGCACGTTGCCGCCGCCGTCGAGGACCAGGCCGGTGGTGCGGTTGGCGATCGAGTAGCGGCCGTCGCCCCGGTGCGTGATGCGCCACTGCTGGTTGCTGCCCCCGTTCCAGGCGGCCTGCCGGGCGGTGGAGCCGTCGGCGGCGGCACCCCAGCCGTCGGCCACCATGCCGTTGGCGCGGTTGACCAGCTTGTAGTAGCCGCCGCCGACTTCGACCGCCTGCCAGTGCAGGTTGGGGCCGTTGTCCCAGTTCCACTGCTTGAGGTCGGAGCCGGCGACGACGTCACCGCCGGAGTCCAGGGCCAGGCCGTCGGTGACGTTGGTGATCCGGAAGTACGAGGACGGCGCGAACTGGACCCTGAGCGAGGCGACCTTGTCGTTGCCGCCCGTGCCCCGCAGGTCGGGGAGATCGGTGGTGAAGGTCCACGAGGTCCCGGTGAAGTCCTCTCCGGAGTAGGCGGTCACCTGGTAGCCGGGGGCCAGCCGCAGGGAGGAAAGACTGCGGGGCCTAAGACCTGCGAGGCGCAGTTGCTCACCGTCGTAGTCGCCGACGGCGAGGACCGCGGCCGGCCCGTGGTAGCCGGAGTCCGGGAAGACCACGGCACCGATCAGGGGGCGCAGAGCGGGAATCCGACCGGAGAACTCGAGCTTCAGGACGTACGCGTGGGCAGGGAACGGCGCTGTCGTCGGCAGGGTCACCCGCAGGCCGGTCGCGCCCTGGACCGGCCTGGGCAGGGTGATGTAGTGACCGGCCTCGTCGTCGAGCAGCTTCACCGACCGTAGCGAGGTCAGGTCGATCCGGTCGGAGTTGAGCGTCCCGATCGTCAGCGAACTCCCGGGCCAGCCCAGGACGGTGGCGTACAGGATGGTGTTGGCCTTGTTCCGGGTGAACCTGATGTCCTGTGCCGTGCCGGCGGTCGGGTTGGTGAAGGCACCGCCGCCCATCTTCGTCGGGCCTTCGCCGTACGCGGTCCAGGCGCGGGTCGAGTACACGGACTCCCCGAACCGCTTCAGGTAGTCGCCCATGCCCAGCAGGATGTCCTTCTGCGCCTGCGGGATGGTGCCGTCCATCTTGGGCGCGATGTTGAGCAGCATGTTGCCGTTCTTGCTCACCCGGTCGATGAACGAGTGCAGCATCTGCTGGATGCTGTAGTAGCCGATGCCCTCCGTGTAGCACCAGCTGGAGCTGGAGATGCTGTCGTCGGTGAGCCAGTACGGGGCGGTGAGGTCGCCCGGTCCGCCGCGCTCGTAGTCGAAGACCTGACCGCGGTCGCTCATGCCGTCCTTGTAGGTGGCGACGACTTCCGTGCCCCACGCTTCGGCCTGGTTGTAGTAGTACGCCAGGAAGTCGAGCCGCTGCTTCTCGTCGACGGCGTCGAGCTTGAAGTCCTGCCAGAGGACGTCGGGGCGGGCGCGGTCGATGACTTCCTTGAGCTTGTCGTACCAGAGTTGGTTCTCCTCGGCCGGGCTCAACTGCCCGTACAGCTTCTTGAGGCCGGGGTCGGTCTGCGCGGGCACATGGTCGAAGAAGCCGTTGAAGTGGTACGCGTGGTGCATGGCGACCAGGAGTTTGAGTCCCCTGGCGCGGATGGCGTCGGTGAAGAGCCGCAGCAGGTCGAGCTTCGGGCCCTTGGCGACCGAGTTCCACTCACTGACCTTGCTGTCCCACATCGAGAAGCCGTCGTGATGCTCGGCGACGGGTCCGGCGAACCGGGCACCGGCGTCGACGAACAACTGCACCCATTCCTTCGGGTCGAAGCCGCCGCCCGCCGACTTCAACTTGGGCGCGAACTGCACGGTGCTGCCTGCCAGATCCTTCCCTCCGTCGATGAAGTTGCGGTAGGGCCAGTCCGAAGGCGAGCCGTAGGTGGCGACGTGGTGCTTGTTTGCCGCGCTGCCCTCGATGTACATGTGGCGCGGGTACCACTCGCTCTCGTAGGCGGGGACGCTGAAGGCGCCCCAGTGGAAGTAGATCCCGAACTTGGCGTCCTTGAACCACTCCGGGGCCGGCGTATGCCGGTCGACCGACTCCCAGTCGGGCGTGTAGGTGCCGCGGGTGCGGGGTGCCGCCTGCGCGCCCCGGGCGCCGAACAGGCCTCCTGCGGTGGTCGCGGCAGCCACCACCGTGGCCGCCGCGAGGAACTGACGTCTGTTGGTCCGACTCGTCATGGGCGTCCCTGCGACGAAGGGGAAGGGGGGTGCGCTCGGAGACGAGACTCCGGAGCGCCCTGGTACCAGGGACGAAGGTCAACCATGCGACCCGTTCATGTCAACGGGTGTGCACGCGATTGATGGGATGGATAGAGCGAAACACCGGATTTCAATGGAGGAATCCGCACTTTCAGCCCCTACTCATCCCATCAATCGGCGGTGATCGGGACGCAGCCGCTGTCGGTCCGCGACGTCACAGTCGGGTCCTCCCCGAGCCTGGGAGGTGTCGAATGCTTCATTCCGTGCTGCAGTCATGTCATGACCCCACCGCATGCGGACGAGCAGGACGCTCTCGCGCCTCCTCTGCGCGAGCGTCCTTCCCGGCTGATCGACGTCGCCGTCGCCCTGCTGCTCCTGGTCGCGGACGCGGTCATCGTCGTCGTCGCCGTGGCGCTGCACGTCGTGGTCGGCTTGAGCAGGATGCACTCGCCTGACGCCCCGTCGACCGCACGCTCCTCCGACATCCCGGTCCTGGCACTGCTCGTCGTCTGGGGCGTGCCGGCGGTGGCGGCGGTCGGCGCCGTCGTGCACGCCCGCCTGAGGATGCCCGTCACGGCTGTGGTCCAGGGCCTGTTCACGCTCGCCTGCACCTTCCTGGCCGTCGTATGGACGCGCATGCTGCTGTCGTGACGGCGTACTGCCTCATTCGCCGGGTCGAGGTCTCACCACGCCACGGGCAGTTCCATCGGGAAGCGCCGGATGGTCCGGGTGTCCCAGCGCACGGCCTCGGCCGGAACCGCCAGGCGCAGGGCGGGCAGGCGGGTGAACAGGACCCCGATCGCGGTGCTGAGTTCCGCGATGGCGAGCGTGCTGGCGATGCAGTGATGGTTGCCCCATCCGAACGTCATGTGGGGGTGGGGCGAACGGTCGACGTCCAGGGCGTCAGGGTCCTCGAACACCGCGGGGTCCCGGTTGGCCGCGAGGTAGGAGACGTGGACGAAGTCGCCGGCGCGGATCAGCACGCCCGCCACCTCGACGTCCTCCAGGGCGATGCGCGGGATGCCGACGCCCTTGCGGAAGGGGATGTGCCGCAGGAGTTCGTCCAGCAGCCGGGGCAGCTGCCCGGGACTGCGCCTCAGCAGATCCAGCAGATCAGGACGGGTGAGCAGAGTGAAGGCGATGTTGCTGATCTGGCAGGTCGCCGTGTCGTTGCCGCTGAGGATGAGAGTGAGCGCCAGAACGGCCAGCTCGTCGTCGCTCAGGGGCTCCTCCCCCTTCTCGCAGGCCGCCATGGTGTTGATGAGGTCGTCGCCCCCTTTCCCCCGGCGTTCGGCGACGAGCTCGGTGAAGTAGGCGCGCAGGAACCGCTTGGCCTCGGCCGCCTCCTGTCGGGCTTCGGGGGCGGTCGTGAGCATCTGCTGGGTGTGGCGCAGCATGAGGGGCCGGTCCGCGGCGGGTACGTCCAGCAAGGCGCAGATCGTGTGGTTGGGCAGCTGCGCGGACAGACCGAGGGCCAGGTCGGCCGGCGGGCCGTGCTCGACCATCTCGTCCACGAGGCGATGGGCCACTTGTTCGATGGCCGGCGTCATCCGCTTCACGCCGCTCTGTGTGAAGGCCCGGGCGGCGGCATGCCGGAGTCGGGTGCTGCGCGGCGGGTCCATGACGTTGAGCGACTCCGGCGAGACGATCGGCTCGGGGGTCATCCGGGGGTAGTCGCGGCCGACGATGCCGGCCCGGCTGAACCTCGGATCGGTCGTCACCTGACGTACCCCCTCGAAGCCGGTGACCAACCACGCGTCGGCTTCGCCGTAGGGCAGCCGGATACGGCTGACCGGGCCGCCGGCCATGAGCCTTCCGAGTGACGGGTCGAAGGTCAGTCGCTCACTGAAGTCGAACGGGCAGGCGGCGACGTGAGCCATGTGTACTCCTGAGCGCGTGCGGAGGTGCCGCCATGTGGGCGGAACCGGGCGGGCCCGGGGCGCGGCCGCCCGGCCCACGGGGGACATTTCGCATAGTGCGGCAGAGCGCCGCTCCATGCACCCAGTGCCGGGTCAAACGGCAGAAAGCGGGGAGACGTGCCCGATCCCACCCCTCAGCCACCGCGGCAGCCGGACGTGGACGTGCTGGTCGTCGGCGGCGGCCCCACTGGTCTCACTCTCGCCTGCGACCTGGCCAGGCGTGGTGTGCGGACCCATGTCGTCGAGGCCGGCGACCGGCTCCTCCCCGGGTCCCGCGGCAAGAGCCTGCAGTCACGCACCCTGGAGGCCTTCGACGACCTCGGTGTCGTCGAGGCTCTCACGGCCGCCGGCTCCCCCTTCCCGCCGATGCAGACCTGGCGCGACGGCGAACGCCGGGGAGAGTGGCAGCTGATCCGGCCGGACCCCGAGGCTCCGGTGTCACGGCACCCGCGGCCGTGGCTGGTCCCTCAGTGGCGCACGCAGGAGATCCTGCGCGATCGGCTGCTCGACCTGGGCGGGACGCTGGAGTGCGGTGCCCGGCTCACGTCCCTCACGCAGACGGACACGGAGGTGACGGCCGAGGTGACGCGCTCGGACGGTGACCGTCGCCGGATGTCGGCGCTCTACGTGGTGGGCGCCGACGGCAGCCACAGCACGGTGCGTGAGTCCCTGGGCATCGTCATGAAGGGTGAGGAGAGCGGGCTGCGCTCGGCCGCGGTGGCGGACGTCCGGGTCGCGGGACTGGATCGCGATCACTGGCACATCTGGCCCGATCCGGCGGGTGAACTGCTGCTGTGCCCGCTGCCCGGGACCACCGACTTCCAGCTGAACGCCAAGATCACCGGTGCGGAGTTCACCGCGACGCCCGAGACCGTGCGCGGTCTGGTCGCCGCCCGAACCCATCTGCCCTCCGACGCCGTCACGGACGTGCGGTGGTTCTCGTTCTACCGGCCTCGTACCGCGATGGCCGAACGCTTCCGTCAAGGGCGCGTCTTCCTCGCCGGGGACGCCGCGCACGTGCACCCGCCCGGCGGGGGCCAGGGGCTGAACATCGGCGTACAGGACGCCTACAACCTCGGCTGGAAGCTGGGCCAGGTCATCGGTCGCGGTGCCCCGGACGCGCTGCTGGACAGTTACGAAGCCGAGCGCCAGGCTGCCGCGGCGGACACGCTGGACCTGAGCACGCGCCTGTACCGGGCCGGCCGCACACCCCAGGACGCCGACGAGCAGGCGCGTTACCGGGGGCGGGTCTGCCACCTGCTGTCGGTGCATTACCGCGACAGTGAGCTCTCGACCGACGCGCGGAAGCGCCGTTCTCCGACCGGTTTCCAGGCCGGCGACCGCGCGCCCGACCTCCCCTGCGTCACCACCGAGGGCTCCGGCCGCAACCTCTTCGAGCTGTTGAGGGGCCCGGACTTCACTCTGCTCGCGGTGAACTGTGCTCCGCCCCCCGAGGCGGCGGGTCTGCGTATCCACCAGGTGACCGGCGGGCCGCTCGCGCAGGAACTGGGCACCGGGTTGTTCCTCATCCGCCCGGACCAGCACATCGGTCTGGCCGCTGACAGCCCTGAGCACCTCGGCAGCTACCTGGCGCGTGCCGGGCTGAGGAGCGCCGGGAGGTAGCAGCCGCATGTCCCTCGGGACCGTCCGGCCATCCTCACGTCGACGCAGGTCCGGTGGCCAGACGTCACCGGACCTGCTGGAGCGTCAGGTCAGCGTCGGCGGGCCCAGCCTCCTCCGACGCCGGCCACCTGCAGCGCCAAGCACATCAATCCCAGCAACATGACGTTCGTCGAAGAGAACACATCGTTGGTGCTGATCTCAGCCGCGTTGATCAGGAACGCCAGGAAGAACAGCACTGCCGCGACTATGCCGAGCATGACGAGCTCCTCTCGAAGGGGATGCAGCCCGTATGCCCCGCCTGCACGCCCGCAGACACCGCAATGTTCGCCCGCCTGTGCGGGCGCCGATGAAGTCTTCCGCCGGCTGCCGCTCTCACCTTGAACGACAACTCGGCCTGCCTGTCGTCCCGTTGACACTCGGCATCGCGGACCGGAGGCTGACACCGAGGAAAAGGACGCTGCTCACCGGGAACAAGCACGTGCTCTTGTCCGTACCATCTCCCACCAGGACCACGTGCGGTACACAGGAAGGGTCAGCGCCATGCCCGAGACAGCAACTCCCGCCACCGAACTGGCATCGCAGTACATCGCCCAGGTGACGGGCGACCTTGAGGCGAACCTCAAGGAACAGGAGCGCATCAGCGCGGACATCGCCTCCCTGCAGGAACGGCTCGCCGCTCTGCAGCATGACCACGGCGTGCTGGTCAGCATGCAGCAGGCACTCGGCATCACTCAGGCCCGGGCGGGGTCCGCGGTCGAGTCCGACAGCGCCACTGTGCCCTCCCCGCGGCGGAAGAAGGCCGACGCCGCGGCCGGCGGGAAGCAGAAGGCACGCAAGTCGACCACCGCCCCCGCGAAGAAGACAGCCCGGAAGTCCGCGGCCAGGAAGGCGAGCACCGCCCAGGCCGCCGAGCTGACCCTGGTCGAGCTCATCCGCCGCCACCTCGCCGAGCAGAAGGAGCCGCGCTCCGCCGCCGAGATCGCCACGGCGCTCGGCCAGGCCCACCCCGACCGCGACATCTCTCCCAAGGTCGTACGCGTCACGCTCGAGAGCCTCGTGGCCAAGAGCGGGGCCGAGCGTTCCAAGCAGGGCAGGTCCGTCTTCTACAGCGCGCCCGCGCAGAGCGGGAAGGCTGCACCCGACGGCGGGGCGCAGCCCGAGCCCACGGACGGCTGACGGCAGCAGGCGCCGGCCCGACGGGCCGGCAGAACGCCGGGGGCAGCGCCCGGGCTTGGGTCCTCGGCCCCGTTCGGCAGCGGCCGTCGCCCGCGATCCGAGGTCGCGGCGAGGACGCTCGCCTGGTGCGCTACATTGCCCGCCATGACTGAACTCGGGCCCGGCTGGCCGCCCGCCCCCTTACGGACCGAGCGACTCGTTCTCCGCGCGTCCGAGGCACAGGACCGGGCGGCGTTCATCGAGCTGTTCGCGTCGCCGGAGGTGGGCACCTACGTCGGTGGTGCCCGGCCCCGTGATGAGCTCGAGCGTGCGATCCCCGAGGTGCCCGGGCGTCGCTTCGGCCTCTTCGTGATCGATCTCGACGGAGCGATGGTCGGTATGGTCACCCTTGATCGGCGTGGCCCGGAGCGTCCAGGTCACGTCCGGCCGGAGGCCGATGAAGCCGAACTGGGTTACATGCTGCTGCCCGAAGTCTGGGGATGCGGCTATGCCGCCGAGGCGTGCGCGGCGGTGCTCGGCTGGTTCGCCGACGCGCATCCCGGCGAGCCGGTGGTGATCTCCACCCGGACCGCCAACGAACGGGCGATGGCCTTGGCGGCGAAGCTGGGGTTCACCGAGGCGGGGCGGTTCGAGGACTACGGCGCCGAGCAGTGGTTCGGCGTGCGGGCTCCGGGCACTCCTTCCGGTTGAGCGGCCGCTGCCCGAGGAGGAACAGTGAAGTGACTGTTTCCAGCGGCGGGAAGGGACTCCGAGCCGAGCTGTGCGTCGGCGGTGCAGGTGTGGATCCCTGTCCGGTCGGCAGTGAGCGTGCCGCGGCGTATGGGCTGCGCAGGACACCCGGCATCGCCCGACCGCGCGCCGCGCCTCACCACAGGTGCAGGAAGTCCCGGACGTCGTCGTACCCGTCGACGGCCCGGCCGTCCACGTCCGAGGGGTCGGCCTCGGCGCGCTCCGCCAGCGACTTCACGAGGGCGAGCGCTTCCTCGCTGAGGCGCCCGAAGCGTCGGGCGGTGTGTCCCAGGCACAGACCGGCCAGCCCGAGCAGCGGACTGCCCGGCACCGCCCGTGTCCCGACCTGCACGCACCAGTACTCGACGAACTCCATGTCGTCATCGTTCAACGCGCTTCCGACCAGGACGCTCGCAGCCTCCCCCTCGGCCGCGCGGTCACGCAGAGCCCGCTCCAGCGTCTCGACCACGACCTCGTGAGGCAGCGCGGGAGGGTTCTCGAAGGTCAGATGAGTGTGCACCACGCGGTGAGCGTACGTGCCCAGCGCCCTTCGCCTCCACCGGCAACACCCAAGCGGGCGTGGCCCGTTGCTGAACTAGAGGGTCGCGGCTTCCGCCGTGGCCGGGCCGTCCGCCGACAGCGCGTGTCCGCGTGCTGCCGGCTCCGGGCGGGTGTGCTCGGAGTCCAGGCGGAGCATGGCTGCCTCGTCCGGGGTGCCGCGGGCCGCCTGGTAGACGACCATGCGCTGGCCGCCCGTCCTGGCCAGACGCATGACCTCGTAGGTCAGTGTCATCGGGCCGGCCTTGGGGTGCCGGAACGACTTCTGGCCGCCGCCGCGTTCGCAGACGTCGTATCGCTCCCAGAGGCGTGCGAAGTGCGGTGACTTCAGCATCAGTTCGCCGACGAGTGCGGTGAGCTCGGGGCTGTCCGGGTCGGCCCCGCCGACCGCCCGCAGATGAGCGACCGACAGCGCGACGGTCTCCTCCCACGGCTCGTAGAGCGTCCGGCCGACCGGGTGGAGGAAGACGTAGCGGGTGAGGTTCCGCTGGTCCTCGGGCCAGTCCCAGAGCCCGGGCATCAGGCGCCGGCCGGGCGGGTTCGCGGCCAGGACGCGGTTGTACCGGCTCACGACATAGGCGGGCAGCGGACGCACCGACTCCAGCATCCGCAGCACCGAGTCGCGCACCTCGTGGTCCGAACAGGCCGGCAGCTCGGTGGTGCGTCCGGAGGCCAGCTCCGCGAGCTCGTGCAGGCGCTCGAAGCCGTCGCCGCGCAGCCGGAGGGTGCGGCCGAGGGCGTCCACGACGGCCGGTGAGGGGTTGGTCTCCCGGCCGCGTTCCAGGCGGATGTAGTAGTCGACGCTGACTCCGGCCAGCGCGGCCAGCTCCTCGCGGCGCAGTCCGGGTGTGCGGCGCAGACCCGCGCCGGCCGGGAGTCCGACATCCTCCGGGCGCACCTGCGCTCTGCGGGCCTTCAGGTATCGGCCGAGCTCAGTGCCCCTCGCATCCGCTGCTGCTGTCATCCGCTCATTGTCGCAGGCGGTCAAGAGGTGTGGGGGGCCGTGTCAGGGCCAGGAACGCCACACCCGGGGCAGAGCGCGGTCTGTTGCCGACCGCGGGTGGGGCGGAGAGTCGGTGTTGGAGCGGGCGGCCCGGCCGCCGGGGCCCAGGGGGTGCACGACACCGGACCGCGGCCCGGCGCGCCGCAGCCGCCCGCCCCTTTCTCCGGTCCCTTCCCCAGCCGTCCTCACGGATTTCAGGAGCTCACCATGCCGGCCACCCCTTCCCTGCCCTCCTCCACCACCTCCGCTCCCGGGCACGAGGCAGAGCCGCCGACGCCCGGGCCGGGGCAACGTACGCCGGACGGGGCCCGGCCCCGCGTACCGTCCCCCGGGACCGTCACCGCGCCGCGGCGAGGCGGCGCCGCCCTGGTCGCCTCGCTTCTCGGCTTCACGCTGATCACCGTCGACGTCTCGGCGGTGAACATCGCGCTGCCCTCGATCCGGAGCTCCCTCGACAGCGGAATGTCGGGACTTCAGTGGGTCGTTGACGCCTACACCCTGATGTTCGCCGCTCTGATGCTCTCGGCGGGCGCGCTCGCCGACCGCACCGGCGCCCGTCGCGCCTACGGCTGGGGCATCTCCCTGTTCACCCTTGCTTCCCTCGCCTGCGCGCTGGCACCCGGCATCGGGGTGCTGGTCGCCTCGCGCGTTGCGCAGGGCGCTGCCGCAGCGATCGTCATGCCGGCCTCGCTGGCACTGATCCGGCAGGCCTACGAGGACGCGCGGGCGCGGGCCCGGGCCATCGCCCTGTGGACGGTCGGCGGCTCGGTGGCGATGGCAGCGGGGCCGGTGCTGGGCGGGCTGCTCACCGACACGGCCGGCTGGCGGGCGGTCTTCCTGCTGAACCTCCCCGTGGGCGCGGTCGTCCTGGGCCTGCTGATCCGGGTGCCGCGCTCCCCGCGCCGGCCCGCCGCGCTGGACCTCGCCGGTCAGCTCACCGCCGTGCTGGCTCTGGCGGGACTGGCGTTCGCCGTGATCGAGGGCGGCCACCTGGGCTGGACCAGTGGACCCGTCCTGGGCGCTGCCGCGCTCGCCCTCGTCTCCGGATGCGCCTTCCGCGCGGTGGAGGCCCGGCACCCCCGGCCGATGGTTCCGCCCGCCATGCTGAGGGACCGCCGGGTGGCCGTCCCGCTCGCCGTCGGTTTCGCCGTCAACGCCGCCTTCTACGGCGGGATCTTCCTGCTCGGGCTGTACTACCAGCAGCTGCGCGGCATGTCGGCCGCCGCGGCCGGGTTGATGTTCGTGCCGATGTCGGCGGTCGTGACGGCGACCAATCTGGTGTCGCCGCGCCTCGCCGAGCGTGTCGGGCGACGCGCGGTCATCGTCACGGGGCAGGTCGTCTTCACCGGGGCGATGCTGGCCATGCTGCCGCTCGCCGTGCACACCCCGCTGTGGCTCGTGCTCGTCCTGCTGCTGCCGCTCAGCGTCGGCGGTGCGCTCGCGGTGCCCGCCGTGACCGCGCTGCTGATGGACGTCGTCCCCCAGGAGCGCGCGGGAACCGCCTCCGGGCTCCTCAACTCCGTCCGCCAGACCGGCGGTGCGCTCGCCGTCGCCCTCTTCGGCGGTCTGCTCTCGGGCCCCGGCGGGGGCTTCGCCCTTCCGGGCATGCAGACCGGCCTCCTCACGGTCGCCGCCCTCCTCCTCGCGACCGCCGTCCTCGCCCGGCTCCTCCTGCCCCGGGGGTGAGGCGGCATCGCCACATGTGTCCATTGGACGGCTGCCGGCCATGAACGGTGCGGCGCGGGACAACTCGACGATGTTGTGCCGTCGTTGGAGATGATGGGGACTCGAACGAGGAGGAGCCTGCATGAGTTACGACCTGCAAGCAGTGATCGCGGCGGAGGAAACACTGCGTGTGGCCGTACGGGGCCTGGCTGCCGCACGGACGGCGTCGATCGGGCAGGGGTTGTCACTGATGCCGTTGACGGGCGTGCTGCGCGAAGCCGTCGCATACAGCGGCGAGGAAGTCGCGTTCGGCTTCCGGGGCCTCCCGTCCGGGTTCAGCAAGGTCCTTTCCGAGTGGTCGGCCGGTGCGCCTGTGGCCTACGTGGAGGTCGAATACTTCGGCGGCGCGGGCGAGCAGCGGGCTGCCGTGTGGCACGGCGGCCACATCGTCCTCGGACCGCTCCGAGTGGAGGAGGGCGAGCCCTTCCCACCGTCCGGCAGCCCTGTCTCCCAAGCGCTGCGACGGCTGGGAGTCGTGACGAGCGCCGGCCAGGACGAGTTCTCGGCCGTGCGTCTGGACCGGCATCGGCACACCGACGCGTGGATCTCCTGACGTGTCCCGGGTGACCGGCGGTGCCACGCCGCCGGATGGACCAACACGCTGATTCTGCATATACAGGACATAACCTGCGCGGTATGAAGAAATGCCATATCGCACCTCTGGCGTGCCTGGCGGCGTTGGCCGGGACGGGGCTCGGCGCCGCTCCGCCCACCGCCGCCCACACGGTCCATGTCGTCAGGCCCGGGGAATCGATCCAGAAGGCGGTGGACTCCGCCCGGCCGGGCGACACCGTGCTGCTCGCGCACGGCACCCACTACGGGAGCGTCGACGTGACCACGCCCGGTCTCACCCTGCACGGCATGGGCCGCGGTACGGTGCTCCGCCCGGCGGCGGGTACGAGCACCGCCACCACCGCCCCGGGCACCGCGTCACCCCGCGCGAAGGCCCCCGGCAGCTGTGCCGCGGCCGGCAACGGCATCTGCGTGACGGGCACGAAGGACCACGGCGTCGACGACGTCACCATCGCCTCCCTGACGGTGACCGGCTTCGCCAAGACCGGCGTCTACGCCCATGAGGCCGACGGCCTGACCGTGCGGGACGTCACCGCGGTCAGGAACGGGGTGTGGGGCATCGCCACCGAGTACTCGCTCCGTGGCGTGTTCCGCGGCAACACGGCCCGCGACAACGGCGACGCGGGTCTGCTCCTCGCCAACACGGTCAAGGAGGAACAGGGCGCCGTGGACACCGAGGGCACCGTGGTGGAGCACAACCGGCTGGAGGGCAACCGGATCGGCGTCACGGTCCGCCGGCTGCGCAACCTGACCGTCGACGGCAACCAGATCACGGGTAACTGCGCCGCGGTCTTCGTCGTCGGCGACGAGAACAAGCCCAAGGCCGGGTTCGTGACCGTGCGCAACAACCGCATCGAGCGCAACAACAAGTCCTGCCCGAAGACCGCCCGGCTGGACGCCCTGCAGGGATCCGGCATCGTGGTGACGGGTGCCGACGACAACCTGATCACGCACAACGTGATCAAGGACAACGTCGGCAGCTCCTCCCTGTCGGGAGGCATCGTCCTGTACAAGAGCCTGGTGGGCACCCCCAGCGAGCGGAACCGGATCGACGCCAACCTGCTGCAGGGCAACTCCCCCGCAGACCTGGTCAACGCCGACCCCGGTCAGGGCAACACCTTCCAGGACAACTCCTGCGGTTCGTCCCGGCCCACCGGCCTGTGCTGACCGCCCGCCTCGCTCTTCGTCAACCCGGGGCTCGCACGCATGCCCCGTGATCCTCGTGTTTCACACGACCCGAGAAGGAAGGAAGGCGGCACATGACGACCACTCAGCCTGCCCCCGCGCCGTCCATGCGGCTGCGGGAACTCGCATTCGGGGCGGCATGTGCCGCCGCCCTGCGCGCGGCCGCCCGGCTGGGCGTCGCCGACGCCCTCGGTGACACCCCCATGGCCGTGGAGGACATCGCGGCCGCGGTGAAGACCGAACCCCGCCCGCTGCGACGGCTCCTGCGGGCCCTGTCCTGTTACGGCGTCTTCGCCGAGCAGCCGGACGGGGCGTTCGCGCACACCGACGTCTCCCGGCTGCTGCGCGAGGACGACCCGAACAGTCTGCGCGCCATCACGCTGTGGTGCACCGAGCCGTGGACCTGGGACGCCTGGCCGAAGCTCGACGAGGCGGTGCGCACCGGCCGCAACGTGGTGGAGGGCCTGTACGGCAAGGAGTTCTTCCCCTACCTCAACGAGGACGCCCCGGAGTCGGCCGACGTCTTCAACCGCGCGATGACGACCTCCAGCGTGCAGTCGGCGCGCGATGTCGCAGAGTTCCTCGACCTGTCGGGGTGCGCGTCGGTCGCCGACATCGGCGGCGGCCAGGGGCACGTGGTCGCGAGCCTGCTGGACAAGTACCCCGCGATGCTCGGGACGCTGCTCGACCTCCCCCGGGTGGTGGAGAACGCCCTGCCGAGGCTGCGCGCGGGCGGCGACCTCGCGGACCGTGCGCGTGTGGTGCCCGGCGACGTCCGCACGGCCGTCCCGGCGAAGGCCGACGTCTACGTCATCAAGAACATCCTGGAGTGGGACGACGAGAGCACGGCCCGCACGCTGCGCAACGTCCGTGAGGCCGGTGGCCCCGGGACGCGGGTCGTGGTCATCGAGAACCTCGTCGACGACACGCCCTCGATGCGGTTCAGCACGGCGATGGACCTGCTGCTGCTCCTCAACGTGGGCGGGGCGAAGCACACCACGCAGAGCATGGTGGACCGGCTGACCGAGGCGGGCCTGGTCATCGACGACGTCAGGCCGGTCAACCCCTACCTCCACGCGTTCGACTGCCACGTTCCCGGCTGATCCGGCCGCGGCGCCGCAGACCGCCGGTCGCCGGGTCCGCGGCGTCGCGGACCCGGCGACCGGTCGTCACGGGCGGCTGTCAGCCCGCCGGCTCGCGCTCCCACACGTAGAAGCGCCGCGCCATGGCGTCCTTGGGGGAACGCCAGGTCTCGGGGTCGTACGCGCTGACGTACGCGGCCAGCCGCTCGCTGACGTCCCGGAACTCGGGATGCCCGGCGACCTCGGCGATGGCGGGGCCGGGATCGCGCTCGGCCTCGATCAGGTGCATGTACACATCGCCGAACTGGAAGAGGCTGCGCCGGGTCACCCCGACGAGCCGCGGAAGCTCCCCCCGGTCGGACTCCTCGAACACCTTGGCGATGTCGGGCGCCGATCCGGGGGCCATCCGGGCGACGATCAGAGCTTGGTGCATGGGGTGGTTCTCCGTCCGGCTCAGTCGTTCAGACGGTGCGCCGCACCGCGCTCCGCTGCGATCTTCTCGATGCGGTCGCGGATCAGGGCCATCTGCACCTTGGAGTTCCGGTTGATGTTGTCCGTCATCCACGCGTCGTCGACCGGCGCGTCCGGCTTCATCGCGAAGTCCTGGGTCCAGACCATGCGTGTGCCGGCCGGTACCTCCTCGTACCGCCAGTGGATGTCCATGTGGGCGAAGGGGCCCGTCTCGACCCGGCGGGCCTTGACCGTGAGGGTCTCGCGGTCCGGCTCGCGCTCCGAGACCCAGCTCCATACGGTGCCGTTCTCGTCCGGGTGCATGGTCAGCCGGAAGGTCGTCCGGTGGCCCTCCCGGGAGAGGATCTCGACGGAGGCGTACTCGCTGAACAACCGCGGCCAGTTCTCCAGGTCGTTGGTCACCTCCCAGACCAGGTCCAGGGGCGCCGCGATGGTGATCTCGTTCTGTGTGTGTCCGGTCATCTCATGCTCCTGTCAGCAGTGCGCTGTTGACGAGATCGAGGAACTGCCGGGGTGACTTGGAGCGTTCGGCGTCGGTCGGCATCGGTGTGCCGTACCGGTTCTCCAGCTCGCCCACGATGCCCAGCAGGCCCAGCGAGTCGACGCCGAGACCTTCGAAGGCCGTGTCGTCGCGGCCTAGTTCCTCCGGCGTGACGGTGACACCGGTGCACTTCTTCATGAGTTCGGCCAGCTCTTCCACGGTGATGCGGTCGGTCATGTCCTTCCCTTCCTCTCCTGCTCCGCGGCGCCTCACCACGAGGCGTCGCCGGCGGCGTGCCGCAGCACGAGCGCCGAGTTCGAACCCATGAGTCCCCGGCTCAGCAGCAGCGCCGTGCGTACCTCGGCGGTACGGGCCCGGCCGGTCACGAGGTCGAGGTCGTGGCAGATGTCGAAGACCTGGGGGGTGGGCGGGATCAGGCCGTGCTCCATCGAGAGCACCGCCGTCGCGGCGTCCATCAGCGGCGCCGCGCAGTAGGCCCGCCCGATCCCGGTCTTCGGCGCGGTGACGGGCACACGGGTGCCGTGCGCCCCGAGAGCATCGGCGATGGCCAGAGCCTCGGCACGGTCCGCCTCCGGCACGCCGAGGGCGTCGGCGAAGACGACGTCGATCTCCTCGGGAGCACAGCCGGCCTCGGCCAGGGCTCCTCGGATGGCCTGGGCGAGGCCTTGCCGGGACTCCTCCCAGCGGGAGGCCCCGGTGAAGGTCGCCGCGTGACCGGCCAGGTGGGCCCGCACGCGCGCCCCCCGGTCCCGGGCCGTGCCCTCCGCCTCCACGACGACCATGGCACCGCCCTCAGCGGGCACGAACCCGCAGGCCGCGGAAGTGAACGGACGGTAGGCGCGGGTCGGGTCGTCGACCGTGCTGAGCTCTGGGTAACCGAGCTGGCAGACCACCGAGTAGGGCGCGATCGGCGCCTCGGTCGCACCGGCCACGATCACGTCGGTGCCACGCCGTACGGCCCGTGCCGCGTGGGCGAGGGCGTCCAGGCCGCCGGCCTCGTCGGCGGCGACGACCGAGCAGGGTCCCTTGAAGCCACGGCGGATGGAGATCTGGCCGGTGCTGGCGGCGTAGAACCATGCGATGGACTGGTACGGGCCGACGAATCGACTGCCCTTGCCCCACAGCTGCTGGAGTTCTCGTTGGCCGAACTCGCCGCCGCCGGAACCCGCCGCGGTGACCACGCCCACGGAGAACGGCGCCTCGTCGGTCTCGGTCCGGTGCAGCCGGGCGTCGTCCAGCGCGAGGTCGGCCGCGGCCATCGCGAAGTGCGTGAACCGGTCGGTCTGGACCAGGAAGCGTTCCTCGATCGCCGCCGACGGGTCGAAGTCGCGCACCTGGCCCGCCACCCTCAGCGGCAGGTGTTCGCAGCCCTCCCGGGTGATCCGCTCCAGAGCGCTGATGCCCTCCGCGGTGGACTTCCAGAAGGTCTCGGTACTGGCTCCGTTGGGCGCGACCACACCGATGCCCGTGACGGCCGCGCGCCGGGGACGGGATTCGCTCATCGTGTCTTCTCCCTCGGCCGGTTCATGACCACCGCGGACTGGAAGCCGCCGAATCCGCTGCCCACCGAGAGCACACTGCCGAGCTTGCGCTCGCGAGCGACGCGCGGGACGTAGTCGAGGTCGCACTCGGGATCGGGTGTCTCGTAGTTCGCGGTCGGCGGTACCACCTGGTGGGTCAGGGCCAGCACGCAGGCGACGAGTTCGATCGCCCCGATGGCGCCCAGGGAGTGGCCCACCATCGACTTGATGGAACTCATGGGGGTGTCGTAGGCGTGCGCGCCCAGCACCCGTTTCACCGCGGCGGTCTCGTGACGGTCGTTCTGCTTGGTGCCCGACCCGTGCGCGTTGACGTAGTCGATCGCGGTGGGGTCGAGCCGTGCGCGGTCCAGGGCGTCCTCGATGGCCCGCGCCATCTCCAGGCCCTCGCTGGTCAGGCCGGTCATGTGGTAGGCGTTGCCGAAGGTGGCGTACCCGCCGAGCTCGCAGTACACGTGGGCGCCGCGGGCTCTGGCGTGCTCGAGCTCCTCCAGGACGAGCACGGCGCCGCCCTCGCCCATGACGAACCCGTCGCGGTCGGCGTCGAAGGGACGCGAGGCGTGGGCCGGGTCGTCGTTGTTCGGGGAGGTGGCCTTGATCGCGTCGAAGCAGGCCATGGTGATCGGGGAGATCGGCGAGTCCGAGGCGCCGGTGATGCACACGTCGGCCCGGCCCTCCTGCACGGTGTGGAAGGCGTAGCCGACCGCGTCGAGCCCGGAGGTGCAGCCCGTGGAGACGGTCTGCACCGGACCGCGCGCCCCGAAGCGCTCCGCCACCGTCGAGGCGAGCGTGCTCGGCGAGAACGCCCGGTGCAGCTCCGGGCCCGCCTTGCGGTGGTCCACGTCCCAGTGCTGCCCGCTGCTGCTGACCAGGACGTAGTCGTTCTCCAGCCGGGTGGTGCCGCCGACCGCGGTGCCCAGCGAGACACCGACGCGCCACGGGTCCTCGGCGCTCATGTCGAGACCGGCGTCCCGTACCGCTTCGCCGCCCGCGACCAGTGCGAACTGGATGTAGCGGTCGCAGCGTTCCATGTCCTGTGCGTCCAGACCGTGGTCGGCCGGGTCGAAGTCGCACTCGGCGGCGATCCGGGAGCGCAGCCCGGACGGGTCGAAGAACGTGATGGCCCGAGTCGCCGTGCGCCCCTCCGCCAGGAGATTCCAGAACGCCGGTACGCCTATGCCGCCGGGAGCGACGATGCCTATGCCGGTGACCACCACTCGTCGCGTCATGACCGGACCTGACGTCGTGCGGCCGCCTCCGCCCCCACCGCCGCGGACTCGGCGTCGGTTCCCTCGGTGTCGACGTGGCCCAGCGGCGGGCTCGGCGCCAGCGGGCCGAGGTGGAAGACCATACGGGCCTCCACGTCTCCGACGTTGCGGAAGCGGTGGCGCACGTTGAGGGGGATCAGCAGCCCCTGCTCGGGCTGCAGCGGGTGCGGCTCGCCGTCGAGGTCCACCTCCAGCTGCCCGCACACCACGTAGACGAACTCCTCGGAGTACGGGTGGTAGTGCTCGGCGATGCGGTCACCGGGCTCGATGAGGGCCACACCCATGAAACCGCTGGTGGCGCCGACGGCGGCCGGAGTGAGCATGGCACGCAGGTCACCGCCTCGCCGGCGGTTGGGCTCGACGTCGCTCATGCTCACGATGTGGGGACGAGATGTGATCACGCGTTCCTCCGTTGATGTGCTGCACCACCCGTGGGAGAGGCGGTGCCCGCCTCTCCCACGGGACGGTGGATCAGGCGTCCGGCGACCGGCGGTCGGTGACGAGGTCCATGCGCGCGAGTTCGAGGAGGCGCGCCATGCCGGCGTCCTTCGACGCGGTGGCGTCCGTGCCGGCTTCGTCCAGGAGCGTCGTCAGCTCGGCGACCTGTGCCGGGTCGGTGAGACCCAGGATCTGGGCGGGGTCGGCGGCGTCCAGCCCGTCGCGCACGTCGATGAGCCGTACGACGACGTCGTCGCGCTGGAAGATGGTGCTGCGCAGGACCGGGCTGCGCGGGTCGTCCGCCGCCGCCTCGTCCTGGCGGGAGAGGAGTTCGGCCAGCTTCATACCGAGGTCCGGCCGGGCCGGGTAGTACAGGGCGTACCGCTCGGCCGCGGGGCCCTGCCGCCCCGCCATCACGTGGTGGACGGCCGGCAGCGCGGCCCTGGTGAAGAAGACGCGGGCGGACTCGGGGTCGTCGAGGTCCCGGTCCTGCTCCAGGTGGGGGTTGATGGCCTCCTCGACGGCGCGGACCTCGGGCTGCCGGGCTACGTGGCGCAGCGCGGCCAGCAGATCGCCTCGCACCTCGATGGCCCGCACCACGCGGTTGCCGTGCATGAACAGCGAGGTGCGGCACAGCCGGGTGGTGTCGTCGACCTGCGGCTCGGGCGAGGCGTAGTCGGAGAGGATCTTGGCGACGATCTCCTCGCTGCCCGGCTTGACGGTGAAGGTGAGGGCGTGCCGGATCACACCGTCGCCGATCCTGGGCGCCGTCTGGAGCCGCCGTTTTGCCGGGTCGGCGTCCGCCGCCGGGCCGCCGGTCTCGCGGACGACGTGGAAGCGCAGGGACCGGGTGTCGCGCACACAGCTGTGCAGCGGCTCCACCATCCGCACGTGCTCTTCGCTGTTGACCCAGGCGAGGAACGGCGGGGCGCTCTCCCACTCGCTGGTGATGAGCCATTGCGAGGGGTTCTCGATCGACTGGCACAGCTGGTCGCTGACGTGCCCGGGGACGGACGCGACCTGGTTGCACAGCTGTTCGTAGGCGTCGAGGAACTCCTGCTGGGCGCCGTCGTGGACGTCGACCAGGAGGACGACTCGGAGCCGGGAACCGTCGAACACGGACTGCGAGACATGGTGCGACGCCTGGCGCGCCCGCGAACCTGCAACCCGTTCGGATGTGGTGGTCATCCTGCGCACATCTCCTTCGCGCGGAGGGGAAAGTGAACGTTGGCCGCAGTGATGCGACGTCAGCGTTTCTCGATCCTGTGCCCGTCCCCGCTCATCGCGCGACTCGGATGTAGTACGTGAGTGACAGGGGGGACGGCGTCCGGACCCCCACGGGCGAGTGAGACCTCGGCCGTCGGCGTGCTCCCCGGCCCCGACGGTCGCGGTCCCCCGCACAGGTGATGTGCGCGTCCACGCGCGGGCGTCCCCCCGTTCGTGGCACCGCCTTCGCCCACCGGCGTCGGGGCGCCGGTGGGCGAAGGCGGACGGTGCGACCGCGGGCAGGGCCGCGCGGAGCGCCTCACACGAGCGGAGCCCGCGGGGCTCAGTCGACTGCCAGTGCGGTCCGCAGGACCCCGCGCAGTACGGCCTCGGCGTCGGCCTCGGGACCCGGCGACCGCCAGAGGACGAAGCCGTCGGGCCGGACCAGCAGGGCTCCCCCGGGTCCCGTGCCGTGGCGCTCCGCCCAGTCGGTGGCGTCCTCGGGCACCAGGTCGGCCTCGGGTCCGGTGCCCAGCCGGTACGACCTGAGCGGGAGGGACAGTTCGCCGGCCAGGCGCACGGCGGCCGGGTGCCACTCGTTCGGCTCCGCGGCGTCACTGAGCAGGACGAGGGACCGCTCGTAGAGGTCGATCGTCGAGATCCGTTCGTCGCCGCGCCGCACCCACAGGTGCGGCGCCCTGCTGCCGGGTCCGCCGGTCAGGTCGAGGCCCTCCGGCACCACCGGGGCGGCCGGGTCGGCGCCGACGACGGCGCCCTGCGGGTAGCGGTAGCCGAGGGCGACGTTGAGGATGCCCTGCCGTGGACCGCCGCCTCCGGCACCGGGTGGCGGGGCGAATCCGGGGTGGCTGTGTTCGGCCGACCGGGCCGCGGCCCGCGCGCTGGTGGCCTCGGCCACGGGACGGCGCTCGGCGTCGTAGGTCTCCAGCAGTTCCTCCCCGGCCCAGCCGTCGAGCACGGCGGCCAGCTTCCAGGCGAGGTTGTGGGCGTCCTGGATACCGGTGTTGGACCCGAAGGCCCCGGTCGGGGACATCTCATGGGCCGAGTCACCGGCGAGGAACACACGGCCCGACCGGTAACTGCGGGCGACCCTCTGGGCGGCGTGCCAGGGCGCCTTGCCGGTGATCTCCACGTCGAGGTCGGGGACGCCGACCGCCCGGCGGATGTGCTCGGCGCACCACTCGTCCGTGAACTCCTCCAGGGACTGTCCGCGCTCAGGGTGCCAGGGGGCGTGGAAGACCCAGTTCTCGCGGTTGTCGACCGGCAGCAGGGCGCCGTCGGCCTCCGGGTTCGTCAGGTAGCAGACGATGAAGTGACGGTCGCCCACGACGTCGGCGAGACGGCGGGAGCGGAAGGTGAGGCTGACGTTGTGGAACAGGTCGCCGGGTCCGCTCTGCGCGATGCCGAGCTGCTCACGCACGGGACTGCGGGGGCCGTCGGCGGCTACGAGATAGTCCGCGCGGATGGTGGTGTGCTCACCCGTCTCACGGCTCTTGACGACGGCGGTCACCCCGGCGGGGCCGCTGTCGAACGACATCAGCTCGGTGGAGAAGCGCAGGTCACCCCCGTGCCTGCGGGCGTGGTCGAGCAGGACCGGCTCGAGATCGTTCTGGCTGCACAGGCACCAGGCGCTGGGGCTGAAGCGGGCCAGGCCGCCGCCCGGGTCGATGTCCTTGAACAGCCACTCGCCCGCGTCGCCGGCCAGGGTGGGGGCCTGCAGGATGCCGTGGTTCACGGACAGGGTGGCGGCCGCCTCCTGGATCGCCTGCTCCACACCCGCCACCCGGAACAGTTCCATGGTGCGGACGTTGTTGCCCCGGCCCCGCGGGTGGATGGAGGTGCCCGCGTGGCGCTCCACCAGCAGGTGCGGTACGCCCAGCCGTCCCAGGAACAACGAAGTCGCCAGGCCGACCAGGGAGCCGCCCACGATGAGGACCGGGACTTCGATGGTGTGGGGGCCCGCCTGTCCGGCTCGTTCTTTCATCACTCTCGCCTCCAGTGCGTCGGTGCCGCCGGCCCTGCCGGTTGCGGCGGCGATCCTCATGCATGCCCCGGGGAGGTGACGGCGGCTCAGGCTTCACCCGCGTGCTTCGCGGCGCTGTCCTGCGGGAGAGCGGGCAGGACCGCACTGCGGCGGACGGTTCGGTCACCGACTCGTCCGGCGTCGGCACGCTGCCTACGGGAGTCGTCCACGACGATGGGCACGCCGTCGGGGATCCGTCCCCGAAGCCGGTCGAGCAGCGGCTGCACCGGGGGACGGTCACCGGGAAGGCGGACATGGACGTGCATCGTCCGCGAGACGGCGTCGGCGCATGTCCAGGCGTGACAAGGGTCGGCCACGGGAAGCCGGAGCGGCTTGAGGACTGTCGCCGCAGGCCGCCGGTGGGCCGACTGCAGGGAAGGGCCGCTCCGACCTCCCCAGGTGTCGCGGCCCGTCCCGTCCAGCGGCAAACGCTTACCCCGGGATGCGGACCTCATTCCTCACACCGTCGGCCCGTCCAGGACGTGCTGCAACTCCCTGAGCGCCGGCAGCGCCCCCTCGATGGCCCGTCGGCTGTCCGGCGTGAGAGCGGCCAGGGCGCGCCTCAGTTCCTGCGTGCTCACCCGGTCGTACCGGTCGAGCAGATCGAGGGCGTGCGGGGAGGCCACGAGAGTCACCGTGCGCAGGTCGGTCGATGACGGCTTGCGCTCCACGAGACCCGACGCGGTCATGGCACGGACCAGGTTGCTGACCGTCGAGGAGGCCAGGCGCAGGCGGGACGCGACGTCGCGTGGCCCGAGAGGTCCGGCCTCGGACAGGACCCTCAGGAGTTCGATCTGCGCTTCGGGAAGGTCCGGCAGGTCCTCCGCGCGGCGGGTGCGCAGCAGCACGGCTCGCCGGAGAGGCCCGATGAGGCGGCCGAGATCAGTCGCGGTGTCCATGCGTTCATGATGCCCTCGATATTGTTTTGTCGCAAAATAGTTTTGTGGCAAAAATGGTATGCCGCACGGCACCGAACGACGAGGAAATCCCCTCATGGACAGCCGCGAAGCGCACGAGACCACCGTCCGTAACCCCGTCCCCCCGCAGCAGCTCTCCGGCATCGTCGGCCACCGCTTCATCTACACCTATGCCAATGGCTGGCAGTACGAGATGTACGTGAAGAACGCGACCACCATCGACTACCGGATCCACTCCGGCATGGTGGGCGGCCGATGGGTCAAGGACCAGCAGGTCGACCTGGTCCTGCTGGACGACGACCACTACAAGGTGTCCTGGAACGAGCCCACCGGCACATCGGTGTGCGTGAACGTCATGCCCGGCAAGCGCCGCCTGCACGGCGTGATCTTCTTCCCGCGCTGGGTCGAGGAGCACGGCGAGCGCACGGTCCTCTACCAGAACGACCACCTCGACGAGATGCGCAGGTTCCGCGACGAAGGCCCCACGTACCCGATCCACGTGGTCCCGGAGTTCGCCGAGATCACCCTCTTCGAGTTCGTCGGCCCGGACGACGACACCGTCATCGCCACGGCACCGGGCGACCTCCCGCCGGGCTGGTCCGACCGCACCCGCTGACCGCCCGCCCCGGCCACACGGTTCTCCCAAGATCGATTGTCAGTGGTGGGTGAGAAGGTGGAAACACCAAGCCGGAACGAGGGGGAGCTGTGATGTCCGAAAGCCAGAACTACATCAACCACGTTGCTCTAGTGCTGGATGCCAGCTCGTCGATGTCGCATCTGAGCCGCAAGGTCGTCGAAGTCGCCGACCAGCAGATCGCCTATCTCGCCCGCCGCTCGCGGGAACTGGACCAGGAAACCCGCGTCACGGTGTACGTCTTCGCCGACAAGGTGGAGTGCGTCATCTACGACAAGGACGTGCTGCGCATGCCGTCGCTGAAGCAGTTGTACCGGACCGGTGGGATGACGGCCCTCCTGGCAGCCGCGCTGAAGTCACAGCGCGAGCTCGCTCAGACCGCCCAACTGTACGGCGACCACAGTTTCCTGACGTTCGTTCTGACCGACGGACAGGAGAACGCGAGCCACCGCTGCCCGGACGCTCCCGCCCGGGACCCACGTCGACTGGTGCAGGCTGTGGCGGAGATGATCCAGACCCAGCAGGACAACTGGACGCTGGCCGTGCTGGTGCCCGACCAGATGGGCAAGCGCGAGGCCATGCAGTGCGGCTTCCCCAAGGACAACATCGCCATATGGGACGCCACCAGCACGCAGGGCCTGGAGGAGGCCGGGCAGGTCATCCGGCAGGCCACAGAGAACTTCATGATGGGCCGCACCCAGGGCATCCGGGGGTCGCGTGCGGTGTTCTCCACGAGCGCGGACGCCGTCAACGAAGACACCATCAAGGCAGCCGGACTCACGCCGGCCGACCCGTCGAAGTACCAGCTGATCCCGGTCGCCCGCGACGCGGCGATCCGGGAGTGGGTCATCGAGTGCGGGCACACCTACACCACCGGTGGCGCGTACTACGAGCTGAGCAAGTCGGAGAAGATCCAGGCGCGCAAGCAGATAGCGGTGCTGGAGAAGAAGACGGACCGCGTGTACACGGGCCCCCAGGCCCGCGCCCTGCTCGGGCTGCCCGACACGGAAGTGCGCGTCAAGCCCGACCACAACGACCACTTCACCATCTTCGTGCAGAGCACCAGCGTCAACCGGAAGCTCGTGGCCAACACGCGGCTGCTGCTCATGCTCTGACATCCCGTGGAGCCGACGGGGTGCCCGGAGGTCGCGCCCGGGACGAGGACGCCTCTCCGGTCCCCGGCGCCCCGTCCCAACGGCTTGCGCCTACCTCCCGGCAGGGCCATCCGACGCCGGTCACCGGAGTCCGGCACGCCCGTTGTCTCAGTGAGGGAGGTCCGGCGACAGGCCCAGCTCACGCTCCCCGAGCGGGGTGAAGAAGCGCTCGACGTCGGCGTCGGCGACCTCGGCCAGGGTCGTCGGCGACCAGCGCGGCCTGCGGTCCTTGTCGACGACCTGGGCGCGGATTCCCTCGACCAGGTCGGGTGTGGCCAGCGCGGCGCAGGACACGCGGTACTCCTGGTTCAGCACCGGCTCCAGCGCGCCGAGCTTCCGGGCGCGGCGCAGGGAGGCGAGGGTGACCTTGAGGGCGGTCGGAGACTTGGCGAGCAGGGTCTCCGCGGCCTCCTTGGCGGAAGGATCACCGTGCGCGAGCAGGCGGCGCACGATCTCCTCGACGGTGTCGGCGCGGTAGCCGGCGTCGATCCAGCCACGCTGGGCGGCCAGGACACCCTGCGGGGGTGGCTGCGCGCAGTCGGCCAGGGCCTCGTCCGCGGGACGTTCGGCCAAGGCGTCGAGGAAGTCCCGCAGCGAGGCCGCCGGCACGAAGTGGTCGGCGAGTCCGCACAGCAAGGCGTCGGCCGCGCCGACCTGAGCTCCCGTCAGGGCCAGATGAGTGCCCAGCTCCCCCGGGGCGGTGGCGAGCAGATGGGTGCCCCCCACGTCCGGCACGAAACCGATGCCTGTCTCCGGCATGGCGATGCGGGACCGCTCGGTGACGACGCGGACGCTGCCGTGCGCCGAGACACCGACACCGCCGCCCATCACGATGCCGTCCATCACGGCGACGTACGGCTTGGGGTAGCGGGCGATGCGGGCGTTGAGGCGGTACTCGTCGCGCCAGAACGCGGCCGAGGCGGTGCCGTCGCCGTCGCGGGCGTCGTCGTGGATGGCACGGATGTCACCGCCGGCGCACAGGCCGCGCTCCCCCGCGCCGGTGATGACGACGGTCTCCACGGCGGGGTCCCGCTCCCACGAGAGGAGGGCCTCGTCGATGCGGCGGACCATGGTGTGCGTGAGCGCGTTGAGGGCCCGGGGCCGGTTGAGGGTGATGTGGGCCGCGCGCCCGCTGGTGCGGAAGACAACGGGTTCCTCTTCGACGGTTCCGCTCATCGGAAGGCCTTCCCCGAGCCGTGGGCCGCGTTGACGCGCATGTCCTGTCGGTTCCTTCCCGCTCGGGTGGAGGGCACTTCGCCCGCGGTGGGCGATGACGAACCACCGGGTCACTACCGACCCTACGGTGCCTGATGTCCTGCCCGGACGAGCCGGCGGGGTGGGCGGGGCGACGCCGTACGGTTTCCTGGGCCGGACCGCACGAAGCTCGTCGCGCCGGTGATCTCCCGCAGAGGCGGCCGCCGTTCACCGCGCGGCGGCCGTGCGCTACATTTTGCCTCTCCTTGACCGCGATCACTGATGATCTCTACGCTTCGGATTCGGAGTTGGCACCCCCATGAGCGACATCGTCAACGGACTCGGACGGGCCACTGCCTACGGCGGTCTGGGACTGGTTCTGTTGCTCCTCGGCATCGTCCTGGTCGACGTGCTGACGCCCGGAAAGCTCGGTCGGCAGATCTGGCAGGAGCGCAACCGCAACGCCGCCACCGTCCTCAGTTCCGCGCTGCTCGGTATCGGCGGCATCGTGTTCACGTCCATCTGGACGACGTACGAGGACTTCGGCAAGGGCCTGGTCTCCACCGCGGCGTTCGGGATACTCGGGCTGGTCATGATGGCGCTGGCTTTTCTGGTGGTGGACCTGGTCACGCCGGGACGCCTGGGTGCCACGCTGGTCGAGGCGGAGCCGCATCCCGCGGTCTGGGTGACGGCTTCCTGCAACCTCGCCGTGTCCGCGATCATTTCGGCGTCCATCGCCTGAACCCCGCGCGCTGACAGGCCCGTCGGGGCTTCCTGCGCAGTCGTCTGCGCCGCACAGGGAACGCACAGCGACCGCTTTTCCTCTTGCAGGGTGAATCCCCTGACCGAGAGAAAGCTGCTGTGCGTTCACGGAGACGTTTGCGTCCGCGCCTGTACCCGGCCGGGTCGGTGGTCCTGGCCATGGCCGCCGCGGGATCGGTGCTGGCGGGGCCGACGGGCTCCGCCTTCGCCGCCGAGGCCGGTGGGCGCGCCGACCTGCGGGTCGACGTGAACCGCGACGGGCGAGTCGATGTCACCGCCGGCAGCGACACCGCAGGCGAGGACGGCTGGTCGGTCGAACGCGGGGCGGTGTACCTGCCCAACATCGATGACGACGCCAAGCGGTGCCCGGTGTCCGGGCCCGGTGGCCGGCCGCTGTCCGACGCCGAGCTGGCCGCGTGCAACGACGGCTCCGACAAGAAGGTCAACGGCACCGAGGACGCCGCCGACCTCGCCCGGATCCGTTCCGTGCCGCTGCCACACCTGCCCGCCGGCGCGACCGGCAGCCTGAAGCTCACCACCGGTGGCGAGCGCGCCCACCTCTTCCTCAAGCGTGCCGGGAAGTGGATCTGTGGCCGGCGAGGGGTGGTGGGGCGGTGATGGTGGTGGGGCGGTGACCGCCGCACACTCACCCGCGTCGGGTGAGGCGGCCCGTGTCGTGCCCTGGGCACGCTGATGAGGACATCGAACGGTTCGGAGCGAGAGCCTGGAGCTGCGAGCGCCCTCCCGCTCCTTCCGGTCCCTGAGCATCGCAAGCGAGGCGCAAGATGACCGCGACACACACTCAACCGTCACACAGGGCGAGGGACGAATGGGCCACCGGCCTGACCGCCTTCGCGGCTGTGATGCTCTTCCTGGTCGGCCTGCTCGACATCTTCCGGGGCATCATGGCCATCGCCGAGGACGACATCTTCGTGACGACACGCAACTACGTGTTCGAGTTCGACCTGACCGGATGGGGCTGGGTCCACCTCGCTCTGGGCGTCCTCGCCGTGATCGTCAGCCTGGGCCTGCTCAGGACGGCGATGTGGGCCCGCGTCCTGGGCGTGGCCATCGCCGGACTCGTCATCATCGCCAACTTCCTCTCACTGCCGCAGTACCCGGTCTGGTCGGTCGTGATGATCGCCCTCTCCGGCTTCATCATCTGGGCCCTGTGCGTCGTACCGCGCGACAACCTCCTCGACCCGTCCGAGGAGGGTTCGTGGCGCGAACGCGAGGACACCTACCGTCCCACGGCCGCTCCGCGCCCGCCGCGCTGACGACGTGGGGCCGGCTACCGCCGGAAACCGCTCCCGATCCCGCCGACCTGCCGCCGATAGCGCAGGTCAGCGGGCTGTCGGAGCGGTCTGCCGTGCGCCTGTGCGGGAAGGCTGGGATGCTGAACCTGAAGCGCTGCCCGTGACGTGGCCCTGACCGACAGGGGTGATGAGCGCCGTGGCGGAGATCCATGAGAGCGGTCAAGGACCGGCGGTTCCCCTCGTTCCGGCGCTGTCGCGCACCGACCCCGTGGGTGATCCCTTTCTGCGCACACGGTTCGCGATTCCCGCGAGGCCCCGGACGTTCATGCGCCGCCGGCGGCTCGTCGATCACCTCGGCCAGGCTCTGAGCACGCCGTTGACGCTGCTCAACGGTCCGGCCGGAGCCGGCAAGACCCTGCTGGCCGCGGACTGGGCCTCGGGACTGACTCATCCGGTCGCCTGGCTCACCTTCGACGTGGGCGACCGGCGGCCCGGAGTCTTCTGGGCCTACGTGCTGCAGGCGCTGCGCGCCGGTGGTGCCCCGGTCTCCGAAGCGGTCGGAACGCCCGCGGACGCCTCCGGTGTGGACCACAGGCTGCTGTCGGCACTGGCCGGTGAGCTGAGCGAGCGGGAGCGGCCGGTGGTCCTCGTGCTCGACGAGTACGACCGTGTGACCGACGCGGAGGTCGCCGAGCAGCTGGAGTTCGTCCTGCACCACGCCGGCCGCGGTCTTCGCCTCGTTCTCATCACGCGCAACGAACCACTGCTCCCGTTGCACCGGTACCGGGCTGCCGGTGAGCTGACGGAGATCCGCTCCGCCGAACTGGCCTTCACTCCGGAAGAAGCCGCCGCCCTGCTGGAGTTGCACGGTGTGAGCCTCCCGGTCCAGGCGGCGCGGACCCTGGTCGAGCGCACCCGGGGCTGGGCCGCCGGTCTGAGCCTGTCCGCCCTGGCCGCCCGGGAGAGTTCCGATCCCGAGCTCTATCTGAAGGAGTTCGAGGCGGACCGCAGCACGGTCGCGGACTTCCTGCTGGCCGAGGTCCTCAAGAGGCAGACGCAGGAGACACAGGACCTCCTGCTGCGCGTGAGCGTCCTCGAGCGTTTCTGTCCCGATCTGGCCAACGCGCTGACCGGTCGTGTCGATGCCGAGCCCATCCTGGCCGGGCTGCACCGTGAGAACGCGTTCGTCGAGCGTCTCGGGCACTCGTGGTACCAGCTTCACCCGCTGTTCGGGGAGATACTGCGCGCACATCTGCGCGTTCGCCTGCCGGGGCTGGAAGCGGAACTGCACCGACGGGCCGCACAGTGGCTGCACCGGCACGGCTTCCTGCCGGAGACACTCGCCCACAGCGCCGCCGCGGGTGACTGGGACCTCACCGCCGGAGCACTGGTGGACGATCTCGCGATCGGCCTGCTCTTCACCGGGCCCGACTCGGACGACCTCGTTCGGTTGTTCTCCGGTATGGGGCCCGATGCGAGGAGCCCCGCCACCTTTCTCGTACGTGCCGCCCAGGACCTGTCCCGGCACGACCTCGATCACGGCCTGGCCAGCCTGCGCCACGCCGAGGAGCAGCTCGCCGGCGGCGAGCACGACGCGGCGGCCGCCCGGTTGAGCTGCGCTCTGCTGGATGCCCTGGCCGCCCGGCTGACCGGTTGCCCCCCGGAGGTGGAGAAGGCCGCCGAATCGGCCGCGCACCTCAGGCAGGAGATTCCGGTCGACCTCCTGGACCGGCATCCCGAACTGACCGCCCTCCTGATGACCCACGTGGGTGCGACGCTGCTGTGGGCCGGGCGCTTCGAGGACGCGCGTTCAGTCCTGACCGGCGTGGTGGCGGCACCCGGCGGAACCGCCACCGAGCTGCCCCGGGAAGAGGCGATGGGGCACCTGGCCCTGCTCGACTACATGAACGGCTGGCTCGGCCGGGCGGAGCGCAAGGCACTGGCCGCGGTCTCCGAGGCGGACCGCCCCGGTGCGCCCCGGCCCTCGGGCGCCGGAATCGGACGGCTGGTCCTGGCCGCCGTCGCGGTCGACCGCGACGAACTGGGCCGGGCACAGGCCCTCATCGACGAGACGGCCGGGCCGCCCTCCGGAACGCGTGATCCGGTGCTGGCGGCGGGGCACGCCCTCGCGGCGGCCCGCCTGCTGCTGGCCAAGGGCAAGGTGCGAGCCGCTGTCGAGGCGGCGGATGCGGCCGTCCCGGCCGCCGTGGCCTCCCCCTGGGCGACGAGCCACGAAGCGCTCGTCACCTCGGCCGCCCATCTGGCCGAGGGCCGGCCGGACGAAGCCGCGGCGGTGCTGCGGGCCGTCTCCGGTGACCAGCCCGTGTGCGCGGTGGAGGCCGCGGCGATCCAGCTCGCCGCGCGACGTCCCGCGGCAGCCTTCGACCTGCTCGACAGCGTCCACGCCGAGGGACGCACCGGTCCGGCGGTGACGGTGCGGGCAGCCCTGGTCAGGGCCCGGGCCGCGAACGCGGCGGGAGACGGAGCCACCGCACGCAAGCTCGTGGCACAGGCGCTGCTCGACGCCCGGCGTGAGCGGTTGCGGCGTCCGTTCCTGGATGCCGGAGCCTGGATCCGGCCCCTCCTGGCCACGGGGCCGCTGCACGACCTGGCGGCAGGCTGGCTCACACCCGCCCCGGCGGGCCACGGCGATCGCGCCCGGCCGCAGTCGCCGGCCGCTCCGCTCGTCGCCGTGGAGCTGAGCGCGCGTGAGCACGACGTACTGGACCGTGTGGCCCGGATGATGTCGACGGAGGAGATCGCCGCCGATCTCTGCCTGTCGGTGAACACGGTGAAGACCCACCTGAAAAGCGTCTACCGGAAGCTGGCGGTGAACCGGCGAGGCGAAGCGGTCCGCCGCGCACGCGACCTCCGGATGCTCTGAAACAGCGCCGCGGCTTCCCGCAGTCTCCGCCGCGCCCCTCTTGCGGCCCGGCGCAGACCCCGCAACTCCCCCCTCGTGGGTGAGGCGCACGGCGCGCACCTCGGGTGCCATGAGAACAGCCGGCGCACGGTACGCCGGCGCATGCCCGGCACCGCCCCGGTGTACCGGGCCGACTCGGCGAGGTGGACACGTGAAACGCTGGCGGGCTCTGATCGTCCTGGGTGCGGCCCAGTTCCTGATGGTCCTGGACACCTCGGTGATGAACGTGTCCATCAGTCAGCTGGTCGAGGACTTCGACACGGAGGTCACGGCCATCCAGGCCGTCATCACCCTGTACGCGCTGGTCATGGCCGCTTTCATGATCATTGGTGGCAGACTCGGGGACATCGTGGGGCGCCGGCGCATGTTCCTGCTCGGCATGGTCGTCTACGGCGTCGGATCCGCCCTCACGGCGGTGTCACCCACGCTGTGGGTCCTCATGCTGGGCTGGTCCGTCATCGAAGGGCTCGGTGCCGCCATGGTGCTGCCGGCCATGGCGGCCCTCGTCGCGGAGTCCTACCGCGGACGCGACCGGGCCATCGCCTACGCGGTCATCGGCGGGCTCGCCGGCGCGGGAATCGCCGTCGGCCCGCTGCTCGGCGGCTGGGTGACGACGTATCTGACGTGGCGGCTGGTCTTCGCCGGCGAGGTCGTGGTGGTCGTGGCGGTGCTGCTGTGCCGCCGGGTGATCGCGACGCCCGCCCCGAGCGGGCCGCGCCCCCGGCTGGACGGCGTCGGTGCGCTCCTGTCCGCCGCCGGACTCGGGCTGGGCGTCCTCGGCGTGCTGCAGAGCAGTACCTGGGGATGGCTGCAGCCGCGCAACCCTCCCTTCACCGTCCTCGGCTTCGCCCCGACCCTGTTCGTCGTCGGCGCCGGGGCCGCCGCCCTGGCCGTCTTCCGGTGGTGGGAGCGGCGGCGGGAACACACCGGCGCCGATCCGCTCGTGCACCTGTCCCTGCTGGGCCGGCCCGTACTGCGGTCGGGCCTGTCGACGCTGCTGAGCCAGAATCTCATCCTGCTGGGCCTGTTCTTCGCCATCCCGCTGTACCTGCAGGTGGTGCAGGGGTTCGACGCCTTCGAGACGGGTCTGCGGCTGCTCCCGGTCTCCGCGACCATGCTCGTGACCTCGCTGTGCGCGTCCTCACTGGGGCGTGTGGTGGGGCCGCGCCGGGTGGTCCGGCTGGCCCTGACCACTCTGGTGGCTGCCATCGTGTGGCTGCTGGCCACGATCGACCCGGCCATCGACGACGCACAGTTCGCCGGTGCCATGGCCCTGCTGGGCGTGGGGGTCGGTCTGCTCGCTTCGCAGCTGGGCAACGTCGTGCAGTCCGGGGTCGGGGAGGAGGAACGCAGTGAGGCGGGAGGGCTGCAGTTCACGGCGCAGAACCTGGGCTCGGCGCTCGGCACCGCACTCATCGGGTCCCTCCTCATCGGCGCGCTGGCCCATGCCTTCACCACGCGGGTGGAGGACAACGCGCAGTTGTCGGAGGAGACCCGTGAGCAGGTCGGCGTCGCCCTGGAAGCCGGAATCACCTTCGTCCCCACCGACCAGGTGCGTTCGGCGGCCGAGCGTGCCGGGCTGCCGCCGTCCGAGGCCGACGCCGTCGCCGACTCCTACGCGTCCGCGCAGTTGCAGGGTCTGAAGGCGGCGATCCTGGCCACTGGAGGCATCGCTCTGGCGAGTTTCCTGGTCACACCGCAGCTGCCCACCGCGCGGAAGGACCGGCCCCGCAAGCAGGGGGCCGAAACGATGGCCGGGGCCTCCGGCTCTCCCCACTGAGTCCGCAGGGAGCTCCTCATGTCCCGGACCACAACCGCCCCCACCGCCCGCAGCAAACGCCGCGCGCAGCGCCGGGCCAGCGCTGACTACACGGGTGGCGTCTACGGCTCGATGCTCGCGGCCTCCGTGGTGACCGGTGCCGGAACGCTCGGTTCGTTCCCCCGGGCCGAGCTGGTCGTGCTGCTGCTTCTCACCGGCGTGGCGTTCTGGATCGCGCACGTGCACGCCCAGCTGTTCGGGGCGCGCCTGGCACAACAGGTGCCGGATCGCCGCCTCGTGCTGCACGTGTGCCGTGACGAGTGGCCCATCGTCAAGGCCGCGGTCCCGCCGGCCGCCGCGGTGGCGGTCAGCCCGCTCCTGGGGCTGGACGTCCGAGGAGCCCTCTGGCTCGCCCTGTGCGTCGCCGTGGTCGGCCAGATCGGCTGGTCGGTGGCGGCGGCCCGCCGTGCCGGTGCCTCGCCCCGGCTCATGGCCGTCACCGCGTCGGTCAACCTGCTGCTCGGCCTGCTCATCGTCGCCTTCAAGATCGTGCTGAAGCACTGAGCCCGGGGTTCGTCACCCGGCGGGTCACCTCCTTCGGGTGAGGTCCGTGCCGTGACGGAGGCGGACGATGACACATAGGGCGCCGTCCGCCTGTCCCGTGCTCTGTGGGAGGACAAGCTCGTGCGCTATGAGATCCGCGTCGAGGGACACCTGTCGGAAACGCTGGCGAAGGCCTTTCCGGAGCTGGGCCATGTGGTGATGGCCGGCCAGACCGTCCTGTTCGGCCATGTCGTGGACGAAGCGCACCTGTACGGGCTGCTGGCTCGCTGCCAGTCACTGGGACTGCGCGTCGTGGAGATGCGGCCGGTGCCCGAGTGACGTGACCGGCCCGGCACCCTCTCGTCCTGCTGTGCGTCATCAACTCCCCTGATCCGGAGTCAAGCTGACTGGACATCAGATCAATGGCCGGCGCCCGTTCCGAGTGACCGGCGCCGTCGCCGCGCTCGCGGGCTCACCGGCAGATCACCCTTGGCGGGTGACCCCGGCACCCGGCGGCACGCGGGAGTCTGGAGCCGGCGGAGCTGCGCACAGGCCCTGTCACACCTTCGGACACCGCCCCGCAGGCGGTCCCGAGACAACCGATCGATCACGCGAGGAGGAGCCATGACCATGTCGCGTGGTCCGACACCGCTCCCCGGGCAGGAACACCGGTCCGACGGGGCAGTCCTCGCTCCGGCGTACGGCACGGCCTACGGGCTGGAACGACTGGGCCGTTCATGGACCTGGCTCATGGGCTCGGCCGTCGCGACCCTGGTGCCGGGCGTCCTGATCCTCGTCTGGCCGGAGGCGACCCTGCACGTCCTGGCCGTCCTCGTGGGGCTGTATCTGCTGGTGAACGGGATGTTCCGGTTCGTGGCCGTCTTCGGCCGCAAGGAGCACGGCGAACGGCTGCCGGGGCTGCTGATGGCCGTGGTGTACGTGCTGGCGGGAGTGCTGTGCCTGCGCAACCCGCTGCAGACGATCACCGTGCTCTCGCTGGTCACCGGCGTCGTCTGGCTGGTGTCCGGGATTCTCAGCCTCTACACGGCCATCGTCGCCGAGGACCTGCCGCACCGCGGCGTCGTGCTCGGGGCGGCGATGCTGGGCATCGTCGCGGGAATCGTGGTGCTCGCCCTGCCCGCGGAGTCGGCCCGTGCCCTGACCCGGCTGCTCGGCCTGTGGCTGGTCCTGCTCGGCCTGGCCGAGGCGGCGGTCGCCCTGGCGTGGCGGGCCGCACTCCGAAAGACGCACGCGGCGGGAGCGCACACCCCCTCCGAGGCTGCTTGACCCCCTGCCCCGGCGCGACGGAAGCGCCGCGGCCCGTGCGACGCCCCCTCCGTCATCCCGAGCTGCGACGACCGCAGCGCCGGGGTGCGGCGCGCACGCGGAACCACGCGGAAAGGCGCACCCATGAACCCGGCCGCAACCCCGGACTCCCCGGACTCCCCGGACTACGGCGAAGCCGCGAACCCGAGGCATGACATGACCGCGGAGGAACGGGCGGAGTACGAGCAGCTGCGCCGCCACGCGACGGTACGCCACCGGCGGGTGCGACGGGCCGGCTCCTCGGTCCTGCTCCTGCTCGCCCTGCTGCTCGCGCCCCTGGCCGTCGTCGCGGCCTGGGTCCAGGACACGGTCTCGGACACCGACCGGTATGTGGCGACCGTGGCCCCGCTGGCATCCGCGCCACCCGTGCAGAATGTCGTGATCAACCGGATCACGGACCGTGTGGTGGAGAACGTCGACGTCCAGGCGGTGACGGACTCACTCGCCCGGACCCTTCGGGACGCGGGGGCACCGCCCCGCGCCGTCGCGGGGGCCGAGTCTCTCGAGGGTCCGCTGCGCGACGCGGTCAGGACCGCGGTGGACCGCGCCGTCACCCGCGTGATCACCAGTGACGCCTTCCAGCAGGTGTGGGAGGGCGCCAACCGCCGCTCACACGCCGCAGTGGTGAACATGCTGACCGGCGACCGCGAGGGTGCCGTGGGGGCCGTGAACGGCACCGTGCAACTGGATGTGGGAGAAGTCGTCGACCAGGTACAGCAGCGGCTCGTCGACGCGGGCTTCGAGAAGGCCGCCGCCATCCCGGACACCGACCGGACGGTCACCCTGTTCGAGACGGAACAGCTGGGCAAGGCGCAGGACGCGATGCGGCTGCTGGACATCGTCGGCACATGGTTGCCGGTCCTGACCGTCGTACTGGCCGCGCTCGCCGTGTGGACCGCTCCCGCACACCGGGTCATGCTCATGATCACCGCCACCGGCATAGGCGTGATGATGGTGGGGTTGCTGGTCGCGCTTGCCCTGGTCCGGCGCGTCTATCTGGACTCGGTGCCACCGGAGGCGCTGCCCGCCGATGCCGCCGCGACCGTCTACGACACGTTCGTCCGCTTCCTGCGGGACAGCACCCTCACCGTGCTGGTCGTCTCGGTGATCACCGCACTGGTCGCGTACCTGTACGGTCCGGGCCGCCTCGCCCGTGGCGTCAGGACGGCGGCGGACCGGGGCACGACGGCCACCGGCAGGGCGCTCGGGAACGCGGGAATGCGCACCGGCGCCGTGGGACGCGGGCTGGCCGACCACCGCCAGTGGGTCACCGGTGGGGTGATGGCGGCCGCCGCTCTGGCCCTGGTTCTGTGGAACCACCCGACCGTCGGAGCCGTGGCGCTCGTCGTCGGTGTCGCTCTGGCCGCCCTGATCCTTCTGGCGATCCTCGCGTCCGCCGCCGGACCGGCCGACCGGGCGGCGGGCCAGGCCGGGCAGCGGGCGGTTCCGTGAGTCATGACCGTGAAACCCGTCCTCAAAGGCAGGACACGCGAGCGCACGACTGCGCGGGTCGCCGCGAGGCTAAGGTTTGAAGCCGCGGCCCGGCTGCTGTCCCGCCTGTCCGCCCTCAACATCGTGGAGGGCTCGGTACGGCTGGCCGCCCAGGCCTTCATCACCGCGCTCCCGCTGCTGATGACCGTCGCGGCGTTCGCTCCTGGCTGGATGCAGGACCTGCTGACCGACTCGCTCCGGGCGGTTCTGGGTATGCATGGCGAGACTCTCGACGAGCTGCGCCGGGTCTTCTCCGCGACGGGCGCGGCACGGGAGACGGCCGGAGTCGTGAGCGCGGTGGTGACACTCGTGACGGCCACTGCGTTCAGCCGGGCCCTTCAGGCGGTGTTCGAGCGCTGCTGGCGCCTGCCGCGGGCACCGATACGGGCCGTCTTCTGGCGCTGGCTGCTGTGGTTGCTGGTCTGGCTCGCCTACCTCCTGCTTCAGGCGCCGCTGCGTAACGGTTTCGGCGCGGGCACGGCGACCGGGCTGGTGCTGTCCCTGTTCTCGGGGACGCTGCTGTGGTGGTGGTCGCAGCATCTGCTGCTGGGCGGCCGGATCGGCTGGCGGAGCCTGCTGCCGGGGGCACTGCTGGCCGCCACCGGTACGGTGCTGCTGAGTCTGGCCGCGCGGGTGCTGATGCCCACGATCATGGAGCGCAGCCTGGCCGAGTTCGGCCCCCTCGGCCCCGTGTTCACCTTTCTCTCCTGGCTCATCGCCGTCTTCCTCGTGGCCGTCTCGGGCCTGGCACTCGGCGAGTACGTCGCCTCCACCCCGTGGTACCGGACCGCGGCACGTTCACCCTCGCCGGGTGAGGTCGGTCGTTCGGTCCGGACCGAAGCTGAAGGCAGCACCCGCCGGTGGCCCGACGGGCGTCTGGACGGAGGAGAGAGATGAGCGCGCAGACCTATCTGGCCTACGACTACCCCCTGTTGAGTGTCTTCTGGAGCATGCTCCTGTTCTTCCTGTGGATCATGTGGTTCATCCTGCTCTTCCGTGTGGTGGTCGACATCTTCCGTGACGACGACCTGAGCGGCTGGGCGAAGGCCGGCTGGCTGGTGCTCACCATCCTGCTGCCGTTCCTGGGCGTCTTCGTCTACGTGATCGCCCGCGGCAAGAACATGGGCCGCCGTGAGATGGCGCAGGCCCGGGCACAGCAGGAGGCCTTCGACGCCCGTATCAGGCAGGCCGCGGGCAGTGAGGGCCGGTCCAGCAGCGTCGACGAACTCGCCAGGCTGTCGGAGATCCGCGACAGCGGGGCCATCACTGACGACGAGTACCGCCGGGCGAAGGAACTCGTCCTGACCGGCCATGCTCCGGGCGGGCCTTCGGGTTTCACGCCGCCGGCGTCCGGTCGTTGACGCCGAGGACGTCTCCCGCATCGGGGGCCGCACACGATTTCCGTCCCGAGCCGGTCACGAACTGCGGTGGCGGCGGCAGGAGTCCGCGAGCCGCGGCAGGGCCTGCGGCGCCGGCGCCGTACGGTCGAACCCCGTGACCGAGGAGGACCGCCGATGCGCAGCGTGACCTATTCGATGAACGTCTCTCTCGACGGCTACATCGCCGGGCCGGACGGCGGGTTCGACTGGACCGCGCCCGACGAGGAGGTGTTCCGTTTCTGGATCGACGAGATCCGGGGGGTCGGGGTCCACCTGCTGGGGCGCCGGCTGTACGAGACGATGCTGTACTGGGAGACCGCCGATCAGGATGACTCGCTCGACGACTCCGAGCTCGAGTGGGCCGCGCTCTGGAATCCGCTCCCGAAGGTGGTGTTCTCCCGCACGCTCTCGGCGGTGCAGGGCAACGCCCGCCTGGTCTCGGGGGGCCTGGCGGAGGAGATCGAACGGTTGCGGGCCGAGCCTGCGGAGGGCGAGATCGCGATCGGCGGTGCGACGCTCGCCGCCGAGGCGGCCGCGTCGGATCTGATCGACGAGTACCGGGCGATGGTCTACCCCGTCCTGCTCGGCGGAGGCACCCCGTTCTTTCCTCGGCACGAGCGCCGGGTCGACCTCGAACTGGTCGAGACCCGCACCTTCGGTTCGAAAGTCGTCTACCTCCGTCACCGCGTGGTGCGCTAGGACACAGGGCGCCGCGACCGGACCGGTGAGGCTGCCGGCCCGTTCACCCGAACGGGCCCCGCCGTGATGTGCCGGCGCTGCCCCTGCTGTGTCCTGGACACAGCAGTCGTCCGTCCCCAGGGGGAAGCATGTACGAGATGTGCCCCGGCCTCGATGAACCCGGTACGACCTTCGTCTGGCACGTGAAGGCGAAGAACGGCACCGTAGCCCTCTGTGGCCTGACACTCGAACCGGGCGTGACGAAGCCGGTGGAGACGGACCGGCACTGCCCGTCGTGCATGACCTCGTTCGGCCGGCTCCTCGACCAGCGCGGCTGAGTCGTGACCGCGTAGACCCCGTCAGCCCACCCGGTACCGCTCCGCGCGCCCCGGGTTCAGGGCCAGGCCCAGGCCGGGCTCCGCGCCGCTGCCGGGGCTGATGCTGCCGCCGCGGGGGTCGAGGACGCCGTCGAACAGGATGCGTTCGATGCGGACGTGGTCATGGAACCACTCCAGGTGGCGCAGATTGGGCACCGCCGCGGCGGCATGGGCGTGGGCGTGAGGAGCACAGTGCCCGGAGATCTCCAGGCCGCGGCCCTGGGCGAGAGCCGCGGCGCGCATCCAGACCGTGATGCCGCCGCACCGGGTGATGTCCGCCTGCAGACAGTCCACGGCGCCGGCGGCCAGCATGTGCTCGAAATAGGGCAGGGTGTAGCCGTACTCGCCGGCGGCCACGTCGATGGTGACGTGGTCGCGGATGCCGGCGAGGGTGTCCAGGTGGTCGGAGGAGACGGGTTCCTCGAACCAGGTCACGCCGTGGTCCGCCAGCGCGCCGGCGACCCGGACGGCCTGTTTGGAGCCGTAGGCGCCATTGGCGTCCACGTACAAGGCGGTGGCGTCGCCGATGCTCGCGCGGGCCTCGGCGACCCGTCTCAGATCGCGTTCCTCCCGCCGTCCCCACGACTCACCGATCTTGATCTTGACGCGCGGAATGCCCTCCTCGGCGGCCCAGCCGCGCAGTTGGCGGTCCTGTCGCCCGGCGTCGTACGTCGTGAAGCCGCCGCTTCCGTAGACCGGCACGTCCGCTCGGGCGGCGCCGAGCAGGTCGACGAGGGGCAGGTCCAGCAGGCGGGCCTTGCAGTCCCACAGCGCGATGTCCACGGCGGCGATCGCCTGCGCGGCGATGCCGGGCAGGCCCGCATTGCGCACGGCACGGTGCATGGCCTCGTTCAGGCGCGGAACGTCGAGAACGGGGCAGCCGACGACGATGTCGGCGAGCAGGTCGGCGACGACCCGTGCCGCAGCCGCCGGAGCGTAGGTCCAGCCTGTTCCGGTGACCCGGCCGCTCCGCACGGTCGCGACGACGAGGGTGGTGCTGTCCCAGCTCAGGGTGCCGTCCGCCTCGGGGGCGTCGGTGGGCACCGTGTAGACGGCGGTGTCCAGCCGTTCCACCACCGCCGCGTCCGTCACCGCTCCTCTCCCGCACCGGGCCGGTCCTCGCGGTGCCGGCTGCCGGGCAGCATCTCCTGGACCTTGGCCTTGAAGCCCTGGCGGACCATCGCCGTGCGGTCGCTGTCGCCCTTGAGCACGGACGCCGCCGCGGCCTCGATCTGGTCGAGGGACGCATGCGGCGGGATGGGCGGCACGGCAGGGTCGGTGCGGAAGTCCAGGACGAAGGGCCGGTCGGACGCCAGCGCCGCCTCCCACGCGCTCTGCACGTCCTGCGGCTTCTCCACGCGCATCCCGTTCAGCCCGACCGAGCGGGCGAAGTCCGCGTAGGCGACGTCGGGCAGGGACTGCGAGGGAAGGAACTGCGGGGCGCCCGACATGGCGCGCATCTCCCAGGTGACCTGGTTGAGGTCCTGGTTGTTGAACACCGCCACCACCAGGCGCGGGTCCTCCCACTGCTGCCAGTACTTGGCGATCGTGATCAGCTCGGCGAGTCCGTTCATCTGCATCGCCCCGTCACCCACGAGCGCGATGGCGGGGCGGTCGCCGTGCGCGAACTTCGCTCCGATCACGTAGGGGACGCCGGGGCCCATGGTGGCGAGCGTGCCGGACAGCGAGCCGCGCATGTCTCCGCGCAGCTTCAGGTGGCGTGCGTACCAGTTGGCGGCCGAGCCGGAGTCGGCGGCGAGGATGACGTTCTCGGGCAGCAAGCCGTTCAGGGTGTGGGCCACGTACTCGGGGTTGATCGGGTCGGCGTCCACCGCGGCGCGCCGTTCCATGACCTCCCACCAGCGGGCGGTGTTCTTCTCGATCTTCTTGCGCCAGCCGTCGTTCGCGGCCGGCCTCAGGTGCGGCAGCAGCCGCTGCAGGGTCGCGCGGGCGTCACCGACGAGGTTGACCTCGAACGGATAGCGCAGACCGACCATGTGCGGGTCGATGTCGATCTGGACGGCCCGCGCCTGACCGAACTCGGGCATGAACTGCGTGTAGGGGAAGCTGGATCCGATGACCAGCAGGGTGTCGCAGTCCTGCATCAGCTCGTACGACGGGCGCGTGCCGAGGAGGCCGATCGCGCCGGTGACGTAGGGGAGGTCGTCGTCGAGCGCGTCCTTGCCGAGGAGCGCCTTGGCCACGCCGGCACCGAGCCGGTCGGCGACCTCCATGACCTCCTCGCGGGCCCCGCGAGCGCCCTGGCCGATGAGCAGGGCGACCTTCTCGCCCGCGTTGAGCACCTCGGCGGCACGCTCGATGTCGGTTTCGGCGGGCACGGGGGCGTAGTGGGACATGCCCAGACTGGAGGGGACCATCTTGAAGGCGTGCCCGGGAGCGGAGTAGTCAAGTTCCTGCACGTCGGCCGGGATGATGACGGCCGTCACCGAGCGGCGCGCCATGGCGGTGCGCATGGCCCGGTCGAGCACGTTGGGCAGCTGCTCGGGGACGGTGACCATCTCGCAGAAGTCGGAGGCGACGTCCTTGTAGAGGCTCAGCAGGTCGACCTCCTGCTGGTAGGAGCCGCCCATCGCGCTGCGGTTGGTCTGCCCCACGATCGCGACGACGGGCACGTGGTCGAGCTTGGCGTCGTACAGGCCGTTGAGGAGGTGGATGGCGCCGGGCCCGGAGGTGGCGGCGCACACCCCGACCCGGCCGGAGAACTTCGCGTAGCCGACGGCCTCGAAGGCGGCCATCTCCTCGTGCCGGGCCTGGATGAACTCGGGCTTGTTGTCGGCCCGTCCCCAGGCGGCGAGCAGTCCGTTGATGCCGTCTCCGGGGTAGGCGAAGACGTGCTCGACCTCCCACTCGCGCAGGCGCTGCAGGAGGTGGTCGGAGACCTTCATCGACATGGTGCTGACCTTTCGAGTGGGGGTGTGTCAGGTGTCCCGGGTGCCCGGCTGGGCCCGGCGCAGGCGTCGCGCGGCGCCGCGGCCGGTCAGGACGGCGGCTCCGGCGGTGAGGGCCGCGGCGCCCGCCGTGATCGCCCAGCGGCTCGCGCGGGACGGCTCGGGCGGCCGCCCCGCCAGGCGTTCCGGATGCTCACCGGGCAGGTTTGTGTCCAGGCCCAGGGCCAGCACCTCGGCGAGGTGCAGGGCCCGGCGGCCGGTGTCGCTCTGTTCGATCTGGGTGCGGCAGCTGAAGCCGTCCGCGAGAAGCAGGCTGCCGGGGGCGGCCGCGCGCACGGCCGGCAGGACGCCCTGTTCCGCGACGGCCAGGGAGAGCTCGTGATGACCGCGTTCGAAGCCGAAGTTGCCGGCGAGACCGCAGCAGCCCTCGTCGAGCACGTCGGCGTCGAGGTGGGCGCGGCGCATCAGTTCCCGGTCGGCGTCGTCCTTCAGGACCGCGTGCTGGTGGCAGTGGGTCTGCACGAGGGCCTGCCGGGCCAGGGCGGGCGGTTGCCAGCCCTCGGGCGCGTGCCGCACGAGGTGTTCGGCGAACGTACGGAACCGGCCGGCCAGGCGCCGGACATCCTGGTCGTCCGGCAACAGCTCGGGCGCGTCGGCGCGGAACACGGCGGTGCAGGACGGTTCGAGCCCGATGACCGGGGTGCCGGCCTCGATGTACGGCCGCAGCACGCGGAGTGTGCGGCGCAGCACCTTCTTGGCGGTGTCCAGTTGCCCGGTGGAGATCCACGTGAGGCCGCAGCACACGGCCTCGGTGGGCACGGCGACGCGGAAGCCCGCGTCCTCCAGGACCCGAACGGCCGAGATCGCGACCGACGGGTGGAAGTAGGTGCTGAACGTGTCGGGCCACAGGACGACGGTCCGCTCGTCGGCGGGATCCGGTTCGTCCACGGCACGGGCCCGCCACCACTGCACGAACGACTGCGGCGCGAACACCGGTGCCCGGCGCGCCGCGTCCACGCCCGCCAGCCACTTGCCGGCGCGGGCCAGACCAGGGGCGTGCAGCGCGCTGTTGACCAGTGACGGGGCCAGACGGGACAGCAGGGCCCATACCGGCAGCCAGCCCATCGAGTAGTGCGCGGCGGGACGCGGGCGGCCGTCGTAGTGGTGGGCCAGGAACTCGGCCTTGTAGGTCGCCATGTCGACGCCCGTCGGACAGTCCGACTTGCAGCCCTTGCACGCCAGGCACAGATCGAGAGCGTCGCGTACTTCGGCGTGCTCCTCGCGCATGAGCTGCGCCATCCTGCCGTCGAGGGCCTCCAGCTGGCCGGGAGAACAGTGCCGCAGCAGCTCGGGGACGTCGTCGGCGGCGGCGCAGATGTCGTCGTAGCCGAGGACCAGCAGTGACTGGTGGGGCGGCACCGGCACCAGGTCGAGTTCGGCGCGCAGCACCGTCACCAGGGTGCCCTCGCTGCCGACCAGGGCCTTGGCCAGGTCGAAGCCGTGCTCCGGCAGCAGGGAGTCGAGGTTGTAGCCGGAGACCCGGCGCGGGATGTGGGGGTACCCGGTGCGGATGTCCGCCAGGTACGCGGCGACGATGCGCTCCAGACCGAGGTAAATCTCGGCCCGGCGGCCGCCCTCGGCGGCGATCCGTGCCCGTTCGGCCTCGGACGTCGGCCCCACCCACATGCGGGTGCCGTCGTACGTGAGGATCTCCAGGCGGCGCACGTTGTCCACGGTCTTGCCGTACGCCTGCGCCGACGCTCCGCACGAGTTGTTGCCGATCATGCCGCCCAGCGCGCAGTGGCTGTGCGTGGACGGCTTCGGCCCGAACTGCAGCCGGTGCCCGGACAGCCGCCGGTTGAGTTCGTCCAGGACGATCCCGGGCTCCACCACGCAGGTGCGCGCGCCGGGGTCCACCGAGACCAGCGCGTGGCAGTACTTGGTCCAGTCGATGATCACGGCGGTGTTGGTCGCCTGTCCTGCCAGGCTTGTCCCGCCGCCCCGGGAGAGCACCGGGGCCTTGAACCGTGCGCACACCTCCACCGCCCGCGCTCCGGCGTCCAGGCTGCGGGGAACGACCACGCCGAGCGGCACCTGACGGTAGTTGGAACCGTCCGTGGCGTAGGCGCCCCTGCTGCCCGCGTCGAAGCGGACCTCACCGTCGACCGCGTCGCGCAGCGCGGCTTCCAGCGCCGCCACGTCGACCCTCTCGTGCGCTCCGCCGGCCGGGCCGCGGGTGCCGTGTCGCGATGTACGAGTCATCGGGAAAACCGTTCCTTTGGCGTGCCCCGCGTGCGTGCGGGATCCTGTGCTGGAGGTCTCCTCCGCCACAGCGCCGGGCCGCTCCGGGCAGCCGAGAGCCTCCGGCCTCCGCGTACCCACCCTTGCACTCTGCAATGGTGATTTCCGGAAGACTTTTCAGCCGGATCCCCCGGGTCTCACCCCCTTACCATTGCGTTCTGCAAGGGTTCGCCGCCGAGGACGGCGGCAAGATCGCCGGCCGGAGAGGGGGAACGGAGACCATGACGCGCTCCCACGGAGATCCCGACCAGGAGGCCGAGGAGGTCACGCTCGCCGTCATGGCGGCGTCGCGGCTGCTCGTCGCCATCTCCGCGCGGGCCCTGGCGTCCACCGGCAGCACGCTGACCCTGCCCCAGCTGCGCGCGCTCGTCGTGCTGCGGACGTGCGGGCCCGTCAAGCTCGCCGCCCTGGCATCGACCCTGGGTGTCAACCCCTCGACCGCTCTGAGGATGGCCGTCCGGCTCGGGGACGGCGGCCTCGTCGACCGCCGGACCAACCCCGCCAACCGGCGGGAGGTGATCCTGCGCCTCACCCCGACGGGACAGGACGTGGTGGAGCGCGTCCTCGCGCACCGGCGCACCGAGATCCGCGCGCTCGTGGAACGGCTGCCCGCCGAGGCACGTGCCGGGCTCGTTCCCGCATTGAAGGCCCTCACCGGGGCAGCCGACGAGTTGGCCGTGGACCCGGTCGACGAGGTGCGTCGCGACGCAGGCCTCATCGACGACCCACTCGACCCCACCCCGCCCGACGCTTCCCGGTGAGGACATCGCGGGCCGCAGGGCGGCGCGGGCCGGACGCAGGGAGCCCAATCTCGTGCCGCCCCGGGCCGATCGAGCCCGCCGTGCAGCTGCCGCGGTTCACCGCCCCGGTCTTCCCGTCACCGGCTCGCTCGGGGAGTCCTGGCCGGACGGGCTTTTCGTCATGTGAAGTGCCTCGGGGCGGGCATGCGCGATCATGACGGGATGAACACTCGTTTCGTCGGCATCGCCGAGCTGGCCGTGAACGAAGTCCCGTCCGTGGCGGTCGTCGTCGACGTCATGCGCGCTTTCACGGTGGCCGCTTGGGTCTTCGGCCAGGGGGCTGAGCGGATCGTGCTCGCCGAGTCGCTGGACGAGGCCCGGGAGCTCAAGGCGCGGCACCCGGACTGGGTCGCACTCAAGGACGGTCCGCCGGCTCCGGGGTTCGACACCGTCAACTCGCCCGGTCTGCTGCGGTCTCTCGACCTCGGCGGACGCACCGTCGTGCAGAAGACCACGGCCGGGACGGTCGGCGCCCTCGCCGTCAAGGAGGCGTCGCTGGTGCTGTGCGCCGGGTTCGTGGTGGCCGGGGCGACGGCACGGCTCCTGCGGACCCGCGGCCTCGACCGTGTCACGTTCGTGGTCACGGGCGAGGACGGCCAGGCCGACGAGGATCTGGCGTGCGCGCAGTACATCGCCCGCAGGGCCGTGGGCGAAGAGACGGATGCGGCCGGCTTCCTCCGCCGCGCCGGGCGTTCGCGGGCCGCCGCGGAGCTGGCGCAGGGGGTGCGCAAAGGAGTCCATCCTGATGACGTCGCGCTCTGTCTCGAGCTCGACCGTTTCCCCTTTGCCATGGTGGCGGCCTTGGAGGACTCACTCATGATCCTCCGCCCCTATCCCGTGCCTTCGCCGGCCGACGGGTTCTCACTCTGACCGCTCCCCCGGCCGGTCGAGCGGATCGGCAGCGTTCCCGGCGCGCCTCTGCCGGACGTTGCCCGCCGGGCCGGGCCGACGGGCAACGTCCCCTCGTCCGGTCAGTGTCCGGCGGCTGCCTTCACCAGGGCGACGGCTACCCCGATCGCCGCGTCCAGCAGCCCCGCCACCACCGCTGTCACCGTGCCGCCGCCCATGCGCAGCCCGCCCAGACAGCCCCACAGGAAGAGCGACACGACGCCCACCCCCGCCGCTGCCAGCAACGCGGCGTGCACGCTGAGGACGTCCAGCGCGGCCAGCGCGATCAGAACGGCAGGTCCCGCGGCGCACGACAGCAGCGGGCTGCTGACGTACAGCATGCGACGCAGCTCATGGCCCGTGGCGAGGCGGCGGTGGACGGTGCGGTGCGCCTGCTGGTCGGCGACGAGCGCGGCGAGCCACAGGCCCAGCGCGGTCGTCAGCACAGTGGCGACGGCACCGAGGGAGCCCACCTCACCGAAGGACAGGCCGACCACCACGGCGATCATCGTGATGGTCGCGTAGATCCGCTCCTTCAGCCGGTCGGCCAGTAGACCGGCCTCCACCCCGGGCGGCCCCTCCGCTCGACGGTCGTCCACCGCTGATGCACCTCACCTGTGGTCCACGCAGGCAGCCGTTACGCGCGTGCGCCGGTCATCACATCAGCATGCCCCCCGAGGGTGCGGGCCGGCTGCTTCCACGCCGGACGTGAAGGGGGCGTTGCCCCGACCGCTCCCGGTGGAACCGCACTTGGGGAGGCATCCGGCTCCCCTGGCACCGGACTGCGGCGGGGGAGCCGTCGGCGCGCCACCGCCGCCGTTCGGCGGCAAGCCGTCCCCGCGGTGTGCGGGGCCTTCTCATCCCGGGGCGTCGCCCGCCTCAGTCCACGATCACCCTGGTACCCGCCGCCTGGGCCAGCCCGGCCGGTGCGCCGCCGAAGTTGCCCTCGACCTCCGCCTTCTCCGCCGCGTTCGGGTACGGGTTCGTGCAGGACGTGCCCGCGGTGGAGCCGGACATCAGGCTCGAGCACGGTCCGGGCTTGCGATCCGGCAGGCCCAGGATGTGCCCGAGTTCGTGCGCGGAGATGCGGATCGTGTCGTACCCCTGGTCGACGGCCTGGCGCCCGATGTACACGGTGCCGTTGCCGAGAGTGGTGGGCAGCGCACGCGGCCAGCCGTTGTCCGCGAGGACCCGTATGTTGGCGCGTTGCCCGGCTGCGGCGGGCCGCAGCTCTACGGCGTCGACGCTCTCGTTCCAGATCGCCGCGCCCCGGTTGACCGCACTCCTGAACTCCGCGGCGCCACTCGCGTCGTAGGTCACGACACGGGCGGCCGGAGGCCCGTCGGCCGTTGCGGGCGCGGCGGCCGCGGCCTGACCGCCCGTCAGGGACACGGACACCAGACAGGCGGCGGCGAGACCGCCGGTCAGCATACGGACGTGCATGATCGACCTCCTTGTGGGGGAAGGGCAGTCGTGCTCATGACATTCCCTAGCCCATTGCCCAGCCGCGTCACCCCTGAACCCTCAGGCGACGGCCGCCACCGAGACGCCGATGGCGATGAACAACCAGCCGGTGGTCAGCTCCCAGCGCCGGCGGACCCCCGGCCTGGCGAGCAGGGCTCGCAGGCGCGCGGCGACCACGACGAGGGCGAACCAGTAGGCGACGCCGATGAGGATGTCGAGCATGCCCAGGAAGAAGATCTGCCGTGCCATCGATCCGTCGCCGTCGACGAACTGCGGAAGGACGCTGAGGAAGAACAGGGCGGCTTTCGGGTTGAGCACATTGGTGAGCAGCCCTTGGATGAAACCGCTCCTGAGACGCCCCTGGGCCGGCCCGCCCTCCGCCAGGGCATCGGCTGTCGCCTCGTTCGTGTGGTGCCTTCCCCGGGCGGTCCGGCGGGCGGCGAGCACGGCCCGTACACCGAGATACACGAGGTAGGCAGCCCCCAGCAGTCTGATCGCGTCGTAGACCACGGGCGAGCGCGCGGCTATCACCGAAAGGCCGGCCGCGGCGGCCAGCATGTGCACACACAGCCCGGTCTGGGCACCCAGTGCCGCCGCTCTGCCCTTCGAAGGATCCTCGGCAGCCGATCTGAGCACCACGAGGAAGTCCGGACCCGGCACCACATACGCCACCAGCACCACTCCGAGGAAGCCGAGCAGGTCGACCGTCATCCGCCCTCCACTCCTGCGCCCCGAATCCGCCTGTGGCCGGGGCTCGTTGACACACCTCGTGCACCGGTGCCGGGTACCCCGGTGCGGGGCCCCCGGACAGCCGGGCCGGTGAACGGGTGCCGGGGGCGCATGTGTTCGCCGGCGTTGACCTCACAGGCACGTCATCAGCACAATCTGCGGGCCTGCGTCATCCGCCGGCGAACAGGGGGAATCATGTGCCACACGTGTCCTGACCGCGAGACGATCAATGCCGTAGCACGGAACCCGGCGGCACCGGTCGACGTACTGCTCAGGCTGCTCTCGGAGCAGGCCGTCACCGCCTGGAACACCCTGGCCTGGCGCGCGCTGCCGGACGAGGTGGTCGACGCGATCGTCGTGCACCCCGATCGACGGCTGCGCTCGGCGTTCGCCGAGAACCCCTCGGTGACACCGGAACAACGCGCCCGGCTCATCGACGATCCCGACCCACGGGTGCGCGTGACCCTGGCCCATGGCCCCGACTGGTTCCGCATCCCCGTGGAGCCGCTCCCGGTCTCCGTTCAGAAGCGTCTGCTCGCCGACGAGGACGCACGAGTCCGCCGCAGCGCGGCCGAGTCCCGGCACACGGCCGCGGAGCTGGTGGCCCGTCTCGCCGGCCACCAGGACGCGAACCTCCGGAGGGCGGCGTGCCGCGAGTGGACCATGCTCTCCCCGGACACTCGCGACGGCCTCCTCCATGACCCCGTGGAGGATGTACGCCAAGCCGCCATGCGGAAGGCCTGCCGCGACGACGCGCGCTGCACCGACCTCCTGCTCGACGCGGACCTCGACTCCCTCTCCCGGCAGGAGGTGATCCGCTACGGGGCCATGAGCACGGCGACCGCCGAACGGATCGCGGCCGACGGCGCGGAGCCGGACCGGTGCGAACTGGCAGCCAATCCCCACCTGTCCGTCGACCTTGTCCGCAGGCTCGCCGAAGACGACGCGCACAGCGTCCGGCTGGCGGTGTCGGTCCGGCCCGAGCTGACGGAGACCGAACGGGCCGCCGTCGACATCACCATCCGCCCGTCCGACCGGCTGTATCCCGTCGAATGGGTCCGTCTCTGCACCGATGCCGACGTACTGCGCCGATGCGCCCGGTCGGCCAACATCCTGCTGCGGCGCAGCGCCGCCTGCAGCCCGCATCTGCCCGCCGACGCCGTCGAGCTTCTTTCGCGCGACGACGACCCTGCCGTGCGACTCCTCCTGTGCGAGAACCAGTCGACCGTGGACGGCGAGGTCGTGCTGCAGACCTACCTGGACTGCCAGGTCATCACCCGGAGCGATCTGCTCCGCCACGCCAACTTCCCGCGCACGGACGCCGGGCGGCGCTTCGCCGACGACCCGGACCCGGAGAAGAGGTGGCTGACGGGACTCGACCCGAACGCTCCGGCCGATGTGATGGTCCGGCTGCTCGCCGATCCCGACGCACGCGTGCGTGGCATGGCCGCCGCCCACCCCGCCCTGCCCGTCGACCTCGTTCTGAAGAGCTGCGACGACCCGGAGCTCGCTGCCCGGGCCCTCGGCAACCCCGGCCTTCCGGCAGCGGTCATGCACCAGCGCCTCGACACCTTGGGCATCCCGCGCTGACACCGGCGGCCCTCGCCGCGGCGTGCGACCGTGTCGGTGACGTGCGTCCGGCCTGACTCCGGCTAGGGAGACGTCGTCCAGCGAGAGGCTGTCGCGGCCCAGGCGGATTCCCAGGCCGCCAGGTTGCGGTGCTGGATGACGCGGTGGACCGTGCCGTAGGCGACGGCTGCCGCGGCGTGGAGGCCGAGGACGGCGATCAAGGCGGAGCCCATGGCGCGGCTGCGGACCTGATCGGCGGTCAGGGGCGGGTCGGTGAGCTTCCCGTCGGTGGCGGCCCAGACGCGGACGGTGCGGCCCTTGGGCAGGGCGGGCCGGGTATCGGTGTAGGCCGTGTGGGTGCGTCCTTCGGAGTCGGTGAAGCGGAACTCGGTCGGGTAGAGGGTGCGCTTCGCCTCGGCCGAGCCGGGCTCGGGGTGGGCACGGGCGTCCTCGACGAGTACGGCCGTGGTGTGGTGACGGGTGGCTGCCTGGTGCGCGGCGGTGCGGGCGTGATGGCGGTGGGCGGCTTCGCCGACGAGGAAGAGGACGAGGGGGTGGCCGCCGGCACCACCAGCGTCACGCCGAGGCCGACCCACGCCTGGACCACGTCGCTGCGCCGACGCAGGGGGTTGCGCCGCAGGCGCCAGAACATGACCCGGGGCAGCTCCCGCGGCGGCCGTGGTGGAGGTGGGGGCGTGTGACCGGGCATGGTCCTCCTTTCGGCGCTGGACGCGGGGCGGGCGGGATTCCGGCCGGGTGGTGGGACGTGTACGGCCTAGTGGGGGCGGGCCACGGGTGGCGGGGGCCCGGTGGCCGAGGGATGGGTGTGCGCGGCTTGGAGGAACCTCGCGGCGCCCCGGACGGCCGCGGTGTGCGGTGCCGGGACGATGCGCGGCGGTGCCTTCAGCCGGGCCGCGAGGGCGCGGGTGATCTCGGGTTGCAGGGCTCCCCCGCCGGCCAGGAGGATGCCACGCCGCAGGGCTCCTGCGGCACGGGCGGTGAGGTCGTCGCGTCGGATCGCGGCCAGCATCGCGACCACCGCTTCGGCGATCTGCTCGGCCGTGGCCGTCTCACCCAGGTCGCTGGTGCCCACGGCCGTCCGGCGCGCGTCGGTGACGGCGCCGTCGCACAGCAGCACCGCCTCGGTGAGGTGGGCTCCGACGTCCACCACCACCAGCGGCCGCGACATGTCGGCGTCGGCGGCCAGAGCGATGCTCCGGGCGCTGGGGACGGTCAGGACACTGCGGGGCCGCAGCACCTCGACGGCGGCGCGGGCCCCGGTGCGGTAGGCGACGCCGTCCAGGACGGGCGTGGTGACGATGATCATGGGGCGGGCGAACCGGGGCAGCCGGTGCCCGAGCAGGCGCTCCAGCATCCGGGAACATCCCGGAGTGTCGACGATGGTGCCGCGCCGGACGGGGTACACCGCGCCGGCGCCGGGGAAGGCGACGGTGGGTACGTCGACGACCGTGCCCCGGCCGGCGATCCAGACGCGGGTGCGGGCGCTGCCCATGTCCAGCGCGACGCCGCAGCAGCGCCGGCACCGGGGCCACGGCCGGTGACGGTCGGCGGTTTTGGGCAGCTCACGGGCGCCGGTCACGGTTGTGCCTCCTTGACCTGCTGGCAGCGGGCGCAGTAGCGGGCCTGCGGCACGATCATGAGCCGTTCCCGTTCGATCGGGCGCCGGCAGAGGTCGCAGCGGCCGTACGAGCCCTCGTCCATGCGAATGAGGGCCGCTTCGACGTCGGCGAGGACCATGCGGGCGGAGGCGGCGAGTTTGACGCGGACCTCGATCTGCGCGGCTGCTCGCTGCCGGAGCCGGTCCTCGGTCCGGGAGGTGACCGGCCCGGCGAGCAGGCGCAGTTGCTCCTGGCGGAACAGTCGCTGCTCGTGGAGGCTCTCGCGCAGCGCGGCGAGGTCGTCGGCCGACAGGTTCGTCGTGCTGTCGTCGATGGTCCGGTGGTTCACCACGTCACCCCTTTGCGGCAGGGCGTAGGAGGTCGGTACGGACGGGTTCAGGCCGTGCGGCGCCGGCAGGCGACGCAGTGGCGGGTGTACGGCAGGATCTCGAGTCGTTCGGCGGGGACGGGCTTCGCGCAGGACACGCAGACTCCGTAGGTGCCGTCGTCGATGCGGGTGAAGGCTTCCTCGATCTCTGCGAGGACCCGCCGCATCGCGGTCCGCTGCGCGGACAGGAGGTGATCCTCCGGTCCGCGCTCGCTCTCGTCGAGGGCGCGCAGTTGGGCCAGCCGGGAGGTGCGGGCGTGTTCCAGACGCCGACGGGCCTCGTGCGCGTGCGTCTCGGCCCGGGTGACATCGAGCGACATGGTCGGTCCCTTTCGGCGCGGGTGCGCGGGTCGGTCATGCGCGGCGGGCGGCCCGGCGGCGTTGCCGGGCCGCCCGTCCGCTGTCGGGTGGTCGTGTGCCTCCACCCTGGCGCCGCCGGCGGCGGATACCCATCGGGCGCGGAACCCATTTGCGGCGGGACGGGAGACCCATGTGCCCGCGCTCCCGGTGTGGCGCGCCCGGGGAAATGGGGGTCAGGGCCCATGGACGGGACCGGTGGGGACGCGGCAGCCTGATCGGCAGGCTTGCTCAGCGCCCGGGCCGCGAAGGCGGTGGGCTCCGCGATGCCCGACTGTGGAGGTGAGACCCAGGTCGTAGAAGGGGAGGCGCAGGGACGGTGTCCTTGTTCTGGCGGATCTTCGCGCTCAACGCCGTGGTGCTGGGGACGGCCACGGCCTTGCTGCTGTGGGCTCCGGTGACCGTCTCGGTGCCGGTGCTGCTGACCGAGGCGGTCATCCTGGTCGGCGGTCTCGCCGTGATGCTCGTCGCGAACGCCGCGCTGCTGCGGTGGGGCCTTGCTCCCCTGGACCGGCTCACCAAGCTGATGACGACCGTCGACCTGCTGCGGCCCGGCCAGCGCCTGCCCGCTTCGGGCGGCGGCGGGGTCGCGGAGCTGATCCGTACCTTCAACGCCATGCTGGAGCGGCTGGAGCAGGAGAGGGTCGCCAGCAGCACCCGGGCCCTGCTGGCCCAGGAGGGCGAACGACGTCGCATCGCCCAGGAACTGCACGACGAGGTCGGGCAGAGCATGACCGCGATCCTGCTGGGCCTCAAGCGCTCGGCGGACGACGCCCCGGAGCCGCTGCGCAGGGAGCTGCAGGAACTGCAGGAGATCACCCGGGAGAGCCTGGACGAGGTCCGCCGGCTGGTGCGCCGGCTGCGGCCGGGTGTGCTGGACGACCTGGGCCTGGTGAGCGCGCTGACCTCGCTCGGCGAGGACTTCGCCACCCACACCGGGCTGCTGGTCACCCGCCGCTTCGACGCCGATCTGCCCGCCCTGGAGCCGGAGGCGGAGCTGGTCCTCTACCGCGTCGCCCAGGAGTCGCTGACCAACGTCGCCCGCCATGCGGACGCCCGGCGGGTCACCGTCTCCCTGTGCCGCGCCGACGAGGGCGTGGTGCTGACGGTGACCGACGACGGCAGCGGCATCGAGGCCCCCCGTGAAGGCGCCGGCATCCGCGGCATGCGCGAACGCGCCCTGCTCGTCGGCGGCACCCTGGAGATCACCCCGGCGCCCCGGGCCGGCACCCGCGTCCAGCTCACCGCGCCCGTCGCAAGGAAGCAGCCCTGACCATGCCCGGAACCTCCACGCCCGCCTCCGCGGAACCGAGCACGATCCGCATCCTGCTCGCCGACGACCACGCCCTGGTCCGCCGCGGCGTGCGGCTGATCCTCGACCAGCAGCCGGACCTCGAGGTGGTCGCCGAGGCCGGTGACGGGGCCGAAGCCATCGAGCTGGCCCGCACCCGTGACGTCGACCTGGCCGTGCTCGACATCGCGATGCCGCGCCTGACCGGCCTGCAGGCGGCCCGCGAACTGGCCGTCCTCCGCCCGGGCCTGCGGATCCTGATGCTCACCATGCACGACAACGAGCAGTACTTCTTCCAGGCCCTGAAAGCCGGCGCGAGCGGGTACGTGCTGAAGTCCGTCGCCGACCGGGACCTGGTCGCCGCCTGCCGGGCCGCGATGCGGGACGAGCCCTTCCTGTACCCCGGCGCGGTCACCGCCCTGATCCGCAACTACCTGGACCGGGCCCGCAACGGCCAGGAAACCCCCGACCAGATCCTCACCCCTCGCGAGGAGGAGGTCCTCAAGCTGGTCGCCGAGGGCCACTCGTCCAAGGAGATCGCCGACCTGCTGTTCATCAGCATCAAGACCGTCCAGCGGCACCGCGCCAACCTGCTCCAGAAACTCGGCCTGCGGGACCGTCTCGACCTCACCCGCTACGCCATCCGCGCCGGACTGATCGAGCCCTGACCCGCGTCCCGGCCCGCGTCCCCGGGCCGTCCATCACGAGGAGAGAGGCACGGTGCAACCCATCGCGCGCCCGGCGCCCGTCGTCGCCACCACTGGGCCGCGCTCCCCCGCCGCCTGGGTGCTCGCGGTCGTCGTCGCCGCCGTGCTGGCCGTCCTCGGCCTCCTCTCCCCGCCACCCGGCGCACCCGGCACCGGGGCGTCCGGCGAGCGCCGGACGGCCGACCGCCTCCAGCACGACGGCACGCACGCGGCGGTCGGCCACCTCCGGCACGACGGCACGCACACGGCGCCGGACCACCTCCGGCACCACGAGGCGCGCGGCGACGACGGATGCGATGCCGCCCGCGTCGTCCGGGCAGCCACCCGTCACGAGCCGGCGCACGGCGATCACCCGGCACCCCGCGGATACTCCGGCACCTGCGACCGGAGCACGCACGCCACCCAACGGCTGCTTCCCGGCCCACGCGGGCCTGCGACCCTGCGCGTGCCGGCCTCACCGTCACGCGTGGCCCAGGACCAGGGGCGGGCGCCCCCGGTGTCCTCCGGCACCTGACGCCCCTTCCCCTTCACCCCGACACCCCGCGGCGGCCCATGCCGGCCGCCGCCGTGGTGTGCCTGCCGGAGGCTCCCGTTGAACCGTTCCCCGCGTGTGAGAGCGCTGCTCGCCCTCGCCGTGCTCGCCCTGTCCCTGTACATCGCCGCCACCGTGCCCGTCCGGCTCGGACTGGATCTGCGCGGCGGGACCCAGATCGTGCTCGAAACCCGTTCCACCCCCACGGCCGACGCCGACCGCGCGGCCACCGACCGCACCCTCGAGGTGCTGCGCGGCCGCATCGACGCGCTCGGCGTCGCCGAACCCACCCTGGTGCGCTCCGGCGACGACCGGATCATCGTCGAACTGCCCGGTGTGCAGGATCCGAAGAAGGCCGCCGACGTCCTGGGCCGCACGGCGCAGCTCACCTTCCACCCGGTGCTCGGCCTCGCGGACCGAGCCGCCGGCACCTCCGGGAAGCCGCCGGAGAGCCCCCGGGAGCGCGTTCTGCCCGACGAGTCCGGCACCCGCCTGCGCCTCGGGCCCTCCTCGTTGACCGGCGAGGACGTCGAGGAGGCCGCCGCCCGGTTCGACCAGCAGGACGGCACCGGATGGCACGTGACCGTCGGCTTCGAGGGATCCGGCCGGACCGGCTGGGCCGGCCTGACCGGCGAGGCCGCCTGCCGGGCCCCGGGCGACCCGGCACGGCGGGTCGCCATCGTCCTCGACGACAAGGTCGTCTCCTCCCCGCAGGTCGACCCGTCCGTCGCCTGCGGGACCGGCATCCGTGACGGCGCCACCCGGATCACGGGTTCTTTCGGCGCCGAGGAGGCCCGCGAACTCTCCCTGCTCATCAACGGCGGGGCCCTGCCCGTGCCCGTCGAGACCGTCGAGCAGCGCACCGTCGGCCCAACCCTCGGCGCGCAGGCCATCACGGCCGGCGCCTGGGCGGCGGCCATCGGCACCGCGCTCACGTCGCTGTTCATCATCGCCGTCTACCGGCTCATGGGGGGCCTGGCCGCTCTCGCCCTGGCCTGCTACGGCCTGATCTCCTATGCCGCCCTGGCCGCTCTCGGCGCCACGCTGACGCTGCCGGGCCTGGCGGGTTTCGTGCTGGCCGTCGGCATGGCCGTGGACGCCAACGTGCTGGTATTCGAGAGAGCGCGCGAGGAGTACGCGCTGCGCAGCCGTCCCAGTGTCCGTTCGGCGCTCACCACCGGATTCCGCCGGGCATTCAGCGCGATCGCCGACTCCAACGTCACCACGCTGATCGCGGCGGCCCTGCTGTTCCTCCTCGCCTCCGGGCCCGTCCGGGGCTTCGGGGTCACCCTCGGCATCGGCGTGCTCGCCTCCATGTTCAGCGCTCTGGTCGTCAGCCGGGCGCTGGCCGAGTTCGCAGCGAGCCGTCCGGGCGTACGCCGCCGCCCCGGTCTCACCGGCATCGCCGGCATCGGCGCGGTCCGCGACCGCCTCACCCGCCGCGCCCCCCTCCTGATGCGCCGCCCGCGCCGCTGGCTCGCCACCTCCGCGGCCGTGCTCGCGCTGGCCTGCTCGGGCATCGCGGTGCGCGGCGTCGACCTTGGCGTGGAGTTCACCGGGGGCCGCCTCATCGAGTACAGCACCAGCGGTCCGGTCGACCCCGGCCGGATCCGTGCCGCCCTCGCCGACGCCGGATTCCCCCGGGCGGTCGTGCAGTCCTCGGGCGACACGGGTCTGACGGTGCGTACCGAACCGCTGACCGACTCCGAGGAGGCGGAGGTCACCGGCACTGTGCGCGATGTCGACCGCCGGGCGGACAAGGTCCGCGACGAACTGATCGGTCCCAGCCTCGGCGAGGAGCTGCGCCGGGGTGCGCTGATCGCACTCGCCGTGGCCCTCGGGGCGCAGTTCGTCTACCTCGAGGCACGGTTCCGCTGGGTGCTGGGATCGGCGGCGGTTGTCGCACTGGTCCACGACGTGGTGATCCTGCTCGGGATCTTCGCCTGGCTCGGCAAGCCCGTCGACGGGATGTTCCTGGCTGCCTTGCTCACTGTCATCGGCTACTCCGTGAACGACTCGGTCGTCCTCTTCGACCGTGTCAGGGAACTGGTCCGGCGCAGCCCCGCGGCGCCGTTCAACGGCCTCGTCAACCAGGCGATCCTGCAGACCCTGCCCCGTACGGTGAACACCGGCATCGGCGCGGCGTTCATCCTCACCGCTCTCACCGTGCTGGGCGGTTCCTCGCTCGCGGACTTCGCCCTCGCGCTGCTGGTCGGCCTCGTCGTGGGGACGTACTCCTCGGTGTTCACCGCCGCTCCCCTGGCGATCGGGCTGCACCGGCGTTCCCCGCGCGCGGAGCCGTCCCGCCGGCGACCGGTCACGACGTGAGCCGGTCCAACGCGGCCAGGACCGGGGCCACGCCGTCCTCTTCGGCCAGACCGCGCGCCAACTCCTGGGCACGGTCGCGGTGGTGAGGGTCGCTCGTGGCGCGGCGCAGGGCGGGGGCCAGTGCGGCGGCGGTGAGGCCGCGCAGGGGGACGGCGCGCGGTGCCGTCCCCAGGGCGACCAGACGCGCCGCCCAGAAGCCGCCGTCGAACTGCACCGGTACCGGAACCGTGGGCACGCCCGCGCGCAGGACGGCGGCGGTGGTGCCGGCGCCGGCGTGGTGGACCACGGCGGCGGTACGGGGAAACAGCAGCGCGTGCGGCAGATCGCCCACGGTGATCACGTCATCGTCGCCATGGGCGGCGAGGCCCGCCCAGCCCTGCTGGATGATGCCTCGCAGGCCTGCCGTCCGCAGCGCACGCACGATCTCGGCGCTGAGGTGCCCGGCATCCGGCACCGTGGCGCTGCCCAGACCGACGAACACCGGTGGGGGTCCGGCGGACAGGAACTCCTCCACGTCTCCGGGCAGTGCGCGGGCGTCGTGCGGCCACCAGTACCCGGCGACCTCCAGTCCGGGGCGCCAGTCCTTCGGGCGGGGCACCACCCGTTCGCTGAATCCGTGCAGCACGGGCCAGCGGGCTCGCTCGTGGGCCCGGCGGCCGGCGGACGGACCGCGCAGAGCCATGCCGTGCCGGGTGCGCAGCCGGTGCACGGCATGGGTGAAGACCCGGTCGACGGCACTGATCACGGCTCGTCCGCCCAGGTGGTTGCCCACCGCGCCGAGCGAGCGTCCGCCGAGCATGGGGGCGCCGAACTCGCGTGTCGGGTGCTGGGGTTGGAGGAACAGGCCGAGGCTGGGCAGGCTCAGGCCCTCGGCGATGGCGCGGCCCAGTGGTGCGACGGCTCCCGCGGCCAGGACGACGTCCGCGCCGCGGGCCGCCTCGACCAGGGCGTCGGTCATCTCCTCGGCCGCGGACCGGGCCATCGACACCGCCCTCAGCAGCTTGCCGGGACCACTGGTGCTGGCGTGCAGATCGCGGCCGCGGTCGGAGTGCGACACGGCATGCGGGTCGACCGGGGTCGGGTGGAAGCGCACCTCCGATCCGGCGACCAGGGGTTCGAACAGGCCGTGGGTGGCGAGCGTGACGCCGTGCCCGCCGTGGGCCAGTCCGGCGCCCAGCCCGGTGTAGGGCGCGACGTCGCCGCGCGATCCCGCCGTCATGATCACCACGCGCATGGGTCCCAGTGTGGACCGGCCGGGCCGACGACACACGGTGCATGGCCGCAGGTGGACGAAAATCGCCGCTGTGGGCGTGCTCCGGCCGGTTGTTCACCCTGTCGGCGCGATGACCCGAGCCGTTTCGCCCGCCATGGGACGACGGGGGAAACGGCTCGCGTGGAGCGCCGGTTCAGGACGACTGGGCGCTCTGGTACAGGTTCTGGGCGTCCGCGCCGAAGTACGGGCCGTACATGGCGTTCGGCAGGAAGTTGTACTTGAAACTGTTCACCGAGGACTGCAGGCCGGTCCCGGTGACCTCGCTGAACTGGGTGAACCACGGGCCGCCGCTGGAGCCGCCGGTCATGTTGCAGGTCAGACCGTGGTCGTTGGACAGCAGGAAGTCGCGGGTGGTGGTGCCGCTGCAGTAGATGAACTTCTCGCCGTCGTACGGCGCGGCGGCCGGGAAGCCGAAGGAGTACATGGCCTTGCTGTAACCGGTGTTGAACGCCAGACCCTGGCCGCCGACGACGTCGGTCAGCTTCTTGCCGTCCAGCGGGGCGACCACGGCCGCGCCGATGTCGTAGTTGATGTCCTCACTGGCCGTCCACTGCGGGGTGGACAGGGTCTTGGAGGCGGCCCAGGTACCGTACGGGCGCTGGCCGTCGTGGTAGCCGGGTACGAACACCCAGTTGGTGTGCCAGGCGCCCTCCAGCTTGACGCAGTGGCCGGCGGTGATCACGGTGCTCTTGTTGGCGCTGGTGACGGCGTTGCCGGAACAGGACGCGGTGCGGCCCTGGTAGCTGAAGAACACCCGGCCCGCGGTCTTGGTCACCGCTCCCCCGCCGGACCAGGGGCCGCCGCCGTGCGGGAAGGCCATCGGCCCCGCGGCGGAGGCGGGCGCGCTGGGGGCCACGATCGTCGCCCTGCCCTTGCGGAGTGCCGGGGTCCTGACGTCGGAGCGGTCGACGGTCAGCAGGTCGAGCGGGGTGGCCTCGCGCATCCGCTGCGGGGTCCAGAAGGCCAGGGCGCGTTCCTGCGCCGAAGCGGTCGTCACGCCGGGGTCCGGTGCGGCGCTCGCGGGTGTGCCGGTGACGCCGGTCGCCAGGAGTGCGGCGACGCCGGCCAGGACGCCGAGGACGGAGCGGCGGACGCGGGTGCTGCCACCGGAGGAATACGGGCTGCGGGGTCGGCCTATCACGCGGTCTCCTTCTGCTGTGGGGGCCGGGCGGCGGGAAGCCCGCCCACCCGGTCAGGCAGGGGTGTCACTGCGGACGGTCAGGGGGCAGCGTGCCACCAGGAGGCCGAGATGGACAGGTGCATGTCATGACGTTGGCCGAAACTCAACGCGTCGCCGAGCGAGGGCGGACATGCGGGCACAGAAGAACCCGGCCTCGGAGGAGGCCGGGTTCGGGGAGTTCCGCCGCCGCGGAGGAGTGCGGCCGGCGTCAGAGGACGGGGCCGGCGCCGCCGGGGCCGCCCGGCTCGACGCGACCGCGCCATGCGCCGGATTCGACTCCGCGCTCTTCGATGTACTGCTTGAAGCGCTTCATGTCGCCCTTCACCCGGCGGTCGATCGTGCCCATCATGTCCGCCGCCTTCTCCACGGCACCACTGGGCTCGACATCCATCACGAGCTCCACCCTGGTGTGGGTGTCGTCGAGACGCTCGAAGCGGACGGAGCCCCTCTGGTGGGTGTCCCCGCTGGTCGTGCGCCACGTGACCCGCTCGTCGGCCAGCTGGTCGACGATCTCGGTGTCGAATTCGCGCCGTACTCCGCCGATCTTGGTCGTCCAGTGGTTGTGGCGGTCGTCCAGCTGCCTGACCTCCTCGACGCCCTCCATGAAGTTCGGGAACTCCTCGAACTGCGTCCACTGGTTGTAGGCGGTGTGGACGGGGACGTCGACTTCCACGGTTTCCTTGATGGTGCTCATCTGACTGCCTCCGTATTCACTGATCGACTGCAGGAGGCCCATCGGCCCACTCAGGTCCGGGCCCGGAGGCCGAGTACCCGGGATGCTCCGGTTGCCACATCGGCTGTGATCAGTGGCCGTCGTCGAGATGCGTGCCCGGACGGTCCGGCCGCGTCAGAACCGGTCGTGCTGCTGAGGCTGCCCGTACGCCTGGCCGCTCGGGCCGTTCGTGCTCTGGGTCTGCAGCTGCTCCGCCTGCTCCTTGGTCACCTTCTGCTCCGCGCCGCAGAAGGTGCACTGCGTCAGGTACTTCGTCGAGATCGGGAACAGCGGTACGAAGAACAGGCTGAACTTCGTGACGCGCTTCCTGAGCGTGTGGGCGGCGGGGTTTCCGCACTGACCGCACACCAGCGTCAGTATCGCCAGCTGGTAGAGATATCCCTTGGTGCCGAAGATGATCACGTGTCGGTCCTTCCCGGTCGGATCTTCACCCAGTCTCCTGCATCGCGGGCACCGTGGGGGCACGGGCCCCTCATTCGGGTGGAGCGCCCGGCGCGGTCCGGTCCGGTCGGGTGACCGCGGAACGCGAACGCCCACGGGGCGTCGACACACTTCCGCGGATTGACCACGTGCGCTGCCGAGGGCACACCACGGCCCGGGCCACGGGAGAGCGGCCCGGGCCGTGGTGTGCCCGGGGTCAGCCGGACAGGGCCGTCAGCACCACCGACTTGGCCTCCTCCTGGACCCGGCCGAGGTGGTCCGGGCCGAGGAACGACTCGGCGTAGATCTTGTAGACGTCCTCGGTGCCCGAGGGGCGGGCCGCGAACCAGGCGTTGTCCGTGGTCACCTTGATGCCGCCGATGGCCGCGCCGTTCCCGGGGGCCTCGGTGAGCACCGCGGTGACCGCGTCCCCGGCCAGGCTGTCGGCGGTGACCTGGGCCGGGGAGAGCTTGGCGAGCAGGGCCTTCTCCTCGCGGGTCGCGGGGGCGTCGATGCGCGCGTACGCCGGTTCGCCGAAGCGGGCGGTCAGGGCCGCGTAGTGCTCGGAGGGGGTCTTCCCGGTGACCGCCGTGATCTCGGAGGCGAGCAGCGCGAGGAGGATGCCGTCCTTGTCCGTGGTCCACACGGAGCCGTCCCGGCGCAGGAAGGACGCCCCGGCGGACTCCTCCCCGCCGAAGCCGATGGTGCCGCCCGCCAGGCCGTCCACGAACCACTTGAAGCCGACGGGTACCTCGACCAGCTCGCGCCCCAGGTCGGCGGCGACCCGGTCGATCATGGCGGAGGAGACCAGGGTCTTGCCGATGCCGGTGGTGGCCGGCCAGCGGTCGCGGTGCGCGTAGAGGTAGGAGATGGCGACGGCCAGGTAGTGGTTGGGGTTCATCAGGCCCGCGTCCGGGGTGACGATGCCGTGCCGGTCCGCGTCGGCGTCGTTGCCGGTGGAGATCCCGAAGCGGTCGCGCTGCTCGATGAGCGAGGCCATCGCGTACGGCGACGAGCAGTCCATGCGGATCTTGCCGTCCCAGTCCAGTGTCATGAACCGCCAGGTGGGGTCGGTGTGGGGGTTGACCACGGTCAGGTCGAGGCCGTGCTGTTCGGCGATGCGGCCCCAGTAGGCGACCGACGCGCCGCCGAGCGGATCGGCACCGATCCGGATCCCGGCCGAACGGATCGCGTCCAGGTCGAGGACGTCCGGCAGACCGGCGACGTAACGGCCGAGGAAGTCGTAACGGCCGGTGGTGGGGGCCGCGAGGGCGCGGGCGTACGAGACGCGCCGTACGTCCTTCAGGCCGCCGCGGATGATCTCGTTCGCCCGGTCCTGGATCCACGAGGTCGCGTCGGAGGCGGCGGGACCCCCGCTGGGCGGGTTGTACTTGAACCCGCCGTCGGCGGGCGGGTTGTGGGAGGGCGTGACGACGACGCCGTCGGCGAGGCCGGTGGTGCGGCCCCGGTTGTGGGCGAGGATGGCGTGCGAGACGGCCGGGGTCGGTGTGTAGCCGTCCGCGTCGTCGATCAGCACGGTCACCTCGTTGGCGGCGAACACCTCCAGTGCGGTGACGCGCGCGGGCTCGGACAAGGCGTGGGTGTCGGCCCCCAGGAAGAGGGGGCCGTCGATTCCCTGGCCGGCCCGGTACTCGCAGATGGCCTGGCTGGTCGCCGCGATGTGGTCGTCGTTGAACGCGTTCGCCAGGGACGAGCCGCGGTGTCCCGAGGTCCCGAACGCGACGCGCTGGCCCGGGTCGTCCAGGTCGGGGCGGCGCGCGTAGTACGCGGTGACCAGCCGAGCGACGTCGACGAGATCCTCGGGTCCGGCCGGACTTCCCGCTCGCTCGTGCTGCATGGGCCCGCTCCTCCACATGGGTTGGTCCTTCGTGTGCGCTCCCATCTTTTCCCGTCACTGCGGGGCGGCGCGAGGGGCGCGCCCCGGCGAGGGTCGGATGTGCGCCAGGCCACGTGGGAGGGGGCGGTCCGGAGCACGAGGAAGGCGGCGCCACGGGCCACCGGACCACCCGGTGGCGCGTCGCGCCGCCTGCTCCCCCGATGCCGGCACGTCCATCGCGCCGGCCCTGCTCAGATCCGCCCGCCGGTGAGGCGCGTGAGGGGGCCGTGCGCGCCGCGTTCCGCACGGCGCCCGACGGCGTAGGACGCGGCGCTCAGGGCGGTGAGGCCCGCTCCGACACCCGCGGCCACGAGCTTGCGGTGGGCGATGACCGTCCAGGCCGTCTTCGCCGTGGTGGCGACGTGACCGGTGGCCGTGACGACCGCCTGGCGGCCCGCCTCGACACCCTTGGACGCGGCCTGGGCGGCCGCCTTGGCCGTCTCGGCGGAGCGCTCCGCACCCGACTTGGCCGCCGACGCCGCCTCACCGGCCTTGTCCGCGGCGCCCTTCGCCGCCTGGGAGGCAGGTGCGGTGGCCTTGTCCGCCGTGCTGCGGGCCTTGGACCCGGCGGTCCGTACGGTGCTCGCCTTCTGATTCGTGCGCTTGTTCTGTTCAGTCATGGACACCGACTTGCCTCTGACTCCGGCCGCAAACACATTCGCTCGCGCACCGGCCGGGCAGACGTGTGCCTGAGCACCTCGCCGAAGGGGTAGGCGCACTGCAGGCACGTGACATCGCGACAGGAAGGAAGGTGCGTCATGGCCGGAATGCTGGACCGACTCAAGGAGTTCGCCCGGAGTCCGCAGGGGCGGCGGGCCGTCGAACAGGCACGCCGGGCCGCGGCCGACCCCCGCAAGCGGGCCCAGGCCCAGCGTCTGCTCGGCAGGCTCAAGGGCCGCCACTGACCGTGAAGCCTGTCCCGCCCGGCAGGCAACTCCTCGGCCCCACAGGTGTGTTCATGCCCGGCTTGGGCACCTGGGTCGCATCACACACCTGAGGGGAGCTGGTTCGATGAGCAGGGCGGGAAACGGCAGGCGGGTCTGTGCGTTAGGTGTCGCCGGAGTCCTGGCCGGGACGGTGCTGGTCGGCTGCGGCGACGACGACTCGGGCGACGGGGCGCAGGGCACCTCGGCGAAATCGGGCGCCGGTGCCCGGGAAGAGGGGACGCAGGCGGTGCGCTCGGCCTACGACAGGACTGCCGAGGAGGACACCGCGAAGGTGAAACTGCGGGTGCGGACCTCGGCCCAGGGCGCCTCGCAGACGGCGGACGGGCAGGGCGCCGTGGACCTGGACGACGGCGACAGCGTCATGACGCTCACGGTGCAGGGACAGCAGATCGAGCAGCGAGTGGTCGATCAGGTCCTGTACCAGAAGCTGCCCAAGGGGCAGGCGCCGGGCGGCAAGCCCTGGATCAGGATCGACTTGGGCAAGGTCGCCGCGCAGCAGGGCGCCGGTGACGGGTCGATGAGCGATCCGGCCCGGTCGGCCGCCTACGCCAAGGCGATCACCGACAAGGACGTCACCGAGAAGGGCGAGGCCACGGTCAACGGCGTGCGGACCACGCACTACCGCGTCTCCGTCGACGTGGCCGACCTCCCCAACGGCGACACCTTGCGCAAGCAGGTCGGTCCGACCCTGCCGATGGACGTCTGGCTGGACGACGAGGGCCGGATGCGCCGTCAGCAGATCGACATGACCGTCGAGGCCCCGAAGGGAACGCAGCGGTCGTCCTCCGGGGCCTCGTCCGCGCCCGGCAAGGTCACGGTGCGCACGGTCATGGACTTCACCGACTTCGGCACCGAGGTGGAGGCGGACGAGCCACCGGCCGGGCAGGTCACCGACATGACCGGCAAGGCCCTGGAGCAGGGCAAGCGGCGGAGCTGACCCGAGGCCGCCCCGCCGCGCGGGCGCCGCAGGGGGTCGTTCGGGCTCCTGGGTCGACACGCTCCGGACGACCCCCGAGGCGCAGGGCGGGCCCGGCCGGTGCGTGGGGACCATCGGGCAAGATGGGGCCCATGAGCGTAGTCAAGATCAACGTACTGACCGTGCCGGCCGAGCAGCGGGAGACGCTGGAGAAGCGGTTCGCCTCCCGGGCGCACGCCGTGGAGAACTCCGACGGGTTCGAGTGGTTCGAGCTGCTCCGCCCGGTGGAGGGCACCGACACCTACCTCGTCTACACCCGGTGGCGTGACGAGGAGTCGTTCCAGGCCTGGATGGAGGGGCCGATGAAGAGCGCCCACCAGGGCGGCGGTGAGGGCGGCGAACGGCCGAAGCCCGCGGCGAGCGGCTCCACGCTGTGGTCCTTCGAGGTGGTGCAGCAGGCCGGGCCGAAGGAGGCGTGACCGAAGGCCAGCTGCAGGAGGCCCCCCGCGCCGAGTGGCGCGGGGGGCCTCCTGCGTGAGGGCCGTGCTCAGGTGCGCCGGGAGCGCTTGGGGACTGCGGTGCGGCCGACCGCTGCCGCCAGCTTCCGCAGCCGGCGCCAGTCGAGCCGCGGGGGCGCCTCGGGCACTCCCGGACGGTCGCGGGGCACCCGGACACGCAGGGCGCGGCGTGCGATGCGGCAGTGGACGGGGGCGGGCATGGTGAGCGCCTCGCCGTCGAGTCCCACCTCCAGCTCCGGCTGGTCGGCGTCGACGACGACGTGCTGGGCGGTGAGCACCGTGAGCCCCTCCGGGCGGGGGGACAGGAGCAGTTCGGCCGCTTCCACGGCACTGTCCACACGGACGGCGAGCACGCCCAGCCGCCCGGAGTTGAGCCGCTCGCGCCGGCCGAAGCCGAAGGGGTCGTCCATGCGGTAGGCGTTGTTGCTGACCAGGATCGCCTGCGGGTCCGTGACGGTGGTGCCGTCGGCGGTGGCCGTCAGACGCGGACCGCTCTGCCGGGTGAGCAGGTCGGGCAGCCGGTCCAGGGCGGCGCCCACCTTGCCCTCCCGGTAGCCGGGGCTCTGCACGACGGCCCCGTACACGCCGAACGAGGCGTTGTTGACGAATGGGCGGTCGTCGGCGAACCCGAGGTCGACGCGGAGTTCGACCCCGTCGGTCAGGGCGTCGAGGCAGCTGGCGGGGTCGTCCCGGTCCAGGCCCAGGTCCATGGCGAAGTGGTTGCGTGTACCGGCGGCGATGACGAGGAACGGCAGTCCGTGCTCCGCGGCGACGGCGGCGACCAGGGCCTGGGTGCCGTCGCCGCCCGCGACGCCCAGGAGGTCGGCTCCGTCGGCCACGGCGGCTTTGGCCAGGGCGGTGACGTCCTGGTGCTGGTCCGGGTCGAGCAGCACGACCTGGGCGCCCAGCGCCTCGGCCTTCTCCTGCAGGTTGAACTTCTCGACCTTGCCACCGCCGGAGCGCGGGTTGAGCAGTAGGAAGGGGCGCAGCGGCGGCGGCGTGCGGTATTCCTTGACCCGTACGGTCCTCAGGCCCGTGCTGCGCAGGGCGTAGCGGCCGCTCCAGACCGCCCCGCACCACAGGAGCAGGGACAGGAAGACCACCCAGAGCAGATTCGCGGCGGCGAAGAGGGTGATGAGGCCGACGGGCGCGACGACGGCGAGCGTTGCCGACGCGATACGGACCACTCCGCGCCGGGACAGGACCCACCAGAGCGCGGCCGCGGTCACGGCGAGGCCCGCGAGGCCCGCCACGAGCAGCAGCAGCCCTCGCAGGCCCCCGGAGACGAGCGGCAGCAGGGCCGCCAGCGCGGCCGCGGCCAGGGCACCCCGGGCGGCCCATCGCTGCCGGCGGTGAAACCGCTCGTCCATCGCCGATCCCATGTCGTCCCTCCGCTCGAGTCGGCGCGGACGGGCCCTGGAGCCCCGCCCCGCCGTGACCATGGTGCCCGCCGGCACGCCGGCTCGACCACCGTCGTCCTGGACGGCTCCCCCGTCGCCGGTCACGCCGGACGTGAAGATCCCGGAGGGCGGAGCCACCGGTAGCGTACGCGGCCCTGCGGGCTCGGATCCGCGCACCGGGCCACATCGGCACGTTCACCCACCTGTTCTCAGCCGACAACCGCTTGACCTGGTGAGTCTCATTACGCAACCCTGTGGCGACAGTCCTGTCGACGAGGAGGCCGGCACGCGATGGAGTGGACGGGCGCACGGTACGCGGACCAACCGACGGTCGAGGTGACGACGTGGGTCGCCGCCCCGCCGGGGAAGGTGTGGGCGCTGGTGTCGGACGTGACGCGGATGCCGGAGATGAGCGACGAGCTCCAGTCGGCGTGGTGGACCGGGGGTGCCGCCGGACCGGCCCTGGGCGCCCGGTTCGTCGGCCGGAACCGGCACGAGCGGTTCGGCGAATGGGAGACGACCTCGACGGTGGTCACGTGCGATCCGGAGCGGGTGTTCGCCTGGTCGGTCGGGGATCCGGCTGAGCCGAGCGCGGTGTGGCGGTTCGGGCTGGAGCCGAGGGGCGGCGGGACCGAACTGTCGCAGTGGATGCGGATGGGGCCCGGACGCTCGGGACTGTCGTTCGCGATCGACGCCATGCCGGAGAAGGAGCAGAAGATCGTGTTCGTGCGGCTGCGGGAGTTCGAGCGAGGCATGACGGCCACGCTGGAGCACATCAAACACCGGCTGGAGGCGTGATGCGCGCGGCGACGACCGTCGAGGCGGCGGCTCTGGGCTCCTGGCCCCGGCAGGCCGACTTCGTCGTGGAGGCGGAGAAACTGGGGCTGGACATCTGCTGGGTGGCCGAGGCCTGGGGTTCGGACGCCCCGTCCGCTCTCGGGTTCTACGCGGCCCGCACGGAGCGGATGCTGCTCGGCTCCGGCGTCATGCAGGTCGGCACGCGCACGCCGGTCGCCCTCGCGCAGACGGCGATCACCCTGTCCAATCTGTCCGGGGGGCGGTTCCTGCTGGGGCTCGGACCATCGGGTCCGCAGGTGATGGAGGGCCTGCACGGGGTACCGTTCGCCCGCCCCCTGGCCCGGGTGCGCGAGACGGTGGAGATCCTGCGGCAGGTGGTCGCGGGAGACAAAATCGCCTACTCGGGCTCCGAGTTCGGCATTCCGCTGCCCGGCGGTGAGGCGGTGCCGATGCGCCTGTCCATGCGCGCCGAGCATCCCGTTCCCGTGTACCTGGCGGCGCTGTCGCCCGCCATGCTGCGGCTGACCGGCCGGGTCGCGGACGGCTGGCTCGGCACCAGTTTCGTCCCCGAGGGCGCCGCCGAGGCCTATTTCGCCCCCCTGGACGAGGGTCTGGCCGCCGCCGGCCGTGAGCGCGCCGGCTTCGACGTCTGCCAGGGCGCCGAGGTCGCGTTCGCCCGGGACGAGGAGGCGCTGGCCGCCATGGTCGAGGGCCGGAAGAAGGAACTCGCCTTCAGTCTGGGCGGCATGGGGTCCGCGTCGACCAACTTCTACAACCGGGCCTACAGCCGCCAGGGCTGGGCGGAGGTCGCGGCCGAGGTCCGGCGGCGCTGGCAGGCCGGCGACCGGGACGGTGCGGCCGGCCTCGTCACCGACGAGATGGTGCTGGCCACCACGCTCATCGGCACGGAGGACATGGTGCGGCGGCGCCTACGGGTCTGGTGCGACGCCGGTGTGAACACGGTGCGCCTCTACCCGGCAGGCGAGACCCTCGACGACCGGCTCGACACGCTCGGCAGGGCGATCGAGCTGGTCCACGGCACCGAGGCCACCGGGGCGGGCGGGTGAACACCCCACCGAGTGACGTGCTGAGCATCGGCGGCTGAACCCCCGTCAGAAGGGAGCGCGTTCCGTTGGATTTCCGGCGCCGACCGGCCGAGAGGGACGAATCGCCACACCAGGGCTTGACGGGGCGGAGCCGCGCTCGGCCTACTGGAAGCGCAGCCGGCCGTGTCGGGGGTCTGGTCCGGTGCCGGCCCTCGGGCGAGTCCACTCCGTCCTCCCCCGCCCGGACACAGGTCAGGGGTCTGATGGTGCGGCGACCATGGGCAGCGGTGGTGGGCCTGCTGGCCTGCCTGCTGGTGCTGCAGCTCGTCGTTCCGGGACTCGCGGGTGACGGCCGTCCGGCCGCGACGGGCGCGGTGGCGGTGGACGCGAGGGCCGCGGGCGCCACGGCTGCGGGCTCCGCTTCGTGTGCCGGGGCCGAAGGGGCCGAAGGGACCGGAGAGCCGTGTCCTGGTGAGGACGAGCCGTCGGCCCGGCAGCCGGCTGCGCGTACGCCGCGGGCCACGGGGGCGGCCGGGGCGGGCCCGGTTTCTCCCGGGGCGGCCACGGTGGGCAGGGGCGGTACGGAGGGGCGTCCGGCCCGAACCAGCCCGTGTCCGGGGGTGGCCGGATCCGCCCCGAGCGCCGAACGGTTGCAGACGTTCCGCTGCTGAGCGACGCCGGTACCGACAAGGGCCTGCGCCGTGCGCCCTGAGTACTGCCCTGGTGCCGATTCGCGGTGATGTGCAGGCCTTCGTGTGTCCCCATGCCGATGACACAGGAGGCACAGTTGCCTGGAAAGCGCGTTCTCGTTCTGAGGCCGGACGAACTCGGCCCGAACGACCGGAAGATGTGGCGGGAGATCCGGACGGAGTCCGGGGCACCGGCGAATCCCTTTCTCGATCCGGCGTTCACCGTGGCGGTCGGGCGGGTCAGGCCGGGAGCCAGAGTGGCGGTGCTGCAGGACGACGGCTCCCCGGTGGGGTTCTTCCCCTACGAGAGGGGGTTGCTGGGGCGGGGCCGGGCCATCGGGCTGGGGGTGTCCGACAGCCAGGGGGCCGTGTTACGCCCGGGGATCGGGCTGGACGCCCGGCGGTTGCTGCGGGTCTGCGGCCTGTCGTCCTTCGAGTTCGACAATCTGGAAGCCGGTCAGGGGGTGTTCGCGCCGCACGCGGTCGAGGAACTCGCCTCACCGGTCGTCGACATCGGCGGGGGCTTCGCGGCGTACACGGACCGTCTGCGGGTGCGGTCGCCGGGCTTCCTCAGACAGATCCTGGCCAAGGAACGCAGACTGGCCCGGCAGGTCGGCGAGGTGCGGTTCGTGTACGACGCCCGGGACCCGGCGGCGCTGCGGGCGCTCATGGAGTGGAAGTCGGCGCAGTACCGGCGGACCGGCCGGCGGGACCGGTTCGCGCAGGAGTGGATCACCCGGCTGGTGGGGCTGCTCGGGGAGAGCGAGGAACCGGAGTGCCGCGGCGTGCTGTCCGTGCTGTACGCCGCCGGGCGCCCCGTCGCCGCGCACCTGGGGCTGCGCTCGCGCACGGTGCTGTCCTGGTGGTTCCCGGCGTACGACCGCGCCTACGCCAAGTACTCCCCCGGCCTGCTCCTGCAGTTGCGGATGCTGGAGGCCGCCGCGGGCGACGGTATCGAGACCGTCGACCTGGGCAGCGGCCCGGCCCGCTACAAGGAGTCGCTCAAGACCCGTGACCTGCGCGTGTACGAAGGAGCGGTGGTGCGGCCGGTGCCGGGCGGAGCCGCCCACTGGCTGGGCCGCGAGCCCGCCCGGGCCGCCCGTCGATTCGTCCGCGGCCGGCCCGGGCTGGCCGGTGCCGCGGCCCGGACGCTCGAGGAACTGGGCCGGTTGCGCGGCGGCTGAGGCCGGCCCGGCCACGACGCACGGCGCCCGGCTCCGTGGAGCCGGGCGCCGTGCGTCGGGTCCGTGGCCGTCAGCCCGTGGCGCTCCAGCTGTGGGCGACGTCCACGACGACGCGGTCCTCCAGCTGCTGCACCCGGAAGGGCAGCCGCGCGCGGACGCCCAGACCGATCTGGGTCTGTCCCTCGAAGCTGCCGGCGAACCGGGTGTCCCGGAAGGTGCGGTAGCCGGTGAGGTCCACGCCCGGCAGCGGGCGGGCCACCTGGCCGGGATATGTGGCCGCGCCGGTCTCCGGGTCGTACGCGGGCGCGGTCACCCGCACCTCGAGCACCGCGCCGCCGGACACGGCGATGTAGCGGCCCGAGCCGTCCTGGTAGAGCTTGTCAACGTACTGGACGGTGTAGCCGACGCCGCTGCCCGCGCCGGGCACGTCGATGACCATCCGGTCGAAGCAGGTGTGACGACCGGTCCTGACGTCGGTCATCGGCGCGACGCCGGTGCCGGCGTCGGTCTTGGCGAGGCTTCCCCAGCCGGTCGGGCACGTCGTGGCCCGCGCGGTGGACTGCGGGCCGGCCACCGGTGCGGCGCCGGCCGGGACGGCCATCACGCCCACCGTGGCGCCCACGAGTGCGAGAGTCGCGCATGCTCTTCTGATTCGTACCATTGCCGCCCCCGAGGCTTGCATGTGGCTGATGCAGGATGAGACGACCGGGGCGACCGAAAGGTTGCACTTGCCGCGCCGGAGCGCCGACCATGGCACATCCTGGTGGGAAGCGATTGGTGTCCGGTGCGTCCGTACCGGGAGGACGCGACATGGATGAGGCAGCCGCCGTACCGGACGGGCCGCGGTCAGCCGCCGGCCGGAGCCGGGACGGGGCTGGGGGCCGAATCGAGGACGCCCTGACGGACCCGCTGGTGGAGGCCGTGCGGGACCTCGACGGTTACGGCGGGCTGGTCTACCTGCGCTCCCGCGACCGGCGCTCGCTGGTGCTCGCGATGATCACCGGGGTGCCCCGTTCGCTGCTCCGGAGCTGGTGGCGGGTGCCCGTCGGCGGTGCCCTGCCCATGGCGGAGGCCTACCGGCGCGACGAGACGCTGTGGCTGCCGGACGAGCACGCCACCATGGTCCGCTTCCCCCACTTCACGGCCGGGCTCCCGTACTCCTTCGGCTCCGCCTACCAGCCCGTCCGGACCGGCGGCGAGGCGGTCGGGGTGCTGGTCGTGCTGCGCTCGGCGGCCCGGAGCCCGATGGACGGGGAAGCGGTGGATCTCGCGCTGCGCCCCGCCGAGCGGGCCATGGAGGAACGCCTGGACCGCCTCGTGGCGGGCCGGCCGGGCACGGAGCCCGCCACACACCACATCGAGTACGACGACGAGCCGATCAGCGTGCGGCTGCCCACCGCGGCCGCCCACCCGGTGCGGGTCGGACTCATCGACTGGGACCTGGACAGCGACCGCTGCGCGGCGGACGACGACGCCCTCGCGCTGCTGGGCCTGGACCGGTCGTCCTACGGCGGCACCATCGCGGACGTCGAGGCCCGTGTCAGCCCCGACGACCTGCACGAACTGCGCGAGAGCCGGCACGACGCGCTGGCCGACGGCCGGGTCAGGTCCCGGCACTTCCGGGTCCTCGACGAGTCGCGGGGCGAGGAGAAGACCGGCTACCGGCCGGTCGAGCTGTGGGGCCACCTCGTGCAGGGCGGCGCCGGATCCGCACGGATCCTCGTCGGCGCCCTCGTCGACGCGGGCGGCGGACTCACCGCGGCCGAAGCGGCCGAGCGGCTGCCCGACGGGCTCTTCTCCCTGGACCAGGACGGCCGCCTGACGTACGCCAACCGCCGCTGCGAGGAACTGCTGGGCAACGGCCGGGAGGACCTCTTCGGGCGCTACCCGTGGGAGGTCGTCACCTGGCTCCGCGATCCCGCGTACGAGGACCGCTACCGGGCGGCGATGCTCTCGCAGGAGCAGGTGTCCTTCCTCGTCCGGCGGCCCGACGGCAACTGGCTGAGTTTCGTGCTGTTCCCGGACGTGCACGGACTGACCGGCCGGGTCTTCCCGACCGGGCCGCCCACCGGGGCCGAACCGGAGCCGGGAGCCGGTTCCGCCGCCGCCCCCGGCCCCGCCGTCGTCGCGCCACCGCCCGGCCCGGTGGCGGCCGCGCGGGCCGGGGCGCTCTACCACGTGGTGCAGATGGCGAGCGTGCTCACCGAGGCGGTCACCGTGCAGGACGTCTGCCGGGCCGTGTCGGAGCAGTTGCTGCCCGCCTTCGGCGCCCGGGAGCTGGCCCTGTACACCGTCCACGAGGGCCGGATGTACCTGCTGTGGGAGTCGGGCTACCCGGAGGGCTTCCTCACCCCCTTCGAGGGCGTCACCCTCGACACGCAGCTGCCCGGCGTCCACGCGCTGACCACGCGGCTGCCGCTGTTCTTCGAGTCGCCCGAGGACCTCTCCCTCGCCTATCCGGGCATCACCCTGGACCGCATGCAGGCCTGGTCGTTCCTGCCGCTGATCGCCTCCGGCCGTTCCGTGGGGTCCTGCATCCTCGGCTGGGACGCCCCGCACCGGTTCACCCCCGACGAGCGGTCCGCCCTCACCGCACTGAGCGGCCTGGCCGCCCAGGCGATGGAACGGGCACGGCTGTACGACTCGGAGTCCGCCGTCGCCCGCGGCCTCCAGGAGGGACTCCTGCCGCACCGGCTGCCCACCGTCGAGGGGCTGCGCACCACCGGTCGCTATCTGCCCGGCACGCAGGGCATGGCGATCGGCGGCGACTGGTACGACGTGATCACCACCGGGCGCGGGGTGGCCCTGGTCATCGGGGACGTGGAGGGCCACAGCGTCGGCGCCGCCGCGGTGATGGGGCAGTTGCGCAGCGCGGTGCACGCCTTCGCGGCGAGCGAGCGCCCGCCGCAGGAGGTCATCACGCACACCAACCGGCTGCTGAGCGAGCTGGAGTCGGACGTCTTCGCCACCTGCTGCTACATCGAGCTCGACCCGGCCACCGGACGGGCCCTCGCGGTGCGGGCCGGCCATCCGCCGCCGCTGCTGCGCCACCCCGACGGGCGCGCCGAGACGCTGGATCTCGCGGGCGGCGTCATGCTGGGGGTGCAGCCCGACTCGGTGTATCCCGTCACCGCGCTCACCCTGTCCCCCGGCAGCGTTCTCGCCCTGTACACCGACGGGTTGGTGGAACGGCCGGGCGACGACATCGAGACGGGCATCGACGCGGTCCGTCACCGTCTGTCCGAGACTCCGGCGGACTCGGTGGAGTATCTCGCCGACCGGTTGGTGGGGGTGGCCCGCCGGGCCCGGGAGCGGCCGGACGACGTGGCTCTGCTGCTCACGGCGTACCGGTGAGTGCGGCTCGGCATTCCGGGCAGGCTGCCCGGACGATCGGGCGGGCAGCCGTACGAGGCCCGGCGGAGTACGGTGGGCGGGACCGGCGAGCGAGGCGGTGATTGCGGTGGACTGGCGGCGGTACGCCGAGCAGATGGCCCGGCTCGCCCGGAACCTGGCCGCGCAGGATTCGGTCCAGGCGACCCTCGATGCGGTCTCGTCGTCGGCGGTGGAGCTGATCGAGGGCTGCGACGCCGCCGGGATCCTCACGGTCTCCAAGGGCCGGGCCGTGACGCTGTCCGTGTGCGGTGACATGGTGGCGGAGTCGGACCGGCTGCAGGGCGAGTTCGGCGAGGGCCCGTGCTTCGACGCGGCGCGCCGCGTGGACGGGGAGCGGCTGTTCCGGATCGCCGACATGACCCGCCCGCAGCCGTCCTGGCCCCGGTACAGCCGGGCTGCCCGCGACCTCGGGATCGGCAGCATGACCGGTGTCCTCCTCTACACCGACGAGGAGGACTTCGGTGCGCTGAACCTCTACTCGCGCCGGCCCGGGGCCTTCGGTGAGGACATCGAGGCCGCGGGCTGGCTGCTCGCCTCGCATGCCGCGGTGGCGCTCGCCACGGCCCGGGCCGTGGACCAGCTGGAGCACGCGCTGGAGAGCCGGCACGCCATCGGCGAGGCCATGGGGATCCTGATGGAACGCCATCAGCTGGGCGAGGACGAGGCCTTCGATGTGCTGCGGCGCATCTCCCAGGAGCACAACCTCAAGCTGCGCGACGTGGCGCGGCGGGTCAGGGCGGACTCCCCGGGCCGGGGGTGACGCCTGCGGCCGGGGTGCCGCCCGGGGCGGAGGCGCGCAGCAGGAGCACCGCGATGTCGTCGGCGTGCCGTCCCGTGGGGGTGGTGTGGCGCACCAGTCTGTCGATGAGCCGTTCCAGGTCGTGGCCGTCGGCGGAGTCCAGGTGCCCGGCGAGGTCGGCGGTGGTGCGGGTGGCGTCGGTGCCGGGGAGTTCGACCAGGCCGTCGGTGTAGAGGGCGAGAGTCGTGCCGGGGAGCAGGGGCACGGTGGTGACCGGGTAGTCGGTGCCGGTGTCGATGCCCAGCAGCGGGCCGGGTTCGAGGTCGAGGACGCCGGCGGGGTGGCGGGGCCGGCGCAGCAGCGGCGGCACGTGTCCCGCACTGGCGAGGGACGCCTGGCGGCGGCCCAGGTCGAGGTGGACGTAGAGGCAGGAGACGAGCAGTTCGGAGTCGAGGTCGGCCAGGAGACGGTTGGTGCGGGCGAGGACCTGGCCGGGTGCGGCACCGGCGGTGGCGTGGGCGTGGATGGCGGTGCGGACCTGGCCCATGAGGGCGGCGGCGGCGACGCTGTGGCCTTCGACGTCGCCGATCACGGCGGCCGCGCTCGTGTCGCTCAGCCGCAGCACGTCGAAGAAGTCCCCGCCGACCTCGGTGCCGTGGCCGGCGGGCAGGTAGCGGGCGGCGACGTCGAGACCGCGCAGGCGGGGCAGGGCCCGGGGCAGCAGGGCGCGCTGCAGTTCGTGCACGAGCCGGTGCTGGGTGTCGTAGAGCCGGGCGCGGTCGAGGGCCTGGGCGATGAGGCCGGACAGCGAGGTCAGGACGGCGCGTTCGTCGGAGGTGAAGGTGTGCGGCCGGGTGTAGGACAGGATGCAGCAGCCGACCGGCCGGCCGGAGATGATCAAGGGGAGGAAGGCCCATGCCTGCTTCCCGCTGATCTGGGGTGCGTCCGGGTAACTGGCGGCCAGCTCGCCCGGGTCGGCGAAGAAGGCCGGGGCGCCGCTGGCGAGGACCTGGCCGGCGGGAGTGAGGTCGGTGTCCAGGGACAGGGCGTCGAGCCGGTCCATGACGTCGGCCGGATAGCCGTGGTGGCCGGTGATCTTCAGCCTGCCCGCCTCCACACCGGACAGCACCAGCCCCTGTGCGCCGAAGGCGGGCAGGATCTGGTGGGCGATCAGTGCGACGAGGTCCCGCACGGTCACCACCTCGGTGAGCACGGCGGCCAGGTGGACGAGCTGGTAGAGACGTCCCGTCGGCGCCGCGACGGGCGGCCGCGCACCTGCGGGCGGAGCGTGCCCGGTCGGCTCGGCGCTCGGCAGGACGCGGACGCTGATGCCGCTGGTGTCGGGGTAGAGCTGGAACGTCAGCGGCTGGTCCGGTGGGCGGAGCGCGGTGAAGGAGACGGGGGCGCGGCTGATGACCGCCGTGCGGTAGTGGTCCTCGACGACGGGGTCGTCGAGCCAGGACAGCGAGTGCCAGGGCCGGGTGCCGAGGAGCCGGTCGGCACCGCGGCCGAGCAGCCGGGCCGCGGCGGCGGTCACGAAGGTGATGCGGCCTTCCAGGTCGAGGGCCAGGGCACCCTCGGGGAGGCGTTCGAGGTAGTCGGCGGCGGCCAGACCGGTCTGCACGGGGTGGCGGCCGGCGTCGACGGGGACGACGCGTGGCAGGTCGGGCAGGGACGGCGGCCGGGCGGCGTCGTCGAGGAGGCGTGCCATGCGCCGGGCGCCGGCGGTGATGTGATCGTGTTCGCGGGTTGTGACCCGGCGCGGCCGGCCGGCGGGCCACATCAGCACGAGACCGCCCCAGGAGCGCCGTACGCCGGTCAGCGGGGCTGCGACCAAGGCGAACGGGTAAGGCAGGACGGCGGCGGCCCGGGGATACCGGCGGGCCATCTCGTCCTGGCCGGCGATGCTGACCAGTGCGTCGTCGTGGATCGCGTCGGTGACCGGGACCGGTGCGGTCAGGGGCAGCCGCTGCCAAGGGGCGCTGAAGGCCACCGGAAGACCGCACAGCGCGACCAGCCGCAGCACCGGCTCCGCTTCGTCGATCAGGTAGAGGCCGCCGATCGAGGCGCCGGTACCGCGTACCGTGTCGGCCAGCGCGATCCCCAGGGCATCGTCCGGCGATCCGGAGCCGCCGGGGTGCTCCTTGCTCCCGGGCATGGTGTCCTCCCGCTCCTACCCCGGACGCTACGCCTGGCGGAGCGCGGGGGCATGTCGTCCGCACGGGTGCCCGGTCCTCGCGGGAACGTGCAGGGTCGGAGCAGGGGCCGGGGGCGGGGCGGGGCGCCGACCGTTTCACACTTGCGTCCGTGGGCGTGGACGTCTCCTTGCAGAATCGGTGCCCTGGGATGGCATGGGGAGCCCGGCTTGCCGGCGATCCGCAGCGGAGATCTGCCGGGGCTCCGGCGGCTGCCGGCCGAGCACCCCGGTCTGGCCACCGCACGCATCACCGAGCAGGGCGAGGAGGGCACGGGCACGCGCGGTCTGCTGCACATCGCGGCCGACTGGCCGGGGCACTTCCCGCGCGGCCCCGAGGTGGTCGCGGCCCTGGTGGCCGGATCGGTGCGCACGAGGAGACGCCGCTGCACTGGGCGGCAAGCAACAACGACGTGGCCGTATTCGACGCGCTCGTCGCGGCGGGGGCCGACCTCGAAGCGCCCGGTGCGGTGATCGGCGGCGGCACCCCGCCGGCCGACGCCGGGTTCGGCCAGTGGCGCGCAGCCCTCCCGCTGATCGAACACGGCGCCCGCGTCACCTTGCAGGACGCGGCCACGCTCGGGCTGCTCGACCGGGTCCGGGCGTTCGTCGAGGCGGACGAGCCGCCGTCACCGGAGGAGATCACCAGCGCGTTCCGGGGCGCCTGCCACGGTGGGCGGCCGGCGACCGCACAGTACCTCCACCGGCACGGCGCCGACCCCCACTGGTGCGGCTACGACGGCATGACCCCGCTCGACATCGCCCGCGCCCAGGACGCCGTCGACGTCGTGCGGTGGCTGCGCGACCCGGGCACGCGCACGTCGTAGCGGCCCGCCCCGGCGGGGCGCCTCACAGGCAGTAGCGCACGAGCCATTCATCCTGGTTGTACGCGGTGCGCGCCGGGTCGGGCAGACTGGCTGCCCGCTCCTCGACCATGTCCTCCACGCGCACCGGCTCCGGCAGTGCCCCGAAGCGTGCCCGGCGGGCGGCGCTCTCCGCCTCGCTCCCCTGCTGCGACCTCGCCTCGTCCATGGCGATTCCCCTCTCCGGCTGGTCGGTCCGACCGTTCGGCCCTTGGCGGGCACTGAGTTGACGTGCGAGAGGGGCTGTTGGTTCCCCCGGCGCCCGCTCAGCCGTGGAAGTCGCGCTGCCTCGGTCCCGGCGTGTTCGACCCCACGAACTTCCCACCGGCCTGTTCTCCTTGCGTCCCGACAGTGATAGGAAACCTTCCTATCAGTTCTGCACGGCCCGCTCTTCCAACCCCACTCTGTTTGGAGGCACCGTGAGACACCCCTCTGCCCTGACCGGCCGCCGCACCGTCCTGGCGCTGTTCGGGACGGCCCTCGCCACCGCCCCGTTCCCGAAGCCGCCGCTTGCCTCGGCCTCCGCGACCGCGATCGGGCTCGACGACCCGGCGAAGAAGGAGATCGCCATGCGGCTCGTGTCGAGCGCGGAGAACTCCTCGCTCGACTGGAAGGCGCAGTACCAGTACATCGAGGACATCGGCGACGGCCGCGGCTACACCGCCGGCATCATCGGGTTCTGCTCCGGCACCGGCGACATGCTGGACCTCGTCGAGCTCTACACCGACCGCAAGCCCGGCAACGTCCTCGCCGGGTACCTGCCGGCCCTGCGCGAGGTCGACGGCTCCGACTCGCACGACGGACTCGACCCCGGATTCCCCGGCGACTGGCGCCGGGCGGCGCGGGACGCGGAGTTCCGGCGCGCCCAGGACGACGAGCGCGACCGCGTGTACTTCGGCCCGGCGGTCCGGCAGGGCAAGGCCGACGGACTGCGGGTGCTGGGCCAGTTCGCTTACTACGACGCGATCGTCATGCACGGCGACGGCGGCGACCCCACGAGCTTCCGCGCCATCCGCAAGCGGGCCCTGCGGACGGCGAGGCCGCCGGCGCAGGGCGGTGACGAGGTGACGTACCTCAACGCCTTCCTGGACGCGCGGGTGTGGGCCATGAAGCAGGAGGAGGCCCACAGCGACACGAGCCGGGTGGACACGGCCCAGCGCGTCTTCCTGCGGCAGCGCAACCTCGATCTGAACACGCCGCTGGACTGGAAGGTCTACGGCGACAGCTACCACATCGGCTGACGCCACAGCCCGGGAGGGACGGCCGATTGGTCCAGCAAGCACGCGCTGAAGTGGACCCCTTCCCGGGCCGCCCGGCTGCCTAGCGTCACTCCCATGAACACCACGACCACGCGCGGAGCCCTGTTCGCGGCGCTCGCCTGCGTCCTCGTCGGAGGGTCCTTCACGGCCAACAGCGTGCTGGGCGACTACCCGTACGCGGGAGGCCAGTTCCTGCGCTACGGGCTGGCCTGCCTGCTGCTGGTCCCGGCGGCCGGAAAGGGCGCCGTCGGCCGGCTCCGGGCCCTGACACCCCGCCAGTGGGGCCGTCTGGCCCTGCTCGCGGCGGTCGGCATGGTCGGTTTCAACCTGGCCGTCATCGCCGCCGAGCGCACGGCGGAACCTGCGGTGCCCGGCGTGTTCGTGGGCTGTGCGCCGGTGGCCGTCGCCGTGCTCGTGCCCCTGCTGGACGGGCGCGGGCCGCAACGAGCCGTTGTGCGCGGGTCGTTGCTCGTGGCCGTCGGTGCCTTCACCGTCCAGGGGTGGGGGCGCACGGACGGCATGGGCATCGCCTTCTCCGTGTGCGCCCTGGCCGGGGAGGTCGGGTTCGCCGTACTCGCCGTTCCCGTACTGCGGCCGCTGGGCCCCCGCTTGCTGTCCGCGACGGTGTGCGCGGTCGCGGCCGTGGAGTCGGCGGCGGCAGGGGTCGTGGCCGACGGCACCGGCTGGCTGCGGCGTCCGGACGGTGTCGAGACGGCCGCGCTGCTGTGGCAGGCGGTGGTGGTCACCGTGTTCGGCTTCGTGTGCTGGTACATGGGCGTGCAGCGGATCGGCGCGGAACGCGCCACCTTGTTCTCCGGTCTCATCCCGGTGGCGGCGGCCTGCACCGCACCGCTCGTCGGCACGGGTTCCTACGGACTCGCCCAGGCGTCGGGCAGCGCGCTGGTGGGGCTCGGCGTGGCTCTCGGCTCGGGGGCGCTGAGGGGCGTGCGGCGCGACCGCAGTGCTTACCGGCGGGCCTTTCGGGGGAACGGGCGCCCTGACTCCCGCGTAGTCCGCGTGCCTGAAACGCCGGAGTGATCCCGCGCCCCTCTAATGGACGGCACTGCCCTCTCGGCCGACACAGGAGACAACGTCCATGCCGCACAGCCACACCGCCGAAGGGGACCGGAAGGCCGCGCGCGGAGGTGTGCTGCGGCGGCTGGGCGAGTGGTGCGCCCGCCACTTCGTGATCGTCATCGTCGCCTGGCTGGTGGCGCTGGTGGCGCTGCAGGTCATCAGCCGCGAGTTCGGTGGGGAGTACTCCGACAACTTCAGCCTGCCCCAGGCGCAGGCCCAGAAGGGCCTGGACGTGCTGAAGGCGCACGATCCCCAGGCGGGCGGCTACAGCAGCCAGATCGTGATGCACGACGACCAGCAGCCCCTGACGGCGCTGAGCTCTCAGATGTCGACCACGATCGCCGATCTGGAGAAGCTCCCGCACGTGCTGTCCGCCCAGAACCCGCTGTCCGCCCCGGCCACGCCGAGCGGTCAGAAGAACGTGGGGCCGCTGTCGGACGACAAGAAGACGGCTTACATCACCGTCCGTTTCAACGTGCAGCCCTCGACGCTCGGCGACGACTACCTCAACGGCGTCGACACCGCCGTGCAGCCGTTGCGGTCGGCCGGGGCGGACGTCGAGTACGGCGGACCGCTCGGCGAGCTCGCCCGGCCCTCCGCCGACGACCGGGTGAGCGAGCTGATCGGTTTCGGCGTGGCGGTCATCGTGCTGCTGGTCGGGTTCGGAAGCGTCATCGCCGCCGTCATCCCGCTGCTGAGCGCGCTGATCAGCGTCGTCGGCGGGCTCGCCATCCTCGGGTTGCTGGCGGCGGCCTTCACCTTCGCGACGGTCTCACCGACTCTGGCCACGATGATCGGCCTCGGTGTCGGCATCGACTACGCCCTGTTCATGCTCACCCGGCACCGGCAGAACCTCATCGACGGAATGGACCCGGTCCGGGCCGCGGGGCAGGCCGCGAGCACCAGCGGTCATGCCGTGCTCGTCTCCGGCTGCACGGTGATCATCGCGCTGGCGGGCCTGTCCGCGTCCGGGGTCTCCTTCATCTCCCTGCTCGGTGTCGCCGCCGCCGTCACCGTCGTCTCGGCCGTCGTCGGCGCGCTCACCCTGGTGCCGGCGCTGCTGGGCTTCATCGGCCGGCACATCGACCGCTTCCACGTGCGCACGCCCATCGCCGAGACCGAGGCCGGGGCGGGGGACACGCCGCAGGGCACCTGGCACCGGTACGCGCAGCGGGTGGAGCGCAGACCGCTGTCGTTCCTGTCGGCGGGCGTCGCCGTGGTCGTGGTCCTCGCGATCCCGCTGTTCTCCATCCAGCTCGGGCATATCGGCGACGGCGCCGACCCGACCTCATTCACCGACCGACGGGCCTTCGACCTGATGTCCGACGCCTTCGGGCCCGGCTCGAACGGCCCGCTCACGGTCGTCGTCGACCAGACGAACGTGCCCCAGTCGCAGCGCTCCGACCTGGCCTCGAAGGCCCAGCAGTCGCTCGACAAGGTTCAAGGGACGGCCGCCGTCACTCCCCTGACGCCCACGCAGGACGGCGACCTACTGATCGGCACGGTGTACTCGACCGTGTCCCCGCAGAACGCGAAGACCACGGACCTGACCAACCGTCTCGTCGACGACACGCTGCCGGACGTGGTCCAGGGCACGGACGCCAAGGGGTACGTCACCGGTACGACGGCGACGCAGGTCGACTTCCGTGACATCGTCGCCTCCCAGCTGCCCGTGATCATCGCCGTCGTGGTGGGTCTGGCGTTCCTGATCATCCTGGCCGTGTTCCGGGGGCTGCTCGTCGCCGTCAAGGCGGCCGTCCTGAACGTGCTGTCGATCGCCGCGTCGTACGGGGTGGTCGTCGCGGTCTTCCAGTGGGGCTGGGGCGGGCCCGCTCTCGGGGTCCACGGCAAGGTGCCCATCGAGAGCTACGTGCCGATGATGATGTTCGCCATCGTCTTCGGCCTCAGCATGGACTACGAGATCTTCCTGCTGTCGCGTGTCCACGAGGCCTGGGTCCGGACCGGGGACGCCAAGGGGTCGGTCGCTCACGCCCTGGAGATCACGGCGCGGGTCATCACCTGTGCCGCGCTGATCATGGTGAGCGTGTTCGCGGCATTCCTCCTCAGCGACAACATCGTGGTCAAGATGCTCGGGCTGGGGCTGGCCGTCAGCGTGCTCATCGACGCGACCGTCGTACGCCTGCTCATGGTGCCGGCGGTGATGACGCTGCTCGGGCGGCACGCCTGGTGGATGCCGCGGTGGCTGGACCGGGTGGTGCCGCACATCGACGCCGAGGGGTCGAAGGCCGGGGCACGCTCCGCTTCCTGACGGGCCGGTGGTCAGCGGAGCACCAGGTGGACCAGGGCGACGGTGCCGACCGACACGATCAGCGTGCGCAGCACGGCCGGGCTGAAGCGGCGTCCCGTTCTGGCTCCGATGAGGCCGCCGAGCGCTGATCCGCCGGCGATGAGCAGAACGGCCGTCCAGTCGAAGTGGGCGAAAATCAGGAACAGCACGGCGGCGACGGTGTTGACGACGGCGGCCGGCACGTTCTTCACAGCGTTGAGCCGCTGCAGCGTCTCATCGAGCAGCATGCCCATCAGAGAGACGTAGAGAATGCCCTGCGCCGCGGAGAAGTAGCCGCCGTAGACGCCGGCCAGCGTCAGCCCGGTGAACAACAGGGGGCCGCGGGCGCGGCGCACGGTGCCTCCCGCCTCGCGACGGCGGCGCACCCGCTTCGCGATCCAGGGCTGGCACGCGACCAGGACGAGGGCGAGGCCCACCAGGACCGGCACGATCCGTTCGAGAGCCGACGCGGGCAGAGTCAGCAGCAGGACGGCACCCGCGAGTCCCCCCAGCACGGCACCGACGCCGAGCAGCAGGACGCGCTGCCGCTGACCGCGCAGTTCCTCGCGGTAGCCGAGGACCGCGGTAATGGAACCGGGAACCAGGCCCAGCCCGTTGGACACCGTGGCGGTGACCGGGGGCAGTCCGGCGGCCAGCAGAACCGGGAAGGTGATCAGCGTTCCCGAGCCGACGACGGCGTTGACGGCTCCGGCGCCCGTTCCGGCCGCGAGCACGGCGGCCATCTCCCACGGCGTCGCACCGCCGCTCCGCCGCTCGTGCCGTTCCCGGTGAGGTCCATGGAGTCACGCTAGAGGGTGGATCCTTCGGTGGCCGTCGAAGGGTGTCAGGGGGCGGCGGGGGGCAGCGGGGCCGGGCGAGGCCTCGGCGCGAGATGCGCGACGGCGGCGGGATCCGGTGGGATCCCGCCGCCGTTCACGGCTCACGTCCTGGCGTTGCTCTCAGCCGCGCCGCACCCGGCGCAGGACGACGAAGCCCGCGATGACCAGGACTGCGCCCGCCGCGGCCGGCCAGAGCTGCGCTCCGGTGTCGGCCAGGCCACCCTCGCCGACCGCCTGGGGTTCGGTGCGGGACGGGGCCGACGGGGTCGGGGCGGCACTGGTCGCCGTGCCGACGGCCTGGGACTCGCCGAGGCCTTCCGCGTCCTCGCCGTCGTCCTTCACACCGCCGCCCTGCCCGGCGGCCTTGCCGCCGTCCGCCGAGTCGGTGGCCTTCACCGAGGGCTGTGCCTTGCCCGGGGCCGTGGACGCGTCGCCGGGCTCCGGTTCGGGGGCCGGCTTGTCCGCCGGGGGCCTCTGGGCCTCACCCTTGCCGTCGTCACCCTGGTCGCCGGGCTTCTGGCCGCCGTTGCCGTCCTGCGGTGCCCCGGGAGCCTTCGTCGGCTCCTTCGTCGGCTCGTCCTGCGGGGCCTCCGGGGTCGCGGTGGGCTCCTCCTGCGGGGCCTCGGGCGCCTTCGTCGGCTCCTCCTGCGGAGCCTCCGGCGTCTTGGTGGGCTCTTCCTCCGGCTCCTCGCCCGGTGCCGGGTCCTGCCCGCCGTCCGCTCCGGCTCCGCATGTGCGGCCGTCGTTGATGCAGTCGACCATCTCCCCCATCAGATCCTCGTCGAAGATGTTGATGAAGTCGCCGTGGTCGGTGACCGGCTTGTGCAGCTGCTCCGGGAAGGAGTCGACCGCGAACAGCGGTGTCGTACGGCCGCCGTCCTGCAGGCTCGGCGCGTCGATGTCGTAGACGATGCGCTGCACGAGCTGCGGGATGGGGCGGAAGCCGGACGGGCAGTTGCCGGAGGCGTCCGCGAACGCCACATGGGTGCGGTGGTTGGCGCTGTCGATGTTGCGGCCGTCCCAGCAGCTCTGGAACTTGAAGGTCCGTACGACGTCGCTGCCCTGCGGGCACAGCGGGTACTTGTCCTTCAGCTGCCGGTCCTCGAAGCCGGTGCAGCTCCAGGAGGCGTTGGCGTTGGCCGGGCCGTTGACGAACGACTTGGCGTCGCCGGTGATGATGCGCAGCAGCCGCGGCATGGCCGTGACCTTCTCACGCGGGTTGCCGACGAACGTCAGCGTGACCTGCTTCGGCGTCACGATCTCGCCGGCGTTGCCCTCGATGCCGCCGCCGGGTTTGTCGGCGTCCTGCTCCGCGGCGCCGTTCTGCAGACGCACGACGGGCCAGTAGTAGGACGACTTGTCGCCCTGGTCCTCACAGCTGGTCCCGGCTTTCGCGAGCTCCTGGTCGCTGGCGAAGGCGTTGTTGCCCTGGTTCCCGACGTAGTCGTGGAAGTGGTGGGCGCCGTTGGTGACACCCGGCGCGGCGATGATGTTGTCGGAGTTGAACAGCCCGTTCTCGTTCACGCCGCAGCTGGTGGCGAAGGAGCCGCGGGACGCGCCGCCCTCCTCGCGGGGGTTGTTCACGTTGGGCTGGACGCTCTTGATGTCCGCGAAGTCGGCGGCGACGGGGCCGTTGCCCGCCTGTCCGCCGTTGGCGCCCTGCCCCTGGCCGTTCTGCTGCCCCTGGCCTGCCTGGCCCTGCTCCTGGCCGGGCTGCGGGCTTGCGGCGGCGGCCTGGCCTTCGCCCTGGGCGGGAGCCTGGTTGCCGTCCTGGAGGGTGCAGGCGGCGAGGGCGTCGAGCCCCTCGGGGCGGTCTCCCACGCGGTCGATGGCGATGGCGATGCGCTCGAGGGTCGCGGCCCGCTTCTCCTTCAGCGGGTTCACGACGGCACTGTCGGCGAAGCCGGGGTCCCGCTGCACCTGTTGGGCCGATTCGGTCAGCCGCTGGTACGCCTTGGCTATCTGCTCGTCCAGGAGGGCGAGTTCCTTGTCGACCTCCCCCCGCGCCGGTTCGGGGACCGAGGTCAGCTTGACGCCGACGTCCGGGCAGTCGATCGTGGCGCCCGCGGTCCGGCCCCCCGTGCCGGACCGCGTCTGGGCTGAGTCACCGCCCGAACCTCCGTCCGTGGCGGAGGCGTAGACGTTCGCGGCCATCAGGCCGCCTCCGCCCAGGATCAGTGCGAATGCGGCGAAGGTCGCGCGTCGTGGGCCTGTAGGGCGTCTTCGCGTGTTGCGTCCCAAGGGTGCTCTCCTGCGCTTGTGGCGTGCCGGGCATGAAAATCCCCTCGCCCCATACGTACGGGAGCGGCACCGTGTTCACTCACTCGAAAACTTTCGGAAAATTCTCATGAGGCCCGGACCCGCCGGGCCCCGCCGGACGCGCCGTCCGGCGGGGAGGCGCAGGTCTGCGGAAGTTCACAGTTGCCGGTGATGTCCGTCGTCTTCCAGGCGCCGACCGTGTCCAGGGAGTTGTACCGGCCGCCCTCGCTCCGGCCACCGCTGCACAGCACGCGCCTATGTGGGAGCGCTCTCACATTGCACAGACCGCCCGCCGGTCAGGGGCCGCAATGCGTGTTTGCGCCGCTTACACATCGGTCAGAGCCGGTCGAGCTCCTTCGTGGTGCGCCCGAGGAAGGTGGCCTCGCCCGGCTCGGGGACGTCGAGCTCCTCGAAGCCCATGCGGTCGTAGAACGCCCTGGCCCGGGTGTTGGCCGTCGACATCGCCAGATGGACGGCAGGGACCCCCGCGTCCTGCAGCGCTTGCAGGAACGTCCGCATCAGGCGGCGCCCGTACCCGCGGCCCTGCCAGGCGGGCAACAGGTCGATGTGCAGATGAGCGGGATGGCCGGCCAGCTCGGGCAGCACCATCCGCTCAGGGTGGTGCAGCATGCCCGCCAACGCCTCGTCCGGAGTGCGCGGGGGGTGGGGCGGTTCCGGGTAGCGGCTGGCCACCAGGGGCAGCCACTCGGCACGGAAGGCTTCCGCGAAACGCGGGGTGTCGGCCGTGCCGAGGATGTAGCCGACCGCCTCTCCCCGCCCGTCGTCCAGCACGAAGGCCAGTTCCGGCTCCAGATGGACGTACGGCGCCGCGAAGGTCGCCGGGAAGACGCCCGGATCCTCGTAGTGAGGCCGGCTGTCCTCGCCATGGTGGGCGGTACGGACGCAGATGTCGTCCAGGGCCGGACGGTCCTCGGGGCGGTAGGGGCGGACGGTGGGTGAGGTGGTCATGGCGGCATCGTGCCCGTGGGAGCGCTTTCTACTCGATGTCCGGGCCGGTTGTGCACGCGCGCGGCTTAAGGGTTCGACCTGGGGTTACCCGTCTCACATGGTGAAGCTGCATATTCCGGGACGAAAAGAACACACCGCATCCGAGTCCCCGCCTCCTGAGAGCCCGTCCTCAGGGACGCGGGCGACCACCGAGACGGACCGCCGGGAGCCGGAGCCCGCGGCGGACCGGCGGGACGCCGGTGATGCGGACCGCCAGGACACCGCGCCGACGGATCGGCAGGAGCCCGCTTCCGGGGCGGAGCGCCGGGACGATCCCACCGGCATGGAGCGCCGGGAAGAGGCCGCAGCCGCTTTCGACGAGCCGGGACCGGGTCCCGATGTGGAGCGCGCGGCGCCGGACTCGCCGACCGATATGCCCCGGAAGTCGTGGGTCGCGGTGCTCAAGGGCAGCGTGCGGGAGTTCAAGGACGACGAGCTCACCGATCGCGCCGCCGCGCTGACGTACTACGGGGTGCTGGCGCTGTTCCCCGCGCTGCTGGTGCTGGTGTCGATGCTGGGCCTCACCGGCCGGTCGACCACCGACAAGGTGACCGAGAACGTACGCGAGCTCGTCCCCGGCTCGGCGGGCGACATCATCACCCGGGCCGTCGACCAGTTGCAGGGCAACGCCGGCATCGGGTCGCTGATGGCGGTCGTCGGTCTGGTGCTGGCGGTGTGGTCGGCCTCCGGTTACGTGGGGGCGTTCATCCGCTCCGCCAACGCCGTGTACGACATGCCCGAGGGCCGGCCGGTGTGGAAGCTGCTGCCGATGCGGGTGGGCGTGACGGTCGCGCTGCTGGTGATGGCCGTCATCAGCGCGCTGATCGTGGTGTTCTCGGGCGGGCTGGCACAGCAGGCCGGAGACGCCCTGGGCATCGGCGACACCGCGCTGACGGTGTGGTCGATCGCCAAGTGGCCCGTCCTGGTTCTGCTGGTCGTGAGCATGATCGCGATCCTGTACTGGGCGGCGCCGAACGCCAAGGTGAAGGGGTTCCGCTGGATCACTCCGGGCAGCTGCCTGGCCCTGCTGATCTGGATGGTCGCGTCGGCCGGCTTCGCGGTCTACGTGGCCAACTTCGCCTCGTACAACAAGACCTACGGCACGATGGCCGGTGTCATCGTCTTCCTCGTCTGGCTGTGGATCACCAACCTGGCGATCCTGCTGGGCCTGGAGTTCGACGCGGAGACGGTGCGCCAGCGGGCCATCGCCGGTGGGCATCCGCCCGAGGCCGAGCCGTACACCCAGCCGCGGGACACCCGGGCGTGGGACGAGCAGGACCGGCGCCGGCTGGAGGAGACCGACGAGAGCTGACGGCCGGCCCGGGCCGTTCAGCCCATGAGGCCGGCGGCCACCGTCGCGCCCAGGTCCCAGCACCGCTCGAGGTCGCCCTTGTCCGGCTCGCCGGTCACGGTCACGGCCTCGGCGGCGCGGCGCCAGCCGAGGCCCGTCGTGACCGACTCGATGCCGCGTACCGCTCCGGTGACGTCGTTGCCGCCGTGCACCCAGTATCCGAACGGACGGCCGCGGGTGGCGTCCAGGCACGGGTAGTAGACCTGGTCGAAGAAGTGCTTGAGCGCTCCTGACATGTAGCCGAGGTTCGCGGGGGTGCCGAGGAGGAAGCCGTCGGCGGCAAGGACGTCGGAAGCGGTGGCGGACAGCGCGGGCACGCGGACGACCCGGACGTTCTCGATCTCGGGGTCCGTCGCGCCGGAGATGACGGCTTCGAACAGCGCCTGGCAGTTCGGCGAGGGCGTGTGATGAACGATCAGCAAGGTGGCCACGGCACCCGACCTTGCCGTCCGGGAGCCCGCCACGCAAGCGCGGGTCCCTGCACCGCGCGCGATGCAGGGACCCGGGGTGTGGCTGTGGCTCAGCGCTTTCCGCGGCGGCGGATCAGCAGGCAGGCCACGAGGACGGCACCGGCGCCCGCGAGCAGGGCGGCACGGTGGTCGCGCACCTGCTGCGGGGCCTTGTCCTGCCAGACCTGCTCGGCCTGTGCGGCCTTCTCCTTGGCGCTCTGAGCAGCGGCGGCGCCCTTCTGCTTGACCGGCTCGGGCAGCTTCTCCTCCACGGTGTGGGCGACGTGCGCGGCCTTGGACCTCGCCTGCCCGCTCCACTCCTGAGCCTTCGCCCCGGCTTGTTCCCTGACCGCGACGGCCTTCTCGCGGGCGCGCGTCTTGACGTCGGCCCGGTCCGCCAGGGCCTGGACGGTGTCGCCCAGTTCGTGGCGGGTGTGTTCGACCTGCTCGCGCAGTTCCTCCTGGCTGCGGGCGGTCGGCTCGTCGTGCGGAGGCTGGGTCATCGCTGTGCACTCTCCTTGATCTCGGCCACGTCGGCCTTCACGCTGTCGATGGTCTGCTGCGGGGCGGGCGGAGTGGCGCTGCGTATCTCCTTGCGGCCGGCCAGCGCCGCCAGGCCCGTGGCGACGGCCAGGACGCCCGTGACGATCAGCGCCGCCGCCCACACCGGCAGCGGAACGGCCAGGGCGGCGATCGCCGTCGCGACCAGGGCCTGGAGGGTGACGAAGCCGAGTACGCCGGCTCCGCCGAACAAGCCGCCGCCCTTCCCGAAGCGTTTGCCCTTCTCGGTCATCTCCGCCTGGGCGAGGCGCATTTCGCCGCGCACCAGGTCGGTCAGTTGCTCGGTGGCCCGTTGCACCAGTTCGCCCACAGGCTCCTCCCCTGCCGCCGCGCTCCCCGCGCGGGGAGCGGCGGGGGCCGTGCGGTGCGTGTCCGCCATGACGATCACCTCCCGGTCCGTAGTTCCTGGCCGAGTACCAGCGACGGCGGAAAAAACACCTGGTCGGACAACTTGTGATGACGAGGAGTGAGCGGCGCGAGATCTGGTACCCGTCCGTCGCTCACACACGAGAGAGGGAGGTTTCGCCTTGTCGCAGGTAGAGGAATCCATCGAGGTCCGCGTGCCGGTGCACACCGCGTACAACCAGTGGACGCAGTTCGAGTCCTTCCCCGAGTTCATGGACGGCGTCGAGCGCATCGAGCAGCGCACCGACACCCTCACGCACTGGGTGACGAAGGTCGGCGGACAGGCGCGGGAGTTCGACGCGGAGATCACCGAGCAGGTCCCGGACGAGCGGGTTGCCTGGACCACCGTGGGCGGCGAGGCGCGGCAGGCCGGTGTGGTGACGTTCCACCGTATCCAGGACGACACGACCAAGGTCATGCTGCAGATGGACTTCGACCCCAGTGGCGTGGCCGAGAACGTCGGCGACAAGCTGGGCTTCGTGAAGCGGCAGGTCTCCGGTGACCTGAAGCGGTTCAAGCAGTTCATGGAAGCGCGCGGGACGGAGACCGGCGCCTGGCGCGGCGAGGTCTGACCGGGTGTGAGGAGGCCGCCACCACTGCTCGTGGTGGCGGCCTCCTCGTGTTGTGCGCTACGACGCCACCGGTGCGGCGATCCCGCTTCGGAAAAGGTGCCGGGCCTGGCGGCTCAGGTCGTCGAAACGCAGGGCGAGCCGGGCCGCGGCGTCGTAGAGGGTGTGGACGGCCCGGAACCGCTCGAGGCGGGGGGCCAGGGCCGACAGGGCGATGGCCAGGGCGACGCCGGCCCAGGCCACGGGCCCGAGCGGGGTGCACCCGAAGAAGTGGCTGACGCCGGGGGTCTGGACGAGGGCGGCGAGGACGGCGGCGGAGCCCAGGGCCGTGACCCACACCAGTGTGCTGTGGCGCCGCCCGGAGAGGGTCTGCACGAGCTGGGCGCCGACGACACCGCACAGGGCCATGGTGGTGGACCGGCGTTCGGTGCCGGGGGTGAGGCGGCCGATGAGGTACGCCGCGACCGCGCCGAAGCAGGTGGTGATGCCGCGGCGGCGGATGGAGCGCAGCAGGGGCGCGCCGAGGACGTCGAGGCCCATCGGGCCGGTCGCCGCGTGTTCCGCGGTCGCGGGGTCACTGCTCGGGGTGACGGCCACGGCCATGGCGGGGAACATGTCGGTGAGCAGGTTGACCAGCAGCAGCTGACGGGTCGACAGGGGCGAGGCACCGGCGAGCAGGGTGCCCAGGACGCTGAAGCCGACCTCGCCGGCGTTGCCGCCGATGAGGATGCTCACCGCGTCGGCGACGCTGCGCCACAGGGCACGGCCCTCGGTGACCGCGTCCACGAGGACGGACAGGTCGCCGGTGGTGAGCACGAGGTCGGCGGCGTTGCGGGCGGCCGCCGAGCCGCGCGACTCGACGCCGACGCCGACGTCGGCCGCGCGGATGGCGGCGGCGTCGTTGGCGCCGTCACCGGCCATCGCCACGACGCGCCCGGCCTGTTGCAGGGCCTCCACGACGTGCAGCTTCTGCTCGGGCGCGACCCGGGCGACGACGCCCGCGCCGCGCAGGACCCGGACGCGTTCGCGGCGTTCCATGGCGACGAGTTCGTCGCCGGTCACCGCCTCGGTCTCCTCCGGCCAGCCCAGTTGCAGGGCGATGGCGCGGGCGGTCTCCGGGTGGTCGCCGGTGAGCATGACGGGCAGGATGCCGGAGCGGCGCAGTTCCGCGAGCAGGGCGTGCGAGGTGTCGCGCGGGACGTCGGCGAGGGCGATGAAGCCGCTGAACTCCAGGTCCGCGAGCGGGGCGTCGAGTGCGGCCTCGGCGTCGTCGGCCCGGCAGGCGCGGCGGGCCACGGCCAGGACGCGCAGTCCCTGCCCGGCGAGCGCGTGGGCGGTGTCCGAGGCGTGGCCGGGCAGGTCCCGGCATGCGGGCAGGATCGTCTCGGGCGCGCCCTTGACGACGAGGACTTCGCCCATGTCCGGGTCGCCGTCGCGGCCGACCGCGGCGGCGTAGCCCCGGCGGGTCTCGAACGGCAGCTCACCGGTGGGGGCCCAGCCCTGGTCGGGCGGGGCCACGTCGAGGACGGCCTCGTCGGTGGCGTGCGCGACGCGGCGGCCCTGCCGTGTCTGCTCCGGGGGGCAGGCACGCGCGGCCAGCCGCACGATCGGTCCGGCCCGTTCGTCGTCCGTGGCGAGGACGGTGCCGTCGGCGGTGGCGACGCGGACCAGGCGCAGTTTGTTCTCGGTGAGGGTTCCGGTCTTGTCGAAGCAGACGGTGTCGACCCGGCCGAGCGCCTCCAGGGTGCGCGGGGTGCGGACCAGGACGCCGCGGCGGGAGAGCCGGCGGGCCGCCGCCATCTGCGCGACGGTGGCGACGAGCGGAAGGCCTTCGGGGACGGCTGCGACGGCGACGGCGACACCGCCGCTGACGGCGCGCCGGACGGGGCTGCCGCGCAGCAGGGACAGTCCGGTCACGGCGGCGCCGCCGGTGAAGGTCACCGGCAGGGCCTTGCGGGTCAGTTCCTGGAGCCGGGCCTGGACGCCGGCGGGCGGTGGTGTGCGGGCGGCGAGGGTGACGGCCCGGCCCGCCTCGGTCTGCTCTCCGGTGTCCACGACGAGGGCGGTGGCCCGTCCGGCGACGACGGTGGTGCCCTCGAAGACCATGCAGGTGCGCTGCGCCACGGGGAGGCCGGGGGTGGCGTCGAGGGTTTTGGTCACCGGCAGGGACTCGCCGGTGAGCGCCGACTCGTCGACCTCCAGGCCGTCGACGTCCAGCAGCCGGGCGTCGGCGGGTACGACGTCACCGGCGCCGAGGCTGATCTCGTCGCCGGGGCGCAGGCGGGCGGCGTCGACGGTGACCGTGTGTTCGCGGCTGTCCTGCTTGCGGGCTTTGGGCTGCTGCCGGGCGGCGAGCCGGGCCAGGGCCTGTTCGGCGCGCAGCCGCTGGAGTCCGCCGGTCACGGCGTTGAGGTCCATGGCGCCGACGACGAGCAGCGCGTCGACGACCGAACCGAGCAGCGCCGAGGCGACGGCTCCCGTGGCGAGGACGGGGGTCAGCGGGTCGTCGAGTTCGCGGCGCACGGCACCGGCCGCCTGCCAGGTCCAGTGGGCGGGGGCGAGTGCCGGGTGCCGGGTGAGGCGCACGGCCTGCTGCCGTGAGCGGTCGGCGACGAGGGCCAGTCCGCGGGGCTCGGCGTCGCGGTCGGCGCGCCCCAGCCGGTCACGGACCTCGTGGGGTTCCAGGGCGTGCCAGGGGATGTGCAGCCGGGGCGGGGGCGGGGTGGCGCGGGCGACGCGGACGGCTTCGAGCCAGCCGGTGATCAGGGCGCCCGCGGCGGCGATGTTGACGGGGGCGTGCCGGGTGAGCGGCCACAGGAGGCGACGGCCGGGGGGCTGCCCGCCGCGGGCGACCAGGAGCCCGGACAGGGCCGCGCCGGCGCGGGCCAGGGTCTGCGACCGGCGCCCGACGCGCCGGGCCGCGGGGATCGCCGTGAGCAACCGCCAGACATCGGCGAGGCCCCTCGGGGCCAGCACGTCGACGCCCCAGGAGACGGCTGCCCGTCCGTCGGTGAGGGCGATGGCCACGTCACCGGCGGGCAGTCCGGCCGCGAGGTGCCCGCCGCCGGACTCGTGCAGACGGGCGACGGTCACGACCACGCGCCCCTCGGTCTGCAGGGCACGTACGACGTCCCCGAACGGCTCGGCGCTCGGGGCGACCTCGTCGGCGAGCCGGGTGATGTCCTTCAGGTCGGAGCCGCCGGCGATCACGACGTGCAGTCCGGCCCGGCGGGCGGCGTCCAGGACGGCCTCGGCGAAGGGGTGGACCGGGTCGTCGGGCAGGCCGTCGTCGCCGCCGTCTGGCCGCAGGCTGCGCAGGGCGTCGGCGTGCAGGACGAGGGCGTCGGCGATCTCCAGCTGCCGCAGGCGCTCTCCGTTGCGCAGCAGGATCCCGGAGTGGGCGAGGAAGGCGCCGAGCGTCGCGCCGAAGGCGGCCGGTCCGTAGCGGGCGGCCTTGGGGGATCCGGCGAGGACCGCCTCGGCCGCGTCCCCGGCGCTGTGGGTGACGAGCAGGGTGGCGGCTGCGCCGACGATGCTGCCCGTGCTGGCGTGGGAGGCGTACTCGGCGGCGGGGGTCACCTTCAGCGGCGGCCGGGCGTCCGCGGGGCAGGTCACGCTGGTGCGCCGGTGGTGGCAGACGTCGTCGTGCAGGGCCTCGAAGGCCGCGGCTCTGGCCACCGCCTCCGTGAGCTGGTTGCCGCGCAGGATGCCGTCGAGGACGAGGGCCAGCGGGGTCTGGCCGATGCCGTGGGCGGCCGCGTTCGCGGCGGCGAGGAGGAGTTCCATGCCGGACGTGCCGAACCGCTGCCGGAGCAGGGCCCGGAAGCGGGGGTTCTCCCGCAGCAGTGTGACTGTGGCGGTGACGACGCGCGAGGTGGGCGGCAGCCGCAGGGACCGGCCGGCCAGGGCGCCGGCCGCTCCGGCGGCGTCCAGCAGGATCGCCGCAGCGGTGACGCGCACCTCGGCGGGGTCGCCGGGGTGGCTGGTGTCCCGGAGGTTCGGGTCGACGCCTTCGGCGAGGCCCAGGCGCGTGGCGAGGGCGGTGGCCCGCTCGGTGACGCGGTCGGTGGCGGCGTCCTCGGCCACGGTGACCACCAGGCGCCCCAGTCCCCCGTCCCAGTAGGCCGTGAGGACGTCCGGGTGCTCGACGAGTTCCTCGGCGACGCGGTGGGCGAGCGCTGCGGCGTCACCCTCGGAGTGCCGCAGCGCGAAGTGGAGGCGCTGCCCCGCCTTCCAGTGCTGTCCGCCGGTCAGGGCGTTGCGCGCGACGTTGCGGACGCGGCGGGTGGTGTCGTAGACGGACGTCACCGACTGGGCGGTGCTGCGGGCGGCGCCTGCGGCCGCACCGGCCACGGCCCCGACGAGTGGGGTGACGTCGAAGCGTGTGAGCATCTGGTGCTTTCCCGACTCAGCCGGCGGGGCGGCTGTCGTGTGCGTGCCCGTGGGGTTGCTCGTCGCCGTGGTGCGCGGTCGCCTCGGCGACCTGCTTCAGGGCGGAGGCGGTGGCGGTGTCGCCGACCTTCGCGGGCTGTTCGTGGACGTGCGGTTCCGGCCGGTCGTGCCGGTAGTGGGAGGAGGCGAGCCTGCCGCCGGGGCCGTACGCGGAGGTGTCCTCGTCGTCCTCGCCGGTCCGGGCGGAGCGGTGTTCGGCGCTGCTGCCGGTCTGCTTTCCGCCGTTCGGTGACGCGCCGTCGGGCCGCTGCCCGGGTCGCGGCCGGGTCAGCCAGGCGACGGCGGCTCCGGTCGCCGCCACCGGCCACTCCACCAGTCCGGTCACGCCGAGCACCCCGGCGCCGGCGTAGACGGCCATCCGGCGGCCGCGCGGGGAGACGGCGCCGATCACGTCCAGCGCGCCCGTGGCCGCCTTGCCCACCTGTTGCGCGCCCGGCAGGTGCCGGAGGCCGGAGGCGACGGCCCGCAGCGGCTGCGGAAGTTCCGACGAACGTGATGTCTCCTGGTTCATGTCGACCTCCACAAGCGCGTTGTCTGCGGCGTGATCCGGCTTCCCAGCTCTTTGCCCCATATTCCGCTTTTGTCAGGTTATGCGCTTGTCTTGTTCGGCCGGGGTGCCGGGGTCCTCCGGGATGGCCGGCCGGGTGCCGGCGCGTGGAAGCCGTCCGTGTCGGGCCGGGAGCACCGGGTACTCAAAGCAGGCACACAGGCCGTCTGGGTCCGGACACCGCACGAGGGCGGAGTGTCCGGTTCGGCGAAGGAGTGGTCATGACGCAGAACGGTGATGACGCGACGCTCGTCCGGCGACCGGGGATCCCCGACCTCCGGACGGCACCGAACGGTGCCGAGCCCGCGCCACCACAGGATCCGCAGGCGGACCAGCCGCTGCAGGAACTCCCCCAGGACCGCAACCAGGCGCTCCTGGAAGCGGCCAAACAGGTCGGCGCCCTGCTGAAGCGGGAGGGGCACCTGTTCGCGCTGGCCGGGAGTGTGGCCGCGTACGCCCACGGCGGCGAGAAGAACCTGCAGCACGACGTCGACTTCGCGATCCGCCCCGAGGACGCCGAAGCGGTGGCGGCCACGCTCCACGAGGCCGGGCTGACGGTGTACACCCCGCCGGAGGACTGGCTGATCAAGGCCACGTGCTTCGGGCAGCCGGTCGACATCATCTTCGAGCTGGCACACCGGCCGGTCGGCGCGGACATGCTGGAGCGGGCGCAGGAGCTGTCGGTCGACTCGGTGCGTATGCCCGTACTGGCCCCGACCGATCTGCTGTGGAGTCTGACCGCCGCGTTCTCGGAGCACCACTGCGACTTCGGGGCGGCCCTGCCCATCGCACGTGCCCTGCGGGAGAAGGTCGACTGGGAGAAGGTCCGGCGCGAGTGCGGGGACGAACCCATGCCGGCGGCCTTCTTCTTCCTCCTGGAACGCCTGAACGTCATCTGAAGGAGCACCCATGAGCACCCACGGTTCCCAGGACACGGGCGGCGGGCCGCCGGCCGAGAACCTGGACTACCGCATCGCCCACCTCCAGGACCGCCTCGCCTCCGGCGAGCTCGGGGAACTGGGCGTGCGGGTCGAGGCCCGCGGCCGGACGGTCCTGCTCACCGGTACCGTGCCCTCGGCGCCCTGCCGCGACGAGATCGTGCGCACCGTCCACGAGGAGCTCGCCGGATTCCCCGTGCACAGCGACCTCGTGGTCACCGAGGCGTCCTCCCCCGACCACGCCGAGGAACTCTCATGATCCGCGTCGCAGCCGTCGGAGACATCCACATGGGGCCCGACAGCCAGGGCGTGCTCCGCCCCGCCTTCGAGACCCTGCCCGAGTGCGCCGACCTCCTGCTGCTGGCCGGGGACCTGACCCGGCACGGCACGCCCGAGGAGATGCGGGTGGTGGCCCGGGAGATCCAGGACCTGGCCGTTCCGGTCGTCGCCGTCCTCGGCAACCACGACCACCACGACGATCGCCCGGACGAGGTGTCCGCCATTCTCCGGGACGCCGGCGCGCAGGTGCTGGAAGGGCAGAGCACGGTGGTGGAGAGCGGCGGGGCGCGGATCGGCGTCGCCGGGACCAAGGGGTTCGGGGGCGGCTTCGTGGGCCGGTGCGCCGGGGAGTTCGGCGAACCGGTGATGAAGGAGTTCGTCCAGCACTCACGCCGGTGCGCCGACGGTCTGCGGACCGCCCTGGAGCAACTGGCCCGGGACGGCTGTGACGCGCGGATCGCCCTGACCCACTACTCCCCCGTCCCGGACACCCTGGCGGGCGAGCCGCTGGAGATCTACCCGTTCCTGGGGAGCTATCTGCTCGCCGAGGCGATCGACACCGCCGGCGCGGACCTCGCGGTGCACGGGCACGCGCACGCCGGCACCGAGCACGGTATGACGAGCGGCGGCGTGCGGGTGCGCAACGTGGCCCAGCCCGTCATCGGGCGGGCCTTCCACGTCTACCACCTCCCGGCACGGGAGCCCGCCGCGGCCGCAGCCGCCGCCCAGCAGGCCCGCTGAGCGCCTGGCCGGTGCGGCAGCCGGTTCGGCCGGCCACGAGGCCCGGCCGGGGGCCCGGCACGCTCACCGGGCCCCCACCGCCGGCCGTTGCCTGAAGCAGCACCGGGAATCAGGCCGCTACGAGTTCCTGCTCGCGTTCCGGGGTCGTGACCTCGGGCTTCCTGTTCGGCAGCGAGAGCCGGAAGACCTTGCGCCACGCGGAGAAGACCTGCTTGGGCAACGGCCCGGTGACGTACTCCAGCTCGTACTTCTCGAACAGTGCGCGCACCTTCACCGCGACCTCGGCATACCGGTTGCTCGGCAGATCCGGGAACAGGTGGTGCTCGATCTGGTGCGACAGGTTGCCGGTCATGAAGTGCATGGCCTTGCTGCCGCTGATGTTCGCCGAGCCCATCATCTGGCGCAGGTACCACTGGCCGCGCGTCTCGCCCTTGATCGACCGGCGCTCGAAGACCTGGACGCCCTCGGGGAAGTGGCCGCACATGATCACGGAGTGGGACCAGAGGTTCCGTACCAGGTTCGCGGTGAACGTGGCGGCGAGCGTGGGCAGGAAGGACGGGCCGGACAGCAGCGGGTGGATCACGTAGTCCTTGAGCACCTGCTTGCGGATCTTGCGGCCCACGGCCCTGGCCCGCGCGCGGAACTCCGGGTTCTTGCGGCGCCGCTTGTGCAGGTTCTTTCCCAGCTCCAGGTCGTACGCGGCGATGCCGTACTCGAAGAAGCAGGCGTTGATGAAGTTCCACAGCGGCTGGCCGAGGTGGAACGGGTGCCACTTCTGGTCCTCGTCGACGCGCATGATGCCGTAGCCGAGGTCGTTGTCCTTGCCGATCACGTTGGTGTACGTGTGGTGCAGCTCGTTGTGCGAGTGCTTCCACTGGTCGGCCGGCGAGACGTGGTCCCACTCCCAGGTCGTGGAGTGGATCTTCGGGTCCCGCATCCAGTCCCACTGGCCGTGGAGGATGTTGTGGCCGATCTCCATGTTGTCCATGATCTTCGCCACGGAGAGGCCGGCGGTGCCGAGCACCCACGCCGGCGGGAACATCGAGAACAGCAGCACGCCCCGGCTGACCAGCTCGAGCGTGCGCTGCGCCGAGATGACCTTGCGGATGTAGGCGGCGTCCTTCTCGCCGCGGCCGGCGATCACCTCGTCGCGGATCGCGTCCAGCTCGCGGCCGAGCTCCTCGATCTGCTCCGCGGTCAGGTGGGCGGTGGGGTCGATGGCGGTCAAAGTGCTCCTACCGTTCGATGTCACAGGGGCCCGCGGCGGCGGACACGCAGGTCTGGATGAGGACGCCCGGCTCTGCCTCGGTGATCTCACCGGTGCGCAGGTCGCGGACGGCGCCCGCCTTGAGCGGAGTGACGCAGCCGAAGCAGATGCCCATGCGGCACCCGGACGGCATGAGCACACCGGCCTCCTCGCCGACGTCCAGCAACGGCGTGGCGCCGTCCGCGTCGACGGTCTTGCCGGTGGCGCTGAACGTGACCTCACCGCCGTCGCCGGTGGCGACGACGGACGGCCGGAAGCGTTCGGTGTGCAGGCGCTCCGGTACGCCGTGCCCGGCCCAGTGCTTCTCGGCGGCGTCGAGCAGGCCCGCGGGCCCGCACGCCCAGGTCTCGCGCTCGGCCCAGTCGGGCACGAGTTCGTCGAGACGGGCGATGTCGAGCATGCCGTCCGTGTCGGTGTGCACCTCGGTGAGCCGCAGCTTGCCGTCCGCGACCAGGTCGTGCAGTTCGCCGCGGAAGATCACGTCGTGCGGTTGTGGCGCGCAGTGGACCATGACGACGTCGTCGAACTCGGTGTCGCGCAGCATGCCCATCACAGGTGTGATGCCGCTGCCGGCCGTCAGGTAGAGCACCTTGGCGGGCTTGGTCTGCGGCAGCACGAAGTCACCGGCCGCCTGGTCGAGCTGGATCAGCGTGCCCGGTTTCGCCCTGCGGACCAGGTGGTTGCTGACCTTGCCGTCCGGGATCGCCTTCACGGTGATCGTGACGCGGCCGTCCTGGCGGTTCGCCGGCGAGGTGATGGAGTAGGCACGCCACAGGCGCACCCCGTCGACGTCGACCCCGATCCGCACGTACTGGCCGGCCGTGTGGCCGCGCCAGCCCCGTCCCGGCCTGATCACGACAGTCGCCGCGTCACCCGTCTCGGGGTGCACGGCCTCGATGCGCCCACGCAGGTCAGCGCCCGCACGCAGCGGGCTGACCAGGTCGAGGTAGTCCGACGGCAGCAGCGGCGTCGTGACCATCTCCAGCAGTTTCCATGCCCTGCTGCGGAGGGCTGTGCTCGTCATGACTCCAGATTGCTGTGCCTCAGGGCGTAAAGTCCTGACCGCAGGACGTAAATCTGGGCAACTGAATTGTTCGCAGGGAACAAAAACGTGAGCCATGCAACCCAGAGGGCCAGCGAACTGGCCCTGGATGAGACGACGGTCACCGCACTCAGGGCCGCGCTGAAGACCACCGCCGACGAGGTCGTCCAGGCGATCATCGACGAGGTCCCTCCCTACGCCAACGCCCTCTCGGGCCACATGGGCGGCACCATTCGCCGAGCCGTCCGCACCGCCCTGGGTCACTACCTGGACCTCGCGAGCGGGAACGCCACAGGCGGCGACGCCGGTGACGCGGCCTATGAGCTGGGCCGAGGCGAGGTGCGCGACGGCCGTTCGATGGACGCCCTGCTCAGCGCCTATCGCGTCGGCGCCCGCGTGGCCTGGCGATGCCTGGCAGCCGGTGCCGTACCCGCAGGTCTGCCCGCCGCCGAGGTGGCCAAGTTCGCCGAACTGACCTTCGCCTACATCGACGAGCTCTCCGCCGCGAGCGCCGCGGGGCACGCCGACGAACTGGCCGCCCAGGGCAGGGCTCACGAGCGCCACCTGGAACACCTGGCCCGCGACCTCCTGGCCGGTGCGAGCCCGGACGTGCTGCTGGCCTCTGCGCAACGGGCCGGGTGGCAGCCTCCGGTTTCGCTGACCGCGGTCCTGCTGCCCGCCGCCCAGGCCCGGCCCGCCTACCGCACGCTCGACCCGAGCACCCTCGTCCTCGACGATCTGCCGGACGCCACCGGTGTGCTGCTCGTCCCCGACGCCGACCGATCACATCTCTTGCGGCAGCTGACCGACCGCACCGCCGTGGTCGGCCCGGCCCGGCCCTGGACCCGGGCGTCCGCCTCACACGCACGAGCCGTACGCGCCCGCTCCCTCTCCACCGATATCCGCGACACCGAGGACCACCTGCCCGAGCTGGTGCTGAGCGCCGACGCTGACGCGCTCGCGGACCTGCGCGCCCGGGCCCTCGCACCGTTGCGGACCTTGCCCGACGAGACCGCGCGACGGTTGGAGGAGACGTTGCGGGCGTGGCTGCTGCACCAAGGGAGGCGGGAGGAGGTGGCGGCGGCGTTGTTCGTCCATCCCCAGACGGTCCGGTACCGGATGACACAGCTGCGGGAGCTCTTTCCGGATCTCGCATCGCCGCACCGGGTCCTCGAACTCACGCTGGCGGTCGCCCTTCGGGGCGGCTGACACGTCCTTCGACCGCACCCGGGGAAGAAGAGCACGAGAGCTTGCGGCTGCACAGCGGGAGCGACGGTGAGCGCGACACTCTCCTCCCTCACCACAGTCGGGTGCCCGGGGCGCCCTTGAACGGTCCCCGCACCTCCGCGGTGATCCAGCCACCGTAGAAGTCGCCCTCCTGCGCTGTCGCCTCCTCTCCGTCCACCGTGCAGCGGTCCATGCGGCTCGGGTAGAAGGCGAAGAAGGCGGCGAGGGGTGCGTAGCCGGCCTCGGGCCGGGGATAGCTCCAAGCGGCACGAGCGCGTACGTCGTCTCCCACGATGACGTCCCAGTACCGGGCAGAGCCCTTCCATTCGCACCAGGTCCGGCTTGCTGCCGCCGGGAACAGGAGCTCCGTACGGACATCCCGCGGAGGGATGTAGAAGACGGGGGGATGACTGGTCTCCAGGACCCGGACGGCCCTGCGGGTCTCGGCCACCGTCCGGCCGGCGCACTCCACCCGCACGTCACGGTCGTCCTCCCGCATGACGGGCGGCCGAGGATAGTCCCAGACCGACTCCGGCGTCCGCGGGGCGAAACGCGGCACGGGCGCTTTCAGCGGGTCCAGGTACACCTCGTCCTCGTAGCACCAGGCCCACTCCCGGTCGCGTGCCAGGGTGCGGGCCACCGGATGTGCGCTGGAGTCGAAGTGGACCGTGGCGTGAGCGCCGGGAGAGCTGTCGTTGCAGCCCACGTGGCCGCAGGTCAGGCACAGCAACAGGTCGGCCGGTGTGCGTCCGCGCGCCGCGCAGGACGCGCACGTCTCGCTCAGCGGGGGCGGGTCCGCCGTCCAGGTGTGGGAGCAGGGTTTCCCCGAGGGCCGTCCGCCATCAGGCCGGGGCACCCATCTCGTCATCGGTGATCACGCTCCCTCCGATGCGGTCCTTGCTCTTCCCTCTGCTTCGCCCCGAGACCGCACAGGAGATGCACTTCACCGACCCCCCCTCCCGGCGTTCCTCACATCCGACTTGCCCTGGAGTGCGCTCGAAGTCATAGCGTCGAGGACGCAAGGGTGCACGAAGCCGTCTCGGCGCCCGCTCCCCCTGGGATGCCGAGTGGTGGCGTCCATGCCTGGAGGGACGGGAGGCCTCGTGCCGCCCGAAGGACGATCAAGCGTGCAGGGAAGGCTGGAACACGACATGCAGAAGCGCAGTCTGCGGGAATTGCAGGTATCGGCCATCGGCCTGGGGTGCATGGGCATGTCCGCCTTCTACGGAACCGCCGACGAGGCGGAGGGCGTCGCGACGATCCGGCACGCCCTCGACCTCGGGGTGAACTTCCTCGACACCGCGCAGATGTACGGCCCGCTCACCAACGAGTCCCTCGTCGGCGAGGCGATCCGGGGGCGCCGCGACGAGTATGTGATCGCGACGAAGTTCAACTACCGGATGGACGACGCCGTACCGGGCGACATCGGCACGGTCGGCCCGCAGGACGGCTCGGCCGAACACGTCCGCAGGTCCGTCCACGGCTCGCTGAGGCGTCTGGGAAGCGACCACATCGACCTGTACTACCAGCACCGGGTCGACCCGAACGTGCCCATCGAGGAGACGGTCGGCGCGCTGGGCGAACTCGTCGCCGAGGGCAAGGTGCGCTACATCGGGCTGAGTGAGGCGAGCGCCCGGACCATCCGGCGTGCGCACGCCGTGCACCCGATCACGGCCGTGCAGAGCGAGTACTCGCTGTGGTCGCGGGACGTGGAGGCCGAGGTGCTGCCCGCCTGCAGGGAGCTGGGCATCGGCTTCGTACCGTACTCGCCCCTCGGTCGCGGCTTTCTCGCCGGGCGGTTCACTTCCCCGGACGACCTGGACGCCGACGACTGGCGCCGTCAGAACCCGCGCTTCCAGGACGCCAACCTGGAGGCGAACCTGCGGCTGGCGGCGAAGGTGAAGGAGATCGCCGCCGAGAAGGACGTCACGCCGGCTCAGCTGGCCATCGCCTGGGTGCTGGCCCAAGGCGAGGATCTGGTTCCGATCCCGGGCACCAAGCGCCGCGCCTACCTGAAGCAGAACGCCGCCGCCGTCGACATCGACCTGACGAAGGACGACCTGGCCCGGATCGACGCGGAGCTGCCCGAGGCCGCCGGTGAGCGGTACGACGAGGCAGGCATGCGGTCCGTCAACCGATAAGGACCAGGACGGCGGCGAGGTGGTGTCCCTGTCGGAGGCCGATCCGGCGGCCGCCGGATCGGCCTCCGACGAACACCTGCACGTGATCCCTCCGTGAGCCGCGGGCCGGTCGACGCCTTCTCATGCCGCGCGTTCACCGGCACGGCGTCTTCCTGTCGACCGCCGCACCGCGCACCGGGCCGCCGGTGTACCGCCTGTGGTGTGAACCCTCCGCACGTCGCGCCCGTTCAGGGCATTTTGTCTGCTTAGCATGCGAGCTCCGCGCTCCGCACGCCGACGATGTCCCCATGCATCCGCACGGGAGCGCAACCGCCCCGTACGAGAGGACACCAGATGGCGCTGACGGGCCGTCGAAGAGCAGCGTCCGAGCATGCCTTCTCCCCGCACGACGACGTACTGCGCACCGCCGCGCCGTACGTCGCCCGCCGCCGGTTCCTGACGGTCACCGCCGCGGCGGCGATGCTCGCCTTCACCACCAACCGGCCGGCCCGCGGCGCCACCGCCGCTCCCGAACTCGACGCGGCCCGGGTGTCCGACGACCCGTTCACCCTGGGTGTGGCCTCCGGCGACCCCCTGCCCGACTCGGTACTGATCTGGACCCGGCTGGCCCCCGAACCGTTCGCCGAGGACGGCGGACTGGGCCGGCAGCGGATCGTGGTCGACTGGGAGGTGGCCTTGGACGAGTGGTTCGCGATCGCCGTACAGCAGGGCACCGCCACGGCCCATCCCGAGTACGCCCACAGCGTGCACATCGACGTCAAGGGCCTGATGCCGGACAGCCACTACTACTACCGGTTCCGGGTGGGAAGCTGGATCAGCCCCGTCGGCCGGACCCGTACGGCCCCGGCCCCGGGCACGGACACCGGGACCATGCGGCTGGCCGCCGTGGCCTGCCAGGCCTACCAGGACGGCTATTTCACGGCCTTCCGGCATCTGGCGCAGGAGGACGTCGACGTGGTGTTCCACCTCGGCGACTACCTGTACGAGTACCCGGTGGACTCCACCGGCGGGGCCCGCCGCTCAACCCAACCCCCAAATCCCCTCGAGTTCCAACCCGCGGCAGACACCCCGGCGGACTAACG
>NZ_LGEA01000070.1 GCF_001280065.1 Streptomyces sp. NRRL B-1140
CAGTCCCTGCACGGCGACGCGCACCAGGTTGACCTCGGGCTGCTGGGCGGTCAGCTGCACCCCGGCCGTCTGGGTGTGGAAGCGCAGCATCAGCGACTTCGGATTCTTCGCCCCGAATTCCTCACGCATCACCCGGGCCCAGATCCGGCGCGCCGCACGGAACTTGGCCACCTCCTCCAGGATCGTCGTGCGGGCGACGAAGAAGAACGACAGGCGGGGCGCGA
>NZ_LGEA01000071.1 GCF_001280065.1 Streptomyces sp. NRRL B-1140
AGGGACTTCTTGTAGCCGGCGCTGGTGTACGTGGCGCCCGACACCGCGTCGATGTCCGCGGTACCGGCCGCCACGGCCGCCTGGTTGAGGCGGGGGACGGACGAGGAGGTGATCTGGTCGCTGCGGCCGCCCTTGGGGGCCTGGACCGCCTCGGCCTTGGTGATCTTGCCGCCGGTCACGGTCACCCGCACCTGCACCGGCCCGTACTGCGTCTGCGC
>NZ_LGEA01000072.1 GCF_001280065.1 Streptomyces sp. NRRL B-1140
TCTCAAACGAGCCGCTGACGTTTCGACTACGGGGGTCTTACCCTCTACGCCGGACCTTTCGCATGTCCTTCGCCTACATCAACGGTTTCTGACTCGTCCTGTCGCCGGCAGACGACAGAAGAGAGATCCCACAACCCCGCATACGCAACCCCTGCCGGGTCTCACACGTATACGGTTTAGCCTCATCCAGTTTCGCTCGCCACTACTCCCGGAATC
>NZ_LGEA01000073.1 GCF_001280065.1 Streptomyces sp. NRRL B-1140
ACGTTGCCGGGTGCGTTCGAGGCGCAGGTGGCGCGGGATCCGGAGCGGGTGGCGCTGGTCGGTGAGGAAGGATCGCTGACGTACGGGGAGTTCAACCGGCGGGCGAACCGGCTGGCGCACTGGCTGGTGGAGCAGGGCGCGGGTCCGGAGCGGCTGGTCGCGGTGAAGATCCCGCGGTCGGTGGACCTCCTGGTCGCGATCTACGCGGTGGTGAAG
>NZ_LGEA01000074.1 GCF_001280065.1 Streptomyces sp. NRRL B-1140
TCTCAAACGAGCCGCTGACGTTTCGACTACGGGGGTCTTACCCTCTACGCCGGACCTTTCGCATGTCCTTCGCCTACATCAACGGTTTCTGACTCGTCCCACGGCCGGCAGACCGTGGAAGAGAGATCCCACAACCCCGCATACGCAACCCCTGCCGGGTCTCACACGTATACGGTTTAGCCTCATCCAGTTTCGCTCGCCACTACTCCCGGAATC
>NZ_LGEA01000075.1 GCF_001280065.1 Streptomyces sp. NRRL B-1140
CACGGGACAAGGGTTGCGCTCGTTGCGGGACTTAACCCAACATCTCACGACACGAGCTGACGACAGCCATGCACCACCTGTACACCGACCACAAGGGGGCGCCCATCTCTGGACGTTTCCGGTGTATGTCAAGCCTTGGTAAGGTTCTTCGCGTTGCGTCGAATTAAGCCACATGCTCCGCCGCTTGTGCGGGCCCCCGTCAATTCCTTTGAGT
>NZ_LGEA01000076.1 GCF_001280065.1 Streptomyces sp. NRRL B-1140
ATTCGGACTCGCTTTCGCTACGGCTTCCCCACACGGGTTAACCTCGCAACACACCGCAAACTCGCAGGCTCATTCTTCAAAAGGCACGCAGTCACGAGAACAAGGCAAGCCTTGTTCCGACGCTCCCACGGCTTGTAGGCACACGGTTTCAGGTACTATTTCACTCCCCTCCCGGGGTACTTTTCACCATTCCCTCACGGTACTATCCGCTATC
>NZ_LGEA01000077.1 GCF_001280065.1 Streptomyces sp. NRRL B-1140
GATAGCGGATAGTACCGTGAGGGAATGGTGAAAAGTACCCCGGGAGGGGAGTGAAATAGTACCTGAAACCGTGTGCCTACAAGCCGTGGGAGCGTCGGACATCAGCTTGCTGGTGTCTCGTGACTGCGTGCCTTTTGAAGAATGAGCCTGCGAGTTTGCGGTGTGTTGCGAGGTTAACCCGTGTGGGGAAGCCGTAGCGAAAGCGAGTCCGAAT
>NZ_LGEA01000078.1 GCF_001280065.1 Streptomyces sp. NRRL B-1140
GGCAGTACTAGCGCCTGATCCATCCTGGATCGTGCCGAGTAGTCAACGTTCCACCCATGAGCAACCAGCATCAGACGTTCGCTGATGTACTGGCCTCTGGACTGCCGAAGCAGCCTAGAAGTGCTCCTTAGAAAGGAGGTGATCCAGCCGCACCTTCCGGTACGGCTACCTTGTTACGACTTCGTCCCAATCGCCAGTCCCACCTTCGACAGCT
>NZ_LGEA01000079.1 GCF_001280065.1 Streptomyces sp. NRRL B-1140
CACGGGACAAGGGTTGCGCTCGTTGCGGGACTTAACCCAACATCTCACGACACGAGCTGACGACAGCCATGCACCACCTGTACACCGACCACAAGGGGGGCACTATCTCTAATGCTTTCCGGTGTATGTCAAGCCTTGGTAAGGTTCTTCGCGTTGCGTCGAATTAAGCCACATGCTCCGCCGCTTGTGCGGGCCCCCGTCAATTCCTTTGAGT
>NZ_LGEA01000080.1 GCF_001280065.1 Streptomyces sp. NRRL B-1140
CGATGGTACTGCAGGGGGGACCCTGTGGGAGAGTAGGACGCCGCCGAACAATTTTTGGGAAAACCCCCGCATCTTCGGATGCGGGGGTTTTCTGCGTTTAGGCTCGGGTTATGCGCCATGACCTCGTGATCTTCGATAACGACGGTGTCCTCGTCGACAGTGAGCCGATCTCCAACCGGCTCCTGGCCGCCTATCTGACCGAGCTCGGACACCCCACGTCCTACGAGGACTCCCTGCGTGACTACATGGGCGCTGCCATGCACCGCGTACACGATCTGATCCAAGAACGTACCGGGCAGCTGTTGCCGGAGAACTTCGACGACGTGTTCCACGAGCGGGTCTTCGCGGCCTTCGAGGAGGAGTTGAAGCCCGTGGCCGGCGCCGAACAGGTGCTGCAGAGGCTCACCGCGGACGCTGTGCCGTACTGCGTGGCATCCTCCGGGAGCCATGAGCGGATCCGAGTGGGGCACCGGACGACCGGGCTCGACCGGTGGTTCGACGAGGAGCGCATCTTCAGCTCGCAGGACGTCGGGCGCGGCAAGCCGGCTCCCGACCTGTTTCTGTACGCGGCCGAGCGGATGGGGGCCGCGCCCGAGCGGTGCGTCGTCGTCGAGGACAGTCCGCTGGGAGTACGGGCGGCCGTCGCTGCCGGGATGGACGTGTACGGGTTCACCGCGATGACGCCGGCCGACCGGCTCGCGGGTGCCACTCAACTCTTCTCCGACATGGCGGAGTTGGCCGACCTGCTGCTCTGACATTTGTCATGCCGGGGACCGGATGATCGTTTCTACCGGCGATCCCGTGCCGGCCGCGAAGCTGGGTGCATGACGACGAACACGGGGAACGCCAAGGGAAGCGACACCAACAGCCGGAGTGTGCTGCGGAACTTCGCGCCGTTGCTCCTCGACGTGGCGGTGCCCCTCGGGGCGTACTACCTCCTGAAGAACGGCCTCGGGATGAGCACCCTCGTGGCGCTCGGCCTGAGCAGCGTCGTGCCCGCCGTGCGGACCGGGTGGGGTGTGGTGAGGTCCCGTGAGGTCAACGGGCTGGCCGCGCTCATCCTCCTCGTGAACGTCGTCTCCCTGCTGCTCGGTTTCGTGGCCGGTGACCCACGGCTGATGATCGTCAAGGACAGCGCGGTCAGCAGCACGATCGGGATCGGCGTCATTGTCTCCGTGGCGCTCGGCAAGCCCTTGATGACCGCAGGGATGAAGCCCTGGGTGGTGAAGGGGGACGCGGGCCGGGAGACCGCCTGGGCGCGGCTGCATGCCGGGTCGGCGCGGTTTCGGCGGGCCGAGCGGACGTTCTCGCTGGTGTGGGGGGTCGTACTGCTCGCCGAGTGTGTGGTGCGCGTGGTGGCGGCGTACACCCTGCCGGTGGACACCATGGTGTGGTTCGGGAATGTGATCATGGTCGTCGCCATGGGACTGGGCTTCGTGGTCGGCGGGGCGCTGGGCGTCGGTCCGATGGCCGCGATGGTCGTCGCGGAGGCCAAGGCGGGGACGGACAACGACAAGCACGCCGAGGCGCGGACGGGCGCCGGCCGCTCGGATGCCTCTCTCGAGAGCGGTCTCGCCACCGCGGATCTGGTGACCGCCAAGCAGAGCTGAGGGAAATTCACCTTTGGCTGGATCTACCCACGGGTAAGCCAGGGCCCTACGCTCGCCGCCATGACAGATGTGCTGCGGCGCGGCAGGGCCTCGCTGGCGTTCGGCTTCCTGGTGCAGGGTGTCGCCTTCGCTCTGCTCGTGACGAGGATCCCGGCCATCCAGAACCGCTACGGGGTCTCCGACGCGCTGCTGCCCGCGTTTCTGGCCGCCGTTCCGGTCCTCGCCGGGGTCGGGAGCGTGACCACGGAGCGGCTGGTGAAGCGGATGCCGCCGAGCCGGCTGCTGCGGTGGTCCCAGCCCGTGGTGCTGCTGGCGCTGCTCGGCGTCGGGGCCGGGGAGCGGATGGTGGAACTCGGCGTCGCGCTCGCGGCGTTCGGGCTTGCCGTAGGGGTGCTGGACGCCTCGATGAACATGCTCGGCGTGAGTCTGCAGCGGGCGTACGGGCGCAGCATCATGCTCAGTTTCCACGCGGCCTACAGCCTGGGCGGGATCGTCGGGGCCTCGCTGGCCTGGGCGGGAGCGCACTGGCATCTGGCGTTGTGGGTGTCGTATCTGCCGGTCGTGCTGATGCTGCTGCCGGCGGTGCTGGTGGGGAGCCGTTGGTATGTCGACGACCGGGGTGCGGCGCCCGGCGCGGAAGGGCAGACCGGGGAGGGAGGCGCGGTCGTCTTCACGTGGCTGCTGCCGCTGTGTCTGGTGATGACCGTCGCGTACATCGGGGACTCGACGGTCTCCAACTGGAGTGCCAAGTATCTGCAGGACGTGCTGGGAAGCTCGGAGCAGATGGCAACGGTGCCGTTCAACGTGTACATGGTCACCACGCTGCTGGGGCGGACGATCGGCGACTTCGGGGTGCGGCGGTTCGGGGCGGTCGCGGTGGTGCGGGCCGGTGCGCTGGTGGCGGCGGGCGGGTTCGCCGTGGTGGCCGCCGCGCCCGGGGCGTGGGTCGGGATGCTGGGGTTCACGCTGCTGGGGCTGGGGTTGTGCGTGCTGGTGCCGCAGACGTTCGCGGCGGCCGGGAGGCTCTTCCCGGGGGCTTCGGATGCGGCCGTGGCGCGGCTGAACGTCTTCAACTACGTGGGCTTCCTGGTCGGTTCGCCGCTGGTCGGGGCGCTCGGCGATCTGTGGAGCTACCGCGGGGCCATGCTGGTGCCGATGGTGTTGGTGCTGGTGACGCTGGTGTACGCCCGGTCGTTCGGAGCTCAACCGGACCGATACGGTGGCGGGCATGAGCGGCCGCGCACAGCTGATGTGGGACGAGGCAGTAACGGGGTATGACTTCGGTCCGGGGCATCCGATGGACCCCGTCCGGCTCGCCCTGACCCGGAAACTGGTCGACGCCTTCGGGCTGGACCGCGAGGTGGACGTGGTCGCCGCGAGGGCGGCCGGGGAGTCGACGCTGAAGCTCGTCCACCGGCAGGACTACATCGGGGCGGTGAAGGCCGCGTCCGCGGATCCGGGGGCGGCGGACCAGTCGTACGGGCTGGGGACGATGGACGATCCGGCGTTCGCGGGGATGCACGAGGTGTCGGCGCTGATCGCCGGGCAGTCGGTGGGGGCGGCGGAGGCGGTGTGGCGGGGTGAGGCGCTGCACGCGGTGAACTTCGCGGGCGGGCTGCACCACGCGATGCCGGGCGGTGCGTCAGGGTTCTGCATCTACAACGACGCCTCGCTGGCGATCGCGCGGCTGCTGGAGCTCGGGGCGGAACGGGTGGCGTACATCGATGTCGACGTGCATCACGGGGACGGGGTGCAGGCGGCGTTCTGGGAGGACCCGCGGGTTCTGACGATCTCGCTGCACGAGCATCCGCGGACGCTGTTCCCGCAGACCGGGTGGCCGGAGGAGACCGGGGCGGACTCGGCGGAGGGCTCGGCGGTGAACGTGGCGCTGCCGGCCGGGACGGGGGATGCCGGGTGGCTGCGGGCGTTCCACGCGATCGTGCCGGAGCTGATCGCCGACTTCCGGCCCCAGGTGCTGGTGACGCAGCACGGGGCGGACACGCACTTCGAGGATCCGCTGGCGCACCTGGCGGTGTCGCTGGACGCGCAGCGGGCGGTGCAGGCGGCCTGTCACGACCTGGCCCACGAGTACGCCGACGGGCGGTGGGTGGCCCTGGGCGGAGGTGGTTACGCGGTGGTGGACGTCGTGCCGCGTTCGTGGACGCATCTGGTCGCGATCGCAGCCGGCCGGCCCGTGGAGCCCGAGGCGATGATCCCCGAGGGCTGGCGGCAGGAAGTGTTCGCGAGGACGCGGCAGTTGGCCCCGGCGCGGATGACGGACGGGCGGTGGCCGCTGTCCTGGTCCGGCTGGGAGGAGGGCTACGATCCGGCGGACCGGCTGGACCAGGCGGTGCTGGCGGCCCGGCGGGCGGTGTTCCCGCTGCGGGGGCTGCTGACGTAAGGCCTGTGGCTCCTGCGACCCGGTCCGGCGGAGCCGGTCATGGGCCGACCGTGCGGTGTTCGCGTGTTCTCGGGACAGGTGGAGTGACGGTCACGCACGATCTTCATGTGCTGACCACCGAAGCCCTGCGTGCGCACCTGGTGGGCGCGCGGCTCGCCGGTACCGTGGCGACCTCGCGGGAGGAGAGCCTGCGCAGTTACCGGCTCTTCGCGGCCCGGGACCCGCGGGTGCTGCTCGGGATCGATCCCGAAGGGGTGTGGAGACAGCGTGAGTTGCTCGAGCTGATGGCGGACCGGTGTGGTGTTTCGGCCGATTCGCGGCAGGTTTCCGGTCAGGACGTGATCGATCCGGAGCGGACCGTGGCGGCGCTGGACGCCTTCGCGGAACGTCTCGCCGAGGCCGCCCGGCGGGGTGCCCCCGTGCTTCTCGGCACCGGGCACCCGCACCGGCTGCTCGGTTTCTACGGCGCTCTGGCAGACGCTCTGTCGGCGGCGGGATGTGCCGTCCTCACCCCTGCGCAGGGTCGCCGTGTCGACATAACGACCCGGTTCGGTCTACGTACGCACAACCTCGACTACGTACGAGGAGTCGCGCTCGTGCGGACCCCGGACCCCGAACGCCCCGGTTGTGAGCCCGGCGCACATACGCACTCACCTCTCCCGGTTCGTACCGTGCTCGCCGCTTGCGCGGAGGCCGGCGGGCCGTTGCCCGAGCTGGTGATCGGGGACCACGGGTGGGTCTGCGGGGCAGGTCAGCTGGGGTTCGAGGCCATCGGGCCGGCCGATACGGACGACCCGGCGCTGTTCGTGGGGGAGGTCGAGGGGTCCGTGTCCGTCGTCGTTCCACTTGATGACGGCGTGCGGTCCGATTACTACCTGCCGCTTACCCGCTACGTACTCAATCGGGCGTGTCTGTCACAGTAGGCCGCCGATGGGTGCACCTCTTCCCCACTCGCATCACTGGCCCCTACATTGGGGAGTGAGCACGCAGCGACGAAGAGTCACCGGAAGGGGAAGCCGGTGGCCGTCGAGTGCGGAAGGTTCAGGTGTGTCATGGCTGCAGCTGGCGAGAGGCCTCTGAACGAGGTTCAGTTCCTTACCGTGGCGGAAGTCGCCTCGGTGATGCGAGTGTCGAAGATGACCGTGTACCGCCTGGTGCACAGCGGTCATCTGCCCGCGATCCGTGTGGGGCGGTCCTTCCGCGTCCCGGAGCAAGCGGTTCACGAGTACCTCCGCGAGAGTTACGTGGGGGTGGAAACCGCCTGACGGCAGGGCCGGGGCGATCCCCCCACAGGGCACTCGGGGATCCCTCCGGCCTCCTCGATTACGACCTCAGCGCTCGGACGGGTAGGCTGGCCCCTCGTAGGTCGTATGGGCCCATGGCGCCCAAACACCGAGTGATGAGAAGTGAGCGAGGGTAGTCGTGGGCTCTGTTATCAAGAAGCGGCGCAAGCGGATGGCTAAGAAGAAGCACCGCAAGCTGCTCAAGCGCACGCGCGTCCAGCGTCGCAACAAGAAGTAAGTTCGCGACGCGCACGCCGCGAGAGCGTTGCTGTGGCCCCCCACCACCGGTGGGGGGCCACACGCATATCCGCGTCCGGCCACCGGCTCCGGCCGCGGCTCCTGCGTCCGGCTGGCTTCGGTCACTTCGCGCATCGGGCGGTCATCACAGCGCAACACCAACCCGCTAAGTTGGCCCCACGGGGGAACGCGGCGGGGACGAGGAGTTCGGAAGGAAGGCGCTGATCTTGGGCAAGGTCGTGCTCGTGACCGGAGTGGCCCGCCAGCTGGGGGGCCGGTTCGTCCGGCGGATCCAGCGGGACCCCGACGTCGACCGGGTCGTCGCCGTGGACGCGGTGCCGCCCGAGCACCATCTGGGCGGTGCGGACTTCGTCCAGGCCGACATCCGGCAGCCCGGCATCGCGCGGGTGCTCGCCGAGACGGGCGCCGACACGATCGTCCACCTCGACGTGACCGGCACGCCGCTGGGCAGCGGCAACCGGACCTCCCTGAAGGAGACCAACGTCATCGGCACCATGCAGCTGCTCGGTGCCTGCCAGAAGTCCCCGGCCGTGCAGCGGCTGGTCGTGAAGTCCAGCACGAACGTCTACGGCTCCGCGCCCCGCGACCCGGCCGTGTTCACCGAGACGACCCCGCCCAAGTCCCTGCCCAGCGGGGGCTTCGCCAAGGACACCGTCGAGGTCGAGGGCTACGTCCGCGGCTTCGCGCGCCGCCGGCCCGACGTGGCCGTGTGCGTGCTGCGGTTCGCCAACATCCTCGGCCCGACCGCGGACACCCCGCTCGCGTCGTACTTCGCGCTGCCGGTCCTGCCGACCGTCTTCGGCTACGACCCCAGGCTGCAGTTCGTGCACGAGGACGACGTGATCGAGGTGCTGCGGCTCGGCTCCCACGAGCCCCGGCGCGGCACGCTCAACAGCGGCACCTTCAACATCGCCGGCGACGGTGTGCTGCTGCTCTCGCAGTGCTCCCGGCGCCTGGGCCGCCCCACCGTGCCCCTGCTGCTGCCGGCCGTCACCTGGGCGGGCTCGCTGGTGCGTACGCTGGGGATGACGGATTTCTCGCCCGAGCAGATCCGGCTGCTCACGCACGGCCGGGTGGTGGCCACGGGCCAGATGCGCGAGACGCTGGGATTCCAGCCCAAGTACACGACCGCGGAGACGTTCGCGGACTTCGCCCGCAGCCAGGGCCCCGGACTCCTTCCGCCGGAGGCCCTCGCGGGGGCCGTCGACCGGATCGCCGGCCTGCCCCTCGCGGGCGGCGGACACTCCCCGACGCAGAGCGCCAACTGAGGAGCGCATCAACGATGGCGGACGCCAAGGTCATTCCGTTCGACGACGACCGGTCCCGGGGGAGCGCCGCGCAGCGTCCCCAGCGGCGCCGGAGCGCCGGGAACCGCCGCCCGGGCGCGGAGTCCGTGCCGGTGCGTGAGGTGCGGCCCCTGCCCACCGGTGCCGTTCCGCAGGATGATGTTCCTGTGACTTCCGATGAACAGCCGCCGGAGCCCTCCCGGGACGGCGGGGGCGGGCTGGAACGGCGGATCGCGGGCGGCCTGGCGTTCCTGCGCCGCCGCCTCACCGGGGACTACGAGGTCGACGACTTCGGCTACGACGAGGAACTCACCGACCAGGTCCTGATGTCGCTGCTGCGCCCGCTGTACGACACGTACTTCCGGGTCGAGGTGAAGGGCGTCGAGAACATCCCGTCCGAGGGCGGTGCCCTGATCGTCGCCAACCACTCCGGCACCCTGCCGATGGACGGCCTGATGATGCAGGTCGCCGTGCACGACAACCACCCGGCGGGCCGGCATCTGCGACTTCTGGCCGCCGACCTGGTGTTCATGCTGCCGGTGGTCAACGAGCTGGCCCGCAAGCTGGGTCACACCCTGGCGTGCGCCGAGGACGCCTCCCGGCTGCTGGAGCAGGGCGAGCTGGTCGGGGTGATGCCGGAGGGCTTCAAGGGTCTCGGCAAGCCCTTCGCGGACCGCTACAAGCTGCAGCGCTTCGGCCGCGGCGGTTTCGTCTCGACGGCACTGCGGGCGGGGACGCCGATCGTGCCCTGCTCGATCGTCGGGGCCGAGGAGATCTACCCGATGATCGGCAACGCCAAGACGGTCGCGCGGCTGCTGGGTTTCCCGTACTTCCCGATCACGCCGACGTTCCCGTGGCTGGGTCCGCTCGGAGCGATTCCGCTGCCGACCAAGTGGACGATCCAGTTCGGCGAGCCGATCCCCACGGACGGCTATCCGCCGGAGGCGGCGGAGGACCCGATGCTGATGTTCAACCTGACCGACCAGGTCAGGGAGCAGATCCAGCACACGCTCTACAAATTGCTCGTGCAGCGGCGGTCGGTGTTCTTCTGACGCTTCGCGTACGACGACGGGGGCGCCCCTGCCGAAGGGGCGCCCCCGCTGTCATGGCGCTGCCTAGTCCGCGTCCTCGCCGTCGATGCCCAGGCCGGGCAGCAGGCCGGGCAGCAGGGGTGGGAGGGTCACATCCGGCTCGGGGACGGGTGTGTTGCCCCCCGCGGACGGGGAGGTGCTGGTCTCGCTGTTCTTCGGCGGGTCGAGCAGGCCGCCGGTGTTGCCGCCGAGCAGGCCGTCGCTGTCGTCACCGGAGCCGGCCGAGCGGCTGGGGCTGCCGCTGCGGTGGCCGCCGCCGGTACTGTGCTCGTCGCTGTGCCCGCCGCCGCTGTCGCTGGGGCGGGTCGAGCGGCCCGTGCCCGAGGAGCCGCCGGGAGCGGACTCGGAGACGCCCTGCCGCTTGCCGTCGCCGCCGCCGGTGGCCGGGGGCTCGGGCAGCAGGGAGCGCAGCGGGGCGACGTCCTCGTCTATGGCGTCGAAGACGGACGACACCTCCCGGCTGACGTCGCCGAGCTGGACGGGCAGTCGCTCGCGCAGTTCGCCCCAGGCCTGGCGGTGGGAGCGGGAGAACGCGGACAGGGCCTGGATGGGGCCGAGTGAGTCCGGGTCGCGCTGGTACGCCTCGCTCAGCAGCCGGTGGCCCTCCGACGCGTCGTGCCGCATGCCGGACAGGGCACGGCGGATCTCGCCGACGGACTCGTGGTCCAGGGGGCCGCTGCGGCCCCGCTCCATCAGGCGGCGCGCTTCGCTGAGCCGGGTGGAGGCGTGGTCGAGATAGACCCGGCCGCGCTCGTCCGCCCCGTCGGCGAGCCCGAGCTTGACGTCCTCGATGCCGCGCTTGAGGCCGTAGAGCGAGTCGCCGGGAAGGGCGTCCGAGCTGGCGGCGGAGACCCCGCCGAAGGCGCTCGCGGCGACCCCGACGCTGAGTCCGCCCGCGGTGAGGCCCTTGGCGAGCCGGGAACGCGGCCGCAACTTCTTCAGTGAACCCGCGCGGTGCGCCCCGCGGGCCCGGGACCGCTGTTCGGGGACCGCGCTGTCCGTCGCCCCGCCGCCCGCGGTGCCCTCCTGGAGCATGGCCTCGAACGCGGCCACCAGCTGGGCCCGCTGGACGACCTTGACCTCCGGGTCGAGCTCCGGCTTGGGCAACGCGCCGAGCCCCGAGGCGAGCGCCAGATGGCGGGCCTGTTCGCTCGATTCCGCGCCGGCCGGGGCCGGTGCCGATCCTTCGGGCTGCTCGGCCGCCGGGCCCTGCTCGGACTGCTCCTCCAGGGCCTGGGCGAAGGCGTTCGCCCGCCGGTGCGCCGATACGTTCGCGATCACTGGCGGCACCTCCTCTCGTCATGACGGTCGACTCCCCAGGGGGTCCTGAGGGTTGCACACCCCGACCACGACCACACGATCGAGTGACCGGAGCCAGCCAGGGGGTGACCACAGGGAGCCTGCATTCCGCACAACGAGCGGTGTGGCACTTGGGTTACGGACTCCGGCTGAACGGATGCCGGAGCCAACGGACTTTCACGGTCCGTGAGTTGGGTGTCGCCGAGCGTGCCCGCCGGTCAGCGGGCGTCTTCCGGGAGCAGCCGGGCGAGGGTGCGGACGGCCCGGTACTGGAGGGTCTTGATGGCGCCCTCGTTCTTGCCCATCACCCGGGCGGTCTCGGCCACGGAGAGGCCTTGGAGGAAGCGGAGCGTCACGCACTCCTGCTGCTGGGGGTTGAGCCGCCGTACGGCGTCGAGCAGGGCGGCGTTGGAGAGGGACTCCAGGACGGAGTCCTCGGGGGAGCGCTCGACCTCGTTGGCGTCGAGCATCTCGCCGGTGGTGACCTCCAGGCGGAACCGGCTGGACTTGAAGTGGTCCGCGACGAGGTTGCGGGCGATGGTCACGAGCCAGGCGCCGAAGTCGCGGCCCTGCCAGGTGAAGGTGCCGATGCGGCGCAGGGCCCGCAGGAAGGTCTCGCTGGTGAGGTCCTCGGCGGTCGCCTTTCCTCCGACCCGGTAGTAGATGTACCGGTAGACGGTGTCGCTGTATTGGTCGTAGAGGCGGCCGAAGGCGTCGGCCTCGCCGGCCTGGGCGCGCTCCACGAGGTCCATCATCCGGGCGCTGTCGCTGTCCGCGGCAGGCCGGCGTGCGGTGGCCGCGCCGGAGGGGCGCCCTCGTCTGCCGACCGCGGCGCTGCCGTCGGCCAGTGCGTAGCAAGGGCCTACGGGCGCGGCGGTGGCGAATGCGGGGACGGCGTACGCGGTGGGGACGAAGCCGCGCAACAGGTCGTTGACCGTTGCGCGCAGCGTAGCCAGGCCCGAGGCGTCAACCCCGACGTGTGGGTACACGGGACTCCCAGAGGCAGAGCTTCCATCACGTGCAGTGCGGGACCTTTCACCCGTCGTAGCGACGGAGGGGTACCGGTTTGCGTCTGAGGAGAATAACGCTTCGTGCAGGCGCTGCTACACCGAGTTGCTCAAATCATCGATTACGTCGCTTCCGTAACCGATTGACGCCTGATCAAGTGCCGGAGCGTGATCGGTTGGCGACCGAAATGCTTCGGATTGTGGCTGAGTGCAGGGCGTGTTGTGGCCGTGTGCAGCCAAGAGGACTGGAGGGGAGGTTGTGGGGGTACGCCAGTTGGATTTACGGCGATTGTCAGGCCGCAAACATCCGTGTCCCGGTTTGATCAGGTCGTCAGCGGCGCCGACGGTGCAGGGCGATGGCGGCCGCCGTGCCGCCCGCGACCGCGCCGACGCCCGCCGCGGCCGGGATGCCGACCTTGGCCGCCTTGCGGCCCGTGCGGTAGTCGCGCAGACGCCAGTCCAGCTGCCGGGCGTGCTTGCGCAGCTTGCTGTCCGGGTTGATGGCGTAGGGGTGGCCGACCAGGGAGAGCATCGGGATGTCGTTGTGCGAGTCGCTGTAGGCGGCGCAGCGGCCGAGGTCCAGGCCCTCGGCGGCGGCCAGGGCGCGGACGGCCTCGGCCTTGGCGGGGCCGTGCAGCGGTTCGCCGACGAGCTTGCCGGTGTAGACGCCGTCGACGGACTCGGCGACCGTGCCGAGGGCGCCGGTCAGGCCGAGGCGGCGGGCGATGACCGTGGCGATCTCGACGGGGGCGGCCGTCACCAGCCACACCTTCTGGCCGGCGTCCAGGTGGGCCTGGGCGAGGGCGCGGGTGCCGGGCCAGATGCGCTCGGCCATGTACTCGTCGTAGATCTCCTCGCCGATCGACTGCAGTTCGGCGACGCGGTGGCCCTGCACGATCGACAGGGCCGAGTCGCGGGCCTCCTGCATGTGCTCGGGATCCTCGACCCCGGCGAGGCGGAACCACGCCTGCTGCCAGGCGAACTTCGCCAGCTCGCGCGTCTCGAAGAACTTCCGCTTGTACAGGCCCCGCCCGAAGTGGAAGAGGGCCGCGCCCTGCATGACGGTGTTGTCCAGGTCGAAGAAGGCGGCGGCCCGGTCGTCGCCGTGCACCGGGAACTGCGGTTCCTCGGCCGTGCCGACGGCTTCCTGCGTGGACTTGCGGGCTGCCTCCGCCGAGGCCTCGCCTGCCAAAACGCTCCGCGCCGTGGCGGAGCGCCTACGGGGAGTGAGCCATCCGAGAGCGGCCATGGCGTGAGCATAGCCAGTTTGTTCGGGGGTTCCGGAGCCGGAAGGTTGGGGGCGTGTGAACTCTCGGCAAGCATGTCGTCAAAAGACGCCGTGCGGGTCGGGCGCGTCCGGCGTGTCCGCCGGGGCCTTCGCGGGGGTTCCGCTTGTCCGCGGGCGCGCGACAATGGCCGACATGAGTCCCCTCTTCCGTCGCAGGCCCTCCGGTGACCGGCTCGTCACCCTGATCCGCAAGCCCGGCTGCCATCTGTGTGATGACGCACAGGTCGTTGTGGAGAAGGTGTGTGGTGATCTGGGAGTCCCCTGGGAACAGAAGGACATCACCGAGGATCGGGAACTGCACGACCAGTACTGGGAGCAGATCCCGGTCGTGCTGGTGGACGGCAGGCAGCACACGTTCTGGCGTGTGAACGAGGGTCGTCTGCGCAAGGCGCTGACCGACTGATCCCGCCCGGTGAGCGACTGACCGAGCAGTCCAAAGAAGCCCGCCAGGTCGCTTAGGATCGATGGCGGCTTGGTCTCGGGGGCGGGATTCACTGAGGAGAGTGTGCGGTTTTGCCCCCAGAAGACAAGGGACGGTGGCGCCCAGGCGCGGGTTCCCTGCGCGCGCGCCGGGGGCGCGTGACCCCGGTCACGTTGGCCGGGCAAATCGGACACCATCTTTGTGCACGCGTTCACAAAGACATAGCCTGCATTCGACGGGGCGGTCATGTAGGGACGTATGACCGCCTACAGCCCCGCTCTACCCGCAGGAGCACCGTGGCAACTGGCCGAACTCACCGACCGGCGACCCGCAGCCGAGGGATTCCCGAGGCCACCGTCGCCCGGCTTCCGCTGTACCTCCGCGCTCTGACCGCGCTGTCGGAGCGCTCGGTCCCCACGGTCTCCTCCGAGGAGCTCGCGGCCGCGGCGGGGGTCAACTCCGCGAAGCTGCGCAAGGACTTCTCCTACCTCGGCTCCTACGGGACCAGGGGTGTCGGCTACGACGTCGAGTATCTCGTGTACCAGATCTCCCGTGAACTGGGGCTCACCCAGGACTGGCCGGTTGTGATCGTCGGTATCGGAAACCTCGGCGCCGCCCTCGCCAACTACGGCGGCTTCGCCTCCCGCGGATTCCGCGTCGCCGCGCTCATCGACGCCGACCCGGCCATGGCCGGCAAGCCCGTCGCCGGGATCCCGGTGCAGCACTCCGACGACCTGGAGAAGATCATCCAGGACAACGGCGTGTCGATCGGTGTCATCGCCACCCCCGCCGGTGCCGCACAGGCCGTCTGCGACCGGCTCGTGGCCGCCGGTGTCACCTCCATCCTGAACTTCGCGCCGACCGTGCTGTCCGTCCCCGAGGGCGTCGACGTACGCAAGGTCGACCTCTCCATCGAGCTGCAGATCCTCGCCTTCCACGAGCAGCGCAAGGCAGGGGAGGAGGCCGCCTCCTCCGACGGCGGCGTACCCACCGCCGCAGCCGCCCGCAGCGACTCGGCCGACCAGGGGCCCGACGGGGACATGCCCGCCGTGATGCCGGCATGAGCCTCCTCGTCGTCGGACTCAGTCACCGCAGCGCCCCGGTCAGCGTGCTGGAGCGGGCCGCGCTGACCGCGGACGCGCAGGTCAAGCTGCTCCAGGACACGGTCGCCGCCGAGCCGGCCGCCGAGGCCGCGGTGCTCGCCACCTGCAACCGCATCGAGCTCTACGCCGACGTGGACAAGTTCCACGCCGGTGTCGCCGAGCTGTCCACGCTGCTCGCCCAGCACAGCGGGGTCGGTCTCGAGGAGCTCACTCCCTATCTCTACGTGCACTACGAGGACCGGGCCGTCCACCACCTGTTCTCGGTGGCCTGCGGGCTCGACTCGATGGTCGTCGGCGAGGGGCAGATCCTCGGCCAGATCAAGGACGCCCTGGCCCGGGCGCAGGAGGTGCACTCCGCCGGCCGTCTGCTCAACGACCTGTTCCAGCAGGCCCTGCGGGTCGGCAAGCGCGCCCACTCCGAGACCGGCATCGACCGCGCCGGGCAGTCCCTGGTCACCTTCGGCCTGGAGCAGCTGGCCCGGGGCGGGGACGTACAGCAGTGGGCCCGGGGCAAGAGGGCCCTGGTCATCGGGGCGGGGTCGATGTCCTCCCTGGCCGCGGCCACGCTCGCGCGGGCCGGGGTCGCCGAGATCGTCGTCGCCAACCGCACCTTCGACCGGGCCGAGCGCCTCGCCGAGATCCTCATGGACGGCGACGACACGGACGTGGCGGCCCGCGCGGTACCGATGGAGTCGGTGCCGGCCGAGCTGACACGTGCCGACGTCGCCGTCTCCTGCACCGGCGCGACGGGCCTGGTCCTGACGGCCGAGGCGGTCGCCGAGGCGATACAGGGCCGTACGCCCGCGCCGCGGGCCGTGCCCGGCGAGGACGGGCCGGGGGCGCCGGGCGGCGCGTCCGGCTCCGCGGCCGGCGCGCAGCACGGCGGTGCGTCCGGCACGAGCCTCGGCAGCGAGGACGGCTGCCCGCTGGAGCTGTCCGCGGTGCAGGGCACCGCCGGGTTCTCCGTGCTGGGCGAGGCCGCCGTGGCCGGGATGGCCGCCGCCGACCTGGAACAGCACGCGGCGTGGGTGGACAACGGCACGGTGGGCGGCGACCGGCGGGCCGGCGGCCCGGCCCGGCAGGCCCCGGCCGGCACGCTCGACCCGGCCGCGGACACCGACGCCATCGCCGCGCTCGCCGCGACGGTCGCCACCGTCGGGCGGATCCCCGAGCGGCGCCGGCCCGAGCCGGTCGAGGAGCCGCAGCGGCCCGAGCCGGTCCTCTTCCTGCTGGACCTCGCGATGCCGCGGGACATCGACGCGGCCGTGCACCGGCTGGCCGGGGTGCGGCTGGTGGACATCGAGTCGCTGGCGGAGGCCTCCGCGGGCGCTCCGATGGCTGCCGATGTGGACCAGGTCCGGCGTATCGTCTCCGACGAGGTCGCGGCCTTCGGAGCAGCACTGCGGGCCGCGCACATCACACCGACCGTGGTCGCCCTGCGCACCATGGCCGCCGACGTCGTGGCCGGTGAGATCGCCCGGCTGGACGGACGGCTGCCCGGTCTCGACGACAAGCACCGAGCGGAGATCACCCAGACCGTGCGGCGCGTGGTCGACAAACTGCTCCACGCGCCGACCGTGCGGGTCAAGCAACTCGCGGCCGAACCCGGCGGCGCCGGGTACGCGGACGCGCTGCGGACCCTGTTCGACCTCGACCCGGAGACGGTGGCCGCCGTCTCCCGGGCCGAGGAAAGCACCACCCCAAGAGACCGAGGGCCGGCATGAAGGACAAGACGCTGAGGCTCGGCACCCGGCGCAGCAGGCTCGCCATGGCCCAGTCCGGGCAGGTGGCGGAAGCCGTGAGCCGGGTGACCGGACGGCCCGTCGAGCTCGTCGAGATCACCACGTACGGCGACGTCTCGCGCGAGCAGCTCGCGCAGATCGGCGGCACCGGCGTGTTCGTGACCGCCCTGCGCGACGCACTGCTCAAGGGCGAGGTCGACTTCGCGGTGCACTCGCTGAAGGACCTGCCGACCACGCAGCCCGACGAGCTGGTCGTGGCCGCCGTACCGGTGCGCGAGGACCCGCGGGACGTGATCGTCGCGCGGGACGACCTGAAGTTCACCGACCTGCCCTCCGGGGCTCGCATCGGTACGGGTTCGCCGCGCCGCATGGCACAGCTCAACGCGTACGCCCGCAGCCACGGCCTGGACATATCCACGGTCCCGATCCGCGGCAACGTCGACACCCGGATCGGGTTCGTGCGCAGTGGGGAGCTCGACGCCGTCGTGCTGGCCGCCGCCGGACTGAACCGGATCGGCCGCGGCGACGAAGCGACCGACTTCCTGTCGGTCGACACGGTTTTGCCCGCCCCCGGCCAGGGGGCCCTGGCGATCGAGTGCACCGCGGGCAACGCGGACCTCGTCGCCGCGCTCGCCGAACTCGACGACCCGTTCACGCGGATCGCCGTGACGGCCGAGCGATCACTGCTCGCCGCCCTGGAAGCAGGTTGCAGTGCCCCCGTGGGCGCGCTGGCCGACCTTCCCCCACCCTCGGATCCGCTCGAGCGGGGAAACCCCCAGGCCGACAGGCAGATTGTCAAGGAAATGCGCCTGCGCGCCGTCGTCGGGACCACCGACGGCACGCGCATGGTGCAGCTGTCCACCACCGGTCCCGTGCCCGAGACGCACGACGGGGCAATGGCGCTCGGTCGCGAACTCGCGGCCGACATGCTCGCCCAGGGCGCGGCCGGTCTGATGGGGGAGCGAGCACATTGAGCCCCACCACCCTTTCCGCCGGTCCTGAACACGGGCACGTCACCTTCCTGGGTGCCGGACCCGGAGATCCGGGACTACTTACTCTGCGCGCCGTGGAGGCGCTGGCGAGCGCGGACGTCCTCGTCGCCGAGCACGAGGTGCTCGACGTCGTACGTCAGCACGCCAGGCAAGGCGTCTCCGAGGTGCACACGGATCCCGATCCCTCCCAGGATCCGGCGCCGGGCACAGGAACGCCCCAGCTGACGGTAGTTGACGGCACGTCAACCACCGCCGCCGTCCCCGCGGTGCGGGATGCCGCACATCTTGTCATGGAGGCCGCGCGGGGCGGCAGGCGGGTCGTGCGTGCGGTGTCCGGGGACCCGGGCCTCGACACGTACGCCGCCGAGGAGATGCTGGCGTGCGCCGCCGCCGGGGTGCCCTTCGAGGTCGTCCCCGGTATCGCGAGCGCCGTCGGTGTGCCCGCCTACGCCGGTGTGCCGCTGCGCGACGCGCAGGGCGCGGACGTGCGGTTCGTGGACGCGCGGACGGCGTCGGACCGGTGCTGGACGGAGGTCGGGGCGTCGGACGGCACGGTCGTCGTCTCCACGACGCTGGACTCCGTGGCGGCGGCCGCCGGCGAGCTCGTCTCCGCCGGGCGCAAGCCGGACACCCCGATGACGGTCACCGTCGCCGGTACGACCACGCGGCAGCGCACCTGGACCGCCACGCTCGGCACGATCGCGCAGACGCTGAAGCAGGCGAAGGTGCTGCCCTCGCCGGAGGGCGGCCGGCCGGTCATAGCCGTGGTCGGTGAGCGTTCCGCCGCCGCCCAGCGCGACCAGCTCGCGTGGTTCGAGTCCAAGCCGCTGTTCGGCTGGAAGGTGCTCGTGCCCCGCACGAAGGAGCAGGCGGCGTCGCTCTCCGACCAGCTGCGGTCGTACGGGGCCGTGCCGCACGAGGTGCCGACGATCGCCGTCGAGCCGCCGCGCACGCCCCAGCAGATGGAGCGCGCGGTCAAGGGGCTCGTCACGGGCCGCTACGAGTGGATCGCCTTCACCTCGGTCAACGCGGTCAAGGCCGTGCGGGAGAAGTTCGAGGAGTACGGGCTCGACGCGCGTGCCTTCGCGGGCATCAAGGTCGCGGCCGTGGGCGAGCAGACGGCGAACGCGCTGATCGCGTTCGGTGTGAAGCCGGACCTGGTGCCCAGCGGCGAGCAGTCGGCCGCCGGTCTGCTGGAGGACTGGCCGCCCTACGACCCGGTCTTCGACCCGATCGACAGAGTGTTCCTGCCGCGTGCCGACATCGCCACGGAGACGCTGGTGGCCGGGCTGATCGAGCTCGGCTGGGAGGTCGACGACGTGACGGCCTACCGGACCGTGCGGGCCTCGCCGCCGCCGGCGGAGACCCGTGAGGCGATCAAGGGCGGCGGTTTCGACGCCGTGCTGTTCACGTCGTCCTCCACCGTGCGGAACCTGGTCGGCATCGCCGGCAAGCCGCACAACGTCACGGTGATCGCGTGTATCGGCCCCGCCACGGCGAAGACCGCCGAGGAGCACGGGCTGCGGGTGGACGTCATGGCTCCCGAGCCGTCCGTCCACAAGCTGGCGGAGGCCCTGGCCGACTTCGGCGCGAAGCGCCGCACGGCGGCGGTGGAGGCCGGGGACCCGGTGACGCGGCCGAGCGAGCGGCGGCCGGGGGCACGGCGGAGGCGGTCGACGACCTGAGCGGCGCCGGCCGCGCTACGGGTATTGCCTGTCGCTACGGCTACGCGGGTGTCACCGCGTGGCCGTAGCGCAGCAGGTTGTCCGGGTCGTAGACGGCCTTGTCGTGGCGTAGGCGGGCGTAGGCCTCCGGGGTCCAGGCGCGGGCGCGGTCCTGGTCGTCGCCGGGGGTGCCGTGGATGTTGACCATGGTGCGGCCCGTGCCGTACGGGGCCATGGCGTTGTACAGGCGGCGCGTCGCCTGTTCGACGGCCTCGGCGACGGGTGGGGCCGGCATGATGCCGACCGATTCCATGAAGTAGCGGGCGTCGCGGGCGCAGACGGCGTCCTCGACGGCCGACGGGCGGGCCAGCGCGCCGCCCATGTGGCGCAGTGAGGCGACCAGCAGCGGGTGGTCGGCGCCGGCCGCGGGGCCGACCTGCTCCAGGAACGTGTCGACGGCCTCGGGCGGCAGGTCGCGCAGGAGCATGCAGCACTCCCGTGCCGGGAGCGGGTCCTGCGGTTCCATGTGGATGCGGTCCAGCGCCGCGTGGTCCATCTCCTCGACCAGGTCGACGGCCACGGGTGCGGCTTGCCGCAGGGGCGCGAACAGGGCCTCCCCCTCGGCCGTGTCGCCCGGCCAGGCGATCGCGACCCGGGCCCAGAAGCCGCCGCGCAGGGGCTCGGGGATCTGGGGGATCGGCGGCAGGCGCAGGACCGAGAACATGCTGCACATCGCGTCGGGGACGGTGCGGGTCCAGTCCGTCCAGGCGCGCAGCAGGGCCCGGGCGTGCTCGGCGTGGCAGTACAGGCCGCCGCCGTAGAGGCGGGGCAGCGGCAGCAGTTCGGTGACCATCGAGGTGACGACGCCTACGTTGCCCTTGCCGCCGCGCAGCGCCCAGAACAGTTCCGGTTCGTGCCGGGGGTCCACCTCGCGCAGGTGCCCGTCCGGGGTGACGACCTGGAAGGAGCGGACCAGGTCGGCGGCGAAGCCGTAGGCCCTGCCGAGGACCGGGAGCCCGCCGCCCAGGGTGTAGCCGACGGCGCCCGCGTCCGTGGAGGTGCCGCACAGGCCCGCCAGGCCGTGCGGGGCGGCCGCCGCCATGACGTGGCTCCACTTCGCGCCCGCGGCGACGGTGGCGGTGCGGGTGGTGGGGTCGACGTCCACGTCCGTCATACGGGCCGTGCTGATCAGCAGGCCGTGCTCGATCGGGAAGTTGGCGCCGTGGCCGGTGGCCTGGACGGCTACGGGGGTGTGGGTGGCGTGTGCCCAGCGCATGGCGGTGACGACGTCGTCGGGGCCGGTGGCTCCCACGACCACGTCCGGGGTGTGGAGGGCGGCCAGGTTGAAGCCGGTGACCTCGTCGGCGTAGGCGGGGTCGCCGGGGCGCAGGACCGGGCCGTTGATCTCCGAGAGGGCGAAGAGGTCGGGGGTGTGGGGGTGGGTTGTCATCGCGTCCTCCGTGGGGGCGTACGGAGGGACGGCGACGGTGTGGGGGCCGTCGGGGTCCTTGTTGTTTCAGGATGGACCTGGGGGGTGCCGGGCGCATTGCGGGGCTGTGCGCGTGCTCGCCCGGGGCCGACAGGACGTCGGCATCGGGGGGTTCGGGGCGGGCGTAGCGTAGAGGGCATGACGACGTACGGATCTTTTCCCGGTACTCGGCCGCGGCGGTTGCGGACCAACCCCGTGATGCGTCGGATGGTCGCCGAGACCCGACTGCACCCCGCCGATCTCATTCTCCCGGCCTTCGTGCGGGAGGGCGTCAGCGAGCCCGTGCCGATCGGTGCCATGCCGGGGGTCGTGCAGCACACCCGGGACAGTCTGAAGAAGGCCGCGGCGGAGGCGGTCGCGGCGGGGATCTCCGGGATCATGCTGTTCGGCGTGCCGGAGGAGTCGAAGAAGGACGCGCTCGGGACGCCCGGGACCGACCCGGACGGGATCCTCCAGGTCGCCCTGCGGGACGTGCGGGCCGAGGTCGGCGACGACCTGCTCGTCATGTCCGACCTGTGCCTCGACGAGACCACCGACCACGGGCACTGCGGCGTCCTCGACGAGCAGGGGCGGGTCGACAACGACGCCACCCTGGAGCGGTACGCCGAGATGGCCCAGGTGCAGGCCGACGCCGGCGCCCATGTCGTCGGTCCCAGCGGGATGATGGACGGGCAGGTCGGGGTCGTCCGCGACGCACTCGACCAGATCGGGCGCGAGGACGTCGCGATCCTCGCCTACACCGTGAAGTACGCCTCCGCCTTCTACGGGCCCTTCCGGGAGGCCGTCGGCTCGTCCCTGCGAGGGGATCGGAAGACGTACCAGCAGGATCCCGCGAACGTGCGTGAGTCGCTGCGCGAGCTCGCCCTCGATCTGGAGGAGGGCGCCGACATGGTGATGGTCAAGCCGGCCGGACCTTACCTGGACATCCTCGCCCGCGTCTCGGACGCCGTGGACGTGCCGGTCGCCGCGTACCAGATCTCCGGCGAGTACTCGATGATCGAGGCCGCCGCCGAGAAGGGCTGGATCGACCGGGACCGGGCGATCATGGAGTCCCTGACCGGCATCCGGCGGGCCGGTGCGCGCAGCATCCTCACCTACTGGGCCACCGAGGTGGCCCAGAAGCTCAAGGAGCAGTAGGTCCCGGTCGTCAGTAGGACAGCGCGTCGTCCATGTCGCGCAGCCAGTAGGTGACCTTCAGGGTGCTGTCGTAGTACACGCCCTTGGCCGGCAGGGCCGGGACCGCCGAGGGGCCGCCGTCGCTGTTCGGCGTGTAGCCCTGGAAGCCGACCGTGAGCTTGCGGCCGGTGGTGCCCCACTCGCCGCTGCCGTCGGCCGCCGACAGCGAGACGCCCGCGTAGCCGGACTCGCCGGGGGCCAGGGTCGTCACCGCCTGCGGCTGGGAGTCCTCGATCGGCTGCGGCGCCCACTGCATCTCGTCGAAGCGCAGCGTCGGGTAGTAGGTGAGGTCGCACGTCTTCGACCCGGTGTTCTTCACCGTGAGCAGCATGTGGTTGACGGGGCGGCGGACCGGCTGGGCGGTGACGGTGGTGTTGGAGCCGTTGCACAGGACACGGGCCGCCGCGGCGCCCTTCGCGTCCTTCGCGCTCTTCCGGCCGGCCTGGGCGGCCTGTGTGCCCCTCGCCTGCGTGTCCCCCGCACCGCTGCCGCCCGCGGTGCCGTGCTCGTCCTGCCCGTTGCTGTCGCTCCCGGTCGGCTGCGTCGCCGGGACGGTCGCCGAGGCCGGCTCGGGGTGGGCGGCTCCCTCGTCCTTCGTGCCCGTGCCGTTCTGGCATGCCGTCAGGGCGAGGGCGGCCAGGAGGGCGACGGGAAGGGCGCGGTACTTGCGCATGCTTGCGTTTCCTTTCGGACAAAGGCGCTGGGTCAGCAGGCCCGGGTGGGTCGCGCTGCCGGTGGGCCGGGAGCGGCGTGCTTGGATGACCAGAGCTTGTGCGGTGATCCGTCCCGGCCGCCAGACCAGGCGGGACATCAGGGATGCTGGAACGCCCGCACATGCTCTGACCAGGGACAACAGTCATTCCCTGGAACGGGGGAACGGGACACGGGGCATGGAGGGGCAGTGTCGGAAGGCACGACCGCGGGAGAATTCGCCGCGCTGTTGGGGGAGTTGAAGGAGCGCTCGGGGCTGAGCTACGGGGTGCTCGCCAAGCGGCTCCACATGAGTACGTCGACGCTGCACCGGTACTGCAACGGGGACGCGGTGCCGACCGATTACGCGCCGGTGGAGCGGCTCGCCCGGCTGTGCAAGGCGTCGCCCACGGAACTGGTCGAGCTGCACCGGCGGTGGGTGCTGGCGGACGCCGGGCGAGTGCGCAAGGGGAGCGGCGGTACGAGGCCTGGGGGTACGGGGAGCGGCGCTGCGGAGGTGACCTCCGCCGTGGACGCCGACGTACCCGCACCGGACGGGTCCGCCGATGCCGACGCACTCCCGCCGGAGGAGTCCCCGGACACCGGCGTCTCCGCGCCGGAGCAGCACGCGGTCCGGAGCCGTCGTCGTGCGGTCCTCGCCGGGGTCGCCGCCGCCGTGGTCCTCGGTGGGGTCGGCCTCGCCGTGGCCGTCCCCTCGGGCGGCGACGAGGAGGGGCGGCGCGGAGCGGCGGTGGCCTCCGGCGCTGCCGGCGGGCCGGAGAAGGAGGGCACGGCGGCCTCCGTGTCGCCCTCGGCCCCTTCGCCCTCCAAGGGCGGCGACAAGAGCGTGCGCAAGGTCGGGGAGAAGGAGCAGAAGGAGGAGAAGGCGCGTGCCTCCGCGCCTCCCCCTTCGGCATCCGCCACCGGCGGGGGCGATCACCCGGGCGGTGGTGACGCCGCCCCCGCCGCTGTTCCCCTCACCGTGACCACGGAACCGCACGCCTGGGAAAGCCCCTGTTCCCAGCGCTACCTGGTGAATCTGCCGCCGGGGCAGGTCAAGCCGCCGCCGGCGGAACCGGGCGCGCCCGGCTGGGTCGCGGCGATGGCGGCCGTTCCCTCGGGGGAGCAGTTCCTGAAACTGACCGTGCAGGGGAAGGGCAAGGAGACCGTGGTCGTCAAGGGGCTGACGGTCCGGATGGCCGGCAAGAGGGCGCCGCTCGCCTGGAACGACTACGCCATGGGATATCCGGGCGTCGGGTGCGGCGGCGGCGTGCCCACCAGGTTCTTCACGGTCGCCCTCGACGCCATGCGTCCCGCGGTGGTGCCGGACGCGGGGCACGCGGACTTCCCCTTCAAGGTGAGTGAGTCCGACCCCGAGATGTACTACATCCGGGCCGACGCCTCCGCGTACGACGTCAGCTGGTACCTGGAGCTGCGGTGGTCCAGCGGGGGCCGGACGGGCACGCTGACCGTGGACGACCACGGCCGGCCCTTCCGTACGAGCGGCAACAACGGGCGTCCGGCCTACGAGTTCCCGCTGGGCGGCGAGAAGTGGGTCGAGGAGGGGACCACGGAGTAGTCGTGCGGCGGTGGCCTCAGTGGAACTCGTGGACCAGCTCGATCTCTCCGACGATGTGGGCGTTGAACTCGTCGAGTTCCTCGGCCGGGACCCACAGCTCCAGGATGGTGCGGCCGCCGGCCTGCCGGACCGGGTAGCGGGCGAGGAAGTCGGTGTCGACCTCGAACCGGGTGACGAAACCGGCGCCGTCGTGCTTCACGTTCCAGTCGCGGGCGATCTTGATGGCGTAGTCCTCGTCGAGGACCGGGTAGAAGATCGGCTGCTCGGGGAGCCGGGGTGGCCAGGCGCGCCAGTCGAGGTCCCGGACCAGGTCCAGCTCCTTGGGGCCGGTGGGTCGCCAGAGGGTCGTCGTCGCTCGGCTTTCGTTCCGCACGGGCACCATCAAATCAGTTGAACCGTTAGGTTGTTGACCGTCGTAGTGGTTGTTGGTTGAACTACACACTCTTCAGGGAGACGTCCATGTCCGCTGACGCCCTCAGTCAGGATCCCGCCGAGCTGCAGAGGAGGATCGACAGCAGCAAGGCGCACCCGGCACGGGTCTACGACGTCTTCCTCGGCGGCAAGGACCACTACCCAGCCGACCGGGACGCCGCCGCCGCCGCGCTCGCCGCCAACCCGCGCGGGTACCTCGACGTCCGGCACAACCGCGACTTCCTCCGGCGCGCGGTGACCACGCTCGTGGAACAGGACGGCATCCGGCAGTTCCTCGACATCGGCACCGGGCTGCCCACCGCCGAGAACGTCCACCAGATCGCCCAGCGCGTCACACCCGAGTCGCGGGTCGTGTACGTCGACAACGATCCCGTGGTGCTCGCGCACGCGCGTGCCCTGCTCACCAGCGGCCCCGAGGGACGCACGGACTACATCGACGCCGACCTCCGGGACCCGGACCGCATCCTCGAACAGGCCGCCAAGACCCTGGACTTCGACCAGCCGGTGGCGCTCTGCCTGGTCGCGATCCTGCACTTCGTCGCCGACGAGGAGGCCTATCCGCTGGTGAGCGGGCTGCTCGACGAACTGCCCGTCGGCAGCCGACTGGTACTGAGCCACCTCACCGACGACCTCAACCCCGAGAACATCCGCGCGGTCCAACGCACCTACACCGAACGCGGCTTCACCTTCGTGCTGCGCTCGCGGGCCGACGTCGAGCGGTTCTTCACCGAGAGCCGGCTGGAGATCACCGACCCGGGGGTCGTCCCCGCACACCGCTGGCGGCCCGACCACGCCGCCCCCGTCCCCGAGCAGCCGGAGGAGTCCTTCCTCGCCGGGCTGGAGGAGATCGAGAAGGTGCGGTACCGCGACATCAACGACGTCACGGACGCGGACATCAACGTGTACGCGGCGATCGGCACCAAGGGGTGAGCCCTGGTGCGCCGGGTGTCCGGCGGGGCGTCCGGATCCCGGAAACCTGCTTGTAGACGGCACGTACTTCTCTAGGCTGCGGGACACCAGGCGTCACCGCAGCCCGAGGAGCCGACTCATGACCGTCGCCGAACCCCTGCCCACCCACTCTCCCGTGCCGCCCCTGGCCGCGCGGGCGCAGGCCGTCGGCGGCTCTCCCGTACGCGACATCCTCGCCGTCACCGCCCGCCCCGAGGTGATCAACTTCGCGGGCGGGCTCCCGGCACCGGAGCTGTTCGACGCCCGGGGCATCGCCGCGGCCTACGAGGCCGTGCTCGCCGAGGCGCCCGCGCGGGCGCTGCAGTACTCCACCACCGAGGGCGAACCCGCGCTGCGGGACGCGCTCGCCGCCCGCACCACCGCGCGCGGTCTGCCGACCGGCCCCGACGACCTGCTCGTCACCACCGGCTCGCAGCAGGCCCTTTCGCTCCTTGCCACCGCCCTCCTCGAACCGGGCGACACCGTCCTCGTCGAGAACCCCTGCTATCTGGCGGCACTGCAGGCCTTCGGCTTCGCCGGGGCACGGATCGTGGCCGTACCCGGCGACGAACACGGCGTCGGCCCCGGGGCCCTGGAGGAACTCGTCGTGCGGGAGCGGCCCAAGCTGCTCTACACGGTGCCCACCTTCCAGAACCCCACCGGCCGGACCCTGCCCGCCGAACGCCGCGCCGCCGTGGCCGCCGTCGCCGCGCGGCGCGGCCTGTGGATCGTCGAGGACGACCCCTACGGCGAGCTGCGCTACGAGGGTGAGTGCGTGCCGTGGATCGCCGTCCAGCCGGGCGCCGAGGACCGGACCGTGCTGCTCGGCAGCTTCTCCAAGGTCATGGCGCCCGGGCTGCGGCTGGGCTGGCTGCGGGCGCCCGGGGAGCTGAGGCGGGCCTGTGCCGTCGCCAAGCAGGCCGCCGACCTGCACACCCCGACGGTCAACCAGCTCGCCGCGGCCCGCTATGTGGCCGACCACGACCTCGACGCCCATGTCGCCCGCGTCGCCGGCGTGTACCGAGAACGCCGCGACGCGATGCTCTGCGGACTGGCCGGGGCGCTGCCCGAGGGGTCGGTCTGGAACCGGCCCGAGGGCGGCATGTTCCTCTGGGCGCGCCTGCCGGAGCCGTACGACACGACGGCCCTGCTGCCGCAGGTGGTCCGGCACGACGTGGCCTACGTCCCCGGCGCGCCCTTCTACGCCGGCCCGCCCGACCGGACGACCCTGCGGCTGTGCTTCGTGACGCAGACGCCCGAGGAGATCGGGGAGGGGCTGCGCCGGCTGGGGGAGGGGCTCAGTCCCACCAGAAGTGCCAAGTCCGCTGGTTGAGGACCTGGTGATCGGCATAGGCCCGGAGGGTCGGGTCCGCGCCTTGGTGGATGTTGCCGGGGCAGAACGCGAAGTGCTCGGCGGCGACGGCCAGCGCGGCGGCCTGGCTCGTGGGCGGGCTCGCCACGGACACCAGCAGCTGATCGAAGCCGAGGCCTACGACGCGTATGCCGAAGCGGTCCTCCCAGGAGCGGAGCACCGCGCTGAGCCGGGCCGTGTCGCCCTCGTGGTTCACCGGGCCCGTCCAGCCGATCGCCGTCGGGAGGTCCGCGCTGCGGCGGGCCGGGACCAGGGCGGGGCGGGGCTCCTTGAACGGGCCGCCGTCGCCGAGCAGGGTGTCCGCGACGTCGGCGGCCAGGGCGTCGGGGTCCCGGCCCGGGGCGAGGGGCCCGGCCGGTCCGGGCCATGCCTCGCCCTGCGCGGCGTGCTCCTCCCAGTACTCGGCGAGCACCTCCTGCGCGTCGTGGTCCCCCGGGTAGGACACCCCACCGGGCATCAGCTCCCAGCGGTCCGGGCCGCCATGGCCGTCGCCCGTCTCCAGCACGAGGGGAAGCAGTCCCGCCCGGCGAGCCGGCTCCAGTGCCGCCCAGCCGCCCGGAAGGGCCCGCCCGTCCGCGCACCACAGCAGCGGCTCGTGGCGGGGGCCCTCGTCGGTGGTGCCGAGGAGCGTCCCGGCGGGGAGCCGAAGGCCGAGCGAGCCGCCGCTCGGGTCTGCCGCCAGCGCCGGCAGAGGATTGGGAAGAGTCGCCATGGCGGTGACTCTAGAGCCGGCCACTGACATCCCGGCCGGCCCCGCGACCGTCATGGCGGACAGAATCCGTCCTATTGGCGCCTTACCGTTCGGGACATGACCACTTCCCCGGAGAAGACGGACCTGCTGGCGGCGTTCGCGGAACAGCGTGCCCTGCTGCTGCTCACCGTGCAGGGGCTCACCGACGCGCAGGCCGCGCGGCGTACGACCGTGAGCGAGCTGACCCTCGGCGGCATCCTGAAGCACCTGGCCCAGGGCCAGGAGACGTGGACGCAGATCATGACCAAGGCCGACGGGGAACTGCCCGACGGCATGCTGGACATGGCGCAGTACCGGATGTCCGGGAGCGACACCCTCCCCGCCCTGCTGGAGCGCTACGAGTCGGCCGCGCGGGCCGCCGAGGAGGCGGTGGCCGGGCTGCCGGACCTGGACGTGCGCGTTCCGCTGCCGCGCACCCCCTGGTCCCCGCCGGACCCCGGGCACTGGTCCGTCCGCCGGATCCTGCTGCACCTGATCAAGGAGACCGCCCAGCACGCCGGGCACGCCGACATCATCCGGGAGGCCCTGGACGGCGCGAACAGCACGGCCCGGCGCTGACCCGGTGCGGCATCGGACCAGAGTGTCACGGCACACGCTGCCCCGGAACGCCCGAGGGCGGCACTCCACAGGGGAGTGCCGCCCTCGGGACCGTCGGCCGGGGCCCCGGGCTCAGAGGCGCTCGGGTGTCCGGATGCCCAGCAGGTTCATGCCCTGGCGGAGCGTGCGGGCCGTGATGTCGCAGAGGAACAGCCGGTTCTCGACCTGCTCGGGCGTCTCGGCCTTGAGGACCGGGCACTTGTCGTAGAACGCCGTGTACAGCGACGCCAGCTGGTACAGGTACGCCGCCAGCTTGTGCGGGGCGTACTCCGCGGCGGCTTCGAAGACCGTGTCGCCGAAGGTGTCCAGGTGCAGACCGAGCGCCCGCTCCGCCGGGGCGAGCGCGAGCTCCGGGTGTGCGACCGGCTTCGTCTCGCCGGCCTTGCGCAGGATCGACTGGATCCGGGCGTAGGCGTACTGGAGGTAGACGGACGTGTCGCCGTTCAGCGACACCATCTGGTCCAGGTCGAACTTGTAGTCCCGGCTCGGCGACGTCGACAGGTCCGCGTACTTCACGGCACCGATGCCGACCTGGGCGGCCCGCTCCTGGATCTCGTCCTCGGTGAGGTCCTGTGCCTTCTCCCGTACGACCTCGGCGGCCCGCTGCACGGCCTCGTCCAGCAGGTCCTCCAGCCGTACGGTCTCGCCCTCACGGGTCTTGAACGGCTTGCCGTCCGCGCCGAGCACCGTGCCGTAGCCCATGTTGTGCGCGGTGACGTGCTCGCCCAGCCAGCCGGCCCGGCGGGCCGTCTCGAAGACCATCTTGAAGTGCAGCGACTGGCGCACGTCCACGACGTACAGCAAGGTCGTCGCCCGCAGGTCGAAGACGCGGTTGCGGATCGCCGTCAGGTCGGAGGCCGCGTAGCCGAAGCCGCCGTCCGCCTTCTGCACGATCAGCGGGACCGGCTGGTCGTCCTTGCCGCGGATCTCGTCGAAGAACACCACGAGCGCGCCTTCGGAGCGCACGGCGACACCCGTCTCCTCCAGGATGCGGGCGGTCTCGGGCATGCCCTCGTTGTAGGCGGACTCGCCGACGATCTCCTCGTCGCGGATCTCCATGTCGAGCTTCTCGAAGACGGAGTAGAAGTAGACCTTCGACTCGTCCACGAACTGCTGCCACAGCTCGAGCGTCTCCTTGTCACCGGACTGCAGGGCGACGACCCGCCCCCGGGCCCGCTCCTTGAACTCCTCGTCCGCGTCGAAGAGCGCACGCGACGCCTTGTACACCCGGTTCAGGTTGCTCATCGCCTGCTCGCCGTCGACGTCGGCCGCGGGGGCCAGCTCGCCGGGGTGCTCGAACAGGTACTGGATGAGCATGCCGAACTGGGTGCCCCAGTCGCCGATGTGGTGCCGGCCGATCGTCTGCTCACCGGTGAAGTCGAGCATGCCGCGCAGGGCGTCGCCGATGACCGCCGACCGCAGGTGACCGACGTGCATCTCCTTCGCCACGTTCGGCTGGGCGTAGTCGACGACCGTGATGCCCGCGTTCTCCTTCAGCGGCACGCCGAGGCGCTCGCCGTCCGCGTGCCGCGCGGCGAGGTTCTCCGTGATCGCCCGGTCGGTGATCGTGACGTTCAGGAAGCCGGGGCCGGAGACCTCGACATCCTTGATCAGCTCACCCGACTCGACCCGGGAGACGACCTGCGTGGCCAGCTCGCGCGGGTTGGCCTTCTCCTTCTTGGCGAGGGCCAGGATCCCGTTGGCCTGGAAGTCGGCCCGGTCGCTTCGTCGCAGCAGCGGGTCCGCGGAGCCGGCCTGCGGCAGAGCCGCCGACAGGGCCGCCGCGAGGCGCTGGTGGACGGAGTCGCTGAGGGACGTGACCGAGGCCATGGGCGAGGGTGCCGTTCTCCTAGGGGAAATCGATGGACCCGGCCAGTATCCCATGGGGGTAAAGCCGTTTTTCCGGGCGCGAAGCGGTCTGGGACAATGATGCGGTCAGCCGTGCGACCGTACCGGCTGCCCGATGCAGAAAGAAGGACGTGCCGATCGTGGCTCAGAGCACCGAGACCACCGACTGGGTCTCCCGTTTCGCGGATGAGGTCATCGAGGAGTCGGAGCGCCGGGCCCCGGGCAAACCCGTCGTCGTCGCGTCCGGCCTCTCGCCGTCGGGCCCCATCCACCTCGGCAACCTGCGCGAGGTCATGACCCCGCACCTCGTCGCCGACGAGATCCGCCGCCGCGGCCACCAGGTGCGGCACCTGATCTCCTGGGACGACTACGACCGCTACCGCAAGGTGCCCAAGGGCATCGCCGGGGTCGACGAAGAGGCCTGGAAGGAGCACATCGGCAAGCCGCTGACGTCCGTCCCGGCGCCCAAGGGCTCCTCGCACCCGAACTGGGCCGAGCACTTCAAGGCCGCGATGATCGAGTCGCTGGCCGACCTGGGCGTGGAGTTCGACGGCATCAGCCAGACCGCGCAGTACACCTCCGGCGTGTACCGCGAGCAGATCCTGCACGCCATCAGGCACCGCGGCGACATCGACGCGATCCTCGACCAGTACCGCACGAAGAAGGCCCCCGCCAAGAAGCAGCAGGGGCAGAAGCCGGTGGACGAGGCCGAGCTGGAGGCCGCCGAGGGCTCCGGCGCGGCCGGCGAGGACGACGGCAGTTCCACCGCCGCCGGGTACTTCCCGTACAAGCCGTACTGCGGCAACTGCGAGAAGGACCTCACCACCGTCACCTCCTACGACGACGACTCCACCGAGCTGACGTACGCCTGCACCGCGTGCGGCTTCTCCGAGACGGTCCGGCTCAACGAGTTCAACCGCGGCAAGCTGGTCTGGAAGGTCGACTGGCCGATGCGGTGGGCGTACGAGGGTGTGATCTTCGAGCCCTCCGGTGTCGACCACTCCTCCCCGGGGTCGTCGTTCCAGGTCGGCGGGCAGATCGTCGGCATCTTCGGCGGGAAGCAGCCGATCGGGCCGATGTACGCCTTCGTCGGCATCTCCGGCATGGCGAAGATGTCGTCCTCGAAGGGCGGCGTGCCCACCCCGGCCGACGCCCTGCAGATCATGGAGCCGCAGCTGCTGCGCTGGCTGTACGCGCGCCGCAGGCCCAACCAGTCCTTCAAGGTCGCCTTCGACCAGGAGATCCAGCGGCTCTACGACGAGTGGGACCGTCTCGACGCCAAGGTCGCCGACGGCAGCGCCCTGCCGGCCGACGTCGCCGCGCACGCGCGTGCCGTGGGCACGGCCGCCGGTGAGCTGCCCCGGACGTCCCGGCCGCTGCCGTACCGGACGCTGGCGTCCGTCGCGGACATCACCGCCGGGCACGAGGACCAGGCGCTGCGCATCCTCAGCGAGCTCGACCCCGAGCAGCCGCTGGCCTCCCTCGACGAGGCGCGCCCGCGCTACGACAAGGCCGAGGCCTGGATCAACACGCACGTCCCGGCCGACCAGCGGACGATCGTGCGGGACGAGCCGGACGCCGAGCTGCTGAAGTCCCTCGACGAGCCGGGCCGCGAGTCGCTGCGGCTGCTGCTCGACGGACTGGCCGACCACTGGTCGCTCGACGGGCTGACGCACCTGGTGTACGGCGTGCCGAAGGTGCAGGCCGGGTTCTCCGCCGACGCCACGCCCAAGGAGCTGCCGCCGGAGATCAAGACCGCCCAGCGGTCGTTCTTCGCGCTGCTGTACCACCTGCTGGTGGGCCGTGACACCGGGCCGCGGCTGCCCACGCTGCTGCTCGCGGTCGGGCAGGACCGGGTGCGGACGCTGCTCGGCCGGTAACCGCCGCCGCAAGAGAAGGGGCCCTGGTGTCAGGGCCCCTTCGTCATGCGATGTGCTCGTCCGTCAGCTCTGCGTTGAGACGGTTGGAAAAACGGTTCACCATGCGCTTGGACTCGGCCTCCTCCAGCGTGACGCCGTACGTCGCCTCGACATCGGCGATGAACCCGCGCGGGGTGGGCGCTCCGTTCCCGCTCTTGATCGACTCACGGAAGATCTGGTAGTACGCCTCCTCGTCCGGCTCCGTGGGAGGTGTGCCGCCGCCGTCGCCCAGCTCGCGTGTGCGGTTCGGGCCGACCGGGATGGGGAAGCTGCCGGTGTCCTCAGGGGAGAGGGTCTCCTGCGACAAGTCGGAATGCTGGGCGGCCTGCGGAGGCTCGGCGATCCACCGGGCGTACTGGTCGGGGTCGAAGGCCGGGTCGTAGCCGCCCTGGTACTCCACCTCGCGCGGGGTGTTGAACCAGGGGCTCTGGTCGGGTTCGGGTTCCTCGTCGGGCGCTTGCGGGCGGGGGCTGCCGTCGAGCTCCGGACGCTGCCCACCGCGGGGCGCCGCAGCGCCCGCCTGTGCCGCCCCGGCGGCACGACCGGCCGCGGCGAGGGCCGCGTCCGCCGCGAGCGTCTTCGGCTCCGCCGCGTCCAGCGCCTGCTGCGGAGCCGGCGGTATCAAGGCCGGCTCGATCCCCGCGGCCGCCAGCCCCGCCGGAGCCGTCTCCGCCAACGGCACCCCGTACTTCGCCAGCCGCAGCGGCATCAGCGACTCCACCGGAGCCTTCCTGCGCCACGCCCGCCCGAACCGCGACCGCAGCCGCGCCTGGTAGACCAGCCGCTCCTGCTCCAGCTTGATGACCTGGTCGTAGGAGCGCAGCTCCCAGAGCTTCATGCGGCGCCACAGCAGGAACGTCGGGACCGGGGAGAGGAGCCAGCGGGTGAGACGGACGCCCTCCATGTGCTTGTCGGCCGTGATGTCGGCGATCCGGCCGATCGCGTGCCGGGCCGCCTCGACCGCGACCACGAACAGCACCGGGATCACCGCGTGCATGCCCACACCGAGCGGATCCGGCCACGCGGCCGCGCCGTTGAAGGCGATCGTCGCCGCCGTCAGCAGCCAGGCCGTCTGACGCAGGAGGGGGAACGGGATCCTGATCCAGGTGAGGAGCAGATCCAGGGCCAGCAGGACACAGATGCCCGCGTCGATGCCGATCGGGAACACGTAGGAGAAGTTCCCGAAGCCCTTCTTGATGGCCAACTCGCGGACCGCCGCGTACGAACCGGCGAAGCCGATACCGGCGATGATCACGGCACCGGCCACGACCACGCCGATGAGAACGCGGTGCATCCGAGTCAGCTGCAGTGGCGCGGCCACCCGTAATCCCCTCCCCTTGCGTGTTGTTGCGCGCAACAGGGTGGCACATGTGTGCGGGGAACGGGTGGCCGGTTCCTGTCGGAACTGCTCAGCTCTTCGACGCGGGCTTCTTGGACGGCGAGGCCGAGGCGCCCTTCGAGGACTCGTCCGACGCCTCCTTGGACGCCGACTTCGAAGGCGACTTCGACGGCTTCGACGACTCGGACGCGGCACCGGACGGAGCACTGCCGCCCTTGCCGTTCGCGTTCGACACCGCCTTCACTGCCTCCTTGACGGCCTTCTTCGCGTCCTTCAGCAGGTCGCCCTCGTCCGGCGTCTTGTCACCGGCCAGACCGGCGCCGTTGTAGTCGAGCGTGACCACGACGTTCTCCACGCGCGCCACGAGCGTCTGCTGCTTGAACGTGCCTTCCTTCTTCTTCAGGTCGTAGTGCACGGCCGTCGCCTGATCGCCCGTACCGGACACCGGCTCCGACTTGACGCCCTTCGCGCCCTCGGCGGCCTGGGCCTCCTGGACCTGCTTCTCGTAGTACTCCTGAGCCAGCTTGTCGGCCGGGCCGCGGGTGACGTCCGACTCGAAGCGCAGCATCGACACGTTCAGCCAGCGGAACTGCGAGCCCTTCACACCGTTGTTGTCGAGGCTGTTCCAGGAGCAGCCGGCACGCGTCGAGATGTCGTCCGACTTGCTCTCCTTGCCGGACACACCCTTCGGCACGAGGTCCTTCAGCGTCTTCTTCGAGAGCACCTTGCAGGGCTCCGGAAGCTTGTCGTACGCCGCCGCCTGCACGGTCGGTGACGGGCTCGACGACGCCGAAGCCGCCGCCTTGGCGGCCTTGTCCGTGCTGTCGCCGGAGCCGGAGTCCGAGGAGCAGCCGGCGGCGACCAGCACCACGGGGACGGCGGCCGCGCAGACAAGGACGCGGCCCCGGCGCTTCGCTCGCTGGTCTCGCTCTACTCGCTGTGCTCGTCGCTGCATGGTTCCTTCACTCATGACGCTCGTGGTTCCCTGCGGTCGGAACGGGTCCGAATGGTCACCGTACGCGCTGAGGCAGCGATGTGTTCTTTCTTCGGGTGCTTCGCGGGTGGGCGTGAAGGGGCCGTGAAGGGGCCTCAGTCGCCCAGCGACTCCGCCAGCCGGGAGGCCAGTTTCTGCGCCCTGTCCTGCATTTCCTTGCTGTCCGGGACGACACCGACGGTCGTCGGCTGCTCCGCGTACTCGATGGTCACGATGACGTTGGACGTGCGGAACGCCACAGTCACCGTCCGCTGCTTCGCCGTCGAACCGGAACTGTTCAGCCCGTCGTCGAGGAAGGCCTCGTCGCCGAGGTCCTCCAGGACCCGGGGCTGCAGATCGGTCGGGGTCGCCGACGGGGGCGCCGAGGGCGAGGAGGAACCGGAGGGGGCCGGGGAACCGCTCGGTGACGCCGCCGCACCGCCCGCCGGGGTGCTGCCGGAGGCCGCCGTCTGCGTGGTGGTCGGCTCGGGCAGGTGAGCCGCGGCCTCCCGCTCCGCGAAGAGCTGCTCGGCCTGGCTGTCGTCGCTGACGGCGTTGTCGTAGGAGACGACCCGCTCGAAGTCGATCAGCAGATGGTCGGTGGCCGCCGAGGAGTCCACCTTCCAGCGGCAGCCGACCTTGCGGTCGGTGTCGAAGGTGGTCGTCGGCTCGCCCTCGTAGGCCTGGTCGCGCTGTTCCTCGTCGCCGATCTGCCGGATGCCCGGGAGCAGTTCGTCGAGCGTGCTCTCGCCGACCTCGGCGCACGGATCGGGCAGCGTGCGGTAGCGGCCGGGCTCGGCGGCGGGCGATGCCGTGCCGGTGTCGTCGGGGTTGGATTCGTCCGTCGGGCCGCCGTCGGCCGAGCCGCCGGTGCAGCCGGCCAGTACCGCCACGAGGAGCGCGGCGATTCCGGGTGCCCACGCCTTCCGTCGCACGTGGTGGCTCCTCTCGACACGGATATTGGCTTGCCGCCGTACAGCGGGCGATGGACACAATGTGTATCGCACGCACTGCCGTGGACGCCGGTCCGATTTCCTTTTCGTCGACCTTGGCGCCGGTATTTGCTGTTGAAGACTTCTGTTCGTTTACGGGGGATTGAGGGCGTTATGTCGTACGTAGAGATACCGGGTGCGAAGGTACCGATCCGGATGTGGACCGACCCGGCCTCGGTCGAGGAGGGCGCGCTCCAGCAGTTGCGGAACGTCGCCACGCTGCCGTGGATCAAGGGCCTGGCGGTCATGCCCGACGTGCACTACGGCAAGGGAGCCACGGTCGGCTCGGTCATCGCCATGCGGGGCGCGGTGTGTCCGGCGGCGGTGGGCGTGGACATCGGCTGCGGGATGTCGGCGGTGAAGACGTCCCTGACGGCGAACGACCTGCCCGGCGACCTGTCCCGGCTGCGTTCGCGGATCGAGCAGGCCATTCCGGTGGGCCGGGGGATGCATGACGACCCGGTGGATCCGGGGCGGTTCCACGGGCTGGCCACCGCCGGATGGGACGACTTCTGGTCGCGGTTCGGTGGGGTGGCGGAAGCGGTCAAGTTCCGTCAGGAACGTGCCACAAAACAGATGGGAACGCTCGGTGGAGGCAACCATTTTGTCGAGGTGTGCACGGATACGACCGGTTCTGTCTGGCTGATGCTGCATTCCGGTTCCCGGAACATCGGCAAGGAACTGGCCGAGCATCACATCGGTGTGGCCCAGAAGCTCCCGCACAACCAGGGTCTGGTCGACCGCGACCTCGCGGTGTTCGTCGCGGACACCCCGCAGATGGCGGCATACCGCAACGACCTGTTCTGGGCGCAGGAGTACGCGAAGCACAATCGCTCGATCATGATGGCGCTCCTGAAGGACGTGATCCGCAAGGAGTTCAAGAAGGCCAAGCCGACGTTCGAGCCGGAGATCAGCGCGCACCACAACTACGTGGCCGAGGAGCGCTACGAGGGGATGGACCTGCTCGTGACCCGCAAGGGCGCGATCCGGGCCGGCTCCGGCGAGTACGGGATCATCCCGGGCTCCATGGGCACGGGTTCGTACATCGTGAAGGGCCTCGGCAACGCCAAGTCCTTCAACTCGGCCTCGCACGGCGCGGGCCGGCGCATGAGCCGCAACGCGGCCAAGCGCCGGTTCTCCACGAAGGACCTGGAGCAGCAGACCCAGGGCGTGGAGTGCCGCAAGGACTCCGGTGTCGTCGACGAGATCCCCGGCGCCTACAAGCCGATCGAGCAGGTCATCGACCAGCAGCGGGACCTGGTGGAGGTCGTGGCGCGCATCAAGCAGGTCGTCTGTGTGAAGGGCTGACCGGCAGGCTCTACGACTCCCGGTGCACCTTCGTGTTCGACGCCTGGGCGCGGGGGCGCAGGACCAGGAGGTCGACGTTGACGTGGGCGGGGCGGGTGACCGCCCACGTGATCGTGTCGGCCACGTCGTCGGCCGTCAGGGGCTCGGCGACGCCCTGGTAGACCTTGGCGGCCTTCTCCTCGTCGCCGCCGAAGCGGGTCAGGGCGAACTCGTCCGTCTTGACCATGCCGGGGGCGATCTCGATGACGCGGACCGGCTGCCCGACGATCTCCAGGCGCAGGGTCTCGGCCAGGACGTGGGCGCCGTGCTTGGCGGCGACGTAGCCCCCGCCGCCCTCGTAGGTGCCGTGGCCGGCGGTGGAGGAGACGACCACGACCGTGCCGTCGCCGCTCGCGATCAGCTTGGGCAGCAGGGCCTGGGTGAGGTTGAGGGTGCCGAGGACGTTCGTCTCGTACATCCGGCGCCAGTCGTCCGGGTCGCCGGTGGCGACCGGGTCGGCGCCCAGCGCGCCGCCCGCGTTGTTGACCAGCACGCCGATCGTCCTGAACGCCGTGGCGAACTCGTCGACCGCCGCGCGGTCCGTGACGTCGAGGGCGTAGGCCGTGGCCTGGTGGCCCGCCGCGTTGATCTCCTCGGCCAGGGCCTCGATGCGGTCCTTGCGGCGCGCGGTGAGGACGACGCGGTAGCCCGCCGCGGCGAGTTGCCGGGCCGTGGCGGCGCCGATTCCGCTGCTCGCACCCGTGACGACGGCGATGCGGGAGGCTGCGGACGGGGCGGCGGTGGCCATGGGAGCTCCTCGGGCGTGGGTGTGCGGGGCGGACGGGGCGCGGACGCTTCCGGCCAGGATAGGCAGGGCCCGTGGTGGGAGAATGAGGCTGGGTGGTCCCCTGTTCTCCCGGAGGTGGATCATGGGTGAGGCACGTGAGGTCATGGACCGGCTCACGGACGCGGTGACCGCGCACCCCGACCTGAAAGTCGTGGGCGAGCTCTACGCCGAGGACGCGGTGGCCTTCACTCCCGACGAGGGCGAGCTGCGCGGACGCGACGCGATCGTCGCGTACTGGCGGACGATGACCGAGGCCGTCCCCGGGGCGACGTTCGAGGCGCTGCACTCCTACGAGGCCGGTGACACGGCGATCGACGAGGGCGTCTACCGCGGGCGGAACACCGGGCCGCTGGAGCTGCCCAACGGGGAGACGCTGCCGCCGACGCAGAAGGAGGTCCGGATCCGCGGGGTGGACATCGCCACCGTGAAGGACGGGCGGATCGTCGACTACCGGCTGTACTTCGACGAGTTGGACTTCCTGGGGCAGCTGGGGCTGCTCCCGCCCGACGAGCCGTTCTGAGCCGCGCGAAGGGCCGGGTCAGTTCCCTCGCGGGGCGTACATGATCACGGCCATGCCCGCGAGGCAGACCAGCGCGCCCGTGATGTCCCAGCGGTCCGGGCGGTAGCCGTCCGCGACCACGCCCCACAGGATCGAACCGGCGACGAAGATCCCGCCGTACGCGGCGAGGACGCGGCCGAAGTGGGCGTCGGGCTGGAACGTCGCGACGAAGCCGTAGGCGCCGAGGGCGAGGACGCCGCCGGCCGCCCAGAGCCGGCCCTTGTGTTCGCGCACGCCCTGCCAGACCAGCCAGGCGCCGCCGATCTCCAGCAGGGCGGCGAGGACGAAGAGGGCGGCGGAGCGCAGTACGGACATGGCGGTCAGCTTCGCACGCGCGCCGATCCCTTGGCCGTGCCGCCGGTGTCAGTCGTCCCGGGTCTCGGCGTCGTAGCGCTCGCGGGCGTCCCTGACCTCGTCGAAGTGGTGCTCCGCCCAGTCCTTCACGGCGGTCAGGAGCAGGGCCAGGTTGTGGCCCAGGGGCGTGAGTTCGTAGTCGACGCGGACCGGGACGGACGGGGTGACGGTGCGGGTGAGGAGGCCGTCGCGTTCGAGGGAGCGCAGGGTCTGGGTGAGCATCTTGGGGCTGACGCCGGCGATCTTGCGGCCGAGGTCGCTGTAGCGAAGGGGGCCCGGGGCGAGGGCGGACACGACGAGGCTGACCCACTTGTCGCTGATGCGGTCCAGGAGCTGGTTGGTGGGGCAGCTCTTGAGGAAGGCGTCGTACTCGATGCGGGCCTGTTCGCGCCGCTGGGCCGCCGTCATGGTCACCATGGCTCACCTCCGGGGTACGTACGCACTCACAGGTAACTACTTACCTGTGGATAGTAGCTCTTCCTAGGGTTGTGGGGGCCGGGAGGTCGTCCCGGATACCGACTGTCCAAGGAGCTTCGCTGTGCGTGCTGTTGTGGTGAATTCGTTCGGTGGGCCGGAGACGGTGGAGGTCGTGGAGGCGGAGGTGCCGGAGCCGGGTGCGCGGCAGGTGCGGATCAAGGTCGCGGCGGCCTCGCTGAATCCGGTGGACGCGGGGGTGCGGGCCGGTGTCTTCGGGGGTGCGGGCAAGCGGATCGGGCTCGGCTGGGACGTCGCCGGGACGGTGGACGCGGTGGGCGTGGCCAGTGCGTGGAGCGTCGGGGACGCGGTGGTGGCGCTCGACTACGGCATGGTCAAGCCGCTGGGCACCCATGCCGACTACGTCGTCGTCGACACGGACGCCGTGGCCCTCGCGCCCGCCTCGGTGGACCCGGTCCACGCGGCGACCCTGCCGTTGAACGCTCTGACCGCCCTGCAGGCCCTGGAGCTGCTGGAGCTGTCGCCGGACCGGTCGCTGCTGGTGACGGGTGCGGCGGGGGCGGTCGGCGGGTACGCGGTGCAGCTGGCCGCGCACCGGGGGATCGCGGTGGCCGGGCTGGCCCGGGAGGGGGACGAGGCGTTCGTGCGGTCCCTGGGGGCCGGGCGTTTCGTCGGCGGCGCCGTCCCGGACGGGGAGTTCGACGCGGTGCTGGACGCCGCTGTTCTCGGTGAGCCGGCCCTGGCCGCGGTGCGCGACGGGGGCCGGTACGCCGGGGTCATCCCGCAGGCGGAGCCGGCGTCGGTCCGGGACGTGCGGACGGGCGCGGTCGAGGTGAGCGCGGACGGGGCGCGGCTGGCGGAGCTGGTGCGGCTGGTGGACGAGGGGGTGCTGACGACGCGGGTGGCCGAGACGTTCGCCCTGGAGGACGCGGCCAAGGCGCATGCCCGGCTCGACGAGGGGGGTGTGCGGGGGCGGCTGGTGCTCGTGCCCTGACGCCCGTGCCGGGTCGCCGGATCCGGCCCGGGCCCTCGGTGCCCGGGCTCCGGCCCTTTTCGCTCTCCGGTGCCGGGCCTTGGCGGGGGTACGTGGGGGGTACGCGGCGGGGGCGAGGGCGGGCGCGGGCCGGCGCCCCCCAACGGGCCCGGCGTGGGCGTCGGTCCGGCAGGTCCCCTCCGGGGGAATAGCCCCACGTGGGCCGCCGTTCACAGGTATGGTTGAACGATAAACAACCTGAAGGGTGAGCGAGCATGCAGTTCGGGATCTTCAGCGTCGGCGACGTCACGCCCGACCCCACCACCGGCCGGACGCCCACGGAGCGCGAGCGGATCAAGGCCATGGTGGCCATCGCGCTGAAGGCCGAGGAGGTGGGCCTGGACGTGTTCGCCACCGGTGAGCACCACAACCCGCCCTTCGTGCCCTCGTCCCCCACGACGATGCTCGGCTACGTCGCGGCCCGCACCGAGCGGCTGATCCTCTCCACGGCCACGACCCTGATCACCACCAACGACCCGGTGAAGATCGCCGAGGACTTCGCGATGCTCCAGCACCTGGCCGACGGCCGGGTCGACCTGATGCTGGGACGCGGGAACACCGGCCCGGTCTACCCCTGGTTCGGTCAGGACATCCGCCAGGGCATCAACCTCGCCGTCGAGAACTACGCGCTGTTGCACCGCCTGTGGCGCGAGGACGTCGTCGACTGGGAGGGGAAGTTCCGCACCCCGCTGCAGGGGTTCACCGCCACGCCCCGCCCGCTGGACGGCGTACCGCCGTTCGTCTGGCACGGGTCGATCCGCTCGCCGGAGATCGCCGAGCAGGCCGCGTTCTACGGCGACGGCTTCTTCCACAACAACATCTTCTGGCCGGCCGACCACACCAAGCGCATGGTCGAGCTGTACCGCGAGCGCTACGCCCACTACGGGCACGGCACTCCCGAGCAGGCCGTCGTCGGCCTCGGCGGGCACGTGTTCATGCGGAAGAACGCCCAGGACGCGGTGCGCGAGTTCCGCCCCTACTTCGACGTCGCCCCGGTGTACGGGCACGGGCCCTCACTGGAGGACTTCATGGAGCAGACGCCGCTGACCGTCGGCTCCCCGCAGCAGGTCATCGAGAAGACGCTGGCCTTCCGCGAGTACGCCGGCGACTACCAGCGCCAGCTGTTCCTGATCGACCACGCCGGGCTGCCGCTGAAGACCGTGCTGGAGCAGATCGACCTGCTCGGCGAGGAGGTCGTGCCGGTGCTGCGCAAGGAGTTCGCGGTGGACCGCCCGGCGGACGTCCCGGACGCCCCGACGCACGCCGACAGGCTCGCCCGGGCCCGAGGGTGAGGGCAGGGTAGGGCCCGGCTCCGAGGTTGCCCGGCCGCTGGTGAGAGAGGAGTAAGAAGGACGCTCCCGCACAGCGCGGACGGTCCCCGGGGCCGGGCGGCTTGGCACACTGGACGCGTGTCCCACACCGTGCTGCTCGCCGAAGACGACCGCGCCATCCGCAACGCCCTGGAGCGTGCCCTGACCCTGGAGGGCTACCAGGTCATGGCGGTCGCCGACGGTGTCGAGGCACTGGCGCAGGCCCACCGCAACCGACCGGACGTGCTCCTGCTGGACGTGATGATGCCCGGCATCGACGGTCTCCAGGTGTGCCGGGTGCTGCGCGCCGAGGGGGACCGGACGCCGGTGCTGATGCTCACGGCCCTCGTCGAGACCGCCGACCGGATCGCCGGCCTGGACGCGGGCGCCGACGACTACGTGGTCAAGCCCTTCGACGTGGAGGAGGTCTTCGCCCGGCTGCGCGCCCTGCTGCGGCGCACCAGCCCGGTGGGGGCGGGCGGCGCACCCGCGGCCGAGGCGCCCAGGCCGCTGTCGGAGCGGTTCCTGGAGGCGGCCGGGATCCGCATGGACCCGCAGGCTCGCCGGGCCTGGCGGGGCGCGCGCGAGCTGGAACTGACCCGCACCGAGTTCGAGCTGCTGGAGCTGCTGGTGCGCAACGCGGGCATCGTCCTCGATCACTCGACGATCTACGACCGCATCTGGGGCTACGACTTCGGGCCCGGCTCGAAGAACCTCGCCGTGTACGTCGGCTACCTGCGCCGCAAGCTCGACGAGCCGGACGCGCCGCAGCTGATCCACACGGTCCGCGGCGTGGGTTACGTACTGCGGGAGGACTGAGTGGGCCGCCTGCGCCGGCTGTCGGCCGGGCGGCGCCCGGGGCTCGTCTCGCTGCGCACCACTTTCGCGGTGTCGTTCGCGGCGGTGACGGCGGCCGTGACGATCCTGGTCGGCATCCTGTCGTACAGCGCCGCCGCGCGGCTGGTGCGGGTGGACCAGCAGACGGTGTTCGACGAGGTCGTGCAGGATCTGCGCGACGAGGTGCGCCAGAACCACATGAGGCCCGGCGACTTCTCGTCCGCCGCGCCCGGCCACGACCTGGTACGGCCCGCCCGCACCGACGTGCAGGTGCTCGGCCCGGACGGGCACGTCGTCGACCGGGGCAGCCCGGGACTGCCGGTCACCGGCGCCGACATGCGGATCGCCGCCGCGTCCTCGCCCGGGGAGGTGGCCGAGCACAAGGACGTCGACGTGGGCGACGACGTCTACCGCGTCGCCACGGTCTCCCTCGGCGACGGCCGGGGCGCGGTGCAGGTCGCCCAGGAGTTCAGCGACGTCGAGGACCTGCTGCGGGTGCTCCAGCAGCGGACACTGCTGCTGGTGGCGGCCGTGGTGGTCGGCGCCGGGCTGTTCGGCTGGTGGCTGGCCCGGCGGATCACGCGCCGCCTGGTCGTGCTGACCGACGCCGCCGAGGACGTCGCCCGCACCCGCCGCCTGGGCATCCAGGTGCCCGTGGCCGGACACGACGAGGTGGGCCGCCTCGGCCGGGCCTTCGACCGCATGCTGGGCCGGCTCGCCCAGTCCGAGGAGGACCAGCGCCGCCTGGTCCAGGACGCGGGCCACGAACTGCGCACGCCGCTCACCTCACTGCGTACGAACATCTCCCTGCTGCGCCGGATCGACGAACTCCCGCCGGAGGCCCGCGACGAACTCGTCGCCGACCTGGGCCAGGAGGCCCGGGAGCTGACCGACCTGGTCAACGAACTGGTGGATCTCGCGGCCGGGCAGTCCGACACCGAGCCGCCGCGGCGGGTGGACGTCGCGGACATCGCCGAGGAGGTGGCGGGGGTGGCCCGGCGCCGCAGCGGCCGGGAGATCCTGCTGCGTGCGAGCGGCGACACCACGACCGACGGGCGTGCCGGGATGCTGACCCGCGCGCTGTCCAACCTCGTGGAGAACGCGGTCAAGTTCGACCAGGGCGGCCGGGCCCCCATCGAGATCGTCGTCTCGGGGCCCGCCCGGCCCGGCCGGATCCGGGTCGAGGTCCTCGACCGCGGCCCCGGCATCGCCGAGCGCGACCTCACCCGGGTCTTCGACCGCTTCTACCGCGCCGCCGACGCCCGCTCCCTGCCGGGCTCGGGCCTCGGCCTGTCCATCGTCCGCGAGGTGGCCCTCGCCCACGGGGGAGCGCCGTTCGCCTTCCGGCGGGAAGGGGGCGGGACGGTCACGGGGTTCACGGTGGGCGGGCTGCCGCCGGGAAGCGGTCGCGAGGAGGACTGAGCAGCCGTCCGAGGAGAACCCGGGAAGCCGCCGTCCGGCCGCCGAGCCGGTCACCGCTTCCCCCGCAGCGCCCGCACCACCTCGGCCACGGCCACGAGGATCCGCGCGCGGTCCTTCGACTCGGATCCGCTCAGCGCGGACCGAACGACGAGCACGGCCGCACAGGCGACGATCAGCAGCATCAGCACGCCACAAGCGGCGGCGGCGAGCACGGGGTCCATCGAGGTTTCCTCCCGGGGAAGCGGAGCAGCGGGGTGACGCGACCGACCGTGCCCGGGGCGGTGCGGCGGCGTTCGGGCGCAATCGCCGATTCCGGGGTGATGCCGCAGGTCAAACCGGTAATGTGCGGCCCCACGAGTCGTACGGGTCGTACGAGTCGGGTGGCTCGGCCGACAGGGGCGCCGGTGGGGGCGCGGGAGGGGGACGGCGGCGATGGCGGGACCGCAGCGGTACGACCAGGCGCTGGCCAGGCTGATCGAGTGGGCCGGAAACCCGAGCCCGGCCGAACTGCGCGAAGAGATCGCGAGCGACCTGGAGCGGGGCCGGCGCCCACCGGGGATCAGCTCCCTCGATTCCCGGCTCGCGGGGGCGATCCCGCGCCACCGCAGGGACCGACACGACTTCCTGAACGCCCTGGTGAGACTTGCGCACCGACGCAACGGAACGCGCTTACCGCTTCCCACCTCGGCGCAGTGGGACAACATGGCGGAGGAGGCGCGCAAAGCCCGCCTCAAGCGATCAGCGGAGACGGCCGGTCCTCCGGGAGGGCCGCCCCAGGCCCGCCCGGAGGGGCAGGACTGGCAGGACGATACGGCCCAGTCCCAGGCCTGGCAGTTCGTCCGGCCCGGCTTCGAAGAGCGCGCCGACGCCCTGCGGGAGCAGGCCCGGGAGTTCGCCGGCCGACTGGCCGGGCTGTACGGACCCGTGCGCGACCTCCTCGCCGACGACCCGTGGCACGACCCGAACCTGGCCCGCCGTATCGCTCACCGGACCAACCTCCTTCTGTACCAGCTCCGGTGCCACCAGGAAGGGATCCTCGAACCGGCCGAGGCGGCCCTGCTCGCCCTCCTTCCGTTCCTCTACCAGGTGCACAGCGCGCACACGGCCGCGGCGCTGTCCCATGTGAACCCGGCCGACCTCGGGGCACAGCCGGCGGGTGGCCCCGAACGCCGGGCCTACGAGGTGCTGCTGCGCTCCCACAAAAGGCTCGTCCGGCAGGCCGTGCGCGGTGAGGCCCTCCAGGACCGGTCCGGCGGACGCCGCGAGATCGGCTGGTGGCTGTTCCACCAGTGGGCCAAGGGCCGGCCCATGGACCTCCGGGCCGTGCCGGGCACGGCGGATGTCTGTGGAGCCGACATGGCGACCGTCTGCCGACCGGAACTGGTGTCCCGGTTGCTGGCCTGTGCGCAGGTGGCGCCGCGCAAGCTGTACGGGCGCGGTCGCACCGGTGCCCTCCGTGAGGATCCCTATCCGCTCGACTTCGGCGGCCGGGACTGGCAGCAGGTGCGCGAATGGCTGGTGGGGCCGCTGTTCGCGATCGCCCACGCCCTGGCGATCGAACTCACGGACCTTCCCCCGGCGGTCGTCCGGCACCTCGGCATCCCGGATCCCCTGGATCTCGATTGCCTCTTCACCACGGTGGCAGAGGCCACCTGGGCCGCCCACCGGGACGTCCTCGGACTGAGAGCGGTGTGTGATCACCCCGCGGCCGTGGCCGCGCTGTCCGAGCACGCCGAACTCGTGGACACCCTGCTGCGCGGCGCCCGGCGAGCGAAGCTCGCCGAGGAGGTCGGCGCACTGCCGGTGTACGCCCACGCCGACGAGGTGCACGAGGCGGACGGCGGGGAGGGACCGGCCCAAGCCGGCGAAGTGATCCGGTTCCGGCTCGACGAGGAACGCATCCAGGAACTCCTCATGGGCGAGAACCTGTACCGCGACCGCAGTCTCGCGATCCGCGAGCTCTACCAGAACGCGCTGGACGCCTGCCGCTACCGCCGGGCACGCCAGCACGCACGCGACGGACGCGACACCTACGACGGTGAGATCACCTTCACGCAGGACTTCGACCGCGAGGAGGGCCGCTACTACCTGGAGTGCGCGGACAACGGGATCGGAATGGACGAGTCGGTTCTGGCGGACGTCTTCTCCCGCGCCGGCGTCCGGTTCACCGACCTGCCTCGCTACCAGGAGGAGCGGGAGGACTGGGAGCGGCAGGGCATCACCGTCCATCCCAACAGCAGGTTCGGCATCGGCGTGCTCAGCTACTTCATGATCGCGGACGAGATCCGGGTCACCACCTGCGCCATGGACGGGGGCACCGGACGCCCGGAGGAACTCACCGTCCTGATCACCGGCCCCGGCCACTACTTCAGAGTGCGCAGGACCGGCCGCAAGGGTCCCGTCGGCACGACGGTGCGCCTGTATCTGCGTGACGGGGACAAGGCCCCCTCCTGCGTACGGGAACTGCGCCGGCTACTGGGTCTGGCCGAGTTCCCGACGATCGCCCGGCACGGCACGCAGGAGGCGATCTGGAAACCGGGGGAGCTGCGCCTGCGGGAAGCCGCCGCGAGCCGCCCCGGAGGCTTCGTGGCCCACGGGCGCACGGTCGCCTGGCCGGGGGGCACCTACGAGGCCGATGGCCAGGTGATCTGGTGCGAGGAGGGGGGCGGCATCCTTGTCGACGGCATCCACACCGAGCCCAGGACACGGCGAGGGGTGCTGACCGACCCCGGCAACCGCCGCCGCCCGCGCGGGGTCGTCGTCAACCTGACCGGGAGCACGCGGCCTCGGGATCTGTCGGTGGACCGTACGGAGATCCTGGACGACGACGTCTGCGAGCCGGTGGAACGGCTCATCGCGGACGCCCTGCCCGCTCTGCTCTCCGCCGATCCTCCCCTGCTCGGCTTCGAATGGCTGTCAGAAATGGCCTGGCACAGCCCGCGGCTCGCGGACATCGTGACCGAGGCGGCCGGGAAGGCCGGGGTCGAGATGGAGCTGCACGGTCACCCGGTGCCGGTTGCCAGGACCGGGTTCTTCCCGGTGGACGACCAAGTCGTCCACCGGGCCGACTCGGGCCTACCTGAGGCCAAGCGCTTCGCGGTCGCCGCTGCCCGGGGCGACGTCTACGGCTTCCCCGATGACATCACGTTGCTGTGGCGGCTGCTCGCCCATCGGCCGAACGTCGAACTGTCCACCCTGACCGCGCTGGTACCGGAGCTCGCCCGGATCGACTCGGTGCTCGCCGCCAAGCCCTCGGACATGCTGTTGCGCACCGATTCCGGAGGGGCTTGGAACAACAGGAGCTGGACGGACCCGGAGATGCTCGCCCATGTGACGGCTCACCCCGGACATGCTCTGTCCGTGGCGCTGACCTGCGGGATGTCCTACGAGGCGGCCGTCGCCCGCCTGGAGCGACTCCATCTGCCCGTACCGGCACCCGCCAATGCCGCCGTCTCGGTCGACCCGACCGGTGTGGCGTTGCTCGACCGTCATAACAGGGCTTACGGGGGTGGCTGGTGGGAGCCCGGGGAGGCGGTGCCGCCCGGCCACCTCCTCAAAGCAGCACTGCTGTTGAACATCGGTGCCGACGAGGCGGCCGACCGGATGAGGGCTTTCGGCTTCGACGTCCAGGGGGGAGCGATGCCGATGGAGGCCCCCGAGGACTGGGTGGTGAAACTGCTCAGCCGCGACCTGGACGGGGAAAGCCCCTGGCTCGATCTCCGTGTCCCGGTCCCCGTGGGGCACGTCCTGGCCGCTGTCGCCGAGTGCCGGCGCTCGTTCGGCGAGGTGGTCGATGTGCTCAGGGCGTACGGATTCCACCCGGAACTCGGTCCTCTCGACGAGGAGGGCGCCGCGGAACTGTTCGCGCAGGCGGCACAGTGGGGCTGGCGTTCGGACGCTGTCGAGTGCCTCAAAGTGGGAGAAGCGGTGCCGCCCGGCCTCCTCGCCCTCGCGGCGCTCACCGCGGATGTCCCCCTGTCCGACATCGCCCGCCGCCTCGCGGAGTTCGGCCTCTCGGCCGGTGCCCACCCTGAGCATGCCGACTCGACGGACACGCTGATCCTCAGCATCGACACACGGGAGCGCTACTGGCACGACAGTGGTGACGAGATCGACCTCCCCGCCCTTGTGGATGCCTCCCAAAGAAGCGGGCTTGCCCCAGCGGTGTTGGCGGACCGCCTCCGCGCCTATGGCTTGCGGGTCCCCTGGTCGGAGCTGCCGGAGCGGGTGGAACCAGACGACGTGATGATGCTGCGCCAGCTCTTCGCCTACCGGCTCCGGGACGACGAGGCCGTCGAGGCGGGCCGGCCTTTGCCCATGCTGGCGGTGATCTCGGCGGCGCAGACCATGAGCAAGTCCCCCCGGACGGTCATCGACCGGCTCGCCTGCTATGGATTGCGCACCCTGTGCACCACGGCGCCGACCAAGGCGAGCAGGTATGACGTCGAACTCGTCAGCCCCTGGTCGGGCAGTCTGGCGCGGGGGACCGCACTCGACTGGGACGAGCCCGTGCCGGTGCACTACCTGGTCTCCGCGCCGCGCACCCTGGTGATGGAGCCTCAGGAGGTGGTGGACCGTCTGACGGCCTTCGGCCTTCGGGTCCCCGTCGACGCGCTGAGCGACCTGGACGAGACCGACCGACGCCTGTGCCTCGAGGAACACAACCAGGACGGAGAAAACCGCCGGCTCCCGCTGAATCTGGCCCGGCCGATCAGCGACTTCTTGAGCATCGTCCGTTTCGCCGGCCTGCCCCTGGAGGAGCTCCTTCCCAGGCTCACCCGTCTCGGAGTGGACCTGCCGCGCGTGGCCGACGCCGTCCGTGCCGCCCTGCCCCAAGTCCCCGGCCTGGTCATGTCTCCAGAGGAGACGCCGCTCACCTCGTAGGCCCGGATGCGCAGCCGTTGCCTCGCCGGTCAGTCCGCCAGTGCGTAGAAGCCGATCGGCGAGTTCGGCCGGAACCCGATCCGCGGGTACACGGGCGCGCCGGCGGCGGTCGCGTGCAGGGTCGCCCGGGTCAGGCCGGTGGCCCGGGCCCCCTCGTACAGCGCCTTGCGTGTCACGGCCTCCCCGTAGCCTCGCCGCTCCCACGCCGGATCGGTGGCGACGAGCACGACGAAGAGCCGCCCGTCCGCCTCGACGGAGGCGGCGCAGGTCACGGGGACGCCCTCCCGCAGCCCCAGGTAAGCGAACACCCCGCTCTTCCACAGCGAGGACCCGGCGAGCCCGTCCCGCCCGTCCTCGAGCGGGAACCCGTAGGCGCGGGAGTTGATGTCCGCGTACGCCCGCAGCAGCTCCTCGTCGTCCACGCGGACGAAGGTCAGCTCGGGGTGGGCGGGTTCGGGAACCGGCAGCAGGTCACCCGCCATGCCGGTGCCGGGAAAGGCGTACCGCAGGCCCGCCTGCTCGGCGGCTGCCCCGAGCCCGGCCTGCGCCTGGTCGTCGAGCAGGGCTTCGAAGACCCACAGGAACCCGGCGTGGGATTTCGCCCGCATGATCTGGGAGGCCTCGTTCAGCCGCTGCTTCAGCAACCCGGCGTCCGTACCGACGTCCGTCAGGGTCACGCAGTTCCAGAAGGCGAACCGGCAGTCGGCCCACCGCACGGCGATGCCCGGCAGGTCCCGCACGTCGGCACCGGGATCGCGATCGAGCACCATGGCCCGCCAGACCGTGGCGAGCTGTTCCATCGACTCGATCGACTCCGCGAGATCACGCACAGGTCCCCCTCCGGTCACCGACTGCTGCCGCCCCGGTCCTGCCCGCCGGCGGCCCGGCTCATCCTCCGGTCTTGCCAGGGGAGCCGTTTGTGGCCGGTAAGTGGCCAAGGTCCTGCCCCGCGTGGGCGGGTCGGCGGGGGAATGCTCCGGAGCCCGGCATAAAAGGCCCGTAAAGATTGCCGGAACATGGCAATGAAACGGCACCTCCCCGCGTGTGAAGATTCCGCCAAGTCGGAGTTCAGCGGCAGGGGGGAGGGGGACGGCGCGGATGGTCTGGTTTCTGGGACTGGGCATGACGGGGGTCGCGTTGCTCGCCCTGTCGCTGCTCTTCGACGGGGTGCTGGACGGCGTCCTCGACGGTGCGCTGGGCAGTGCCCTGGACGGGTGGCTGTCGCTGCCGGTCATCGCCGGGTTCCTGGCGATGACCGGCTTCGCCGGGGCCGTCGCCACGGGTGCGGCGGACGCCGGTCCCGCGGTGGCCACCACGGCGGGAGCCGTGTGCGGAGTCGGGACGGCCTGGCTGACCTACCGCTTCAGCCGGGTTCTGATGCGTGACCAGACGGATCTCACGCCGACCGGCGACGACCTGGTGGGGACGTCGGGCAACGTGGTCACGGCCATCCCGGCGGACGGCGGCTACGGCGAGGTACTGCTGCGACTCGCGGGTCAGCCGGTGAAGTTCGCCGCCCGCAGTGCGGGGCCGGTGGCCCGAGGCGCCGAGGTGTGGGTGGAGGCGGTGCCCTCCGCCACGTCCGTCGTGGTCCGCCCGGTGGACCGCTGACCCGCCTTCCCTCCCTCCCTCCGTCCTTCTTCTCTTTCTGTTCGTTCTTCCTGTTCGTTCTTACGTATGTGATTCGGGGGCACTGTCATGAGTCCTGTCGTCGTCGCCGTCGCGGGGGTCGTCGTACTCCTCGTGCTGCTGGCACTGGTCGTGGTCACCCGCTACAAGGTGGCGGGTCCGAGTGAGGCGTTCATCGTCACCGGCCGGCGCGGCAAGAAGGCCACCGACCCGGAGACCGGCCGGGTCTTCACCGACAACAGCGGGCAGAAGGTCGTGGTCGGCGGCGGCGTGTTCGTCGTGCCGTTCGTGCAGCAGAAGTTCACCCTCGACCTGTCCTCCCGCCACATCCCGGTCGCGGTGCGCGGCGCGGTCACGCTGCGCGGTGTGAAGGCCAACCTGGACGGTGTCGCGATCGTCAAGGTCGGCGGCACCGAGGACTCCATCCGCGCCGCCGCGCAGCGGTTCCTGATGCAGCAGGACGGCATCGTCGGCTTCACCCAGGAGGTGCTGTCCGGCGCGCTGCGGGCCATCGTCGGACGGATGTCGGTGGAGGACGTCATCCGCGACCGGGCGGCGTTCGCCGGGCAGGTCGCGGAGGAGGCCGAGGCCAGCCTGTCCGGGCAGGGGCTGGTGCTGGACGCGTTCCAGATCCAGGACATCACCACCGAGGGCTCCTACCTGGAGGACCTCGGCCGGCCCGAGGCGGCACGAGCCAAGCAGGAGGCCGACATCGCCGAGGCCGTCGCCCGGCGGGCCGCAGAGCAGGCACGGCTGAAGGCGGAGGAGGAGATCGCGGTCGCGCAGCGGACCTTCGCCCTCAAGCAGGCCGAGATCAAGGCCGAGACCGACGAGGCCGCGGCCCGCGCGGCGGCGGCCGGACCGCTGGCCGAGGCGGCCCGGCAGCAGGAGATCCTCACCCAGCAGGAGAAGGTCGCCGAGCGGCAGGCCGCGCTGACCGACCGGCAGCTCGACACCCAGGTCCGCAAGCCCGCCGACGCCCAGCGCTACGCCGCCGAACAGGAGGCCGAGGCCAAGCGCGTCGCCCGGGTCAAGCAGGCCGAAGCGGACAAGGCGGCCGGTATCGCGGCCGCGCAGGCGGAGGCCGAGCGGGCCCGGCTGACCGGTGAGGGCGAGAAGCAGCGCCGCTCCGCGCTGGCCGAGGCGGAGGCCGTCGAGGGCCTGAAGCAGGGTGAGGCCGAGCGGGCCCGGCGTGCGGCGATCGCGGAGGCCGTCCGGCTGGAGGGCGAGGCCGACGCGTCGGCGATCGGTGCGAAGGGCGCGGCCGAGGCCGAGGCGATGCGCAAGAAGGCGGACGCGTTCGGGCAGTACGGGGACGCGGCCATCCTGCAGATGCTCGTCGAGGTGCTGCCGCAGGTCGTGGCCAAGGCGTCCGAGCCGCTGAGCGCGGTGGAGAAGATGACGGTCATCTCCACCGACGGCGCCGGCCGCATCCCGCGGGCGGTCGCGGACAACGTCGCCCAGGGCCTGGAACTTCTCGGCTCCACGACGGGCGTCGACCTCGCCGAGCTGCTGAAGGGCGTCACGCGGCGCACCGCGGCGACGGGAGAGCAGCCGGTGTCGCCCAACGGGAAGGTCGAGATCACCGGCTGACGCGCCGGTGCTCCGCGGGGCCCGCTCGCCGTTCACCCGGTGGGCGGGCCCTGGATCGTCCCCCGTCCTTGCTCGCCTGCTCAGATCTCCTGGGCCGGCCAGTCCAGCAGCCGCGCCCCGATGACGGCGGTCTGCAGGGTGTAGCGGTGCAGGGGATCGGCCGGGTTGGCGCCGGTCAGCTGATGGATGCGCTCCAGCCGGTACGTCAGGGCCCGCACGCTCAGTGCCAGGCGACGGGCCGCCTCGGCTGCGGTGCACCCGGACTCGAAGTACACCTGCAACGTACGGAGGAGCGGCTCGGCACCGCCGCGGGCACGCCTCAGCGGCCCCAGCGCGCTGAGGACCAGGTCGGCCATGGCCTGCCGGTCACGGGCGAGGACCGGGTAGACCAACAGATCGGCGGCGCGGACGACGGGATCGTCCAGGCCCAGCCGGCCGGCGAGTTCGAGCGTGCTGAGCGCCTCCTCGTAGGAGTGCACCACTCCGCCGGCGCCGGGCCGCGGGCGGCCGATGGCCACGCGGCCGTCGTCCGTGGCGGCGTGGGCCTGCTTGGCGAAGTAGGCGAGCACGTCGTCCTGGTCGCCGGGAGCGATGCAGACCAGCTTCTCGTTCTTCGTGGCGAGCAGGATGCGCCGGTTGCCGAACCGCGCCGTCAGCGCGGCCTCGATGCGGCGGGTGACCGGTGCGACGTCGTCGTACGCCTCGGGCCCCTCGGCGACCGCGACGGCATGGGCGCGGGAAAGCACGAGGCCGAAGCGTTCGGCGCGCTCGGCGAGGCGGCCCAGGTTGCTGCGGCCGTAGAGCAGGTCGTCGATGAACTCCCGGCGTGCCGCCTCCTCTTCGCGCACGGCCTGGCGCTGGGCCCGCTCGTACCCCTCGGCGAAGGCGTCGACCGCCTGCTCGACCGCGGCCAGGACACTGGCGGCGGAGCCCGGGGTGCCGGGCCAGCCGGCCCGGGTGGCCGCGAGGTGCTCCCGTACGAGGCCGCGCAGACTGTGTCCGCGCTCCGCGGCCATCTCACCCAGGGCGCGGCGGTCGTCGAGCTCGTCCCGCGTCGGACGACGGCCGGTCGCCGCGACCTCGGCCAGGATCTCCGCGTACCCGTCCAGGTACCGCGTCGCCGTGTCCGGCTCGCTCACCCTGCCCCCTTCCTTCGTGTGCCGCTGACGGCCCCTTTGACGGCCACCGGCATGCAGACCCTAGGGAACCCTGCCGGAAACCGGCAATGCGGGTAGGGCTTCGGCCCTTCATCATGGGTCGCGGGGAGCACCACGGATGGTTCCGGTGCCGGAGCCCGGAAAGGCGCCGGCGCCGGAACCGCGGTTCGTCAGGCTTCAGTTCCCGGTGGCGCGCGCGTAGGTGACGATGGCCGCGCCGCTGTCGAGCACGGTGTGGCCGGTGAGCTCCCAGCCGCGCGGATCGAAGGCGGCCTTGTGGGAGAAGACCGGGATTCCGGCGCCGATGGTCAACGGGGCCGTCTTGAGGACGAGCTGGTCGATCTCGCCGTACAGGGCACCGGCCAGTTCCGCCCCGCCCAGCAGCCAGATGTCCTTGCCGTCCTCCTGCTTCAACTGCCGCACCCTGTCGACCGCGTCGCCGGCGACCAGTTCGACGGCCGGGGCCGGGACCTCGGTGAGGGTCCGTGAGAAGACCAGGTGACGCAGATGGGGGTAGGCGTCGTCGATGCCGGCCTTGAGGCCGATCTCGTAACTGCGCCGTCCCTCCAGGACGGTGTCGAAGTGTGTGCCCTCCGCGGTGACGGACAGAGCCGCCCGGGCCTGGACGGGCAGGGTCTCCGGGTACTCCGTCACGAGGTGCTGGATGTAGTCCCCGGGGATCGGCCAGAAGCCGTCCGGACCTGTGGGGTCGGCGCCGTCCGGGCCCGCGATGAAACCGTCCAGGGTGGTGGCGATGTAGTACACGAGCTTTCGCATGCGGTGCGCTCTCTTCCGGGTCTGCGGGATGGGCGAGGGGGTCAGGAGTGGTCCGGCGTGACCCATTCGACGAACTGGACGACGACCCCGTTCGGGTCGGTGACCTGGAACAGGCGCTCTCCCCACGGCTCTTCGCGCAGGGGCATCGTGATGTCGACGCCCTCGGAACGCAGCCGTCTCTCCTCGGCGTCGAGGCCGGTGACGGTGAAGGCGAGGATCAGGCCGTCGGCGTGCCGGTCGCGCTGGTCGGGCGGCAGGACGTCGGTGCCCCTTTGGAGCAGGACGATGTCGACGGCGGCATCGTCACGGGCGAGGGAGGCGAATCCGTCGGCCGCGGCCTGTTCCCGGTAGCCGAGGTGCTCGGTGAAGAAGCCGCGGGAGGCCGCGATGTCTTCGACGGTGAGGGAGGCGGTGGAAGCGGTGATCCTCAAACTGGGTTCCTTGTCGGATTGCGGTCGGGGTGGTGTTCCTTCGGCGCTGATCTTACGTCGGTAGTAACATTACTACCGTGCACCCAATGCCGTAAACATATTTTTGCTACGGAGGTAAGATTCTCTTCCATGGACACCAGGACGAGCCCCCCGGCGACTGCCTCCACACCCGGCGCCACCGCCCCGCAGGGCCTGCGGGAGGCGAAGAAGCAGGAGACGCGGCAGCTGATCTCCGACCACGCGACCCGGCTCTTCATCGAGCAGGGCTTCGAGAACACCACCATCGCCGAGATCGCGGCGGCTTCCCGCGTCGCGAAGAAGACGGTGACCAACTACTTCGCGCGCAAAGAGGACTTGGCTCTCGACCATCAGGACGAGTTCGCGGCCTCGCCGGCCCGGGTCGTGATGTCACGCGACCCCGGGGAGTCGGCCCTCGCGGCGCTGCGCCGTGCCTTCGAGGCCGCCGTCGCGGCGCAGGACCCGGTCGCCGGATTCGCCGGCCCGGAGTTCTCCCGCATGATCACCGACAGCCCCACCCTGTCGGCATGCCTGCGCAACCTCCACGACCGGCGTGAGCAGGCGCTGGCAGAGGCCCTCGCCGAAGCCGTAGGTGCGCGGCCGGACGACATCACCGTCCGTACAGTCGCCGGGCTGCTCGGCGCCGTGCACCGCGTCCTGTTCCAGCGCATCCAGGACCTGACCCTGGCCGGTCACACCAACGACGAGATCGCCGGGACGATCGGTCAGGAGGCGGCACGGGCCTTCGACCTCCTCGAACCGGCGATCGGGGACTATGCGGTCGCCTGAGGGGTCCTGAGGGGTCCTGAGGGGTTCGGAGGGCGCCTTCCATCTGAGGGCGGAGCCCGAAAGCTCCGCCCGAATCGCAAGAAGCCCCGGCTCAGGGCCACACAAGGCAGTACGGCTGGTGCCCCGCCTCATGCAACCGATGGCTGAAGTCCTGCCACTCGTGCAGCAGTTGGTAGACGTTGAACGCGTCCCGGGGGCCGCCCCGGTCCGGGACCGTCGACCAGATGAAGGCCGCCGCGCCCACCGCCTCCTCGCCGATGCCGCGCAGGGGGTCGACGACCGTCATGGGCAGCTTCACCACGGCGTAGTCGGGGTGCAGGACGACGAGCTCCAGGGGCGGGACCTTGTGCAGGGGGACGCCCTCGATGCCCGTGAGGACCATCGCGGCCATGGTCTCCGGCTTGATCTTCGTGAACATGCCGTTCATGCCGAGCTCGTCGCCGCCGAGCTCCTCGGGGCGCATCGAGATCGGCACGCGGGCCGCGGTCGCGCCGTCGGGCGCACCGAAGTACTTGTACGTCACCCCCACCCGACCACCATTCCCGCTGCTCCCGGCCCGAAGATCGTCCACCTGACGTTCAGGAAGATCGTCCACCTGACGTTCAGTACGTCCGGCGGCCCGCTCCGGTTCACTCGGTGCACCCTGTGTCCGACGCGGTTCCTGAGCGTCCTCCGCCTCGCGCCGGTGCCGTCCCCGCCGGGCACGTCGAGGACCCAGGTCATCGGTCCCCTCGCCCAGTCCGCCACCGCGATGCATATCTCCACCCGACTGCTTTTTCCAGAACGCGTCGCCCCGCCGCGCAACCCGATCATCGTGTCAGTGACCTCCCCCACGGCCGCACGCCGAAACGTGCGCTGAAACAACTGTCCGCGGGATGTCCGCAGCCTCCGGCCACGCCGGGCCGTGCGAGCTGTGTGTATCCGGGTCCAGTCTCGCAGACGACGGGGACCGCGGGGCCGGTTGTCCCGTGCCCCGTCCGCCCGCGCCCCTGGCCTACCCTGAACAGGTCACTGGCACCCGGAGCCCGACAGCGTCGGAGAAGGTCGGAGAAGTCGCAGGTCATGAGTGAACTGGCATATCCGTATGAAGCACCGGCCTCGCAGGCTCTGTTCGACCGTGCGGCGGCCGTCACGCCCGGCGGCGTGAACTCCCCGGTGCGGGCCTTCCGAGCCGTCGGCGGCACGCCGCGGTTCATGGTGTCCGGCACCGGCCCCTATCTGACCGACGCCGACGGCAGGGAGTACGTCGATCTCGTGTGCTCCTGGGGGCCCATGATCCTGGGCCACTCGCACCCCGAGGTCATCGCCGCCGTGCAGGACGCCGTATCCCGCGGTACGTCCTTCGGCACGCCCGGTGAGGGCGAGGTCGCGCTCGCCGAGGAGATGGTCGCCCGCGTCGCGCCGCTGGAGCAGGTGCGCCTCGTCTCCAGCGGGACCGAGGCGACCATGTCCGCCATCCGGCTCGCGCGGGGATTCACGCAGCGCACCAAGGTGATCAAGTTCGCCGGGTGCTACCACGGGCACGTCGACTCGCTGCTCGCCGCGGCCGGCAGCGGGGTCGCCACCTTCGCGCTGCCCGACACCCCGGGCGTCACGGGCGCCCAGGCCGGCGACACCATCGTCCTGCCGTACAACGACCTCGACGCCGTGCGCGAGGCCTTCGGGGCCCACCCCGGCGAGGTCGCGTGCGTGATCACCGAGGCGTCCCCGGGCAACATGGGCGTCGTGCCGCCCGCCGAGGGGTTCAACCAGGGCCTGAAGGACCTGTGCGCCGAGAACGGCGCGCTCTACATCTCCGACGAGGTCATGACCGGCTTCCGGACCAGCCGGTCCGGGTGGTTCGGGGTCGACGGCGTCGTCCCGGACCTGATGACCTTCGGCAAGGTCATGGGCGGCGGCTTCCCCGCGGCGGCCTTCGGCGGGCGCGCGGACGTCATGGCCCACCTCGCCCCGGCCGGGCCCGTCTACCAGGCCGGCACCCTCTCCGGTAACCCCGTCGCCACCGCCGCCGGGCTCGCCCAGCTGCGGCTCCTCGACGACGCCGCCTACGCCAAGGTCGACGCCGTGTCGAAGGAGATCCAGGGGCTCGTCACCGGAGCCCTGTCCAAGGAGGGCGTGGCGCACACGCTCCAGAACGCCTCCAACATGTTCTCGGTGTTCTTCACCGACCGGCCCGTGCGCAACTACGAGGACGCCAGGACCCAGGAGTCCTTCCGCTTCACCGCGTTCTTCCACTCGCTGCTCGCCGACGGCGTCTACCTGCCGCCGTCCTCCTTCGAGTCCTGGTTCGTGTCCACCGCGCACGACGAGCGGGCCGTACAGAAGATCGCCGACGCCCTTCCGGCGGCGGCCCGGGCGGCTGCGGAGGCCACGGCATGAGCGAGCAGCGGAGCAACGGCGCCGAGGACATCACCGTCGTCCACGTCATGCGGCACGGCGAGGTCGCCAACCCGGACGGCATCCTCTACGGCCGCCTCCCCGGCTACCACCTCTCCGACCTGGGGCGCCGCATGGCCGACCGGGTCGCCGAGCACCTGTCCGGCCGTGATGTGACGTACGTCGTCGCCTCCCCGCTGGAGCGGGCCCAGGAGACGGCCGAGCCGATCGCCAAGGCGCACGGTCTGGACCTGGCGACCGACGAGCGGCTGATCGAGGCCGACAACATCTTCCAGGGCAAGACGTTCGGCGTCGGGGACGGTGCGCTGCGCAAGCCGAACAACTGGAAGCACCTGGTCAACCCGTTCCGGCCGTCGTGGGGCGAGCCGTACGTCGACCAGGTCGTCCGCATGATGAGCGCGCTCAGCACGGCGAAGGACCAGGCCCGCGGGCACGAGGCGGTCGTGGTCAGCCACCAGCTGCCCATCTGGATCGTCCGGTCCTACGTCGAGCGCCGCCGCCTCTGGCACGACCCGCGCAAGCGCCAGTGCACGCTCGCGTCGCTGACGACGTTCACGTACCAGGGCGACCGGATCGTCTCCGTCGGCTACAGCGAACCGGCCCGCGATCTCGTCCCGGCCCATCTCCTCGCCGGTGCCAAGCCGGTGAAGGGGCAGGCCAAGGCGTTCGGGGCGTAGTTCCCCGGGCCCGCGTAAGGGGGCGTTCGGCAGGCCTGCAAGGCCTTTCGTTCGCCCCCTTATGAGCGCTTAGGACTACTTCGTTACGGAATCTGCGCATATCAGCGGAACCCCGTTCCCCGCCACGGCCTCTGACTGGGTGACCAGCACGACGTGACGAATCGGGGATGCCATGCGCGCTCTCTCCCGCAGGGGAATGCTCGGACTCGGCGCGGGAGCCGCCGCCGCCGTCTCACTCGCCGGATGCGGCGGTCTCACGGGCTCGGACGACTCCGGCCGCGCCGACGGTTCCGGCGGCGAGTCAGCGCAGGGCGGATCGAAGCCGAAGCCGAAGCCCACCGCCCGCCCCATCGGCGACGGCTCCACCGCCCACACGGGCAAGCAGCCCCACCAGCCCGCCGGGCCCGAGCCGCTGGAGCCGGGTCAGACCCCGCCCCAGTTCGTCGTGTTCTCCTGGGACGGCGCCGGCGAGGTCGGCAACGGCCTCTTCCCGCGCTTCCTGGATCTGGCCAAGGAGCACGGCGCGAGCATGACCTTCTTCCTGTCCGGGCTGTACCTGCTGCCCGAGTCGAAGAAGCGCCTGTACAACCCGCCGAACAACCCGCGCGGCGCCTCCGACATCGGCTACCTCACCGACGACCACGTCAAGGCGACCCTGGAGAACGTCCGCCGGGCGTGGCTGGAGGGCCACGAGATCGGCACCCACTTCAACGGGCACTTCTGCGGCGAGTCCCACGGCTCGGTCAAGAACTGGACGCCGGCGCAGTGGCGCACGGAGATCGACCAGGCGAAGTCCTTCGTCAAGGAGTGGCGCACCAACACCGGCTGGACCGACCTGCCGTCGCTGCCGTTCGACTACGACAAGGAGCTCGTCGGCGGCCGTACGCCCTGTCTGCTCGGCCAGGACAACCTGCTGCCCACCGCGCGCGAGCTCGGCTGGCGCTACGACGCCTCCTCGCCCGGCGGCCTCCAGGTCTGGCCCCGCAAGCGCCAGGGCATATGGGACCTGCCCCTGCAGCAGATACCTTTCCCCGGCCGCGGCTTCGAGGTCCTGTCGATGGACTACAACATGCTGGCCAACCAGTCCCTCGCCACCACGAAGGCCCCGGCCCACAACTACCCGGGCTGGCGGAAGCAGTCGGCGCAGGCGTACATCCAGGGATTCAAGCGGGCATACGAGACAAACCGGGCACCGCTCTTCATCGGCAACCACTTCGAGCAGTGGAACGGCGGCATCTACATGGACGCCGTCGAGGAGGCCTTCCGGCACATCGCGCGCGAGAAGGAGAAGGGTGCCGATGTGCGTCTCGTCTCCTTCCGGCAGTTCACCGACTGGCTCGACGTGCAGAACCCCGAGGTCCTCGACAAGCTCCGTACGCTCGGCGTCGGGCAGCAGCCGGCCGGTGGCTGGCGGGAGTTCACCGGCCAGGCCGCCACGCCCAGCCGGGAAGCCTCGCCGAACGCCGCCTGAAATGCGGTTTTCCGCCCGCAAGGGGGGTGGGCGAGACCCCCAGAACGGGCATGCGAAACTTTTCACATGAGTGCCGACAGCGCCCCCCAGCGTTCGAACCGCACGACCCGTGCCACCGAGCGCACCCGACGTGTCCGCCGTAGTGCCGCCCTGACCGCCTCTCTCGCCGCGGCCGCGCTGCTCGTCACCGCGTGCGGCTCCGGCGGCACCTCCGGCGGGGGCGGCAACACCAATTTCGTCACCGGCACCGACGGCGTCGCCACCGTCGCCCAGGGCAAGCGCACCCCGGCCCCCGATCTGTCCGGCAAGACCATCGCCGGCAAGACCCTCGACGTCGCGGACTACAAGGGCAAGGTCGTCGTCCTCAACGTGTGGGGTTCCTGGTGCAACCCCTGCCGCGCCGAGGCCAAGTACTTCGCGAAGGTCTCCAAGGACTACGCCGGCAAGGGCGTGCAGTTCGTCGGCATCAACACCCGTGACACCTCCACCGGCGCGGCCCTCGCCTTCGAGAAGGACTGGGGCATCACCTACCCCAGCCTCTACGACCCCACCGGCAAGCTGCTGCTGCGCTTCAAGAAGGGCACGCTCAACCCGCAGGCGATCCCCTCCACGCTCATCCTCGACCGGGACGGCAGGATCGCGGCCCGCTCGCTGTCCGCGCTCAGCGAGGAACGGCTGCTGAAGATGCTCAAGCCGGTCGTCGCCGAGAAGTGAGCGGAGCACCGACGTGAGCGCAGTCACCCTCGCCGCGGTGGCGGACCCCAACGGCACGGTGCTCAACGGCGCCCTGCTGGCGGCCCTGCCGATCGCGCTGCTCGGCGGACTCGTCTCCTTCTTCTCGCCCTGCGTCCTGCCGCTGGTGCCCGGATACCTCTCCTACGTCACCGGAGTCAGCGGCACCGACCTGGCCGAGGCCCGGCGGGGACGGATGGTCGCCGGTGCCTCGCTGTTCGTCCTGGGCTTCACGGCGGTGTTCGTCTCCGGCGGGGCCCTCTTCGGGTACTTCGGCCAGACGCTCCAGGAGGAGCGGGGCGTACTCACCAAGGTGCTGGGCGTCCTCATGATCCTCATGGGCGTCTTCTTCATGGGCCTGATGCCCTGGCTCACCCAGCGCGAGTTCCGTTTCCACAAGAGGCCGGCGACCGGCCTGGTGGGAGCCCCCGTGCTCGGCGCCCTCTTCGGCATCGGCTGGACGCCCTGCATCGGCCCGACGCTGTCCGCCGTGCAGACACTCGCCTGGCAGCAGGGAACCGCCGGTCGCGGGGCGATACTCACCTTCGCGTACTGTCTGGGCCTGGGCGTGCCGTTCGTGCTCGCCGCGGTCGCCTTCCGCAAGGCCCTCGGAGCCTTCGGCTGGATCAAGCGCCACTACGTCTGGGTGATGCGGATCGGCGGCACCATGATGATCGTGACCGGTCTGCTGCTGCTGACCGGCGCGTGGGACCGCATCGTGCAGGAGATGCAGGTCTGGTCCGACGGCTTCACTGTGGGGATCTGATCCATGAGCAAGACCACCGCCTCCGACCCGGCCCCCTCCGCCGCCGATGACCAGGAGCTGGGCGACGCCGGCTCCCAGCTGTCCACCGCCCCCAAGGAGGAGGCGACCGGCCTGCCGTCCCTGGGCGTCATCGGCTGGGCCCGCTGGTTCTGGCGGCAGCTCACCTCCATGCGGGTCGCCCTGCTGCTGCTCCTGCTGCTCTCCCTCGGCGCGATCCCCGGCTCGCTCATTCCGCAGTCCGGCCAGGACGAGACGAAGGTCGCCGACTTCCGCAAGGCCCACCCGGCCCTCGGGGACGTCTACGACAAGATCGGCATGTTCCACGTCTACAGCTCGGTGTGGTTCTCCGCGATCTACATCCTGCTGTTCGTCTCCCTCATCGGCTGCATCGTGCCCCGCACCTGGCAGTTCGTCGGCCAGCTGCGCGGGCTGCCGCCCGGCGCGCCCCGACGGCTGACCCGGCTGCCCGCCCACACCACCTGGCGCACCACCGCCGAACCCGAGCAGGTCCACCAGGCCGCCCTGGCCCTGCTGAAGAAGCGCCGCTTCCGCACCCATCTCACCGGGGACGCCGTCGCCGCCGAGAAGGGCTACCTGCGCGAGGTCGGCAACCTCGTCTTCCACATCGCCCTCATCGTGATGCTGACCGCCTTCGCCTGGGGCCAGCTCTACAAGTCCGAGGGGAACAAGCTGGTCGTCGAGGGTGACGGCTTCTCCAACACGCTCACCCAGTACGACGACTTCAAGTCCGGCAACCTCTTCACCTCCGACGACCTGGTGCCGTTCAGCTTCAACCTGAAGAAGTTCACCGGCACCTACGAGCGCACCGGCCCCAACAAGGGCACCCCGCGCGTCTACAAGGCCGACATCACCTACAGCACGGGCGCCTACGGCAAGGACGAGAACGACACCGTCGAGGTGAACCACCCGCTGGAGATCGGCGACTCCAAGGTCTACCTGGTCAGCCACGGCTACGCCCCGGTCATCACCGTCCGCGACGCCCAGGGCAAGGTCGTCTTCGACGACGCCGTGCCGCTGCTGCCGCTCGACTCCAACGTCACCTCCTCCGGCGTCGTCAAGGTCCTCGACGGCTACCGCAACGCCCAGGGCAAGAAGGAACAGCTCGGCTTCAACGCCTTCTTCGTGCCGACCTTCGGCGGCTCCGCCAGCGGCACGATGCTGTCGCAGTTCCCCGCCCTGGACAATCCGCTGCTCGCGCTGTCCGCCTACCACGGCGACCTGGGGGCCGACTCCGGCATCCCGCAGAGCGTGTACCAGATGGACCGGACCAACATGAAGGAGTTCAAGGACTCCGACGGCAAGCTGTTCAAGAAGCTGCTGAAGCCCGGCGAGACCATGAAGCTCCCGAACGGTGCCGGATCGGTCACCTTCGGCAAGGACATCAAGGAGTGGGCCGGCTTCCAGGTCGTCCAGCAGCCCGGCAGCGGCTGGGCCCTCGCCGGTGCCCTCGCCGCGATCGGCGGCCTCGCCGCCTCCCTGTTCATCCAGCGCCGCCGTGTCTGGGTGCGCGCGGTCAAGGGCGCCGACGGCGTCACCGTCGTCGAGATGGCCGGCCTCGGCCGCAGCGAGTCCGCCAAGGTCCCCGAGGAACTGGGCCGGCTCGCCGGCGACCTCTACGAGCAGGCACCGGGCGCCCCCGGCCCCGACGACCCCGCAGATTCCCCCGACCCCGATCAGGAGCCGGGTACCGAACCCCCCGTACCTGCCGAAGGGGCTGAGAAGCAGTGACTCTCGCCGCCGCCACCAACGAAAACCTCGCGAACATCAGCAACGTCCTGATCTACTCCGCGATGGCCGTCTACACCCTGGCCTTCTTCGCGTACATCGCCGAATGGCTCTTCGGCAGCCGCAGCAAGGTCGCCCGGACCGCCGCCGCGCTCACCACCAAGGCGGACGCCAAGAAGGCGGCCCCGGCCGTCACCGTGAACCAGGCCGGCGGCACCGCCGTGCTGGAGCGGCCGAAGGTCACCGTGCGGGCCGCGTCCGGTCAGCGCGACGTGCCCGACGGCCCCGGGGCGCACGGCGGGGACGAGCAGGGCGACCTGTACGGCCGGATCGCCATCTCCCTCACGGTCCTCGCCTTCCTGGTCGAGTTCGGCGGTGTCCTCACCCGCGCCCTGTCGGTGGAGCGCGCCCCGTGGGGCAACATGTACGAGTTCAACATCACGTTCTCCACGGTCGCGGTCGGCGTGTACCTCGGGCTGCTGGCCCTGAAGAAGAACGTGCGCTGGCTCGGCCTGTTCCTGATCACATCGGTCCTGCTCGACCTGGGCCTGGCGGTCACGGTCCTCTACACCGCCAGCGACCAGCTGGTCCCCGCCCTGCACTCGTACTGGCTGTACATCCACGTCTCGACGGCGATCTTCTGCGGCGCGGTCTTCTACGTGGGCGCGGTCGCCACGATCCTGTACCTCTTCAAGGACTCCTACGAGAGCAAGCTCGCGAGCGGCGGCACGCCCGGCACCTTCGCGACCTCCGTCCTGGAGCGGCTGCCCTCCTCCGCCTCCCTCGACAAGTTCTCCTACCGCGTCAACGCGGCCGTCTTCCCGCTGTGGACGTTCACGATCATCGCGGGCGCCATCTGGGCCGGTGACGCCTGGGGCCGCTACTGGGGCTGGGACCCGAAGGAGACCTGGTCCTTCATCACCTGGGTCGCCTACGCCTGCTACCTGCACGCCCGCGCCACCGCCGGCTGGAAGGGCCGCAAGGCCGCCTACCTGGCCCTCATCGCGTTCGGCTGCTGGCTGTTCAACTACTACGGCGTGAACATCTTCGTCTCCGGCAAGCACTCCTACGCGGGCGTGTAGGACCCGTCGGCGTGCCCCGTCCCGCCCCCGCCGGGCACATCACCGCCGGGGGACGGGGGCGTGTTCCGCCACCGACACGATGATGTCGCGCAGCCGGTCGGCGTACAGCCGCAGGTTCTTGTGCGCGACATCGGTGTCCGGGTAGCGGGCCGCGAACCACAGGCCCTCGTGGAGCCGCGTGACCCAGGCGCAGACCTGGTCGCCGTACGACACCCTGATCAGGCCGTAGGCGTTGCGCTCGGTCCAGGTCGTGGACTCGGGGATGCCACGGGCGTCGGCGAACGACACGATCGAGTACATGTCGGGGGACGTCGGGCGGAAGTCCGCGCCGAGCAGCCGCAGCACCCGGGCCAGCGGCATCCGGGCCAGCGGCCGGGTGGCGTGCAGCGCGGCCCGTACGGTCTTCAGCGCGGCGGGGAAGTCGGGCGCGTCGGCGACGGGCACCTCGATGGGCGCGCCGCCGACGTACCAGCCCACCGAGTCCGAGTACGCGGACTTGGCCCGGGTGTGGAAGGGAACCACCGTCCGGTAGACGGGCTCACCGCCGATCTCGTGGACGATCAGGGCGGTCGCCGCCAGGACCCCGACCAGCGAACCGCCGTAGGGGCGGCAGTACGCCTCGAAGGCGGCGGCGGCGTCCGCGTCGACGAGCATCTCGCGCATGAGCTTCTGCGTCGGCAGCCCGGCCCCGGGATCCAGCCCGAGGTCCACGGGGAAACTCGGCAGCCGACCGTCGCAGCGCCGGATGAACTCCCGCCAGCGGGCGACGATCTCGTGGTCCGCGTCCAGCCGGTCCGCGCTGGCCCGCTCGGCCTCGCAGAAGTCGACGTAGCTGGAGACCGGCGACTGCTCCGGGGCCCGGCCGGTGAGATGAGCGGCGTACAGCTCCTGGATCTCCGCGGGAATGCGGTAGATGGAGAACGCGTCGACGTTGCTGTGGTCGAACGCCATGTACACGCTGGTGCTGTCGTCGCGGACGACGGCCGTGTAGATGAGGTTCGGCCAGCGCAGCGCGTCGGCGGTGGTGTCGAAACGGTCCTGGAGGTGCTGGGCCAGCGCCTCGGGATCGGTGAACTCGCCGGCGTCCTCGCGGTGCAGCGAGACCGAGGCCTCGTCGAGGGTGAAACGGCGGATCGAGTCGCCCGGCCCGCCCGCCCAGCGGAAGCCGCTGCGCAGGGTCTCGTGCCGCAGCGTCCAGCCGCGCAGCGCCTCACCCAGCGCGTCCAGATCGACCCGCCCCGGGATGTCGAACGCCGCGCCGAGCCAGGTGGGTACGAACAGGCCGTCCTCGCGCACGGACCGGGCCGTCCGCAGATGCGACTCCTGGATGTAGGCGGGAGGCCTGGAGTCCTCCGGCAGGGCCTTCGCCGTCGCGACGGTGGCCGGGCTGAGCGTCCATTCGACGAGTCGCCCAGGTCGTACGTCGCAGCGCTGGATGTCAGTCATTCGCACGAGGCGTCTCCGTTCGCAGGTGGGATAGACCCGACCAAAGGAATGGCGAACCCGCCACCGGCGACACCGGGTGTCGCTACTTTTCAATGGATCGGATGGCATCCCGAACGGTGATGCGAAACCCGGCCGGTAACTTCAGTTGACGCCGATGTCCTCGTTCCACAGTTCCGGGCTGCCCGCGATGAAGTCCCGCATCAGGCCGACGCACTCGTCGTCGTCCAGCAGCACGATCTTCACACCGTGCTCGGCGAGCCAGTCGTGGCCGCCGTGGAAGGTGACGGCCTCCCCGATCAGGACGCGGGAGATGCCGAACTGCCGCACCAGGCCGGAGCAGTACCAGCAGGGCGACAAGGTCGTCACCATCGTCGTGCCGCGGTAGGAGCGTTGCCGCCCGGCCGCGCGGAAGGCCGCCGTCTCCGCGTGCAGCGACGGATCGCCGTCCTGCACGCGGCGGTTGTGGCCGCGGCCCAGCAGGGTGCCGTCGGCGCCGTACAGCGCGGCACCGATCGGGATGCCGCCCTCGGCGAGCCCGGCGCGGGCCTCCTCGACGGCGGTCGCGAGCCAGGCGCGTGCCTGTACGCGGTCCATGCCCTCATCCATGGCCTCATTCATGACCCGGCGCCGCCCCTGCGTAACCCGGCCCGGCCGCGGTGAGCCGGTCGAGGTGGGCGTGCAGGGCGCCCGCGCCCTCGATCATGACCCTGGTGCGCGCCGTCAGCGCCTCTCCGCGCGCCGCTACGGCCGCACTCAGCGCCGCACTGCCGCCCTCCCGCCGCAGCCCCTCGAGCACCGGCCTGATCTGGTCGAACAGGTAGTGGCTGCGGCGCAGGGTGTGCACGATCCGGGCGTCGCGCACATCGGCCGGCGTGTACACCCGGTACCCGGTGGCGCGTTCGCGTCCCGGCGTGAGCAGCCCGGCGCCTTCCCACACCCGCAGCGCGGACGTCCGCACGCCCAGCAGCCCCGCCACCTCTCCGATGCGCAGCCCGCCCGAGCGGGGCAGCGGGGCGGGCGGCCCGGCCGCGAGCAGTTCCAGGGCCTCGCTCGCCGCCCGCAGCGCCACCCGCTCCTCGTGCAGCGCCGCATGCGCGGCATCGACCAGCGCGAGCGCGCCCGGCACGTCCCCCTCGTGCACGGTCCGCATGATGTGCGTCGCCGTCACCGGCCCGTACCCCCGCATCAGCGTCCGGTATGCCAGCAGCGCGCCGCGGTGCACCTCGCCGAAGACGCGGTAGCCGGACGCGGTCCGCGCGGCCGGCGGGAGCACACCGGCGTCCTCGTAGTTGCGGATCTGCTGCGTGGAGATACCGGCGAGCCGGGCCAGGTCGACGGAGCGGAGGCGGCGGTCGTTCGTCATCTATAGCCCTGCCTCTCCAGTACCGCGTAGTCCGCGAAGCTGCGGCGGTAGCGCAAGTGCCTTGTCTCCTGAGTGTGCCTGCGCTGCCACTCCTCCACCTCGCCGGGTGCCTGGCACGGACCCGAACCCGCCCCGCAGTCCTCCTCCTCACCCGAGACGCACCTCGCCTCGTACTCGGGCTGCGCGGACGCGTCCTGCACGATCGTGTACGGCACGTACCGGAAGATCCTCCTGCCGGCCGACTCCCCACCGTGCTCGTCGCGTTGGTGCTGGCGCAGCAGTACGTTCGCGTCCGTCACCGCACTGCCGTCGAACGCCGCCCGCGCCCTGTCCCGCCGCAGTGCCAGCTCCTCACAGCCCGCGCACCCGGGTACCGGGGAGGGCGGCCGGGCCGGATCGGCCGACAGTCCCTCCCTGGAACGTTCGTTGAGCGCGCGTACGCCCGCGCTGAGCCGTTCCTCCGGTGTCGCCTCGCGGATGCTCGCCGGGTCGGCCTGCCATTCCCGGCCGCCGCCGACCGGGCGCAGCATCACGTACGGGCCGGTTCTGTCCTGGTACTCGCCGACCTTGCGCGTCTGGGGGTCGTAGACGAGCGTTCCCGGTTCCATTCCGTGCACCTCCGTCACTCTGGGTGTATCGAGCGTTGCGCAGGGGGATGGTCCGGATCAATGCTTGGCGTGTGACACCGGTGCACTGTCACGGAGGGGGAGCCGTGAGCCGACGGAACGGCGGGGCGAGTACGGCGGCGGTATTCGGTGAGGTCCTGCGGCACTTCCGTGAGGCCGCGCTGCTCACGCAGGAGGGTCTGGCCAGACAGATCCCGTGCGACCGTTCGCACGTGGCGCGGGTCGAGGGCGGTACGAGGGTTCCGCAGGACACGTTCGCCAAGACCTGTGACGAACTGTTGGGCACGGGCGGGGTTTTGCTTCGGCTGTGGGGCCGGATCGACTGGTATCCGCAGGTGGAGCATCCGGACTGGTTCCGGCGGCGCGCCGAGATGGATGAGGTGGCCGTGTCCCTTCGGGAGTACCAGGAGCGGGTGATCCCGGGTTTGTTGCAGACGGCGGACTACGCTCGGGCGCTGTCCTGCCGTTATGTGAGCGGGGCGGAGCTGGAGGAGCGAGTGCGAGCTCGACTGAGCCGACAGCAGCGCTTCCTCGCTGATGGTGGTCCGCTGTACCTCGTCGTGCTCGACGAAAGCTGCCTGCGCAATGTGGTCGGCGGCCCGGCTGTCATGCGAGACCAGTGCGCTCACTTGCTGAACCTGACACGGCGTCCCAACATCCGCATCCAGGTCGCGCCCGCGGGCCCCTTCGAGATCGTCCGTCCCAGCGGCTCCATGTCGCTGATCACGCTGCCTGAGGGGCGCCACTGGCTGTACTCGGAGTCCCTGAACCGCGGCCACTTCACGAACGATCCGGCCCTCTACGAGCGCTATAACCAGTTCTATGATGTGCTCAGGGCGGACGCCCTGTCAGCTCCCCAGTCCGCCGCTCTGATCCACGAGACGATGGAGAGGTACGGGCACCATGGACAGGAACGCGCTGACCTGGGTCAAGAGCAGCTACAGCGACGGCAACGGCGGCAACTGCATAGAAATAGCCCCCGATTTCCCCGAAACCGTCCCCGTCCGCGACAGCAAAACCCCTGACGGGCCCGTCCTGGTCGTGAGTCGCAGCGCCTGGGCGGCGTTCACAGCCGCCCTCTGACGCTCACTCCTCGCGCTTGCGCTCGTCCGGGTCGGTGTCCTTGTCCTGGTCGAGCGACTTCAGGAAGTCGGGATTGTCGTCAGGCGCCACCCACTGCCGGGGGCGCTCCGCCGCGGGCACCCGCTTCTTGCCGGCGATCAGCCAGGAGATCGAGCCGACGAGCGGAAACACCAGCACCAGCAGCGCCCACAGCGGCTTGGGCATGTGGCGGATGTCGTCGTCCTTCGTGCTGATGCAGTCGATGAACGCGTACACGCTGAGCGCCAGCGGCACGAGGAACATCAGTACCCGGAGCATGCGGCCTCTCAGCGAAAGCGGTGGGTGGTTCCAGGCCAGGGTAGCGGCTCGGGGATACTGGACCCCATGGCTTACGACGATCTTCGCTCCCTGCTCAGGGCGCTGGAGCGCGAGGGTGACCTCAAGCGCATCAAGGCCGAGGTCGACCCGTATCTGGAGGTCGGGGAGATCGTCGACCGGGTGCAGAAGTCCGGCGGTCCCGCCCTGCTCTTCGAGAACGTGCGCGGTTCGAGCATGCCGCTCGCGATGAACGTGTTCGGCACGGACCGGCGGCTGCTGAAGGCCCTGGGCCTGAAGTCGTACGCCGAGATCACCGAGCGGATCGGCGGGCTGCTGAAGCCCGAACTGCCGCACGGGTTCGTCGGCGTCCGGGAGGCCTTCGGCAAGCTCGGCGCGATGACGCACGTACCGCCGAAGAAGGTGAAGGACGGGCCGGTGCAGGAAGTCGTCCTGACCGGGGACGACGTCGACCTGGACCGGCTTCCGGCGCTGTTCACCTGGCCGAAGGACGGCGGGTCGTTCTTCAACCTGGGGCTGACCCACACCAAGGACCCGGAGAGCGGCGTCCGCAACCTCGGGCTGTACCGGCTCCAGCGGCACGACAAGCGCACCATCGGCATGCACTGGCAGATCCACAAGGACAGCCGGAACCACTACCAGGTGGCCGCGCGCAGGGGCGAGCGGCTGCCCGTCGCGATCGCCTTCGGGTGTCCGCCCGCCGTGACCTACGCCTCCACCGCACCGCTGCCCGGGGACATCGACGAGTACCTGTTCGCCGGGTTCCTCGCGGGCAAGCGGATCGAGATGGTCGACTGCAAGACCGTGCCGCTGCAGGTGCCGGCGCAGGCCGAGGTCGTGATCGAGGGCTGGCTGGAGCCGGGCGAGATGCTGCCCGAGGGGCCGTTCGGCGACCACACCGGCTTCTACACGCCGCAGGAGCCCTTCCCGGCGCTGACCATCGACTGCATCACGATGCGCAAGCGTCCGCTGCTCCAGTCGATCGTCGTGGGTCGGCCGCCGACGGAGGACGGGCCGCTGGGACGGGCGACGGAACGCTTCTTCCTGCCGCTGCTGAAGATCATCGTGCCGGACATCGTCGACTACCACCTGCCGGAGGCGGGCGGCTTCCACAACTGCGCGATCGTCTCGATCGACAAGAAGTACCCGAAGCACGCGCAGAAGGTGATGCACGCGATCTGGGGCGCGCACATGATGTCGCTGACCAAGCTGATCGTGGTCGTCGACTCCGACTGTGACGTGCACGATCTGCACGAGGTCGCCTGGCGGGCGCTGGGCAACACGGACTACGCCCGGGACCTGTCGGTCGTCGAGGGGCCCGTCGACCACCTCGATCACGCCTCCTACCAGCAGTTCTGGGGCGGCAAGGCCGGTATCGACGCGACGAAGAAGTGGCCCGAGGAGGGCTACACGCGCGACGGCGGCTGGCCCGACATGGTCGAGTCGGACCCGGAGACGGCTGCCAAGGTGGACCGCCGCTGGAAGGAATACGGACTGTGACCTCCGCTTCCGCTGCCATCCCCCAGCCCGGACGCACCAAGGCGTTCCTCCGGCTGGTGATGATCGAGCACTCGGTCTTCGCGCTGCCCTTCGCGTACATCGCCGCGCTCACGGCGATGTTCCAGTGGGACAAGAACATCCACTGGGGCAGGCTGCTGCTGGTCACCGTCTGCATGGTGGGGCTGCGCACCTTCGCGATGGCGGTCAACCGGATCATCGACCGGGAGATCGACGCGCGGAACCCACGTACGGCGCAGCGCGAGCTCGTGACCGGCGCGATGTCGGTGAAGCACGCCTGGACGGGCGCGCTGATCGCTCTCGCCGTCTTCCTGGGCGCCGCGGCCCTGCTGAATCCCCTGTGCCTGGCGCTGGCCCCCATCGCGGTGATCCCGATGGTGGTCTACCCGTACGGCAAGCGGTTCACGAACTTCCCGCAGGCCATTCTGGGCCTCGCTCAGGCGATGGGCCCGGTCGGCGGCTGGCTGGCCATCACGGGTTCCTGGTCCTGGGACGCGGTGCTCCTCGGTCTCGCCGTCGGTATCTGGATCGGCGGCTTCGACCTGATCTACGCCTGCCAGGACGTGGAGACCGACCGCGAGATCGGCGTCATGTCCGTGCCGGCCCGCTTCGGCATCCCGGCGGCGATCTGGGGCGCCCGGGTCTGTCACACCCTCACCACGGCCCTGTTCGTCTGGTACGCCCTCGCCACCGGCGCCGGCGCCTTCTTCTGGCTGGGCCTGCTGATCGTCGCCGGAGCGTTCCTCTACGAACACTCGATCGTCCGCCCCCACGACCTGTCCCGAGTGAACCGTGCCTTCTTCAGCGTCAACGGTTTCATCGGCATCGCCCTGTTCGTGTGCGCGCTGCTGGACCTGGTGGTGCGTGGCCTCACGGTGTGAGCGCGGGCGGTGCCGCCGGGGCGCGGCGGAACACGAACGCCGCCGCCACCCCCGCCAGCAGCCCCAGCAGGTGGCCCTGCCAGCTGACGCCCGTCTGGGTCGGGGCCAGACCCGCCAGGATCGAGCCGCCCCAGATCGCGGCGACCAGGACGCCCGCCAGGACGCCCCAGGGGCGGCGCTCGAGGAAGCCGCTGACCAGGAGAAAGCCGAAGAGGCCGAAGATCACCCCGGAGACGCCCGCGGTGTTGGTGCCGTCCGGGGCTATGAGCCAGACGCCCAGGCCGTCGACGACGATGACCATGGCGCAGACGAGCAGGAACCGCCGCAGCCCGGCGAGCGCGGCGAGGAAGCCGAGGACCAGCAGGGGCACGGTGTTCGACGCCAGATGGGCGAAGCCGAAGTGGATGAAGGACGAGGGGACGACATCGACCAGCTCGGACGTGTCACGCGGGGTGACGCCGAGGCCGTCCAGCGCGTGGCCCGTCGCCACGTCCACCACTTCCAGCAGCCACAGCAGCGCCACCCAGGCAAGCATCAGTTTGCCCGCGGCCAGCGCACGGTCGCCGTTCGACCACCCGGCTTGCGGACCCGACATGGCGACCCCCAGTGCTCGTTCGTCCTCTCCGTGCAACGGCCCGCACCCCTGGGCCGGTTCCCACGCCACGGCGCCGGATAGGCTCGGAGTCGTGAACCCAGTCAAGCCAGGCGAGATGCCGCGTACGCCTTGGATCGTAGGGGTGTCCGGGGCTTCCGGCACTCCGTATGCCGCTGCCGTGCTGCGCGCGCTGCTGGACGCCGGCGAGAGTGTCGACCTCGTGGTGTCCCGGGCCTCCCGGCTCACCCTGCTGGACGAGACCGGGATCTCCTTCCGGGACGCCCACTGGCAGGCTGACCTGCGGGAATGGCTGTCCCGGGGCGCCGACGGCAAGCCGGGCACCTTCTCCGTCGACATCGACGCCGTGCGGCACTGGAGCGCCGGCGACCTGGCCGCCGGGCCCTCCTCGGGGTCGTACCCCACCAAGGGCATGCTCATCGTGCCCGCCTCGACGGCGAGCGTGGCGGGGGTCGCGCTCGGGCTGTCGAAGGACCTGCTGCAACGGGCGGCGAGCGTGACCCTCAAGGAGGGCCGCAAGCTGATCGTGGCCGTGCGGGAGACTCCGCTGAACGGCCAGACCCTGCGCCACCTGGTCACCCTCGACGACGCGGGCGCGACGGTCGTGCCCGCCTCACCCGCCTTCTACGCGGGCGCGACGCACATCCAGGACCTGGTGGACTTCGTCGCCGGACGCGTACTCGACGCGGCGGGCGTGCCGCACCGGCTCTACCGCCGTTGGCAGGGTGAACTCGGCGGCGGTGCGCACCGCGACGGCTGAGCAGCACGCGAACCTCATCGGACTCAACGACAACTTCAGCGGAAGGCTTCGATCGCAATGGACGCGGTGGACAGGCAGCTCATCCAGGCCCTGAGGGAGAACGGCCGGGCCTCCTACGCGGAGCTGGGACGCCTCGTCGGACTGTCGGGACCCAGTGTCACCGACCGCATCAACCGGCTGGAGGCGGCCGGGGTCATCACCGGCTACCGGGCCACCGTCGACGCCGCGTCGCTCGGCCTCGGCGTCACCGCCCTGATCGGCGTCTCACTCTCCGACGCCACCGACCACGAGGACGTGGCGCAGCGGCTGAAGGACCTCTCGGAGATCGAGGACTGCTGGTTCATCGCGGGCGACGACTCGTACATGCTCAAGGTGCGGGCGGCGGACGTCGACGGTCTGGAGAAGATGATCCGGCGGCTCAGCGGCATCGAGGGCGTCTCCCGGACGCGTACGACGATCGTGCTCTCCACGAAGTGGGAGAACCGGGTCGGGGAGCTGCCCGAAGAGGAGTAGAGCGCAAGTCGTACGGTTGGGACGTCGTCGTAGAAAGGTGTGGGCATGGATCTCGGGCTCAAGCGCGAGCTGGAGGAGAAGGTCAGGGCGGGCGTCCGCCTGACCCGTGAGGACGGCATCGCGCTGTACGAGTCGGACGACCTGGCCTGGCTCGGGGGTCTCGCGCACGAGGTGCGCACCCGCAAGAACGGCGACGTCGTGCACTTCAACGTCAACCGTCACCTCAACATGACGAACGTGTGCACGGCCTCCTGCGCGTACTGCTCCTTCCAGCGCAAGCCGGGGGAGAAGGACGCGTACACGATGCGCATCGAGGAGGCCGTCAAGCTCGCGAAGGCGATGGAGTCGGAGAACCTCACCGAGCTGCACATCGTCAACGGGCTGCACCCGAACCTGCCGTGGCGTTACTACCCACGGTCGCTGCGGGAGCTGAAGGCCGCGCTGCCGGACGTCTCGCTGAAGGCGTTCACGGCGACGGAGATCCACCACTTCGAGACCATCTCGGGCATGAGCGCCTCGGAGATCCTCGACGAGCTCATCGACGCCGGTCTCGAGTCCCTCACCGGTGGCGGGGCCGAGATCTTCGACTGGGAGGTCCGGCAGCACATCGTGGACCACCGCACCCACTGGGAGGACTGGTCCCGGATCCACCGGCTCGCGCACGAGAAGGGTCTGAAGACCCCGTGCACGATGCTGTACGGGCACATCGAGGAGCCCCGGCACCGGGTGGACCACGTGCTGCGGCTGCGTGAGCTGCAGGACGAGACCGGCGGGTTCCAGGTCTTCATCCCGCTGCGGTACCAGCACGACTTCGTCGACATGCAGGACGGCAAGGTGCGCAATCGCCTTCAGGCGCGGACGCAGATGGCGACCGGTGCCGAGGCGTTGAAGACTTTCGCGGTGTCGCGGCTGCTGTTCGACAACGTGCCGCACGTGAAGGTGTTCTGGGTGATGCACGGGGTGCAGACCGCTCAGCTCGCGCTGCAGCACGGGGCGGACGACATGGACGGGTCCGTCGTCGAGTACAAGATCACTCATGACGCGGACAACTATGGGACGCCGAACAAGCTGACGCGTGAGGATCTGCTGGATCTCATTCGTGATGCCGGGTTCCGGCCTGTGGAGCGGAACACGCGGTACGAGATCATTCGGGAGTATGAGGGGCCGGACCCGTTGCTTCGCGAGGCGCCGCAGCCCATGCGGGTGTGATCGCGGCTTTCCGCATGTGGGGGTTGCCCGCGCAGTTCCCCGCGCCCCTGAGTCGGGTACCCGGAGGGCATGGTCAGGACCTCGGCACCTGAGGATGCCTACACCGCTGAACCCTTTGTTCCTGGTCGGGGTGGGCTTGTCGCTCTGCGACGGGCCGCCGCCGAATGCCGGGGGTGTCCGCTGCACCGGGACGCCACCCAGACCGTGTTCGGGGCCGGGGCCGCGGATGCCCGGGTCATGCTCGTGGGGGAGCAGCCCGGGGATCAGGAGGACCGGCAGGGGAGGCCGTTCGTCGGGCCTGCCGGGAAGCTGCTGGACCGGGCCCTCGAGGACGCCGGCCTGGATCCTTCCGAGTCCTATGTCACCAATGCCGTGAAGCACTTCAAGTTCACGCAGGCCGAGCCCCGGAAGCGGCGGATCCACAAGGCGCCGAACCTGCGGGAGATGACCGCGTGCGGGCCCTGGCTGGCCGCGGAGCTCGCGGTCGTGGAGCCGGAACTGATCGTCGTCCTGGGGGCGACCGCCGGGAAGGCGCTGCTCGGGTCCTCGTTCCGGGTCACACAGGTGCGGGGGACGGTGCTGGAGGAGGAGATCCACGGGCGGCCGGAGCGGCTGGTGCCGACCGTGCATCCGTCGTCGGTGCTGCGGTCCGACGACCGGGAGGCGGCGTACCGAGGGCTGGTGTCGGACCTGAAGGTGGCGGCCGACGCGCTGTCGTAATAGCTACAATCCAGCCATGCCCCTTACCTTCACGCTGGGTCCCTCCGTCACCCCCGAGTTGCGTGACGGCCTGCTCGACCTGTGGACCGATGTCTCCAACGCCGGGGGCGCCGTCGGATACGTGCCGCCGGTCACGCGGGAGGAGATCCGCCCCGCGCTGGTGCAGCACTTCGCGTCGATGGCGGAGGGGCGGGCGAAGCTGCTCGTCGGGCACGACGAGGAGGGACGGGTCGCGGCGACGGCGTTCCTGACCTTCAACACGCACCATCTGATGACGCACTGGCTGTGGCTGTACACGGTGATGGTGCATCCGAGGCATCACGGCAAGGGCTGGGGGCGGGAGCTGCTCGGCGCCGCCGCGGACGCGGCCCGGGCCATGGACGGGATCGAGGCGATCCGGCTGACCTGCCGGGGCGGTCTCGGCCTTGAGCGGTTCTACGAGTCCTGCGGTTACAAGGAGGTCGGGCGCATCCCCGGGGCGATCCGGCTGGGTCCGGGGGAGGACCGGGACGACGTCATCATGCTGCTGCCCCTGACCTGACCGCCGACGACCCCCCTCACAAGATCGGCCGCTCGGCGTGCTTCACTGGACGGTGCCCCTTTGGGTGCGTTCCGGCCGTTCGAAACGGAAGAGTGGATTGAGATGCTCCGCTACACACTGATGCGCCTCGGAGTCTTCGTGGGCTGCCTCGTGGTCGTCTGGGGCGCCGTCTACTCCGGCATCGCCCCGCGCGGGCTGGGCAACAGCAACGGACTGTGGGTCGTCCTCCTCGCCCTGCTGATCTCCGCGCCGATCAGTTTCGTCGTGCTGCGCAAGGAGCGGGACCGGGCGTCGGTGCAGGTCGCGCAGCGCGTGGACCGGATGAAGGCGAACCTGGACGCCAACCGCAGCCAGGAGGACGCCGTCGACGACACGGCCCGCACCCAGGGGCAGACCTCGTAGGGCCCCTCACGCGCATACAGCGCCCCGTTTCCGTACATGCACGGAAACGGGGCGCATTGCGTTGTATGGGTGTGTGTGAGTCGTCACCTGTCAAAGAAAGGCTTTGGGGTCCCCAAAGCTCAGGTGTTAAGGTCTTGGTATGAAGTCAGCAGTCGCGCCCCATTCGCCCCTGAGCGCTCCGCTCGTGGCGCGGCTGCACGTGGATCTCTGTCGGTGCGCGTCCGCTTTCTGTCGTTCCTGACGTAACGCAACCCCCCGCCGTCCCTCCCACGTCAGCTTTCCTACGCGTCCCCCCAACGGAGTCAGTCCGTGTCCTCACACACGAAGTCCTTCAAGGTGCCCTTCTGGGCCCAGATACTCGCCGGTCTCGTCCTGGGTGTGCTGCTCGGCTGGCTCGCCCGCAACCAGGACCTCTCCTGGCTGACCACGACACTGGAAAAGGTCGGCGACACCTTCATCGGGCTGCTGAAGCTCGCGGTCGCCCCGCTCGTGTTCTTCGCGATCCTGGTGTCGATCACCAACCTGCGGAAGGTCAACAACGCGGCCCGCCTGGCCTCGCGCACCCTCCTGTGGTTCATGATCACCTCGCTGATCGCGGTCAGCATCGGCCTGGTCATCGGCCTGCTGACCAACCCCGGCGCCGGTACCGGCCTCACGCCCAAGGACGGCGCGAAGCCCGAGGACACCGGCTCCTGGATCGACTTCCTGACGGGCATCATCCCGACCGACGTCATCACGCCGTTCACCCAGCTGAACGTGCTGCAGATCGTGTTCATGGCCGCCGTCGCCGGTATCGCCGCGCTCCAGCTCGGTGAGAAGGCCCAGCCGATCCTCACCCTGAGCGAGTCCGTGCTCAGCCTCCTCCAGAAGGCACTGTGGTGGGTCATCCGGCTCGCCCCGATCGGCACCGTCGGCCTCATCGGCAACGCCATCGCCACCTACGGCTGGGACCTGATCGGCAAGTACGCCACCTTCACCGTCGACATCTACGTCGGTTGCGCGATCGTCCTGTTCGTGGTCTACCCGGCCCTGCTCGCCACCGTCGCCAAGGCCAACCCCATCCAGTTCTTCAAGGGTGCCTGGCCGGCGATCCAGCTCGCCTTCGTCTCCCGCTCGTCCGTGGGCACCATGCCGCTGACGCAGAAGGTCACCGAGCGGCTCGGTGTGCCGAAGGAGTACGCCTCCTTCGCCGTGCCGTTCGGCGCGACGACCAAGATGGACGGCTGCGCCGCGATCTACCCGGCCATCGCCGCGATCTTCGTCGCCCAGATCTTCGACATCCAGCTGGGCGTCGGCGACTACCTGCTGATCGCGTTCGTGTCGGTGGTCGGCTCGGCCGCGACCGCCGGTCTGACCGGTGCGACGGTCATGCTGACCCTCACCCTCTCCACCCTCGGCCTGCCGATGGAGGGCGTCGGTCTGCTCCTCGCGATCGACCCGATCCTCGACATGATGCGCACCGCGACCAACGTCGCCGGGCAGGCGCTGATCCCGGTCCTGGTCTCGGCCCGCGAGAACCTGCTCGACCGTGGCGCCTACGCCACGGCCGACGGCTCCTCCCTGGACGAGCCGCTCGACGAGCCGCGTGACGAGCCGCGCGACCGCACCGAGCCGGTCGGCGCGACCGCCTGACGGCCGGACCTGCCGCACGCGTCACGGGCCCCCTGGGCGGTCCTTCCCCGGTTTCCCGGGAGAGGGGCCTCCAGGGGGCCCGTACGCTTGAGCGCTATGGGTGCCGTGAAGACCAAGCGGATGCCGCGCGCGGTCCGTGAACAGCAGATGCTGGACGCCGCCGTGCGGATCTTCGGCCAGCGGGGCTACATGGCCGCGTCGATGGACGAGATCGCCGAACTCGCGGGCGTGTCCAAGCCGTTGGTCTACCTGTACCTCAACTCCAAGGAAGACCTCTTCACCGCCTGCATCCGCCGCGAGGCGCAGGCGCTCGTCGAGGCGGTACGGGCCGGAGTACGCCGCGACCTGCCCGCCGACCGGCAACTGTGGGAAGGGCTCGGCGCCTTCTTCGCCCACACCGGCCAGAACCCGGACGCCTGGTCGGTCCTGCACCTCCAGGCCCGCACGCACGGTGAGCCGTTCGCCGCCGAGGTCACCGCGATGCGCGAGGAGATCGTCGCCTTCGTCACCCAGCTCATCCTCGCCGGTGCCCGCGAGGCGCACCGCGACCCCGACCTGCCGGAGCGCGAGGTCGCCGGGCTCGCCGAGGCCCTGGTCGGCGCCGCCGAGTCGCTTGCCGCCTGGGCCAACGCCACCCCGGGCGTCACCGCCCGCCAGGCCGCGGCCACCTTGATGAACTTCGCCTGGGCGGGGCTCGGCGACCTCATGGCGGGGCGGCCCTGGGCGCCCCCGGAGGAGCCGCAGGGCCCTCACGTCGCATAGACGTCCCCCGTCACATGGACGCGGCCCCCCGGGCCGCGCAGCTCGAACCGGCCGTCCCGCGCCGCATACGTCACCGTCGCGGGCAGCAGGACCGGTGCCCTGAACTCCGCGCGCAGATGGCAGCGCTGGGGCACGTCATGCGCGGCGAGGCAGCGGGCCACGGTCCACATGCCGTGCGCGATGGCCCGGGGAAAGCCGAACAGCCGGGCCGTCAGCGGGTGCAGATGGATCGGGTTGCGGTCCCCGGAGGCGGCTCCGTAGCGGCGCCCCACATCCCCGGCGAGCCGCCACTCGTCGACCGGGGGCAGCGGCTCCCGCGCCTCCGGCTCCCGGGGGAGCGCGGTCAGCCGGTGCGTGCGGTGCCGCGCCAGGTACGTGCTGCTCGACTCCCACACGACGGTGCCGGCGCGGCGCACCTCGGTGACGACCGTGGCCTGCGTGCCACGCCGATGGGGAGTCAACCCCTCGACGTGGACGGACAGTTCGTGCGTGCCGCCGGGAGACATCGGCTCGTGCCGGGTGACGGTGATCGACGTGTGGACGAGGCCGAGCAGCGGCAGGGGGAAGTCCCGGCCGCTCATCAGCCGCATGGCCAGGGGGAATCCCAGCACGTGCGGATACGTCACCGGCAGCGCATCCTCCCCGACGGGGAATCCGCAGACCCGCTCGTACGCCGCGAGCCGCGCGAGGTCGACGCGCACGTCGGGCAGGACGAGCCGGGTGCGGGAGAACTCCGCGTCGGGGCCGGGCCGTTTGAGGGGGGACAGCAGGGCGCCGCGGGCCAGGAGCGGGGCGAGGGAGGGGGGCCGGGTGAGGGTGCGGACGGGGGTGCCGGTCATCACGCCCCCAGCAGGCTCTGGCCGCAGACGCGGACGACCTGGCCGTTGACCGCGCCGGAGGCCGGGTGGGCCAGCCAGGCGGTGGTCTCGGCGACGTCGGCCGGGAGGCCGCCCTGGGCGAGGGAGTTCATCCGGCGGCCCGCCTCGCGGATGAACAGCGGGACGGCCGCCGTCATCTTGGTCTCGATGAAGCCGGGCGCGACCGCGTTGACCGTCACGCCGTGCTCGTCGAGCGCCCGCGGCGCGAGGGAGCGGACCAGGCCGACGACGCCCGCCTTGCTCGCGCCGTAGTTGGTCTGGCCGGCGTTGCCGGCGATCCCGGCGATCGAGGCGGTGGCCACGATCCGGCCGCCGCGCTTGAGCGTGCCGTCCTTGAGCAGGGCGTCCGTGGTGCGCAGCACGCTCGTCAGGTTCACCTCCAGCACGCAGGCCCAGCGTTCGGCGGGCATGTTCACCAGGCGCCGGTCGCGGGTGATGCCCGCGTTGTGGATCAGCACGTCGAGGCCGTCGGGCAGCGCCTCGGCGATCCGGGCGCCCGCGTCGGCGGCCGTCATGTCGAGCAGCAGCGCGGTGCCGCCGAGCCGGTCGGCGACCCGCCGGGCGTCAGGCTCGGCCTGCGGCACGTCGAGCACCACGACCCGGGCACCGTCCCGGGCGAGGGTCTCGGCGACCGCCTCGCCGATGCCCCGGGCGGCGCCGGTGACCAGGGCGGTGCGGCCGGCCAGGGGGCGGTCCCCGTCGGCGGCGGCCGTCTCCCGCGTGGCTCCTCCTACCTCGACGACCTGCCCGCTCACATAAGCCGACTTGGGCGACAGCAGGAAGCGCAAGGTCGACTCGGCGGCGGCCGCGTCCGTGAGCCGGACCAGGTTCACCGTCCTGCCCCGGCCGATCTCCTTGCCGAGGGAACGCGTGAAACCCTCCAGGGCCTGCTGGGCCGCGGCCTGGTGGTGGTCGGCGGGGTCGAGCGGCGCGCCGAGTACGACCACGCGCCCGCTCGGGATGACCGACCGGACGACGGGATGCAGGGCGGCGTGCACCTCCGCCAGGGCCTCGACGTCCCGCACGCCGGTCGCGTCCAGGACGACGGCGGCCGTGCGGCCGGCGCCGCCCGGGCCGAGTCCCGTACGGGCCAGGACCGGCGCCAGGGCGAGGGCGGACCGGCCGGCGGTGAGGTGCAGCAGCCCACCGTCCAGGACGGGCCGCTCGGGGGAGAAGCGGGTCAGCGCCGCGGGCTGCGGCAGTCCCAGCCGATGGGTGAGGAAGCGGCCGGGCGCGGTAGCGGTGAAGCGCAGATAGCGGTCGGCCATGGACGACTCCCAGTTCCCGAGGACGGTTCGCTGAAGACGGTTCGCTGAAGCCTCACTCCTGCTTACTCTGGAGTAAGGTTACCGGAGGTAATGCTATGTCACGGACGAGGAGCGGGTCGAGATGAGCAGCCCCCAGCAGGTGTCGCCGCCGGTGCGGCGGGTGGCGGTCGTCGGCGGAGCGCGCATCCCCTTCGCCCGCTCCGACGGCCCCTACGCCACCGCCTCCAACCAGCAGATGCTCACCGCCGCCCTCGACGGCCTCGTCGAGCGCTACGGGCTCCGGGAGCCGGGCGCCGTCGGGGAGTTCGTCGCCGGGGCGGTGCTCAAGCACGCCCGTGACTTCAACCTCGCCCGCGAGACCGTCCTCGGCTCGCGACTCCACCCGCGCACCCCCGCCTACGACGTCCAGCAGGCCTGCGGCACCGGACTCCAGGCCGTCATCGCCGCCGCCAACAAGATCGCCCTCGGCCAGACCGAGTCGGCCGTCGCGGGCGGCGCCGACACGGCCAGCGACGCACCCCTCGGCGTCAACGACTCCCTGCGGCGCATCCTGCTGGAGGTCCGCCGCGCGAAAACGCCCGGCGCCCGCCTGAAAGCCCTGGCGAAAGTCCGCCCGGGCCACCTCGTCCCCGACATCCCGCGCAACGCCGAGCCGCGCACCGGCCTGTCCATGGGCGAACACGCGGCCGTCACCGCCCGCGCCTGGGGCATCGCCCGCGAGGCGCAGGACGAACTCGCCGCCACCAGTCACCGGCGGCTGGCGGCGGCGTACGAACGCGGCTTCTTCCAGGACCTGGTGGTCCCCTTCCGGGGCCTGGCCCGCGACCAGAACCTGCGCCCCGGTTCGACGGTGGAGAAACTGGCCTCGCTGAAGCCGGTGTTCGGACTCGACCACCCCGACCCGACCATGACCGCCGGGAACTCCACCCCGCTGACCGACGGCGCCGCCACCGTCCTGCTCGCGAGCGAGGACTGGGCCCGCGAGCGCGGCCTGGAGCCGCAGGCGTACCTCACCGCGTACGAGACCGCGGCCGTCGACTTCGCCGGCGGCGACGTGGCCGGCGGCGAGGACGGACTGCTCATGGCGCCCGCGTACGCGGTCCCGCGCATGCTGGAGCGCACCGGGCTCGGCCTGGACGACTTCGACCTGGTCGAGATCCACGAGGCGTTCGCCTCCCAGGTGCTGGCGACACTCGCCGCCTGGGAGAAGCGGGGCCTCGGCACGGTCGCCCGCGCCCGGCTGAACGTCGCCGGCTCCTCCCTCGCCACCGGCCACCCCTTCGCCGCCACCGGCGCCCGGATCGTCGCCACCCTGGCCAAGCTCCTCACCGAACGGGGCGGCCCCGCCCGCGGCCTGATATCCGTCTGCGCGGCGGGCGGACAGGGGGTGACGGCCGTCCTGGAGCGCGCCTGAGGGCGTGGGCGCGCCATACGTGAGGTCCCCTCACGTAATCCCCGAGATTGCACAGGCCTGGCTCCGGACCATCCCCGAACCCGCACAAAGCCGCCACGTGAGCGCCGTACGATCCCGTTCCTACCGTCAGTAACCCCTTAAGGGCCTCTCAGGGGGGATTGAGCCGGTTGAGCGCCTCGGCGTGCGAGGCACGTACGTCATGCAGCAAGCAGTCCTTCGCTGCACGCCCCAGGAGCCGCCCGTGTCCACTGCGTATCCCTCCTCCGCCTACGGCGACGCGTACGGCGGGCCGAGGCTCGTCGAGCCCGAGGTGCGGCGGCTGGACGGGGTCGTACGGGAGGCCTCCGTCCCGCCGCTGGCCCCGCCGTGGGCCCACGGGTCGCTCGCCGACCTGCCGTTCGACAACGCGAGCGCGCACCCGGACGCCATAGCGCTCAGCCGCAAGGACGCCGACGGCAACTGGAGCGACGTCACGGCGGCCCGGTTCGCCGACCAGGTGCGGGCCGTGGCCAAGGGCCTGATCGCCGAGGGCCTGATGCCGGGCGACCGGATCGCCGTGATGGCCCGCACCATCTACGAGTGGACCGTCCTGGACTTCGCCGCCTGGTCGGCCGGACTGGTCACCGTCCCCGTCTACCCCACCTCCTCCGTCTTCCAGATCCGCTGGATCCTCCAGGACTCCGGTGCGGTCGCCCTGGTCACCGAGACCGCCGCGCAGGCCGCCGCCCTCGGCCCCGAACGGGAGCGGCTGACCGACCTCCAGCACATGTGGGTCGTGGAGAAGGGCCATGTGAACCGCCTCGCGGAAGCCGGTGCGCACCTGCCCGACCAGGAGGTCGAAGTGCGGCGCGGCATGCTCGGCCCCGACACCCTCGCCACCCTCGTCTACACCTCGGGCACCACGGGACGCCCGAAGGGCTGCGCGCTCACGCACGGCAACTTCTTCGCCGAGGTCGACAACGCCATCGAGCTGCTCTACCCCGTCTTCCGGGCCAGGACCAGCGAAGAGGCGTCGGTGCTGCTGTTCCTGCCGATGTCCCACATCTTCGGCCGCATGGTGGCCGTCGCCTGCATCCGCGCCCGCGTCCGGCTCGGCCACGCGCCGAGCATCAAGGCCGACCGTCTGCTGCCGGACCTGGCCGGCTTCCGGCCGACCTGTCTGCTGGCCATCCCGTACATGCTGGAGAAGGTCTTCAACTCGGCCCGCGCCAAGGCCGAGGCGGGCGGCCGGGCCTCGTCGTTCGACCGCGCGGTGGCCGTCGCGCAGCGCTACGGAGAGGCCCTGGAGGCCCAGCAGACCGGCACCGGGCCCGGCCCCTCCCGCGCCCTCAGGACCGCCCGGGCCTTCTACGACCCCCTGGTCTACCGTCGCATCCGCAACGCCATGGGCGGCCGGGTCCGCTACGCCATCTGCGGCGGCTCCCCGCTCGGCCGCCGCCTCGCCGCGTTCTACGCCGGCGCCGGCATCGAGATCTTCGAGGGCTACGGCCTGACGGAGACCACCGGCGCGAGCACCGTCACCCCGCCCCTGAAACCCCGGCTCGGGACCGTCGGCTGGCCGCTGCCCGGCACCCGCGTCCGCATCGCCGCCGACGGGGAGATCCTGGTCGGCGGCGACCACGTGCTGCGCGGCTACTGGGACCCACAGGCCGGTGGCGTCGTCCCCGCCGCCCCCGACGGCTGGCTCGCCACCGGCGACCTCGGCGAACTGGACGACGAGGGCTACCTGACCATCACCGGCCGCAAGAAGGAACTGCTGATCACCGCGGGCGGCAAGTCCGTCGCCCCCGCCCCGCTGGAGAACTGGCTGCGCGCGCACCCGCTGATCTCCCAGTGCCTGGTCCTGGGCGACGGCCGGCCCTTCGTCTCGGCGCTGATCACCCTCGATGCGGAGGGCATCACCCACTGGCGCCAGATGAACGGCAAACACCCCGTACCGGCCGCTCTCCTCGTCGACGACGAGGAACTGCGCGCCGTTCTGCAACGTGCCGTCGACGAGGCCAACAAGCTGGTCTCCCGCCCGGAGTCCATCCGCCGCTTCGCCGTCCTCCCCGAGGACTTCACCGAGGAGGCGGGCCACCTCACCCCGTCGATGAAGCTCCGCAGGGAGGCCGTGCTGCGCGCGTTCGCCACGGAAGTGGAGGGGCTGTACGCCCGGTGATTCACCTTTGCGAGGTCTTCACACGTGGTTCTTGACGACGCACGGCGTCTGGCCGTTGGCTTTCGACCACCTCGTCACGATGCTCCCCCCCATCGGAAGGCACCACCAGTGATAGCGCGTAACACCCGTCAGGCCGCCGTGCGGCGCATCTCGATCGCCCTGACGGTCTCCGTGTCGGCCCTGTCCCTCACCGCCTGCGGCGACGGCGGGAGTGACGACGCCGCCGGCAAGAAGGGCAACGACATCACAGTGGGCCTGCTGCTGCCCGACCGGGACACGGCACGCTTCGAGAAGTTCGACTACCCGCTGATCAAGGAGGAGGTCGCCGAGCTCACGGAGAACAAGGGCACGGTCCGCTACGCCAACGCCGAGGCCAGCGTGACCAGACAGAGCGAGCAGTTCCAGAAGATGATCGCCGACAAGGTGGACGTCATCCTCGTCGACGCCCTGAACTCCAGGACCATCGCCCCGGACGTGAAGAAGGCCAAGGCCGCCGGCATCCCGGTCATCGCCTACGACCGGCTCGCCGAGGGCCCCATCGACGCCTACGTCTCCCACGACAACGAACTGGTCGGCCAGGTACAGGGCCGCGCCATCATGGGGGAACTCGGCGACAAGGCCGAGAAGAGCAAGGTCGTCATGATGAACGGCGACCCCGCGGACCCCAACACCGCACGCTTCAAGGACGGCGCGCTCAGCGAACTCCAGGGCCAGGTCGACATCGTCGCGCAGTACGACACCAAGGAGTGGAAGCCCGCGATCGCCGAGGCCAACATGAAGAAGGCGATCCGGAAGGTCGGGCTGAACAACATCGCCGCCGTCTACTCGGCCAACGACGGCATGGCGGGCGCCGTCATCGAGGCACTGAAGGAGGCCGGAGCCACCAAGATGCCGCCGGTCACCGGACAGGACGCCAACCTCGACGCGGTGCAGCGGGTCGTCTCCGGCGAGCAGTACATGACCGTGTACAAGTCCTTCCTGCTGGAGGCGACCAACGCCGCGAAGATCGCGGTGGCCAAGGTCCAGGGCCGGGACATCGAGTTCGCCGCGCTGACCCGGGACACGGTCGACAGCCCGACCCAGAAGCACATCCCGGCCATGCTGGTGCCGGTGGTCGCCCTCACCAAGGACAACATCAAGGAGACGGTGATCACCGACGGCGTGTACACCGTCAAGGACATCTGCACCTCCGCGTACAAGGCGGACTGCGCGGCCATCGGCCTGGAGTAGCGGACGCGACACGTGTGGCCGTCGGGCCGCGGAGGGCGGTGGGTGCCGCACGGGTCTTGACTTCGTGAGGGCCCCGCGCGACATTCCCCACCCCTGTCGCGTTCTCCTCGGGCTGGAGCGGCCATGACCACACCCACGCACACCCCGGGCACCGCCACAGCCCCGTCCCGGAGACGACTGCTGGCCGGGGCGGCCGGTGCCGGACTCGCGGTCGCCGCGGGAGTGCAACAAGGCGCCCGGGCGGCCGGCTTACCCCCGCTCGGCACGTACGACGTCGTCGTCATCGGCTCGGGCGCCGCCGGCATGACCGCGGCGCTGACGGCCGCCCGCCAGGGGCTGAGCTGCGTCGTCGTGGAGAAGGCGCCGACCTTCGGCGGCTCGGCCGCCCGCTCCGGTGCCGGGATCTGGATCCCCAACAACTCCGTGATCCTCGCGGCCGGGGTCCCGGACACCCCCGCGAAGGCCGCCTCCTACCTCGCCGCGGTCGTCGGGCCGGAGGTCCCCGCGGAGAGGCAGCGGGCCTTCCTGACCCACGGCCCTGCGACCCTCTCCTTCGTCATGGCCAACAGCCCCCTGCGGTTCCGCTGGATGGAGGGCTACAGCGACTACTACCCGGAACTGCCCGGAGGCCTGCCCGGCGGCCGCTCCATCGAGCCGGACCAGCTCGACGGCAACCTGCTGGGCGACGAGCTGGCGCACCTCAACCCGCCCTACATGGACGTGCCCGCCGGCATGGTCGTCTTCAGCGCCGACTACAAGTGGGTCGCCCTGGCCGCCGTCAACGCCCGGGGCGCGGCCGTCGCCGCCCAGTGCCTCGCGCGCGGCACGAAGGCGGCGACGCTCGGCCAGAAGCCCCTGACGATGGGCCAGGCGCTGGCCGCGGGCCTGCGGGCGGGCCTGCGCTCGACCGGGGTCCCGGTCTGGCTGAACACGCCGCTGACGGACCTGCACGTCGAGAACGGCAGGGTGACGGGCGCCGTCGTCACCCGCGACGGCGCCCCCGGACTGCTCCGCGCCCGCCGGGGCGTGATCGTCGGCTCCGGCGGCTTCGAGCACAACGCACCGATGCGGCAGCGCTTCCAGCGGCAGCCCATCGGCACCGAGTGGACCGTCGGCGCGAAGGAGAACACCGGCGACGGCATCCTGGCGGGGGAGCGGCTGGGCGCGGCACTCGACCTGATGGACGACGCCTGGTGGGGCCCGGCCATCCCGGTCCCCGGACAGCCCTACTTCTGCCTCGCCGAACGCACCCTGCCCGGCGGGCTGCTGGTGAACGGCGCGGGCCGGCGCTTCGTCAACGAGGCCGCGCCCTACAGCGACGTCGTGCACACCATGTACGACGCGGGCGAGGCGATCCCGTCCTGGCTGATCACCGACCAGAACTACCGCAACCGGTACCTCTTCAAGGACGTCCTGCCGACCCTGCCCTTCCCCGACACCTGGTACGACTCCGGGGCCGCGCACAAGGAGTGGACCCTGGACGCGCTGGCGGCCAAGATCGGCGTCCCGGCGGCGGCCCTGCGCACCAGCGTCAACCGCTTCAACGCCCAGGCGCTCCAGGGCGAGGACCCCGACTTCCACCGGGGCGACAGCGCCTACGACCACTACTACACGGACCCGTCGGTCCGTCCCAACTCCTGTCTGTCGCCCCTCTGGCTCCCTCCGTACCACGCCTTCCGCATCGTCCCCGGCGACCTCGGCACCAAGGGCGGCCTCCGCACGGACGCCCGGGCCCGGGTGCTGCGGGAGGACGGCTCGGTGATCCCGGGCCTGTACGCGGCGGGCAACGCGAGCGCGGCGGTGATGGGCCACAGCTACGCGGGCGCGGGCTCGACGATCGGCCCGGCGATGACGTTCGGGTACATCGCGGCGAAGGATGCCGCCGGGGTGCTCTGAGTCGCGGACACGACCTGGGCGCCGGGCTGCCTACACCGCCCGCTTACGGGCCACCAGGCTCGCCTGGGCGACCGGCTCGCCCCGCGCCTCGTCCGGCTCCCTCACCGTCGTGGCGCGGACGGTGAAGCCGGCGCTCTCCAGCAGGGCGGTGACCTGCTCCGGCCGGCGCCTGAGGAAGGTCAGGGACACCGGGTGGCCGAAGGCCTCCTCGTAGCGGCGGGGCTCGTCACCGCACTGGAAGCCGAGGAGCAGATGGCCGCCGGGGCGCAGGACGCGGTGGAAACCGGCGAAGAGGGCGGGCAGGTGCTCCTCGGGCGTGTGGATGATCGAGTACCAGGACACGACACCGTCGAGCGAGCCGGCCGGCAGGTCCGGCTCCAGCATCGAGCCCTGCACGAACCGCAGGCCCGGGTGCTCGCGGCGGGCGATCGTGAGCATCGACTCCGACAGGTCGAGCCCGAACACCGACAGCCCCCGGGACGCCAGGTACGCCGTCACCCGCCCGGGCCCGCACCCCAGGTCCGCGACCTCGCCGCCCTCGCCCACCAGCTCCGCGAAGCCGTACAGCACGCCCCGGTCCAGGGGCGCTCCCGGGCGCAGGTCACCGAAGTGGACGGCGTACTCCTCGGCGACGGTGTCGTAGAAGGTGCGGGTCTCGGTCACGAAGTCGGGGGCGTCGTTCACAGGCTCGGCGGCGTCGGTCATGGCCGGAGACCCTGGCGCGAGCCGCCGTCTCCCCGGCCCTCACCCGACCGGCCGTCCGCCTGCTTCGGGCCGGGGCGGCCCGCGCTCGCGCCGATCACCGTGCCGAGACCGATGCCCAGGGCGAGGTTGTCGAGGACGGTCATGCCCAGCACGAGACCCAGGGCCGTGCCCAGGGACAGGCCGACCGACAGGCCTGTGACCGGTGCCTTGCCGACGGGGGCGTCGCCGGTCTCCCCGCTGTTCTCCTGATCTTTCCGCATCCGCTCATCGTCCCATGGCCAGAATTCGCCGGGAATTCATGGAGCGGAAGGGGCCCGGAAAGGGCAGGAGCCCCGTCGCCTTGCGGCGCGGGGCTCCTTGGGTACTGCAATCAGACCGGCGTGACGTTCTCAGCCTGCGGGCCCTTCGGACCCTGCGTGACGTCGAAAGACACCTGCTGGTTCTCCTCGAGCGACCGGAATCCGGTCGCGTTGATCGCGGAGTAGTGGACGAAGACGTCGGGGCCGCCGCCCTCCTGGGCGATGAAACCAAAGCCCTTTTCGGCGTTGAACCACTTAACGGTTCCGGTAGCCATAAGCCCTCCTTGGGCCCAAAAGGGTTGCCCTGCTCCAGAACCAGCAAGTGTGAAGATGAATTCCGCACAAGTGCATATGTCTGAGAATGACGAGAGCCCGCGGTCACATGCTCCGCAGGCTCTGTACTGCAAGGGAAACCAAACTGCAACTTGCGACGAGCCTAGCACGCAGGCCCCGGAATGCAATAGGGGTCAAGATCACGTCACCCGAATGTTTGAACATCGCTCCGCCGACTGGCGCAGGGGGCGCCGGAGGCGGGCCCAGACCCCGACGGCGGGGTCGCGCGCCGGTCCGTACGCCGTGAGGGCTAGCCTCACGATGTGGACAATCCTCGCACCCGGCCGCGCGTCGGCCACATCCAGTTCCTGAACTGCCTGCCCTTGTACTGGGGGCTCGCGAGAACGGGCACGCTCCTCGACTTCGAGCTCTCCAAGGACACCCCCGAGAAGCTCAGCGAGAAGCTGGTGCAAGGCGAACTCGACATCGGTCCGATCACCCTCGTCGAGTTTCTCCGGCACGCCGACGATCTGGTCGCCTTCCCCGACATCGCCGTCGGCTGCGACGGCCCGGTCATGTCCTGCGTGATCGTCTCGCAGGTCCCGCTGGACCGTCTCGACGGCGCCCGCGTCGCCCTCGGGTCGACCTCCCGCACCTCCGTCCGCCTCGCCCAGCTGCTCCTCGCCGAGCGCTACGGCGTCCGGCCGGACTACTACACCTGCCCGCCCGACCTCAGCCTGATGATGCAGGAGGCCGACGCCGCCGTCCTCATCGGCGACGCGGCACTGCGCGCGAACATGCTCGACGGACCGCGCTTCGGCCTGGAGGTGCACGACCTCGGCGCGCTGTGGAAGGAGTGGACGGGCCTGCCGTTCGTCTTCGCGGTCTGGGCGGCCCGCCGCGACTACCTGGAGCGGGAGCCGGTCATCACCCGCCGGGTGCACGAGGCCTTCCTCGACTCCCGCAACCTCTCCCTCGAGGAGGTCGGCAAGGTCGCCGAGCAGGCCGCCCGCTGGGAGGCCTTCGACGAGCAGACCCTGGCCCGCTACTTCACCACCCTCGACTTCCGCTTCGGCGACCCGCAGCTGGCCGCGGTCGCCGAGTTCGCACGCCGGGTCGGCCCGACGACCGGTTTCCCGGCGGACGTGAAGGTGGACCTGCTCCAGCCGTGAGCCGGGCGGTGCTCCCGCACTACTCTGCTGAGGAGCGCAGGCGCACCGGGACCGGGGACGTCCCCGCTTGCCTCCGGGGGAGGGGTGACGCCCATGCGGCCGCTCGACGTCGACGAACCCACCGTCGTGGGGCCCTACCGGCTGCTGGGCCGGCTGGGCTCCGGCGGCATGGGCCGGGTCTACCTGGGCCGCAGTGCCGGTGGCCGCACGGTCGCCGTGAAGATCGTCCATCCGCACTTCGCCCTGGACGAGGAGTTCCGGGTTCGTTTCCGGCGCGAGGTCGAGGCCGCGCGCCGGGTGGGCGGCGCCTGGACGGCACCCGTCCTCGACGCCGACCCGGAGGCGCGGGTGCCGTGGGTGGCGACGGCGTACGCGGCCGGACCGTCGCTGTCGGCCGCGATCGCCGACGGCGGGCCCCTGCCGGCCCACACCGTGCGGGCCCTCGGAGCGGGACTCGCCGAGGCGCTGGCGGCGGTGCACGAGCTGGGGCTGGTGCACCGGGACGTGAAACCGTCGAACGTCCTGCTGACCCTGGACGGCCCCCTGCTGATCGACTTCGGTATCGCGCGGGCCACGGACGGCACGGCGTCCCTCACCTCCACCGGCGTGTCCATCGGCTCGCCCGGCTACATGTCGCCCGAGCAGATCCTGGGCAAGGGCGTCACGGGCGCGGCCGACGTCTTCTCCCTGGGCGCGGTCCTCGCGTACGCGGCGACCGGCGAACCGCCCTTCCCCGGCGACTCCTCCGCCGCCCTGCTCTACAAGGTCGTCCACGAGGAGCCGGAGCTCGGTCTGCTGGACGGTGAGCTGCGGCGCCTGACGGCGGCCTGCCTCGCGAAGGACCCGGACACCCGCCCCGCCCCCGCGGAGCTGGCCCGCCGCCTGGCCCCCGAGGGCGCCGCCCGGCTGGTGACGGGCGGGTGGCTGCCCGGGGCGCTGGTGGAGCAGGTGAGCCGCAGCGCCGTGCGCTTGCTGAACCTGGAGGTGACGGGGGCGGGAGCCGGGGCGGCGGGCCTCTCCGGGCCGGTCGAATTCAGCAGCCCGTCGGTGACGGCCCCGGAAGCGACCGGAGGCGAGGGGCCGGGCGTCTTCGGGCCACCACCGGTGATGTCACCGCCCGTGCCGGGGGCACAGACCCCTGCCCCCGCCGCCGTACCCGAGCCCCGGGACGGCGACCACCTCCAGGACACCCGACCCGCCGCCGGGCGGCGGCCCGGCAAGGTCACCGTCTCCGTCGCGGCGACCTCCACGCCGGAGGGCGGCGGGCGGGTACGGAGGCTCAGCTGCTCCGTGGCCCTGGCGGTCGCGGGGGCCATCGCGGCCGTGACGATCGGATCGGTGTTCGTGTTCGACCTGCTGCCGGAGCGGGGCGGCGACCACGACGACGCCGGTTCCGGCAGCCGCTCCGCCTCCCCCCCGGCCGCGGACGCGAGTTCCGCCCCGTCGGGTGCGGTGCCCGCCGCGTACCTCGGCACCTGGGAGGGCCAGGGCGTCGCCCTCGACGGCGGGCTCCCCCTCGGCACGTTCCGCGTCACGGTCGAACAGGCAGCTGTGGGCGAGGAGTTGGGCAAGGTCCGCCAGACCGACCCGATCGGCGGGGTCTGCGTCGACGTACTCACCCTGAAGCAGGTGACGAAGAAGGAGCTCGTCGCGACGTCGGTCGGAGCGACGACCAACCACAGCGGCTGCAATCCCGCGAAGACGACCGTGCACCTCAAGCCGGTGGGGGACGACCTGCAGTACCGGTCGGAGAGCGAGGAGTCGGGGCGGCCGCAGGCCCGGATGTCGAAGGTCCGGTAGGGACTGCCCCGCGGCTGAGCTTGACGAGCAGGAGGATCAGCAGCGCGGCCGCGCCGAGGGTGGTCATGAGGCCGACGACCCACAGCCACGGGTAGCGCACGTGCACCCGACAGGAACCGCCCTCGCTGAGCAGTCACCGTCCCTCCGCTTGAACGTACGGCTGCGGGACGGCGGACGCCCTGGCCTGTGCTCACCGGAAGGCGGGCCCGGCAGCCTTCCTCCGCTTCGGCTTCGCCGCGGTTCCGCTCACGGCCCCTGGCCCGGGTGTTTCAGCTCCTTGGAGTCCGCAGGTTAATAGCGCCGCCGGCGGAACCAGCCTGACTGCGTTCAGCGTCAATCGCTACGACCCGGCCCAGTCATCGAGGAGCCCGACATGGCGAGTATCCGCAGGTCTCTCTCTTTCACAGTTGCGGTGGGCCTGCCCTTCCTCGTCTTAATAGGAGGGGCGATCGCGTACATGTGGGCCGGATCTACCGCCGGTCAGGTCGACGGTGTAAAGGTCGCCTACGTTTCTGGCTCTGCTAACGTGCGAACCTGCCCGAGACTTTCATGCAAGCCGAGCGCGACATACAAAGAAGGGCAACAGGTAGTCGTCACGAAGAAGGTGTCCGGACAATCAATCAGTAGCAACAGGCGCTGGATAGAAATTCAATATGGCGACGAGAGGCGCTACATCCATGAATCATTCATCATGCCGCAGAGTGTGTCGACGTTTAACAATTTCTGGTTTCTCTTCTCCGTTCTCGGCATGGTCCCTTTGGTTGGATTGACTGCCCTAACTCAAAACCCCGGAAATGTGGGCCGGTGGGCGGTACTCAATCCGCGGAATTTCGATACATTTCTCTTCGGTGGCGTACTTGTTGTTGGGCTGATTTGTGGCATTATTGGTTTCATCTACAGTCAACTAGCCCAAGATGACGCCCTTTCCTTCATCGGTTCCGCCTTCGCTAACGTGGGATCCGGGTTGGTCGGAGCGGCGGTCACGTTCGTCTTGTTCCAGAGCCTGTTGTCTGCTCGTGGAGCTGGGGCAAGTCAGGTTGACGATGTCAAGGCGGATGTGATTACCCTCAGGGGTGAGGTGTCGAATATTCGCGACGAGATTGCGACGGCAGCCACAGCTAGTACGGACAGTACATCGACTCTTCTAGCGAATATGCAAGCGAGTCTGTTGCATGAGAATGAACTGCTCAGATCCGCGCTTAATCAGGCGATAGATCGACAGTCGGACCTGCTCGCGTCACGACTGCCCGAGCCGCCCACAACCAGGGGATGCGGTCCCGGTGAGTGATCCACAACCTATCGTTCCGGACGCCATCAGGCTAGTTAAGTTCCAGAGTCGACCGAGAGTCCAGAGATTGGCGACGCAGCTGGCAAGCGGTCATGCAGGTTCGCCAGCTTCTGAAGCAGGTAGCGAGCAACTGAGGGAACCCTTTCTCGCTTAGGCTTTGCAAGCTGTTCCGTCAGGCGATAAATGAGCGATTCAATTTCATTCACCCTCACGCCTTGACCATCTCCACTCAGGCCCTCCGTTTTCCGGATAGCGACTAGCGCCAGCGCAAGACAGCGCGCCAAGCCGTCGGATTTGCCGCTCTCTTCGAATGAGGAGCACATAACTAGCGTGTTCCGAATCGCCAGGCGGAGAACCACACCAAACGCAACGTCATGATGGCTCCTGGCGATCCTCACAGAATACTCCGCTGACATGAAGACAAAGGCAGGCAATACGGGGAAGAGAGTACGCGCTTCATCCCAGACAGGGAACATAGCATCCAGCGCTAGGCGACTTACCACGACCGGATCTGATTCAGAACCGCGAACACTCACAGCGACTTCTTCTAGATTCTCCAGAAAACGGTAAGTCCACATCGCCGCCTGAAGGCCAGGATAAAAGGAGTCCATCCCCCAGCGATCTAATACCACTTCAAGGCGACCGCGCTCATAGCGCCAATCATGGACCGAGAGCCCATTACTGCCGAAAGCGTTGAGAGCACTCCTCTCACGCAGCGCCCGAGCTCCCTGCGGCGGGTCGCTCTCATCAAGGAAGCTCGCAAGTTCCGGCATCTCGGCCCGAAGGGCCATCAATGCACAGTCGAACCCCACCATGAATGCGTACGCTCGCTCAATTCCATCAGCAAGATCCTCCACCGCAGTCGTGTCCTCGCCGACACAAATTAGCTCGCGATCTTCATCCCATTCGAAGTCTTCGTGAGCGGCCCCGTTTCTGACAGCTGGCAGTATCGCCTGTGCTGCATCCTGAAGGACCGGATGCCCATCAGCAACTAGCCTGCGCGTTTCACTTGCCACGGTGTCAACCAACTGAGACTACGTCCTGGCGATCTCCTGCCGGAGCTGATGGGTGAAGCGGCGCAGGAGATCCTCCGTTTCCCTGTGCTCGGCCCTGCGATCGTCCCTGCCCTCGCTGGGCCGGGAGCTCCAGACCCGACCCACGAGAGCATCGGCAAGATCGACGGTGTCGTCGGCACACAGTAGATAGAGGGCTGACCGGGCTTCCTGCATCCGGCCCGCCAGTTCATTGGCCCCAGTGCCGTCGTCGCTCAGCCGTGTTTCCCGAAGGTAGTCGATGAGCTGGACCACGGCGGTGTTGAAGCCGACCCCGGCTTTCAGCTTCTGTTCGCGCAGCCACATGCGGTCCTGCCGGCGCGCAGTGAACCAAGACCCGAACACGGCCCCTATGAGGCCGAGACAAGCACCGATGGCCACGGACAGGATGTTCTCCACGTCAGCTCCCCCCGACACACAGCTGACGGCAGGCTACAGAAGCCATCAAGCACCCAACTCGATGGGTGTCTATTCGAATCTGAGCCGGGCGAACTCCACCGGGAGACTTCGAAAACAGTCAGGCACTGACGACGGGCAGTTCACCCTCACGGCCCGGGTCCCTCCGGGCACCGAGGCGGAGATACGTCTTCCGGGAGCCGACACCGTGGCTGCGGGACCGGGCGCACACACCTACACGATCGACATGTGCCATGAGGACAGCTGACGTGCGGGTGTGTGAGGGTGTGCGCGCCGCTCGGGGTCCGGACGTCAGGGCGCCTCGACCAGGGGCGGTTCACCCCAGGAGGTGGCCAGCGCCTGCCGCAACGCACCGACGGCGTCGGTGCCGATGCGTTCGGCCAGTACGCCTTCGATCACTGCGAGCGCGGCCTGGGCCCGGTGGTGGACGCGGATGCCTTCGCCGGTCGGGCGGACCAGGCGGCTGCGGGCGGAGGCGGGGTCGGGGATCTGCTCCAGCAGCCCCATGCCGATCAGTCCGTGCACGGCCTGGTGGACGGTCTGCCGGGTGACGCCCATCCGCCGGGCGAGCTCGGAGATCGTGCTGCTCTGCTCGTCCAAGGCGGCGAAGACGGCCGCCTGGGCGACGGTCACCGCCTGCTCCCCCCCGGCCTCCATGCTGGCCAGCAACGCGTCGTCGAACCACCGCTTGGCCGCGGTGAACAGCTGGGGCAGGTTCGGCGCGGGCGTGGTCATGGCTCCTCAACAGGACGGGATGCCGAGCATAGTGCCCGCAGCCCCGGCCCGGCCCGGCCAGAACCTCTGCGCCGCAGAGGGGTTTCCCCATCGTGAACGTCAGGTAGCCTTACATTTATTCGCGTCGTCGCACCGGAGGTTTCCATGACCATCGAGTTCGCCACCCGCTACCGGTCCCGCTCGCGTATCCCCGCCGAGCCGGGCAAGCCCTACTTCATCGAGAAGGGCATGGGCGACCGCGCCCACCTCTTCACCGACCTGGTCACCGTCTACGCCGGCGGCGAGCAGACCGAGAACACCTTCAACTTCTTCACCGTCGAAGGCCCCAAGGGCGACCTTGTCCCCGCCCACTCCCACGCCGACACCCACGAGATCTTCTACGTCACCGACGGCGCCGTCCGGATCTTCATCGAGGACCTCCGGGGCGAGCAGCAGGAAAATCTCCTCACCGCGGGCGACTTCGGATTCGTACCGAAGAACTGCCCGCACGCCTACCGCATCGAGCGCCACCACAGCCGGATGGTCGGCGTCGCCGCCGGCCCGGGCAAGACGTTCGAGCGGTTCTTCGAGAGCCTCGGCACACCCACCGAGGAACTGGGCCTGCCGAAGCAGCCGTACATACCCGAGCCGCACAAGTTCGGCTCCGTCCCGCGCGAGCACGACGTACGGTTCCTGCCCGACCACCAGTGGCGCACCGGGAACTGACCGCGATGCCGTACGTCCACGCGCTGCTGGCCGGGGCCCTGGTCGGCGCCCTGTACGCGGCGCTGCGCGTCAAGGCCCCCGCTCCCCCACCCGTCGCGCTGGCCGGCCTGCTCGGCACCCTGGTCGGGCAAACCGTCCTGGGGAAATTGTGAGCGGCGCGGCCCGCGCTCGCCTGGTCGCGTCCGGCCGACGCGTCCTGGTCTCCTTCGCCGCGGGGCTGGCCATGGGCGCCCTCTACTGGATCTGGGACCTGAGGGCACCCGCGCCGGCCCTATTGGGGCTCACCGGCCTGCTGGGCATCGGCCTCGGCGAGCGCGCGGCCACGGCGCTCGGCGCGCGGATCGCCCTGCACCGCGCTCCTCCGCCGCCGCCCCGAGCCCCGCACCCGGCCGACGCCCCGGCGACGGCTCCCGGCTGCACCTGCGTGCCGTCGTCCACACCTCGCTGATCCGCACGACGCCCCGCCGTCTCGTCCGGAAAGAACCCTCATGCCGCTGCCGCCCAAGCTCGCCGCCCTGCTCGCCCCGCCCGCCCCCGCCCACCTGCCGCTGCCGCCCGCCGCGCATCCCGCCCCGGGCACACGGCTGTTGCGCGGCGCCGTCTACGCCGCCCCCGATGGCATCCGCCCACTCGAACTGGACCTGTGGCTGCCCGAGTACCCGCACGATCCACTGCCGGTCATCGTCTACATCCACGGCGGCGGCTGGAGGACGGGCACCCGCACGGAGATGGGACCGCGCTTCCGCTCCTGGCAGCTCAGCCCCTTCGCCCGGCTCGCCCAGGCTGGATTCGCCGTCGCCAGCCTCGACTACCGGCTCACCGGCGAGGCCGTCTACCCCGCCCAGTTGGAGGACGTCACCGCCGCCGTGGCCTGGCTCGACGCCCGCGCCGAGGGCCTCGGCCTGGACACCGACCGGACCGTCACCTGGGGCGAATCCGCCGGGGCCCATCTGGCCGCCCTGCTGGCCCTCACCACCCCGGTGCGCGGCTGCGTCACTTGGTACGGCCCCACCGACCTGACGACCCTGCCCGCCCAGTCCCGGCCCGGCGCCTACGACGCCGACAGCCCCACGACGCGCGAGGCGCTGCTGATCGGAGCGCCCGTGGCCACGGCTCCCGACCGGGCCCGTGCGGCCAGCCCGGTCACCCATGTCACCGCCGACGCCCCACCGTTCCTCATCCTGCACGGCACCGACGACTGCCTCATCCCGCTCGCGCAGGGCCTGCAACTCACCGCCGCCCTGCGCGAGGCAGGCGCCCAGGTCGACTTCCGCCCCGTCCCCGGCGCCGACCACGCATGGGCCGGCCTGCTCGACCAGGACGTCGAACGGTGCTTCAGCGCGTCGCTGGACTTCACCCGCGCGGTCAGCGCGGGGTCGCCCACACCTGCCTGACATCTGTGGGCGGCCGAAAAACTCGGTAGATTCGGACGCGGGCGTACAACCACTGGCTGTCACCGAGTTGAACTGGTCTGCCCTGGGGAAGCCTGGGGCGGGCTACCCCGTGCCTTGGTCGGTCCAGACCTGGCTGCCGGGAACGGTCGCCTCGGATGCCGACCCGAGCGGGGCGGACGCCTTCGCCGAGGACCTCACGGCCTTCATCGCAGCGCTGCGCACCGCCGAGACGCGGAGGCGGCATTTCAGCGACGGAGGTCTTGGCGGCGATCTCCCTCACCACGACGACTGGATGGCGCAGTGCTTCGAGGAGAGCGAAGGGCCGCTCGACGTACCCCGGCTGCGCTAAGAGGGCATTTGATCTAGGCGTATTGCCCTGTATGCCCTAGCCTGCGCGTTTCACTTGCCACGGTGTCCGGATCTTGAGCGGGAACGCGAAAGTGCCTTCTGAGCTGGGACGATGCGGCTTGTCTAAGGTCTCCGTCATCACAGCAGGAAGGCATTTTCTGCGTGCACATCACCCCCTCACGCCCCAAGCTCGTCGTCTCGTCCGACGGGCGCGGAGTGGTCAACCACGCTGGGTCCCGCCTGCTGGCCGATCTCGCCGATGCCACGGCGAAGGCCCATTGCAGCATCTGGAAGTCCGCCACCGGGCGCACGCCCGCGTCGAGGACCGCATCCGGGGCGGCAAGACCACCGGCTTCGGCCGCTTCCCCTCCCGCCACTTCGCGATCAACCAAGCGTGGCTGGAGTTGTCCCTGACCGCCCTTGACCTGCTCGCCTGAATGCGCACTCTACTGCTGGACGGCGAACTGGCCAGTGCCGAGCCCAAGAAGCTCCGCTACCGGCTGCTGCACGCAGCCGCCCGCATCACCCGCGGTGGTCGCCGCCTGCACCTGCGGATCTCCGCGACCTGGTCCTGGCGAATCGAGCTGACCAACGCATTCACCCGCCTCACGGCCCTGCCACGGCCCGCCACCTGAAGCCCGGCACCGCCCCTGCCCATCCACGACCCGAGGAACCCTGGAGAACCCGACCCGCGCGTCGGGCCCCGGCCATGCCCACCCGGCCACGACCAACCGAAACCACCGGTTCACCGCGATCCGGCCAGCTCAACCACGCGAAGTGAAACGGGGAGGCTAGCCCTCCACCCTGTTCAGGCGCTCACTACTGTGTCTGCGATAGCGAACACCATCAGACGCGACTGACGCACCAGCGGTGCGAACGCCGGGAAGGCCCACCATGGAGACACTGCAGCCGGACGATCCAGTGGAGTTGGGCCCTTACCGGCTCCTGCGAAGACTCGGTGTCGGCGGCATGGGCCGCGTGTACCTCGCCCGTTCGCCCGGTGGCCGCACCGTCGCAGTGAAGGTCGTACGTCCGGATCTCGCCGCGGACGGTGACTTCCGCGACCGCTTCCGGCACGAAGTCGAGATAGCCAAGGCGGTCTCCGGCCGTTTCACCGCCCCGGTCGTGGACGCCGACCCGGAGGCGTCGCTGCCCTGGCTGGCGACGTCGTACGTGCTCGGCCCGGACCTCACGGACGTGGTCGCCGCCCACGGCGCGCTGCCGGAGCGCACCGTCCGGGCGCTAGCCGCCGGCCTCGCCGCTGCCCTCCAGGAGGTGCACGCGGCCGGACTGATCCACCGCGACATGAAGCCGTCGAACGTCCTGCTGGCGGCGGACGGTCCGCGCGTCATCGACTTCGGAATCGCGCGGGCCGTGGACGGCAACCGTATGACACAGACGGGAGTTGTGGTCGGCTCTCCCGGCTACATGTCACCGGAGCAGGCGCTGGGCGAGAACATCGGCACGGCGAGCGATGTCTTCTCGCTGGGCGCAGTACTCGCGTTCGCCGCGACCGGCCGGGGCACTTTCGGCCACGGAACCGCCTCGCACGCCTCGTTGCTGTATCAGGTCGTGCACGGTGAACCCGACGTCGAGGGCGTACCGCAGCAACTCCTGGGCCTCGTCCGCGCATGCCTCGCGAAGGACCCGGCGCAACGGCCGGCACCGGCCGAGATCGTGGCGGCGCTCGCCCCGCAGGGGGTCGAGAGCGTCCTCAGCGACTGGCTGCCGTCGGCGGTGGCGTCGACGATCGCCACGCATGCGGCCGGCATCCTCGACCTGGAAGCACCGCAGCAGCCGCAGCCCACGGCCGCCCCGTCCTTTGGGCCGGCACCGGTGATGACGGCCGGCACACCGCAGCCACCGGGCACACCGGCCCCGGGTTACGGGTATCCGCAGGCCCCGGGATTCGGCGGCGCCCCCGCGGCTGCCGCCCCGGGAACGCCGGCCCCCGGTTACGCCACACCGCCCGGAGGCCTTCCCACCCCCGGGTACGGGACGCCCCCGTCCGGCCACGGTGCTCAAGGACACCCCGGCGCGCCAGGGTCGGCCTCCACGGTTGCCACCACCTCCACCGCCCCCTCCCGCCGCCGTGTCCTCGGTCTCGCGCTCGGTGGTGGTGCCGCCGTGGCGCTGGCGGGCGGCGGCACCGCCTGGTGGCTCGGCCGGAACGGAGACACCCCGGACGGGGCGTCCGGCCCGAACGGCGCCGGTTCCGCCCAGCCTGTCGAGGAGAACTTCACCACTCCGCCGGCGGGAGTCGCCCCCCAACCCCTGTGGCACGAGACTGCGGCTGAGGACAGCACCAGCACCGACGTACCGCTCCTCATCCATGACGGCCTGCTCCTGATCAGCGGCGATCCACTGGTGGCGTACGACGTGAAGACCAGTGAAGCCCGCTGGTCGAAGCCCGACGTCTGCGCCCCCGGCTCCCCGCTTCTGTTCCACGACGGCAAGGTGTTCCTCACCGACAGCGGCGCCGAGGGAGTCCTCGTCGCGCGCGACGTGAAGACCGGCGACGAGGTGTGGCGCAGCCGTCTCGGCAAGAAACTCGGCATCGAGAGCACCATCGCCATCGACGACAAGAACGTGTACGTGACGGCGACCGACTACGCGCAGGCCAAGAGCGCCACCGACTACCGCACCGCCATCGCCGCAATCAGCCACAGCACCGGAAAGAAGGTGTGGTTGCAGCACCGCGACTGGGGCACGAGGGACTACGACGTCCAGGGCACCGTCTCCGGCAAGTACCTCGTCTACGCGGACTCCAACCACAACCTCACCGTGCGCGACACCGCGACCGGCGACCAGTTGTGGACCCAGAAGATCGGCGACGACTGGGCCTGGCGGCCCACGGTCGCGAACGGCCTCGTCTTCATGCCTGGTGAGAAACTGACAGCGGTCGACGCGGAGACCGGCCGCACCCGCTGGACGCTCTCCCCCGCGGGGCGCCGCGGCTTCAACAATCCGGCCGTCATCGACGGTGTGCTCTACGTCAGCGACTACGACCACGGCATCTGGGCCGTCGACGTCAAGACGCACCGGCGGATCTGGCTCTGCGAGGACCAGAACCGCGGCGGGCCGGGGGTGTTCGTGAGGGTCGGTACGACGCTGTACTGCGCCGCCGGGCCCCTGTCAGGAGGCGTCATAGCCCTTGAGGCCAAAACCGGCACAGTGCGCTGGACCTGGACGGACGACAAGGACTCCGGCGCCCCGTGGCAGATTGCCACGGCAGGAAACCGACTGCTGGTGACGAACGGGCCGGAGATCTACGCGGTGCCGGCGGTGTGACGCCGGGGCGCTGCGGTGCGATGCCGGTGAACGCAGAGAACTGCAACGCCCGCGTGAAGGCGTTCGCCCGCGAGATGGACATGACGGGCGCGGACATCGGCGCGACCCGCTGCGCGGCTGCGAGCGCCCAGCGGGTCGAGGTCGAGGTGCAGCTGAACCTCCACGGTCTTCACGGGCGATGTTCTACGGTGGTGCCGTGCTGGTGCACGGCCAGGCGGTGGCGGAGAACAAGGTCTGCTGAGCCGACCCTGAACATCCCGCGAATCTGCACACCGTTCACTGTGAGGCCGAGGTGGAGCGGGGAAGCAGCGGGGCCCGGACCGTTTTCCGCGCTGCGGACCGCATTTCGGTATCGCGAAACGGCAAAAGGTGTGAAGGTCGTGAGGTCCCAGGTAACTGGAATGGTCACAGCCATGAAAATGTCTTCTGCCCTCCGTCCGCTATCCCATCCACGGATTGGGCACTGACTGGCCGCCCCTACTCCGGCGTGCTTTGATCGGTCGCGCTCGAGCAATTGCTGAATGAAACGAAGGGAACCGCCCCCCATGGCCTTCACCCCGCAGATCGAGACCGTCCAGATGTCCGACGCCGAGCTGGACACCATCTCCGGCGGTCAAGCGGGCGTTGCCGCGGGTGCCGGCGCCGCAGCCGGTCTCTACGTCGAGACAACTGCCGCGGGCCTCACCACCGGTGTCGGCGGCGGCGTGGGCCTCGCTGTCTCGCCGCAGGGCATCGAGGCGGACCTCCACCTCAACGCGGCCGTCTCTCACTGACGAACGCATGGAAGAGGCCCCGGGGCTGCCCCGGGGCCTCTTCGCGTCTGTCGGACAGGGATCCCGGCCTTCCAGACCCCGGTGGAGCAGGCCGGGGGGAGTTCGACGTGGGCGACTGAGAACGAGTAGCGCTCGCGAAGAATGATGATCGTCAAGCTTGGTCGCAGGATCCCCGTGGCCACAAGGGCACATCGGACGGCAGTGACTTCCTCACTGCTGCCCTTCGACGGCCTCAGTACGAGTCCATAAGATCTCTGTAGGCTCAGCTCACCCCCACCCCACACCCCAGGCCGCTCCACTCCACACACCCTCAGGACACCCGCCATGCCGCGACGCTGCACCTCAAGCTCGTCAAGCTCGACGGGAGCGACAGGAGCCACGCGGATCGCCACCGACCTCTTCGGCCGCAGCGGGGCCCGGGGGCTGCCGCCGCGCACCGAGGCACTGCTCGACGAGCTGCTTCCGACGTGGCGTGACGCGATCGCCGCGGCGGGATGAGCACCGGGCTGCTGGTCCTCGTCGCCGCGCTGTGGGGTGCGGCGGCGGGAGCGCTGCTGCCGCGCGCGGCCTACCGGTTCTCGGCGCCGTCGGGGGAGGCGTGGCACGAGGAGTGCCCCGGCGGGCACCCCGTCAGGGGCTGGCTGGGGCGGGCGGCCTGCCCGGAGTGCGCGGAGTCCGGATACGGGCCGCGTACGACGCCCCTCACGATCGCCACCGCCCTGGTCTGCGCGGTCCTCGCCGCCGCCACCGACACCCGCCCCGAGCTCGGGGTCTGGCTGCTGCTCGCCCCGGTCGGCGTGCTGCTCACGGTCGTCGACTTCCGGGTACGGCGCCTGCCCGACCCGCTCACCCTCCCCTTCGCCGCGACCGCCCTGGCCCTGCTCGGCCTCACCGCCCTCGTCCCCGAACACGCGGGCCACTGGACGACCGCCCTGCTCGGCTCCCTCGCCCTGGGCGGCGGCTACTTCGTCCTGTTCCTCATCAATCCCGCGGGCATGGGCTTCGGCGACGTCAAACTCGCCCTCGGCGCCGGCGCGGTCCTCGGCTGGTACGGCTGGCCGACGGTCATGCTCGGCACGTTCGCCGGTTTCCTCCTGGGCGCGCTGTACGGCGCGGCCCTGGTGATCATCCGCCGGGCCACCCGCAAAACAGCCATCCCCTTCGGCCCGTTCCTGATCGCGGGCGCGTTCCTGGGCCTTCTGGTGGGGGCGTACACGGCCTGACCGCAGGGTCCGGGGCGTACCAGGTGATCCGGCACGCCGAGACGCCTCCGAGAGCCCGCCGAACGCCCGTGATCCGCCGCACCGGCGCTGTCATGATGCTGATCATGACAAACACACCTTCTTACCCCGCCTACCCGTCCCCGCCCCCCGCCGGGCCGTTCCCGGACCCCGCCCCCCATCCGTACCACCGCCTGGACCGCACCACAGGACGCCACCGCTGGTGGCGGCCGCCGGCCGGGACGTTGCTGCTTGCCTTCGCCTATTTCGTGATCCTGCTCGTGCTGCTGGCCTTCTCCTACGCGCTCGGCACGGCGCTCGGTGCCCCGGAACTGCCCGACGGCGGTGCCAACTTGGGGCCGCTAGGGAACACCGCGATGGATCTCGTGGCCATCGCGACAGCCCTCCCCCTGGTACTGCTGGCCACGTTGTGGCCGGCGAGACGGGCCGCCGGGACCGTCACGTCGGTCACCGGGCGGCTGCGGATCGGCTGGCTCGGGTGGTGTCTGCTGGCCGGGATGCCGCCCCTCCTCCTGCTCACGGGGATCTCCTTCTTCCTGCCGGGCGGCTCGGACGAGTCCGACACCTTTGTGGGCTGGCGCTCTTTCCTCGCGGCCCTGGCCGTGCTGGCCGTCCTCGTCCCGCTCCAGGCCGCGGCCGAGGAGTACGTCTTCCGCGGCTGGCTGCTCCAGGCGGTCGGGGCGTTCGTGCGCTCCCCGTGGCTCGCCGTGATCCCGCAGGCCGTACTGTTCGCCGCGGCCCACGGCTGGGGCACCCGGTGGGGCTTCCTCGGGCTGGCGGTGAACGGTCTGGTGATGGGTCTGCTCACGATCCGCACCGGCGGACTGGAAGCGGCCATCGTCCTGCACGTCCTGAACAACCTGCTGGCCTTCGGCGTCTCCGCCGCGCTCGTCGGCGGCCTGTCGTCGGACGAGACCGCGGCCGACGCGCCCTGGCCGCTGGCCCTCACCGCCATGGCCACCGATCTGCTCTACGCCGCGCTCGTCCTGTGGCTCGCCCGGCGCCGCGAGCCGCAGCGCCTCTCGACGCCGCGGACCCCGCCCGCCCGCTACGGTCACGCCACCCCCACGGCCTGACGTCCGGCCCACCGAAGCCCTGGCGTACGCTGGGCTGGTCCGTCCACAACCCTTACGAAAGGGACGCCCGGTGACCGAGAAGGCCGACCTTCAGCCCATCCTCGACCGTGCAGCCGCCGGTGGCCGGATCACCCCGGACGAGGCACTCGTGCTGTACCGGGACGCCCCGCTGCACGCCCTGGGCGCCGCCGCCGACGCCGTACGCCGCCGCCGGTACGCCGGGACCGAGCACATCGCGACGTACATCATCGAGCGCAACATCAACTACACGAACGTCTGCGTGACGGCGTGCCGCTTCTGCGCCTTCTACGCCGCGCCCAAGGACACCGACAAGGGCTGGACGCGCGACCTCGACGACATCCTGCGCCGCTGCGCGGAGACCGTCGAGCTGGGCGGTACGCAGATCATGTTCCAGGGCGGGCACCACCCGGACTACGGCGTCGAGTACTACGAGAAGCACTTCGCGGCGATCAAGAAGGAATTCCCGCAACTGGTCATCCACAGCCTGGGGGCGTCCGAGGTCGAGCACATGGCTCGGATCTCCAAGGTGAGCGTGGAGGAGGCCATCCAGCGCATCCACGCCGCGGGCCTCGACTCCTTCGCGGGAGCCGGCGCCGAGCTGCTGCCCGAGCGGCCCCGCAAGGCCATCGCCCCGCTGAAGGAGTCGGGCGAGCGCTGGCTGGAGATCATGGAGATCGCCCACAACCTGGGCGTGGAGTCCACCTCCACCATGCTCATGGGCACCGGCGAGACCAACGCCGAGCGCATCGAGCACCTGCGGATGATCCGGGACGTACAGGACCGCACGGGCGGCTTCCGCGCCTTCATCCCGTACACCTACCAGCCGGAGAACAACCACCTGAAGGGCCGCACGCAGGCGACGCTCTTCGAGTACCTGCGCATGATCGCCATCGCGCGGCTGTTCATGGACAACATCGCCCACATCCAGGGCTCCTGGCTGACCACGGGCAAGGAGGTCGGCCAGCTCTCCCTGCACTACGGCGCCGACGACCTCGGCTCGATCATGCTGGAGGAGAACGTGGTGTCGTCGGCTGGTGCCAAGCACCGGTCCAACCGGATGGAGATCATCGATCTGATCCGGAAGGCGGGCCGGGTGCCCGCCCAGCGCGCCACCACCTACGAGCACCTCGTCGTCCACGAGGACCCGGCGAACGACCCGGTCGACGACCGCGTGGTCTCGCACATCTCCTCCACGGCCATCGCGGGCGGCACGGCTCACCCCGAGCTGAAGCTGCTGGCCCCCAACTGACCCCACCGTGCTGACGATCCACGCCGCCCCGCTGCTCCTCCCGGCGGGCGCGGCACCCGGCACGGACGCACCCGGCGCCGACACACGCGGCACGGGCACCGCCGTCGTGGACGGCGCCGTGCTGGTGGACGGCGACCGGATCGCGGCTTTCGGGCCGTACGAGGAGCTCGCCGAACAGGCACCGGGCGCGCGCGTGCGGCGCTGGCCGGGCGTGCTCACCCCCGGTCTGCGCCAGTGGCACCCGCTGTGGCTGCTGCGCCACTGCTACCACCCCGACCCGCGCGAAGCCGACGAGCTGGGCGAAGAACCCCTGTGGGGCGAGAAGTTGGCCGCTCTGGGTGATCTCACCGAGACCCGCTGGTCGGGCAGCGTACGGCGCGGAGTGCAGCGGATGCTGCGGTACGGCACGACGGCCGTCGCCTCGCCCGGCGCCCGCTTCCGCGATCCGCTGGTGGCCACGGCGGTCGCCCGGTCCGGGCTGACCGTCGTCGGGACCACGGGGGCTCCCGGCACACTCCTCGGTGAGCGGCCCGGCCTCGACCCGTTCACCGAGGGGTACGACCTGCACGGCACGGTCGACGCCCCGCTGTCCGTCGGCGGCCGGGCCGACCTGGCCGTGTTCGACGTACCCGACGAGACGGCCCTGCGCGAGCGCGGCGCGGTGACCTGCGTGGCGACCGTGCTGGCCGGCCGCCTGGTGTACCGGGCCCGCTGACCCCGAGCCCGCTTACCCCGAGCCCGCTGACCCCGGAGCCGGTCTCAGCCGGTGAACGCTTCCGCGAACGCCCCCGGTTTCTGTGCCACTCCGCTGCAGTCGGTCGCCGCCTTCCCCGCCCTCGCCGACTCGGTGCCGTGCGCGCACTGCCGGTCCCGGGCCGTGGACCACATCGACACCCAGGCGATGCCCTTCTCCTCGGCGAACGCGCGGACCTCGGCGGCGTCCGCGAGTGTGAACGTCTCGCCCTCGACGTCGTTGACGCCGATCATCGAGGTGAGCGCCATGCCCCGCCAGGTGCTCGCGTCCGGGGTCTTGAAGGTCTTCTGCAGCTGGGTGTGCGCGGCCTCGGCGGCGGTGAGGGCGTAGTCGCCCATGTCACCGTCGTACGACGAGCCGTAGTTCATCGTCATGAGGTTGACGGTGGAGACCCGCACGGCATGGGAGTTGGCGGACGCAAGGAGCGCCAGGCTGTCCTTGCCGAGGCCCTTGGGCATCACCGGCAGGGTGAACGAGACCTGCAGTCCGGGCCGTTCCTCCTGCAACCGCGCGATCGCCTTCGAACGCCGCGCGATGGACGCGGAGTCGCCCAGCTCGTCGCCCTCGATGTCGAAGTCGGCCAGGGGCGTACCGGCCGCGTCGAGCGCCTTGCCGTAGGCCGTGGCCAGTTCCGGCACGCTGTCGCAGCTCGCCGCGAGTTCCCTGCCGTGGGCGCCGCCGAAGGAGACCCGGACCCGGCCGCCGCCCTCCTCGAGTTTCGCGATGCGGGACGTGATCCCGGGGTCACCGATGGCGTGGGAGCCGTCCCAGCTGGGGACGCAGTCGTCACCGTCGGCTATGACGAACGCCAGGTTGTACGTCGTGGGGGAACCGGCCGCATCGGTGGGGGCGGCTTTTCCGGCGCTGACGTAGGGGGCGTACGAGGTGCCGCTCCCGGTGCGGGCCGGGGTGCCGGGCGCCGCCGTGACGGAGGGGACCGTTCGGGCCTGGCCGTCCTGGCCGTCCTGGCCCGCACAGCCCGTGGCGGCCAGGGTGATCAGGCACCCGATCCCGGCGGCCGGCCACCGCAGACTCCTCATGACCGTGCGCTCCGGTTCTCGTGAGACTCCAGGGGGCGAGGACCCATACGTTTCCCGGACGCAAACGTCTCACGGCGGCCGGCGCTCATGACACGTTCCGCGGGTGTCGCATCACCGGGCCTGCCCTCGACGACGGCGCGGCAGCGGCCGCGGCTCCCGCCCTGAGGGGGTGCTGCAAGAATGGGCCCGTGACCCGCGCATCCCTGGACAAGCAGCCGCACGAAGTCGCCTCGATGTTCGACGACGTGGCGGAACGGTACGACCTGACCAACGACGTGCTGTCCCTCGGCCAGGACCGGCGATGGCGCAAGGAGGTCGCCAAGGCGGTCGACGCGCGCCCCGCGCAGAAGATCCTCGACCTCGCGGCGGGCACCGGCACCTCTTCCCTGCCCTTCGCCCGCACCGGCGCCTACGTCGTCCCGTGCGACTTCTCCCAGGGCATGCTCCAGGTCGGAAAGCAGCGGCAGCCCTGGCTGCCGTACACCGCCGGCGACGCGACGAGGCTCCCCTTCAAGGACGACACCTTCGACGCCGTCACGATCTCCTTCGGGCTGCGCAACGTGCAGGACACGGACGCCGCCCTGCGCGAGATGCTCCGGGTGACCCGGCCCGGCGGGCGGATCGTGATCTGCGAGTTCTCGCACCCGACGTGGGCGCCGTTCCGCACGGTCTACACCGAGTACCTGATGCGCGCCCTGCCGCCGGTCGCCCGGGCCGTGTCCTCCAGCCCCGACGCCTACGTCTACCTCGCCGAGTCCATCCGCGCCTGGCCCGACCAGCCCGCGCTGGCCGAGCGGCTGGGCAAGGCCGGCTGGTCGCGGGTGGCCTGGCGCAACCTGAGCGGTGGGATCGTCGCTCTGCACCGGGGCTTCAAGGCGAGCTGAGGACCATGTAGGGGTCGCCCGGCTCGTCCAGCTCGCGCTGGAGACCGCCCCGGGGCGGACGCGGGATCCGCGGTTCGTGCACACCCCCACCACCCTCCCCGGGTCCGAAGTCGAACCACACATAGACCATCGACTCCCGCGGCACCTCGGCACCGGGCTGCGGGTACTGGCGTACGACGTAGTCGACGACGGCGAGCGGGGTCTCGGGCCGGTCCGGCGTGGTGAGGAGGAGGCCCTGCGCCCGGGCCGCCTCCCGCGCGTCCATGGCCATCAGGCCGACCAGACGCGGTACGCGCACATCGGGTGTCTTGCGGGATATGTGCACAGATGTCACCCCCAGCGGTACAGGAAGGGTAACTCCCGCCCCGTTCCGACCGGAAGCGACGGGTTTCGTCCTGTGACAGTCGGCTACTCTCCGGCAGCGGCCGGGAGGTCGAGCCGGTAGCAGTGCCCCGTCCGCTGCGAGGCCGGAGTCGTGAAGGTCTCGGCGAGGCGCATTCCGAGTCGTCGCGTCACGGCGATGGAGCGGGTGTTGCGGGCGTCGACCATCGCGACCACGCCCGGCACGCCGACCGCCCGCATCCGGTCCAGCGTCTGCGCCGCGGCCGCCGTCACGTAGCCCCTGCCCCAGTGCTCCCGGCCGAGCCGCCAGCCGATCTCGATCTCGCCGACCGGGCCCCAGGCCCGCTCCCACGGCTGGGCGCCGGTGAAGCCGATGACCTGCCCCGACTCGTCGAGCACGGTCCACAGGCAGAAGCCGAGCTCGGCGTCGTGCCGGCGCTGGCGGGCGGTGAGCTCCTCGTAGACCGACAGCTCCGCGGCCCTGCCGCCCTGGAACTCCATGACGTCCGGGTCGTCGAAGATCCGGTGCCAGACGAACGCGTCCTCGTGGGTGGGGACGCGCAGCCGCACGGCGGGGAGAACTCGGTTCACGGGGCAGCCCTTCAGCCGGGTGATGAATGCCGCTGCATAGACTGCCCATGTCCCGTGCCGGCCGGCACATCAATGCCGAACCTTGGGGAGATCCCGCCGTGAGTGTCGTGACCGAGCCCCTCTCGGAGAACACCGCCGATGTGATCGTCGTGGGCGCGGGCCCGGCGGGCTCCACCACCGCCTACCACCTCGCCAAGGCGGGGCTCGACGTCCTCCTGCTGGAGAAGACCGCGTTCCCGCGCGAGAAGGTCTGCGGTGACGGCCTCACCCCGCGTGCCGTCAAGCAGCTGGTCGCCATGGGCATCGACATCTCGGAGGAAGCCGGCTGGCTGCGCAACAAGGGCCTGCGCATCATCGGCGGCGGGGTGCGGCTCCAGCTCGACTGGCCGGATCTGGCCTCCTTCCCCGACTACGGTCTCGTCCGCAAGCGCGACGACTTCGACGAGCAGCTCGCCCGGCAGGCCCAGAAGGCCGGGGCGCGGCTCTTCGAGCGGTGCAACGTGGGCGCGCCGATCGTCGACGACCGCACGGGCCGCATCACGGGGGTGCACGCCAAGCTCGGCGAGGAGAAGCGCGAGGTCACCTTCCACGCGCCGCTCGTCGTCGCCGCCGACGGCAACTCCACCCGGCTGTCCCTCGCGATGGGCCTGCACCGCCGTGAGGACCGGCCGATGGGTGTGGCGGTGCGCACGTACTTCACCAGCCCGCGCCACGAGGACGACTACCTGGAGTCCTGGCTTGAGCTGTGGGACCGCCGCGGCGCCGAGGACCGCCTCCTGCCCGGCTACGGCTGGATCTTCGGCATGGGCGACGGCACCTCGAACGTCGGCCTGGGCGTGCTCAACACCTCCGACTCCTTCAAGGAGCTGGACTGGCGCGAGGTCCTGAAGGCCTGGTGCGCGTCGATGCCGGAGGACTGGGGTTACACGCCGGACAACATGACCGGCCCGATCCGCGGCGCCGCCCTGCCGATGGCCTTCAACCGCCAGCCGCACTACACCAAGGGACTGCTGCTCGTCGGCGACGCCGGCGGCCTGGTGAACCCCTTCAACGGCGAGGGCATCGCCTACGCCATGGAGTCCGGCCAGATCGCCGCCGACGTCATCGTCCAGGCTCACGCCCGGCCGACGCCGGCGAGCCGCGAACTGGCCCTCCAGCGTTATCCGCGCGTCCTGAAGGACACCTACGGCGGCTACTACACGCTCGGCCGCGCCTTCGTGAAGCTCATCGGCAACCCGAAGGTCATGCAGATCGCGGCCCAGCGCGGTCTGACGCACCCGATGCTGATGAAGTTCACGCTGAAGCTCCTGGCGAACCTCACCGACCCCACGGGCGGCGACGCGATGGACCGCATCATCAACGGGCTGAGCAGGGTGGCCCCGAAGGCCTGAACGACCCGCTGGGCGGTGACGGGGCGGGCCGAGCGGCCCGCCCCTTGCAGGGGGCGTGAGCGGCCCGCCGTGCTGTGGTGCCGGGCGGGGTCGGCGCGGGCCCGGCCCGCGCCGCCGGTGTGCGAGTCGACGGGCCGGCCACACGCAGCCATCGGGCCGGATCATTCCGGGGCGTACGGGACTTTCGGCCCGTCAGGGGAGCGAGGACGCCGAGGCGACCGTGCGGCTCACCCTCAACACCCCGCCAGGACGGGACAATTCGGGCACTCGGTGCGGGGGTGGCGAAGCGCAGGGGCGGGCCGTGGTGCCGAGTGGCCTTCAGAAGGGCCCTGAGTGCCTCTGGAGCGCCTTGGGGGGCGAGGTGGGGGAGCGGGAGCCGGATGGCCCCGGACAGGCCGGGAGGGCCGTCGCCCAGGAGTGGCGACGGCCCTCGAGCCCGTATGTGCGGAGGTTCCGGAGGGTGTGCGGCGTCAGAGGACGCGCACCGCGCCCGACGCCGGGTAGCCCGACAGGTCCTGGATGACGACGCCCTTGGAGGGGTTGGCCGCGTCGAGGTACTGGCCGTTCCCGATGTAGACACCCACGTGGTACGCGGAGCCCTTGCCGCCCCAGTACAGGATGTCGCCGACCTGGATGCTGGACAGCGGGACGTCCGTGCCGGCCATCGACTGGTCCTGCGAGACGCGCGGCAGGTCCACACCAACCTGCTTGTACGCGGCCTGCACGAGGGAGGAGCAGTCCCAGGCGTTGGGGCCGGTGGCGCCCATGACGTAGGCGTCGCCCACCTGGGCCTTGAGGAACGCGATGACCGTCGCGACGCTGCCGCTGGCGGGTGCCGACACGGACGTCGAGGCGGACGCGGACGCGGAGAGGGTGGCGCGCTCGGTGCTGCGGTTGGCGCGCTCGGCGGCGGCCTTGCGGGCGGCCTCGGCGGCCTTCTTCTTGGCCTCCGCCTTCTTCTTGGCCTCGGCGAGGTCCTTCTTGGCCTCCGCGGCGGCCTTCGCGGCGGCGGCGTCACGCTCGGCGCGCAGCTCGTAGTTCGCCGCGGCCTGCTGGGTGGCGGCGGCGGACTGGGCGACCTGAGCGGACATGTCGGCCGTCAGGGTGGGCAGTTCGATGGTCTGCGTCACCGGCTCGGCGGCGCTCGCCGAAGCCGACGCGCCCGCCGCTGCCATGCTGAGAACGCCACCGGCAACGCCGGCGCGCAGGGCGATCGAAGAGGTCGCGCTGCGGCGGGGTTTCCGGTGGCTGCGTATGTGAGCGGTGTGGGACATGGGAATAACCGGTACCAGGGGCTCCTTCATATCTTCAAGAAACGTGTGCTGCGCCACAGTTACTCAATCGGGCCGTCAAAACCCCCGAATGAGACTCTTTATTGACGCCGTAACGGACATTGCGGGCACCCCGTGACCGGCCTGTGATCACGGTGTTTGATCAATACGCCCGAATTGCCCCGCGCCTACCATCCGTTGGCTTGATTGGCCAAGCCCCGTTCTCACGGAGGTCTCATCTGTGTGACGGAGGTCACGGAACGGCTGCCCTGTCGACCGCGTCCCGGCGCATAGATCACGGCCGTGTCACGAGCTCGCGGAGATCGTGAACGCGTGCACGCGTCCACTCCTCACCCCGTGGGCCCCCTGACGTGTGAACGCGCCTCTATCAAGAGATCAAGCCCATCGCGAATTTGCATGCAAGAGAACCCTCTTGATATTGAGACGCCCCCTCCGGCCTGCACTGACGAGCCAAAATGTCACCTCTCGTGATCACTCGGACGCTTCGCGTGTGAAGATCACCGCTCATCCGACTTCATGATCGATCGTCAGGTGGTGGAGATCACAAAGCTTGTGCAATACCCCGTGTCGCAGATCACAGAGCGTCCGGCATAAGATGCACGCGGTTGGGCTTGTGACCTGCTTCACATGTTCCCGATCTTCGCCGGGGCGTGCGGGGTTCGAGGGACTGGTGGGCCGGAAGTGAGCCCGACGCAAACCGCCAGCAGTCAGTGCCGACTGAGAGGAGCGAGGAGCGGTGAACGCGTATGCGCCCATCCTCGTACTGGGAGCCCTCGGGGCAGGCTTTGCGATCTTCTCCGTGGTCATGGCCACGTTGATCGGGCCCAAGCGGTACAACCGGGCCAAGCTCGAGGCCTACGAGTGCGGTATCGAGCCGACCCCCACGCCGGCCGGTGGCGGGCGCTTCCCCATCAAGTACTACCTGACGGCGATGCTCTTCATCGTCTTCGACATCGAGATCGTCTTCCTCTACCCCTGGGCCGTCACCTTCGACGCCCTGGGGATCTTCGGGCTCGTGGAGATGCTGCTCTTCGTGCTCACCGTCTTCGTCGCGTACGCGTACGTGTGGCGGCGCGGCGGCCTGGAATGGGACTGAGGGGCCACACGTCATGGGACTCGAAGAAAAGCTGCCGAGCGGCTTCCTGCTGACCACCGTCGAGCAGGCCGCGGGCTGGGTGCGCAAGGCCTCGGTCTTCCCCGCCACCTTCGGCCTCGCCTGCTGCGCCATCGAGATGATGACCACCGGCGCAGGCCGCTACGACCTGGCGCGCTTCGGCATGGAGGTCTTCCGCGGTTCGCCCCGCCAGGCGGACCTGATGATCGTCGCCGGCCGGGTGAGCCAGAAGATGGCGCCGGTGCTCCGGCAGGTCTACGACCAGATGCCGAACCCCAAGTGGGTGATCTCCATGGGGGTCTGCGCCTCCTCGGGCGGCATGTTCAACAACTACGCCATCGTCCAGGGCGTCGACCACATCGTGCCGGTCGACATCTACCTCCCCGGCTGCCCGCCCCGGCCGGAGATGCTGATGGACGCGATCCTCAAGCTCCACCAGAAGATCCAGTCCTCCAAGCTCGGCGTGAACGCCGAGGAAGCGGCCCGCGAGGCGGAGGAAGCGGCGCTCAAGGCCCTGCCCACCATCGAAATGAAGGGGCTGCTGCGATGAGCGACGCGAACGGCAACGGGGTCAACCCCGAGAAGGACCTCTCCGCGGAGAACCTCCCGGGCCAGCGCGGCCAGGGCGGCGAGGAGATCCGCGTCCAGCGCGGCATGTTCGGCGCGAACAACGGCGGCGACACCACCGGCTACGGCGGCCTGGTCCGCTCGGTGCGGCTCCCGGGGCCGGCGGCCCGCCCCTACGGCGGCTGGTTCGACGAGGTCGCCGACGAGCTGGAGGGCGCCCTGGAGGAGCAGGGCCTGCTCCCGGACAACGCCATCGAGAAGACGGTCGTCGACCGCGACGAGCTGACCTTCCACATCGAGCGCGAGCACCTCGTCCTCGTCGCCCGCACCCTGCGCGACGACCCGGCCCTGCGCTTCGAGCTGTGCACCGGCGTCAGCGGCGTGCACTACCCGAACGACAAGGGCCGCGAGCTGCACGCCGTCTACCACCTGCGCTCGATCACCCACAACCGGGTGATCCGCCTGGAGGTCAGCGCCCCCGACAGCGACCCGCACATCCCGTCGCTGTTCTCGGTCTATCCGACGAACGACTGGCACGAGCGCGAGACGTACGACTTCTTCGGAATCGTCTTCGACGGCCACCCCGCCCTGACGCGGATCATGATGCCGGACGACTGGCAGGGCTTCCCGCAGCGCAAGGACTACCCCCTCGGCGGCATCCCCGTCGAGTACAAGGGCGCCCAGATCCCGGCTCCGGACCAGCGGAGGTCGTACTCATGAGCACCTCGCACGCTTCTCCTCGCGAGACCACCGAAGGAACCGTCTACACGGTCACCGGCGGCGACTGGGACGAGGTCGTCGAGACCGCGGCCCGCGCCGACGACGAGCGCATCGTCGTCAACATGGGCCCCCAGCACCCGTCCACCCACGGTGTGCTCCGCCTGATCCTGGAGATCGACGGCGAGACCGTCACCGAGGCCCGCTGCGGAATCGGTTACCTGCACACCGGCATCGAGAAGAACCTCGAGTACCGGACGTGGACGCAGGGCACCACGTTCGTGACGCGCATGGACTACCTGACGCCGTTCTTCAACGAGACGGCGTACTGCCTCGGCGTGGAGAAGCTCCTCGGCATCGAGGACCAGATCCCCGACCGGGCCTCGATCATCCGCGTGCTCCTGATGGAGCTGAACCGGCTCTCCTCCCACCTGGTGTGCATCGCCACCGGCGGCATGGAACTCGGCGCGACCACGATCATGATCTACGGCTTTCGTGATCGTGAACTCATTCTCGATATCTACGAGCTGATCACCGGCCTGCGGATGAACCACGCGTACATCCGCCCCGGCGGACTCGCCCAGGACCTGCCGCCCGGCGCGGTGGACCAGATCCGCGAGTTCGTGAAGAAGATGAAGAAGAACCTCCCGGAGTACGACAAGCTCGCCACCGGGAACCCCATCTTCAAGGCCCGTATGCAGGACGTGGGCTACCTCGACCTGGCCGGCTGCATGGCCCTCGGCGCGACGGGCCCGATCCTGCGCTCCACCGGCCTGCCCCACGACCTGCGCAAGGCGCAGCCGTACTGCGGTTACGAGACGTACGACTTCGAGATCCCGACCGCCGACACCTGCGACTCCTACGGCCGCTTCCTCATCCGGCTGGAGGAGATGCGCCAGTCGCTGAGGATCGTCGAGCAGTGCCTGGACCGGCTCCAGCCCGGCCCGGTCATGGTCGCCGACAAGAAGATCGCCTGGCCCGCCCAGCTCGCCCTCGGCCCCGACGGCCTGGGCAACTCCCTCGACCACATCAAGAAGATCATGGGCACCTCCATGGAGGCCCTGATCCACCACTTCAAACTGGTCACCGAGGGCTTCCGCGTCCCGCCGGGGCAGGCCTACGCGGCGGTCGAGTCGCCCAAGGGCGAACTCGGGGTGCACGTCGTGTCCGACGGCGGCACCCGCCCCTACCGGGTCCACTTCCGCGACCCGTCCTTCACCAACCTGCAGGCCATGGCGGCGATGTGCGAGGGCGGCCAGGTCGCCGACGTCATCGTCGCGGTGGCGTCCATCGACCCCGTGATGGGAGGCGTCGACCGGTGACCACATCGTCTTCCGAGCGGGGCGTCAGCCTGGGCATGCCCGAACTGCCCGCCCCCGCCTACCCGGACGACGTCCGGGCCCGTCTGGAGACGGACGCGCGCGAGGTCATCGCCCGCTACCCGGACTCCCGGTCCGCGCTGCTGCCGCTGCTGCACCTCGTGCAGGCCGAGGAGGGGCACGTCACCCGCACCGGGATGCAGTTCTGCGCGGACGTGCTCGGCCTGACCACGGCCGAGGTCACCGCCGTCGCCACCTTCTACACCATGTACCGGCGCAAGCCGAGCGGTGACTACCAGGTCGGGGTGTGCACCAACACCCTGTGCGCCGTGATGGGCGGGGACGCGATCTTCGAGGAGCTCCAGGAGCACCTCGGCGTCGGCAACGGCGAGACCACCGGCGACGGCAAGGTCACCCTGGAGCACATCGAGTGCAACGCGGCCTGCGACTTCGCGCCGGTCGTGATGGTCAACTGGGAGTTCTTCGACAACCAGACCCCCGACAGCGCCAAGAGCCTCGTCGACGACTTGCGCGCGGGCCGGCCGGTCACCCCCACTCGCGGGGCGCGCATGTGCACCTTCAAGGAGACCGCCCGGATCCTGGCCGGCTTCCCCGACGAGCGGGAGGGAGCCGTGGAGTCGGGGGGAAGCGCGGGACCCGCCTCCCTCGTCGGCCTGAAGCTCGCCAAGGGCGAGGCCTCTCCCGCGCGCGTGGTGCACCCGCGCGGCGAGGCGGCCCGCACCGGGGCACCGCACGAGCCGTCACCGACGGAGCACTTGAGCTCGCACGACGCGCCGCAGGACACGTCGGCCTCCGACCCGGCCCACCCGGCCGGGCCCACCGCCGAGGAGGGGGAGTGATGACCTTGGCACCCGAGCTGAAAGACACGAGCCCCGAGAAGCTGCTCGCACCGGTGCTCTCGGCCTTCTGGGACGAGGACAAGTCCTGGACGCTGGACGTCTACCGGCGGTACGACGGCTATGAAGGGCTGCGCAAGGCGCTCGCCATGTCCCCGGACGACCTGATCGCGTACGTCAAGGACTCCGGTCTGCGCGGACGCGGCGGCGCGGGCTTCCCCACCGGGATGAAGTGGCAGTTCATTCCCCAGGGTGACGGAAAGCCGCACTATCTTGTCGTCAACGCCGACGAGTCGGAGCCCGGGACGTGCAAGGACATCCCGCTCCTCTTCGCGAACCCGCACAGCCTCATCGAGGGCATGATCATCGCGTGTTACGCCATCAGGTCGTCGCACGCCTTCATCTATCTGCGGGGTGAAGTCGTCCCCGTACTGCGGCGGTTGCACTCCGCCGTGCGCGAGGCCTACGAGGCGGGCTTCCTCGGCGAGAACATCCTGGACAGCGGACTCGACCTCGACATCACCGTGCACGCGGGCGCGGGCGCGTACATCTGCGGTGAGGAGACCGCACTGCTCGACTCGCTCGAAGGCCGCCGGGGCCAGCCGCGGCTCCGTCCCCCCTTCCCTGCCGTCGCGGGCCTCTATGCGTGCCCGACTGTGGTGAACAACGTCGAATCGATCGCGTCGGTTCCCGCGATCCTGCAGCGGGGCAAGGAATGGTTCCGGTCGATGGGGAGTGAGAAGTCGCCCGGCTTCACGCTCTACTCCCTGTCCGGCCACGTCGCCAGCCCCGGCCAGTACGAGGCGCCGCTCGGAATCACGCTCCGCCAGCTCCTCGACATGAGCGGCGGGATGCGCCCAGGGCACCGCCTCAAGTTCTGGACGCCGGGCGGCTCCTCGACCCCGATGTTCACCGACGAGCACCTGGACGTCCCCCTTGACTACGAAGGAGTGGGCGCCGCGGGTTCCATGCTCGGCACGAAAGCACTCCAGTGCTTCGACGAGACGACCTGCGTGGTCCGTGCCGTCACCCGCTGGACGGAGTTCTACGCCCACGAGTCCTGCGGCAAATGCACGCCCTGCCGCGAAGGCACCTACTGGCTCGTGCAGCTGCTGCGCGACATCGAGGCCGGCAAGGGACAGATGTCCGACCTCGACAAGCTGAACGACATCGCCGACAACATCAACGGCAAGTCCTTCTGCGCCCTCGGCGACGGCGCCGCCTCGCCGATCTTCTCCTCGCTCAAGTACTTCCGCGAGGAGTACGAGCAGCACATCACGGGCCGGGGCTGCCCCTTCGACCCGGCCAAGTCGACGGCCTGGGCCGACCGCACGGAGGTGAACGCATGACCGTGACCACCAGCTCTCCCTCCGGCGGGGGAGAAGCGGCGGTCCCGCCGGAGGACCTCGTGTCGCTGACGATCGACGGCGCCGAGATCAGCGTGCCCAAGGGCACCCTGGTCATCCGGGCCGCCGAACAGCTCGGCATCGAGATCCCCCGGTTCTGCGACCACCCCCTGCTCGACCCGGCCGGTGCCTGCCGGCAGTGCATCGTCGAGGTCGAGGGCCAGCGCAAGCCCATGGCGTCCTGCACGATCACCTGTACGGACGGGATGGTCGTCAAGACTCACCTCACCTCCCCGGTCGCCGAAAAGGCCCAGAAGGGTGTGATGGAGCTCCTGCTCATCAACCACCCGCTGGACTGCCCGGTCTGCGACAAGGGCGGTGAGTGCCCGCTGCAGAACCAGGCCATGTCGCACGGCGACGCCGACTCCCGCTTCGAGGGCCGCAAGCGGACCTACGAGAAGCCCGTCCCGATCTCCACACAGGTGCTGCTCGACCGCGAACGGTGCGTGCTGTGCGCCCGCTGCACCCGGTTCTCCAACCAGGTCGCGGGCGACCCGATGATCGAGCTGATCGAGCGGGGCGCGCTCCAGCAGGTCGGCACCGGCGAGGGCGACCCGTTCGAGTCGTACTTCTCCGGCAACACCATCCAGATCTGCCCCGTGGGAGCGCTGACCTCGGCGGCGTACCGATTCCGCTCCCGCCCCTTCGACCTGGTGTCCTCCCCGTCGGTGTGCGAGCACTGCTCCGGCGGCTGCGCCACCCGCACCGACCACCGCCGCGGCAAGGTCATGCGGCGACTGGCGGCCGACGACCCCGAGGTCAACGAGGAGTGGATCTGCGACAAGGGGCGGTTCGGCTTCCGGTACGCGCAGCAGCGCGACCGGCTCGAGACGCCGCTGGTGCGCAACGCCGAGGGCGAGCTGGAGCCCGCCTCCTGGCCCGAGGCGCTGCAGATCGCGGCCCAGGGGCTGCTGGCCTCCCGGGGCCGCACCGGCGTCCTGACCGGCGGCCGCCTCACCGTCGAGGACGCCTACGCGTACAGCAAGTTCGCGCGCGTGGCGCTCGACACCAACGACATCGACTTCCGCGCGCGCGTGCACAGCAGCGAGGAGGCCGACTTCCTCGCCGCGCAGATCGCCGGGCGTGGCCGGGACCTCGACGGCACGGGCGTCACGTACACCGCGCTGGAGAAGGCCCCGGCCGTCCTGCTCGTCGGGTTCGAGGCGGAGGAGGAGGCGCCCGGCGTCTTCCTGCGGCTGCGCAAGGCATGGCGGGGGCACGGGCAGAAGGTCTACTCCCTGGCCACACACGCCACGCGCGGTCTGGAGAAGGCCGGCGGCACGCTGCTCCCGGCGGCCCCCGGCACCGAGACCGAGTGGCTGGACGCGCTCGCGAGCGGTGCCGGCCTGGAGGACGACGGTGCGCTCGCCGCCGAGGCGCTGCGCGCCGAGGGCGCGGTGATCGTCGTCGGCGAGCGGCTGGCGGCCGTGGCCGGCGGGCTCACCGCCGCCGGCCGCACCGCCGCCGCGACCGGGGCCCGGCTGGTGTGGATCCCGCGCCGGGCCGGGGAACGCGGCGCGATCGAGGCGGGCGCGCTGCCCTCGCTGCTGCCGGGCGGGCGCCCGGCCACCGACCCGCGCGCGCGGGACGAGGTCGCCGCCGTCTGGGGCGTCGCGGGGCTTCCGCACCGCTACGGCCGTGACACCGGCCAGATCGTGGAGGCCGCCGCGACCGGTGAACTCCAGGCCCTGCTGGTGGCGGGTGTGGAGATCGCCGATCTGCCCGACCCGGCACGCGCGCGTGCGGCGCTGGACGAAGTGGGCTTCCTCGTCTCGCTGGAGCTGCGGCCGAGCGAGATCAGCCGCAAGGCCGATGTCGTCCTGCCCGTCGCGGCGGTCGCCGAGAAGGCCGGCACCTTCCTCAACTGGGAAGGCCGCATCCGCTTCTTCGAGGCGGCACTCAAGCCCGACCAGATGACCCGACGCCCGGCTCCCACCGACGCGCGTGTGCTGCAGATGCTGGCAGACGCCATGGACGTCCATCTCGGGCTGCCGGACCTGCGTACCGTGCGCGGCGAGATCGACCGGCTCGGCGCCTGGGACGGACCGCGGGCCGGAGAGCCCCTGGAGACCGCTGCCGCGCTGCCGAGGCCGGCCATCGGAGAAGCCGTCCTCGCCGGGCACCGGCTGCTGCTCGACCAGGGCGTCCTCCAGCAGGGCGACGAGGCCCTCGCCGGAACCCGGCACGCGGCATGGGCGCGCGTGTCGTCCGCGACGGCCGCCGAGGCGGGCGTGAAGGACGGCGACCTGCTCGCGGTGACCGGACCGCGGGGCGTGGTGGAACTCCCGCTCCGGATCAGCGACATGCCCGACCGGGTCGTGTGGCTGCCACTGAACTCCACCGGCGGCGGTGTCGCCTCCGACACCGGGGCGCGGCCCGGCTCCCTCGTCCGCATCGGCCCGGCGACGCTCGCCGGCGAGGCCCCCAAGGAGGTGGAGGCATGAGCCTTCAAGGAGGCGGCGGCATCAGCCCGTACCTCGCCGCGGAAGACCTCTCGATGTTCGGCACCGACCCGTGGTGGCTGGTCGCCATCAAGGCGGTGTTCTGCTTCGCCTTCCTGATGGTGACCGTGCTGGTGTCCATCGTCATGGAGCGCAAGGTCGTCGCCTGGATGCAGCTGCGCATCGGCCCCAACCGGCACGGCCCCTGGGGCATGCTCCAGTCGCTCGCCGACGGCATCAAGCTGATGCTCAAGGAGGACGTCGTCGTCAAACGCGCGGACAAGGTGGTGTACGTCCTCGCGCCGATCGTCGCGGCCATCCCGGCCTTCATGGCGATCGCGGTGATCCCCTTCGGCCCGGCCGGCAACGAGATCTCGATCTTCGGCCAGCGCACCACGATGCAGCTCACCGACCTGCCGATCGCGATGCTCTACATCCTCGCGGTCGCCTCGGTCGGCATCTACGGCATCGTGCTCGCGGGCTGGAGCTCCGGTTCGACGTACCCGCTGCTGGGCGGCCTGCGCTCCTGCGCGCAGATGATCTCCTACGAGATCGCGATGGGCGCCGCCTTCGCCTCGGTCTTCCTGTACTCGGGGTCGATGTCGACCTCGACGATCGTCGAGCAGCAGGCCGACCGCTGGTACATCGTGCTGCTGCCGGTCTCCTTCGTCATCTACATCGTCACGATGGTCGGCGAGACCAACCGCGCACCCTTCGACATGCCGGAGTCCGAGGGCGACCTGGTCGGCGGCTTCAACACCGAGTACTCGTCGATCAAGTTCGCGATGTTCATGCTCGCCGAGTACGTCAACATGGTGACCGTCTCGGCCGTCGCCACCACGCTGTTCCTCGGCGGCTGGCGGGCCCCCTGGCCGATCAGCACCTTCTGGGAGGGCGCCAACCACGGCTGGTGGCCGCTGCTGTGGTTCACCGTCAAGGTCCAGCTGCTGCTGTTCATGTTCATCTGGATCCGCGGCACCCTCCCGCGCGTGCGCTACGACCAGCTGATGAAGCTCGGCTGGAAGGTCCTCATCCCGGTCTCGCTGGTGTGGCTGATGCTCGTCGCGAGCGTGCGGGCCTTCCGCAACGAGGGCTACGACTTCGCCGACATCGCCCTGTACGTGGGCGGCGGCGTGCTCGCCCTGCTGCTGCTCTCCTTCGTCGCCGACATGTTCCGCGAGAAGGCCAAGAAGGCCGAGCAGCCGGCCGACACCCCGGCCGCCTTCGACCCGATGGCGGGCGGATTCCCCGTACCGCCCCTGCCCGGACAGGAACTACCGCCGGTCCCCCGCCGCCGCTCACGCCGTGAGCGGGAGCTGATTGTCAGTGGTGGGCCCGATACTCAGAGTGACGAATCTCTGGGCGGAACTACGGATGGAAAGGAGGCGTCCGATGGCTGAGGAACTCGAGCGTTCGCAGGGTGAGGAACCCAAGGACACCAAGCCCGGTTTCCAGAACCCCGTGGCCGGCTTCGGCGTGACCTTCAAGGCCATGTTCAAGAAGCGGCTGACCGAGCAGTACCCCGAGCAGCAGAAGACCACGGCTCCGCGCTTCCACGGACGGCACCAGCTCAACCGCCATCCGGACGGCCTGGAGAAGTGCGTCGGCTGTGAACTGTGCGCCTGGGCCTGCCCCGCCGACGCGATCTATGTGGAGGGGGCGGACAACACCGACGAGGAGCGCTACTCGCCGGGCGAGCGGTACGGCCGCGTCTACCAGATCAACTACGCCCGCTGCATCCTGTGCGGCCTGTGCATCGAGGCCTGCCCCACCCGGGCGCTCACGATGACCAACGAGTTCGAACTGGCCGACTCCAGCCGGGCCAACCTCATCTACACCAAGGAGCAGCTGCTCGCCGGTCTGGAGGAGGGCATGGTCGACTCGCCCCACGCCATCTACCCCGGCACGGACGAACAGGACTACTACCGGGGCCTGGTGACGGAGGCCGCGCCCGGCACCGAGCGGCAGGTCGCCCACTCCAAGGTCGAGGTCGTGCAGGAGGCCGACTCGACCTTCGGCGGGACGGAACCGGCCTCGGAGAGGGTGATCGGGCGATGACCACCCAGCTCGCCGCCTACTCCACCTCCACCGGAGAGGCCGTCCAGTTCTGGATCCTCGGCACCGTCGCGGTGATCGGCGCCCTGTGCACCATCCTCATGAAGCGGGCCGTGCACAGCGCGCTCTGCCTCGCCGGGACCATGATCGTCCTGGCGGTGTTCTACCTCGCCAACGGCGCCTACTTCCTGGGCGTCGTCCAGATCATCGTCTACACCGGCGCGATCATGATGCTGTTCCTGTTCGTCGTGATGCTCGTCGGCGTCACCGCGGCGGACTCCCTGAAGGAGACCATCAAGGGCCAGCGCTGGCTGGCCCTGCTGTGCGGCCTCGGCTTCGGAGTCCTGCTGATCGGCGGCATCGGCAACGCGTCCCTGTCGGAGTTCAACGGCATCGGCCAGGCGAACGCCGGAGGAAACGTGGAGGGCCTCGCCGCCCTCATCTTCACCAAGTACGTCTTCGCGTTCGAGATCACCGGCGCCCTGCTCATCACGGCCGCCGTCGGCGCCATGGTCCTCACCCACCGCGAGCGCACCGAGCGGGCCAAGACGCAGCGGGAGCTCGCCGAGGAGCGCGTGCGCGAGGGCAAGTACCTGCCGCCGCTGCCGGCGCCCGGTGTGTACGCCCGGCACAACGCGGTCGACATCGCGGGCCTGCTGCCCGACGGCACCCCGTCCGACCTCACCGTCAGCAAGACCCTGCGCGAGCGCGGCCAGATCCGTGACGTGTCGCGGGAGGCGCTCAACGACCTCAAGGCCCTGGAGCAGCGGTCGGAGGAGCGTCTGGAGCGCAGGGCGGTCGGGCCGGCGAAGTTCCAGCGGTCCGAGGAGGCGTCCAAGTGAACCCCGTCAACTACCTCTACCTCGCGGCCCTGTTGTTCACGATCGGCGCCACCGGTGTGCTGATCAGGCGCAACGCGATCGTCGTGTTCATGTGCATCGAGCTCATGCTCAACGCCTGCAACCTCGCGTTCGTCGCCTTCTCCCGCATGCACGGCAACCTCGACGGGCAGATCATCGCCTTCTTCACGATGGTCGTCGCCGCCGCCGAGGTCGTGGTCGGGCTCGCGATCATCGTGTCCCTGTTCCGTGCCCGCCACTCGGCCTCGGTCGACGACGCCAGCCTGATGAAGCTGTAAGGGGTCGGAAGAATCGTGGAGAACCTCATTGCGCTGCTGGTGGCGGCGCCCCTGCTCGGAGCGGCGGTCCTGCTGTGCGGCGGCCGGCGGCTGGACGCCGTCGGCCACTGGCTCGGCACCGCGCTCGCGGCCGTCTCCTTCGTGCTCGGCCTGGTGCTGTTCACCGACATGCTGGGCCGGGGCGCCGAGAACCGCGTCCTGAGCCAGCACCTGTTCAGCTGGATCCCGGTCGAGGGCTTCCAGGCGGACGTCGCCTTCCAGCTCGACCAGCTGTCCATGACGTTCGTGCTGCTGATCACGGGCGTCGGATCGCTGATCCACCTGTACTCCGTCGGGTACATGGAGCACGACGAGCGGCGCCGCCGCTTCTTCGGCTATCTGAACCTGTTCCTCGCGGCGATGCTGATCCTCGTCCTCGCCGACAACTACCTGCTGCTGTACGTCGGCTGGGAAGGCGTCGGTCTCGCCTCCTACCTGCTGATCGGCTTCTGGCAGCACAAGCCCAGCGCCGCCACGGCCGCGAAGAAGGCCTTCCTGGTCAACCGCGTCGGCGACATGGGCCTGTCGATCGCGATCATGCTGATGTTCCTGTGGTTCGGCACCTTCGCCTTCGGGCCGGTGCTCGGCGACCACGGCGAGGCCGGGCTCGCCGGTGCCGCCGGTGAGGACAAGCTGACCGCCATCGCGCTGATGCTCCTGCTCGCCGCCTGCGGCAAGTCCGCCCAGGTGCCGCTGCAGTCCTGGCTCGGGGACGCGATGGAGGGCCCGACCCCGGTCTCGGCCCTCATCCACGCCGCGACCATGGTGACGGCGGGCGTCTACCTGATCGTCCGCTCCGCGGCCGTCTTCAACGGCGCCCCGGACGCACAACTGGTCGTCACCATCGTCGGCGCGGTCACGCTGCTGTTCGGTGCGATCGTCGGTTGCGCGAAGGACGACATCAAGAAGGCCCTGGCCGGGTCGACCATGTCGCAGATCGGCTACATGATCCTCGCCGCGGGCCTCGGCCCCATCGGCTACGTCTTCGCGATCATGCACCTGGTGACGCACGGCTTCTTCAAGGCCGGGCTGTTCCTCGGCGCCGGCTCGGTCATGCACGGCATGAACGACGAGGTCGACATGCGCCGCTACGGCGGCTTGCGGAAGTACATGCCGGTCACCTTCGTCACCTTCGGCCTCGGCTACCTGGCCATCATCGGCTTCCCGGGCCTGTCCGGCTTCTTCTCCAAGGACAAGATCATCGAGGCAGCGTTCGCCAAGGGCGGCACCGAGGGCTGGATCCTCGGCGCCTGCGCCCTGCTCGGCGCGGCGATCACGGCGTTCTACATGACGCGCGTGATGCTGATGACGTTCTTCGGCGAGGAGCGCTGGCGCAACGCCCCGACGCCGTCCCCGGCCCGGCCGGACGTGGAGCCCGCCGCCGAGACGCGCGGCGAGTACACCCCGCCGCACCCGCACGAGTCGCCCAGGATCATGACGGTCCCGATGATCGTGCTGGCCGTCGGATCGGTGGCCGGAGGTGCGTTCTTCAGCATCGGCGACCGGTTCATGCACTGGCTGGAGCCCGTCACCGGACACAGCCACGGCAACCCGCCGATCAGCGCGGGCGTGGTCACCGGCGCGACCGTCGCCTGCATGATCATCGGCGTCGCCCTCGCGTGGGCCCAGTACGGCCGCCGCCCCGTCCCGGCCGTCGCCCCGCGCGGCTCGCTGCTCACCCGGGCCGCCCGGCGCGATCTGCTCCAGGACGACTTCAACCACGTCGTCCTGGTCCGCGGCGGCGAGCACCTCACGCGGTCCCTGGTCTACGTCGACCACACCCTGGTCGACGGCGTCGTCAACGGCACGGCGGCCTCGGTCGGCGGCCTCTCCGGGCGGATGCGCAGGCTGCAGAACGGCTTCGCCCGCTCCTACGCGGTCTCGATGTTCGGCGGCGCCGCGGTCATCGTCGCCGCGACCCTGCTGATGAGGGCGGTCTGATACCGATGTCCTTTCCTCTGCTGACAGCGACAGCGGCGCTCCCGGCCGTCGGGGCGATCGCCACGGCCGCCGTACCGGCCGCGCAGCGCACCGCCGCCAAGTGGCTGGCGCTGCTCTTCTCGCTCGCCACGCTCGTCCTGGCGATCACCGTTCTGGTCCGTTTCGACCCGGACGGCGACCGCTACCAGCTCACCGAGTCCCACGCCTGGATCGCCGACTTCGGCGTCCGCTACGAACTGGGCGTGGACGGCATCGGCGTTGCGCTCATCGCGCTCACGGCGCTGCTGATCCCCTTCATCATCCTGGCGGGCTGGCACGACGCCGACCCCCTGGAGACCGGCAGCAGCCGCTGGCGGCCGACGCAGGGCTTCTTCGCCCTGATCCTCGGCGTCGAGGCGATGGTGATCCTCTCCTTCGAGGCCACCGACGTCTTCCTCTTCTACATCTTCTTCGAAGCCATGCTGATCCCGATGTACTTCCTCATCGGCGGCTTCGGGGACCGTGCCCACGAGCACGGCGAGAAGGCGGCGGCGACACAACGCTCGTACGCGGCCGTGAAGTTCCTCCTCTACAACCTGGTCGGCGGTCTGATCATGCTGGCCGCGGTGATCGGCCTGTACGTGGTCGCCGGGAACTTCTCGCTCCAGGAGATCGCCGAGGCCCGCGCCAACGGCACGCTCGACATGGCGACCAACACCGAACGCTGGCTGTTCCTGGGCTTCTTCTTCGCGTTCGCGGTGAAGGCGCCGCTGTGGCCGCTGCACACCTGGCTGCCCAACGCCATGCAGGAGTCCACCGCCCCGGTCGCCGTGCTCATCACGGCGGTCGTCGACAAGGTCGGCACCTTCGCGATGCTCCGCTTCTGCCTCCAGCTGTTCCCGGAGGCCAGCAAGTGGGCCACGCCCGCCATCCTCGTCCTCGCCCTGATCAGCATCATCTACGGGGCGCTGCTCGCGGTCGGCCAGCGGGACATCAAGCGGCTGGTGGCGTACGCGTCGATCTCCCACTTCGGCTTCATCATCATGGGCATCTTCGCGATGACCAGCCAGGGCCAGTCCGGCGCGACGCTCTACATGATCAACCACGGCATCTCGACGGCCGCGCTGATGCTGGTGGCGGGCTTCCTGATCTCCCGGCGCGGCTCACGGCTCATCGCCGACTACGGCGGCGTGCAGAAGGTCGCCCCGGTGCTCGCCGGCACGTTCCTGATCGGCAGCCTCGCGACCCTGTCCCTGCCGGGGCTGGCGCCGTTCGTCAGTGAGTTCCTGGTCCTGGTCGGCACGTTCACGCGCTACCCGGTGATCGGCATTATCGCCACCTTCGGCATCGTCCTGGCCGCGCTCTACACCCTCGTCCTCTACCAGCGGACGATGACGGGCCCGGTGAAACCGGAGGTCTCCGCGATGCCCGACCTCCGGATCCGTGAGATCGCGGTGGTCGCCCCGCTGGTCGTCCTGCTGATCTTCCTGGGCGTCTACCCGAAGCCCGTCACGCAGATCATCGATCCGGCGGTCAAGCAGACCATGTCCGACGTACAGAAGAAGGACCCCCAGCCCGAGGTGGAGGCGGCCAAGTGAGCGCAACAGCCGTCCACAGCCTGTGGACAACGGCGGCCGACCCGATCTCGAAGATCGACGCGCCGAAGATCGAGTACGGGCAGCTAGCCCCCACCCTGATCATCGTCGGCGCGGCGATCGTCGGGATCCTGGTCGAGGCGTTCGTCCCGCGTAAATCGCGTTACTACGTCCAGATGTTCGTCTCCGTCGTCGCGATCGCGGCCGCCTTCGCCGCGGTCGTCGCACTCGCGGCCGACGGATACGGCACCACCAAGGCGCGCATCGCGGCGATGGGCGCGATCGCCGTCGACGGACCGGCCCTGTTCCTGCAGGGCACGATCCTGCTTGCGGCCCTGGTGGGCCTGTTCACCTTCGCCGAGCGGCGCCTGGACCCGGAGGCGCACGGCAACCGCGTGGACTCCTTCGCCGCGCAGGCCGCCTCCGTACCGGGCAGCGAGAGCGAGAAGGCCGCGGTCAAGGCCGGGTTCACCACCACCGAGGTCTTCCCGCTGCTGATGTTCGCGGTCGCCGGCATGCTGATCTTCCCGGCGGCCAACGACCTGCTGACGCTGTTCGTCGCGCTGGAAGTCCTCTCCCTGCCGCTGTACCTGCTGTGCGCCCTGGCCCGGCGCAAGCGGCTCATGTCGCAGGAGGCGGCGGTCAAGTACTTCCTGCTGGGCGCCTTCGCCTCCGCGTTCACCCTGTTCGGCATCGCGCTGCTCTACGGCTACGCGGGCTCGATGTCGTACGCCACGATCGCGCAGGTCGTCGACGGCACCGTGCAGGACGTCAACCCGGCGCTCGCCGACACCATGGGCAACGACGCGTTGCTGCTGATCGGCGCCGCGCTGCTGGTGATGGGCCTGCTGTTCAAGGTGGGCGCGGTGCCGTTCCACATGTGGACGCCGGACGTCTACCAGGGCGCTCCGACGCCGGTGACCGGCTTCATGGCGGCGGCTACGAAGGTGGCGGCGTTCGGCGCGCTGCTGCGGCTGCTGTACGTCGTGCTGCCGGGCCTGCGCTGGGACTGGCGGCCGGTCATGTGGGCCGTCGCCATCGTCACCATGCTGGGCGGCGCGATCGTCGCGATCACGCAGACGGACATCAAGCGGCTGCTGGCGTACTCGTCGATCGCGCACGCCGGGTTCATCCTGGCGGGTGTCATCGCGACCACGCCCGACGGTGTCTCGTCGGTGCTGTTCTACCTGGCCGCGTACTCGTTCGTGACGATCGGCGCCTTCGCGGTGGTCACGCTCGTCCGCGACGCCGGGGGCGAGGCGACGCACCTGTCCAAGTGGGCGGGGCTCGGGCGCAGGTCCCCGCTGGTGGCGGCGGTCTTCGCGGTGTTCCTGCTGGCCTTCGCCGGCATTCCGCTGACGTCCGGCTTCGCCGGGAAGTTCGCCGTGTTCAAGGCGGCGGCGGAGGGCGGGGCGGCCCCGCTCGTCGTGATCGGTGTGATCTCGTCGGCGATCGCGGCGTTCTTCTACATCCGCGTCATCGTGCTGATGTTCTTCAGCGAGCCGCGGCCGGAGGGCCCGACGGTGGCCGTGCCGTCGCCCCTGACGATGACGGCGATCGGCGTGGGCGTTGCGGTCACGGTGGTGCTGGGCGTGGCGCCGCAGTACTTCCTGGATCTGGCGGGGCAGGCGGGGGTGTTCGTGCGCTGACGCTCCGCTTGCCGTGCGACAGCGGCCCGGTTTCCCTACAGGGGGAGCCGGGCCGCTGTCGTGCGGGCCGGGCTGTCACTCGTCGGGTTGCGTCACGGCCCGCGGGTGCTGGTGTACGCGCGGGTCACTCGTTGTGCAGCACCTTGGCGATGGTGAGCCGCGCTGCCGACCTCGCCGGGAACAACGCACCGAGGACGGCGATCGTGACGCCCGCCAGGACCAGAGCGGCCAGGTGCGGGAAGTGCCAGACCTGCTTCATGGATTCCGGGAACGACACCACTCCGACGTGGTCCACCACCAGCCGGTGCGCGACGATTCCCAGGGGAACCCCCAACACCCCGCCGGTCAGCCCCAGCGCCGCAACCGACGACACGGTCATCACCACGACCTGGCGCGGTGTCATCCCGATCGACTTGAGCATGCCGAGGTCGCGGCATCGCTCCCGGACGTTGAGCAGGACGGTGTTGAAGACCCCGAGAGCGGCCACGACGGTCAGCAGAACGGTGAACACCGACGCGAAGCCGACGACGGTCGTCGTGGCGGCGTCGTCCGAGCCCAGCAATGCGGGGCGAAGGCCCGGGTCGGCCGCCTCGACCGCTGTGATGTAGCGCTGGTCGTCGGCGCCGCGAGCGAGCCGGACCGTGTACTCCGTGGCCCGTGTTGCGGGCGCGAGTCGCGTCAGCGTCCGCCAGTTGGAGTCCAGGGCCTGGGCGTTGCCTTCCATGAGCTCACCCACGATGGTGACGGGCGTCTGTCTGCCGTTCAGCCGGAGGGTGACCCGGTCGCCCACCGACAACCCGTGCTGATCGAGGAACGCCGGCCCGGCCGCGGCTTCCCCGGCGCCGGTGGGCCAGTGTCCCTCGACGATCTCGGAGGCGAGGTCCTGGGTGTCCCCGCGGTAGAAGTTGGCGAACACGGTCTGCGTGTAGCCGGTGAGGCTCACCTTGGTGAGCGCGCGGGCGGTCACCTGATCCGCCCCGGGCAGGGAGCGCAGTAGTTGCTCGGTTTGCCGGTCACTCGGTCTCGCGGTGGTCCCGCCACCCGCGGGCGAGCCGGTCTGGACGTCGACCCGGGCGGCACCGTCGCTCTTGCCGGCATCTCCGTAAGCGACCATGGTGCTGGTCAGACCGGTCGTCAGTGTCACGGTGGTGACCCCGAGGACGATGGCCGCCATGGTCAGCAGGGAGCGGCCCGGCCGGGCGAACGGCTGGCCGAGTCCCAGGCTCACGGCGCGCGGCAGCCGCGTCCCGCCGAGCCGGCGCTGGACCCGCAGTCCGCGTCCGGTCCGCGGTGCGGTGCCGGCTGTGATCGCCTGGGCCGCGGGGAGCCGGTGTGCGCGCACGGCGGGGATCAGGGCGGCGACGACGACCAGGGCAGGCATGCCCACCAGACAGAGGACGGACGGCCACCAGCTGATACCGACGGAGGCGCTGCCTGTTTCGATACCGGAGAAGGCCACCCGCAGGAGGGGACCGGCCACCGCGTTGCCGATCAGGGTGCCGACTGCGCAGCCGATGACGGCGGGGACGGAGACCATCGTGAGGTAGACCGTCACCACCTGGTTCGGAGTGAAGCCCAGCGACTTGAGCACGCCGATGTGCCGGTGCCCTGAGACGACCGCCCCGCTGACGACATTCCCGACGATCAGCACGGAGACCAGAAGGCCGAGGACGCCGAAGAGCGTCATGAACGGCAGATACGCGTCGGCCTGGGCGGAGAAGGCCCGCTTGAGGGCGAGATAGGACTGTGCGGTGGTGAGCGAACCGGCGGGCAATCCGGCCGTGGCTGTGGTCAGGCCGGTGCGCAGCTCCCGATCGGTCGCTGCGTCCGTGAAGCGGTACAGCATCTGAACGGTGCTCGGATGCAGTCGGGCCATCTGCTCAGGGGATACCCAGGCCCCGGCGGACTTGCTCATGCTGGTGGCGAAGCCGACGACGGTGAGAGTCGGGGCGCCGCGAGCCTTGAGCCTGGTGCCGAGCCGGCCCGGACCCGGTGTGCCGTCGGCAGGCCAGTTGACGACGATTTCACCGGGAGCCGTGGCCCAGCGGCCTTCCAACAGACGGATGCGGTCCACCGGGCCGTCCGGATCGGCCCGGCCCACGACGGACAGAGAACCGGCCGACATCCACAGCCAGTCCTCGGGCATGTCGAGGAAGGCTTGCCCGAAGGGCCCGGCGGCGGCCTCGACGCCGGGACGCTCGGCCGTCCGGGCCAGCCGAGCACCCGACGCCTTCACCGGGTCGAACGCCGCGACCGTGTGGGCCCCGTGCTGCTGGGCGAAGGCTTTGTCGAAGGGGGTCGAGGCCGCGGTGAGCAGCCCCAGCCCGAGCAGGATGGTCGTGGTCGAACACAGGACCACCAGCCCGATGACGAACGTCTGCAGCCTGCGCCGTTTCACAGCCGCCCGCGAGGCCCTCCACACGGCGCTCACGCGGTGGGCTCCAGCTGGCTCTCGCTAGACACTCGGCCATCGGCGACCTCGATCAGGCGGCTGGCGCAGCGACTGGCCAGGTGCGGGTCATGCGTGACGATGAGCAGGGTCTGTCCGATCTGGTTGAGGTCGATCAGCAGGTCCATGACCTGCTCTCCCGAGCGGCTGTCCAGGGCGCCCGTCGGCTCGTCGGCCAGGAGCAGAGCCGGGCGGTTCATCAACGACCGGGCCACGGCCACTCGTTGACGCTCGCCCCCGCTCAACGCGGCCGGGTAGGCGTCCTTGCGGTCGGCGATGCCCAGCTCGTCGAGGAGTTCCAGCGCGCGGCGGCGGGCCTGCCGGGCGGAGGTGCCGGTCAGCTGGGCGGCCAGCGCGACGTTGTCGAGCGCGGGCAGGTCGTCGATCAGGTTGAAGAACTGGAAGATCATGCCGATGTGCCGCCGCCGGAACAGCGCCAGCCCCGTCTCGTTCAATGCCCCCAGGTCCTGGCCGTGGACCTGCACCGTTCCCGACGTCGGGCGGTCCAGGCCGGCGACCATGTTCAGCAACGTGGACTTGCCGCACCCGGAGGGCCCCATCACCGCGACCGCTTCCCCTGCGCGGATGTCCAGGCGGACGCCGTCCAGGGCCTTCACGTGGCCGTATTCCTTGTGGACGTCGTCCAGTCGGACGACGACCTGCCGGGAGCTGTCCGGATCACTTGTCATGGCATGAACCTAGAAGCGGCAGGACGGGTACGACGTCCCTCGCCGGATGTAACCGGCTCCACGGGTCATCCTGGGGATGTAGGGAACTGGATCCGGAGCATGACGCGGACGGGCATGCCGGGCTGCGATGCTCTCTCGGGTGGGGAGTTCGGGGTTGATCTGGCTGGTCGCGGCATGGGCGATGACGTGCGCCGCGGCCGTCGTCCTGGGCGTGGCGCTCATCCGGGCACGCCGGCGCCACCGAGCAGCCATCGAAGAGCGCGGCTGGCTGCTGGAACGGGAGCGGGAGAGTGCGGCAGCCACCGCGGTCGACGCCGAGCGGGCCAGGATCGCGGCCGAGCTCCACGACATCGTCAGCCACAACGTGAGCCTCATGGTGGTCCAGGCCGGGGCCGCCCGTGAAGTGCTGGCCACCATGCCCGACGAGGCCGAGGCCGCGTTGAGCGCCGTGGAGAGCGCCGGGCGGACCGCCATGACCGAGCTACGGCACCTGCTCGGCCTCCTCGCCCCCGCGCAGAACGGCGACGACGAACCCTACGGTGGGGACCTGGCACCACAGCCGAGCCTGAGCCGGCTCAGCCCGCTGATCGACAGGATCGCCTTCGCCGGCCTGCCCGTGGAGGTGCGCATCTCCGGGGAGCCCCGCCCGCTGCCGACCGGGATCGATGTCACCGCCTACCGGATCATCCAGGAGGCGCTGACCAACGCCCTCAAACACAACGACGGGACCAGAGCCGACGTGACAGTCCGATATGCGGAGCACTACCTGCGCGTCGAAGTCCTGAACACCGGACCGAGCGTCCTGACCGACGATGCTCCCGGGCCGCGTAGCCGTCCGGCCGCAGGCCAGGCCGACGGAGCGGGACGGGGACTGCTCGGCCTGCGCGAACGGGTCGCCGTCTACGGCGGCGACCTGGACGCCCGGCGCCGCCTGGGCGGCGGCTACCGTGTCCGCGCCCGAATCCCCCTAGACCGGCCGTGAACCCGCTCACCGGCCCCGCCCCCCGAGTCGTGATCGCCGACGACCAGGAGCTGGTCCGCACCGGTTTCCGCCTGATCCTCACGGCACGCGGCGTCAACGTGGTCGGCGAAGCCGCAGACGGAGCCGAGGCCGTCCGAGCCGTCCGCCGCCTGCGCCCCGACGTCGTCCTCATGGACATCCGCATGCCGACCATGGACGGCCTGGAAGCCGCCCGCCGCGTCCTCGCCCAGACCCCGACCTGTCGGGTGATCATGCTGACCACCTTCGACCTGGACTCCTACGTCTACGCAGCCCTCGCCGCCGGAGCCAGCGGCTTCCTGCTCAAGGACGTCACACCCGCGCATCTCGCAGCCGCCGTACGCCTGGTCGACACCGGTGACGCACTGCTCGCACCCTCGATCACCCGCCGCCTCGTGGAGCGCTACGCCTCCACCGCCGGCCGGACCGCTCCGGGCTCGGCAATCCCCGCCGTCCACCGCGACCTCGCCGTACTGACACCACGCGAACGCGAGGTGCTGACACTCATGGGCAGGGGCCTGTCCAACACCGAGCTCGCCCGGGCACTGACACTGAGCGAAGCGACAGTGAAGACCCATGTGGCCAGGATTTTCGCCAAGCTGACCCTGCGCGACCGGGCCCAGGCCGTCGTCCTCGCCTACGAGACGGGACTCGTCGCGCCCGGGGAATCCGCGCGATCCGCCGACGTCGATCGCTAGCCGGTCATGGCCCGGCGTCCGATCCCCACTCCGACCGGGGGGACTCGACCGTGCTGCGTGTGCACGACGATCGCGTCCTTGACGCACCCATACGGGGCAGGCCTGTGGATAACTCCGGGGCTGTCGGTGCGGGCGCCTATGGTGGACGCAGTGGTCGAGGCGCGACGCACGGGGGGCACGACGATGGGCGCTACGGGCGGGACGGGTGTGATGACGGAACGGGACGCGGTGACCGGGTCCGGGACGATGGGGACCGGGGCGACCGGAACCGAGGCCGGGATCGGTGCGGGCGGCGGCCCCGCCGGGCCCCTCGGCGCCGAGGCGAGCGAGGCGCTGGCCGCACTGCACCGGGTCTTCGGCTACGACGCCTTCCGCGGTGAGCAGGAAGCCGTCATCGAGCACGTCGTGGCGGGCGGCGACGCCGTCGTGCTCATGCCCACCGGCGGCGGCAAGTCGCTGTGCTACCAGATCCCGTCCCTGGTCAGGCCGGGCACGGGCGTGGTCGTCTCCCCTCTCATCGCCCTGATGCAGGACCAGGTGGACGCGCTGCGGGCGCTCGGCGTGCGGGCCGGGTTCATGAACTCCACGCAGGACTTCGACGAGCGGCGGATGGTCGAGGCCGAGTTCCTCGCCGGCGAGCTGGACCTGCTGTACCTGGCACCGGAGCGGCTGCGGCTGGAGAGCACACTCGATCTGCTCTCGCGCGGCAAGATCTCCCTCTTCGCGATCGACGAGGCCCACTGCGTCTCCCAGTGGGGCCACGACTTCCGGCCCGACTACCTGGCGCTGTCCCTGCTCGGCGAGCGCTGGCCGGACGTACCGCGGGTCGCGCTGACGGCCACGGCCACGCACGCGACGCACCAGGAGATCACCCAGCGGCTGAACATGCCGACGGCCCGCCACTTCGTGGCGAGCTTCGACCGGCCCAACATCCAGTACCGGATCGTGCCCAAGGCCGACCCCAGGAAGCAGCTGCTGAGCTTCCTGCGCGAGGAGCACGCGGGCGACGCGGGCATCGTCTACTGCCTCTCGCGCAACTCGGTGGAGAAGACCGCCGAGTTCCTCAGCCGCAACGGCGTCGAGGCGGTGCCGTACCACGCGGGCCTGGACGCGGGCACGCGCGCGGCCCACCAGTCCCGCTTCCTGCGGGAGGACGGCCTGGTCGTGGTGGCGACCATCGCCTTCGGCATGGGCATCGACAAGCCGGACGTCCGCTTCGTCGCCCACCTCGACCTGCCCAAGTCGGTCGAGGGCTACTACCAGGAGACGGGCCGGGCCGGCCGCGACGGGCTGCCCTCGACGGCCTGGATGGCCTACGGGCTGAACGACGTCATACAGCAGCGCAAGCTGATCCAGTCCGGTGAGGGAGACGAGGCCTTCCGGCGCCGGGCCCAGGCCCACCTGGACTCGATGCTGGCGCTGTGCGAGACGGCCCAGTGCCGCCGGGGCCAGCTCCTCGCCTACTTCGGCCAGGACCCCGACCCGTCCGGCTGCGGCAACTGCGACACCTGCCTGACGCCGCCGGAGACCTGGGACGGCACCATCGCGGCGCAGAAGGCGCTGTCGACGGTCGTCCGGCTGCAGCGGGAGCGCGGGCAGAAGTTCGGCGCGGTGCAGATCGTGGACATCCTGCTGGGCAAGCGGACCGGCAAGGTCATCCAGTTCGACCACGACCAGCTGTCCGTGTTCGGTATCGGCGAGGAGCTGACCGAGGCCGAATGGCGGGGCGTCATCAGGCAGTTGCTCGCCCAGGGGCTGCTCGCGGTGGAGGGCGAGTACGGCACGCTGGTGCTGACGGAGGCCAGCGGGGCGGTGCTGCGGCGGGAGCGGGACGTGCCGCTGCGCAAGGAGCCGAAGAAGCCGGTGGCCTCCCGGTCGGGGTCCTCGTCCTCCGGCTCCGGACGGGGCGAGCGCAAGGGCAAGGCGGTCGCCGACGAGCTGCCCGAGGAGCTGCTGCCCGCCTTCGAGGCGCTGCGCGCCTGGCGCGCCGAACAGGCCCGTGAGCAGGGCGTCCCGGCCTACGTGATCTTCCACGACGCCACCCTGCGGGAGATCGCCACGGTGTGGCCGACGTCGGTGGGAGAGCTCGGCGGGATCAGCGGGGTCGGCGAGAAGAAGCTCACCACGTACGGGGAGGGGGTGCTGGAGGTGCTCGCCTCGCTGGGCGGGCCGCCCGGTGCGGGCTCGGCGGACGCCCCTGCCTCCGCACCCGCTGCCGGCTCGCCCTCCGCCCAGGCGTCCGGCCGGGCCCCGGCATCCGGTCAGGGTCCGGCCCAGGCCGTGGGGCAGGACGCCGGTGAGCCCTACCACTGGCCTGAGACGGACGCGGAGCCTGAGCCGGACGACTGGATATAGGGCCGGGCTCCGGCCACGTCAGACGGTTCGGATGGGCGTATCGGTCACAGCGCCCGTCCCGCGTACGCCCTGACATCCGCGTCGGAGTCGGTCGTCGCGGTGGCCAGCGCCGCCCGGGCCTCCTCGGTGGAGCGGTGCCGGGTCAGCGCCAGGACGGCGGCCTTGCGGACGTCAGCGTTGGTGTCGGCCAGGGCCTTGGCGAGCGCCGGGACCGCCACCTCGGCGTCGGCCACGGACAGGGCCGTCGCGGCTCCGGCCCGCACCTGCCAGGCCGGCTCGGACAGCGCGGCCACGGCGCGTGCGGCGAGGGGCGCCGGGCAGCCGGTGATGCCGAGTGCTCCGTAGGCCGCTGCCCGCACCAGGGCGTCGGGATCGTCGAGGAGGCCGGTGAGGGCCGCTTCGGTCGCGCCCGGGCTGGGGTCGCCGCCGTCCTGGCCGTCACCCGCCGGCCGCTCGGCACTCACCGTGGCCAGGCCCTTGGCGATCGCGACCCGTACCTCGCGGGAGGGGTCGGTGCCCGCCGCACCGGCCAGTTCACCGGCGGCGTCGACCGACACCAGGGCGCGTACGGCCTCGATGCGGACGGCGATGTCGGAGTCGGCGAGGGCGTCCGCGAACAGGGCGGCGTCGCCGAGACGCAGGGCGCGCAGGACGTCCAGGGCCGCCGCGCGGACCACCGGGTCCGGCTCCGTCAGGGCGGCGGCGAGGCCGTCCCGCAGATCGGGCTCGGCCGGAAGCGTCTCGACGAGCTCACGCAGGGACGCGGCCGCGGCGGCGCGCACCTCGGCGGCGGTGTCGCGCAGCGCCGCTGCGAGCGCGGTGCCCGTCCCGGGCGGCAGCGTCTCGGTGAGCACGGCGACGGCCTCGCGGCGGACAGCGGGCGCGGGGTCCGTCAAGTACGGCTGGAGGGCGCCGAGTTCCGGCTCCTCCTCGGCGAGGGCGACGAGTTCGAGCAGGCGGGCGGAGGACACCTCGCCGGAAGGGGCGGTGACCGATGTCTGTTGCGCCGGGGCCGGCTCCGGCGCCGCCGCTCCCACCGGGGAGGCGACCGGCGCCACGTCCCGCGAGCCTGCCAGGGCCACATCCTCGGCGTGCACCTCGCCGAGGACACGAGAGGGACCGCCGACGGGCTCGAAACCGTCGACGGGAACGAGATAGGGAGCCACGGGGCGTGCCGTGAACTCCATCGCACCGGAGGGGGACTTGTGCAGATCGAGGTGGTGGAACCAGGACGCGTCGTCCCGCCGGGGGTGGTCGAGGCGCTCGTGGTAGAGGCCCCAGCGGGACTCCGTGCGGGCCAGGGAGGAGCGCGCGGCCATCTCCGCGCAGTCGCGGATGAAGGTGACCTCGGCGCAACGCATCAGCTCGTGCGCGGTGCGGGCGCCCATCTCGGCGATGTCGGTGTGCATCCGCTGGAACGCCTCCAGGGCCAGCGACAGCCGGGCACCGGACTTGGGCGGGGCCACGTAGTCGTTAACGAAGCGGCGCAGCTTGTACTCGACCTGGGGCTGCGGCGGGCCGTCGGGGTTGCGCAGCGGGCGGTAGATCAGCTCGTGCGCCTCCCGGAGCTGCTCCGCGGGCAACTCGCCCGTGTACGGCTGGTACTGGGAGGCGTCGGCGCCCGCCAGGTCGCCGAAGACGAAGGCGCCGATCATGTAGTTGTGCGGGACGCAGGCCAGGTCACCGGCCGCGTACAGCCGCGGGACGGTCGTGCGGGCGTGGTCGTCGACGCGGACGCCCGAGGCGGAGTGGCCCCCGCACAGGCCGATCTCGGAGATGTGCATCTCGATGTCGTGGGTGCGGTAGTCGTGGCCCCGCCCGGAGTGGAAGGTGCCGCGGGTGGGCCGCTCGGTGGAGTGCAGGATCGTCTCCAGGGCCGAGACCGACTCCTCGGGGAGGTGGCTCAGCTTCAGGTAGACGGGCCCGCGGTCGGACGCCACCTCGGCGGCGAACTCGGACATCATCTGCCCCGACCAGTAGTCGGAGTCGACGAAGCGCTCGCCGTGCCGGTTGACCTGGTAGCCGCCGAAGGGGTTGGCGACGTAGGCGCAGGCCGGGCCGTTGTAGTCCTTGATCAGCGGGTTGATCTGGAAGCACTCGATACCGGTGAGCTCGGCGCCCGCGTGGTAGGCCATGGCGTAGCCGTCGCCTGCGTTGGTGGGGTTCTCGTAGGTGCCGTAGAGGTAGCCGGAGGCGGGCAGGCCGAGGCGGCCGCAGGCGCCGGTCGCGAGGATCACCGCGCCCGCGCGGACCTGGACGAACTGCCCGCTGCGGGTGTTGAAGCCGGCCGCCCCCACGGCCCGGCGGTCCCGGCCCTCACCGGCGGTGAGGACGCGCACCGGCATGACCCGGTTCTCGATGCGGATCCTCTCCCGCATCTCGCGCCGCCGCAGCTGCCGGTAGAGGACCTTCTTGACGTCCTTGCCCTCCGGCATCGGCAGGACGTAGGAGCCGGAGCGGTGCACCTGGCGGACGGAGTAGTCGCCGTGCTCGTCCTTCTCGAACTTCACGCCGTAGGACTCCAGCCGCTGCACCATGCCGAAACCGCGGGTGGCGGTCTGGCGGACGGTGGACTGGTCGACGATGCCGTCGTTGGCGCGGGTGATCTCGGCGACGTAGTCGTCGGGTTCGGCCCGGCCCGGGATGACCGCGTTGTTCACGCCGTCCATGCCCATGGCGAGCGCGCCGGAGTGGCGGACGTGCGCCTTCTCCAGCAGCAGCACGTTCGCGCCGTGCTCGGCGGCGGTCAGGGCGGCCATGGTGCCCGCGGTGCCGCCGCCGATGACGAGGACGTCGCAGGTCAGTTCCTCGGCGTCGGCGAGGGAGGGGACGGCCAGGGGGGTGTCCGCAGGGGGGTTCACGGAGGTGGTCACCGGGGTGCCTTTCACGTACCGAGCGAGGTGAGGACGTCGCGCCGCAGGGCCACGCGCGCCGGGTCGTCGTGCGCACCGCGCTCGCGCGGGCGGGGGATGTCCCGGACGGCGACGAGGCCGCCCGCGCCGAGCAGGGCCACGCGGTCGCCGAGGAACAGGGCCTCGTCCACGTCGTGGGTGACGAAGACGACGGTGGCGCCCGTGCCCTGGAGCACCTCCACCAGCAGGTCCTGCATCCCGGCGCGGGTCTGCGCGTCGAGCGCGCCGAACGGCTCGTCCATCAGGACGGCGCGCGGGCGTCCGGCCAGGGCGCGGGCCAGCTGCACGCGCTGGCGCTGCCCGCCGGAGACCCGGTGCGGCAACTGCCGTGCCTGGGAGCCGAGTCCGACCCGCTCCAGCCACTTCTGGGCCTGCTCCCGGCGTTCGGCGCGGGGCACGCCGCGGATGGCGAGGGGGAGTTCGACGTTGGCGCGCAGGGTGCGCCAGGGGAGCAGGGCGTCCTCCTGGAAGACCAGGGCCCGGTCGGCCGAGGGGCCGGTCAGCGGGTGCCCGTCCTGGGCGATCTCGCCCGCGAGCGGCGACAGCAGGCCGGCCAGGGTGCGCAGCAGGGTCGACTTGCCGCAGCCCGACGGGCCGACGACGGTGAGGATCTCGCCGGGGGCGATGTCCAGGTCGACCTTGTCCAGGGCGGTCGCGCCGGGGCGGCCGAGGGAGGCGCCGGTGAGGCTGAGGCGCGTGCCGCGCACCGGGGAGGTGCCCGCGGCGCTCTCGGACGAAGCGTTCCCGACGGTCTCGGGGGAGGCGCCCGGGGCGGCCCCGGGACGCATGTCCGCGGCCCTGGGCGGGGTGCCCGCCGCTCCGGACGGGGTGTCCGCCGCTCCGGGCGGGGTGTTCGGGACGGTCTCAGACGAGGTGCTCATCGCGTGCCTCCTCGGATCGGGCCCCGCCGTGGACGGCGGCGGGGACGGCCGGTGCCGGCTTCACGGACCGGCCCGGCCGGGGCGTCCGGGCGCCGGGCACGTACGCGGTGCGGGGCAGCCAGCGGGTGAGGCGGCGGCCCAGGAGTTCCACGGCGGTGGAGGTGAGCCAGCCGAGCACGCCGATGGTGACCATGCCGACGAACACGCCGGGGTAGTCGACGACGGTGTAGTCCTGCCAGGTGCGGTATCCGACGCCGTACTGGCCGGAGATCATCTCGGCGGAGATCACACAGATCCACGAGACGCCGATGCCGACGGACAGACCGCCGAACACGCCGGGCAGGGCGCCCGGCAGGACGACCGAGCCGAGGATCCGCCACCGGCCGCCGCCCATGGTGCGTACGGCCTCCTCCCACACGGGCGTCAGGGCGCGCACCGCGTGCCGGGTGGAGACCAGGACCGGGAAGAAGGCGGCGGTGCAGGTGATGAAGACGATGCCCTGCTCGTTGGAGGGGAACAGCAGGATCGCCACGGGCACCAGGGCGATGGCCGGGATCGGGCGGATCACCTCCAGCACCGGACCGAGCAGGTCCTCGGCGAGTCGCGAGCGCGCCACGAGCACGCCCGTGGCCACCCCGAGTACGGCGGCCAGCAGGAAGCCGGTGAGGATCCGGGTGAGGCTGTCGGTGAGGTCCGTCCAGTAGTCCGGCCCGGACACCCGGGCGGCGAAGGCCCGGGCCACGTCGGTGACCGTCGGGAACTGCGAGAAGCGCAGCCACAGATCGACGTTCAGGCTGGTCAGCGCCTGCCACAGGCCCAGGGCGGCGACCAGCGAGAGGACGCGGAGCACATACCGCCTCACGAGGCCCGCTCCAGGGCGTCGGCGTAGGAGACGACGCGGGCTCCGCCGTGCCCGGCGATGTACGCCTGCGCGGTGTCGGGCGCGACGAAGGGCAGCAGCTTGTCGCCGTCGGCCACCCACACGGCCTTGTCGGCGAACCAGAGGGTGCCGGTGGTGGTGTCGGGGACGTAGGCGGCGCGCAGGTCGTCGCGGTGCCCGGCGACGTAACGCAGCAGCTTGGAGGGGGAGTTGAAGGTGACCGTCTTGGAGGCGCCCTTGGGCCAGGCCTCGCTCGCGGCCGGTGCGGGTTTCGTGGCGAGATGCTTGGTGTACGCCGTCGTTCCGAGGGCCTTCTTCACGTACTGGTCGTCGACGAAGGAGTCGACGTCCACGTCTCCGGTGAGCTTCGCCGACTTGAGGATCGAGACGTCCTGCTTCAGCGCGGAGACGAGCTGGGGCTTGATGGCCGGGTCGAAGGTGGCGATGCCGTGATCGCCGTTGTAGAGGTAGACGACCTCGGCGGGCAGGCCGGTCGCCTTCGCGACCTTCTCGGCGGCGTCCACCGGGTGCTCGTGCAGGTAGTCGGTGGCCTCCGCCTGGGCCTTCAGGAACGCCTCCAGCACGGCCGGGCGCTGCTTCGCGAAGTCCTCGCGGGCGGTGACGCCGTGGAAGGTGGGCAGGTTCAGCCGGGCGCCGTCGTAGATCGCCTTCGCCTTGCCCTGGAAGGTGAGCAGGCCCGGCCAGGCGACGAACTGGGACAGGGCGTCCGTGCTGCCGGCCGCGAGGGCGGAGGCGCCGACGGAGGGCTGCTGGTTGAGCTTCTCGATGCCGCTGTTCGGATCGATGCCGGCGCGCTGCAGGGCCCGGACGAGGGTGCCGTCGGCGGCCGAGCCGACGCTCGTGGAGACCTTCTTGCCCTTGAGGTCCTTCAGGGAGGTCAGCTTGGAGTCCGGAGCGGTGACGATGGTGTTGAGGCCGCCGCGCAGGTTGTAGCCGGTGACCGAGACCAGGCGGGTGGGGCTGTTGAGCTGCTTGCCGCGGGCCGCGTTGATGAGGAGCGGGAAGTCGCCCATCGAGCCGATGTCGATCTTCCCGGCGGTCATCTGTGCGGTGATGGGCGCGCCGGTGGCGTAGTCCTGCCAGTCGACCTTGTAGTGGACGCCGTCGTGCAGGGCGTTGAGCTGCTTCTCGAAGGAGCCGAGGGAGCGGAGCAGGGTGCCCGCCGTGACGGTGTTGATGGTTCGGGACTGGTAGCCGACGGTGACGGTGACCGTGGAGCCGCTGCCCGCCTCCGCGTCACCGCCGCAGGAGCTGAGCGGGAGCAGGAGGACGACGGCGGATATCGCGACGACGGTGCGTTTCATGGTGGTTCGGGACATGGCGGTTTCGGCCTCTCACCGGAGCAGATAGGGCATGTTGACCGTGACGGCTCCGGTGGGGCAGCGGGCCGCGCACGGGCCGCAGTACCAGCACTCGTCGACATGCATGTAGGCCTTGCCGTTGCGCTCGTCGATGGCGAGGGAGTCCAGCGGGCACATGTCCACGCAGAGCGTGCAGCCGTCGATGCACTTCGACTCGTCGATGGTCACGGGCACGTCGGCCCGCTGGGGCGCCAAGGGCATGGCTGTCTCCAGGGATGTGCGCGAGCGGGTGGGCTACCGGTTCCGGTGCAGCAGGCCGCTCATGGTGATGCGGTCGCCGCGGAAACGGATGAACTCCAGGTCGACCGGGCGGCCGTCCGCGAGGTGGGTGAGGCGTTCCAGCATGAGGACGGCGGCGCCGCGCGGGGCCTCGAGCACGGCGGCCGAGTGGGTGTCCGCGCTGACCGCTTCCAGAGTGATCTCGGCGTGGCCGAGGCGCTGGCCGGTGACGGCTTCCAGGAGGCGGAAGACGTCGGTGTTCTCCAGATCGGCGCCGAGCAGTTCGGTGCCGATGTCCAGGGGGATGTAGGTGAGGTCGAGGGACAGGGGCAGTCCGCCGAGCCTGCGCAGGCGTTCGATGTAGAGGACGTCGGTGCCGGGCGCGAGTCCGAGACGGTCGGCCACCGGCGCGGGGGCCGGGGCGGGGCCCATGGTGCGGACCTCGTTGGTGACCCGGCCGTGCTCGCGGAGGGTTTCCGCGAGGCCCATCAGGCGGTCGAGGCCGTGGGGGTACTTGTGGGCCACGACCACGGTGCCGACACCGGGCTGACGCTCCACGAGGCCCTCGGCCCGCAGCAGGTCGAGTGCCTCGCGGACCGTGTTGCGGCTCGCGCCGTACTCGGTGGCGAGGGTCGACTCGTGAGGGAGGACCCCGTCGGGGAAGGCCCCGGTGAGCAGCAGCCGCCGGAGCAGGTCCGCCAGTTGCCGCGCCCGGTCGGCGCGCAGCCGTCGCCGCGCGCGGTGGGCGGCGACGGTGGTCGCGGCTCCCTGTCCGGCGTGGTCTCGGATGCGGTCACTGGGCATGGTTCGGACCATACCTATCCGATAGGAAAAGTGGTGTTGCAGGAATGTTGCGCCACCGGGAATGTGACGCGTCCGACGAGTGAGCTGGTGGTTTGGCCGTACCGTGACCGGATCCGCCACCGACCGCCTGGGCCGGTGTGGCGCCGACAGCCGGTCGCCTCTCGGCCGATCCCGCTCCGGCCGCCCGCCGTCTCCCGGCCGGTGGGGCTACGACAGTGCCGTCAGGCCCGGTGCGAACGCGATCAGCAGGGGCACCAGCGGCACGAGCGCGGCCGTCGTGGTGGTCAGGGCGCGGTGCCGGCGGCCCAGCCGGGGCGGCGGCTCCAGAAGCCGGTCGACCCGTTCGCCCAGCAGGCGGTGGCTGGAGGCGCAGGACAGGACACCGCGGTGCTGGTTGAGCTCGATCAGGGCCAGGGCGGTCGTCAGGTGGCCGCAGCGGCGGGAGGCCGTGTCGTCGGCGGCCAGTTCGACCAGGCGGTGGGTCTGGTCGCAGAAGTGGGCGAACAGCGGGATGCGGGGGAAGCCGGTGGCCAGGGCCGTGGACAGGTGCAGCAGCCAGTCGTGGCGGGCGCGGGCGTGGCCCCGCTCGTGCGTGAGGACGGCGTCGAGCTGGTGGCCGGTCAGACGGTGCAGGGCGCCCGTGGTGACGATCAGCTGGGGCGGGTGGCCGGGCATCCACCAGGCGTCCGGGTACTCGTCCTCCAGGACGAGCAGCGGACCCCGGGCCGCGGGCAGGCCGGCCGGCAGGTCGGGTGCGCGCTCCCGCAGATGGGCCCGGGCCCGGGCCCGACGCCGGCGCGCCTCGACGAGCTCCCGCGCGAGCATCGCGGTCGTCCAGGCGGCGCCGCAGGCCAGCAGCAGGGTGAGCGCGGCGGCCCAGGGCGGGGCGGCGGACAGGTCGTACGCCGCGGTCACCGCGGCCGGTGCCGGGGCGAAGAGCTGGGCGCGGACCGTGCCGAAGACGGCGGCGGCGCCCAGGGAGAGCGCCGTCACGCACGCCAGCAGGACGGTGGCGACCAGGCACTGCCAGACCCAGAGCGCGACCACCGGTTCCCGCTCGGGCCAGGCCGCCCGGGTCAGCGCACGGGGAACGGGGACGGCGGCCGTCACGGCGACGACGCTCAGCAGGAGCAGGCAGACGGTCATGGCCACGGGCTCCGGTTCCTCGTCACGAGAGGGGCGGCTACGGGTCGTGCGGGGGAGGCGGCCGCCGTGCGCACCGGTGACCACGACGAGTGTTGCGGCCGTGCGGGCACACCGCCTCGCGCCCAGTATGACGGGCCGGGCGGTGTGCGTCAGGGGGCCGAACGGCGACAAGGGAGACGGCAGGGGCGACCTCGGACGCCCCGGAGAGCGGCTCCCGGCCGGTCCGGGTCAGCCCTGGACGACCCGCCCCGTCACCTCGCCGAGCCCGACTCGCACACCGTCGGGCCCGGGAGCCCAGGCCGTGAGGGTCACCTCGTCGCCGTCCTCCAGGAACGTGCGCTTGCCGCCCGGGAGTTCGAGCGGGTCGCGGCCGTTCCAGGTCAGTTCCAGCAGGGAGCCACGTTCCCGTTCCGCCGGGCCGCTGACCGTGCCGGAGCCGTACAGGTCGCCGGTGCGCAGGGAGGCGCCGTTGACGGTCATGTGGGCCAGCTGCTGGGCGGCCGTCCAGTACATGGTGGAGAAGGGCGGCTCGGAGACGACGTGGCCGTTGACGGCGACGCTGATCCGCAGGTCGTAGCCGCCGGGCTCCTCGCCGCTGTCGTCCAGGTAGGGCAGGAGCTCGTGCGTCCGGGCAGGAGGCGCCACGAGGGCCTCCTCCAGGGCGTCCAGCGGGGTGATCCACGCCGACACCGACGTGGCGAAGGACTTGCCGAGGAACGGGCCGAGGGGCACGTACTCCCAGGCCTGGATGTCGCGCGCGGACCAGTCGTTGAGGAGGCACAGTCCGAACACGTGCTCGCGGAAGTCGCCGAGGGCCACCGGCGCGCCCATCCGGGAGGGTACGCCGACGACGAAGCCGACCTCGGCCTCGATGTCCAGGCGGGCGGACGGCCCGAAGACCGGAGCGGCGTCGGTGGGGGCCTTGCGCTGCCCGGACGGCCGCGGGACCTCCGTGCCGGAGACGACGACCGTGCCGGAGCGGCCGTGGTAGCCGATGGGCAGGTGCTTCCAGTTGGGGGTGAGGGAGTCCTCGGCGTCGGGCCGGAACATCTGCCCGACGTTCCGGGCGTGGTTCTCGGAGGCGTAGAAGTCGACGTAGTCGGCGACCTCGAACGGCAGGTGCAGGGTCACCGACGACAGGGGGTGGAACAGCGGTGCGACGGTCTCGCGGTGGGACGGCACGGTCACCCAGGCGGTCAGCGCCCGGCGGACGTCCGACCAGGCCGTGCGGCCTGCGGCGAGCAGCGGGTTGAGGGTCGGCCGCGCGAGCAGGGAGGCGTAGGGCGAGCCGAGCGCGTGGGCCGCGGCGCCCGCGTCCAGTACGTGGTCGCCGAGCCGGACGCCCACGGCCCGGTGGGACGAGCCGGGCAGGGAGAACACGCCGTACGGCAGGTTGTGCGGGCCGAAGGGGTCGCCCTCGGGGACATCGAAGGGGGGCATCGGGTGCTGCCTCGCTTTCGGGTGCGCCATGTCGTCGCCACGTGTTCGTGGTCATGCCACACGTTACGGGTGACACGCCGGTCCTGGGCAGAGTCCGAGGAGGCGGAGAGGGGCGAACGGGGCAGGTGGGCGCGGGTGGGACCGGACGGGTCCACTCCGGCGCGCCGGGCGGGACGCCGCATTCGTACGTGCCGACAGTTATCCACAGGACGCGACGCAATCTTGACGGAGCGGTGCGAACGGGGCGACTCTGGGCGGGTGCCGGAAGGCCTCGGGGAGGGGGCTTTCCCACGGCACATCTGGGGGGCGGATGGCCAAAGGGGAGGCCGGTCCGGGTTCGGTGCGGCGTGGCGCACAGCCGAAGTGGCTGGAGGAGACCATGCGCGTCCGGCTCGGCCGGGAATGTGTGTACGTACCGTCGTGCCGATTCGGGCTGTACGTGGCGCTGCGCCACTGGTGCCCGCCCGGCGGACGGGTGCTGATGTCGCCGGTGAACGACGACGTGATCTTCTTCGTCGTGCTCGCGGCCGGACTGCGCCCCGTGCAGGCGCCGTTGAACCCGCTCGACGCGTCCATCGACATCGATGCCGTGCCGGACGAGGTGTGGGGCTCGGTGTCGGCTGTGCTCACGACGAACCTGTACGGGAACCCGGATCCCGCACCGCGCCTCAGGCAGAAGTGCGACGCGCTGGGGATCCCGCTGTTCGAGGACGGGGCGCACGCGATCGGCAGCCGGGTGGGCGGCCGGCCGGTCGGGGCGTGGGGCGAGGCCTCCGTGTTCAGTCTGTCCAAGCACGTCGGCGCCCAGGCCGGAGGCATGCTCTCGCTCGCCGACCCGGGGTTACGGGAGGCGGTGGAGAAGACCTGCGAGGGACTGCTCGCGCCGCGCCGGACGAGTGCCGAACTCGCCTATCTGGTCCGGCCTTACGCGGAGGCGGCGGTGCGCGGGCTGCGGCTGCGGCGCGCCGCCTGGGCCGCGATCCGGCTGCTGGGGCTGGCGGACCGCGAGGAGATCCGGATGCCGCTGCGCCCGGACGAACTCGCCCTCGCCGCCCGTCACACGCCCGGGCTCGACGCCCACCACCCGTGGGTGCGCGTCGACATGCACGACTACCGCCTCCGGTCCGGCTCGCTGCGGCTGCGCCGCATCGGCCACAAGCTCGGCCGGCTGGACGACGTGCTGGAGGCCTGCCGGGCGGGCACGGAACTGCTGCTGTCCACGCCCTGGGCCAAGCCGCGCGACGGCCAGGGGACGCAGCCGCTCTTCCGGGTCCCGCTGTTCGTGGCCGACCGGAACGCGGCGATCGCGGCTCTGGCGCGGCAGGGCATCGTCGTCGGCTACCTCTACGACCCGCCCCTGGACGACTACGCCGGTGCGGAGTTCACCGACCCCTCACCATCTCCCGAGGCGGCCCGCTGGTTCGCGCGGCACGCGCTGCCCGTGGACCCGCTGCGGGCGCGGGCGGCGGTCGAGGTGCTGGAGCGGTCGGGAGCCCAGCCGGTCCGGACGCCGGGAGAACAGCCGGGGAACAATCCGACGCCGGGAGGGCTGGGACGGTCCGGTGGCTGAGATCCAGGTGCACGAGCCCGCCGCCGCGCGCACCGACGGCGGCGGGCCCAAGCCTGCCGACGGCGACCACACCCACGACTCGCTGTTCAAGAACGCCTACTTCCTCATGCTCAGCACCGGCGTCTCGGCCGTACTGGGCCTGGGATTCTGGCTGGTGGCCGCCCGCTACTACACGGAGGAGGCCGTCGGCCAGGGCTCGGCCGCGATCGCCGCGATGCGGCTGCTCGCCAGCATCACGGCGACGACGATGATCGGCGCCGTCGTCCGTTTCGTCCCGCGCGCCGGGCGGGAGACCGGACGGCTGGTGTGGGGCACGTACGTGGCCAGTTCGCTGGTCGTGGCGCTCGCAGCCGCCGTCTTCCTGCTCACGCTCGACGCGTGGGGGGCGTCCTACGCACCGCTGGGCACACCCGTGGCGGGTGCCGTGTTCGTCGCCGCCTGTGTGGCCTGGGCGTTGCTCACCCTTCAGGACGGGGTGCTCACCGGACTGCGCAAAGCGGAGTGGGTGCCCGCCGGGAACGCGGTCTTCTCGGTCGGCAAGCTGGCCCTTCTGGTCGTCTTCGCCGGCGCGCTGCCGGTCCTCGGCATCTTCGTCTCCTGGGCGGTGGCGATCGCCTTCTCCACCCTGCCGCTGGGCTGGCTGATCTTCCGCCGGCTCATCCCGCGCCAGGCGGCCGCCGACCGCGACAAGGAACCCCCGAAGATCCGGGACATGGGCCGGTTCCTGGCCGGGGACTCACTGGGCGCCCTGTTCAGCCTGGCGATGATCAATTTGCTGCCAGTGATGGTCGCGGTCCGCTTCAGCGCCGCCGAGAACGGCTACTTCTACGTGGCCTACACCGTCGGCGGCACGATGGAGTTCATGGCCATCAACATGGCCTCGTCGCTCACCGCGCACGCCTCGCACGACCCGCGCCAGCTCGCCGACGGCGTCCGGGGCGCCCTGCGGCGCATGACGCTGCTGCTGGTCCCGGTCGTGGCCGTGCTGGTCGTCTTCGCCCCGCAGATCCTCACGCCCTTCAGCCCGGACTACGCCGAGCACGGCTCGACCGTGCTGCGGCTTCTCGCCCTCGGTGCCCTGCCGCGGGTGGTGGTGGAGCTGTACATCGGCGTACTGCGCGTCCAGGGGCGCACGGGTGTGCTGGCCGCGCTCCAAGGGGCCATGTGCGCCCTGGTGCTGGGCAGTGCGGCCGTGCTGTTCTCCCCGTCCGGGATCGCGGGCGCCGGCTGGGCGGTGCTGCTGAGCATGACGCTGATCGCCGTCGTCTCCATGGCCGGACTGCGCGCGGCCCTGCGCCACGACGACAGCACCCCCGCCGCCCGTCCACCGGCCGACCCCGCCTACGGCACCCGCTGGGCGAAGCTCAACGCCACCGCCGGATACGGCACGACCTGGGCCCGCCGGGCCGCCTACCAGCCCAAGGACGGCGACCAGGACACGGTCACGCTGTTCATCGGGCGCCCCGGCTACGAGCGCGAGGCGCTGCAGGCGGACACGCTGGCGCTGATCGTGCGGCCGGACGGGCCGACCAGGGAACCACCGCCCCACCCGGCCGGGGAACCGGAGCCGGAGCCGCAGGAGCCGCAGGAGCCGCAGGAGCCGCAGGAGCCGCAGGAGCGGCGGCTGCGAGGCGCCCTGTGGAGCCTGCTCGGGGTCGCCGTCGTGTTCTTCTGGGCTCCGCTGCGGGACCTGCCGTGGCTCGACCGGGCGTCCGAAGCCGCGCTGTCCGGGCGCCAGTTGCTGGAGGGCCTGCCCCTGCCGTCGCTCGCCGCGGGCGGCCTGCTGCTCGTGGTGTTCGTCGCCGCCGTCACGCTGAGCACCCGGCGCGACCCGTGGTTGCCCGGCACGGCACTGTGCGCCGTCCTGTGCGCCCTGTACGCCGCACCGGCCGCCCTCGGACGGGAACCGCGGCCGGTGGACGGGGCGTTGTACGAGAAGACGGCCGGTTTCCTGGCGGACGCGGTGGGGCTCGACGGGCCCGAGCCACTGCTGCGCTGGGCGCCGCCGGTCTGCCAGCTGCTGTGTCTCGTACCGCTGGGGCTGCTGTTGCTCGCGAACACGGGCGGCCGGATGACGTGGCCGGGGCGCTGGGGGGTTCTGTATCTCGTCGCGGTGTGCGGCTGGGTGTGGCGCGACGCGCTCGCACCCCTCGCGCCGCCCCTGCTCGTCGCCCTCGCGCTGCTCCTGCCGCTCCACCGCGCCGCGTCGGCGTGGTGGCGCTCGCGCACCGCGTCCCCGACAGATCCGATGGATCCGATAGATCCGACAGCCAACCGAACGGCCTGCGGCTTACCGAGCGGCAGGCCCCGCGACTGATCACACCCGAAGCCGAGACCGCCCCGGGCCCGGGCCCGGACAGAGCCGAGCACAGCCGAAGAGAGCAACCGCCAGGGGGGAACCACCGTGCGTCCGCCAGTCACACCGAGGGAGAGATCCACGCCGGAACCCACACCCGCACGGGACGGCGCGAGCACCTCCGCCGGCGGACCCGACACGGCCAGCCAGTCCTCCAGCCCCAGCTCCTCGGAGTCGTCGAGCCCCGCCCACGGGCCCGTGACGGACCTGTCCGACCTGCCCCCCGCCTGGTCCGGCCGCCGCGCGCGCTCCTGGCCCGGTGTCCCGCTGCTCGTCGCGCTCGCGCTCTGGGCGTACGCCGTGCGGCACACCGACGTCTCGCGGCTCGACGACTACGGGCTGGTCAGCGCGCTGCACCCGACATTCTGGGCAGGGCTCGCGGTACTCACCGCCGGCTTCTGGTTCACCGTCCGCGACGCACACCGCCCGGCAGCCTGGTCGGCGGCGTACGTACTGGGCCTGCTGGTGATGGAGCGGGCCACGCAGGCCGTGCTCTACCCGACCCCGCTGTACGCCTGGGCGTGGAAGCACGAAGCGGTCATCGACCATCTGCTGACGGCCGGCGGACTGCAGACGGCCGATCAGGTCGGCGACATGGCGGTGTACGACCAGTGGCCGGGCTTCTTCGCCGCCCAGGCCGCCCTGCAACGGCTGCTGGGCGTGGACTCGGCGGCGATGTTCATGGCCTGGTGGCCCCTGGTCTCCAGCCTGATGCTGCTGCTCCCACTGCTGCTGATCTACCGCACCTTCACCGAGGACCGGCGGCTGATCTGGACCGCGGTCTGGCTCTTCTACGTGGCCAACTGGGTCGGGCAGGACTACTTCTCCCCCCAGTCCGTGGCGTACGCGCTGCACGTGGGCGTGCTCGCGGTCGTCCTGCGGCGCTTCGGCCGGTCCGCCGTGCGGAGCGGGCAGCCGCGGCAGGCCGTGTGGACGGTGGTGATCACCGTCATGATCGTGGCGATCGTCATCTCCCACCAGCTCACCCCGGGCATGCTGGCCGTCTGCCTGCTCGCCCTGTGCCTGAGCCGCCGCTACCGCGACTGGGTCCCGGTCGTCACGACCGTCGTCATCTTCCTGGCCTGGTGCCTCACGGCCGCCCTGCCCTTCCTGTCCGCGGCGATGCCCGACATGATCCGCTCCATCGGCGACGTCGGCGCCAACGTCGAGACGGGCTACGGCGCCACACCGACCGGCACCGGAGCGATCGCGACGTCCTGGGCGGCCCGGCTGCTGTCCGGTTCGGTCCTGCTGCTCGCGGGCGTCGGAGTGCTGCGCCAGCGGGTGCTGCGCCACCGCGCCTTCCCCCTGCTGCTGGTCGCGGCGGCCCCGCTGCCGATGTTCGCGGCGAGCAGCTACGGCAGCGAGATGATCTTCCGGGTGCTGTTGTTCATGCTGCCCGGAGCCGCCTTCTTCGCCGCCGCGGCCCTGCTGCCCAAGGTCCGCACCCTGGCCGCCGACGCCACCGCACAGGCAGCCGGCAACCGGCAGGCCACCGGCCCCGGCCGGGCCCGCCGGTGGGGGGCCGGCACCTGGGTGCCGCTGGCCGCGCTGCTCGGCACCACTCTGGCGTTCGTGCCCGCCTACTCCGGCAAGGACCGCATCAACTACTTCCCGCCCCAGGAAGTGGCGCTCGTGCGGCAGCTCTTCGCGCAGGCGCCCGAGGGCTCGCTGGTCGTGGCGGCCAACCGCAACTACCCGGACGCGTACGCCGACTACTGGAGCGTCGACCACTACTGGTTCCTCGACGACGGCCGCGGTCATGTCGACCGGATCGTCAGGGAGCCCGCCGCCACCCTCGCGCGAGACATGGCGGGGGTGGAGCGCCCGGGCCGGGCCTACTTCCTGCTCACCCAGGGGCAGGTGGCCAACTCCGAGATGAACGGGCAGCTCGACCGGGCCCAGTTGGAGCGCATCCAGAGATCCGTCGCCGCGTCGCCGAGATTCCGGCTCGTGGCGGACAACGGCGCCGGATGGCTCTACGTACTGAACCAGTCAGGGGGAGCGGAGCGATGAGACCGCAGGAACTCGTGGTCCGGATGCTGCCCCCGTTCGGCGGCTGGCTGGCACTGGCCGCCCTCGCCCTGCCCGGCGGATCGCCGCTACGGGGCGCCGCGGTCGTGCTGTTCCTGGCCGCGGGGCCCGGTGCGGCCGTGGTCAGAGTCTGCGCCCCCGCCCTCGGGGCGCGGCCCGCCGAAGGGCCCGTGGAGCGCCGGGACCCGGACTTCGCCCGCCACTCCGACCTGCTGGAGCGGCTGATGCTGGCGCTGTTCCTGAGCATCGGCGCCGTGATGCTCGTGGCGACCGTGCTGATCGCCACGCACACCTTCAGCGCGCAGCGGGTGCTGCTGACGCTGACGCTGCTGACCACACTCACCGCGTTCTGCCCGCCGCTGCGCGCCTCCCCGCAGCCGGGGACGACACCGAGGACACCGAAGGGTTCCGCTCAGTGAGGTTCAACCGCCCCCACCGTCCCTTTCGCCGCACGCCGCACGCCACCGGAGCCCGGTACCGCAGAACGCCGCACGGGGAGAGGCCACACGAGGAGCACGCGGCCCCAGGCCCGCTGGCATCGAGCCGCCGCCGACTGCTGATCACGTCCGCCACGGTCGTCAGCGCGGTGCTGGTCGCCGTACTCGCTCTGCGGAACGCCTCCGGACCGCAGGAGCAGGGAGCGGCCGGGGCCCCGGCGGACTGCCGCCCGACGGCCCTCCTGGTACCGCCCTGCGGCGCCTGGTTCGGGGCGTTCGTGCCGCACGAGCGCGACGACCTGCCGGAGAAGGTACGCGCCTACGAGAAGCGCGTGGGCCGGGAGCTGGACATCGTGTACACGTACCACGACATGTCCCTGCCCTCGGGCGCCCGGCGGGAGGGACAACTGCTCACGCCGGAGGAGCGGCGTGTCGGCGAGGACCACCTGCTGCTGCTCTCCTGGGAGAGCAAGTGGTGGGGCGGTACCAAGGGGCAGCAGCCGACCTGGAAGCAGATCGCGTCCGGCGAGCTGGACGACCGGGTGATCGACGTCCAGGCCCGGCGCATCAAGGACTACGGCAAGAAGGTGTTCCTCTCCTTCGACCTGGAGATGGACACCCGCACCTCGGCCGGCGGCACGCCCGCCGACTACGTGAAGGCCTACCGGCACATCCACGACCGGTTCCGCGCTCTGGGCGTCGACAACGTGGTGTGGACGTGGATCACCACCGGATACCTCGACCACGCCGGCACGATCGAGAAGATGTACCCGGGCGACGACTACGTCGACTGGATCGGCTACAACCAGTACAACTACTACCTCTGCCACGACGCGGACTGGCTGACCTTCGCGCAGACCCAGAAGGCCACGCACGACTGGATCCGCACGCACCTCTCCGACGACAAGCCGCTGATGCTCTCCGAGTTCGGCACCGCCGCGGACGCGAACCGCCCGGGGCGGCAGGCCGAGTGGTACGCGCAGGTGCCCGGGGTGCTCAAGGGCCTGGACGGCGTCAAGGCCGCCCTCCAGTGGAACTACCGCGACCCCGGACCGCACTGTGACCTGGCGGTGGCGAACGACGCGGCCTGGGGCAGCCTGCGCAAGGCCGTCTCCGACCCTTACCTGAACCAGCCGCTGCGATAGCCCCGCCGGGGTCAGCCCGCGAACTCGGGCCCGTGCAGCACCGCACGGGCCCGCCGGTACCAGCGCCACGCGATCGTCTTCGGCCCGTCCCGGTACGGCGCGACCCGCGCGCCCGCCCCGGCCAGCCAGCCCTCGACGTCGGCGACGGTGTGGGTCCGCCGGACGATGAGCCGGGCGATGCGGTACCGCTCGTCGCGGTCGGAGCTGAGCGCGTGCCGCACGGCCGTCGCGGTCTCGTAGCCCGCCCCGGCCGACATGGCCCGCACCCGGGGGCTGTTGTAGCCGTGCGGGTAGGCGAGGTGCCGGATCTCGTGTCCGAGGGCGTCCTCCAGCACGGCCTTGGAGGTGCGCAGTTCGTACGCCAGGGCCTTGGCGGACAGGGTGTCGAGCTGCGCGTGCGTCACGGTGTGGCTGCCGATCTCGATGCCGGAACGTTCCAGCTCCGCCGCGTCGGCCAGGCTCATCATCGGCGCGGGCGGCAGCAGACTGCGGCCGCCCGGTGCGATGGCGCCGGTGGTCAGATAGGCGGTGGCGGGCAGCGCGCGTGCGGCCAGGGCCTCGGCGGTGGGTCCGGGCAGATCGGCGAATCCGTCGTCGAACGTGAGCAGCACCGGCCGGGGCGGCAGCGGTGCCCGCCCGGCCAGGTGATCGGCGATCGCGCTGATCGTGACGGGCGTACGCCCGCTGCGGACCACCGCGTCGAGATGCGCGGCGAACTGCTCGGGGGTGACGGTGAACTCGGCGATCCAGTGCGGCGGATCGTCCATCACGGAGTGGTACAGGAAGACGGGGATGGCGGGAGCGCCTTCGGCCGGCGGCGGGCCCACCGGCCCCTCGCTCTCCCGCGCACCCCGTTCCGCCCGGCCTCTGCCGTCCGTCCTCATATCGCCCCCCGGGCCGTCTTCCCACGAGCGGTCGCGCGCAGCGCACGCCGTGCCTTCAGATAGCCGACCGGCCCGTACAGCATCCCCCTGCGCTGCAGCCGTGACAGCCGCCGCGGCCAGGGGTGCGTGCGGGCGTCGTGGTCGCCCGGCGGGCCGGTGCCGTCCGCCCCGTCCGTCGCGCGTACCGCCGTCAGCGTGCGGGCGTGGGCGAGGCCGCGGGGCAGGCGCGCGAGGAACGCCGGGAGCAGCGCGGGCCGGTTCACGAGCACCGCGGTGAGGTAGGCGGTGAGCCCGGCGCCGTAGCCGTACGCCTGGGTCTCCAGATCCCGCCAGGTCTCCCGGTGGTGGTGCCACACCAGGGCGTACGGCGTGTAGCGCAGCCGGTGCCCCTGGGCCAGGACGCGCACGAAGCCGTAGAGGTCGTCGCCGCCCCGGGCCGCCGTCCCGGCCCCGGTGGCCGGGTCGAAACCGCCGACGGAACGCAGCACCGCCGTGCGGAACGCCATGTTCGCGCCCGAGCCGAACCGCCCGGCCGTGAACGGGAACAGCGGCTCGTCGCCCGGCGGGCGCTCCGGGTCGTACGTCCTTGGAGTGAAGCCTTTCGCGAAGCCGCCGTGGCTCTCCAGCAGTACCTGCGCCGGAGTCGTCAGCCGCGCCGGCAGGATCAGCCCGGTGCAGCACCCGAGCCCCGGGTCGGCCGCGAAGGGCGCGGCCAGCTCGGTCAGCCAGCGCGGATCGGCGACCACGTCGTCGTCGGTGAAGGCGACCACCTCACCGCGCACGGCCTCCAGCCCGGCGTTGTGGGCGGCTGCGAGCCCCGGAACGGGCTCACAGACGTACCGCACCCGCTCGGCGTACTTCCGCTCGACCAGCTCCCGCGTCTCGCCCGTGACGGGCGCGTTGTCGACGACGACGACCTCGAACCGCGGATGGTCCTGCGCCAGCAGCGAGTCCAGCGCCCGGGCCAGCTGCCCGGCCCGCTCCCGGGTCGCGACGACCACACTCGTGAACGGCGGCTCCCCGGGGTCGCCGAAGTCGGCGGGCCCGCATTCCGCCCGGGCCCGCTCCGCCAGCACCGCCCTCGGATCCGCGCCCTCCGGCACCCGCCCGAGCAACGTCCCCACGGGCCGGCCGCCTCTCCTGACCAGCACGAACACCTCTCCGTGCGTCACGGGCGGACTCCCCGGGCCGGGTCTGAGCACCGCCTCGTCACCGTCGAGGTCCAGCTCGGCGACCTGCACCGCCCCGATGTCCAGGAACCGCCGTATCTCCTCCTGCGCACGCGCCGAACGGGCCATGCGCCCACCCCCCTCGTGTGTTCAGGTACGGCGCAGCCGGGCCGCGCCCTTCAGGGCCCGCGCGGCCAGCGACGCGAGCTGTGGCCTGCCGCGGACGAAGCTGTGCGCGCGGCGTGCGGGTTCGCGGCTCAGCCAGTGCAGTGCCGCGCCCACCCCCGGACGGGTCACCGCACCCTCGTACACGGGCAGTTCGCCCGTCTTCAGCGCGTCCTTGTACTCGGCCGCGCCCCGCCCCAGGTCGAGCACGGCGACACCGGCGGCGGCCGCCGCCTCGGCCATGCGCAGGTGCAGCACCAGACCCGGTGAGAACTTCGCGAACTCCGGGTCGTAGGCCGGGAACCAGCAGGCCAGCACCGAGGCCGAACGCAGTCCGAAGTGCGCGGCGACGGGCCGCTCACCGGCGTACAGCACGGACAGCGTGCCGCTGCACTCCGGCGCCCGGGTCCGGGCCAGCTGCCCGACGAGCCGGGTGATCCACTCCTGGGCGAACCGGTCCCGGCGGCCGGTCCTGCGGTACTGCGCGGACTTCCACTCCATGAGCGTGCGCAGTGCGGCCGGGTCGCGCTCGTCGAACACGAACCGCAGCTCACCGGCCTGCCGCCCCAGCCTGCGCTCCTTGGCCAGGGTCGTCTTCAGGAACTTCGGCGACTGCGCGCGCAGCACCGACTCGTACGTCTCGTAGCCCTTCTCCACGTCGATGACGTAGGTGGCGTGCTCCTCGGCCGCGTAGCGGACGAACAGCCGCTGCTCGGCCTCCAGATTGTCGAAGGCGAAGCTCGACACCGAGCAGGCCTTCAGCAGTTCGCCCGTCTCCACGTCCAGACCCGGCCGCAGGATCGCGCCCTGCGCGTCCGAGACGCCGAGCCCGATCGCCCGGCCCTGCCCCAACGGGCCCCGCTCATACGGCAGGAAGCCGGCCGGCTCCCGCCCTTCGTACACCACCGCGATCCGGGCCCCCGGCCTGAACAAGCCGACGGCTTCGGTGAACTCCGGCTCCATGAAAGGGTTGCGCGGTGCCTCCGAGGCGGCGCGCAGCGCACGCCAGCGCTCCCTCTCCCCTTCGCCGAGCTCCCCGGGCCCAGCCACGCGAATGCGCCCACTGCTCAACCCGACCCCCCGATCAAGTCCCCCCTGGACACTTGGAAGGTACCGCTCTATGCGGCCTCACGGGTAGGTAGCGGAGCATGTTGTTGCCAACCGGTGCAGAGGCCTTCAACCGGGCAATCGGCGTCCGCCGTCCGATGAAACGAAGGGGCGCGCTGTCCGTATTCTCTGATCATGGCCGCACCCCTCGCATATTCACTCATCGCCACCGATCTGGACGGGACGCTGCTGCGCGGCGACGACACCCTGTCCGACCGGGTCCTCGCCGCGCTCGGGCGGGTGGCGGACGCCGGTGCCCAGCACCTCGTGGTGACGGGCCGGCCGGCGCCGAGAGTGCGGCCGCTCCTGGACGACCTCGGCTGCACGGGGCTCGCGGTGTGCGGGCAGGGCGCGCAGGTGTACGACGCCGGCGCGGACCGGCTGCTGTGGTCCATCACCCTGGACCGGGAACTGGCGGAGACCGCCCTGGGCAAGATCGAGGCCGAGGTGGGGCAGGTCTACGCGGCCGTGGACCAGGACGGGGTGGAGGGGCTCACGCTGATCGAGCCGGGCTATCTGATGCCGCACCCGACCCTGCCCGCGGTCCGGGTGGAGCGGCGCGAGCAGCTGTGGGGCGAGCCCATCAGCAAGGTGCTGCTGCGGCATCCCCATCTGACCGACGACGAGTTGGCGGCGACGGCCCGCTCGGTGGTCGGCTCACTGGCGACGGTGACGATGTCGGGGCCCGGGACGGTGGAGCTCCAGCCGTGCGGGATCACCAAGGCGACGGGGCTGGCGCTGGCCGCCGAGCATCTGGGGCTGCGGCCGGCGGACACCATCGCCTTCGGCGACATGCCCAACGACATCCCGATGTTCGACTGGGCCGGCCACGGCGTCGCGATGGCCAACGCCCACCCCGAGCTGAAGGCCGTGGCCGACGAGGTCACCCTGTCGAACGAGGACGACGGCATCGCCGTCGTCCTCGAGCGACTGCTGGGCGGGTCGGCTCAGTACGGGCCGTTGACGTTGTCGATCGAGCCGTAGCGGGCGGCCGCGTAGTTGCAGGCCGCCGTGATGTTGGCGACCGGGTCGTACGGGTCGAAGGAGGTGCCGGGCACGTGGTAGGCGGCGAACGTCGGGTCGATCACCTGGAGCAGGCCCTTGGACGGGGTGCCCGCTGCGGCGTTCGAATCCCAGTTGTTGATCGCCAGGGGGTTGCCGGACGACTCGCGCATGACGTTGCGGTAGATGCCGTCGTAGGAGCCCGGGATGCCGTGCTGCGCCATGACGTCCAGCGACTCGCGGATCCACCCGTCGAGGTTGTTCGCGTAGGTCTTCGCGGACGCCTGGGTGGCCTGGGCGACGCCGCCGGCGGGCTTGGCGGGGGCGGACGACTGGGTCGCCGTCTTCTTCGGGGCGAGCGACTTGGTGGTCTTCACCTTGAGCTTCAGACCCGGGTGGATCAGCTTCGGGTTGTCGCCGACGGCGGCGCGGTTGTCCTTGTAGAGCTGCTTCCAGCCGCCCCGGACGTCGTACTTGTCCGCGATGCGGGCGAGCGAGTCGCCCTTGGCCACGGTGTACGTGAGGGACTTGGCGGGCTGGGCCGCCTGCTTCACGGACTGCGCGGCGGGGGCGCTCTGCGGCTCGGCGGCGCTCGCGTGCGTGGCCCCGAGGAGCGGAAGGGTCAGTGCGGCTCCACCGGTACCGACGGCGACGATGCCTCGGGTCAGCGGGTTGGTTCTGGGGCGACGGTGCTTGCCTCGTCCGGCCATGGCGATGTTCCTCTCCGGCGCCTGCGAGGTGAGCTGTCGGGTTCGGGCCGGGAGGTGCCCGGCCGCCTACGGCACCGTGTGCCGTACGCGGCTTCACCCCGAGCCGTGCCGCTGTGCGGCCCGGCGACTTACCTGGGTCCCCCGCTCCTGCCACGCGTGAGTGAGTCGGTTCCTGTGGGGAGTCCGGGCGGCGGCAGGATTAGGCGTCCGCCGGACAGGGCCGGAACGTATGCGAGAGCACATGTCGGGAACAAGCACCTCAGTCACACATTGCGCGGTTGACCTTGGTCGGGGGAGTTTGGGCGACTTGATCCTTTGCGAGAGCCAAGGCTCAACTGGCCTTCGGGAGAAGGCGGTAGGGGCCGGTGTGGGCGCGGGTCGGAATGGGGGAAGTAGTGATTCAACTCACTGATCACGAGCCCATGGGGCAATTTCCGCCAAGGGGAATTCGACGACTCATCACGGCAAATCGTGCATAACTCGCTACCCCTGGGTAAGTCGATAAATATCTGTTCTTATAGGTTGATCGAAAACATAGCGGTCGTGATCGGATACCACCCGGCCTGTAACCATGGGCGCTGGCGGTGATCGAAACGTGACCGGATACGCTGACTCGAGTGAGGGCAGCGACCTATCGACAATCCGCGTAATCACGGCAGACACAGCAGACAGGAGACCCCTCGTGACCGACGTCGGGCCGTTCGGGCTGAGCGTGCGGGACCAGGCTCTGGAAGCCGACGTCCAGGCCGGATTGACGGCTGTCGAGGAAGGCTTGCTCGAGGCCACCAAGAGTGAGGTGCCCTTCATCACGGAGGCCGCCCAGCATCTGGTGCGGGCCGGCGGCAAGCGGTTCCGCCCGCTGCTCGTGATGCTCTCCGCCCGGTTCGGTGACCGCCACGCGCCCGGGATCGTGCCGTCGGCCGTCGTCGTGGAGCTGACCCATCTCGCCACGCTCTACCACGACGACGTCATGGACGAGGCCGCCGTGCGCCGCGGTGTCCCGAGTGCGAACACCCGGTGGGGCAACTCCGTCGCGGTCCTCACCGGCGACTTCCTCTTCGCCCGCGCCTCGCACATCCTGGCCGACCTCGGCCCGGAGGCCGTCCGGGTGCAGGCCGAGGCGTTCGAGCGCCTGGTGACCGGCCAGATCCTGGAGACGGCCGGACCGCAGGACGGCCGGGACCCCGTCGAGCACTACCTGGACGTGCTGGGCGGCAAGACCGGTTCGCTCATCGCGGTCTCGTGCCGGTTCGGCGCGATGATGTCCGGCGCCGACGAGACCGTCGTGGACGTGCTGACCCAGTACGGCGAGCGGCTCGGCGTCGCCTTCCAGCTCGCGGACGACGTCCTCGACATCGCCTCCGACTCCCACGAGTCCGGCAAGACGCCCGGCACCGACCTGCGCGAGGGCATCCCCACCCTGCCGGTGCTCCGGCTGCGTGAGCGCGCGGCCCGGCTCGGGCTCGCCGAGGACATCGCCCTGTGCGAGCTGCTCGACTCCGATCTCACCGACGACGAACGGCACGGCGAGGCCCTGCGCCTGCTGCGCGCCCACCCGGCCCTGGAGCAGGCCCGGCGGGACACCGTCCGCTACGCCCAGGACGCCCGTGCGGCGCTGGCACCGCTGCCCGAGTGCACCGCGAAGACGGCGCTCCAGGAGCTGTGCGACGCGGTGGTGCACCGGGCCGGCTAGCCCGCCCTTCCCGGCGGCCCGGACCTCCAGGGCCGCTACGACCCCTACGGGTCGGGGGACAAGCCGCCCTCCCGTGTCATACCCCAGCAGTACGCGGAGTTGAGTCCGGGGTCTGACGTAACTTCCCGGCCGATTTGGTCAGATGGTGACCACGGAAAACACCACTCCTCACCTGTTCGGGTGAGACTGGCGGCTCAGGGACGAGTGCGTGGACGACACGGACAGCCGCCGCCGACCACGGAGGTAGGGCACACATGGCACCGTACGCATCCGACGACAGCACGACCGCCGGAGAGGTCGACGAGCAGCGCTCCGGGCAGCGCAAAGCCGCGCGGTACATCGTCCCGGTCGCGGTGGTGGGGGTGGCCGCCGCGACGATCGGGCTGGTCCCCGCGCTCGCCAGCTCCGGTGACCCTGACCTCCCGAAGATCACCGCACAGCAGCTCATCGAGAAGATCGCGAAGTCGGACGTCCAGCAGCTGTCCGGCACGGTGAAGATCAGCACGGACCTCGGCCTGCCGGACCTCGGCGGCCTGGAGTCGGGCCTGCTGTCCGGCGCGGCGGGCAAGGGCGAGGGCGGCTCCTCCGCCGATCCGTCGGCCAAGCTCGCCGAACTGGCCTCCGGTACGCACACGCTGCGCGTCGCCGCCGACGGCCCGGACAAGCAGAAGCTGTCGCTGGTGGAGAACGCCGCCGAGTACAGCGTCATCCACAACGGCAAGGACGTCTGGGGCTACGACAGCAAGGCCGGCGAGGTCTACCACGGCACCGCCGCCGAGAGCCCGGAGCGCGGCAAGGAACAGCAGCCGCCGGCCACACCGAAGGACTTCGCCGAGGAGGCCCTGAAGGCGGTCGACGACACGACGTCCGTGACCGTGGACGGCACCGCCCGGGTCGCCGGCCGGGACGCCTACAAGCTCGTCGTGAAGCCGAAGCAGTCCGGCTCGACGGTCGGCGCGATCACCGTCGCCGTGGACGCGAAGACCGGCATGCCGCTGAAGTTCACGCTCACCCCGGCGGGCGGCGGCGCGGCCGTCGTCGACGCGGGCTTCACGAAGGTCGATTTCGCCGCGCCGGCCGCGTCGACCTTCGACTTCACGCCGCCCAAGGGCGCGAAGGTCACCGAGGAGAAGGACGCCGGCAAGGACGCGGGCGGGACTCCGCGCAAGGCCCCGGGCCTGCCCTTCGACCTGGGGGAGGCGCCGGGCCACGCCCCGAAGGCCGGGAAAGACGCCGACCGGGGCCCCGGCGGTCATGACGGCATGAAGACCATCGGCGAGGGCTGGACCGCCATAGCGACCTTCGACACCGGCGGCGAGGGCGTGCCCTCCGGCAAGGCCGGCGGGGCGTTCGGCGGCTTCGTCGACTCGCTCGGCGACAAGGTCCACGGCACGTTCGGCTCGGGCACGGTCTTCTCCACCCGCCTGGTCAACGCCCTCGTCACCGACGACGGCAAGGTCTACGCCGGCCTGGTCACCAAGGACGCGCTCGTGAAGGCGGCCGACGCCGGCAAGTGAGCCCCGTGGGCCCACGGGACGAGAGCGGAACCGGAGCACGGGGGAGGCGGGGGCGAGGCCGTCGGACCGGTCATCGCCACCCGCGCTCACCGGCCGCGACCGCCGCGCACGGCTCGCCGTCGACGGGCTCGACCCGACCGTCGACGGCGGGCGGCGTCTTCGGACTCCTCGGCGGTCTGCGGGCCGGGTCGACGTGGGCGCGCTTCACGGCGAAGGACGTCACCGCGCAGCCTCAGTCCTCGTACAGGAACCTGGCCAGGGGCGCCTCCTGCGCGAAGAAGGTCTTGGCCCGGGTCAGGGCGGCGTCGTCGCTCAGCACGTCACCGGGCTTGCTGCCGTTGCCGAGCAGCACACCGCCGAAGCGCATCCCCATGTACGCCGCCGAGTTGTGGAGCGTCCCGACGAGCGGGTCGGCGACCACTTCCTGCGTGTGCGCGAGGGCGGTGACGCCCCACAGGGTGCGGCCGGCCAGGGTCTCCTTGAAGTCGAGGCCGGGGGTGCGCAGCCAGCCCGACCAGTAGTCCAGGTAGCGCTTGGTCTGCGCGGAGACCGAGTACCAGTACAGCGGCGAGACGATCACGATGTCCGTCGCCGCGAGCGTGGCGTCGAGCAGCCGGGCCACGTTGCCCTCGGTCGGGCGGACGTGGTCGCTGTCGTGCCGCAGGTCCTCGAAGTCCGGCACCGGAAGGGCGGAGAGGTCGATCCACTCCTGCGTGACGTCCGGCGGCAGTTGCTCGGCGGCCCGGCGGGCCAGCAACTCGGAGTTGCCCTCGGCGCGAGCGCTGCCCAGGACGAAAAGGAAACGGCGGGTCATGGGGTGCCCCTCTGAAACTCGGCGTACGTCAATTACACGCGTGTGCATCATATGTACACGCAAGTAAATAGGGCAAGGGCGTCCGTCAGCTCCGGTCCGCCTTCCGTGCCACGGCCAGCAGCAGCGCCTCCCGCCCGTGCGACGCCACCAGCTGGAGTCCGCCCGGGCAGCCGTCGCCGCCGAACCCCGCGGGCAGACTCAGCGCAGGGTGCCCGCTGAGGTTGAACGCCCAGGTGAGGGAGGTGGAGTAGCGATCACCGGGCCCCTCGTGGCCATGCGGGGCGGTGGGTGCCGTCGGGGTCAGCAACAGCTCGGCCTCACCGAGGATTCCGGCGAGCCGCCGGTCGTTCTGCGCCCGGACGCGCTCGGCCCCGGCCGGATCGGCGCCGGGAGTGCGCAGGGCGAGCCAGGCCGGCCCGGGGTCCGCCAGCCGCAGCGGCCTCACCGGCCGTACGAGCCGGACGACCCCTGCCGCCTCGAGCCGTTCCACCTCGGCCCGCGCCAGCGCCACGGGCTCCGGATCGGGTCCGGCGAACCCGAGGTCGGGGGACCAGACGGCGGTGACGGGGCGGGTCGTTTCGGCCGGCTCCGGCTCCCCGGCCACCACCGTCCACCACAGCCCGGCGTCCGCCGCCGAGCGGGCCAGCACCCCCGGTACGGCGAGCCCCGTAGGGTCGGCCGACGGCAGCCGCCCCCTCGTGGTCTTCAGGCCGACCACCCCGCACCACGCCGCCGGGATCCGCACCGACCCGGCTCCGTCGCCGCCCGTGGCCAGTGGCACCAGTCCGGCCGCCACGGCCGCCGCGGCCCCGGCCGACGAGCCGCCCGGCGTACGGTCGGCCCGCCACGGATTGACGGTCCGGCCCCGGGCCCCGAGCCCCCACGTCTGCCAGGGCGTCCCCGGCCCGGGCACGGAGGTGGCTCCCACGGCCACACCACCGGCCGTGAGCAGCGGTCCCGCCGCACGCAGCCCGCTGCGCCCCTTCACCGCGATCGGCACCCCGGCCAAGGGCAGGGACGGGCCGGCACCCCGCCGGTCGAGCCGTGTGTCCAGCTCACCCGCCCGCCGCAACGCCTCCTCGCCCCACACCTCGGCGAACGCGCACAGGTGCGGATCGGCCCGCTCGATCCGGGCCAGGGCCGCCGCGACCACGTCCGTCGCACGCAGCTCCCGGGCCCGAACGCCCGCCGCGATCTCCCCGGCCGACAGGGGCACGGCCGACAGCGGCAGGGCCGTCAGCGTGCCGCCCCCGTCAGCCGGGCCAGGGCCGCCGTCTCGCGGGGCGGGCGGCCCGGCTCGCCGAGCCGCCAGGAAGCCACCCACGGCACGCGGTACACGTCGATCACCGACTCCAGCGACCTGACCCGCTGGGCGAGCGGGCGCGGCAGCCGGCCCGGGGCGTCCGCCACGAGCACGACGGCGTCCAGATCGAGCCCCGGCGGGGCCTGGCCGCGCCGGAAGAGCTCCACCACCCCGGCGACCGTGTCGAGCCCCGCCGCGTGGGTGCGCGCGACCAGCAGCACCGACGGGGGATCGCCGGGGCCGGGCCAGGACCGCCCGCTGTCATGGCCGCCGTAGACCGCGGCGAGGGTGGAGACGCCCGCGCCGCCGTGTGTGCCGACCCAGGAGAAGCGCCGCGCCGCGGCGTGGGCGTGCGCGGGCTCCGGCGGGCCCGGCTCCGGGGTGGTCACCGGACCGCGCAGCCAGATCTCCGGCCCGTGTCGCATGCCTGTGTGCATGCCCCTCTCCTCCCTCGTACACCCGGTTCTCATGCCCGCCCCGACGGCCGCGGCGGGGCCGACGGCCCTTGGGACGAGCCTGTGACACCGTGGTGACGTGAGAAACGGGGGCGAGCGGACACACTCGACAGTAGGTGTACGACGCCGAGTGAGGGGACGATGGCGCGACTCAGCCGCGACAAGAAGCGGGAACAGAAGCAGGCCGCGCACGCGGCGACCCCGGCGGCGCCGATCGACGTCCATGTCCCCGGGGCCGGCACGGACGTGAGCGGGGCAACCGGTGGAGTGTCCGACGGCGCCTCCGTCGGCGGTGTCCCGGTCTTCGCGGCCCCCGGCGAGGAGATCCAGCGGGCCGTCCTGAACCGCCTCCACCACATCGCCCTCGCCACCGGCCATCCCGTGCTCGCGACGATCCGCGACGAGCGCATCGGCTACGTCGTCCCGCTCCAGGTGGACCCGGACGGCTCCAGCCACTTCACGGCAGAGCCGGTCGCCACGACCCAGCCCGAGCGGCAGCACACCCGAGGCACCGGCACGACGACTCCACCGGGGGCGCAGCGTCCCCGGGGCGCGGGCGTGGCAACGCCGCCTGAGCCGCAGCCCGCCCGGGGCGCGGGCGCCACGACCCCGCCCGAGCCGCAGCATGTCCGAGGCGCCGACGCGACGGCCGTGTCCGAGTCGCAGCGCACCACCCGCGGCGGTGCCATGATGCCGCCGTCCGAGCCCCCGCCCCCGCCCGGTGACAGCGCCACGCACGTGCTGCGTCCCGTGCCGGACTCGGGCCCTGGCGCTGCCCAGACCTTCCGGCTGCGTGCCGTGTCCGAGCCGCAGCCGGCCGAGGAAGTCGTACCGACGTTCGAGCTGCGGGCCGTGCCGGAGCCGGCGGAACCCGCGCCGGAGGGCGCGTCCCCGGCCCCGGGCCCGGGGACGCCGCCCGGCACCGTCGCGCCGCCCACCGGTGCGTTCGGTCCGCCTCCGCCCATGGACGCGCGGCCGCTCCCCGTCCCCGAGGCCCGGCCGGCTCCTCGGCCCGCCCCGGTTCACGAAGACGCCCTGATCGCCGCCGACCCCGACCCCAAGCCCACGCCTCCCCGCGGCTTCGACGCCGTCGCGGAGGCCGTGCTGGGGGACGAACCCCTCACCGCCCCGGGCGATTCCACCGCGCCCGCGCTCCTCGCGGAGCCGGTCTCACGGATCAACGAGGCGGTGAAGGAGGGCAGGATCGAAGAGGCCGCAGGCCTGGCGGAGCAGACCCTCGCGCAGGCGTCGGGAACGCTGGAGCCGGAGCACCCCGAGGTGCTCCGGCTCAGCGAACTGACCGCGTACATCGCCTACTTGGCCGGTGACCCGCTCCGCGCCCTCCGCCTGTCCCTCGACGTGGCCGGCGCCCACCGCCGGGCCGGTGACGCGGAGGCCGCCTACGGCAACGTGGAGAGCGCGGCCACCGCCTGGCGGGCGGTGCGCGACCCGGCGCTCGGGCTGGAGCTCGGGCGGGACCTGATCGGCCTGTGGACGGAGCTCGCCGCCGAGGACGGCCCGGCCGCCGAGGAGGTCGAGCGGCTGGAGTCGGCCCGCGCCCGCATGGGCCGCCTCGCCGAGCGCGCCGCCCGCAACCGGTAGGCGCCGACGCGCGGACTACTCCGACAGCCCCCACACCGCGTACGCCAGGGCGTCGCTGTTGCGGTTCAGGGCGGTGTCGTTGATGTTGGCGGTGGTGTCGCAGGACGAGTGGTAACAGCGGTCGAAGGACTGCCCGGCCGTACCGCCCCACTTGGCCGCCTGCGCCGCCGTCTTCGTCCGGCTCGCCCCGGTGAACAGGCCGCCCACCGGCACACCCGCGCTCTTGAACGGCGCGTGGTCGGAGCGGCCGTCGCCCTCGGTCTCGATCTCGGTCGGGACGCCGATGCCGCCGAAGTAGTCCTTGAAGGTCTTCTCGATCGCCGGGTCGTCGTCGTAGACGAAGTAGCCGGGGTTCGGGGAGCCGATCATGTCGAAGTTCAGATAGGCGCTGATCTTCGAACGGTCGCCGGTGGCCAGCCGGTTGACGTAGTAACGGGAGCCGACCAGGCCGAGCTCCTCCGCTCCCCACCAGGCGAACCGCAGGTGCTTGGTGGGCTTGTACTGCGCCCGGGACACGGCCAGGGCGGTCTCCAGGACGGCGGCGGAGCCCGAGCCGTTGTCGTTGATGCCGGGTCCGGAGGTGACGCTGTCGAGGTGCGAGCCGGCCATCACGACCTGGTTCGCGTCGCCGCCCGGCCAGTCGGCGATCAGGTTGTAGCCGGTACGGCTGGAGGCGGTGAACTGCTGGATCGTGGTGGTGTATCCGGCCGCGTCCAGCTTGGCCTTGACGTAGTCGAGCGAGGCCTTGTAGCCGGCCCGGCCGTGCGCCCGGTTGCCGCCGTTGGCGGTGGCTATGGACTGCAGCTGGGACAGGTGGGTCTTGACGTTCGCCACGGGGATGTCCGGCGCGGCGGCGGATCTGGAAGGAGCGGATGACGCGGCGTCCGCCACGGCACCGCCGGTCAGGAGCATGGCTGTTGCCATGCCGCCCGCGGCGACGGCGCGCGCGGAAACGGAGAGCTTCATGTGGGGGCTCCGGATTCCGTCAGGAGGCCCGTGGGGTGTCCACGGGCCGCCCACAGTGAATGGGGTGCCTGGATGGTGAAGCTGGTACTGACTCTCCGTCAAGGTCGTGATCCGGCCAGGGCGTTACGGAGTGCGCGCCTCCGCCGCCCAGGTCAATGCACGCAGAACTCGTTCCCCTCCGGGTCCGCCATCACGACCCACGCGCCGCCCTGCTCCTTCACCCGCCGCAGCACACCGGCCCCGAGTCCCTCCAGTCGGGCGACCTCCTCGTCACGCCGCCCCTCGCCCGGGTGCAGATCGAGGTGCAGCCGGTTCTTGACCGTCTTCGCCTCCGGCACCCGCTGGAACAGCAGCCGCCGCCCCAGGCCGGTCCCGCTCTCCTCCTCGAACGGGTCCTCGGGGTGCCGTACGGCGACGAGGTCCTTGAAGGCGTGGCGGCCGTGGAACTCGACCGTGGCCTCCTCGGGCAGGGCGCCGAAGCCGAGCAGCTTCCCGATCAGGGCGCTGTTGTCCTCGACCTCGTACCTCAGGGCGGCGGCCCAGAAGTCGGCCTGCGCGTGCGGGTCGTTCGCGTCGATGACGAGTTTCCAGTGCACGGCAGCGGGTGATGCGGGTGTCTGCGTCATGTAACCACTTATACTGGTTAGGTGAGTGGACGCGCAGGGGAAACGCCGGATCGGACGCCCGGCCTGATGCTGGTCTCGGGCGGGGGCAAGCCCTACCGCTTCGACCCCGGCGCCCTCTGTCTGGAGCTGACGACGACGGGCGGCCCCGGGGCCTTCGCCCGCTGGGAAGCGCTGCACGAACCCGCCGACCTGATCGCCTGGGCCGGGCGCAGCCGGCTGCCGGACGGGCTCGACCTCACCGTCTCCGGGGAGGAACTGCGGCGGGCCCGCACCCTGCGTGACGCCGTTCTCCTGATGGCCGCCGACCGCGCCCACGGCCGCCCCCTGCAGGCCGCCCACCTGGACGTCGTCAACGCCGCCGCGGCCGCGCCCCCGCTCATCACCCGCATCGAGCCCGACGGCACCCGCTCCTGGGCCCCGGGTGCCACGGGCAGCCGGTTGCTCGCGACCGTCGCCCGCGACGCGATCGAGCTGTTCACCGGGCCCTGTGCCGACCGCGTGCGGGAGTGCGGCGCGCACGACTGCCACCTGCTCTTCGTCGACACCTCCCGCCCGGGCCGCCGCCGCTGGTGCGCGATGGAGCACTGCGGGAACCGGGAGAAGGCCCGGATGCACCGGACGCGCCACGCTCCTGCGAAGCCGTAACGTCCGTGGCCCGCGCCGCGCGGGCGTCGTAGGCCGCGCCGCGCACGCCCCCGCGCAGGCCGTGCCGCACAGGGTCTGCTGCGCCGGGGCGCGGTCGCGCGAGCCGGCCTGGAGGCGCCGCTCTCCTCGGCGTGGTCTACGGCCTGGCGTCCACCGGGCCCGGCCCGGAGGCCGCCACGCTCTCGGCGTTCCGCGCGGCACCGGCCGTGCCGGCCGTGCCGGTGGTGCCGGTGGTGCCGGGCACGCCGATCTCGCCGGTGAGCGTCCGGGCGGACCGGCGGGCCGTGCGCAACGCGTCCCAGGTGAGCAGCGTCAGCGCCAGCCAGACCAGCGCGAACCCGGCCCAGCGCTCCGGCGGCATCGCCTCGTGGAAGTAGAGGATGCCGAGCAGGAACTGGAAGACCGGCGTCAGGTACTGGAGCAGGCCGATGGTGGACAGCGGCACGCGAATGGCGGCCGCGCCGAAGCAGACCAGGGGGAGTGCGGTGACGATGCCGGCCGAGGCGAGCAGCGCCGCGTGCCCCATGCCCTCGGTCGCGAAGGTGGAGTCGCCCCGCGCGGAGAGCCACACCAGGAAGCCGAGCGCGGGCAGGAACTGGATCGCGGTCTCGGCGGCCAGCGACTCGATTCCGCCGAGGCCCACCTTCTTCTTCACCAGCCCGTACGTTGCGAAGGAGAACGCGAGACAGAGCGAGATCCACGGGGGCCGGCCGTAGCCGATGGTCAGCACGACGACCGCCGCGCAGCCGGTCCCGACCGCCGCCCACTGCACCGGCCGCAGCCGCTCCTTGAGCAGCAGCACGCCCATGGCGATGGTGACCAGCGGGTTGATGAAGTACCCGAGCGAGGCCTCGACGACGTGCCCGGAGTTCACGGACCAGATGTAGAGGCCCCAGTTGACGGTGATGACCGCCGCGGCGACCGTGATCAGCGCCAGTTTGCGCGGCTGCCGCAGCAGCTCACCGGCCCAGGACCAGCGGCGCAGCACGAGCAGGGCGGCACCCACGAAGACCAGCGACCACACCATCCGGTTGGCCAGGATCTCCGCCGCGCCGGCCGGCTTCAGCAGGGGCCAGAACAGGGGGACGAGCCCCCACATCCCGTAGGCCGCGAAGCCGTTCAGCAGTCCTATGTGGCGCTCACCCCTCGGCTTGCCGCTCACGTGCCCCTCCTTCGCGCCTGGCCTGCGTCCGCGTTCACGACGGTAACGCCGAGCACCCCCGGCTGTCATGCCCGTATCGGCATACGGTCATGACAGTCGGGGGTGGCGTGCAGGAGGGCGGTGTCAGCCCTTGAGCGCGGCGGTGACGGCCTCGGAGAGCGGGGTGGTCGGACGGCCGATCAGGCGGGACAGGTCGCCGCTGGAGACGACCAGCTCGCCCTTCTCGATGGAGACGTCCACACCGGCCAGGGTGCGGGCGAACGGCTCGGGCAGACCCGCGCCCGTGAGGATGCCGACGAGGGCGTCGGGGGAGACGGCGCTGTAGGAGATCTCCTTGCCGGTCTGACGGCTCAGCTCCGCCGCGTACTCGGCGAAGCTCCACGGGGTGTCGCCGCCCAGCTCGTACGTCTTGTTCTCGTGTCCCTCGCCGGTCAGCACGGCGACCGCGGCGGCGGCGTAGTCGGCGCGGGAGGCGGAGGACACCTTGCCCTCGCCGGCCGCCGCGACGACCGCGTTGTGCTCCAGGACCGGGGCCAGGTTCTCGGTGTAGTTCTCGTGGTACCAGCCGTTGCGCAGCAGCGCGTAGGGCACTCCGGAGTCCAGCAGGATCTCCTCGGTGCCGCGGTGGTCGTCGGCGAGCGCGGCGGTCAGGGTGCCGGGGGCGCTGGTGTAGGCGAGCAGGGCGACGCCGGCGGCCTTGGCGGCGTCGATGACGACCTTGTGCTGCTGCACCCGGCCCTTGTCGAACTCGTTGCCGGAGATCAGCAGCACCTTGTCACCGGCGGAGAAGAGGCCGTCGAAGGTTGCGGGGGTGTTGTAGTCGGCGAGGGCGATCTTCACACCGCGGTCGGCGAAGTCGGCGGCCTTGTCGGCGCTGCGCACGACCGCGGTGATCTGCTCGGCCGGGACCTTCTCCAGCAGCTGCTCCACGACGTGACGGCCGAGGTTTCCGGTGGCTCCGGTGACGACGATGCTCATGGTGAGAACTCTCCTTGTGGGGTGCGTTGCCACTAACCGTAGAGGGCGCGCTAACTTCTGGAAAGTACCCACTTTCAAGTAAGGTACTGGCATGGCGGTAAGTGAAAAGGAAGCCCTGTGCCCGTACCGGCTCGTCCTGGAGCACGTGACCAGCCGCTGGGGCGTGCTCGTCCTGATCGAGCTCCTGGACCGCCCTTACCGGTTCAGCGAACTGCGCCGGACGATCAGCGCCTACGGCGGCGGCCGGGGCGTCAGCGAGAAGATGCTCACGCAGACCCTCCAGACCCTGGAACGGGACGGACTCGTCCACCGCGACGCCAAGCCGGTCATCCCGCCACGCGTCGACTACTCCCTCACCGGCCTGGGCCGCGAGGCCGCCGAGCAGGTACGGGCCCTGTCGCAGTGGACGCGCGACCGCATGGACGACGTGGAGAAGGCGCGGCAGACGTACGACGAGGCCCGGGCCGCCTCCTAGCGGTCCCGGGCCTCGGGCGGGTCCGGCAGGTCAGCCGACGACGGTCCAGGTGTCGCCGCCGGCCAGCAGCGCGCCCAGGTCGCCCTTGCCGTGCTGCTCGATGGCCTGGTCCAGCTGGTCGGCCATCTGGGTGTCGTAGACGGGCCGCTCGACGGAGCGCAGGACGCCGATGGGGGTGTGGTGCAGGGTGTCCGGATCGGCGAGGCGCGACAGTGCGAACGCGGTGGTCGGGGACGGGGAGTGGGCGTCGTGGACGAGCACCCGGTCCTCGTTGTCCGGCGTCACCGCGACCACCTTCAGGTCACCGGTCGCCGGGTCCCTCACGACTCCCTTGGCCAGGTCGGCGCCGAAGCGGATGGGCTTGCCGTGCTCCAGCCGGATCACGGCGTCCTCGGCCTGCTGCTTGTCCTTGAGGGCGTCGAAGGCGCCGTCGTTGAAGATGTTGCAGTTCTGGTAGATCTCGATCAGAGCCGTGCCCTGGTGGGCGGCGGCCTGGCGCAGCACCTCCGTCAGGTGCTTGCGGTCCGAATCCACCGTCCGCGCCACGAACGACGCCTCCGCGCCGATCGCCAGCGACACCGGGTTGAACGGCGCGTCCAGCGAGCCCACCGGCGTCGACTTGGTGATCTTGCCGACTTCGGAGGTGGGCGAGTACTGGCCCTTGGTCAGGCCGTAGATCCGGTTGTTGAACAGCAGGATCTTGAGGTTAGGTGTCCATGTAGTACGGGAAGCGGGAGGAGCAGCCGATGCCGGAGACGAAGACGATGTTCTCCTTCGCCAGGCCCAGCTCCGGCATGAAGCCCTGCACCGCGGCGAGGATGGCGTAGTCGCCGCAGCCCGGGCACCAGCGCACTTCCTGATCGGACTTGAAGTCCTTCATCGACTGCCTGCCCTCGGCCTTTGGGACGAGGGACAGCGCTTCGATGGTGCCCGTGCCGTGCGTGGACGTCTCAGCCATCGATGGCCTCCTTCAGAGCCGCGGCGAGCTGCTCCGCCTTGAACGGCATGCCGTTGACCTGGGTGTAGGAGTGGGCGTCGACCAGGTACTTCGCCCGGATGAGCGTGGCGAGCTGCCCGAGGTTCATCTCGGGGATCACCACCTTGTCGTAACGCTCCAGCACGGAACCCAGATTCCGCGGGAAGGGGTTGAGGTGGCGCAGATGTGCCTGCGCGATCGACTCCCCGGCCCGGCGCAGCCGCCGAACCGCCGCGGTGATCGGCCCGTACGTCGAGCCCCAGCCCAGGACCAGGGTCCGCGCGCCGTGCGGGTCGTCGACTGCGAGGTCGGGGACGGTGATGCCGTCG
>NZ_LGEA01000081.1 GCF_001280065.1 Streptomyces sp. NRRL B-1140
GCAGGCGTCAGTCCGTATACATCGCCTTACGGCTTCGCACGGACCTGTGTTTTTAGTAAACAGTCGCTTCTCGCTGGTCTCTGCGGCCACCCCCAGCTCGAACAGCAAGTGTTCTCACCAGGTGTGGCCCCCCTTCTCCCGAAGTTACGGGGGCATTTTGCCGAGTTCCTTAACCATAGTTCACCCGAACGCCTCGGTATTCTCTACCTGACC
>NZ_LGEA01000082.1 GCF_001280065.1 Streptomyces sp. NRRL B-1140
GCAGGCGTCAGTCCGTATACATCGCCTTACGGCTTCGCACGGACCTGTGTTTTTAGTAAACAGTCGCTTCTCGCTGGTCTCTGCGGCCACCCCCAGCTCAAGGCGTAAAGCCCATCACCAGGTGTGGCCCCCCTTCTCCCGAAGTTACGGGGGCATTTTGCCGAGTTCCTTAACCATAGTTCACCCGAACGCCTCGGTATTCTCTACCTGACC
>NZ_LGEA01000083.1 GCF_001280065.1 Streptomyces sp. NRRL B-1140
TGCGGCGTCGGCTCATCCACGTGCAAGGTTTTGGGCAGCACACCGTGCCGCATCGCCTCCACCATCTTGATGACCCCGCCCACACCGGCCGCCGCCTGCGCGTGCCCGATGTTCGACTTCAGCGACCCCAGCCACAGCGGACGGCCCTCCGGCCGCCCCTGCCCGTACGTCGCCACGATCGCCTGCGCCTCGATCGGATCACCCAGCCGCGT
>NZ_LGEA01000084.1 GCF_001280065.1 Streptomyces sp. NRRL B-1140
GTGGGACTGGCGATTGGGACGAAGTCGTAACAAGGTAGCCGTACCGGAAGGTGCGGCTGGATCACCTCCTTTCTAAGGAGCACTTCTTACCGATCCCCTTGGGGTGAGGTCAGAGGCCAGTACATCAGCGAACGTCTGATGCTGGTTGCTCATGGGTGGAACGTTGACTACTCGGCACGATCCAGGATGGATCAGGCGCTAGTACTGCC
>NZ_LGEA01000085.1 GCF_001280065.1 Streptomyces sp. NRRL B-1140
GCCACAGATGCTCGCGTCCACTGTGCAGTTCTCAAACAACGACCAGCCACCCATCACCCCGAACCCTTACGGTCCGAGTGCACTGGGGCCGGCAACTGAGGAAAGTTCATTCCCTCAGACACCCAACAGCGTGCCCGACACACTCCCCGCTTCCCTCGACGTTCCACGCTCCGAAGAGCAGTACTAGAAGGAGAAGACGATCAAGTG
>NZ_LGEA01000086.1 GCF_001280065.1 Streptomyces sp. NRRL B-1140
CTGAGACCTGATGCCGAGCCGATTGTGGTGAAGTGGATGATCCTATGCTGTCGAGAAAAGCCTCTAGCGAGTTTCATGGCGGCCCGTACCCTAAACCGACTCAGGTGGTCAGGTAGAGAATACCGAGGCGTTCGGGTGAACTATGGTTAAGGAACTCGGCAAAATGCCCCCGTAACTTCGGGAGAAGGGGGGCCACACCTGGTGA
>NZ_LGEA01000087.1 GCF_001280065.1 Streptomyces sp. NRRL B-1140
TACAGCTACCTCCTGTGGCTGCAGGCCATGTACGGCAAGGTCACGGGTGACTGGTCGAAGTTCAACGGCGCGTGGGATCTGATGGAGAAGTACATGATCCCCACCCACGCCGACCAGCCGACCAACTCCTTCTACAACGCTTCCAAGCCGGCCACGTACGCGCCCGAGCTGGACACGCCGAACGAGTACCCGGCCAAGCTCGA
>NZ_LGEA01000088.1 GCF_001280065.1 Streptomyces sp. NRRL B-1140
GACGCCCCGCTGTGGCTGGGCTCGCTGAAGTCGAACATCGGGCACACGCAGGCCGCCGCGGGTGTCGGCGGCATCATCAAGATGATCATGGCGATGCGGCACGGTGTCATGCCCCGCACGCTGCACGTGGACCGCCCCTCGACCCACGTGGACTGGTCGGCCGGCGCGGTCGAACTGCTCACCGAGGCCAGAAAGTGGCC